>JAOZIE010000010.1 GCA_026014485.1 Candidatus Bathyarchaeota archaeon
TGAGCCGTCCTAAAATTGATTGACGGTTTTTGAAGGTTTTAATCAGGCTGCGGGGCTAGCCCCGCAGCCTGATTCGTGTACATCACTTGGCGTTCTCATTCCCAAGCTGAGATGTGGCCGTTCCGAGTTGTAGATTTCAACGGATTCCTTCACCAAGGTATCTAGCTCCACAAAGCTATTGCATGTGGCGATCATGAATTCCTGCTTAAGGATACCATTCATTCTTTCCGCCAGGGCGTTTTGATAACAGTCATAACCATCTGTCATGGAGGGTACCATCCCGGACTCCTTGAGCTTTTCCTGGTAAATCAAAGAGGCGTATTGGAGCCCTCGGTCTGAATGGTGAATCGTATTCACTGTCCTCTGTTTGTTTCCTATCGCGGCGTCCAGCGCTTTGACTGTACTTTCAGCACCGAGATCCTTGCTCACGTTGTATCCCATTATCTTTCGACTGAAAGCATCTGTCACCAGAGTGAGATAGCACGTTTGTTCGCGTGTTTTCACGTAGGTTATGTCGCTTACAAACACCTGCTCCGGATATCCGGGATGAACCTCTTTTAACAAGTTTGGATGCTTTTTTAGCCAATGTTTTGAATTGGTCGTCTTGGTGTAGTTCTTCTTCCGAGCAATGAGCAGGTGTTCTCTTCGCAGCAAAGAAAATAGCGCGTCGCGTCCCACTTTGATTCCCTTTGCCGCAAACTCATCCTTCAGCAAAAAGTACAGCTTCCGCGTTCCAAGACGGGGCATCCTGGCCCGCACTTTCAAGACCATGGCCTTTGCCTCTTGAAGCTTGGCTTCCCGTGCATCATGGCGCTTTTCAGCCAGGTACACGGACTGACGGCTGACCCCGAGCTGCCTGCAACAGGCGGATAAGCTCATTTGTCTTTCTCTCTGAAGACTTCGTGCAGCTCGGGGGTAAGTTTTTTTCTTATTGAAGTCCCCAACTCGCGGTCGGAAATTTCAATCATTTTATCAAGGAGTGCGGTTTTTATCCTTTCCTCCTCAAGCTCTTTCTCCAGGCGCTTAATCTTCTGGGCTGGTGTTTCTTTTGCCGTTGGACTCTTGCGAAAATGTACCATGGGCTTGCTCCAATCAAGCGTGCCGTGCTTCCTGAGCCATACGAGCACCGTGCTTCGCCCTTGAATACCATAAAGAGCCTGAGCCTGCTTGTAGGTCATTTCGCCTTCTTCCACTTGCGCGACCACCGACAATTTAAAGCCCATCGTGTAGTCGCGTTGAGTACGCCTAACTCGCTGCTTGCTTTCCTCTTTCATGAAATAGGTCCTTTGGCTGTCAACCTATTTCAGGACGGGACA
>JAOZIE010000001.1:0-3232 GCA_026014485.1 Candidatus Bathyarchaeota archaeon
ACAGAAAATCTGGTCATGACGATTCAGTTTCAGTTGAGCTTTCTAAGCAAGAGTATGAAGAAGACTAACTGCGATAGACTAATTTATCGTTAAGAGAAAAACAGTTGACAAAAACTGAAATTGGCGAAACCCGTTAACATAACGAAATTTCGATGGTTTTTCGTCGACGGTACTGCCCGAAGATATTTCTGTGTTACTTCTTGTTGCATTAGGATGCAACCAGTCGGGACTTAACCTATCGGGAGTAGACTGTTTCAAAAAGAAAAAGATGGGTGAAACAGAATAAAATCGTGTTTGGTGTGGCGGGCCCGACGGGAATTGAACCCGCGACCTACGGATTAAGAGTCCGCCGCTCTGGCCTGACTGAGCTACGGGCCCGCAAACGTTTGTTCGAAAAGAAATTTTCATCTACAAATATAGAGGTTTCGCTTAGTTCAGATGTTTCTATAAACCTGTGACTGCTGAACACCCCCAGACGGACACAGAGTTAACAACCAAAACAGTCATCTGCTGCTAAGGCGGCTACTGAATAAGAAACGTAAGCGCCAGTCGAACCTCACCAAGAAATGGGGTGGTTGGTGCTTCTTAAGTTTAGACTAGATGCAAATGGCAAAACGGCTTGGCGTCCGTTTTTTCCATACAAAAACACCTTAGCCCAAACTAAAACCTTAAAAACAGCAAAATACCTATCTCGCAACAAAACTCAAAAGGTGGTAATAAAAAAATGGACTTCACCGCAACTTTGATGTGGGTTTCTCTTGGTGCAGGATCCTTCGGATTAGCTTTCGTAGAGTACATCTTCTCAAGCAAGAAGAGAAAAGCAAAAACAGCCTAAAATAGACAAGTTACGTTTGGGCGCACAGGCAATCAAGTGCGCTCCGCGTGCTTTTTCGGTTTTCAGGTTCAACGCTATTTGTCATTTTGCTGCATCGACTTTGCAAAAAGTACCCCTTTGTTGCCTGTCAGGGATCACAAATTTGGAAGCAAAAAGGGCTCTGATGAACCAAGTCAGGAAGGTATTTTTGCTTCAAAGCGCAATCAATTATAGGAAGCTGAAGGTGCACAACTTGACTGAGAAAACAAACGAACCTGAAAAAGAGCACCTTAAAGAACTCAAAGAGATGATTCAGGCGCGAAAAGAACAGGACTCCGTAGAGGAGGTTTTAGCTGTTTTCTGTCAAAGACATGGCTTGTCACTGCAGAAGTGCGAGAGATACTATAACCAACTGGTAGCTGAAGGCGAAATACAAAAAAATAACCTCCAAAAATAAAAACGATGGCGACACATTCTGTTTAAATCGTAATTTATCCCGTAATTGGTGCTTTTTGTGGAATCTCACGGTTAACAAACCGTTGTCAAATTTCGTTTTGTCGTTGTTTTCTTTAACCGCATGAGCAAGGGCTGAAGTAGCTCAAATATACCAATCGTTTGGTAATCACTTTTGATAAAAATATTGCTTAATCTTCTCAAAGTCACTTGACCTTTTAATTTCTTCTTGTTTAATCTTTATGGACTCCACGTATACCGCTTTTTAACAAAAAATCGCATGGCGACCTTGTCGAAAATAATGAATGATAAACCTGACTTGTTCAAAAAAATTTACATGACCATTACTGCAAATCTCTTAACTTTCAAAGTTAACTAGTTCTGTTACGTGCATAATTCTTGCAAAGACACGAGGCAATCCAGATTCTGAGGGAAATCCTCTACTTTATCCCAGATGCCTCTATAGTCAACTGTTTAGTTATGCAGTCGCCCTGCGAAAAGGGGGACCCCGAAGGGAAAAGCTATGCCCTTAAAATCAAAATATCCGTTTCTGAGCAAGACCTTGAACAGATAAAATCAACCTTGGCAAACCATCGAGTTAAGGTGAAGAGTTCAAAGGGATATTTAGTGATTTACAAATCCACTACCCGACTCACAGAAATAACCGCCTAGAAAATGAAAACTGGACAAGTAGCTTTTAGCGCTGAATACTTGGTGCTGTGAAGTTAAGCATCCGTTATGGTCGTTACGTGGTTGATTCTTTTTTGCCTTTTTCGTAGTCTTCTTTTTGCTTCAGCCAAGATGCATGTTGCTCCAAAAGAAATCTAACTTGCTGGTCGATGAAGTCATCTACGCTTCGGAAAGGTGTGTCCATGTCGTTTATAGCTTGCAAAAGTTTCTCGTAATCGTTCTTGGAAATCTCCACATACTCGTTTTCGTTTTTCAGGAACCTTAGCCTAAAGCGTATTGCATCACGAATGAATTCTTCCCGTGTCGTGTAACCCAGTTTCCTGTTGGCGTCAATGAAGTTTTGGGTTTCGTTGAGCATTTCAGGTGGTAACGTGACGCTTTGGCTTAGTACGTTTTCGATGGCGTCGGTGTACGTCTGCATCTTCATAGTTTGAGCGGTAATTTCGCCTAGTAGACCCGTTAGTTTTTGGTGTGCGTCATCGCTTATGCGCAGGGTTTTCATGGTTAGCCCTGTGTTTCTTTTGTTGAGTAAAGCTAATAAAGCTTTTCAGTATACCAAGTATACAGCGTATAAGAGGTTCACGATTATGAAGCATAACATCAGCATAACCATGGAACAAACACTCTTCCGCGAAATAGAAAACACACGCGGCAGAGAAAAACGCAGCACCTTCATAGAACACCTAATAATCCAAGGACTAAAAAACTACAAAACCAGCCAAAACAACATCACGCAGACATCAACAGCAAAAATCACCAACAAAACAGCAATTCACTAACAAAAGAAAAGGGAGTAGGGCACGATTAATCAATGCCCCAACGCTTCACAACCTTCACCGCCAAAAAGACGACAAAGGCAACTATCACAAACGTTATCAGCGCAACCAAGAAGTCACCGATCAAGAACGGTCCAGTGGCGAAGGTTGACAAGTTGGTCATCCCCGGTATCGCTAAGCCAATTGCAGGCAAAAGCAAATCTTTGACAAGCGCCTGGACTAAGCCGCCCAGATACAAGCCTAAAATGAAGGCAACTGCAAGACCGAATATTTTGTACTTGGAAATGAAGTCTTTGAATTCGTTCCATGAACCTTTGGGCGGTGGCGGTGCAGGGGGTTTCTCAAGCAAAGCGCGGATTCTTTTGAGTTCCTCTAGAATCTCATCGTCGTTAACCATGGCAAAACCCTCTATAGTAATTTTAGGAGCGTGGCTTTATAAGATTTGTGTGGTGGGCCGAGCCGGATTTGAACCGGCGACCTTTCGATTATCAGTCGAACG
>JAOZIE010000001.1:3335-144979 GCA_026014485.1 Candidatus Bathyarchaeota archaeon
GGTGTCGGCCTTCGGAGCCGGAGATCGTGGGTTCAAATCCCACCGGACCCGCTTCAACTCCACTTCTTTGCAGCCTACAATTCCCCTTTTTTCTTTTTTGCTCGATTGGATGTGTGTTGGTGTTTGTGCAATACATTTTTTTGTCTTTTCACGCCTGTTCTTCTATGCAGGTAACCCTGCAGCCATGTAGCATGGTTATTCAAGCCGTTTTGCCATCAATCGATAGAGTGAACAATAAGCACAGTTACTTTTCAAACTAAAGTGGCTGATTGTTTTTTAATTAGAAAAGCTTTTAAGCACATTTCTCGAAATAGAACATATCTCAAAATTAGGGAGAGAGATTTGAGATGAAAAAAAGATATTTGGGCGCTATTTGTATCGCCTTACTTTTTTTTGCATATGCACTGCTTTTCGTTAATGCACCAGAACCCGGATACTCACACACCACATATATACAACAGTTTTCTGTGACCTTTGACGGAAAATGGACCACTGACGCAGAATGGACCGACGCTGAGCAGACTGCCATTTCCGCAAATGCGGTTTTCAGAAGCAAGTATGATTTTGGCGGCTACCCCTCTGCTATCTACGAAAGCTTCATTATCGAATTTCTAAGTGATAACACAAACGATGTCAGTGATTATTGGCAAATTTGCTTAGACGGCGGCGAGGAAGGCCCAACGGGAGGATCAGCACCTCAAACAGACGATATGAGAATTGACATTGTTGGACACACCACCGTAAACATCTTCCGTGGAGATGGAAGCAACTGGGTTGAAGCTACCGCTCCTTCAACACTCTCATATGGGAATTCGATAACTGCAACTCCCATCTCGGGGACTCCCCACTGGGTCTTGGAAATTACTTTGGACAAGATGACGTGGGGATTGGGACCCGAATTTGCAGCCAGAATAGCCGCATATGACCCAGAGCTTGGGCTTCAAGCTTGGCCCCCGACTTCTGCTGATGTCCCCGATCAATGGGGCGCTGTCCCATACTCAATGGATGCAAAGGACATCACTGAGACCCCAACCCCTGCACCAAGCGGTTCAGTTACCCCTGCTCCAACTACCACGCCGACTCCTACACCTACTGCTTCTCCAACTGCGGTTCCTACTGACTCGCCAACTCCCGCTCCGACCGCTTCACCTACAGCTGTTCCCACTGCTTCACCTAGTCCTGCTCCAACCGCTACAGCTACTCCAACTCCCACGGCGACACCTATGCCGACCCCTGTTCCAACAGTTGCTCCGAACCCTGAATATGGTGACATAATGCAGTATGAATGGCCTTATGGCGCGTATAATGAGTCTCGTTTGCTGTCTTATGATGGGCCTGCACCGAACAACCCTGAATTGCTGTGGACATTTACTGCGCCAATTCCTGCGAACCTGTCTTGGTGGCAAGCATACGGTTACTACCCCTCAAGTGCGGTGACAAGTTTCAGTGGAAAAACCTTTGTTTGCGGCAACAACGCGGTCTACGCACTTGATCCCTTCAGTGGCAAACTCATCTGGCAATCCAATGCAACTGGACTTCGCGGCTTCGTGCCAATGGGCGTTTGGAAACTTGATGATACATACATGTGTTTAGATACAGGCGGCGGAGTGTATTCAACAACCGGTGGCTTAGCATGTTACCGCATAGATAACGGTCAACTTGTCTGGAGTGTCGACATGGGAATTGTAGGACACGCTGGAGGCGAACTAAAGAATTACTGGCCAATGACGCAGTCTGTTGAGCTGAAAATGAAGTATGTACTCAATTATAACACCACTACCCTACTCAACAAAGTTGTTGCTTGGGACCTATCAGAAACTCCTGACCCCCCGCATATAGCATGGGAATACACAGTCAACGAACCATGTGAAATCCTGTGCTTTGGAGATGGCAAACTCTTCATAGGAACCTACACGTTCCACATATTTGCTTTAGATGGGAAAACTGGAGACCTATTGTGGACCGCAAACAAAGTGGGATTAGCAGGATACTCAGCTATCTACGCGAATGGGAAACTCTACCATGGTGACGCAAGCACAAGACTCACATGCTACGATGCAAACAACGGTACTGTGCTGTGGGACGCTGTTCAAACCGGAAGAGAATTCTTCTCGTATGGCGAGGCTTATGCATATGAAAGAATCTTTGCCAAGAACATAGGCGTTGAAGGCTTTCTAGGCTGTTGGGATGCAAATACTGGAGACCTGCTATGGAAGACTGCGCCTGCTGACTACTACATCGGATATCTGCTGCCCTGCGTGGGCGACGGAAAAATGTTCATTGTCAGAAGCGACGGCTCAACCACTACGGGACGGGAACCAATGGAAGCGCATTTTGCGTGCCTTGATGCATTCACTGGTGAGGTCTTGTGGACTCTTCCATATCAATTCAACAGTCCAACGCTTGGTTACGGAATGCTTTTCGGTATATCAGGCAGTACAGTGTACTGTTTTGGTGACTCTAAGAGACCTTGGTCGTACTTCCGTGGAAGCGTGGACAATCCGGGTGTAGGCCAAACGGGCCCCACAGACATATCAAGTCCAAGGTGGACTTACCAAACAAACGATGCCGTTCAATCGTCACCGGCAATTGTGGACGACAAAGTATACTTCGGCTCAAATGACAAGAACATCTATTGCGTTGATGCCTCTACCGGCAGCATGATTTGGAAGTACGAGACCCAGTATAAACAGAGGTCTTCTCCAGCAGTAGCGGATGGCAGAGTCTATACCGGAGTTGACGACGGCTACATATACTGTTTTAATGCTCAAACTGGCGAAGTCTTATGGAAGAAAGACATCTACGCTGGAAATGTACCTCCTGTGCTGATTGAGGTTTCGTCATTCCAACCGCGTTCTTCACCAATCGTTTATGGCAACAGCCTATTTGTAGGCGCTTTAGACAACAATGTTTACTGCCTCAACACAGCTGATGGAAACATCAAATGGACGTATCCAACAGAAGACCCAATTTGTGGTTCCCCCGCATACTCTCAAGGCAGAGTCTTCATTGCATCTACAGACAGAAACATGTACGCGTTGGACGCAGATACCGGCAGCAAACTGTGGAACTGGACTACACCGAAAAAGACGACACAGCTGCATTTCGCTCCTACTCCAGTGGTGGCAGACGGAAAAGTCTTCTTTGGCGGCGGCGCTGCGTATGCGCAACCTATCATTTTCGTAGCCCTCAATGTAAACGATGGCAGTGAAGCTTGGGTTGTTAACATGGATTCCAGTTCTAACACCCAACCGATTCAGGCTCCAACATACTATAAGGGTGTTCTATACACTTCAGAGCATATGGGTGCAGCAGCCTTCAATGCTACCGATGGAGCCCGCCTCTGGTATCAGTGGCTTGGCTTCCAAGTGTTCGGTTCAGTGGCAGTTGCCGATGATTTACAAGGTGATGCACTTGGGAATAGTGTTGGCGGAAAACTATACGTCGGATGTGATAGCTACAGCGTTACCTGCTTCAGACTAAACGGGTCAGTATTATCCTCGTACACAACCGAGGGGCAAGTTAGCTCTTCTCCTGCGCTCTACGATGGTAAACTCTACGTTGGTTCGGTTGACGGAAAACTATACTGCTTTGATGATTCACCAAGACCCGCCATGAGCCTTGACGCTTGGTCAGACAAAGGCGACGAAATGTGGAACAACGAAACCATAAACATCTTAGGCAAACTAAATCCGGGCATTCCAAACGCACCTATAACAATCTGCTTAACAAAACCCGATTTAACTTCATTGAATGTTGCAGCAAATGCTGATGCACTCGGTACGTTCGAACTTGATTATAGTCCAAAAGAGGCAGGCCAATGGGGCTGGGTGGCGTACTTTGAAGGCGAGATGAAACCAAGCATAATCTACGATGAAACCTACAGCGAATATAATTTGCTGAACGTAATTGAGGCGCCAGTCCAACCCACACCTGCTTCAACAGTCACGCCTGCTCCAACAGCAACCCCCGCCGTAACGCCTACTCCTACACTGAATCCAACCGTAACGCCTACGCCAGCCATGACTTCAACACCCGAACCCACTATGACCCCCACTCCAACTGTTACTGCAGAGCCAACAGCAACGCCCGCATCAACCCAAGGCGGATTAGCCCCCGTATACATCTACACTATAGTCGCTATAGTAGCTGCGATAGTGATTGTTATAGTCGCTTTCTTCTTCTCACGAAGGAGAAAGTAACCCCCTCATTTTTTGTAAAAAATCAGCCAAACCTGAGAAAAAAATCTAAACTCAAGCAAAAAACCCGACGGCGAACTTGAGTCAAAACGTCCCGCTAGCGAATCCGCTTCTTTTTTATGAATTTTTGGCGGTTGCGGCTTTCTGGTTGACTTTTATGGGTGTTGCATCCTTAGATGTTGATTTGCCACGGTTTCCATGTTGGTTTGACTGCAGAAAACGCCAATAGCGACCTCCCCCTATAGATTTCTGCCTCAAAACAATATCAACCGACAAATAGGTGCGTGATTTCCAGTTTTCTAAGCATTTCACGCGTCCATCTTCCCGTATTATCAATGATTTGTTAATGTCATCAAAAGAGAATTGTGTCTTGTTTGTTGCTTTGGGCATTTCTGAAGAGGGTTCTGAAAGTTCTTTTCGGTTTTCTAACGGTTAGAGGTTCTGAATGGCTGTTGGGAGTTCGTTTAGGTTTTTTATGGTTTGGTCGGGTTTATGGTTTTCTAGGTCCTTTTGGGGGCGTCTGTCGATGTAGATGGTTTTCATGCCGATTTTCTGTGGACCCATAACGTCTGCGTCTACAGTGTCGCCTACAAACACGGCTTCTGCAGGCGCAAGCTGCAGTTTATCCAGGGCGTATTTGTAGATGTCGGGGTTGGGTTTGCGCCTGTTCACCGCCGCCGAAACGATTATCACGTCGAAGTATCCACTTAAGCTGTGCTGCTGCAGCAGTGTCTGGACGCATTCGGGTATGGCGAAGTTGGAAACCAAGCCGAGGCGGTATTTGCCGTGGAGTTGGCCCAGAGCATCTGTTGCCTGCGGGTCAAGGGTGACGTAGTTCATGAATTCCCTGCAGAAAGCGTCGGTTGCGCCCTGCACCAGACTGGACTGCGCTTCAGTGTGGTACCCTAGGATTTTGAGGGCGTTTTGTATACGCATATTGAAGTGGGGCTCCTCCATCTTTTGGTCTGCCTCGTCGTAGAGGGCATCACGTGCTTGGATGTAGGCATCCCTGAAAGCTGAAAACGAGATCTGAACGCCGTTCCGAGCCAGAAAGGCATGCATACTTTTGACTGCGGGGCTGTAGAATGCGTGCTGTTTCTCAATCATAACAAGCGTGTCGAACATATCAAAGAGGACGGCTTTAATTGACATTTACGGTTTCCCTTTTAAGATTCAGACGCAAGAGTGCTTAAAACGGTTTTGCACAAAAATCCAGCTTCCACCCGTGTCTCCAAAACAAATTGGCAAGCGAAAAAGTCAAACCTGAAAAAACGCCAAAACACCATTTGCGTCAGTTCTGCGGGGTTCAGCCAGCTTGGATTTCCATGTAGCTCTTGACTTTCTCTTTAAGTCCAGGGTACTGGTCCAGCATGGCTTTCACGATTTGCCAGCGGAACTCTTCATTTACGAATTGAGTTTCCATTTTCATGTTCCTCCCTTCACGGAGTCCAGGTTAAAGGCAGCCTGCAGGCCCCGATGGTTCCTCTTGATGAGGCACCTGAGTTGTTCGTGCCGCGTCAAGTCTTCAACTTTCTGAGTGCTTTTCTGAGTGAGGTTGTAGACTTCTTTGTCGTTATTTTTGGTCTTAGCCAATATTTTTGTGGCCATCAGGAGCTTAAGGGGTTGGTTAAGCTGGTTGAAGTTGAGGTGGGCTTTGTGTATTATCTGTGTTTTCAATGCGTCTACTTTGGCTTTGTTTATGATTTCAGCCGAGATGATTAGTTTGTTGCGTCGCGGGGGCTTTTCCATCTGTTTTGTGGTCATTGTGGTGCCTTCGCCAAGAGGGTTCTCTGGTATCAAGTTTCTTGTGTCTTATTTTAATCCCTGCTCCCAGCCTCAGACTATATCGAAAACCAGAATATTCCTAGACCCAAGCAGGAGATAAAACGGAAAACCTTTTCTGAGTCATCGAGCAAAAACAATTGGAGAACGCCAAATGCTCATCGGAATAATCGCAGACACCCACGACAACCTGCCCCTGGTCGAGAAGGCAGTTAGGCGGCTGAACAGCGAAAACGTCAAACTGGTTTTGCATGCGGGAGACTACACCTCGCCGTTCACGATACCCAAGTTCAAGGCGCTCAACTGCAACCTCGTCGGCGTATTCGGCAACAACGACGGCGACCACGAATTCCTCAAGAAACGGTTCAGCGAAAACCAAAACTGCACCATCCACGGCACATTTGCACAGGTAGATGCAGAAGGCTTCAAAATCGCCCTGATACACGGACACGAAACCGAACTGCTGAATGCACTGGTTAACTACGGCGGCTTTGACGCAGTGATAAGCGGACACACCCACCTAAGCATAAACAAAACAAAGGACAAAACGTTGGTGATTAACCCCGGCGAAGCCTGTGGATACCTGTACGGGAAACCGACTTTGGCACTGCTGGATACGCAGAAACGGAAAGCAGAAATCGTCGAAATCTGAGCGTAAGCACCCACACGAAAAAATTTTTTGCAGATTGCGTTTCTTTTTAGGTATAACTGCAGGTTAGTTGGGTTTGTTGTAGGGTTCTCTTAGCAGATTTGCCTGCATAAACAGTTCTTTGAGTTCTTCGTTGGTTGCTCCGTTTCTCAGGGGCGTTAGGATGTCGGTGAGGTTGTCGTTTCGCATTAGGCAGGGCTTGAGTTTGCCGTCGCTGGTCACCCGCATCCGCGTGCAGTGCATGCAGAAGTCGCTGTTCTCGGTCGGATGAACCACCTCCACAGTGACATCGGGCAGGTGATAGATGAGGCGGTTGTGCATGAGTCGCCGGGTCTCGATGCGCAAGGCTTTTTCGCGGAGGGTGGCTTCCTGTTCGATTAAGAAGCGGTGATGTTTCGAGTAGTATTCGCGGCTCACGTTTATGGGGTCTAACTCGATAAGCTGCAGAATCACGCCTATGTCCCGCGCGAAATCAATCATCTCAGAAACATCGGTGACGTTTACGCCCCGCAACACAACCATGTTCAGTTTAATCAGCGAAAAACCCGCCTCGATAGCCGCTTGGACTCCTGCCAAGGCGTTTTCGAGTTTGCCCCCAGTAAGCTTCTGGTAGGTTTCGGGATTCAACGTTGGCAAGCTGATGTTGACGCGTTTTAACCCCGCCGCACGCAGAGGTTTAGCTAACTCGTCTAGCATCAAGCCGTTGGTGGTCATCGAAAGGTCCCGCAGCCCTGGAATCGCTGCTATTGCCTGGACGAGCTCAACAACGTCTTGGCGCATTAACGGTTCGCCGCCTGTCAGCTTAATTCGTACGATGCCCAAGCTAACTGCGGTTTTGGCTATACGCACAATCTCGTCCAGAGTCATTTTTTCGGCGGAAACGTTGGCGCGGGCAACTTCGCCTTCGCGGTGGCAGTAAGTGCATGTTAAGTTGCAGCGCTGAGTAATTGAAATCCTCAAGTTCAGCAGGGGGCGTCCGCATTTATCCAATAAAGCCATCGTTATTCCCGAGCATGCTTGACGATATGACCAGCCTCGGGAGATATAAGCAGTTCTACGGCTGTTTTGGCAGCGTCAGGGGAACCAGGGATGCAAAACAGCACTTTGCCAGCTACGACGCCGGCGACGGCGCGGGTGGTTATGGCGCCTGAACCCATTTTATCGTAGCTTATGCGTCGGAAGAATTCGCCAAAGCCAGGCAGAGGCTTCTCAAAGAAAGACGAAACGGTCTCTATTGTTATGTCTGAATGTGTAATGCCTGTGCCGCCGCAGAAAATCGCCGCTTCAACCCCATCGTTGGCTAAAATGCTTTTGACGGCGTGCTCAATCATGGTTTTCTCGTCGGATACTACGCGTCTAAACAGCACTGTATGCCCTGCCGCCTTCAGCAGCGTCTCGATGGTGTCTCCTGAAATGTCTGTTGATTCCTCGCCTCGCTGCATTGCAAGGTAGCGTGAGGTGCTGCAGATGAAAACAGCGAAAGTCACTTTCCGCGGCGCGTGTGCCTTGTGGGTTTTTGTGCTTTCACTCAAAGGCTACACCTGCTTGAACTTTTTTACTACGTGAATATCCTCAATAGCTGTTGACGGGTACTGCCCCGCCTCGTCTTTCTCGTATTGCTTGGTCATGTCCCAGACTGTGAGCAGCGCAGCAGAAACCGCCGTTAAAGCCTCCATCTCCACACCTGTCTGCGCCAGGGTTTTAACCAGAGCGGTAACCTCAACAGCGGATTCGCCTGCGACTTTGGCTTCAACTTCCACCTTTGTTAGCGGTAGGGGGTGGCAAAGCGGAATGAGTTCGCTGCATTTCTTAGCCGCTAAAATCCCCGCTATCTTCGCCGTATACAACGGGTTGCCCTTAGCCGTTTTTCCCTGCTTGATGAGGGCTATGGTTTCGGGTTTAAGCTTGATTTTACCTGTTGCTGTGGCTTCCCGTAGCGTTTCGGGTTTAGCGGACACGTCAATCATGGTCAACTCTTTTTCCTCCGTGAATAAGTGTGATTACGTGGTTTCTTTTTCCCAGGCTTCAATCAGTGCCTGCACCACTTTTGCCTTCGCTGAGGCTTGGTTGAACCTGTACAAGCGTATTCTGCCATATGTCCTTTGCTGCAGGACGCCTTCATCCTCCAGCACCTTTAGATGTTTGCTTGTAGTGGAGAAGTTCAAGTGTATTCTACGGGCGACACCTGACACGTTCAGCTCACCCAGCCGCGCCACTAGCTTTAGTATCTTCATCCGCGGCTTCGAAGAAAAAACCTCTTCTAACTCCATGCGCTTCACCGGGTCCCCTGTTCAATAACCAACCGCAGAGCCTTCGCCAGTTCTTCGGCGGACACAGCAGGCAAATAAATCAGCGTTGACCGCCCACGCGTGCCTTCGCTTGAAACCTCAGTTTTCAGGAAGCCCAACACGGAGAGCCCCTGCAGGTACTTCCAGAGCTGCGTGTGGCTGACGGGCTTCTCGTCGTACTCTTCGCAGGCAACTGCGTAAGCCTCCTCAATCTCTGACAGCGTAGCGTAAGCTTCGTTGGTCTCTAGGAAAACCTCTGCGGTTCCCAGCAGAAAAAGCTTCTCGTGTAGCCCAAGCTCCTCAATTTGGCTCTTCTGTAGTGTGGGAATTATGCTGGAGATGGCTTTGCGCACGCACTCAGGCGTAACCGCATCCAAGTCTTGGGCGTCAGCGTATTTCCCTGCGCGCCACAGCAACTCGATGCCGAAACGGGCGTTGCCGTTTTCATCCTGAGATAAATCCGCCGCGAAGCCAACAACCTCTTCGGGCACCGCGGAATCTTCAAACGCCAAAGCAGTACGTTCGCTTAAGATGTCGATGAGCTGCGCTTTTCCGTAACGTTCCAGCCGAACCACGTTGCGCTGAAGCGTGCTTTTGGCGCTGTCATCTAGGCGTTTGGTGGACTCCAAATTCCGCATGACGCACACCAGTGAGATGCGTTGAGGCTTGTTGGGTCTCAGCTCTTGCAGACGGGTCAGGTTATACACGGCATCGGAGCCCTCCGCTTCAATGAGGCTGTCGAACTCGTCCAAAGCCAGAACCATATAGGCGTTTTCCTCGTCCAGATGCTGCAACAGTGCCCTGAGGACTTCTTCGGCGCCGTAGCCTCGCTGCGGAAACGTAGGCTTCAGAACCGTCAGCGCATGCTGCAGGATAAGGAACAGTTTGCCTCGGTACTCGCGGCAGTTAACGTGTACGTAGTGGAGGTTTATGCTGCGTTTGTGAGCTTCAATGGTGATGTCTTCTCCGAAACGCTGGCACAGCGCCGTTTTCCCTGTGCCTATGTCGCCTGTGACGATGACTCGCTGCGCCATCTTGTCAGGTATCCGCAGCAGGAAGCTAAAGAACTCCATAAGAAGGCGGTGTTCTTTTTCGCGGTGAGGCAGTCGACTGGGTACATAGTTTATGTCCAGTTTCGACTCATCTTTGAATACGCTGCTGTGGAACTTCACTCTTGAACCTCAATTAACTGTTTACGCAGTGAATCTAGTTTTGTTAGTTAATTAGCTTTTCAGAAGCAAAAACCTAATAAATACATCTTTGTACTCTCTATTTCCGACCCAACAATGATACCAAAATACTTCTTCCTAACCAGAGGCGTAGGCAAACACAAAGAACAACTGCAATCCTTTGAGTTGGCGCTGCGAGACGCAGGCATACAGCACTGCAACTTAGTAGCCGTCTCAAGCATCGTACCCCCAGGATGCGAATTGCTTCCACGGGAAAAAGGCTTAAAGATGGTGAGCCCAGGAGAAATCACGTTTGTCGTCATCGCCCGAAACGCCACCAACGAACCCCACCGCTTAGTTGCTTCATCCATAGGCGTTGCGATTCCCTCAGGCAAAAACCAGTACGGTTACCTGTCGGAGCACCACAGCTTCGGGCAAAGCGACGAAACCGCAGGAGACTATTCTGAAGACTTAGCTGCAACCATGCTTGCCACAACCATGGGCATCCAATTTGACCCCGAAACAGCATGGGACGAAAGAAAACAACTTTTCAAAACCAGCGGCTTAATCATCAAAACAGCCAACATGACACAGACAGCAGTCGGCGACAAAAACGGACTCTGGACAACAGCAATAGCAGCAGCAGTTTTCGTACCAGCAGAAAACGGCAAACCCCCAAAAACAACTAAAGCATCCAAATAACCCTCTTTCTTCAAAACTCTTTTCTTTCTTAAAAAAAGACCAAAAAGGGAAAACAAAAAAGAGAACCTTTTTCTTCAGGTCAGGTTTTACGGGAATCCAAGATACCGCGGCATATATCGGCATACTCGCAGTATTCTAAGCAGGCAGCGGTTTTATCGGGGCGCTTCCATTCCGCACCGCATTCCGTACAGGTGGTTTTGTCTTCGTCACTCCAGATTTCTAAGTCACTTCCGCAAACATGACATTTGATGTAGGAGGGCTTGGGCTGAAGCAAGTCGCGTAGCCCAGGGCACGTTTGCGGGTTCTTTTCCACAGGCTTATCTTTAGAGCTCAACGAGTTCACCTCCAACCTTCACCTCGTACTCCTTCACGGGGATTTGCTTGCCCGAAGCCTCAAGAGCCCTGTCCAAGGCCCATTTCAAACCCGTGCAGCAGGGCACCTCCATGTGGGCAACCGTTATGGCAGCAACGTTGTTCTGCTTGAGGATTTCAGTTAGTTTCTGGGCGTATGCACGGGCATCATCAAACTTGGGGCAGCCAATGACCACCAGTTTTCCCTGAAGCAGGACGCTGTGGAAGTTTTTGATGGCAACTGGCGCGCAGTCAGCGGCAATTAGCAGCTCAGCATTTTCATAGAACGGTGCCTTCACGGGGATAAGGTTCAGTTTCACGGGCCACTGAGGCTTTGCGGGGGCAACTTGTGCTGTGGAGTCCACAGGCTTAACAGCAGCATTTTTGCTTTTGAGGTATTCATGGACCTCTTGTTCGTTGAAGGCTTCGGCTTCCCGCTCCGTTATCGTTATGGCTCCCTGTGGACATTCCCCCAAGCAGGCGCCTAAACCGTCGCAGTAAGTGTCCTTGATTATTTTGGCTTTTCCGTTCACAATTTGGAGGGCGCCTTCGACGCATTTGGGGATGCATTTTCCGCAGCCGTTGCATAGGGCTTCGTTGATGTTTACGATTTTTCTTTTTACCATGCTATTTTTCTCCTGTGAGGCATTTTCCGCCTCGGGGACAGAACTTTTCGGCGTGGTTTTCGATGGCTTTGAAGATGGGGTCTATGGTTTCGTGGTTTATGGAGTAAACGTGTTTTTTGCCTTGGTTTTCGATGGATATGAAGTTGCAGGCGAGCAGCGGTTGTAGGTTATGGGATATCATGCTTTGTTCTTGTCCGAGGGCGGCGGCTATTTCGCCGACGCTCATGGGTTTGGTCATTAGCTGTTCGAGTGTGGCGAGCCGTGTGGGGTTTGCTAGGTTGCTGAAGAAGCGGTGGCATATGGTGGTTAATCCTTTTTTCATGGTTTTACGCCTTGATATAAACTATTCATATGAACACTACTTCATATGAAGTATTACTCATATAAACTTGCTGGTCACCCACAAACACAAACCTCAGAAACAAATATTGCCCACCAAAAACCCTCTAAAACCCAGTGAACCCCAATGAAGTTCCAAGGCAGAACCACAACCGCCATCATACCCTACCCCGAAAACAAAATCCTCCTAATCAAACGGTCCACACCGCCGTTCATCGGCTACTGGGCGCTACCAGGAGGCAGGGTTGACCCCGGCGAAACAGTCGAGCAAACCGTGGTACGCGAAGTCAAAGAGGAAACAGGACTTGACGCAGAAATAGTCCGTAAGGTAGGCGAGTACCATGAAAAGGGAAGCCAAGGCGGATACGAATATGATTACCATCCAGCGTGCTTTTTGGTGAAGCCTGTAGGCGGGGAGCTAAAAAGGCAGGAAACTGAAATCAAGGAAATCAAGCTTTTCAGGCTCACCGAGGTCCCCGAGGTTTTGGCGTTTGTGCACACCCAAATGATTAAAGATTACCGCGCAAGCACACCTCCTGAATAGGCAAACCCACTATAGACCCATAAAAGTGCAAAAGAACTTTCGCTATCAAGCCGCACCCCTATCCTGATAAGAAGAAACGCTTCAACTCAAGACATGCAAAACCGTGATGCGGTTACTTCGCTTGGGGGTCCATCTGCATTATGCCGAATATGTTGCCCTCAGGGTCTTTGCAGTAAGTCATGTAGCCAACGCCTGGAACAGCCATTTTCGGCATCAGAACCTCACCGCCTGTTTGCCTAATTCTCTTTGCAGCCTCGTCAATTGAGGGCACACTCACAGTGTTAATCGTTGTAGGATGAATGTTGTCTTTTGCGGCTATGGCGCCGTTTATCCCAGGCTCAGAGTCCTCCCCCGTCGTGACCAGCCAGTAATTCACGGGGCCACCCCATTTCTCTATTTTCCAGCCGAAAACCGTCTTGTAGAAAGCTACTGCACGCTCCATGTTGTCTGCGGGAATCTCAAAGTGTATAACTTTTGACACATGCTTCACTCCACATTAGTCAATATAGTAACAATCGGTAAACTTATGTGTGTTTAAGTTCGTTGAACTGTCTCAGTTTTCGTGTTGCCTCTTTGAAAGCTTCGGATGGCGGCACGCCTTCGCTAAAGCAAAGACGGACGTAATCTAAAACAACCGTTTTCTCAAAGGATACAGCTTCCTCCACGGCTAAAGCACTTCTTCGAGGCATTTCTATTCATCTCCAACGGCGGATACCGCGGACTTGTTGGATAAGATACAGAGTTTCATCAGGTACTGCCGGTAATTCGCCATCTCTTTGTCGTGGGCTTCCCTACCCTTCACTGACCAATCATAGGACTTTAAAATTCCCGCTTTAGAATAATCTTCGGGGGTCAGACGCCTCGCAGGCTCCCTGTGGAACCTTTCTTCAAAACCTCCCTGCACAGTTACCGAGGGTGATATTTGCATTTTCAAAAACTCCTCTACTTCTTGCTGGTTTATTGTTATAAATTAAAAAAATATTTAAAATGTTGTTGCTGTGCCTTACCAATCACAGAAAAAACTGTAGTACACATAGACAAACACAAACGCAGCAGCCAGAAAAAAGGCAAGAAGCAACCTGTTCAAACCCAAAACAAAGAAGCTTCGTTCAACCACACAAAAACCCAAATACCCAGAGCATTACCGCCTCAACAGACGGCTATCCCTAAGCTTTTTCGTCTTTAGCCTTGAATTTCTCTTCAATAAGTGCAAGAAGTTCCTCGGGCTTAACAGGTTTCACGAGGTAAGCGTCCGCGCCTTCATCAAGCGCCTTGACACCAGTCTCTAGCGAGGGGAACCCGGTTATCATGATTTTTATGGCGTCATGCATTGCTTGCGGCAGTTTTACGAGCAAGTCGGTTCCATCCATATCTGGGAGCCGAATATCAATCAACGCCAAATCGTAGGGGTGTATCAGAGTCTTTTCGATGGCTTCCTTACCTGTCTCCGCAACATCTATTTCATAACCGTTCTTCTGAAGGATACGTGTAAAAGTTCTGAGAATAGACTTGTCATCATCTATCACAATAACACGTTTCTTGACTTTTTCCAAAGCGCTTTCTTCCTTCTTAAGTTTCAGCCTTAACCGCGATGCCCCTATAAACTCAAACTCAGGTGTAGTAGTCATTCGACAGCAAAGAGTTAAAGTTTTCCCACGCCTCAACGGGGATACTCTAATTTCTCACAGTCACACTTATAAACAGTGCTGATTTTCCCCCCAAAACTTGGTGAGATTCATGCAAATTTAGCCTCAAACAGCATCCAATATACGGTATTTTGAGTAGTGCTTATATATCTAGAAAAACAGTATCGTATTGTATCACTAAGTTGTATCAGCCTTGTTATGAAAACCCGTGTCTTAAGGGCAGGATGAAAATTGAGTGAAAAGGATATTTTGAAATTTCTTCAAAACTTAGGTTTCTCCAAACGAGAAATCCAAGTTTACATGTTTCTCGCTAAGAGTGGCCCACAGTCAACCAGTTTCGTGGCGAAAAGACTGAAGATGGAACGGGTGCAAGCATATCGAACCTTCAAGAAACTACAGGAGAAAGGTTTCATAGAAGCTACGCTTGAACGACCCACACGATTCACAGTTGTCCCCTTTGTCTCCCTTTTGGAATCCTTCATCGAAACCAAAAAAACGGAAGTTGAAAACCTCAACAAACAGAAAGAAAGCCTTTTGACCTCCTGGCAGACGGTAAGCGCACCTGAATCAGAATACACCGTGGCAAAATTCAGCGTCATAAGCGGGAAAAAGAAAATCCACGCCAAAATGCTCAACATGATTGACGAAGCGCAAAAAGGTGTTAACGTTTTAACCACAGGGTTAGGCGTTATTCAGGAGGACATAGGCGGAGTTTTTGACACGGTCTTTGAGACATCCAAAAAACGGAGCATCAAAGTTAAAATCATAGCGGATATCTCAAGAGAGAACTTCCGAATAATGGAACGGTTATGCAAAAGAATCACCATGGAAAACGTGAAGGCTGAAACCCGCCACTTAAACCTTAACGCGCACTATTTCCCTCGGTTCCTCATAAAAGACGGAGAAGAAGCCATCCTGTACACATCCAGCGGAGATGAAGCCTCTATCTTAAACATCGAAGACGAGGGGCTGTGGATAAACGACAAAATGTTCATCTCCATTCTGCAGGCCTTTTTCAGCCAGATGTGGCAGATCAGTGTGGAAGCAGAAAAGCGTATAGATGAACTCAGAACAGGCATACCCATCTGCGAAACCATAGTGATAAAGGATCCAGAGGGAGCTTGGCAAAAAGTGGGTAAAATGCTGGAGAACGCCAAGAAAGACGTAATTCTCATCACTTCATCCCAGAGCCTAAGCAAACTACTTGAAAAGGATCCTTTTGAGAAGTACCACAGGCAGGGGGTGCAATTCCGGCTTATGGCGCCTATCGACTTGGATAATCTTGAAACTGCAAAAAAGCTGTCAACCAGCTACGAAGTCAAGCATGTTCCAATAAACTACATGACTATGATGTTAATCGATGACCTCAACCTGTTCATGTTCAAGTCAGCACCACTTAACGACGTGACCGACGAATCGTTCTTCTACCTGAATGACACGTTCTTCACCAACGATAAACGGTCAAGCGAACGCGTAAGCGAGATGCTCAACGACACTTGGAAACGAGGCATGGACCTCTCTGAAATCACCTCTCAAGCCGCAGGCTACAGGCTACCGACAATCACGGTTAAGACTACAGAGACTGTTTCCCAAACAGTAGCCACGATGCTCAAAAATGACGTCAACGCGGTTCTCGTAACTAAAAACGGCACAACTGTGGGCATAATCGGCGAACGCGACCTCCTCAAAGAAATCGTGCAAAAAAAGAAAGACCCCGACAAAACCTTAACAGAAGACCTTGACTACACGCCCCTACTGACGTTAAGCAGGGGACAAACCATGACGGATGCCCTGAGAATTATTCGTGGAAGAGAAACAAAACGCATCGCCGTTGCAAAGGATGGGCAGCTAATGGGCATGTTGACACAGGAACTGGCAGCAAAAGCGTCCACGTCAAGCTAAGCGGCAGTAGCCGCCAAACTAACCTCCTTTTGTCAGTTTTCGGTTTTTCAGTTGGGCAGTTTACCTGACTAGACGGGTAGGTTGAGGGCAAACCGTTATTAATGGTCAAACGCAACAGCATAGGCGGTGAAAACAAAATTGAAGCTGAAGCTTCAGCCGCCCTTGATAATAGTAAACT
Source organism: Candidatus Bathyarchaeota archaeon (assembly GCA_026014485.1). GTDB lineage: Archaea > Thermoproteota > Bathyarchaeia > Bathyarchaeales > Bathycorpusculaceae > JADGNF01. The sequence goes on from JAOZIE010000001.1 coordinate 19,711, forward strand.
TCAAAACTTACCTTGAAGCCACAGGAAAAAGAGCTGTAGAGTTAGCAAAACAAGCGGAGAAGGCAAGCAAAGAAACAGGTGTCTACATCGCTGTCGCGCCCCAATGCACGGATATAAAAGCCGTCGCGGACGCTGTCGAGATTCCAGTTTACGCTCAGCACATAGACCCCATTAAGCCAGGCAGCAAAACGGGGCATGTTTTGGCTGAAGCAGTTAAGGAAGCAGGTGCAGTGGGGACGCTTATTAATCATTCGGAGAGGCAGATGAAACTGGCGGAAATCGACGCGGTTATAAAACTTGCCAGAGAGCATGAGTTGGTGTCGTGCCTTTGCACAAATAACCCTACCACCAGCGCGTCCGCAGCATACCTCTGCCCCGACATCATAAGCATTGAACCTCCCGAACTGATAGGCACAGGCGTAGCCGTCAGCAAAGCTCAGCCTGAAGCAGTAACCAACACCATAAAACTTGTCCGCAAAGTCAACAATGAAGCCGTAATCTTGTGCGGTGCAGGCATAAGCCACGGTGAAGACGTAGCCGTAGCCCTCAAGTTGGGAACACATGGGGTGCTTGTGGCAAGTGGGATTGTGAAAGCAAAAGACCCGTATGTTGTGCTACGTGAATTTGCGGATTCAACAAAACAGTAAAGGTGCCCGCGTGAAAGTCGAAGCTGAATGTTCCGCATGCTTGATTTCCAGAGGCTGCGCAGAAGTTTACATGGCTACAACTAACCCAGCCCTGCGGTTTCGGTGTATGGCCGAGATTGTGAAACTCATTAACCGTGAATTCAAGCCCACCTCGAACTCTGCGGATTTAGGAACTAAACGTGACAAGATAATCAGAGAACTCACAGGTAACCGTGACCCCTACCAGCGAACCAAGAAACTCAGCAACCAAAAAGCCAAAGAGCTTGTGCCCTACGTCCAAAAATTTGTGGATGAAGGCTACAGCCAGAAAGACCGCTTCAAAAAAGCCTGCTTGTGCGCCATCGTCGGAAACATCATGGAGTTTGACATTCCAGGACATAACTTCACCCTGAAAGACCTGCGCAAAACAATCGGCAGGGCAGCCAAAGACCTTGTTATAGACGACATGGACAGCGCCTACGAGTTAGCCAAAAAAAACGGCAAAATCCTGTTTCTGGCAGATAACGCAGGCGAAATCGTGTTTGACGCCATCCTCGTAGAGCAACTCAAAAACATGGGGTTACATGTAACCTATGTAGTCAAGGAGGCACCAGTGATAAACGATGCCACCATGGAAGATGTCGAATTCTGCGGAATGGATAACCTCGCCGACGAAGTCATGACTACAGGGGCAGACGCCGTTGGTTTGCAGCTAAAGCTGGTCAGCCCCGAGTTCCTCAAGGTATACGACAAAGCCAAACTGGTTTTCGCAAAAGGCATGGGCTACGCGGAGACCCTCACCGAGTTCGAACTGAAAAAGCCGCATTTCCTCATGTTCAGGTCTAAATGCACGCCTGTGGCAAACTATTTCTGTGTCCCAAGACACAAAAATATTGCCAAGCTGATGCCCTGAAAATGAAGCCGCCCACATTAAAGCTGACCACAAAAGAAGTATCCGATTTTAACGAAGCCGCCCAGAAAGAGTGGCTGATAACCAACGGGTTAGGCGGCTACGCATCCAGCACCATCTTAGGCGTTAATACACGCAAATACCACGGGCTGCTTGTTGCGGCTTTGAGTCCGCCTGGCGACCGCACCGTTTGCCTATCCAAACTCGATGAGGAACTCAACATAGACGGCAAAGTGTACCTACTTGGAACAAACGAGTTCAAAGACGCAGTTTTCCCCCGAGGCTACATACATCTGGAGGGCTTTTCGGTTTCGCCGTTTCCAACATACTTTTTCAACGCGCACAACATAGAGATTCAAAAAACCATTTTCATGCATCATGAACAAAACGTGACCACAATTGTCTATAGGGTTCTGAACAGAAACACCTCTGAAGCCACGGTCAAACTGTTTCCCCTCACAACCTGCAGGCACCACCACGCCGTCATCGACAAATCAAAGGGAAAAATGGAGTTTTCTCAAAGCTCAATCAGCGGGCGAGAAGTGCAGGTAACGTTCACAGAGCCGAAGGTTACGATTGCCCTGAAAGCAACAGGCGGCGCATTCGTGTCGAAGCCAAATTGGATAGAGCGGCTATTCTATCGGGAAGAGGCATCTCGGGGTGAGAGCAGCATAGATGACTGCTACCAACCAGGCTACTTCCAACTTACAGTTCCACCAAATAGCCAAACAGAATTTGCCGTTTCCGCCGCGGCAGAAGCAGACAGCCAGAAAAGCATCCAAAACGCAAATGCAGCAGGTGGCGTCATCAAAGAAGTTCTGGATTCGCTTCGGTGGGAACAGCAACGTTACGCCGTGTACTTGGATGCCTTCTACAATTCGCATCTAAAGGTGCCAGCTAACGAGTGGTTAAGCTGGATTCTTCTGGCTGCCGACTGCTTCACAGTGAAAGGCTTTGATGACGGCAGAAGCGTGGTTGCAGGCTACCACTGGTTTGAGGCGTGGGGAAGAGACACATTCATTTCTCTGCCAGGTCTTTTGCTGGTGCCCCACAGGTTCAATGACGCCAGAAAAGTGCTTTTAGGTTTCAGCAAACTCTGCATGGGGGGGCTAATTCCGAATTTCCTCAGCGACTTGTCCATGACGCCAGCGTGCAACACTGTTGACGCATCATTATGGTACGTGAACGCAGTTTTGCAGTACCTTAAATACACGGGTGATTTTGAATTTGTCCGCAGCCATCTTTGGTGCAGCCTAAAGAGAATCGTGGAAAGCCACGTTGAAGGAACACTGTTTGGGATACACGTTGACGGCGACGGCTTACTCGCTCATGGTCCCCAGTTAACGTGGATGGACGCTGAAGCAGACGGCAAACCTGTTACGCCCAGAGCTGGAAAAGCTGTGGAGATTCAGGCGCTGTGGTACAACACGCTGCGAACCATGCAGGCATTAGCCATGAAGTTTGGTGAGAAGACACTTGCCGAATCCTACGCGGTCAGGGCAGAAAAGGCGAAAGCCAGCTTCAGGATAAAGTTCTGGAATGAGCAGAGAAACTGCCTTTTTGACGTTTTAGGAAAGCAAGGTGCGGAGGCATCTATTAGGCCAAACCAGATTATCGCTGTATCATTGGATTTCACCATGCTGGATGGTGCCAGAAACGTGCAAATCTTGGATTTGGTGGAAAAGGAGCTGTTGACGCCCTGCGGTTTGCGGACGCTTGAACGCGGCAACCCAAATTACAAAGGCACATATCAAGGTGACAGAATACGCAGAGACCAAGCCTACCACAACGGCACGGTTTGGCCTTGGCTGCTGGGTCCATTCACAACGGCTTTTCTGAAGGCAAAAGGCGACACCACCGAAAACCGCATCTACGCCGCCAAAAACTTCATCGAACCCCTCCTAACAAAGCAAATCGCGCAGGCTGGCTTGGGCACGGTTAACGAGGTCTTCGACGGAGACGCCCCCCATTCGCCCAGAGGCTGTATTGCTCAGGCGTGGAGCATAGCTGAGCCTTTGCGAGCTTACATAGAAGACATCCTTCAAGTGAAGCCGAAGCATGAAAAAGAAATCAGGTTCAGCTTGTGATTAATCTGCCTTGGCATAGGCGTCAAACAACAACCTGAGTCCTTCCAGCATGTTGACGTGCGCCGTGAACCCTAATTCTTCTGCAGCCTTGGAGCCGTCGCCGTAGCTGAATCGAATGTCACCCACCCTTGAAGGACAATACTTGACATGCAAGTCTTTTCCCGTGACCGTACGCAGAGCGTCTACGAGACCATTAATGCTGGTGGGTACGCCAGTGCACACATTGAAAACTTTGGAACATAGATGCTTTGCCTCCAAAGCCAAGGTCAACGCCTTTGCGATGTCGCTTACGTGGATAAAATCGCGGGTTTGCTCGCCATCGCCCTCCACCGTTAAAACTTGGTCGCTTGTAGCTTGACGCAGAAACTTTGTGATTACCCCGCTGTAGGGGCTGTTCTCGTTTTTTGGACCATAAACGTTAAAGAACCTCAACGCTGCCACGTCAACGCCGAAACTGCCCGCGAAGGCGCTACAGTAAGCCTCACAGGCAGCTTTAGAAGCCGCATAGGGAGAAATCGGCTGCAGAACCTCAGATTCTTTGACCGGCAAAGACTGCACATCCCCGTAGACCGCAGTAGAAGAGGCAAAAACGAATCGGGAAACGCCGCATTTGACGGCTGCCTGCAGAACATTCAGGGTTCCTGTCACGTTGACTTCATGCGTCAAGGCAGGGTCTGCCACCGAAGCCGCCACATCAATTAAAGCAGCTAAATGCACAACCGCGTCTGCCCCGTCCATGGCTTCTTGGATGACGGCAGGGTCTCGTATGTCACCGCGGACAAACCTGAAATGGGGGTTTTCCCTGACGGCGTTAAGGTTCTCTTGTTTGCCCGAGCTTAAATTATCCAGCACAACCACCAAGTAGCCTTTCTCGAGAAGGAGGGAAACCAGATGTGAGCCTATGAAACCTGCGCCGCCCGTGACGAGGATTTTCTTGTTAGGTTTTGACACATTAATCACCTTTTAAAGTAGACAGTAAAGTATACTGTTCTGTTTGCTTCTTTTAAGGCTTGCACGAATAGACAACTTCAGATGGACACCTGAGAGCGGACATTCGCAGTTATTGAGATTACACAAAACTTTTCTATGGCTTCGAAACATTAATCGTTTCATGCTTGATTCAAAGAAAAAGGTTTCCGTGATAATGCCTTTTTCAGAAACCACAGAACGACATACGGTTCAGTATTGGACCCGACACTTCAATTCTTACCTAAAACCGCTTATAGAAGAAGTTGAAAGCGCAGAGGCCGTACGCTGTAACCCCTTAACCGACGAAACCGCCCAGCAAATAATACTGGACTTAGCAAAGACCGACATCGTGGTTGTGGACATAACAGACCAAGACCCCAGTGTTCTGTGGGAGCTCGGCGTTAGACAAAGCTTCAGGAACTCCACTGTAACCATAGCCGAAACAGGAACCAAAGTGCCTTTCCAGTTTACCCAAAAAGGCATCCTGTTCTACAACGGCGACTACTTAGATAATCAGGCATTCCAAGAGAAGTTTAAGACGACTCTTGAAAACTGCATGATGTCACCAGATGAAAACGACAGCCCCGTTTTGGAGACCTTGGGGGGCAGAGGCACGCTTTACGGCATCATGCATAAAGAAGAAAACGCCCGAAAAATAGCTGGTTTACAGTTGGAACTCAACGTTAACGATACGCTGCTTGGACAGATTTTTGAGAACTGTGTGAGGAACAAGGCGTTACGTGCAGCTAACAGGGCTGAAGCGAAGAAGATGACGACAACGCCGCTTAAAACCGCCGCCATCGAGTATTTGCTGATTAACCGCTACGTCGACATGGACAAAACGTTCTATTCCACAGTTTACGCTTGCCACAACTTCATACAGGCAATAAACAGCCACCTAATCGAGTGGGAATCAACCAGCGCCGACAAAGAAGCAGAGGACTGGCTGTTAGCCAACAAGGAAGCTGTCTACAGGAACATGTCCAAACTAAAGGAGCTTCTGCAGCAAGCAAAATAACTCGGACTGCAGCGGTCCCTTTCCCGAATCCTCCATTGGACAATCATGTTGGTGGTGCAGGGTTAGCTTTCGATTGGAATTCCCTTAGAACCGCCACTGACGAAGAAACCGCTATTATAATGAAGACAGAAACCACAACAGGAGTCAACCTTATTCCCCACGGAGTATAATTGAGCAGCATAAGAATTAGGGGGGCAACTACGATGCTTAGCCCTAAACTAAGCACGAACCGTTCAAGACCACCCAGGTAGTCCTCGCCGATTTTGAAGGGAATTTTTGAAGGATAAAGGGCTTTTACAATGGCATAGCCCAGCAGAAATAGAACCATGAAAACCCCCAAGGCGGAACGGAGGTAGGCGCTTGGGTAGGCGGCTTCGGGTATGACAAACGCGGATACTGCTGCTGCCAGCGCCAACATGATGGTGACCCAGTACCAAGCTGCTTGCTTAGAGAAAAGATACGTTTGAAAGCTTCGGGGAGCGGGTTCCGCGGCTTTGACGAAGTAAAGGGTTCCTTGGCTTTCCATCTGTAACAGCAGGTGAGTTATTTCTTTTTTGGGCAGCGCTGTTTTTGTTTGGAGTAAAGCAACTAGTTTTTCGGTGGTTTCAGGCTTTTCCGTTGTTACCGTTTCAAGCACTATCTTTTGTATCTGGTCCCTGCTCAATCCCCGCTTGTTGTCCAAGCCGCCAATCTCCCGTTTACATCGTTAAATGTTAAACACGATGCTGATTACTCTAACTAAGACTATTATTAAGAATAGTGTCCCTACAACCCAAGTTACGTTACGCAGTTTCTTCCTGTTTATGGCAAGGTTTGTCAAGCCGTGGTATGGCGAGGTAAGTTCCAGCGTTATCAGAAAGACAATTGCGCCCAAAGCAAGAAGTAAAGCAACATCCATATACTCTAACGGTGGAATCTGCATTCTTGCGCCATTTCCTTCTTAACTTTAAAGTAGGTTACTGATTTCAGCTTTTCTCTTCAGATTATTCTTTTTGGGGTAGCGAAAACGCTTTTTCAGTAACCTTTGGCTTCGGTTGGCTGTCCTGAAAAGCATCCGCTGCAGCGTCACCCTTCTGGGCATCCATTGGAAATTCTATGCCGTCAAGGTCTTCAGCCCCATTTTGGAGCTTTTCAGAAGCCGTGGGTTCGGCAAAAAACGCTGGTTCTTCAGCGGGGGCGGGCGGGGGAGATTCTGTAGCAGGGGGAACCTCAAACGCGGGTTCAGGTTTAGGTGCCTTTTTTTCTGCTTCAAGAACCTCAAGTACCCATGCAAACTCGTCGTTGTTATCAGCAGTGTCTGGGGTTTCAGCTGCTTTCGGTTCTTCCGCTAAAGGTTCTTCCACTAGAGGGTCTGGCTTAAGTTCTTGTGGCGCCTCAGTCTGGGTAGTTGAGTCCTCTGAAGATTCGGGTTCCTGTGGGGGAGCAGCGGGTTCCTCGGGTAAGGTTTCGGGTTCTTTCTGCGTTACCCAGGGACCTTCAAAGTCGTTTTCCATGACTTCGCTGGGCGCGGTAACTGGGGGCGAAGCGTTTGGCTGCTTGGGGCGAACCCAAACATTTTCTTCAATTAGGTCAGGGGCTTCATCTGGGGGCGATACCTCGGGGCTTGGGGTAAACTCAGAAAAAGCCGACCCTGCTTCTGGCGCTTCCTGAAGGGTTATTTTCAGTTCGGGGGGTTCAGGCAGAACTATGGGCGCCGCTGGTTCAAGGGGAACATGCTCGGGAGACTCTTCGGGGGCTTCTTGTAATTCAGGTTTCGCACCAACAAACAACGGAGACGGTTGCCCAAAGGTCATTAACGGAAATTTCACGTATTTCTGGATAGGCCAGAAGTTTGGGGGTTCAACGTATGGAGCCTCGGCGTGTTTTCCGAGGTGTTCTTCGTTTATGGTGATAACTGGAATGGGCGGTTCCTGAACTATGGAAACCTCTGCCTTCGACTCTATAACGCCAGCGTCTTTCTCCTCTGCCTGTGGGTTAATGACAATTACGGGAACGTTAGGCGGCGGCGATTCTTCTCTGTCGGCTTCTTTCGTGGTTACGTTGCAGGTGACTTCAATGGGGATTTCAGGCGGTGTCGGCACAAACCCCTCGGGCGGCTTGAACCGTTCCGCGTCTTTACCAAAGATAATCGGCATCGCAGCCTCATCCAAAACCACCACTGGAGACTCAATTAGATACTCGATGCGCATGCCGTTAACAGATAGGTTTCGGGCTTCTCTGAGGATAATTACTGGTTCACCCGCCGCTTTAGCCAAAGCACAGGCTATGGCGCTGGAGAAGAGACAGCCGAGTTGGTTATGGGTCAGCATCTGGGCGTCTGTTTTCTGGCAGAGTTGACAGAATAAGGTACCGGTTGCTTCAACGACAACTATGTTGCCGATGACGTTAATTTCGAGGGCTTCAGCGGCTTCCAGATTTGTAACCATCAGCTTGGGCAAAGCTTCCTGCAGGTAGGCAAGGTCAACTTTGGTGAAGGATACACCAAGCTCCCGTTCAAACATTCTACAAAGCTCTAAGCCGGGAGGTGAAAAGAAAACGCCGTTTTTCTGGTCGCAGTAAAGTTTCTCGTTGGTTTCCCCTGAGGTGGGCAAAGATGTTTTGGGGTGTTTGGGAACAAAAACGAGGCTGCTTTCGATGTCTTTTAGGTTTTTTGGAGGCAGATAAACGCCTTTTGAGGTCAGTTTTAATTCTATCAGAACCCGCTCTATGTTGCTAAAGATGGAGTCTGCTGAAGCCGTGAACAGGGATAAAGGCACATGCTTTACGGGTTTAATGTAGAATAGGATTGCAGCCCAAAAGCCTATGGCTAAACCGATGATAGCCAGAAAAGATGACCCGTAAAAGGCAGAAGCAACAACAAGAGCTACACCTAACGCAAGCAGAGCTAATGTTGCGACACGGACGAAACGTCCTTTCCCCAGCTTCTCCATTCAGAGCACCGATTTTTTAGGTCTTTTATTACGTCTCAAAGAGATAAGTTTATCCAATAAAAAAGAGAACAACCAATAATCAAACTGCCTCGGAAACCACGTGGTGCTAAAACAATCAACGAAGTCAGAGTTTTTTATGTTCCTGTTTGTTGGTACACCTGAAATTATAAATAACCGAGTAAAGGACATCTGCAAGGGGAAATCTGGATGTCTTGGGGTAACTCAGTCATTCTTCAAGCACACGAGAAGATAGTAAACACATGGAAGGGAGTGTGGATAACCAAAGAAGAAACCCTTCCAGAGAAGAACACTGGGCAAAAAGTAAGAGAAGTACTGAAACAACGGAAAAAAGGGTACCTTGTCCTGACAAACCACAGAATCCTGTTCATTGACGAGGAACAAACTATGCTCTCAATGTCGTTGAAGGAATTCGCAGAAACATGGATGGAAAAAACACCGACAGAAATAGAATCCCCAAAGAAAATGGAAACATACGTGTTTCAACTATCAAACGTTGGGAAAAAAGAGTTTGATAAATTCAGAGAACAAGTCATCTATTTTTCTCAAAAAGTCTAAAACGCGACTAACCTATCTCTTTTTAGATTTAGAATCGGCTAAATGTCTCGTTCGACCATGTATTCTACTATTTGCCGTATGAACCGTTTGTCTTCAGAGTCTGGGGCTTCACTGTAAGCCACATCGAACTCCTTCAGCGCTTCTTCGGCTAACTGTAGAGCACTCTGGCGACCGTACTCGATGCTTCCGTATTGTGACATTAAACGATAAACCCAGTTGACTTGCTTTCGTTTACGCTGCTGCCGCGGAATTGCTAAAAAAGCCACCAGCTTTTCACGTTCAGATTTGCTGCAGCTATTCAGCAGATGGATAAGCATCAGGGTTCGTTTTCCTTCCCAGATGTCGCCGCCGATTTCTTTTCCGTACTTTTGCTGTACCCCAATCAAGTTGAGTATGTCATCTTGGATTTGGAACGCGGCGCCCATGAAGTATCCAAAACGGTTAAACCGGTCAAGACCCGAAGAGCCGCCATTGCCGATTAAGCCGCCGATGCGGCAAGGGTGAATGCAGGTGTACCAGCAGGTTTTCTTTAGGGTCATGCGGAGGTAGTCTTCATCTTTTAGGCTGCAGATGTTGTCGCGTACCCAACCTAACTCCATAGCTTGACCTTCAACAGACTGCCGCGTCATGTGTTCAATTTCGGCGAGCACTTGCCAAGTCATTTTTGGACCGATAATGGAGAGATTCTGCTTTAGGGAGGTTATGGCAAGCAGGTTCATTGCGTCGCCAAGGTTTACCGCGAGAGGCACGCCGTGGGCAGAGTTCATGGTGGGTTTGCCTCGGCGAAATTCGCTCTCGTCCTCTACATCATCGTGGACAAGGAATGCGTTGTGAAACAATTCGAGGGCAACTGCCGACTTGACAGCGCTGTAGGTGCTTCCGCCGAAAGCTCGGCAGGTGGCTATGCATAAACCGGGTCTTAGTCCTTTGCCGCCTCTTTCGGGGTAGCAGGGAACAAGGTCGTAGAGGTATCTTCGGGGTTCTTTGGACTGTAAAAAAGGCTGCATGGCATGCAAGGTTAGCTCTTTGTAGCGGTTTAGAGTACTCTCTACTAGTTCAAACTTGTTCGCTTGCATTACCAGCACGTTTAGAAGCGGCTTTATTCAACCTTGAGCACTATTTCAGACCGAAGCTGGTTCATGTTGCCAGCTAGCACCAAACCCGTGTAGGTTCCAGGCTTAGTTTCTTTGGGAACCGCAACGACTACTGTGACTTTTTCGCTTTGGTGTGGACCTATCTTGAGCGCGGGGGGCATGAATTTGATGAGGCTTGAAGAAAGCCTTTCGCCCATGTCGCTGAGTAGGTCTGTGCTGTAGAGTTTGAACTCTTCAGTCTGCACGTTGCCGTTGTTCTCGAAGGATATTGGGATTTCTGCGAGCGCTCCAGCTTTCACTGACGGAGCGGTTATAACGGATCTTTCTGCGGAGACTTGAGCTTGCGCGATTTTTGTGACTTTAGGTTCTTCCAACGGCGCAGTAATGGCGCTTGCAGTTTTGTCTGCTGATTGCAACGCAAAACTGAACACATCAACGAAAATGTCCACTACTTCGTGGGCGTCACGTCGGAACCTTTGGACCAGCGCGTCGGGTTTTTCTGCGCTCACTTTCTCTCCAATCGGAGATTTTGACTGCATCTGTTTAGCGACCTGTATAACTGCAGATATTTCGGATTCCATAACTGATGCTGCTTTTTGAGCCACATTAGTAGTGGTTGCTGAAAAGTCTTTAGAGATACTTAAAAAGTCCCCATATAACTTTTGTGAAGTAGTTGACGTCTTGCCGTTAACTTGGTCTGTTTCTGCCTTCTCAACTTTTTCGTTTGACATTGATTTCAGGCTTCCCCTCAGAACTCAACATACATTCCGTGAAATATATAATATTTACGGTGTAGCATCAAGCCAGATGTAAATCTTTGCACAACTGCATAACTCGAACAAGAAACGATAAAAAGCACGTTTTTAAGCTAGCACTCAAAGGGTTAGAAGGGGCAACTGTTGTGATTGAAGTCACAAATGAAAGTGCGTTAGCAAAGCAGCTTAAGGAAAAACCAGATGTAGTTGCACTGTTTTACTCTTCGTGGTGTCCCTTCTGCCGCAGTTTCCTTTCAACATTTAACAAGTACGCCAAAAAGCAGGGTGACGCAGAGTTTATTCGAGTTAAAATCGAAGAGGACGAAAATCCGCTGTGGGAAAACTACCAGCTGGAAGCGGTGCCATCAGTTATCCGCTTCGCGATGGGGCAAGTTTCTAGAAGGCTGGATTGCAGGCAAGGCGTTGGGCTAAACGAACAAGAGTTCACCCAGTGGCTTGCAACAAAAAAATAGCTCTGGCGAACAACTTTGTGAGGTTCTGTTTCGCCGTTTGGTCTGCGTCGGATTATTTGGAAGCTTCAACAAAGCGGCATTTCGCACTTGAGAAATATGAAAATAAAAGTGGAGCGGTTGTCTTTTTGGGTTTTGCGTTTCTTGGGGGTTATGGGGGAAGTCTGCTTGATTGCTCGCCGTGTATGCCCCAGTTTGTTTTCGGGACGTCGTGTATGATTACCTGAACTTGGTCTGCTGTGACGCCGATTTGCTCGAAAGCCCTGGTTATGCCTTTGATTAAGGTGGCTTTTTGTTCGTTTGTTTTTCCTGCCCAAGCTTCAACAATGACTACTGGCATGGAAGCTTTTTCACCTCCGCTGTTCAAGCTGCGTTGTATTGTGGGTTGTCGGGGTTTTTACGTGTTGTGTTTCGCCTCTGGGAATATGTCGGAAACTGCAAGTTGACTCTTAAAGCTAAACGCGAAAGAAGAAGTCGTTGTGAGCTAAGGGAGAAAGCTTTGAATGATGAGAATTAGAACGTACCCGACGATGATGCTTGCCTTGATGGGTTCCATGGACTGCTTAACCACGGTCATCGGCATACTGTACTTTGGAGCAGTTGAGCTTAATCCGTTGATTTCTGGCGTAGTAAGCACCAATCTGCCAGCGTTTGTGGTTTTGAAGCTCACCACCACAGTGTTTGTCTGCCTAATTTTTGTTCAAGCAGAAAACATCCTGTTGAAGACCAAAGACAAAACAAGCAAGGCGTTCTCTTGGACACATAAGCTGCTTAAAGTGTCGTATGTGGGAGTTATCCTGTTCTTGGTTGTGGTGGTAGCCAACAACGTGCTGGTTTTGGCGAGGGCAATTTAGCCGTTAGAGGCAGAACTGCTTTTAAAGACGCCAAGCGTAAAGGATGCGTAATGCCAACGCATACACCAACACAAAGCGGCTTCAAAGTTGAAGTAGTTTCACTTATACTTGACAGGCAAACAGAGAAGGCGTTAGAGCTGCTTTCGGAAGCCTACAGCGTAGATGTCCCCAAGCTCAAGGTCGGGTTACCAAAGGGGCATGTTAGGAAAGCTTACGGAACCTACACCGCCAAAAACCAGACAATAAGCGTTTTGAACAGCGACATCTTTGGCAACCCATTTGTAATTCTACACGAGTTTTATCATCATATACGCAGCCGAAACGTAGACAAACAGCACAAGGGAACCGAGAAAAACGCGGATAAATTTGCTGTGGAATTTTTGCGGGAGTTCCAAGCGGCTGCTGCGAAGGCGGCTTTGGAAAAAGGTGCTTAACGGTTTTCGCTGGTTTCGTTGGTTACCTGCAGGGGCAGTTTTTCCCCGTTTGAGTCGTATGCGGCAACGCACGTTTCTCCTGTGAAGGGGTAACCCACAATCATCAGGATTCTGCCAAAAAAGTAGTTGAGGTCAACATGGCTTGGCGAGATGTTTCCAGAGGGGTGGCTGTGTACAGTGCCGATTAAGCTGAAATCGCCCGGAAGCAAGTACGGGTTGAAATGTGCGTATCCTTCGCCGTGGATGGTGAAGGGCGCCAAAACCAAGTCGGTGATGCGGATGACGCCTTTCTTTTTCTTGCCGCGAAGCATCAAAAAGCTTTCTCGTGGGTAAAGCTGCTTTGCACCCGCGAAAATGGCATCTAAGATTTCCCGCGGAATCTGCACCGTTGTGGCTTCTGGCATAGCAACCAAAGAAGGCGTTTAGGTTATTTACTTTTACCATGACGGCTGGAGCTTTCCACTAGCCACCAAACCATCAGCGAGCCCTATGTGTGCAGGCAACAATTACGCCACCAAACAGACCCGCCCCGTAGAAGATGCAAACTTGGGTTATTTTCTGTTTCTTGTCAATTGGCTGCCCCCCTCGTTTTTGGCAGGCTTTGCAGCGGGCTGCTTTTTTGATTTAGAACGCAAAACGGGTTTATTCCATGTCTAGAAAAGGGTGAAAAAGGCAAAATCTGGCTGAAAAAGGGTCAAACGACAGCGACATATTCGCGTAGCCTCAACTCTGCCAAAGCCAAACGCCCCAGAACTACGCCTTTTCCGCGCGTGGATGTCGGTAAAGATTTTAAGCAGCGCACCGTAGAAAAAGTGCAAACATGTGCCGAGGTGGCAGAGTGGTTAACGCGCGGGCCTTGAGAGCCCGTGGATCTTACGGTCCGCAGGGGTTCGAATCCCTTCCTCGGCGCCAAATTGTTCAAAGCAGCCCGAATTAAGCGCTGATTATCGTTACTGAATTCTGTAACGCCGTTACAGTTTTCCGTAATGCTCACCACTGCGCGCTATAGCAAAATAAGTTGCTCGTGCCAGATGTGCAGTGTTAGTTTTTATGCGATAACGCAACACACGACCGTAATCACACGCAGTCACTTTTATAAGCAAATTTGGAGGGACTCGAGCGTAAAAAGAGAATGAAGAAGCTATTAATAGGTTCAGTCGAGCACAGTAAGTGCAGACAAAAAGGGTACGACATTGTAACCTTAATTCGTCTCCATGTGGTTTCCAAGTTGAAAAGTAGGAAAAAGACCCTAAAGGGAGGGTAGCAGGGTAAAACGAAATTGGCGTTTTCTATTATTCTTAATGATTTCGCATCATCCCCCAGAAAGATTACATCACACCCTTCGCATAAGTGTTAGGAGAAAAAGTATTTACCTTTGTTCAAGATGCACAGGTACAATTTTAGGAATAATAACGATTTTTGTAGCTAATGCCTTCGGGCTAAGACTACCAATAGAGTGGTATCTCCCGGTTATTTCCCTTTTACCATTGATGGCTACTGTTGATTGGTTTACGCAGAGCGCCAAATTAAGAGAAAGCAAAAACTCGCTACGAGTTAGTTCTGGATTCCTATTAGGCAACTCAGAAGCATTATTTTTGTTATTGATAATTGATGGCTTTTTCTTGAAGTTTTTAATTGCTTTAGGAATAGCCGCAACGTACGCCTTTTCAATATACCTAATTGCAGCTAAAACCAAATGTTTAGATCCATACCTTAATGAAATAAATCAAATTCAGAACAATTCTGAGTCAAAATAATGAGTTTTGGATTACAGATCGCAAATAACAGGCGTTCGCAAAAAAATCTCGCGGGCTATTGTTTAAAAGTTGCAAAGGGTTTGCCAAAGTAAATTCCATGCAAAAGCTTAAATCCTCATAGCCACAACTTTCAACCCAAGTTGGGACTTAAACATGACACAAGTTGAAACAAGACAGTACAGCCTCGCTATCTTAATAATTTTGGTACTTTTCTGCTGGCCTGCAGCTATTCTATACTATTTCACCAGACCGAAAATTATCACACAGCAAGGCGGACCTCAGTCCTATAGTAGAGTCTGCCCTCAATGCGGACGCATAATATCGGAAAACGTAAAATTTTGCCCAGGATGCGGCAAACAACTAAATTAAATCAAAAATATTTTTTTTATTTCACACAGTTCTATGAATATTCAGCTTGCTCAAACTAACGTTAATGGCAAAGTTAGCTATCGAAAGAAGACACCCTTATCTGATCGAAGGGCATAAATAGGGTACAAAGGAAATATCGAGACTAACTAAACAGCAGGGCAAAAAATATGGCAAGCAATTCCCCCAACGTTAACACCCCATTTGTTGTTCTTCGCGGTGTGTCAAAAAACTATAACAACTTCAATGCTTTAAACAATGTTTCCTTCGAAATCAAAGAAGGCGAAATCTTCGGATACATCGGTCCAAATGGTGCCGGAAAAACCACAACTATGAAAATTTTAGTTGGTTTACTCAGCGATTTCCAAGGCGAAGTTTTCATAGGCGGTTACCAAGTTCCCACGCAGAAGGAGGAGATTCACAAGTTGCTAGGATACCTCCCACAGAACGTTGCCTTCCAAGAGTGGCGAACAGTCAATCATGCGTTGAAAACATTAGGAAAACTTTCAGGTCTAAGCGACGTAGAAGTTGAAAATCGCATTCCCGAGATTTTGGACACGCTTTCTCTGGATGATGTTCGCTACAAGAAGATTTCACAGCTATCTGGAGGCATGATCCAGAAGGTTGGGTTAGCACAGGCGCTTCTTCATGACCCAAAACTATTGATTTTGGATGAGCCTTTGGGTGGACTTGATCCACTCAGCCGCCATCAGTTCAAGGAGATTGTTATAAAACTCGGAAAGCAAGGAACAACCATCCTTTTCTCCTCACATATACTTAGTGATGTTCAGGATGTTGCTGACCGAATAGGAATTATTAGTCACGGAAAAATCAAGCAGATTGGAACGTTAAATGATTTGAAATCTCAGGTGGGTACGCAGAAGAATGTTGAGGTGCGCCTGTCTTATGCCAGCGAAAAATGGCGGGAATTTAAGTCCATCAAGAACGTATATAAGGTTGAGCAGACTTCTCCCGGAAGAGTTTTGGTGAATTTTGAAGAAAGTGCTGACGAAGACCAAGTCGTCAACGACCTTGTCCAAAGCATAGCTAAACTTGGCATTCGAATAAAAGGAATAACGTTATTGTCGCCTTCGCTGGATGAAGTTTATCTCAACCACGTTCAGGAGGGTGAATCTACATGAAACTGTCCCTGCTGTATATGGATGAGTTACGAGGATTCTACAAGTCTAAGGTTATGCTTTTCCTCTGGATAGGCTTGCCCATCATTGCCGTTTTGTTCCGCTTCGTCCAGTATGGAACTACGGGACAAACGATTTCCTTCACCGTCGTATCCGCGCTTGTAGTTTCCAGCCTTGCCGGAACGCTCGCCTCAGTTATGCTGTCGGTTTCCATAATTAATGAAAAGAACAGACATGTCTACGAACTATTCCTCATCAGACCACTTAAGCGGCGAGCCATAATCTTGGCAAAGTTTCTATCGGTATACACATGTGTCGCTATAGCCAGTTTTATAGCAGTTTTTGTTGGCGTGGGAATTGACTACTTAACGACCGGTGTACTTTCAACCACAGTAATCAATAATCTTGGTCAGTCATTAACCATAAGCCTCTCCCTAGTGGCAATAGCATGCGCAGCAGGCGTTCTCATAGGTGTTGCCGCGTCTTCCGTTCTCGTTGGAGCTATACTGGTGATATACGGAGGAAACCAAATATCGGTCCTACCTTTGGTGCCCACACTACTTAACATATCTAACGCAGTACTATGCACAATTGGCTTAGCAACACTAACCACAACTCTACTCTTAGCAGTTGCTATAGGTCTGTTTGAAAGAAAACAATTCTGAGTGTTACTACTGCTCCATCACTAAACCAAAGACATGCACTACGTTATGCAACGCTTAGACCACAAAAATATCAAAAACACCGCACTATATGTGCAACTCGAAGAAGCACTGTTTCAAGGCGAGACAAGATATGTTTCAAAGGTTGCCAAGACTTCAGGAACGTTCAAATCAACGCCGCAGGTGAAGATTGGCAGCGTTTTACGGTATTGCTCCAGTCCGCAAGGGTTTGAATCCCTTCCTCGGCGCCTCCTTCTTTCCAAACAAGAATCAGTTGAAGTGCAAGTAGCATACTCAGGTTTCAACTGTTTAGCTTAAAACTACAGACGTGCTTTGGGCTGTGGCCTTTGGGTGAGGACGGATACTTTGATTTGGTTTATTTGTTCGTTTTGTCGTAGGTTGTCGACGAATTTTCTGATGAGTGCTGCTTGGCCTTTTAGGATTATGACTTCTAGGCAGAAGCCTTCGTGTACGTGTGCGTGTAGGAAAGTGGAGACTAGGCCTGCGTAGATGTGTTGGGCTTCTAGTAGGCGTCGGCGGTCGGCGTTTTCTCGGTAGATGATGGTTATGGTTGCGGCGGCTTCGCCTTGGAGTTCTTCGATTTTTAGGTCTTCAGTTAGGTATAGGCGTAGTGCTTGCCGTATGATTTCGGAGCGGCTCATGAAGCCTTTGTCTTTTATTGTTGTGTCGACTTGTTTTAGTAGCATGTCGGGTATTGATAGGCTGATGATAGTCATGCTGGTTCACCTTTAAGGGATTAGGGCGGGGCAACTAATATGTTTTATTAAGTTTCAGCCATATGCAATGTCCTTTTTATTAATGTAATCAAAATCCTTAATAAGACAGAGGGGGAATGAACGATTATGAATAGAAAACAAAAAACGCTAATCGCCACCACCATCATCGTAATCATAGCCATCGCCGCAGCATCAGCACTCCTCATTGCACCCCCCAAATCAGCCAACCTCAAAATCGTCGCCACCTTCTACCCCCTCGCCTTCCTAAGCCACGAAATAGGCGGAGACCACATCGAAGTAATCCAGCTAGTGCCAAACAACACCGAATTACACTCTTGGGAACCCACCGCCTCCCACATAGTAGCCACCGAAGACGCGGACATAATAGTCTGCAACGGCGCAGGCGCAGACCACTGGATGGAAGAAGACATTTTGCCATCGCTTTCCAATTCAAAAACGCGAACAGTTGTAGTAACCACCAACGGCTTAAACCTCGTACTGAGCGACTCTGAGGAGCATGAGGAAGAAACCCACGAAGAAGAGCATGAACATGGCCTCTACGACCCGCACACTTGGCTAAGTCCCTACATGGTTAAGCTGCAAGCTGAAAAAATCTACAACGCCATCGTACAGGCTGACCCCGCCCACGAAAGCGACTACCAAGAAAGATGGCTGAACCTAAAAAGCACGCTGGAGCAGTTAGATGCCCAATACGCGGAGGGGCTTTCCACTAAACAGAAGGATGCAATTTTTGTTTCCCACGCAGCCTACGGTTACCTTGCAAGCAGATACGGATTTGAGCAGCACGGCGTGATAGGTTTAACGGCGGATGAGCAGCCAAGCGCCGCCACAATCGGCAACATCGTAAACCTGATGATTGAACATGAAACATACGTGGTCTACGTTGACCCCGTCTATTCAAGCCAATACGCGCAAACCCTCAAAAACGAGTTACAAACGCAAACTGGGCAGCAAGTTACAATTCTGGAACTGTATTTGATGCTGGGTCCAACAGGCGACAAAGACTATTTTGGACAGATGCAGACAAACTTAGCTAACTTAGAGACAGGACTGCAAGCTAAATAAAGCAGCTATATAAACAAGGAACATGACCAATTAGTGACGGAAACAGGAACCATGCGCCCAACCAGCAGCCCCATTTTAGAAGCATTAAACGTTGAGGTATCTCGAAACAGCGACATAGTGATTGAAAATGCAAGTTTCTCAATAAACAGAGGCGACTACGTGGGCATCGTTGGACCCAACGGCGGAGGCAAAACCACGCTTATACTGGCCCTCCTCAACTTTTTGCCCCACACCAAAGGCACTATCCGCTTATTCGGCTCAGACATCGACAAGTTCGCGTCATGGGAAAAAGTGGCATACATTTCTCAGCAGGCAACCAACTTTGAAAAGCATTTCCCGCTAACGGTAAGGGAGCTTGTTTCTTTGGGGTGCATACGGAAAGGAAACATCGGGCGAAGATTCGAATATGAAGATTGGGAAGCAGTTGATGAAAGCATAAGGTTCATGGGGTTAACCGACGTCGCACACAGACGCATCGGACAGTTATCTGGAGGACAAAAGCAAAGGGTCTTTGTCGCCAAAGCCTTAGCAAGAAACCCCGAAATAATCTTTTTAGATGAGCCAGTGGTGGGGGTTGACTCCGCGACGCAAGAAAAATTCTACAAGAAACTCAGCGACCTCAACGCCGAAAAACAAACCACCATCCTAATGGTTACACACGATTTAACCTCCGTGTTTTGCCGAATGTCCAAGGTGCTATGCGTCAACAAAAAAGTAGAAACAGCGCAGATAACACAGGAGCTTGACCCGAACACACTTCTGAAAAAAGCCTACGGCGAACACTTCCACTTCGTATTCCACAAACATGAATGCACAGGTGTCTTTGAACGTGACAGCCGTTAACCTTCTGGACTTATTTGGGTACCAGTTCTTTCAGAACGCCCTCATAGGCGGATGCATAGCCGCCGCAGCCTGCGCCACAGTGGGACTGTTCCTGATTCTGAAGAAGGAAGCCATGATAGGCGACGGCTTGTCCCACACCGCGTTTGGAGGCATAGCATTAGGGCTCCTGCTGGGAATTAACCCTCTGTTTACTGCATTAGGCATTTCCATATTGGCAGTCTTTGGAATTTCATACATGCGAAGAAAAGGGATAGCACCCTCAGACTCCGCCATAGCCGTCATGCTGGCATTAGGATTCTCCACAGGCCTAATAGTGATTAGCATTGCGCAGGGATTCAACGTTGAACTCTTCAGCTACCTATTCGGCTCAATCTTAACAATTGACCTAAACGACCTGATTATGGTTACCCTGCTGGGACTCTCCACCCTACTGATTATCGGAACATTCCGCCGAGAAATCTTATCCATGGTTTTCGACGAAGACGACTCCCGAGTCATGGGCATACCCATCAAAACACTTTCAATCGCATTTGACTTGCTAGTCGCCATAACCATCGTCCTATCCATCAAAGTCATCGGAACAATTCTTGTTGTGGCGCTTCTTGTGATTCCAGGTCTTGCAGCCCTCAAACTTGAACTCTCATTCAAAAAAACCCTGCTCACAGCCATCGGATTGAGCATAGCAAGCACAGTTCTGGGCATAATGCTTTCAGGAGTCTTTGACATCGCAACAGGCGGATTAATCGTCTTCATATCAATCATATTCCTCATACTAACCTACGCCTACAAAAAAGTCGGCTAAACAAACCGTGGACAACAAAGCAGTTTTGTAAAAAGGGAGGTTAGCCGAGTTCAAAGGAGGTTACGCCAAAAATCTTCTCCAGCGGAAGACGGGGTTCCTGGTTTGTGTACATACGTACCGTGTGAAAAACAGGCTGCATCCCATGTTGTTGGGCAAGGCGGACCGCTGCCTCGTTAGGTTCAGGGACATCCAAAAACACTTCTTCACCCTGCTGCACTGTTGCCGTTAACTCTTCAAAAAGGGCTTCTGCAACGTCGGCGTCCTCAGCAAACAGCGGACCAATCTTGTGTCCTGACATGCATTTCCGAATCACCCCATAGCCAGAGAGGCTGTTTGTCTGCTTTTCTCGAACCAAAAGGGCGGTGGCGTCTTTTTGGAAAAGCCAGTTCTCCAGAAAACTGGGGCGTGGTGCAGCAAAAAATCTTGAATCAAAAGCAGAAACCTCAACGAAATCCGCTCTACGTATCGGTAAACAGCAGCCGCGGGAGGATGTGCCGCCTGCTATGCCTGCGTATCGGGTGTTCTTGTGGGCAAATTTGAAGCCGCCCCGCTCGTACTTCTGCTGCATAGCCAACACGCCGTCTAAGCCAATGTTAATGTTGCCGTAGAGGTTGTTGACGAAATCTTGGAGCCTGAAGCCTAAGCCTTTGCCGCGGAACTGGGGCTTCACAATGAGAAAGCCTTCGAAGGCGAAGTCTTCTGAATACTTGACGGCTGAAACGGTGCCTACGATTTCGCCTGCGACTTTGGCGGCAAAGAACCCTTTTGGGTCAGCGTGAAAGAAGCATTGGGCGTCGTGGATACCGGGGTTCCAGCCCTCTTTCTGCGCCCACTCCACGGCTACTTCAACTTCCTTCTCTGTCATGCGTTCGATGGATACGGATTCATCACTTGCGGGGGAGACAGGGTTCATGCTACAGGCTACGCTTAACGTTAATAAAACGGTTTACCCAACTCTGCGGGCTCAGCTAAAAAGGAGAGTTTCTGAAAAGAAGAGAAAAAACTAGGGAAGGAAGGGGAATTGTTCGACGACGCGCTGTATCGGGTCTAAGACGATGTTGGGGAACAAGCCCAGTATGATGATTGCGCCCACCAAGATGAAGACGGGGATGAGCAGTTTTATGGGCTCTTTGATTTTGCGGTCGTCTGCGGGTTTCTTGGCGTACATGACGTTGACGAGGCGGAACAGGTAAGCCGTCTGCACTACGCTCATCAAGACGCCTATGACGGCTAGCCAAGCATAGTTGGCTTCTATAGCGGATGTGAAGACCAAGTATTTAGCCATGAAACCGCCCAGCGGAGGCACACCCGCAAAGGACAACGCCGCTATCAACAGTGCAAAGCTTGAAAGGGGCATTCGTCTGCCGATGCCTGCGAAGTCCTTCATGGTCTTGAAGCCGTAGTGGTTCATTATGCCCACAACCATGAAGGCGAGCGCGGTGGTTATGCCGCCGATGAGGAAGAAGTACAAGTTACCCTGTAACCCAAGAGTAGCCACACCAACTACGCCGGGAACTATGCTGGTCATGGCGACGAGGTTGTAGCCTACGTCGGCGACGCAGATGTTTCCTATCAGCAGTTTGATGTTGTTTTGGATTAACGCGAACATGTTGCCGACAATCATGGTGAATGCCGCCATGAATGCAAGCATCAAGCGCCAGTCTAGAACTGCTGTGGGTGTTAGGATGAATATGAGGACGCGTATCAGCACGTAGTAGCTTCCTTGGTCTACAAGTGCAGAAAGGAAAGCTGAAGAGGATGCAGGGGCTGCGTTGTATGCGTCGGGCAGCCAAAAGTGGAAAGGCACGATGGCAGCTTCAATCGCGTAGCCCGCAGCTATAAAGATGAATGCAAGAACCAGCAGGGATTTGTCGCCTAACGCCATCAGGGCTTCTTTAACCGCCCAGAAATTCAAGGTGCCAGTGATACCATAGACCAGTGACAAACCAAAAACGATGAAGGCGGAAGCGATGACAATCATGACGATATACTTGAGGGTGGCGTTGATGCTTTGACGGCTTTTCCGATAAAGCATGAGGAAACTAGAGCCTGCCGCTGCGGCTTCCCAGAAGATGAAAAGCGTCAGCAAGTCACCCGCGCATACTGCGCCGATGAGGGCGGCAACCAAGATGAGCATGATGGCAAAGTACCGTTCGGAGGGGCGTTCTGCAGGGTTAACGTATAGGACGCTGTAGAGGATGATGGCGGCGCTTACGGCAACCATGATTATAGTCATGTACACGGATATGGCGTCAATCATGAAGGTGCCAGAAACAGCGGAAGGCGCATCAGAGGTGGAACCCAAAGTGATGTTAACAAAGGACTGTTCAATAGGAACTTGGTAGTACTGAATTGCCAAGTTCGCAACCCCGGCAAAGGCCACAGCGAAGACAAGAGCAAACCAGACAAGCGCCATCGCAGTTTTGTGGGTGGTTTTCCGGAAAAGCTTGAAAACAGGGATTGTTAAGAGTGCAAAAGCAACTAAGCTAGCAATGGGGAATACTACATCGAATACGCTTACCATGATAGTTCCCGTCTTAGATTAAGGCTACAGCTTTAATCAGGTTTATAAAGAATGCGGGATAGGTTCCAAGAACCACAATGAAAACCACCAAGATTGCCATAGCCAGTTTCATCGAATGAGGAACGTCCCAAATCTTCTTTTTCGGTTCTGGTTCTGATTCTTCGGCGCTTTCTGGTTTGGACTTTCCAAGGAAAACTTTGTTGACGAACCGCAACGAGTACGCAAGCGAAAGAACCGTCGCGATGAGCATGAAGACCGTTGGCAACGTGTAGAAACCGTCATGTTTGATTATCTCGAAGGCGCCCACGAAAATGAACAGTTCACTCCAGAAGCAGGCAAACGGCGGAGACCCCGCGATGCTTAAGGCAGCTATAACAGAGGATACGCCTGTGAAGGGCATTTTGCTGGCGAGTCCACCCATTTTGCGGATGTCCCGTTCCTCGGTTTGATGCATAACTGAACCTGCGGAAAGGAACAAGAGCCCCTTGCTGACTGCATGAGTAAGAATATGCAGCACCGTCCCCAACACTGCAACGCTAGCGGCAACGATGGCGGTTAAAGTTAAAGCTGCCTGAGCAGTGGCGAGTCCGCCTGCAGAAGCGGAAGACTGAGCTAAAGCCAACGCGATGGCGGAAGGGAACAGGGAAAGCCCAAACATGACGTAGCCCATGTGGGCGATGCTTGAGTAGGCAATTATCCGTTTGATGTCTGTTTCCACCAAGGCGATGAAGGCTCCGAAAAACGCGGAAATCACGCCGAAAATGGCTAAGCCATGAAGGAACGAAGTGGCAAAAGCGAGGTCATTCAAAGTGACCGCGGGAAGGACAGTGACTAAAGATAAACGCAGTATAGCATAGGCTCCTGCGCTGATGATTACACCGCTGAGCAGAGCGGACATGGTTGCGGGTGCTTCAGAGTGCGCGTCTGGCAACCACATGTGAACGGGAACCACCGCCATCTTGACGGCGAATCCTGCGGTTAACGCAAGCAGTATCCACTTGGCTATTTCGGAGTACGCAGGGTTGAGCAGAGCGGTTTGGGCGGCGAACATGTCGCTTTGTCCCGTGGTGATGTAGATGGCTCCGATGCCTAAGAGAACAAAAACGGCACCTGCGTGGGTGAAAATGAAAAGTTTGAAGGCTGCCTTGTAGCTATCTCGATAGCCCCAGCCGCCGATGATAAAGTACGCGGGAACAAGCATAAGCTCCCAGCAGAAATAGAAAAGCAAAAAGTTGGATGTGATGAAGACGCCGACTAAGCCCACAGAAAGCAGAGACAGCAGGCAGTAGTACACGGGGAGATTCTTCTTTCCATCCATGTATCGTATGCTGAAAAACGCGGCTGCAACAATAAGCACCAAAGTGATTATGGCGATAGACGCGCTTATGCCATCAAGAAACAGGCTGAAATGTGAATTTAAAACTGAAATCCAAGTGTACGATTCCGTGTACACAGTGTTGTTTATGACCTCAGGGACGGCTGAAAGAACCAAGCCGATGTTAGCTAAAGCAACTAGACCAACCAAGGTTCCTGCGGCTTTAGAAGATTTCTTGCCAGCAAAATAAACGAAGGGCAAACTCAATATCGGAAGAAGAAACACCAGTAACAGGCTGAAAGCCATTTCGGTACACCTATAGCCTTCCCTATTTGCTTCATTCTGCATATAAATCTATCACAAAAAAAGGGGTAGCCATTGTTTCTTAAGCTAAAACAAAGGGCAGACAAATCTGCGAAAACAACAAATAAAAAATAAAAGAAAAAAGAGCGGAAAAAGCTCTGCGGGGGCTAAAAGAAGCCCGCTGCCGTGTTGATGAGGTCTGTGAAGAACGCGGGGTAGAATCCCACCACCACAACGAGCACAACCAGTATAATCATGGCAAGCTGCATCGTACGGGGGACTTCAAATTTCTTCTTTGTTCCCTCCACAACTGCAGGTACCTTGGAGGGTCCAAGGAACACGTGTGTCGTGAACCGTAGGGCGTATGCAAGCGAGAACACGGTGGCGACCAGCATCAGCGCTGTCGGAATTATGAAGAACGAGGCGCCGTTCTGGATAACTTGGAATGCACCCATGAAGATGAAGAATTCGCTTATGAAGCAAGCAAACGGCGGAGCACCCGCAAGACTCAAAGCGGCGATGGTAGACACTGTGCCTGTTACGGGCATTTTCCCTGCGAGTCCACCCATCTCTTTGATGTTGCGGATTGCCAAGACCTGCATGACGGCACCTGCGCCGAGGAAGAATAAGCCTTTGCTCAAGCCGTGGGTGACTATGTGCAGGACAGTTCCAGTGAGGGCGGTGTTCTGCATGACTGAACCAGCCGTAGCTGTAGCCGCCAATGGAATAAGCGAGACGCCAAAGAGGATGTAGCCCATGTGGCTGATGCTTGAGTAAGCGATGACGCGTTTTATGTCGGTTTCTGCTAAAGCCACAAAGGAGCCAAAGAAGGCACTTATGACCCCGATTATCGCCAGAATTTGGATGAAGTAGGTTGCAAATTCCGTTCCTGCCACGGCGGGGAAAACTATACCCATAGAAACTCGTACTACAGCGTAAGCTCCCGCGCTGGTTAAGACTCCGCCTAAAAGCGCGGACATTGGAGCAGGCGCTTCTGCGTAAGTGTCGGGTAGCCACATGTGAACGGGGAAAACCGCCATTTTCACAGCAAACCCAGCGGTGACAGCAATCAAGATCCATCTCACGATGCCAGGGTCGGCAGATAGGAGTTGCTGTGCTGCTACTGTGAAGTCCACGCTTTGGGTGGTCATGAAGATGGCGCCTATGCCCAGCAGCACAAAAACGGCGCCTGCATGGGTGAACACGAAGAACTTGAAGCTGGTTTTGTAGCTGTCTTTGTAGCCCCAGCCGCCGATGATAAAGTACGCGGGAACAAGCATAAGCTCCCAGCAGAAATAGAAGAACAGCAGGTTCGTTGTTATGAAGACGCCGACTAAGCCCACGAACAGCAGCGACAGAAGCGCGTAGTAGACGGGGAGGTTCTTTTTGCCTGCCATGTAGTTTATCGAGTATATGGCTGCGGCTAACATCAGGACCATGGTGATTATCGCCATTGAGATGCTGATGCCGTCAGCGGACAGCGTGAACTGAGAGTTCAGCATGGGTATCCAAGTGTAAGATTCCGTGACGCTGCCTTGGCTGAGAATCGTGGGCACCGTAGTCAAAATTAAGCCCAACGTAACCAAGGCAATAAGAGCAAGCAGGATAGCCGCGAATTTCCCAGATTTTCTGCCTGCAAGGTAAATGAACGGAACCGCCAAGATAGGCAGAAGTAGTATTGTCAAAAGTAGGTACGTCATTTTAGAGACCCCTCACGCTGATTATTATCAATAGTACAAGCATTATGAAACCCACAATCGCCGCAGCCAGATAATGCTGCAGACTGTTAACTGGAGCTTTACGCGCCTTCGCTGAAGAACGCACTGTTCGACGAGCAATCAAATCCAGCAGCTTATCCGCCACGGTATCGATTGTTTTCACTTTTGAAGCGCCATCCACGGAGCGACCGGCAATCACGATTAGCAGTTGGTCAGCAGCAACATCGAAATACTTGTGTACGCCTCCAGCGAAGCGGACCACGCTGTTAGCAAACACCACAGGGAAGATCTCCAGAACCACCAGTTCAAACGCCTTAACGCCTTTGGAGAACACCATGAAAGCTCTGGCGACGCCTTTCTCGTAGAATTCATCAAAGAAGTAGCCGTGGCTCAACAACTTTGACAAGGGGTTCTTTTCGCTGCGGATAGCAGTCATGATGGAGGAATTCTTCCAGTAAGTAGCGTAAACAAGGAGCCCCACGGGTATGAGGATTAACGCGAAAACACCTGTCTCCAAGCTCAAAAAGGAGTCAAGCAAGCTCATTTCATGTGCTACGCCTAGAAAGCCGCCCAGCCAAGGCATAAGGAAACCCCAGACGAGGCAGGCTACTGCAAGGACAACGGCGGGGGCGAGCATGATTTTGGGGGCTTCGTGTAGCTGAAGTTTCTGGATGTGTTCGGATTCTTTGCCCAAGAAGATGAGCTTTATGAATCTTAAGCTGTAGGCGAAGGTCATAGCGGTTGCGGCGAAAATCAGGACAGTCAGCAAGATACCGCTGTGTTCAGCGATGCTTGTGATGACGGCGCCTTTGCTGAAGAACGCTGCAAACGGAGGCAAACCGCTAGTTGTAATTATCATAACCAGAGCCAAAATGAAGGTGACAGGCATAGCTTTCTTGAGTCCACCCATAAGCCGCATGTCACGGGTGCCCAACGCGTGTATAATGCCGCCTGCCAAGAGGAAGCCTAACCCTTCGAAGAAGGCGTGGCTCATCATGTGGAAGAGGCTTGCGAACCAGCCTATCGAGGAAGCTGCCTCTGCGCCTGTCGAGCCTAAAGCCGCCATCATGAAGCCCAACTGACTCACTGTCGAGTAAGCCAGCACTCCCTTGATGTCAGGTGTGGATAACGCGAGGGTAGCGCCTACGAGCGCGGTTAAGACTCCTATCCAAGCAACCGTCGGCAGCCAAAGAGGCTGAAGCGCAGCAGCCATCGGAGCCGCGATGAGTATGAACCTTGCGATTAAGTAGATGCCTGCTTTTACCATTGTTGCAGCGTGCAAGAGGGCGCTGACGGAGGTTGGTGCTTCCATGGCGCTGTAGAGCCACGTGAACAACGGAAGCTGCGCGGATTTAGCGATGGCACCACCTAAAACAAGGAAAGCAACCGCCACAATTGTCGGTGAAGAAAGCGCGCCTGCAGCGATGGCAGTCACCGTATCGTGGAAACTGAGCGTGCCAAGGCTTGCGTAGAGGATTCCTATGGCGCCCAGCAGCATAACGTCGCCGATGCGGGTCATGAGGAAAACTTTGTTGCCTGCCTTGACGGATTCGGGGCGGTTATTCCAGAAGCTGATGAGGGCGTAGCTGCACATACCCACCATCTCCCAGAAGATGAACATCTGCAAGAAGTTGTCTGAGATAACTAAGCCAATCATGGAGCCGATGAAAACCAGCAGGAAGAAGTAGTATCGGTTCAGGTTCTCCTCGTGTTTCATGTAGCCCAGCGAGTAAATTGCAATTATCAAGCCAAAGAAGCCTATGAGGCAAGAGAACAAGACACTGAGAGGGTCAAGGAAGACACCCGCGCTTACGCTGCCTGGAATCCAGCTTACGGTAAGGTTTACTGTGGAACCAGAGGAGACTGCGGGTATAAGTGAAAACGCCAAGAACGCAGTCACCGAGCTTATGGCGACGACGAAGGCGTTTCTTGCTTTTGCGCTGAAGCGTCCAATTAAGGGAACGAAAAGGCAGGATACCAACGGAAGTATCCAGACAAGCCAAGAGGATATGTC
Source organism: Candidatus Bathyarchaeota archaeon (assembly GCA_026014485.1). Lineage (GTDB taxonomy): Archaea > Thermoproteota > Bathyarchaeia > Bathyarchaeales > Bathycorpusculaceae > JADGNF01. Next base: position 47,700 of record JAOZIE010000001.1, read on the forward strand.
AGAGAACTGCATTACTGTCCAACCTCGCTTTCTTCTTCAGATTCAATTTCTTCAGGTAACACTATTTTGCTTATGTCGCTTGTTCCATACTTCTTTGAAACAACTACCAGCAAAGCCAAAATGACTGCGCTGACGGCGGTGTCTGTGGAGAACGCCAAAATCAGGAAAGCCTGAGCCACACCTTTACTCATAGCTGAAGCAAGCATCACAAAGTTGAGGGTGGCGGCGGTAGCGATTAACTCGATAGAGATGAAGATTTTGAGTAGGTCACGTTTTGTTAGCAAGCCGTATATGCCGATTGCTAGCATAACCAAAGATAAAATGACAAAGTCCATTACTGTACACCTCTCCGCTTTTTGATTCTTTTTCGCTTATGCAACACGATGGTTATGCCTAAAGCCACAGTTAATATGACAAGACCCTGCAAAACAACGTCCACCGCACTAAAGTTCCACAGGGCATCTCCGAAACTGAAATCCGTAACCACCTCGTTTGGCGAGGAAATCGAGAAGAAAATTGCTGGCAAAGACAAAACACCGCCTAAACCCGCAACTGCAAGCGTGGTTGAAGACTTCGTTTTAGTTTCAGGTCGTTCGCTAAGCATCTCGCCAGACAGAAAAAGCACCGCGATGGTTCCGATGCCTACAGCAAACTGGAAGATAGCCACGAAAGGCGCATCAGCCAAGGCATACAAAAACGCGGTTAAGAAAAACGTCGCCGCCAAGGCAGACACAGAGTAAACAGCTTCATCAAGGAAAATCGCTAGACAAGCCGAAATTAAAAGACCCACACTGACTATTTCAAGGACGCCGGGAATCATGCTATGCACCAGAGTTTTTTTGGGTTGTTGTAGGTTTCACAACCAAGGAGGATTTATCTGTTGTCGCTAACTCGAATATATCCGTGGCTTTAATGGCGTTTCTTGGGCAACTTTCCGCGCATTGATAGCAGAAGATGCAGCGGTCCAAATAGAACAGCGGACGCTTTTTCCCGTTCACCTCTACCATTTCTATGGCTTTGGCGGGGCAGTCTCTGCTGCATAAACCGCAGCTGACACAAAGGCCTATGTCAAAGACCTGTTGTCCTCTAAAGCCTTCAGCTGGAACGCATTTCACGAACGGATATTTGCCTGTGGCGGGCTTGGATATCATGTATGAAAGCACCCGCCTGAACATTGGAGAGATTCGAGGTTTCTTTACCATGTATATTACACCATTGGGTAAACCCAGTATGCTAAGCTTAATGTCAATATGAGCGACAGCACCGTGAGAGGCAGAATGAATTGCCAGTTAACTCGCACTACCTGATCGATGCGTAGCCTCGCAAATAGGACAGTTAAGTACTCGGAGAGTACGACTATAACTAACACTTTAAGCACAAACCATAAGGTACCCCATAACTCAGGCAGGAACCCGAAGGGCACAGGACCGTTCGCTCCGCCCAGAAACAGCACCGTAATTAAGGCTGCACCAAAAACGATTTGCACGTCCCGAGCAAGCTTGAGGAAAGCCAGTTTGCCGCCGCTGTACTCGGTTTCATGGCCTGCAACAACTTCGCTTTCTGCATGGGGAACATCAAACGGGTCTTTTTCCAATTCAGCCTGCATGGTAATTATGAAAAGAACAAACGCCCAAGGCGCCAAGATGGCAAAGGGCAACCATTGACTAGCAACTATGGTTGAGATGGTGAGACTTTTAGCGAGAAACGCAGGCACCAACGCCAGCAGAACCAACGGGATATCGTAGCCCAAGAACTGAGTCATAACCCTAGCTGCGCCAATTGCGCTGTAGGGGTTGGTGCTAGACCATCCTGCCAAGAACAACATGAAGTTCGCAACAGAAACCAAAGCCATGACGAAAATCAAGTCCCCAGCGAAACTTACTCCAGGTATTACGCTGGAGCCGTCTATGGGCAGAAACGCCATGGCAAAAACCAAGACAGACAACGCTAAGATTGGCGCGTACTTGTAGACGTTTCGTTTTGAGTCGCAGGGGGTAATTTCCTCTTTGGTAAGCATCTTTATGAAGTCAGCAATAGGCTGCAGGATACCATGAGGACCTGTAAAGGAGGGTCCCATACGGTTCTGCATGCGTGCTTCGACTTTGCGTTCCACCCAGTCGCAGAACATGGTGAACAGCAGTATGAAGGTAAATCCTGGGAAAACGAGCACACGGAAGATTAGCAGCGGATAGTCAATCATTCTTTTTCACCATTACCTGTCTGTACATGAGAAACATGGGTCTAAACTAACGAAGTTCGGGGGAACATCAGCTAAAGGTTCCCCAACCGCAGTGGTGAGGAATGCAGGTATGTTAGCAAATGTCGGAGTGCGAACTTTAACGCGGTCAGGGAAAGCAGTACCGTTACTTTTAACATAATAGAAGAGTTCGCCTCGGGGCGCTTCCACTCGGTTAACAACTTCGCCTGCAGGCACAACCCTTGGCGCTCTAACCCTAAAGGGTCCTTCAGGCAAGTGATCCAAAGCGTATTCAATTATGTTTATGCTTTCTTCAACTTCATCCATGCGGACGTTCATTCTTGCCCAAGTGTCACCTGCATCGTAGGTGATTACTTTGAAGGGAATCTCGCCGTACGCCTCGTAAGGCGCATCCTTACGCACATCAATATCTACACCTGAGCCGCGGGCTACTGGACCGACCACACCTAATTTAAGGGCGTTTTCCCGCTTCAGGGTTCCAACTTTCTGCATACGCAAACCAATTGTGGGTTCTTCGCGGTAAACTTTAACGTAGAAAGGCAGCCGTTTTTTGAGGCCAGAAAGCACTGCTTTGACTTTAGGGATGTCGGTTTCTTTGAGGTCACGTCGGACGCCACCCACGGTCATAGAGGAGGAAATTACGCGGTTGCCCGTAAGTATCTCGGTGATGTCCATTATGGGTTCGCGGTCACGCCAGAAGTACTGGAACAGGGTTTCGTAGCCGATTTCTAAACCCGCATGCCCCAAGGTTAGAAGATGACTGTGAAGCCTGTTGAGCTCCAAGATTATAGTGCGAAGGTACTTAGCGCGGGGAGGCACTTCAAGCTTCAAAATTTTCTCAACGGATTCAACAAAAGCGCAAGCGTGGCAGCTGTTGCAAATTCCGCAGATTCGTTCAACCAAGTAAACATCTTGGAGGTAAGTGCGCGATTCTGATGCTTTTTCTATGCCCCTGTGCACGTAGCCTATACGTGGCCGAACCTCCCTCACTGTTTCGCCCTCGACCAAAACGACGAATTTTTCAGGCTCCAAAAGGGCAGGGTGCTGCGGACCGATGACTATCTTGACAAGTTTACCGTCGTCAGATTTCTCTTCAGCAGCAGGAGGATCCAGCTTCACTTCGCATGCGTTTACATCTTTCCTGAGGGGATACACGCCCTCGGGCCAAGTGTCAGGCAGCACAAAGTGACCTGAACTGGGGTTTCCTTCGAAAACTGCTCCAATCAGGTCTGTAACTTCTAGTTCGTGGAAGGCAGCACTGGGCGTGATGTCGTTGACGCTTGCCAAGGTAGGGTTCGCTTTTGGAACCTCAATTTGAATAGTTAAAAGCGCGTTGCTGGTTCGAACGTGATAGTATACACCCAAGTTTTCCCCTAAGTCTATACCTGTTATTGAGACAACAGCAGTTTTCTCGTCGGCATCCACTAAAATTTGAAAGACATCGCGGTGGCTGCCAGATTTGGTTATAATCGCTGCAGTTCCAAGTGTGCCAGGCACTATTTGGACGGGTTTATTCTGCAGTTTATCTTCAAGAATCTTTAAAATATCTATACCATTACTCGGCATCTTTTTTTACCTCCTCAGGTGCGTCGGGTGCTGTTTCCGCGGGTACTTCCGTGACCTCTTCAGCGGGAGCTTCCGTAGCGGCTTCCTCTTCAGAAGCTTTCGGGGGCGCGGGGGGCGCAGCCAACGCGTTTAGCAGCTTCACCACACCATCAATTATGGCTTCGGGACGGGGGGGACAGCCAGGAATGTAAGCGTTAACAGGAAGAACTTTGTCTACGCCTCCCAATGTGCCGTAGGTTCCTTGGAAGACTCCGCCCGAGCAAGCACAGGCGCCTATGGCTACGACGAATTTAGGCTGGGGCATCTGGTCGTAGATGCGTTTAAGCCTGTCTGCGCACTGTTTAGTGACTGAACCTGTAACCAGCAAGACATCAGCGTGTCGGGGTGAAGGTTCCAGTTTGATGCCGAAGCGTTCTACGTCGTATCTTGGGGTTAGCAACGCGACAACTTCAATGTCGCATCCGTTGCATGCCCCTGAATTAAAGTGGATGACCCAGGGCGATTTTAATCGTGCCCACATTGCTAAGTTAGTCATATTCTTCTTTGCCTCCGTCAATTAAGAGTAAACCTGCTGCAAGCATAATGAACAAGTACAGCAGTATCAGGGGCACATTGACGCCTGCGCCCATGAAAGAAGCGAAGGCAAGCAGCAGAACGGAACTGTCTAACACTACAAAGTAGATGAGGTATCGGTAGAGGGAAACGTTGACTCTGAGTTTTGGGAAGGTTATGTTTTCTCCGCAGGCGTATGCTGAGCGCTCCGCGTCGCTTTGGGCTGGTTTGGGTGCTGCTCTGCGACCTAGAAGGTAGACGAGGGATGCAGCTGACGTTATTAGGACAAACGCGACGATTGATTCAATAATCAACTGTTGTTTCCTCCCCAGAAGAGTTTTGCCTTTTGGACAAATTTACCACTTTTTCTGCTTATTGCTTTCGTTTGTTTATGCTGAGGGAACTCGTACTGAACATATTTAAGTCTTTCGCAGCAATAACCCTGCAAACGTTCAAGGAAGCTATCGAGAATTACTGCTAAACAATGTAGACCGAAAGATTCGTTTGAATAGGCATTCCCAAACCTATTAAGCGCAACACATATTGTTCTGCTCATGGTGGTCCGAGCTTGACTTCATTAGATTGCCCTTGGCAGATTTAAAGTTTAGCCAAATACAGAGGAAAAAACTAAGATAGTTTTAAGAAAAAGAGGGGCTTCAGCCACGCAGAAAACAAAGCAGCAGGGCTACTCTGTTTCAGCTTCCGAACCGTGCCATCTCCGCTCAAGATACAAAATCAAGCTAAAGAGACCCCGGCTGAAAATTACCAAAATAAGCAACAAGAATTCATCCGTTGTCCGCACAACCACGGTCTTTATGATTTCCGCGCCGATAAACAACTCCAAGCTAAGCGTCAAATACCCTGAAAGATACCGCGTCACACACGACGGTTTGTAGGGGCTTTTCAGTTTACACTGCAAAAACCTATAAGCCACAAGCGATGCACCAAACGCAATAACTGCCCCACCTAACAGATACAGGATATCTGCAGCAATGGTTAACAGAACATAGATTACCTCATAGATTGCGCCACCGGGAGTATAGACGACATCCCCAGGAAGGAACAATGCCCCGAAGGTTGGGATGGTTAAGCTGAGATAAGTTCCGATGACCGACACAACTACCAACATAAGCAGTATTATGACGGTTAACCGGTCGTTTTCCCTTTCACGTGACAAAGTGCATTCAGTCATAAATTCAGTAACCGATTCTAGAGGGGAATAACAACCTTATAATATTTGTTCAAAACAGGGGCTTACAACAGAAGACGTGCAAGGCAGAAAACATAAACCAAATAAACTAAAATAGCGCTATATGCCCAAAAAATAGACACTTGAACAACTAATGGCGCAACAAACTCAGGGCAAAGATACCCCAAGCGTTTAACGCCAACAAAAAGAAACATACATGCAAAAAGAGAAAACGCAGGGGGTTTTCACGTAGAGTTAGGGATGTTCCGACAGAATCGTGACGTTTCAGATGGCCACCAGGGAATGGGAAGGTTTAAATCGTGTGTGGTTTACTTTCAGAAGGACAGCTTTAAATCCTTAGGTTGTCCAAATTCACCTGTGAAACGGGCAGAAAATCAGGATTGAATCTGAATGGTTAGAAAAGCACGAATACGGCTAACAAGCACCGATTACAGTAAACTTGAAGAGGTATGCGAAGAACTAAGAAGCATCGCCCAGAAAACAGGAGTCAAAATCAACGGGCCAGTACCCTTGCCCACTAAACGTCTCCGTGTGCCTGTACTGAAAGCTCCCTCAGGGGAAGGAACCGCCACATGGGACAGGTGGGAAATGCGCATCCACAAACGGTTAATCGATATTGACAGCGAAGAACGCGTCATGAGGCGAATCATGCGTATCCGCGTTCCCGAAGAAGTGCATGTCACTATCGAACTTATCTAAATTTTTCCCCCTCAACTTTTGTAATCTCCTGTTTCTGAAGCTCTGAATTGAGTATTCTTTCTCTTTCAAGAACAAGTAAACCAGAATAGATGCTTACTAGAAAACGTAGGGTGTAGCCAACATGTAGGAGGGCACCGCTAAAGCGATGGCAGCAGCAAACAGCATCACCCAGATTTTTTTGTCCCAGTTGTAGATTTTGTAGCCATCAAGGATTCCGAAGGGGATAAGGTTAAAAATGGCTATAATCGCGTTGAACATCGCAAGCGAAATGAACAGCCACCACCACGGAAACGCGAAAAGCGGGTTTAGAGCAAACGAAGCGCCCAGAAACGCCATGGAAAACACCAAGTTCGTAACGGGTCCCGCGATGGAGATTTTACCGATGTCAGCCATTTTTGCAGGTCCAGAAATCATGACTGCACCTGGAGAAATCAGTTTGAAAGGCATAACAACGGATACCAAAGTTAAAACTGCGCCCCAAGTAGTTAAACGAAACTCTGACCATAAACCTGCCCGCTGCGCCGTAACTTTATGTGCCATTTCATGCACAAAAAAGGAGGCAGTTAAGCCTAACGCGTAAAGTGTGGCTATCGTCCAGGTCCATCCAAAGTAGGTCATGTATCCAGCGTAGAAGACGATAGAAAAACCGATACCTATCACCAGCAGGATAGCAACAGCAAGATGCTTGAGTTCGGTGGGGCTGATGTATATGCGCCCTTTTTTGTTGCGGGGTTGACCAAAACTTACGGAAAACTCATACGAGTTCTGCCTAGGAATGAAAGCTTCAGTGACAACTTCTTGTCTTTGAGAGTGAGCAACTCCGATGCGGGGGCAATCGTGATTTTCCGGCAGCCTATGTTGACTGCAAAATTGTCCCCCGCAGTAGGGACAGTGAAACGGCATAAGGGTTTCTTGCCCACACTTGTGACAGTTCATTAGGATACTCGCTCGTTTTCCATGCTAAAAGCGTGCAAAGACGGTTTATATGTTTCCCCAAAAACCCGCCGAAGAATCGCCAAAAACACTGAAAAAGGCACAGTAGTTAGTCTGTGGGCTTCTTGTAAAACAGTAAGGGCAGACCTGCCAGCGGGAGAATCAGCAGCCAAAGGTCCACGTTATGCCCCAAAAACCAAGCATACCAGGGACTCCAGCCTCCGACGCTATCAAAGTATATCCACATCAGGTAGATTGCGTCAAAGTAGAGCCCGAACGCGGTTGCTACAGCCCCAATTTTTCGCATGTCCAGTTTTCTCCACGATTCAGTTCCAGCGGATTTCTTGGTGAAGTATGCAGCGTAAAGCGTGAGGATTAACAGCCCAACGGTGGTTAAAAGGAAGCTGAGCAAGTTCAAGGGCAAAATCACGTAATCGATACCTTCGGTGATTGTGATTGCTGTGTATAGCCAGTTGCCCAGGTAACTGATCCAGAAGACCAGCAGGTACGCGGTTGCGGAGATTAAGCCCCACGTAATTGCCTTGGAAGAGGGCTTATTGGGGTTTAACGCTAAGAAGAATTTAACGAGCACCACGGGCATGAGTACACCTTCAACGATGCAGGGGATAAAGTTCACAACAAGGTTGCCCAGCAAAGGTCCGTATGCCGTGGAAAACGGGTTGTCGCCTACGCCCCAAAACGCCGAGGGAATAAAAGTCACCAAGTAGTAGGCTGCCTCAAACAGGATAATCCACCGCAGCGACATCAACGCCTCTGCTTTGCCCATGCTTCGGGTAAAGAAATACGAGGTGAGGGCTATCACTGCGGCAAAAGACGCTGCGGTGCGGAAGCCTAAACCGACGGTGCCCAGGGTGTCAGTCACCATTATGAACCAAGGCTGGTTATTAGCGTGAATTACCCCGCTGACAAACTGGAAGAGCGTATAAGTGAACCAAGCAACAGAAACCAACAGAAGCCCAGTTTTCAGGGGCAGGTAAAAGTCGCGGTGCACCATTCTTCAGCTCCTCAGGGAACTAATAAAAGGAGCACCTCATTTTTTATTTAAAACTTTGCATTATACACCGCGAATAATCTGCCAATAAGCGGTTGCGGGTTATGTGGGGTTAGTTCGGTTGGTCGGATTCTTCGTCGGTTTCTTCGTCCTGTGGCTCCGAAGATTCAGCGGCTGCCCTTTCCTCTTCGCTTCGCAGCAACAGGTCAATAAGCGCTTTCTCATCCACTTCCGCGCGGGTTCGCCAATCCAGGTAAAGCTGTTCGTTGTCATCCTGCTGTAGGTATCCGTACCTGACGTATCGGTCGATGTTTAAGCCTATCTTCCAGCCAGGAATTTTTTCACCCAAAAGTTCCTCTACATCTCTGCGTGCCGCTTGCCCCTTTTTGCTGATAATGTAGGATATGGTTATGGCTAAACCTGCAAGGTCGTCGATTCGCCACCCAATCATTTTGGTTTCTTTAGGCTGCAGGTCACCGCGTAAAGTAACGTAAAACCGTGCTTTGTCCAGCTCGTCCAATGTGGGTTTCTCAGGAGCGTTCTCCTGCTGGAAGACCGTTTTCACCTGCAGATCCAGCGGCTTAAGGAAATCGTCCAGAACATCCAGCACTTTGGGGTAGTCAGAGCCAAGGGCTTTGTGAAGCTCCCAGCCTCTTACGCCTGGCTTCTGGTGCCTTCGGTAGAACAGTATGTGTGTTGCCCGCTTCATTTTGGCTGCGTATGTGCCTTTTCGTTTGCTACTCATTCTTTTTCGCCTCGCTTCCACTTCTGCCAACTCTCAAACGAGAGCGTTATGGGTACGGAAACGGCTTGTCGGTGTAGCTTCGCTGAGGGTTCCTGTAGGGGCATGACAAAGATTTCTTCCTCCAACGGGATAACCTCCAGCGTGGCGTAGCCGTAGGTGACCAGAAAACTGGTTATATAGGCGCGGTGAACCGTCTCCTCGTATGTGTCGGCGCTTACCCAATCCATGTAATGCAGTTTGCCGTCTTTGCCTTCTGTTTGGGTTTTTGTTTGAAGCGCACTCCAGTAGCGTTCCAGCTCCGCCGAGAAAGCTTCATCCCGCAGGATGCTTTGGTCAGCGAGTTCCTCTCGGGTGGCGATTCCTATGGGGATTTCAGTAACTGCGGGCTGTTCCCATCTTTCCCTGAGCGGAACCAATGCGTCCCAGTACCGCAACGCGTCAGCTAAGCTTCTTAGCGTAATCTGTTCCTGCTCAACGATGGGGTGCCATGCCTGCAGGAAAATCTGGGTTATTTCCCGCTTGTTTTTCTGCGTGATTTTTTCTTCCAGCAAAAACGGGTCGGTATAGAGGGAGGTGCTGCGTTGTTTTACCCATTCACTCTGCAGCTTAATCACTGACGCCAAGTGATGGATTGCCTCGGCGTCCAAGGTTAGTTCTTCAGGTTGGTCCCACGTTGGAAAGTACTCTTGGATTATGCGGATTATTTCATCCACGTTCAGCAAAAACGGGTCTACAGTGTGCCCTTCGATGCCTTTCATCATGTCGATTACGCGTTCAAGCCTGTCTTTGCCAAGCTTTTTGGTTTCTTTGCGCGTCTGCCCCTTCGGATTCTGTGCCTGCAAGACTACTGGACCTCCCGAACTGCGGATTTGCCTTCTACGTTCTGCACTGCCACTATGTTGGCGTTTTCCTGTGCAAACGTGACTTGGCTGGGGGTAATTACGATGTATTGGGCGTTGGCGTCTTTTATGGTGGATATTAGGATTTTGGCAATCATCTCGCGGTTACGCGGGTCCATGTGGATGTCGTATTCGTCCACTGCGCGGAACGGTGAGCGCACATGCTGCTGCAATGCAAGAAGAAAGCTCATGGTTGCTGTGGTTCTTTCTCCGCCGCTCTGGGTGTAAGCGTCTAGCGCGACGGGTTTTCCGCCTTTGAAGCCCACTAGAATCTCTAAGCCCGCTGTCTCGATGTCCTGCGCATTTGCCAAGCGGACTTCGCCTGCCGCGCGGGTCTGCGCCAGAATTCTTTGGTATTCGCGGTTGACGCGGTCAAGCAAAGCTTCCATGACGTTACGCCAAGACTGCATCCTGGCTGAAACCTCCTCCAAGGCTTTTTGGCGGTTCTCCGCTACAGTTTGCGCCTTCTCCTTTAGCTCCAAGAAGAGTTTACTGTAGGATTCGTACTGGCGCTCTATGTCTTCGGAGACGCCTGCAAGCGCGGCTAAGTGCCCGTCGGTGAGGCGAATTTCGTCTTGAAGGTCAGCTGCGTTTTTGGTGACGGCGATTCGGGCGCCAGACAAAGACGCCTTGCCAACCGCCGCCTCTAAGGTTGCCTTCGCAATTTTTATTGAAGCCTCCGCTCGGCTCAACTCTTTAGTTGAGGTTTCCCTGCGGTACTGCAACAGCGCCAGCTTGATTTTGCAGTCTATTAGTTGACTTGTTATTTTGTCCGCTACGCCTTCAGCGTCTTGGGTTTTGGATTCAACCGCCCGGATGGTCTCATGAATTTTCGTGAGTTGCCTGTGAGAGGCTTCTACACGTTCCTTGAGGCTCACAGCGCGCAGCATCTTAAGCTGACCAGCCGCTTGACTGCCCCGAACAGCCTCCTCTAACAGTTCAACTTCCTTAAGCAGTTGCTGAATGAAAGAAACAGTGGATTCCTCCGCAGCGACATCGTGTTCCAGCTTCACCCGTTCCTCAAAAAGCGTCCTGTTTTCCGCCTTCAGTTTCTCCTGCTGGCTGCTTTGCATTTGCACCTGCTCAGAGTTGTCTGCGGCTTCTTTTTCGATGCTATCTAGCGTTTCCTGCAGCTTTCGTTTGTTGGCTTCAAGCTCTTTGAGGGCGGTTTCTCTGCGTTCCACCTCTGCCCACGCCAGTTCACGTTCCAGAAATCGCCGTTTGGTCTGCAGTTGCTTTTTCTCTTGGTATTTGTCGTATTGTTCCCGCCAGTATTTTAGCGTCTGCTCGGCTGATTCCAGCAGTTTACCCACGGATTCTGATTGGCTTAGAATGCGGGTTAACTTCTGCTGGGCTTGCACCACGTTTTCGCGAAAAGGCTCCAGCCCAACGGCTGCTTCAACCATGCGCAACTTTTCGACTGTGCTGAGGACGCTGAACTGCTCCACCATGTTCTGGTGCATAATAATTAGCATGTTGTCGGGGTCCACGCCGAACCTGCCCAGCAGCCTTTGCACTTCCTGCTTGCTGGCGGCTTTGTTCTCCAGTTCAAACCAGTATTGCCCGTCGCGTCGGAGGCTGCGGGTGAGGAAAAGCTGGTCTTTGCTATATTTTGGAACGGGACGTTTGCCGTGCTGTCGGCTGTTGTCTAGAACTACGGTTACGCGTGCTTGGTCTTGTCCCCAGCGGATGAGGTTGCTGAGTTTCTTGCTGCGTTCCGTGTAGGTCTGCCCCAGAGCCACAGAAATCGCCAGCAGCAACGAGGATTTACCTGCGCCGTTGGGTCCCACAATTAGGTTTACGCCTTGCCTGAAGGCTACCCTAGCGTACTCGTAGCTCATGAAATTCTCCAGAATGACTTCAGATATCAGCATTTCGATGTAATGCCTCGTTTAGGCTGCGGACTAATAGGTGAAAACTCTCGTATTAAAACAAATCTTCGAAAAAGACGCAAGGAATACATGGGCTATTTTGAATATTAAAGAGGCCATTCGGGGCTTTCAAGGTTTTCAGTGTGGGTTTAAAGCGTAAAAAGTTTGATTCTGAGACGAATAAAGTGCAAAATCATATAACAAAACTTATAGGAGATAGAATTGGCTGGTACAGCAAATGAAGAACTCAGTGAAGTGGTTTGGCGCCGCCGTATGTATAGTTGTTTTAGCGGCTAGTTTAACCGCTTTTTTCTTTGAAACTCAAAGTGTAGCTCCAAACACTACTCGGGTCGCCTGCGTTGGTGATAGTATTACTCGAGACACGGATTATCCTGATATTTTATCGACAATGCTTGGAGCTAACTATACAGTGGGAAATTTTGGGGTTGGTCGAACTACGGTCTCTCTTGACTTCAACAAACCTTACATGAATCAGCCCCTGTACCAAGAGGCACTGAGATTTAATCCTAACATAGTGGTTATTATGCTGGGAACTAATGATGCTTACCTTAGTGAGCAGCAACGCAGCAACTTCATAAATGACTATAAGGTATTGATTGCCTCGTTCCAATCGCTGTCAGCCCAACCTGAAATCTACATCGTTATTCCACCGCCAGCTTTCAATAACACCATGGGACTTCCGCCTACAATCTTAGACGATGAAGTAATACCGCTAGTCAACCAAACTGCAGCCGAACTTGGACTACCAACAATTGACATATACACACCGCTACTTGGTAATCCCCAAGCCTTCAAAGACGGGGTGCACCCCAATACTGAAGGGTCACAAGTGGTAGCATCAGAAATCTATAAAGCCATAATCTAAGCTGCATACGATAACTTTTTGAGCCCTATTCTTGCTTAATGAAGCTTAAATTGCCTAAATTTATAACGTTTTCCAAAAAATTCTATGTAAAACAACATATATTAAGCAAGAAACATATATTTTAAGTAAGGGAGGCAGGTCGGCGTTTTGGTTTGGAAAAACTCAACCAACGCAGAAGCCGCGCCCTTAACGTTGACTTAATCCGGACGATAGCCATAATAGGAGTCATTTTGGTACATGCGTCAGGTCGATGGACGGTTGATCCCCAGCGTTTCACTCAAATGACCCAAACAGAAACCGCCTGTTGGGGTGTAGTCTGCATCTATCAAAGTTTGGCAACCATCGGGGTTCCCTTGTTCGCAATGTTAACTGGCGCACTTCTGCTTCAACCGGGAAAGAAAGAAAGCATTCGCGCCTTCTTCAAGAAAAGATGGCTACGTGTAGGTCTACCTTTCATATTTTGGGGCGCCATCTATTTTATCTGGGATTTCACCGTAATAAAAATCCCCTTCTCGGTAGGCGCCATCATACAAGGCATACTAAATGGCCCCTACACCCACTTTTGGTACGGCTACGTACTCGTGGGTTTGTACCTTATGACGCCGATACTACGCGTCCTCTTAGAGAAAGCCGACCAAACAATCATGAAGTACTTTGTGGCAATATGGTTTCTGGGGGTAACCATTACGCCACTCATCGGAGTCTTGACGCCTTACACTTTAAGAGCAAGCCTTTTCACTCTGGACCTGTTTGTCGGCTACTTCTTTTTAGGCACCTACCTCTTAACAGTCCAAATCCGTCGCCAAACCACACTGATGCTTATGATTCTCGGATTCGCCTTAACTGTAGCCTTGACTTACCTGCTGGCAGCCACCGTAGGAGGATCGAAGATGTATCTTTTTCAACAGTACTTCAGTCCGACTGTGATTCTGGCGTCAGCAATGGTTTTCCTGCTATTGGCAACTATCCAGCCGCCCTCAACAGGGAAAAAGCCCAACCGCTCCAGATCAAATAAACTATTAGGAGTGATTAGCGCAAACACGCTATCGCTGTATCTTCTCCACGTGATGATCTTGGAGTCAATTCAAAACGGCTATTTCGGCTTCACCATTAACCGCAACATAATCAGCCCAACAATCAGTGTTCCAATAGAAACAGCAATAACCCTGTTTATTTCGCTTGGAATAATCCTGCTACTGAAAAAAGTGCCATACCTCCAAAAACTAATCGGATAAAAACAAGCAAAAACTTGACGCATCGTCAAAATTAATTGTGCCTTTTAGTCTGAAGCATAAATGTTGTCGTAAATTCTTATATTCAACTTTAAGGTCAATTCATAATAGAGAAAGACGCTAAAACAGAATTAGCGGCACGAATGTCAGATGGATAGAAAAAAATTTTTAACCAGTGTATTGGTCATTCTGTTAATGCTTTCGGGAACTGTGGCATTGATGGTTTTGTCCACCTGGAAGAGAAAACCTGCTTCAGAAACAATCCGCGTTGCCTGCGTTGGTGACAGTCTTACGCAGTCGACCGTTTATCCATATGAGCTAAGGAGACTGCTTGGCGCAAACTACACGGTCAGAAACTTTGGAGTTGGCTCTACAACGGTTCTTCTCAACACTGATACTGCATACATGAATACAAGTATGTTCCAAAAAGCCTTGGAGTTCCAGCCGAACATAGTCATCATTATGCTGGGAACAAATGATGCTCAGCCAAACCTTGAAGTATTCAACGCAAGCTTCGTGGGGGACTACGTGAAGTTGGTGGCTGCGTTCCAAGAGCTCCTAAGTAATCCCAGAATATGGGCAGTTCTGCCACCGCCGATTTTCAGCAATCAATCAGGCAAGATAGACCCCCAATACTTCGAGCTCACATTAATTCCAAACATAAAACAGGCTGCAAATGAAACAGATGTGCTGTTAATCGACGTCTATTCGGCTTTGACCAACTACTCCGAAGACTTCCCGGACGGAGTCCACCCCAATGATGCAGCCGCAAAGATCATCGCTAATACGATATATGAGACGTTAATCCTCAATCTTTGAGGGGATATGCCGATGTGTGTCGTTTTAAACTGTAGTTTGTGAGAAGAGAAACAAGAAGTGCCTGTGTTAAGGCTGTTTGGCAACTTGTACAAACTGGTTTGTGATACAAAGTTATATTAGTTACAGAGTAGTTTGTGTATTTGAGGTTCAAGTTGTTGAGTGACACCCCCAACCTAAAGGAAATCGAAAAAAAGGCATACATCTCATATCATCGGGACGGCTTGCTTGACATATTCGTCGGCGTATACATACTGGGATTCGGCTTAGGAATATTCATAAACATACTCTGGGAATCCAGTTTCGGGTCAATAATGCCTGCCATCCTCATTGCGGTGATACTGCCCCTGTGGATTGCGGCGAAACGGAAAATCACGATGCCCAGAATCGGCTTTGTCAAATTCGGAGGGCAAGGCACAAACAGATTCATGGCAGTCTTACTGGGGTTTATGGTAGCAGGCATAGGCGTCATGTTCGTTTTCACACTCGCACTAACTCAAAGACCAGAATGGATAAACGTACTTTTCCAAAACGGGTTAATTGTCGTGGGCACCGCCAGCTTAGCTGTCTGCGTTCTATTTGGGTATTCGATGGGACTCAAACGACTGTACGCTTACGGAGTGCTGAGCCTGGTTCTTTTCGTGATTGGACACTTTCTGGGAGTTTTCTTTGCATACATACTCTTGGCGCTGGGACTGGCAATAATTTCAAATGGCGCGTTTCTGCTGATGAAGTTCGTAAGAAAATATCCCCTGCAAGGTGGAAAAGCACTTGCCGACTAACAACCCAGGCATCCAAAACATTGACCGATTAATACATGAACCAGCCCGACTAACCATAATAGCACAGCTCTACGTCATCCAAAGCGCAGACTTCCTGTTTCTTCAGCACCAAACTCAGATGACACCAGGAAACCTTTCAGCTCACCTAAGTAAACTAGAAGAAGCAGGATACGTCGAGGTAATCAAGGAATTCATCGAAAGAAAACCCCACACCGCACTTGCCTTAACAAGCAAGGGGCGTGCCGCCTTCAAAGAGTACCTGCGAAACATAAAGCAGTTTGTTGAAAAGCTTCCCGAATAACCCTCATTTTCCCCACTTTTCAAGTCGAAAGAGGGGAAGGTTCAGGTTTTATCGCAGGTATGCTTCTGTGATGTAGCGGCGCATCATGCGGTCTGTGTTGAAGTAGTACGCGACTTTGCCTATGCTGCTCTTCATCATCGCTGTCCAAGCGTCCCGGTCATCGTAGAATTTGGGGGCAACAAGGTACCTGAGCTTGTTGAATAGGTCATCCAGCTCGCTTTTTCTACGTTCCTCTTCCGAGATTTCCTGTTCAGGAGACGGACCAATCGCCCAGCCAGTAATGCCTTCCATGCAGCCTTCAATCCACCAGCCATCCAAGACGCTGAAGTTCAAGACTCCGTTGTGGGCAGCTTTCATGCCGCTGGTTCCCGACGCTTCCATGGGCGGCAGCGGAGTGTTCAGCCAGACATCAACGCCTGAGGTGAGTTTGGCGGCTATCTGCATATCATAGTTTTCAAGGTAAACAACTTTCAGCTCGTCTCTGAGTTGCCGCTTATACCAGAAAATCTCCCGAATCAAATCCTTACCGCCGATGTCTCGGGGGTGCGCTTTTCCCGCGAACACAAGCTGCAGCGGTCTAGCCTTGTTTATATCCCTGAGCTTTTTGAGGTCAGAAAAAATCAGTTTCGCCCGCTTATACCCTGTAGTTCGACGCGCAAAACCCAACGTTAAGGCGTCTTCGCTGAGTTTCTCGCCTGTTTTCTCTTCGATATAAGCTATAAGGTTCTTTTTGTTTTCCATGTGGGCTGCCCAGATGTCGCAGAGAGGAACCTTGGCGATTCTCACCAGCAGGTCAGGTTCGCTTGCCCAGCCTGGAATGTACTTGTCAAAGAGCTTATGGAAGCTTTGGCTGGTCCACGTATTGGAGTGCACGCCGTTTGTTATGGCGCGTATCGCGTAGTGGGGGAAAAGCTTTAGGGAAAGTTTCATGTGGGCTTTGGTTACGCCGTTTTGGAAGCCGCTCAGGTTCAAAGCCAGCAACGTCATGTTCAGTTTATCGTCGCCGCCTATCTCCCTTATGACTTGGGTGGGAAATTCGCTTCCAAGCACTTGCCGCACCAGTTCATAGGAAAACCTGTCAAACGCCGCTTCAACGGGCGTGTGCGTAGTGAATATGCAGTGCCGCCTAACGCGGTCGATGTCCATTTCGTATCTCTGCAGCAACTCCAGCGTCAACAGAGCAGAGTGCCCCTCATTCATGTGGTACTTGCTGATGCGGTAACCCAGCGCCTCCAACATTCGGGTGCCGCCTATCCCCAGAACCGCCTCCTGCTTCAAACGGTATTGGTCGTCGCCTCCGTAGAGCGTGTCGGTTATTCTGCGGTCTTCAGCGGCGTTCCCCTCAACATCCGTATCAAGGAAAAGTATCGGAACCGTTCCGCCTATTGTGCTCTTGTAGTCGTAAATCCAAGCTTGAACCGTCACTTTTCCGCGTTCAATCTCGATTTCAACGGTTTTCGGAGCCAAATCCAGAAGTGCTTTGGGGTTCCATTCATCTGTTGACTCCGTTTGGTCACCTGAATCAGAAAGCTTCTGCTGGAGGTAGCCTTTCCTGCTGACAAGCGTCACGGCAACCATGGGCACAGATAAATCGGCGCTGGAGCGGATGGTGTCCCCTGCGAGCACGCCTAAACCGCCGCTGTATGTGGGAATGTCGTTTCTTATTCCGATTTCCATTGAGAAATACGCTATTTTGTAATCGTGCATAGGACTGCTAACCATTAAATCCACCATGAAACCTTAATCAGATGTCATCTAAACCGATTGCCTGTTCGCTTCGAGAGAGACTTCAAACCGCCATAGCAGTTCTCAAAGCCGTATATAGACTTTTAAAACACCCAACAACACCTGTTCTCATCACTTTAAAACCTAAAGAGAACGGATGCCCCAATTAGATTCTTGTTTTTGGGCTGTTTTTTCTTCATGCACAAGTTTCTTAAGCCCCTGCAGGCAACAGTTAGTTGCAGTGACGGCTTATGGTTGTCGCGGGAAAAATTTTCAAGTTAACCCAACTCATCTCGATGGCGGATGTCGCCTCCAAACTCAACGGTTTCCACGTCGAAGAGGACTTTGAGGAAGGCAACTACAAATTTAAACTAATAACTGAAGTTGTGGGCTTGGAGGCTAAACGGGATGTGCTTAGCGGAACCTACTCAAACGACACCATAACGCACGTTTTCCACCGAGGCACCATGGCGCAGCTGCCCCAAACCGTGGAGGCGACGTTTAGCTTCGCCAAAGCAGAGGACACAACTTTTTTGACGGTTGTGGAGAAGAAGCGAGTAGCCAACTTCATCGCCAACAAGCTCAGCCAAATCCTCTTCGAGAAAGCCGGCGCCATAACAGAAGCAAAAATCACTCCTGAAACGCTCAAGGCATTCCACGACAGAAACCCTGAAGAGACAAAAATCACGTTCTTTGACAACGTGGACATCCCCAACGTTGAGAAGCTGAGTCTCTATGGTCCAGACTTAAACAACACCTCACTGTTTGGGGACTATATGAAGCACGGTAACCTCTGGTACGTCGTGGGACGCTCCAAAGAAACAGGCTACGTGGTGGGTATAACGCGAGATGCGTCGGTGACGATTTTCAATTTGACAGACAAAAGCAAGTATGTTCAATACGTAGCCAAAGAGATCTACCCCCTGATACGCTCAACCCCCAAATAATCTTGCTATTGCTGACGGGTAAATTCTGATGCTGCATAATTTGAATCAAGCAGTTTTAATCCACTATTTGACTTTTTCCAGCCGTAGCGTGTTTAGCAGCAGCAGCATGGTTACGCCGTCGTCGCCTGCGATGACCGTCGCCAGCAACCCAGTTACGCCGATTACGCCAAGGGCACCCAGAACGAGCTTAATTACCAGTGACGCCGCGATATTTTGTTTGGCGATGCCCATGGTTTTTTCGCTTAGACGGATAAGGTAGGGTATCTGCGCCAGTTCATCTTTCACCAGCACGATATCTGCGGATTCTAAGGCTACGTCTACGCCTGCGGCGCCCATGGCAATGCCAACATCCGAGACTGCAAGTGAAGGCGCATCGTTCACGCCATCCCCCACCATAGCCACCAACCCCTGCGTGGCGGTCTTCTGCTTTAAGTCCTCAACTATCCGCAGTTTATCCTCGGGGAACAGCCCCGCGTGCACCTCGTCTATCTGCAAGGTTTCGGCGGTTTCTTTGGCGATTTGGGCGCGGTCGCCAGTAAGCATGACGGTTTTTATGCCTGCCCTCTTTAGGGAGTCAATTGCGTGCACTGCGTCTTCTCTGACTTCGTCTACAACGCAGACTGAGGCGAGTCCTTCTTTGCCTACGGAGATGCAAACTGCGGTGTGGGTGTCGCTTTCGCTGATTTGGTAGGCTTCTTTGCAGTTGCATCCGAACTCCCGCATTAACTCGGGGTTGCCCACCGCCACGAAGTTGCCGTCCACGTAGCCCACGATGCCTTTGCCGGGCACTTCGGTTACGTCAGTGACCGCAAATTTGCTTATGTCGATGCCTTTTTCGGCTGCTCGGCGCACGATGGCTTTCGCGACGGGGTGGTTGCTGTACTGGTCGATGGCGGCGGCAAACGCCAACGCTTCTTCCTGTGGGCGCTGAACTGACCGAATTTCATGCACTGCAGGTCTGCCCAGCGTAAGCGTGCCTGTTTTGTCGAAAACCACCGTTTTTATGCAGGTGAGCTTTTCAACGAAGACGCCGCCTTTGATGATGACTCCGCGTTTAGCTGCGATGGTTATCGCTACGAACACGGTTGCGGGAACTGAAATGATAAAGGCGCTGGGGCAGGAAACCACCAGCAGAATCAGCGAACGGTAAACCCAAGTTTCATAGCCTCCGCCGAAGAACTGTGGCAACACAGCGGCCACGAAAACCGCGGCAGCGATGACTATGGGAACGTAGATTTTGGCGAATCGGTCAACAAGTTTCTCGATTGTTGCTTTCCGTTTACCTGATTCGGTGACGAGTTGGACGATGCGGGAAACCAGTGTTTCATCTGCCCTCTTGGTCACCACGACCTTCAGCACGCCGCTGGTGCTCAAAGTCCCTGCGTAAACGCAGTCATTTATCCCCTTCAAAACAGGAGTTGACTCGCCAGTCACCAACGCTTGATCCACGTTCGAGAAGCCCGCCACCACGTTGCCGTCCAAGGGGATTCTTTCGCCGGGCTTCACCAAAATAGTGGTGCCTTCCCCCACGTCGGCGACATCCACGGTTTCCTCGGAGCCATCGACGAGGATGCGGGCTTTGTCAGGCATGAACCTGCTGAGTTTCTCCACGGTTCTGCGTGCCCGAACCTGAATGTAGCCCTCAAAGTATTCGGCTATGCAGTAGAGCAGAAGCACCATGGCGGCCTCAAAAAAGTACCCGATGAAAACAGCACCCAAAGCCGCCACTGCCATGAGGAATTCGACGCTGAATCTGCGCTCCACAAACAACTCGCGTAGCCCCAAGTAGCCGACGTATGCTGCAGCGGCAAACACCATCACGTAGTAGACGAGTTTGCTCAGGGTTGCAGCCTGATTCAAAACTGGTACGGTGAAGCCCAGCGGAACACCCTGCGCAACAAGGTCCAGTGTGCCCGCGACGAGTATGGTTAGGGCTAACGTAACGGCGAGCCCAACCATGACGCGGGGTTCGTCGGCTTCAGCGTGGGCTGCGGAGGGGGTTTCCCTGCAGCTTTTGGCTTCATCAGAAGACATGTTACTCTATAGACCAAAAGAAGCTAAAACGCATATTAATCTATAGTAACAGGCAGAAGCGTGTGCCAGTTAATCCGTTGTGGGCGACGGGGGTTGGGAAGCTTTAAAGATGCCGCAGCGGCTTTTTTTGTGGTGACCTGCCCTTGGACATGAAAGCAATTTTTAGTCAAATTGAAGCTCTCAAACCCGAAATGACCATGGCGCTCATGCAGCTCATCCGCGTGCCTGCAGTGGGACCTGAAAGCGGAGGCAACGGGGAATCCGCCAAAGCCGAGTTACTCAGTAAGCTGCTTGCCCAAGCGGGTTTTGACCGTGTGGAACGCGTTGACGCTGACGACACACGTGTATCGTCGGGGAAACGCCCCAACATCGTGGCATACTTCGGCGATAAAGCAGCGGGTGGCAGGCGGCTGTGGATTGTCACGCATTTGGATGTGGTTCCCGCGGGTGAGGAGTCGCTGTGGAAAATCACCAAGCCGTTTGAGCCGATGCAGCAGGACGGTTGCGTTTTTGGGCGGGGAAGTGAAGATAACGGGCAGTCGCTGGTAGCATCTGTCTTCGCGGTTAAGGCGCTTGCGCAGTTGGGGGTGACGCCGAATCGGCAGGTGGCGTTGGCTTTTGTTTCCGATGAGGAACAGGGAAGCGCCATGGGCATAGAGCACCTGCTGGACAGCGGCGTCTTTGGCGGGGACGATTTGGTTGTGGTTCCCGACAGCGGCAGCGCAGACGGAGGCTTCATTGAAGTCGCCGAAAAAAGCATTCTGTGGTTTAAGGTGGTTACGTTTGGGCGTCAGGCGCACGGCAGCGTTCCCGACAAAGGCTTAAACGCGCATCGGGTAGGCATGCAGGTCGCGTTGGCGCTGGACACTGAACTGCACCGCAAGTACACCGCGCAAAACAGCTATTTTTCGGTGCCCTACAGCACGTTTGAGCCCACCAAGAAAGACAAGAACGTGGATACAGTAAACATCATACCAGGTGAAGACACCGTTTACTTTGATTGCAGAGTGCTGCCTGAATACGACTTGGAAGAAGTGCTGGCTGACGTAAGCAGGGTCACGGGCAGGTTTGAGGCACAGACGGGCGCGAAAATCAAGGTGGAAGTGCTGCAGAAGCAAGCTGCGCCGCCTATGTTGGACGGGGAAGCTGAGGTTGTGGGTCTCCTCAAGGAAGCGCTGAAACGTGCGAGGGGCGTGGATGCGGTGGTGGGCGGCATCGGCGGGGGAACCTGTGCGGCTTTCTTCCGCAAGGCAGGTATCCCTGCGGCGGTTTGGAGCACCATCGATGAGGTGGCGCATCAGCCTGACGAGTACGCGAAAGTGGCGAACCTAGTTGCGGACGCGAAGGTTTTTGCGTTGTTGGCTGTCCTGTAGGGGGTTTGCTTTGGGAAAACGTTTTAAGGCTACACTGGGGTGTAATCCCTCAAATCCCTTAACGGAGTGGAGAAAGTTTGAACAAGACAGATAAGATAATCAGCCAAGCACGCAAAGAAGACCGCAAAGCGCTGCTTGAGCCTGAAGCAAAAGCCATCTGCATGGCCTACGGCATACCCGTAACCAAGTTTGATGTAGCAAAAAGCGAGCGGCAAGCCGTCAAGTTCGCACAGGAAATTGGGTTTCCCATTGTTTTGAAGATTGTTTCTCAGGACATCATCCACAAGTCGGATGCAGGCGGCGTTTTGGTGAACCTGAAAACCGCAGAGGAAGTGCGGGCGGGCTACAACAAGATTCTAGAGAACGCCGTAAAATACAAGGCAAACGCCAGAATTGAGGGGGTCTTGGTTCAGGAGATGGCTCCACAAGCCACCGAAGTCATAGTCGGCTCCATTAAGGACCCGCAGTTTGGGCAAACCCTCATGTTCGGGATAGGCGGCATATTTGTTGAACTCCTCAAAGACGTGACTTTTCGGATTGCACCCATTACGGAGCAGGACGCAGCCGAAATGATTGCAGGCGTGAAGGCTTACCCACTGCTGAATGGCTATCGAGGTTCACAACCAGCAGACGTGAAATCCATCGTAAACGTGCTACGGGCAGTTTCCAAGCTGGTCATGAACCACCCAGAAATCAAAGAACTCGACCTAAACCCAGTTATGGCATACGAGAAAGGCACAAAAACCGTCGACGCAAGAATAATCTTAGAATAGATAGAAACACATACTAAGCCACCTTATAGACATATGCTCACTTGAAGCGAACTAAAAGGCGTGTGTGCTTCATGCTATATTTGTCTTAAATCTCGTCAGGTGATTCGGCACTTTTACTCTTTTTTTGACAGTGATTTTGATTCCGCAAGTACTCGTTAGTTTTTTTCTGTTCGTCTAAGAGCGCTTTCAATATTCTGTTTTCACTACTTTCAAGTAAATAGTCATCAATGAAATCCTTGTGAATTCCCAATACTCTTTTTTGCAGCATAACATTGTGATAAATGACAAATACGACTATTGAAAAAGTGCCTATAGCCATGGAACTTAATGCTCCATATAAAAGGTTGGTTTTAAGTTGCTGTGAAAGGGAAGTAAAAGATACAGCCACCAAGGCAATAGCCAACGAGAAGCCAATAGCGATAATAGCTGAAAGAATTGTATTTGCCGTCTCATAATCCCTTTGGACTTCAAACATTTGAAACTGAAATTCACGCTCGTTATTCTTAGGTTCAGCCAATGTAGTTGAAATAGGGGGTTTCTGATTTTTCCGCTCTTTGAATATGTAGAAAAACAGAAAAAGGTAAACTAAAAAAAGTATTAATGTTCCAATCGTTCCCCAAAATGCGTACCAATACTCCGCCCATTTGCTTTGCTGGTAATAAAACAAACAGTTGTAGAACCCAGTTGCTAATACAGCTACGAGTGCTCCAGCGATAACATTTATCGCATCCCTACTTGTCATAGTTTATCATATTTCTATGTTAAATAGTTTTAAATTTTTGCATTCATCTGCTACATGAAGTTCCAATTGGCATAAAGGTCTGATTTCTATATTGAAGTCAGTCTTGACTGAAATACTTAAAAGTTGATTCTGTTCTACCAGTAGAACGTAGCTGTTCTATGACCAGAGCTAAATGCCACATGCAATCAAGAGTTAAAGTGGAGGAACAAAAAATGAAACACTCCATAAAACTATTAATCGCGGCAGTTCTTTCGCTTTCAATCGGAATTGCATTTGCATCGCCTTTGATTATATCAGACC
Organism: Candidatus Bathyarchaeota archaeon; assembly: GCA_026014485.1. Taxonomy (GTDB): domain Archaea; phylum Thermoproteota; class Bathyarchaeia; order Bathyarchaeales; family Bathycorpusculaceae; genus JADGNF01. The sequence continues at coordinate 71,316 of JAOZIE010000001.1, forward strand.
TCATCACACCATACCCAAGAATACTTCAGGGACCTAAAGCAGAATTCAGCATAGACACAGTTTACGCCAACTTTGAAGTGCAGGAAAACGCCAGCAACATAGTTTCAGGAGACCTAAACCTGTCCATAGTCGACTACGTAGTTGTCCTAAACGTAACCAACCTCTACGATAAGCCTGCCCGAATTTCCAACGTAAATTTCGTTGCAGCTGAAGAAGTAACATTTGTGCCTTCTCTGGTAGGAGGATTCTCAGTTGGGACTCATGGAAAAAGCGGAGGCGGCGGAAACGGTTTTGTTGAAGGCTTGTGGCTTGACGATGAATGGCTCAATGTCACCTGGTTACCCGACGGTCAATTGCCCGATATGCCCTATCTGCCCTTCCTAAACGAAAACATCCCTAAAGTGATACCCGCTTTGTCTGCTGAAGAGTCTCTCCACGGTCAATGGATAGAAGGTGTCCATGTCTGGGAGTACCACAACATAACCTCAACAAGCGGCGAAATAAACATGACAACATATGACTACATCTTCGTAAACGGCACCTGGGTTGACGTCACAGGCAGGGTCAGACCCGACACCGCAAAGCCGTTTGTTCGTGCAAGCGGTATGCTTTTACGTGAAAGTCTAAGCTTTGACACGGAAGACTACGGAAGTTACAATAATGTAAGCGAGTATGAACAGTACAAAGAGAACTGGGAAGCAAATCCAAGTAAGTACATCGGTGACCTTCATATTTGGGCTGGCGAAGGCGGATTCGATTGCTACTGGCAACCTGGCGAATCACGGTTGATATATCTAAAGGGAACTTGGGATGTCGGAATCGGCTGGTTAGAGCCTTTGAAATCAGGGAAAATCAACATGTACAATTCAGTTTCCAGCTACCTGTATACTATGCAGGAGATGGGAGACAACTACGCAAATACCGCTTTGACGCAGGCTGCCGTCAAGCAAGTTGCAGTGCAAACAACCGCCGAGGGCTACCTATATAACGCCATCTTAGGTGACAATCAAGCTTTCCAAATCGACCAGTTCGGAGCAGAAGTCTTCATCAAATCAGGGAGCTAAAAAAGCTTGACTAACGCCGAAACCGAGAATCTGGGAGGAAAAACTCTAAGCGTCTACGCCTACGCTGTCAAAGAAGGCAAGCCCGTGGGTCCACGTGAGGTCATGCGGGGCGCGAACCTGAGTAGCCCAAGCGTGGCGTACTGGCATCTGCAGAAGCTGGAAGCCAACGGGCTATTGGAGAAGAACACCTACGGAGAATACGTCGTCAAAGAGAAGGTAGGCATCAGCGGGCACCTGTGGGTCGGCAGAAACCTCGTGCCCAGAATGATGTGCTACTCCCTCTTTTTTATGGGCGTCTTAGCCACCGAAATCGTAATCATCGCAAACCAACTACTCGTACAAGGAAAACTGCCCAGCACAGACATAATCTACTTGGCAATAACAAACGGGACAGCAACATTCCTGTTCTTAGCGGAAGGCTTCTGGCTAAGACAAAGAAACAAACCTGAACAGCAAAAACTTCACGACAAACAAAACTAAAACAATAAACAACAAACCCAAAAAACCACAACCCGACTTGACGCGGTAATTCACGTTTGTTTGTAGAATGGTTTTGGAGGGTAAACGGTGTCGTGTGAACCTGCAAATAAGGAGAGAGTAATGTCTGAAGATGAGAGGCGGCGTTTGTCACTTAGGTTTTGGAGACCTGCTGTTTTTCCCGCTGCTGCCGCATATACTGCTGCCTGTACTCTTCGAATTTTCGCTTCTTGTACAGGTCCATAAATTTGCTGTAGTAGTCTACGGGCTGAAAAACTGGTGCATAAGCCATCTTTTCTTCTAAACCGCATTTGCAGACGGCGAAGACCTCTTTCTTGTTTGGGTCAGCAAGAATCTGCATCAGTTCTTTTTTGCATTGGGGGCAGTAGTAGGGTCCGTTAACCATCTGCTTTGCTTCTTTGACTAGAATTTTGATGCGGTTATGCGGGGTCCGATATGACTTTTTTACTGGGCACATATTGAAACTTCTTCCTGAAATGCCATTCTCGCGTACAACAAAGGAGTGGCAGAGACTAAAAGATATACTCTTCTCTGACAAAAACCAGTTTTCAACGCGGGTTAAGCGGATTTATCGGTTTCAAACAGGATGTCTTTGGTTTTAAAAATCAGCTTTTGGGGCATCAACTTTTCGGGAACTGAAAATCTTCATTCTGCCTTGGCCCTGCTTGCTTAGCAGCCCCATTGAGTGCAGGTCATTTAGGTTTTTGCTCTCAAACGCACGGGACCTTCCAGTTACCCTGCTGACTTGGCTTGCGGTTCCAGAGCCTAGACTTGACAAGGCGGTGACAGTGGGCAGGAACCTGCTTGACACTTGCACCTGAACTTGAGGCATCCCGCTAACTTTTGCATCAATTACATCTAGTCTTTTGAGGACTTTTTCAAAAGCAGCCATTATTTCGAAGTTTCTCACGTTTTTCCTCGCCTTGCTGCTTTTTTGTTAACAGAAACCGCGGGTGAGTTTTTAGGAGGTCTGCTAATTCGGTGCAGGTGCATTTCTCCGTGAAGTAACTGCATATTGCGGTCATGCTTCTTCCTGCGATTGCCTTGTTCACAGCTTCTTCGTATTCAACAAGTCTGCCCCAGAGATCTCTTTCTACCCAAAAGAAATTGCCATTTACGCGTAACCCAGTAAAACCTCGGCGTAGGGCAAGCTGCTCTTCTTTGAGCCACTCGTTCATTACTTGTTCGCGGTCAAATTCGCCGTCTTTGAGGTACCATTGATCGTAAGGCACGATTTTCATTTGTTCGCTGGAGAGGTAGTCATCTAGGTTGGGAACAGCCAGTTTGAGTGCGTTTTCAGCTTCTTTAGCCATCAACGGTTTTGAAGTCACCCAGATGCAGGATTCATTTTTCTTTAGACCATAAGAGAAATAGGGCACCAGAACAGCCGTCAGTTCTTCTTTAGTGCTGTAAAATTGGCATATGTGGACTGCCTTTGACTGGTTAGAGGGCACAGATCCTAAGGCGCTAACATATCCGTTGTTTCTATTTTTGGTGTTTATCATGATGGTCATCCTTTAGGCGGGTTATTTTTCGTAACCAAAATTAAGGAGTGATTCTGGAGTATCTCTGATAGATGATGACATGTGCAAGCTCTACTTGAGTAACTGCACAGGAAAGTCGAGTTGCTGTTCTCTATGGCTTGATTTAGGCGTTTTTCGTATTCAACAAAAAGCGGCCAAGTGTCTTCCTTGACCCAGAGATTGTTAGCGTTAAACCTTAAGCCAAAGAACCCACGATTTAGGGCTTTTTGCTCTTCAAGGCGCCATTTTCTCAAGATGCTGTTGGGGTCGAATCGACCATTACTCAAGTAGTACTCGTCGTAGGAAATTATTCTGATTTGTTTTTTGGCAGCATATTCATCAAAGTGTGAGACCGCATTTTGAAGAATCGACTTTGCCTCCGCATCACCTAAGAATGGCGAAGTAACCCAAATGCACAACTGGTTCTTAGCTAAGCCTGATGCGAAGTAAGGCACCAAAATGTCGGCTAAATCTTCTTTGTTTCTGTAAAAGTTACAGAAGTGCCCAAAGTCATTTTTGTTTGAATGATCTGGTTCACAGCGGTTTACAAGCTTTTGGGTTTGCAAACGGTCACTCCACTTGACAATTTATAGGAGAGGAGAAAAACTCCTTTCTCACTGGCTTTTGGAGAAACTCCAACAAGGTTGACAACACCTGAGGACATAAACCTGTGTGATTGACTGCAGGATACAACAATTATTAACATAATCCAAAAATCCAAGAGAAAAAAACGCATTAACTTCAACTATGAAGAAACATAAAAAAAGGTTCGCAGAGGAAAGAGCGTTTAGCGATTAGAAAGGGCATCTTCATTCTTCATCAGCCTAAAAAAGTGTATCTTCAACTGGTCCGTTACCAAGAAACTAAGCAAGGCATAGCCCCACACGAAACCCGCCAGTCCCCATCCGATTGGCTCCATGAATACCCCGTACACGGCAAGCATTGTGCCAACTATCTGTGTTGCTTCGGTAATTCCAAAGAGTATCTTTGCGGGGAATGGTCGCTTCCAGAAGTGATGCACCCCAGTACGCGCCAGATAAATCGTCAGGTGACCCCCAACAGTCATTTTTAAGAAAATCAGCGTCTGCAACGTGGCAAAGCTCAGATGAAACACTTCTAAACCAATTATGAAAAGCAGAAAGCTTGAAACTACACCTGTCACGCCGAGAAGTGACGCCACAGTTAACACGCCGCGCATATTCCACCGCACAGGCTTCTCTTGCACGCGAACATTATCGTAGGCAATGGTCATTATTGGCACGTCATTAAGTAAAGCCAAAATGACAATCATAACAGCTGTAAGGGGGTAAAAGCTGAAGACCAGAATCGAAAGGGACAGGAAAATGAGTACACGTGTGGTTTCAGCGATGCGGTATATGGCGTAGTTAGTCATGCGCTCAAAAATCTTGCGGCTCTCTTTAATCGTGTCAATGATTACTGAAAGCCCAGGTTTCGTAAGCACAACATCCGCCGCTGACTTCGCCGCGTCCGTAGCGCCTGCAACAGCAACCCCCGCATCAGCCTTCTTCAGCGCAGGTGCATCATTCACGCCGTCGCCCGTCATGCCCACAATGTGACCGTTCTCCTGAAGAACCTCAACTATATGGTACTTGTGCTCAGGAAACACTTGAGCGAACCCGTCGGCGTTTTCAACTATGCCTCTGGCTTCATCTTCGGGCTTACCAACAAAAGAGGATGCCTCAACTATATTTGTGCCCAAGTTTACCTCTTGAGAAATCTGTTTGGCTATAGCTATGTGGTCTCCTGTAACCATCTTGACGTTAATGCCCATCTTTTGAGCCGTCTTGATGGTTTCCGCAGAGTCATCACGCGGAGGGTCATAAATAGCCAAAAGCCCCACAAACCGCCAATTACCTTCGGCGTCACCTTTAATCACGCCCAATGCACGCTGCCCTTTGCTGGCAAACCTGACAACAGCGCCATTTACTTCAGATTCAAGGTCAGTCTTGTTTGAAACCAGCGACAAAACAACTTGAGGCGCACCCTTGGAAACCTTAAAAGTTTCGCCGCGGTGGCTCTCCACGGTGGCTTCAGTTCGTTTTGAGACAGGATCAAACGGCTTAAAATCAGTCACGCTGTACTGCGAAAAAGCCTCTTCAGCCACTGATTTAATGGTTTTGGCTTTAGCGATAACGGCGTCGTCTATGGGGTCATGGTTTTCTTCTCGGGACGCCAACGTGCCATAAAGAAGCGTGTTGTCAATTGTGAATTCGCCAAAGTTATACACTTCAGCTATGGTGAGTTCATTCTTTGTTATCGTGCCCGTCTTGTCAGAGCACAGCACGTCAACGCCTGCCATTTCCTCGATTGAAACCAGCTTGCTCACGATGGCTTCCTTTTTGGCGAGCGCGGTTGCCCCGATAGCCAAAGTAACTGTTAACACGGCAGGTAAGGCTACGGGTATGGCGGCTACAACCAGAACCAGCGCAAACTGCAAAAGCTCCAGCAGGTCCGCTTGTCGAAGCAATTCCGCAGCAAAAACCGTTGAAACCATAATTGCCGCCAGAATTATCAGGTAGTTGCCTATCCTGACTACGGCTTTCTGGAAGTGGCTACGGGTTTTCGCTTCCGCCACCAGCTTAGTTGTTTTGCCAAAGAAGCTGCCTATCCCAGTCGCCACAACATAAGCATCCATTTCGCCCTGCCGGACAATCGCGCCCGCGTAAGCAATGTCGGAGATGTGTTTCTCGACAGGCAACGATTCACCCGTCAACGCCGACTCATCAGCCAACAGGTAATCGCCCTTCATGAGTTTAACATCGGCTGGAACTATGTCGCCGAGTCGAACCCGAACCACATCACCAGGCACAAGCCCCTTTGAAGGAATCTCTTTCCAGACGCCATCGCGGAGTACACGGGCTTTGGGTGCAAGCCGTTTCTTGAGCAGTTCGATAGCGTTGTCAGCCTTGCGTTCCTGCAGGAAACCAACAATGGCGTTCACTACCAGCAGGGTAAAGATCATCACAAAATCCTCGTAGTGCTGAATCAGGATGGATAAAACGGCGGCGACTTCAATCATCCACGGGATGGGTCCCCAGAAGTAGCTTAGGAACTTGCGAAAAGGACTGACTTTTCTCTCGGGAATCTCGTTAAAGCCGTACTGTCCAAGTTTTGCGGCTACTTCTTCCGAGGATAATCCAGTCTTGGCGTAAACCGAAAAGGAAGTTTCGGCGTCAGATGACTCGTTTGGATGTTCAGATTCCACTTACGTGCCTTCTGTATCAAATCAGTACAACAAACAATTTGGGTCTATTTTATTCTTCAATTTGTGTCCCGCGGCGGCTTTTTAATGTTTCTTGAAAACAAGTCAAAAACCGTTTTTCTACGGTATGTCTGATGATTTTCCCCGAACACAATAGTATTCCAGCTTCAACTTATATTCGGCGGCGACAGGGCAGAAACTGCACATGCAACCTGACTGGAGAACCAACTCTTCGGATTCTCCCGTGGAACAGAAGAGGATCCCGCTTAACGGCGAATTCTTATGGCTTGGGCATTCGTTGCAAGCACACATCTTTCGGTTTTCGCCGCTGTTAGGCACATCGTTTCCCGTCAAATCACCCGTCTGACTGAGTAGAGTTCTCTTTCAAACCTTGAGTCAAGAGGACTATTTTTTAACTTAAATCTTTTCTGACCTGAATGGGGAACCTTATCGGTACAGTTGAACAGTTCAGTAACCCGCATTGAAACCGAATTCATCTGCGCAAAAACGGAAAATGCTGCATCCTGAACCGTTTACCTAAAATGGCAACAGAAGCAACAGTGTGTAGAGCTTTTTTGAGGTACGCTTCAGGCAGATTGCAGAATTAATTATATAGGTGAAGCGTTCAAACAGTAAGTGGCGTCGAATTGATCCACAAGAAAATACCATTAAAACTTGTATTTGGAGCAACTCAGACCCTTATTGCCTTTTCAAGTATAGTTTTGGCTGTGCTTATTGAGTTTGACCTGTTTAACCTTCAAGCTTCAATGAACATTGAAGCGGAAACCCTCAATTTCTATATGCTTGTGCTTCTCGGTTTAGGGTTTGTTTTGGTGTTAGGAGGACTCTTTTTGGTATACGATTGGTGGGAGACACGCCGATGAGGAGGAAGAGCCCATGAAAAAACCTAAGCATCTACGTTTTTTTGACATCGTCATAGCGGGGCTCAGCGGAGCCATAGGCTTTGAGATTTTCGTGTTACTCAACTACGCCTATTTTCACCTAGCAGGGTCAGCCATCATATTCGCTCTTGCATTGGGCGGCGTAATTAACCTGCTAGTTATGTTAAGCTACAGTGAACTTAGCGCAGCCATGCCACTGGTTGGCGGAGAATATACCTTTATCAAAACGGCTTACGGCGGCTACGTCGGCTTCATTTTCGGCTGCTTCCGTTGGTTAGCCGCAATCTTTGCAGCGGCATTAGCTGCCGTGGCGTTTGTTCTGCAACTGGCTTTCCTGTTCTCAGTGGTTTCCCCCCAGCTTCAGATATCCATCTCGAACATGTCTTGGCTTATCGCCGTGTTAGTTGTGGCGGTTATGGGAGTAACGGAAGTGAGAGGCACCCGAAAAATCGGAAGCTTTGTCGTAATAGCATTCATACTTCTGTTCGCAGGGTTCATAGTCGGCGGATTCATCCACGGAATAAACACCGTAGACCCGTTTTCGGCGCCTCTGCCCTTGGGGGTGTCGGGGGTTTTCGCGGCAATCGTCTATGTTTTTCCAATGTTTATCGGAACCAAGGCGCTTGTGGCTAGTGCACCTGACGCTGAAAAACCTGAAAAAGACATCCCGAAAGCCTTGATTTTGTCATCGGTTCTGATAATTCCTCTTTACCTGTTGCTGGCTATAGTTGCGGTGGGAACGGTCACGCCCACACAGACCGCGCTGCAGGTTCCTCTTCTAAACTTTGCAGCCAGCAGCATATTCGGCGGCTACGGCGGCATCGTTTTCGCGGTTGCAGGCATGGCTGCCTGTTTGTCGGCGTTGGGTACAGCGCTTTCAGTGCAGTCAAGCATTGCACGAGGGCTAAGCAGGGACGGATACTTCCCCAAAATCCTTCTGTCTGTGCACTCCCGATTTGGCACGTTCCACATAGCGGCCATTGTCGGATCCGCTTTGATTATGGCGTTAAGCGCGTTGGGCGCGGTTCCCTTCCTAGGGTACGCCGCCAGTTTCGGGTCGCTTTTGGTTTTCGCACTCGTAAACATGTCACTTATAAAACTAAGAAAAACCAAGCCACACATGGACCGCCCATTCAAAACTCCGCTTTACCCCATCACGCCAATACTTGGAGTGATTTTTTCGGTGGCTCTGCTTGTGGGTCCAGTGATTTTCGGCGACGGAAACGCTTTGGACGCTTTAACTTCAGGTCTGGGTCTCACAGCCATCGTGTTGGGTTCTTATTACTTGAGGATGGCGGGTAGGTACCGCATGCAGATAGCGTTTGGCGGGATAGGAATCGGCGTCGGCATCTCACTTGCGTTGATTTCCATTGCCAATATAGCAGGGCTGTCACAGCCTATTCTTCCCTTCATACCAAGCTATATCCAACTGCTGTTCTGCATTGTCTTCATTGTAACTGGATACTTCAACTTGAATACAAGAAAAGAGAGGGTAAAAGAAAAAACAGCAACAGAGGATGAACAGGAAAAGCCGCTAACGTTGAGGGAGCAGGTGGTTAAAAAACTCAAACTCACTTTCTGAAAGCCACTCTTTAGTTTTTAACTCTGCCAAGCCGTTTTTGATTGCTTCAAGTGCTTCTGTTGACTGCAAAAGATTCGCTTTGCTTGAGGCTTCGCTAATTTCGTGGCTGAAGGCAACGTTACTGTCCAGTAGTCCGATGAAGCCGTTTAGGATAGAGTTCATTTTTTGAGACCGAGGCTGAAGCATCTTGGTTATCTTCATTTTTCCGAAGGCTTTTAGTCGAGCACTGAAACCGCCGCTGGTTACAAACGAAGGCGCCAAGTACGTGTACCTCTTATTAGATTTGGACTGGTAACAAATCAAGTAAAAAGGCATGTATACAAGCGTGTTTTCAGCTCGTTTAACTTTAATGCCTAAACTGTCGAATTCGTCTAAAGTTGCCTCTCTCATCTTGGTCAACTTGTCAATCATGCCGCTTATGGCAACGGTTAGTTCTTCGATTTTTTCCATCTGGCTTTTGCTGATGCCCAACTCGGCGTCGCGGGAAGCCTCAACCTCCAGAAGCCTTTTTTCAGTCGCTTTTAACTTCACATCAGTTTCCTGTTTCAACTCAAAAAGCGCCTTTTTCTTTCGGTCTTCGATGTCCTGCAATTGAACTTCAAGATCCTTGATTTTGTAGTTTATGTCGGGTATCTGCTTCTTTAGTTCGCTACGTTTTTCCTTCCAGTGCTGTTCAGTATCATAGTCTTTGTTAACTGCGGAGGTTCGAATTTCGCTTTCGATATGCTCTATCTCCTCAGTCAAGTCAGTTACCGTTTTTTCAAGGGTGATTTTTTCTTTTTGTATAGCCAAGGTTTCCTGCTCAAAATTGCTCAAGGCACCAGTGACTTTTTCGTTGTATTCCTTGTTAACTTCTTCCTTCTCTTTTTCTGACGCTTCAGTAGCTTCTTGAATTTGTCCACTGAACTTTTCCTCAGTTGCCGCAACATCCGCACGTAGCAAAACCAGAAACTGCTGCGTCTTAGAGTTCAGAAGCTTAATCACCTCGTTGAGATGCGTAAGTTCCTGAGCAATCTGCTCACGTGAATCCTGCAGACCCTTCAGCATCGCCTCAATTTGCGTTGCATTGTAAGCTGGCGAAACCACAACACAGTCAGTCAAGGGGTCAGTAACTAGTTTTGTGTCATACAGATAAACCAAAAATTCTTTTGAGAATTCATCATCGAAGACAAGGCCATCTATCTCTTTTGTTTTTTCCCCGTTTGCCGCTTCGAAATAGTTGCGATTGTCGGAAAGGAAGCTGACGTATGCTTGCCGATTTGTGGAACGCTGGTTCAAATTATTCTCGAACCCGTTCGGGTTAGGAATTGTGGGGTAGGTGATTGTGTGTGATTTAACATTCAATCCGTCAAGGAGCAAAGTGGCGTCTCTGAAATTCGCTATCCAAAACGGATAATAGAGGCACGCCACAAAAACTATTTTCTCTTTCGGTTGCTTTCGGAAAAATCCGCCGCCGTCTTCCCGACCTGCTTCGGTTAGGCAGAAAACTACGGCTTTTTCAACGTCCCCGCTCAATGTTCCGCTTTCGGGAGGCAAATAAGAGGCAAATGGCAAAAGAGCCTTCTGTGTATTTTCAGTCACTTTTGTAACCCTTTTAGTAACTTACTATTTGAGTGCATTGTGGATTTATAATTTGCGAAGATACGACCACTCAGGGTATTTGTGACCCAGCAAAAACGATTTAACCAAGGTGTATCCAATTATCTTTGAGTATTTTGGTGGAGTCTGCTTGGCTGACGACGAAGACAAAAAAGCGGAGATAACCGTTAAAGCGCCCTCTAAGTCAGTGGTTGCCCCCGAAAAAAAAGCTGAAAGAGCTGCGGAGCGAGCATTGGAGGAGGAACGCTACAATGTGCTACAGGTGCCCAAAAAAGTCGGCAAGTACCTTGGATTCGCGTCAGTTCTCTTGGGAGCCGCTCTGTTTATTCTTCTTGCTTACGGCAGCTTAACTGGCCAAAGCTTGATGTTTCTGTCAGCCAGTTCCGCGTGGTCCATCGTGGGGCTGTGGATTGTCGTGGGCTCAGTCAGTGTTGTTACGGGTTTTCTCCTGATTGGAAGCGAGTGACAACACAATCTCTCTGTTCCTTAAAATCAGCAGAAGGCCACAGCCGACATCTAACGCCGCCACAGCAAAAGCAGCAGCTAATGCAAAATCATTTTGGAAGACCAGAGCCAAATCTACGGTGCCAGTTAAAGTTAGAATAGCACAGGATAAAACAGCTAAGCCAATGAAAGAAACGAATCCGCCTAACGCAATTTTTAGCCGCTGAGGAGATGAAAGCTTGGACATCACATCGCCTATAGGAATATGAGAAGAAGCAAGAATTAACTCTTTTGACCGCGAGAGATCACGGTAAGCGGATTTCTCTATTTGATGCAGCCCTTTTGAGGCTTAGGCAACTGAGTTGTGAAGAAAACAAAAGAAAAAGACTGGTCTAAGAGAGGAAATTTGTTGGAGAAGGTTAGACGGTGCGTTCTCTGAGCAGCGTCTTGGTTTGCCACTTGTAGTGGCGTATGGTGGTTGTTTCGCCGTAGCCGCATGCTGCGCAGCGTTTGTCCCGTACGTGGTATGCTCTTCTTCCGCATCGCCTGCATTTTATGTGGACAACTTTGCCTTGGCGTTTGCCCATTGATGGAGTGCCTTTGCCCATTTATGTCACCTTACCGTGGTGGGGGAGAAATCAGTACCACGTTGTCTCCGCGTACGATTATCAAGCCGAGTTTTCGTTGGCTTTCAACGTCTGTAGTGTCTTCTGTTTCTTCTAGGACTAGGTTAAGGTGCTGGTCAAAGCCCTTTAGTCTTCCGCGTAGGCTTTTTCCACCTTTTAGCCGAACTAGCACGATTTTGCCGATGTTCTGCTCAAGGATTTCTGTTGTCATTTCGCTCATAATCGAACCTTCGTATGAGAGTATTCTTCTTCTATACTTAAACTTAACCAATTTAAACCTTTGGAAAAACTTTGGAGATGTCACCCGCGCAAAAACTCTCTTTTTTCTTTGCTGTTAGCAAGGGCACCTACCTCCTAAGAAATATTCGACTGGTATATCGACCCCGAAGGATACGATTTGTAAGTTGTAAACGGTCGGTTGCTTCCCTACTATTCCAGCCCGAGCCAGCGGCATGAGGAAGAGAAAGGTTCCCTCCACAAATCTGACCACAAACATCACTCGACAGGTTCGCCCAGAGTTCAAATCAACGCTAACGCTTGGCTATTGCTTTTTGTTTTTTCTGGTCAGAACAAACATTAACGCAACAGTGGTCACCAGAACCACAACCACAATGTCAATCAGGATTATTGTCGTACCGTTTAGGATCGGCTGGGCTGGAGAAGGCGAGGGTGCAGTTGTCTTTGCCGGTGAAGCTGAAGGCGAGGGGCGTAAGGTAGACGGCTGAGAAGGTTCAGGAGTAATCTCCGGCGGCAGGGACGGCGAAGGCGTAGGCGTTTGGGTGTCTGTGGGAGTGTTCGTAAGCGTAGGTGTAGGAGTTTGAAGGAGCGTTGATGTTGGCGTGGAGGGAGGGGTTAGTATTGTGGTTGGCGAGGGATTTGTGGTTGGTGTCGGTGTGGCTGTGGGCTGCGGCGTCGGGACTGAGCTGGGCGAATAGGTGGGAATGGTTGTTGCGGTGCGCGTTGGAGTTGTATTCGGGGTGGGAGTCTGTGATGGTGATGGTATCGAAGTCGGGGTGGGCGAAGTCGTTGACGTTGGAGTTGGCGTCTGACGCATAGTCGGCAGAGGAACAGGCGACGGCTGAACGTTCGAAGGTAAATCATATTTTGCGGTAGCCATAACCAATGCGGGGTCTCCGAGCAAAATCATGGCCTCGACAATGTTTAGGGCGTCAAAGAAGAACAGCGCTTTGCCTATGCTATAGTTGGCTGCAGGAAGCCAGGACTGCCCATCGCCATTGTTGTAATTGTAGGTTGAATAATAAACCTGAAGGGCGTAAGGGCTGGGGCTAGTACCCGATACGATGGCAACAGATCCGCCAGCGTCCCTTGCCAACAGTTGAACGGCCAAACTCTGCTCTCCGTTTGCTCCATAATCAAATTTTCCTCCATAACAAACAGCTGCGAAGATAACGGGCAGTCTTGTGTTGTTTAGGAGGGTTACATCTGAGTACATGAAATGTTGTGTGCTGTTTATTTCGAGAAGGTAAGCGGTTCCGTGGATAATCATCGAGAGGCTTCCTACGCCGGTATTAATAACATCAGCAAGTGACTGGATGGAGAGATTTCCTGGATTGCCTAGGATGATTTTGGGTCTCAAGTCACACGTGTGTCTGTCCCATTTGATTGCATGATTGGGATACCAACCTTCTCCCGCAGCCATCGCGTTCGTCCGAACCCACTCTCCGGGATCGGTCTCTTGTTCATAAGCTATTGTTTTGTTTACAAGATTGCCTACTTGCATAGCATCATCAAAAGGGAATCGACCCAAAATGAAGTCTGGGAAGTCAAAACTGGCTTTATTCGGCAACGAAAAGGAGAAGTTTTCAGGTGCTTGTTCTAGCAACGAATAATAGTAGTCACCTGTTTGTTCATGGTCCACTATTTGATCACCAGAAAGCTCGTGAGCCGTGTAGGCGATGGGAGGAACCGAAGCAGTATTTCCAACAAGAAGCACGTACTTCATGTGCCAATGGTTAAACGCGTCCCTGAGAAACTCTATGGTTCTTAACTGAGTTGAGTTGCCTTCGTAGGTTGAGTCCACATCCTGAATAGAGACAAAAAATGTGCTTAGCCCTTGTTGGCTTTTCAGTACCATCAGAGGGTAAAGAGGCTCAAACATATCTTGACTGGCTACAATCAGATAATCTACTTGTTGATCAGGCAATTGGTAAGCTTGGGTTTTGTTCACTGGCAAAATGGGATATCCTTTCCAACCGTCACAGTTTTGAAGATTTCCAAAGGCTATGCCTGGCGTGGTGTAACCTGCTAAGGGAAGAGAGTTTAGTCGTTGCATGATAGCGTCAGCAAGCTCGTCGCTGGTGCAGGGTGAATATTGGACTGCATTTCGTCTTACTTTTACATCGACGTTAATGGTCATGTGAAAATAATCCGGGTTGCCATTAAAAGTGAGAGCTGCTTGGGCAAACCTGTAACACCTTAGGCTGTATGTCCCCGAATACGTTAGAGTCACATTTTTCATTCCTTCAGAGAAGCCTGAAAGCATAAAGGAGGTCACGGATGCATCAGGTGGAATTAGCACGTTAAGAAGTGCTCCTGAAAGTAGGATTGCTTTGCTGTTTGACTGGAATGTTATTTTGTAAGACTCAAAGGTCTCTCCTTGTGTAGTGACAACAGGAACTGAGAACAGAAGAAACGAATTTGAAATCAGCACTCCACATATTACTATTGACAAAAAAGAACGGTGGCTGCTCATAGTTATCTCTTTACAATTGAATATCTATAAAAGTGTTCGTACAAGACGTCGGGCAAAAATACAAATGGGCAGCCTATACGAATCAAATACGAACTTAACCCAGTTTTCATTCCAACACTTGAAGAAATAAATGAATGCTTTAGTGAATGCCGCAAGCAAAAGAATTGCAGCTTTCCTGCAAGTCGCTTTAACAACTGGCGCTCATGTTGGAGAGACCTAAACGTCAATGGAACCGACATCGACCGCAAAAGATGCACAATTAGAATATGACGCTGAAAAAGGGTCAATAAATAGAATGATTAAGGTACCTCAGAAGACTATTGCAATGATTAGCGTAGGTTTCCAAAAAGTACAGTCTTTGCAGACTTAACGCGTGTAAACCTTGTCTAAGCGGGGAAAGCAGGGTGTTGGTGTAATGCCTATTAGGCTGGATACTAACTGTTGAAAACATACACTGGCTGTAAGGGTGCAGGATTTGCTGATATCGCTGTTTCAGACCTTAATCTTGGGGTTAATTCAGGGCATCTCTGAGTGGTTGCCTATCAGCAGCACTGCACACTTGAAGCTTGCAGGCGAGTTCGTGGGTTTAACGGTGACGCCGCTGTTAAACATCATTTTGCATTTGGGGACTTTGTCGGCTTTGGTGTTCTTTTTCAGAAAAGAAATCAAGGGTCTTCTTGTGGCGCTGGCGCATCTGGATTTCAAGTCCGAGGACGGAATGCTTATACCCCGAATAGTTGTGGCAACCATACCCACAGCCATAATCGGGTTATCCTACAACCAGTTCCTGCAGGACAACCTTGGAACAATCCCCATAATCGCAGCTACTTTTCTGGTGGGCGCCACATTCGTGTATTCAACCAAGTTCTCAAAGGAAACCCAAGAAGGCTTACCCTACAAAATTGCGCTTCTGCTTGGCATCGCACAGGGCTTCGCCATTTTCCCTGGGCTTTCCCGAAGCGGCGTAACCATCTCCGCTGCGTTGCTGCTTGGGCTTAAGCGGCGTAAGGCCTTCAAGTTCTCGTTTCTGCTTTCCATACCTGCAATCATAGGCGACTTCGGCGTGGAAGCCTACGGACAGTGGCATCTGCTTTCAGCGTCGGGGTTAACTGGAGTTGATGTTGCCGCGGGATTTGCGGTTGCTGCGGTAGCAGGCTATTTCGCGTTGAAGATACTTTCCAGAATTGTTCAGGGCAAAAAGCTACATTACTTCGCTTTCTACACTTGGACTTTAGGCATCGCTTTGCTGCTCTGGACGGTTCTTTCGCTCTAAAAAGGTTACCCAAAACATGTTTGACCCGTTTTTGCGGCTTCGGATAGAACACGGTTAATGGCGCGTCTGCGTCTTTGGGGACCCGCAAAACAAGAAGGGTAAAGCCTGCTTATGGCGCGGATGGAATTTTGACTGCGCCAATCAGCTTAAGCGCATCCAGCAGTCCTTCACAGTATGCAATAGATGTGAGGCTGGTCTCAAACTTTTTCTGGTTTCTGAAGTATTTGGCGTCGTCCAAGTAAGCCGTCACATAACCCAAGATTTCGGTTATGCAGACCTCGCTTACGTTGATTTCGCCGTTGGTACGCTGCATGTCTTTGACGGTTTTTTCCATGGCGCCGATGTACTTCTCGGATAGGGCTTGGGCGCTCATTTTGCTAGGCTCCGAAGTTTTGTGGGGGCACCCGCAAACGCGATGAGGGCGTCGGCTTCCGTGAAGTGTAGTTGTCCGGGGAAAATCAGGGTCATGGGGGGTTGGCCGAAATCAAAGTTTGCCAGTTCCCTTAGGAAGTCGGCTTTTAGCGTGGGCTGATTGCTTCCTGCTCGGGCAAGTCCCACTGCAAGTGCGTCGTCTGCGGCTATGCCCTGCTGCTTCTTTTCCTCGATGCCCTGAAGCAGTCCCAAAGCTTCCCTGATGGTCATGAACCTTCTTTCGGTTGCGTTCAAGTCCAGCAGGCAAAGCGTGTGCATGCCCAGCTGTTTGTTCTGGGCGATGACGTTGTAGGGGGTTTCGCTGAAATTCTCGGGGAAGGGGATGGTGACGGTTTTGCCGAACTTGTAATTGTGCAAACCAGAAACTCCAATTATCGCAGAGATTATGCTGGCGCCGTGAACAACACGTGTAGGCAAGCTACGTTTGGCGGCTTCGACGCGCAGGGTCACGTGGGTAGTGGCGATGAAGGGGTCACCTGGAACCAGAAAAACCGCTTTGCCAGCTTCTGCAGCATCGAAAAGAAGCCTGCCGTTCTCCTCCTCCAAGTTGCGCCTTGAAAGAACCTGAATTGGTTTACCCACGAGGTTTTCAAGGTTTCGCAGCGAAAAATCAGGCAGCAAACTCGTATAGAGCTCGATGAAAACGTGGTCTGCAGATTGGGCTTCCTGCAAACCCTGCAGGGTGATGCCGTTTTCGTCGTTTAACCCTAAGCCGACAAAGACAAGTTCACGCAACAAATTTCCCTCAAAAAAACATTCGGGGCTGAATGACTTAAACCGTTCGTTCCAAAAAGACCCAGACACCTCTTCAACCCCCCTCAAAAGCTGAAAAAGGCGGGGTTTCTTGAAATGGTGCAATGGGGGTTTGTTTTGGGGTTTTAAGCGCTTGGGTTCCTGTTGCGGTTTTGGGTAGAATTTTCTATTTTCCATGTTGGTTTGACTTTGGAATTTGCCAATAGCGACCTCCCCCTATAGTTTTCTGCCTCGAATCGCTATAGGCTCCAAATCTGCCTGTGCGTTTAAAGTTCGCAAGATAACTCTTTATCCTGCGCAAGTAACATACATTAGATTAACATGTCTGCCCCGAAACCAGAAAAATTCACAGTCCTCGTAAAAGCCATCCAAGAAGGCGGCTATAGCGCACACTGCGTAGAAGTCCCCGTGTCATGTCAAGGCAAAACGAAGGAAGAAGCACTAAAAAACATCAAAGAAGCAATAGAAAGTCTGGGATGGAAACTAAACAAGACACCTAATTCACAAACTTAACGGCGCCATTTGGCGGCTTTGAAGGCGCGCCGTTTGTTTATAGTGATGCAGCGTCCTTTGGAGTTTGCTTGCGTGCTCTGGAAATTTGTCAGTTGGTTTTAGGCTTTTGCGCTTCTATCTGTCGGGGTAGGGTGGTTTAAATTTCCACTTAAAATTCTTAAGGTCAGACAACCCTTCTTTTTAAAGGGTGCTTGGCAAAATGAAGAAACTCACAAAGGTCAGCTTCAGCAACCTTGACAAAGTCCTTTTTCCGCAGTTGTGCGTTACTAAGGCGCGATTCATCGAGTACTACATCAAGATGGCGCCCCAGATGTTGCCGTTTCTCAAGGACCGCCCGCTGGTGCTAACGCGGTACCCTGAAGGGGTTGATAAGCAGGGCTTCTACGCCAAGAACGCGCCCAACGGCATGCCCGACTGGGTCCAGACCGCCAAGTTGTACTCGCAAACGGCGCGGCGCAACGTGAACTACATCATCTGCAACGATGTGGACACGTTGATTTGGCTGGCGAATCTGGCGGCAATCGAAATCCATATACCCCTATCAAGGGTGGATGAGCGTGAGAAGCCTGATTTTGCTTTTTTTGACTTGGATCCTGAGCCGCCTGCAACGTTTGGTGACGCCGTTGAGATTGCGTTTCTGCTCAAGGAGAAGCTTGACCAGCTTGGGCTTAGGTCTTACGTGAAAACCTCAGGAAAAAAGGGGCTCCACATTCTTGTTCCTGTAGTGCGACAGTACACGTTTAAGGAGACCCGCGCCTTTGTCCACGCCCTCGGCATACAGCTTATGAAGCAGAACAGCAAGGTTGTCTCTGAATTCGCCGACACCAAGAAACCTGACAGGGTGTTTGTGGATTACACGCAGAACAGCCACGGCAGAACCATGGTTTGTCCCTACAGCCTGCGGGTAACCGCTGACGCCACGGTTTCTACGCCGATAGAGTGGAGTGCGTTGAGGAAAAAGTTAAAGCCTTCAGACTTCACTATTCACAGTGTCCTTGAGTTGCCAAAAGCCCCGTGGAAGGACATTTTTGAGAACCGACAAAAACTGGAGGCAAAGTAACTTGGAGAAAAAACCGCGCCACCCCAAAAAGCAGGAAGCTGTCAAAGCCCAAAAATCCGCCGAAAAAACAGCAGAGAACCCCTCAATGGGGAAGAGGGCGCCTTCAAGAAGACCCATGTGGACGGGAAGCGTAACCATCGGCTTAATTAACGTTCCAGTTAAGCTTTACCCGATGATTTACGACCGCGGGGTCTCCTTTCATTTCCTGCATAAAACCGACAACCACCCGCTGCGGTACCAAAAAATCTGCACTAAAGACAACGCGGTGGTGCCGTGGTCTGAAGTGGCAAAGGGCTACGAGGTCAGCAAGGGCCAGTACGTGGTTTTTGGGCAAGAAGAGTTAGACGCGGTTAAACCTGAATCGGATAAGCGCATACGCATCAGCAAATTCGTGGATTACTTCAGCGTGGACCCCGTTTACTTTTCCAGCACGTACGCTTTGATGCCTGACAAAAGCGGCGATGCCTACAGTCTGCTGCTGCAGGTGTTGGAGAAAATGGGCAAAGCCGCCGCGGGCAGAATCACATTGCGCACAAAAGAGTACCCCGCGTTGGTACACGCATACAAGGGCGCGTTGGTGTTGACTACGTTGCGGTACGGCTATGACGTGGTGGATCCAAGCGGTTTTGAAGAGCTTGGTGAACTTACTGCTCCAGAAAAAGCCGAGTTAGAACTCGCCAAGAAAATCATCACTGACCTGTCAGGAGAATTCGACATAAACGAGTATAAGGATACTTACCGCGAAAAAGTTGAAGCGCTAATCCAAAAGAAACTCAAAGGCGAAACAATCACCGTTGAGAAGCCGCCTAAAGAAGAAATCAAAGGGTTAATGGCGGCGTTGCAGGAGACCCTTAAGCAGTTGGAAAAGAAATGACCACCCGCCACCGATACAAGCCTATGCTTGCCAAAGAAGCCAAAGCGCCATTCACGGATATAGACTGGATTTTTGAGGTTAAATGGGACGGCTTCCGAGCCTTAGCCTACATAGCCCACGGCGCAGTCAGCTTGCGTAGCCGAAACAACAAGGAGTTACTTGGCAACTTCCCTGAACTACAGGAGCTAACCCAGCAATCCAAACGCATGATTCTGGACGGCGAAATAGTTCTCCTCAACAAGGGCAAAGTCGATTTTCAAACGCTGCTGGAACGGGGTCAAGCCACCGCCCCAACCGACATCACCCTCAAAGCCACACGTTCACCCGCCGTTTACGTAGTTTTTGACATCTTAGAAAAGGACGGAAAGCCGCTGGCGCATTTGCCTTTGATGGAGCGGAAAAGAATCCTCAAAGAATCCCTTCGAGAAACCAAACATGTTTTGCTGTCAGATTACGTGGAGGAGGAAGGCGAAGCATACTATGAGGCGGCTATACAAAAGGACTTAGAGGGGGTTGTAGCAAAAAGAAAAGGCAGCGCCTACACGGCAGGCTTGCGAAGTGGCGACTGGCTGAAAA
This sequence comes from Candidatus Bathyarchaeota archaeon, assembly GCA_026014485.1. Lineage (GTDB taxonomy): Archaea > Thermoproteota > Bathyarchaeia > Bathyarchaeales > Bathycorpusculaceae > JADGNF01. The sequence goes on from JAOZIE010000001.1 coordinate 90,971, forward strand.
TCAAGAAGCGCCGCAGCTGCGACTGCGTCATCTTCGGCTACACACAGGGCACAGGCACAAGAGCAAACACGTTTGGCGCCCTAATGCTTGGACTCTACGGCAAAAAGGAGCAAGCGGTTTTCGTGGGGAAAGTGGGCACAGGCTTCTTGCAGGCTACCCTAAAGACCCTTTTGGCGGAATTCAAAAAAATAGAAACCGACACGGCGCCCTTCGAGGCAGACGTTGCCGAGAAAGTAACATGGCTTAAGCCCGTGCTGGTCTGCGAGGTAGCCTACCAAGTAGTCACGAGAGATGGGCGGCTGCGGATGCCCCGTTTTCTGCGGCTCCGAAAGGACAAGCAACCCAAAGACTGCACCCTAGACCAGCTTGGGGAGGCGAAGGCGCTTTTGGAATATACGGCTAAACGCAACTTTGCTAAAACGGCTGAACCCAAACCTGAAACGCCAAGCAACAACGAAACCAGCAAAATTTTCGTCATCCAAGAGCACCATGCCCGACGGTTGCACTATGATTTCAGGCTGGAACGCGGCGGCGTCCTCAAAAGTTGGGCAGTCCCCAAAGGCATACCCGCGTCGCCTGACGAGAAACGGCTGGCAGTGCAGGTGGAAGACCACCCCACCGAATACGCCCAGTTCGAAGGTGAAATTCCCAAGGGCGAGTACGGTGCAGGCAGGGTCATCATCTGGGATAAGGGCACGTATAAGACGAAGGTTTGGAGCGAGAAAATGGTGGAGGTCGTTTTGGCTGGCGAGAAGTTGAAGGGGCGCTACGTGCTGGTTCCGCTCAAGAAGGCAGGTGAAAAGAATTGGCTGATGCTCAAAGCCAAAGATTAGCCGCAGAACTGCATGTGGGCACGATGGGCTGGAGCTACAGCTTCTGGAAAGGCAACTTCTACCCCAAGGAATTGGCGTCGAAGGATTTTCTGGCGTATTACGCGAAGCATTTGGGCACGGTGGAGGTGGACAGCACCTTCTACCGCATCCCCCGAACACAAACCATAACAGAGTGGCATCAGCAAACGCCCAACGGCTTTTTGTTCTCGCTCAAGTTCCCCCAGAAAATCACCCACATCAAAATGCTCCAGAACTGCGAAGAAGAAACCCAAGTTTTCCTTGAACGCGCCGACTTGCTGGGGGAAAAACTGGGGGTTTTGCTGCTTCAGTTTCCGCCGATGTTTAGGCAGCGGCATTTCCCGCTTTTAGCTGCTTACCTGAAGGCTCTGCCGAAACGGTATCGTTACGCCGTGGAAGTGCGAAACAAGTCCCTGCTCACCAAAGAACTCTATGGGCTTCTGAAAGAGCAGGGTGTAGCGTTGGTTTGGGTGGACGCCGCCAAAATGCCTCTTGCAGCGGAGGTTACCGCGGATTTTTTGTATGTGCGTTGGGAAGGCGACCGCAAAGCAGTCATGGGAACCACAGGCAAAACCGAAACCGACCGAGCCAAAGAAATTCAGGTATGGACGAAGCGGGTGCAGCCGTTCTGGGAAAAGCATATACCTGTTTTCGGCTACTTCAGCAAATACTACTCGGGAAACCCAACAGGCGACGCTCAAGAATTCCTAAAACAAGCCCATCTGTTGGCTTCGCCGCGTCAAGAAGCCTTATAAAGCAACTGTAGATACCCTTGAAAAGTGATTAACATGCCTTACTGCGAAAAATGTGGCGCTGAAGTAAACGCCGACTCAAACTTCTGCCGTAACTGTGGCGCACCCCAAAACAAAACGCCAGTTCAAGCACCAGCCGCGGCTCCTCAACCAACCCCTGTTCAGAATGTCACCCCAGCACCAGCGCAGGCACCTGCCCAAGCTGCTGATTCGGAACCCGTTTTAGGTGTGTTGCTGCTTAGAAAGCCTAAGTCGTTTGGGCGATACGATACCTTCACGGGAGTCGTTACGGCTCAGAGGCTGATTTTTGCTCAAATGACCAATGACATGCTTAAAGACGCCATACAGCAAGCCCGTGACCAAGCCAAAGCGGAAGGCAAAGGCTTCTGGGGTCAATGGGGCGACCAGATGAAAGCGTCGTTTGGCTACACGCAAAGGTACCTGTCGATGGCGCCTTCTGCCGCGTTAGCTGAAACAGCGGGCAACTTTGACGTAAAACACGGTGCCGTGCGGGAAGTTAAGCTGAAACTCAAAGACGTCAACCAAGGAAACATGGAAAGCCACGAGTTCGAACTGGAAATCCAATCCGCCGCGGGAAAATTTGGGTTCCGCATGGACGAAAACAAAGACTGCGTGCAGCTTCTAAAGCAGGTGTACGGCGAACGCGTCAAGATGCCCCGAGGCTACTTTGGGCACGGCTTCAAAATCGGGTTCTAAACCCGCCTCTTTCCTTTTTTAGTTTTTTCGGGTAAGGTATTGTTTTCGGATTTGCGGAGTCAGCAAGTACAGCATCAGCAAAATACTGTACGGTATCTCGCCTAACCCTGCAACTTTCGGAATCCCTGGGATGCTTGGCAAAGCCAGCAGCGTCAAAGAATCCGCAATGATTATGAATAATGCCACGGCAACGGTTCCCAGCCAGCCCCAGCTTTTCTGAAGCCAAAGTCCCGTTGTAAAAAGCAAGGTTGACGCGCCAAAGCTGATTGTGTAGATGCTGTAAATTGCGGTTGAAGACGGGGACCCCAAAAAGGCGAGGGTATCCTGCGCTGAGAGCAGCCAGAAACCGAACCCGACATGGACGAATCCGATTAGGAGTTGGACAGCAACCAAAACCAGCACGCCCAATGTTCTGCCCTTGTAGTTGAGTGGCATCCGTGTGGTTCCCATTTTGCTCATCGCCACATCAACTGGGCTAACTGTGCTTTATCTCGTTTTCCGTGGGCAACAAAAGAGCAGGAAAGAAAAAGCTGCGGTTTGTTATACGAAGTTGAGTTCGAAGCTTATCGGGACGTTTTCGCCCCATGACTGCCGTAGCGGACAAATCTTCTGCGCCATGCCATAGACGGTGGTGGCTTTTTTTCGGTCGTGTTCGGTGTCGTTTTCCAGCCTGACCTCCATCACGAAGTGCACGTCGGTGAAAATCAGTTTCTCCATGCCCTCCACGTTCATTTTCACTTCCGCTTTGGTGGCGAGGTTTTTCAATCCGAGTTGGCTGTTTTTGGCGATTAACAGGAACAGTGTGTTCATGCAGGATGCCAACGCCGCGGCGAAAATCTCTTCGGGAACACAGAAGCCTTCTTTGCCGCCAAACGACGGAGGCGGGCTGACGGTGGCTATGTGTTTGCCTTTCACGGACAAGTCGCATTCGGTGCCGCTTTTCCAAGTGGCGGTTCCTTCAAAATTCATTTCTGGCATAAAAAACACCTTATATAGAATAATGAATCAACAGGCAGATTTAACAGTTACGGCAGCATGACAGGCAACGGTTTTATCTTTGAATCACCATAGAATACAACGGTTTTTGGAGGTGAACAAACCAAATGACACTTGTCAACGTGGCTCTTGCCGCGGATATGAAACCTAACCAGATGAAAGCCGTCAAAATCAACGACAAATCCATCCTGCTTGTGAACCTTGAAGGCGCCTACTACGCCATCGGAGATAAATGTACCCACAGGGGATGCAGCCTCTCCAAAGGCAAACTCGAAGGCGAAATGGTGCAGTGCCCCTGCCACAAATCAAAGTTCAACGTTAAAACAGGCGAAGTAGTTGGGGGACCCGCCAAGGCTGCTGAGCCCAAATACGAAGTTAAAGTTGAAGACGGAAAACTCTTCATAAACGCATAAACCCCTGCGGAAACAGCTGAATGTTAGCTTCGTTGAATCAACTCGATGAGGGTGCCGTCTGGGTCTTCCACGAAGGCAATCAGGTTACCCGTCGGAGTCAGCCTGAAAGGCTCGTCGGTTATGGTGACGCCAGCCGCACGCATCGCCTCAAGGGTTTTGTTCATGTCTTTAACTTCGAAGGCTAAATGGTCAAACACGCGGTCTTCGTAGTCAGCTTGAATGAACCGTTTCTGGTCACGGTAACACGTCAACTCAACCGCGGCGCCCTCAGAGTCAGGGTTCTGCAGAAAAGCAATTTCCGAGTTGGTTTGAGCGATTTCTCGGCGGCGGACAAGCTTGAGCCCAAGCAGTTTAGTGTAGAACTCGATTGAGCGGTCCATGTTGCTGGTTCGAACGCTGGCGTGAACAAACATGCTTTTTCCTCCTACTAAGCCTTTGACTGAATCTGCTTTAAAGAATCTTGCGTCTAAAAGGCGGCTACGAACCTTAGTTTTGGCGGTAAACCAAGAAATAGACTTAAATCTGCCTTTCTGTCCCTTGCTGAAGGTAAGGTCAGCGGACTAAGTTATGTCGAATATTCATATTATTGAAACTAACAAGCTTACGTGTTCATTCAATGGCTTAAAAGCAGTGGATAATCTAGACGTAACCGTGGATTCAGGGGAAATTTTTGGGTTGCTGGGTCCCAACGGGGCAGGCAAAACCACTACCATCAGCATGCTCTGCACTATCCTGAAGCCTACAGGCGGCTACGCCAAAGTGAACGGTTATGACATCGTTAAAGAAGCCATGCAGGTTCGCCGAAGCATCGGCATCGTTTTTCAGGACCCAAGCATAGATGACCGCCTCACGGGTAGAGAGAACCTGTACATGCACGCAAACCTCTTTGGGGTTCCTTCAAGCGAGCAGAAGCAACGCATAGACAGCATTCTTAAGCTGGTGGAGTTGGAGGATCGCGCAGACGACTTGATGCGGACATACAGTGGAGGCATGAGGCGTAGGCTGGAGTTGGGACGCGGCTTAATCCACTACCCAAAGGTGCTGTTTCTGGATGAACCCACCGTCGGCTTGGACCCGCAAACCCGCGACCACATCTGGAAATACATCAAAGAACTCAAAAACACCCACGACATAACCATCGTTTTAACCACGCACTACATGGATGAAGCCGAGAGGCTGTGTGACCGCATCGGCATCATGGACCACGGCAAAATAATCGCGTTGGATACGCCGTCTAAGCTGAAGGAGACGTTGGAAGGCGACGTGATTACGGTGAAAGCCGCCCAAATTGATGAGCTCACCGCGTTGCTTGCGGAGAAGTTGGGGCTCATGCAAAGCGTAATCGTTGACGGCGCCTTGGAGATTACAGTGCGGGGTGGAAGAGCCATTATGCCGCGTATCATGGAGGTTGCGGCTGACAACAAAATCTTCATAGACTCAATTCTTCTGCGGGAACCAAATCTGGAAGATGTTTTCCTGCATTATACAGGTAGAAACATACGTGCGGATAACACCCGAGAGCTCCATGGGTTTGCGGCTATTCAACGGAGGAAGATACGTTGAGTCAAGCCCGCGGATTATACACGCTTTGGCTACGGGAAGTCAAACGCTTCCTGCGGGACCGCACACGCGTCATCAGCAGCTTTGTTCAACCCATCCTGTGGCTGGTGATTTTCGGCGCAGGCTTTGGCATGCACTTTTCCATCCCAGGCATCAACTACCAGCAGTACCTGTTCCCAGGCATCATCGGACAGACCCTGCTGTTCACATCCATGTTCATGGGCATCTCCGTCATATGGGACCGCGAATTCGGATTCATGAAAGAAATCATGGTGGCGCCCATTTCGCGTTTCTCGCTTTTCCTAGGCAAAATGCTTGGCGACAGCTCCGACGCGCTAATTCAAGGCATAATTGTGCTGGTTATAGGTACAGTGCTGGGCATAAGCGTGAACCCAATGGGTTTCCTGCTGATTTTACCCATCATGCTACTCATAACCTTCGGCTTAGTCAGCATAGGACTAATAATCGCCAGCTTCATGGGCAGCCTAGAAAGCTTTGGCGCCATCCAGACCTTCATAAACCTGCCAATTTTCTTCCTAAGCGGCGCATTATTCCCCGTAAATGGTCCACTGGCTCAGGGGGTCCCAGGCTGGATGCAGACAGCATCAGTGTTTAACCCGTTAACTTACGGAGTGGACGCGTTACGGCAAGCGCTCTTAGGCGGGTCGTACGTGGCTCTTCAGCCGCTGTGGGTAAACATAACCGTGATTTGCGGTTTTGACATCGCAATGATTGCAGTCGGCACATGGGCATTCACCCGAATGAAATAGCACAAGCCCCTGTAGAGAAAACAGCAAAGGCGCCTAAAAGCAGGCTGCTTTCCTGTTCCCCCCTTTTCCTTTGCTCTGTCGCGTGTTCAGGCGTCTTTTCAGGTCAAAAACCCTTTAAGCAGAGTCAACCATAATAATATGTGGTGATGAATGATGCTTTTTAGAAGAATACGGCGCTTAATTTCACTCGCGGCTATTGGAGCTGTCGGGTCAATCGTGATTTTGTTCAACCCAGCCTACATTACGCTGGCTATGTTCAGCATGCTGGTCATACTTATGATAGCAAGAAACATGAACTTCTACAAGATAGCTATGATGCTAAAGCGGTACGCGCGGGAAGCTTCAAAACTTCGGTCAGAAATCCACCTGAGACTCCACACGGGATTCAAAGACTACAGCACCACGCTGGATGACCAAACGCGAGCGGGCAAAACCACAGGGTACGTTCGATAAGCAACAGTCCACTCACCAGTTCGCACCCTTGCTTTGCTTGGGGAATTAGCAGTTGACCAAAAGCTATCAGTGAGAACGCTGATTTTGACGGGAGCAACGGGAATCTAGCGGCAGCCGCTTGGAACAAACAAAAAGGCGCCGATTCGGCAACTCAAAAGAAAAGGTGAAGCCGCTTTTGCGGTTACTTGTTGGTCAGTTCATTAATTTGCTGTTCCATCATGTGTCCACGGCAGTAAACCAAAGCTGTCTTTACGCCGGGCACATTCAGGGCAGCGGTTTTGATGTCAGTGGCGAGCCTAAATGCGATGGGGCAGAAAGGGCTAGTGGGAACAAATTCGACCCTGACAACTCCTGGTTCGTCCTCTTTCACCGCAGTTATCATATGCATTTCAGCAAAGCTTTGTCCCGTCTCGGGGTCTTGAACCTTGCCAACTTCTCCGCGGACTTCATCTTCAAGTGCCGTCATGAACCTTCCCCGTGATTTTCTTCTTTTGGTGATATTGGCGGGGCAACAAATATAAAACTGTTGCAATCGCCTTATGCCTATTGAACATGCATTGTTAACAGGGGAAAACGTATGAGTGAGAGCTGCATTTTCTGCAAAATCGTCCGTAAAGAAGCACCCGCCGCCGTCGTCTACGAGGACGAGCAGATTTTGGCATTCATGGATATCCGACCCGTTAGTGAAGGGCACACTCTTGTCATTCCTAAGCAGCACTGTGAAGACATCTTTGACACGCCCCAAGACCTGTTGGCGGCTACCCATAGAGTCACCCAGAAAATTGCATCTGCAGCAAAAAAAGCTACAAACGCCGATGGCATAAGCATTGTCCAGCAGAATGGGGTAGCAGCGGGACAAGACATTTTCCATTTGCATGTTCACATTATCCCACGGTTTCAAGGTAGACCGATGCCCCGTTTTGAAGATTTGACGGTGGTTGACAGAGAGGTATTGAACAGGACCGCTGAAAGGGTAAAACAGTACGTGTAGTTCGCGAAGTTAATGGCTAAACGTTTTTTTGTGTTTTTTTGGCGTTTTCAGTAGTTGTTTAGTTGCTGTTTTGCCGTTTTGTGTATGTTTGTTGTACAGTTTGTTTTTGTATGTTGATTACGTATCTTGAATCGTGCTTTTCGTTAGTGTTTAGGCTTTGAGTATGTTTAGGATGCGTGTTTGTGGGGGTTTGGGTATGTTTTGTTATGCTTGGGTTATGTGTATAGGTTTATATTGCTCTTTATAGAGTATAAAGACGTAATATATGTCTGAAAAAGACACATTGTACACCTGTAGAACAGAACAACAGGAGACAAAACCGTGACAAAGAACTATCAAAAAGAGATCCAAACAAAACTCACCAAAGGGCTACTCGACATGATCATCCTGCAATTCCTCGACCAAGAACCCATGCACGGATACCAACTCATCACAAAAATCCGCAAAGGCTTCGGCGTTTACTTCGGACCAAGCACAGTTTACCCTCTACTTGGCGCTTTGGAAAAGAAAGGCTACATAACAAGCGCCTGGAACATGGAAACCGAAAGACCACGAAAAGTCTATTCGCTCACCAAAGAAGGCGAAACAGTGCTGAATTTCACAGAAGGTTCCCTGAACCTAATATGCAGAACCCTGTCCAACGACACTAAAACCAAAATCGAATCAATCCCAGTCAACTCCACAGACCTACAAATCCCAAAGAAACCCTTCGAGTACGCTTCAATCTGAGCAACCAACAGAAAAAAGCTGCATCAAGCTGCCAGACTACGGTCTGACACATTCAGCTTTCGGTCTGTAGGGCCTTTTGGTTGTCCGCCTGCGCTTATGGTATGCGCACTCGGTTACCCGCATCAGTAGCCAACCTTTATCTTGGTAGATGCAGCCGCATGGCAGCTTCATAAGGTTGCTTTTTTGTGGAGTTTTTTGCGGTTTACTCATGTCTCTTTCCTTCCAAGGTTCAAAGTTTGCGGGGAGTATAATTTACGGAGTATAAACATAAAAGTTCTCTTAAATAAAAAAGGAGTAGGGTTAAGACGGTTTTTACGAGTTCAAGTTTGCGGCAGCCGTTGCTAAGTCGCATATGTCAACTCTGTAGTTGAAGTTATAGTCCATGTTTTGGTTGTAGTTGCCCCATCCGGGAGAAGCCCCAAAGGCGGTAACGATGGTTGAAACGTCGGCTTTAGTCAAGGTTGCAAAGTTGTCGCTATTGTTGATTTTGAAGGGGTTGAACATCTTTGTCGTTATTTTTTGAACCCGCACTGAGCCATTCAACGAGTCGTCTATGCCTGTTATTGTGAGGGTGAAGTTGCCTTCGCCGCTGGCTATTTTGAATTCTCCGTAGGCGTTGGTGACTAAGGCAACTGCGTCTTGACTGCGGTGGAACCCTGTGATGCTGCCTGAACTGTCGGTAGTCACGGTGAAGCTAGAAGTCACGTTGTATACGCTCCAAGTGCCGTTCAGGAAGAAGCTGTATCCAGTAACGTTTAAGGATGAAACTGAAGCGTTGGTAAGTCTAGCGGTGTAGAAGTTGTAGGTGAAGTTTTCTCTGTCTCTGACCGCGTTAATTGCCCTAGAAGTGTTGGTTGTCCACATTGCCGTGGCAGAAGAACCTTGACGGATATCAGTGTTGTTAACTACGACTGTTCGCGACTGAACCTGGATGGTGCCTGTTACGTTGGTGTCGCCCCACATTGAAATGAAACCGTCTAAACGGACAAAACTCTGCTGCGTTGCGGCGGCATGAGAATTGCCATTACCCATATTCTGGAAGGCTTTCCAATGCATGAAGGGCATAGCATAGGCGCTGGCTGCTAAGCTCAGAATGCTCACTGCGATTATTGCGCTCAATATTATGGCTGGAATTTTCTTCATTTTTATTTCCTCTTCTGATTTGCCATCACAACCTATCCCCGAGGGGAAATAAAAGCGTTTCTAAGCCCCTTTTTAGATAATAACCTCTAAAACAGTTTATTTCTGTTTAGAAAAGTTTATTCAGGTTCATAAACGGTTTTAAAGCTGAAATTAAAAGGCGATTACCCTCATAAACGGTTACCGCGGTATTTAGAAGAAAACCCGAGCCCTCCCGATGAAGTCAAAGCCGCAAACTTGCTAATTTCGCCTTCGCCGCAGCAACAGTTTTCGCGTTGGCAAGCAACGTACACGTTCCAATTCTTAAATAAGGTACCCCGCCAATTGTAAAATAAAGGAAAAACATGAAACCTCGCTCCATAATTGTCGCTTTCGCTTTATGCACCATACTGCTTTCAGCCATTCCAGTTTACATGGCACACGCCGAGAACTATGTGCAGTACGAAATCAAAGTTAACCTCGACGGTTCAGCTGACTGGGTCATCACGCAGGCGGCAGACCTAAACGGAACAGTCGAAACATGGAACGTTTTCCAACAGAAAATCACAGTTGTCGTTGAAGCTTCAGCGAATTTGACCCAGAGGCAAATGGGCATAGACCCCGATTCGCTGCAGATGAGCACCATTTGGGAAACGCAGTCCCACACCACCGAATACCAATTCACATGGCTAAACTTCTCCATAATCCAAGAGGAACAAATAATATTCGGAGATGTTTTCCGAACCAGCGGGTTCTTCAGCCAACTTTACGGTGACGGCGTACTTGAGGTATCATATCCATCGAACTACACCGTCCAGTCGGTTTCTCCGCAGCCAAACGGAGGCAGCAGCACCCCTCAAACCCTGAATTGGCTGGGAACCCAATTCTTCGTCAACGGAAACCCCAACATTGAACTGGCAGCATCCTCGCTCTCGCCCAGCCCCGACCAAAACGAAAACAACACAGGAGGGCAACTTATCGTCCTGATAGGCGTAGTTATTGCGGTTGCAGTCGCTGCTTCTTTGGCAGGTTTCTACTTGAACAGACGGCGCCGAAACAAAAACGTTGAAGCAAACAATGCAAAACCCCGTGTGGACCCACCTGTAATCGAGTCAGAAGAGGAAAAAATTCTAAAACTCATCCAAGCAAAGGGCGGCAGCATGTACCAATCCGACATAACCGACCAGTGCAGGTTCTCTAAAGCCAAAACAAGTATACTTTTAACTGCCTTAGAAAAGAAGGGTGTTGTGACAAGGTATAAGAAGGGGCGAGATAAGATAGTGACCCTGATTGTGCAGGGCAAAGGTGAAAATTCGTGAAGGCGAAATGGTATGTTCTCACGATAGCAGTTTTCTGTGTTTTGCTTGTTTTCGCTCAAACGCAGACAGCAAACGCGCAGGCTTCTTCGAATACGATTGTAAGCTTGGTTCCTGCCCAAAGCTCCGCTGTTGAAGGCGAAGCCCTCACAGTTAATGTTACAATCAGCAACGTGGAGAACCTCTACGGCTTAGACTTAGAAGTTGGCTGGAACAACTCCGTCCTTGAGCTGGTCAGCGCCACCCCCCATCTGGGCTCAGGCGCCATGCCAGACGGAGTTCTTTACGGCAACCAAGTAAGCAGCGACATAACGGAAGGCGACGTTTACGTCAACACATCTTTGTCAACAGCAAACACATACCACCTGTTTGCCACATCCGTGGCTCCAGCATCCTCCTTCAACGGCAGCGGAACAATAGCCACACTGGTATTCAACGTAACTCAAGGGGGACACTCGGAGCTGACTTTACAGAGCGAACTTGCCGACCACCCCTTACCCGAAGAAACAAACTCTGAACTCATAGCCCACACGGATATCGGCGGCTCAGTTGACGCAACAGTGATTCCTGAATTCCCCCAAGTAGCCACGGTGGCATCACTGCTGATCGCAGTTACAGTTGCGTTGATGGCGTCCAAGAAAAAACTTCAACAAAGCAGCAACTAAAAGAGAAAAAGGCGGCTGCGTCTCTGAACAGCAGTTTCTCGCGACAGGTTTGGGGTTATTTGACTTGTCTTTGAAGTTAAATGTTCGTTGCGATTCTTCCTCGGGTGTAGGGGATAAACTCCCTGATGTTTTCTATGGAGGTTTTGCCCATCCTTTGCCGCTGTTCCTTGGGCAGCTTCAGTGTTAAAGACCGCAGAACCTGCTTTAGGAACTCCTTGCCTGTCAGGTCGCCTGGAACAAGAGCAACGTAAGCTTTCGCCTTAGCCTTCACTGCCTCCACGGGGCCACCGAAAAACGTGGCTTCGTCGCCTTCGGCAACACCCACGGCTAACCGCAGCGGTACGCCCCGCATCCAGTTCCTTTTTCCAACAACCGCAAACGCGCCGTGGGGCACGAATTCTCCTGAGGGACCACTCTTGCTGAGCTGCTCGGGCTTCACCCAGTAAACGTCAACAGAACCCATGCTTTCGCGCCAACCTCTGGAAAACGCAGCTGCGAATTCCGCCGCCTCCCGCAGAGTTGCCTCGCTTGGTTCTTTGCCTTCGGTTTTAACAACGGCGAAGGGTGCACCGACAATTTCCGCGTGGAAAACCACATCTAAGGCGTCAGTGTGCTTCTTGACCAGCACCTCGTTGCTAACCACGTCTTTGCCTGCGACCACCAAAAAGCCCTCGCTGGAGATGAACCACCTGAACTTCTCAAACCACTCCTTTGCGGCTACTTTTCGGGTGGCAAGCTCCTCTATGGCTTCAGCGGGCGCAGCAGACTGTAGGGCTTCAACCTTGCTAAGCTGCTTTTCGATGCTGACTAATTTTTTGTGGGACTCTTCTAAGGCTGCAGAGACGCCTGCCATCTTTTGTTTTTCTTTTTTGCTTCGGTCGTAGTATTCTGCGGCGTTTTCGTAGAGGTTTCTGCGCAGGCTGAGACTTAAGGGCAGCTCGTCCACGCGGAGGTTTATGGATAAGTTGCGTCCGTCAAAAGATTCAAAGAAAGCCTCAGGTAGTCTGCCTTCCTTTTTAGCTGCCGCAACCTCCGAGGTCACGCGGCCAAGGTCGTTTCCTGTTCGCCAAGCAGAGGAAAACTTCTCCAGCAGACCCTCAAGCTCGCCTAAATGCACGTATATTGTGTCGCCTATGGTTTTGTCGCGCACCCGTTTGCGGTCATCTTCGCGCAGTGCCTCTTCTTGGTCGGCAATCATTCTGTGGAGCCGCTGGGATTCCCGTTTAAATTGGGTGACATCTATACCTGCTACTGCCTTTTCAGCAGCCGTGACTCGCACATAAAACTCATCCAGCGCCTCACTGAAACTGGAGTAACTCTGCGTTTTGAAGCCTTCATAGCGCTTTAGCCTGAGGGGAGTTACATCCACAAAGCCATCTGAATCATCAAGAACGATGCTGGGTTCAAGGTTCCCGCCTGAAACCGCTGAAAGTAAATCTTGAAGGGCACCAAAGACAGCGTCAACATCCACGTTTGTCAAAGCGCTGCATTGTTTGGTCTTTTCTACTTTGGCTCTCTGCAGAAGCTCCTCCGCGTATAAGCCGCCTACACCCAGCAAACGAACGATGGCTCGGACAACTTCAGCGTTATCCGCAGCTTTCAGCCCCTCCTCCAACTCTTCTTTGGTGATTTTAAAGGGGTTCTTGGCGGCTGAAGGTGGAGGCTGGTAGGCTTCGTTGCGGACAATATTGCGGTCACGCATCCGCTTAAAAAGCAGTGCCTGCAGGATAGCGCCGTTTTCTCCCACTAAGATTATGTTGCCTTCGCCGAAAAGCTCCAGAACAAGCTTGAGTGCGCCTTCTTTGGCTTTGAACTGCAAGGTGACAACGCGTTCAAATTCGTACTGCTCCACGCTCTTTATCCATGCCCCCGGCAGGTACTTGCGCAGGCTCATGCAGAAAGCAGGGGGCGTTTTTGGCTTCTCCAGCGTGTAGCTGGTTAAGTGAAGTCGTCTGCCCGCTTCCAGAACCAACTGTATAGGCTGCTCGTTTGCCTTGTGAAGCTTAAAAAGCAGCGTTTTTGCATCCAGTTGATAGACGTTGTTTACTCTGGCGTCTATCAGCTTATCTTTCAGCTCGTTGACTGTAGCGTAAACGTCAAAGCTCGTGAAATCCTTCTTTGGCAACAGCTTTCACCTTGCAACCTATATCTTGTAGAGACGGTAAATAACCTTCTCGCGCAAAAAAGCGTTTTTTAACCTGCGGGCAGGCGGAAGAAATAGTTAAATAATTCCTAAACTCTGAAGCTAGTGTAGTTTTAGCCGCTATATTTTCTTTTAAACAGGCGGAGCTATTGAGGTCAACTAATGAATAGACCTGAGATTATCATTCAACTGCATAAACCCAGCGTTAGTGAAAAACTGTTTTTCGTTCTTTCAGGTGCCATAGTAAGTGTTCCTCTGACGCTTTTTTTGATGCAGAATTTCGGTGCCCCCCTCGTGTCTGGCTTCTCTGGATTTGTCATCACCGTTGTAACCATAGCCATCCTTACACCGTTCATAGAGGAGTTCGCAAAAGTGTTTCCGCTGTTCTACCGCCACGGAGAAACCCAGCGGTCCATCTTCACCCTTGCGTTGTGCGTTGGGTTAGGTTTTGGCATAGTCGAGTTCTTAACTTATGTCTTCAGCTACGGAGCAAACTTAATTCCCAACAGGATACCCGGATTGCTTTTCCATCCAGCTAGCACCTCAATAACCGCGTATGGAATTGCAACCCACAAACCCCTGCCGTACTATCTGGCGGCGGTTTCCCTTCACTTCTCCAACAACTTCTTTGTGGTTGTTGCGCCCACGGTGCCCTCCTCGGTGGTTGTTTTAGCCATTACCGTCTTCGTTTCATGGATGCTGCATGGAAGAGCCAAAGAAAAATTCATTGAAAACGATTACGCCACAGTCAAAAAGATGGTAAGTCCAGAAGAAATCAGTTAAACAGAAAAAGCCTCGGCACACGCCTTATACAGAGTACTCCATAACGCGAGTAACATATGACAGGGCGTTTCTGGTGGGGGCTATGGGTTTTGGCGGATGTAATCGAGTTTCTGTTTAGTGTGATTCTCAACTGTGACGGCGCCGACAAACGGTTCACCCAACGCGTTCACAACTTCTTCCTGCTTGGTCCAAAGCAGCCCCTTACTCTGGACAGTGATTCCGTGCGCGCTAAACATCCCAGCCAAAGTCACGCTGTCACCTGCACACACATCTAAGTCAGCGGGGTACTTGACAAGAATTTCTGTACCCATCCGGTCTTTCAGGTAAAAGTACGTTGCCGAAGCAGTTGTTTCAACGGTTGTGGGCAAGTTCAGGAACCATGTGCTGACGGTCTGCTCGTCCATCTCGTCAAGGCTCACCACCGAAACAACGGATCCCTGCAAAAGAACCGCTTTCGTGTTGTAGGCTTCCTGCTGGGAAAGAAGTACACCAACGCGGATTCTTTCAGGGCTCATCTGGGCATATATCTGGTCAACTTCCTGCTGAACGAAAAGCGGCAACTTCACACGCTACACCTGCAACATAGTTTGGTTCAACCATAAAGAAAACACAGATATAAGAAATTGCCTGAAGCCCTAGAAAACACCAAAACAGGGGGCACCACCCATTTTCACCCAAATAGCCCCGTTTCCACCCATTTCCAGACACAACCAAAACCCGAATCCAGTTCTGAATCAAAAAAGCAACGTTTAGCAGACGCTACTGAAAACGAGGGGGATAGCATATAGAAGCGCCAAAGAGACAAACAACAGTAGGGTAACATTGGGCGCAGCGTGTTTTCTTTAACAATCTTTTTAGCACCCAAACTCAACATTTACGTTCTGGGAAAAAAGTTGGCGCAATCGGGCAAACGGCAGATGCATATAGGCTTTGACGACACAGACAGCACAAAGCAGGGATGCACCACATACGTTGCCGCATTGCTCATTGAAGAATTGGAGAAGCTGGGCGTAACCTTTCTGGATTATCCCAGTTTAGTCAGGCTTAACCCTAATGTGCCGTGGAAAACCCGCGGAAACGGCGCCCTTTGCCTCAGAATCGAGTACCCGCAGGAGTTAGAAGCAAAAATCAAAGAGACCACAGAGGATTTGGTGGAAGCGCACTCTGACATAGATTGGAAGGGGACAGACCCCGGAATCGTCTTTTTGTGCTCCAATGAAATCCCGCAGGAAATTACGGCGTTCGCCAAAAAAGCGGAAACAACCGTCGTGACCCTCAAAGAAGCCCTAAAACTCATCTGCAAGTTCCACGCAGAAGCATTCGGCTACAACACGCAACGAGGAATCATCGGCGCGCTGGCAGCCATCGGGGAAACCTTCAACGAAGACTACACATTCGAAGCCATCGCTTACCGCACACCAGAAAACTTGGGCACTAAACGCAGAGTAAACGAAGAATCCATCTTCCAAATGGATCACGCCCTGAAGCCGTACACCTTCAACAACGTCGATTCCGAAACGGGCAGAGTTGTGATTACGCCACGGGGACCAGACCCAATCCTGTTTGGCATCCGAGGCGAAACACCTGAAACCGTCAAAAAAGCTTTGGCGCTGGTTAAGCCGCTTGAACCTGTGGAGCGGTGGGTGATTTTTCGCAGCAACCAAGGCACAGACATGCACCTCTCGCACATCAAAACGCTCAGTGAAGCGCAGCCCTACAGCAGCATAGTCGCCAAAGCCACGGTTTCGCGGCAACCCGAAATTGTTCCTGTCCGCCACGTGATTTTCGCCGTCAAAGACCAAACGGCAGAAGTGGATTGCGCAGCCTTCGAACCCACAGGCGAACTCCGCAAAATCGCAAGGCAACTGGTGGTCGGCGACGAAATCCAAGTTTACGGCGCAGCACGCAAGCCGCATGCGGACAAACCCTTAACGGTGAATTTGGAAAAAATCAACGTGCTCAAACTCGCAGAACAAACACAGAAGCAGAACCCAGTGTGTCCAAACTGTGGCAGACGCCTAAAATCCATGGGTAAAAACCAAGGCTTCCGATGCGAAAAATGTAAGACAAAATTCAAAGACCTCCAAAAAACCGCAGTTGCCCAAGAACGCAGTTTGAAAACAGGCTTATACGTGACTTCCACGCGTTCGCAGCGTCACTTGACTAAGCCGCTTAGGCGTTACGGACTGGAAAAACACGGCAAACCCACAGAAAAGCTCGTTGCAGAATGGCACTCTGACGCGTCAGTGTAGTTGGGTTTTTGGGCGAAATGCTTTAAATCCCGCAAGCTGTAAACCACAAGAAACAAAAACCCAAAGCTATAAAGGTGCCTTAGAAATGTCGAAACGTTTCCCAGCTGAAGATTATGCTTTACCGTTTTTCAAGCAAGAAGGCTTCATACGCAAGCAATGCCCAAAATGCGGCGAATACTTCTGGACTCAAAATGCCCAGATGGAAACCTGCGGCGAAGCAGGCAGCGACGAATGCGGATGCTACACTTTCATTGGCGAGCCCGCAGCCAAAAAGCCGTTTTCCCTGCCAGAAATGCGCGAAGCCTTCCTGAGCTTCTTTGAGAAGAACGGGCATACACGCGTTAAGCCTTACCCAGTGGTTGCGCGGTGGAGAAGCGACATCTACCTTACCCATGCAAGCATCATAGATTTCCAGCCATACGTTACCGAAGGTATTGCGCCGCCACCTGCAAATCCGCTGGTGATTTCCCAGCCCAGCATACGACTCACAGACATACCGAATACGGGTCCAACGTTTGGCAGGCACCTCACGATTTTCGAGATGGGTGGTGCACATGCCTTCAACTACCCCGACAAGGAGGTTTACTGGAAAGACCAGACTGTCCGCTACCACCACGAGTTCGCAACCGAAGCTCTGGGGATTCCCTCCGAAGAAGTGGTTTACAAGGAGGATGTGTGGATTGGCGGCGGAAATGCAGGTCCCGACGTGGAATGCATTGTTCGCGGCTTAGAAGTGGGCACGCTTGTGTTCATGCAGTACAAGGTTGTCGGCGAAGAATTCGTGAAGCTACCAATTCGCACGGTAGACACGGGTTATGGTATTGACCGTTTTGCGTGGATTAGTCAAGGCACGCCGAGCTTGTTCCAAGCCATCTACGGCGACATGCTGGACAAGGTTTACTCGATGGCGGGGATATCCAAAGTTGACAACCAGTTCCTTACGCGGGTAGGAAAATACTCAGGGCTGGTTAACGTTGACAAAACCGCAAACAGGATGGTTCTTCGAAAGCGGGTGTCGCAGCTCACAGGCATCGACTTAACCACGTTAGAGAAAGAGCTTATCCCCATCGAAAACGCTTGGGCACTCACAGACCACACCAAAACCCTGTGCTTCATGCTTTCAGAGGGCGTGGTTCCCAGCAACATCCAAGAGGGCTACCTTGCGCGGCTGCTTTTCCGCAGGGCATACCGCCTTGCACGCGGCTTAAACATGGACATCGACCGACTCTACGACATTGTGGATTTGCAGGTGGATAAGTGGGGCAGAGATTTCCCGCAGATAAAAGCGATGCACGGCGAAATCGTGGAGATGCTGAAGATGGAGCAGGAAAAGTTTGAGGACACCCTAAAACGGGGTGAAGGCATGGTTAAACGCATCGCAGCAGACCTTAAAGCAAAAGGAATAAGCCAGATTTCTAACGAGACGCTGTCGGAGCTGTATGATTCGCATGGGTTGCCTCCTGAAATCGTAAAGCAAGCCGCTGAGGCAGAGGGCGTTGCAGTTGAGGTTCCTGAAAACTTTTATTCGTTGGTGGCTAATCGGCACATGCAGGCAAACAAGCCCACCGAAGAAGATACCGTTGCGGAACACAGCTTAGAGGTTGCCGTACAGGGTTTACCGCCGACCGAGCTTGTTTATTATCCTGAACCGTACACTCGGGAATGGAACGCCAAAGTCCTCAAAATCGTGAATTCAGAATACGCTGTTCTAGATAGGACATGTTTTTATCCTGAAGGCGGAGGGCAACCCGCTGACCATGGCTACTTCGCGTATGGCGGTGGCGTGCAGGCGGAGGTTGTTGATGTCCAGAAGGTTGGCAGAGTCGTCTTACACAAAATCAAAACGGAAAATGCCTTGCCCAGTGAAGGTACAACCGTTAAGGGCATTTTGGATTGGGAGCGGCGTCACGCGTTAATGAAGGCACACACGGGAACACACTTGGTTAACGGTGCAGCACGCAGAGTTCTGGGCGAGCACGTTTGGCAGAGCGGCACGCAGAAAGGGCTTGAAAGCACCAGACTGGATATTTCGCATTACCGCAGGTTGACGCCTGAAGAAGTGAACCGAATCGAGGTTTTAGCCAACGAAGCCATTTTAGCTAACATGCCAGTGGAGACAACGTGGTTTCCCCGAAACGAAGCTGAAGCGCGTTACGGCTTCCGCCTATACCAAGGGGGAGCAGTTCCAGGCAAAGAAATCCGTGTAGTGAAAACGGGCAACTGGGACGTGGAAGCCTGCGCGGGAACACACCTGAAAAGCACAGGAGAAATAGGCTACCTAAAAATCCTCAGCACTGAACGCGTGCAGGATGGGGTGGAGCGGCTGGTTTACGCGGTTGGTATAGCTGCGGTCAAAGCGGTTCAGCGGCAGGAAACGCTTCTGCGCAAAGTAGCTGAAACGTTAAATGCTCCCTTAGAGAAGCTGGACAAAACAGCGGAACGAACGGTAAAGGAGCTTAAGGAAGCTAACTCTGAGAAGAAGAAGCTGCTAAAGGAGCTTGCAGCAAAGGAAAGCGGTGCACTGGCGGAAACGGTAGCGGAAACTGAAGACGTAAACGGCGTGAAACTGGTTAAACGGGACTTCGGCGAGGAAACCGACGTGAACCGCATGGTGCAGACAGCCAGCGAAATCATCAAACGCAACGAAGCCACAGCAACAGTTTTCTATGGTGCAGACCAGAAAACAGCCCGCATAATGGTTATGGCGGGAGCGGAAGCAGTAGCAAAAGGCGTCAACGCAGGCGCAATCGTGAAGTTGGCAGCCCCAATTTTCGGCGGTGGCGGCGGGGGAAGAGCCAATTTTGCGCAAGGCGGAGGAACCAAACCTGACAAACTCGCTGAGGCGGTTAAAGCTGCGGAGGACGCAATAAAAAAGCAGCTGACACCATAGGTTGCGCTCTACAGGTCACACGAAAATAAACTCCGCAGAATCAGAAGCCAGCTTGGGAAAACAAAAATGGAAAATAGGCACACCTACCCCCCACAAGAATGCTGCTATTCAGCCGTATGGTTACGTTTCAATTCCCGCTTTCTGCAGTACCTTAGCAACCTCTTCGGGCTTTAACTTTGAAAGAATTACTGTCTGAAATTCACCGACCTCAAGCGTGGCAGGAATTGGGATGGTGGCTGCACCTGCAACCTTTCGCCCCTTTAAATCGCACATTTCAAAGTATATCTGCTTTGACTCAGCACTGTCTGCCGCTAGATAGTCAGTTTTCTTTTGTGCAACAATCCGCAGAATAGACCAATCAGGTACATGTTGACTCAACTCATGCCTCCTACAACTGCTATTCCCCTGCAGGTATATTTGAAAAATGTTATAAGCTTTCACCAAAAAACCCACTTTTGCTAACCTAAACACCGTTATGTTTAGTTTTGCATAACAATACTTTCAAGAAGTTGAAAAATTGAGTCTTAAAGAAGACATGAAAACCGTTTTGCTTCTAAGCATTTGTTTTATGAAAGTATTATTTATATTTCTTGATGACATGCATTTTCTTGGGGGTTGCAGTTCGTGAATCACTGGGAAATGGAAAACGTAGTGACGTTAGGAGTCGCATTGAAAAGTGCAGGCTTTGACGTTTCCCAGATTTGTTGCTCTAGACAGAGCTGCTTTGATTTAGTCGCCAAAAAAGGCGAACGCGCCGCTTTAGTGAAGGCCCATTCAGAAGTTGGCAGGTTATCGATTCAAGATTGGCGGGAACTCAAGGTAATCGCTGAACGGGTCTCCGCAGCTTCCTTAGTGGTTAGCCAAAGAACACACGACCACCTGCTTGAAGACGACACAGTTTACATGCGATACTCGGTTTTTGTAGTCACAGCAAAAACGCTGCGTAATGTAGCAGTAGAAACAGCTTTTCCGTTGATTTACGCGGGTCCAGGTGGATACTCAGTGGAAGTAGACGGCGAATTAGTGGAGAAACGACGCAAAGAGCTGGGTCTCTCTGTGGGTCAACTGGCTGAAATGGTTGGAGTTTCACGCAGAACCCTTTACGGTTACGAACGGGGCATGACCAAAGCGTCTGTGGGTTCAGCCTACAACCTTGCTAAGGCACTTGGTGTTCCAATAGCTAAACCAATTGATGTTTTGCAGCCTACTGAGAAGCAACGTCAATGCCTTCTACGAAAGTCCAAAAAAGCTTTGGAGGAGCAGCGTATGCTTCGCAGAGTTTTCCGCAACTTCACCTGCTGCGATTTCACCCAAGTACATCGGGCACCTTTCGACTTCATTGTAAACGTGCCTAATGAAAGACTGGTGATTTTGGGTGCAGTTGCTGCTGACGTTAACGAGCGGTTTCTTGATGAACGTGTAGAGGAAATCTTGAGCATATGCAGGGTCATCGGGGCTTACCCAGTTTTAGTCACGGAGAGAGCTAAACCGTTAGCAAAAGACATTCTATGTGTGAGTTCAGAAGAGTTGGCAAAGATGCATTCTCCAGAAGAGTTGATTGCCAGCGTTTAGAAGAGCTTCTGCTGCTCTGTTCCCTGACAGGCTTTAGCCTGCTTGGCGGGTTTCCACGATTTCCTCACACACTCAGGAAAATCCTCATGTGTTTTGAGCCATTCTTTGAGGAATCTGCTGGTTTTTGGGTCGGTGAGGTATCCTGTGCCGAAATCTCCATGCTCGCTGCGTAGCGCTTCCACGGTTCTGTCGCGTTCGACCTTGGCAAGAACGCTGGCGGCGGAAACAATCGGGTAGGTTCGGTCTGCTTTGTGCTCGCTGACTATACGCGTTTTAAAAGTTGACGCCTCCAAAATATGCTGACCAAACCGTTCCTCAAAAACATCAGCTGCATCAACGTAGGCTACGTCTGGCTCTAAGGCAGTTACAATTTGCCCCATAGTCTGGGCTTCGAGCCTGTTGAGCTTGAAGAGGCGCCTTTTGGATTCCACGGCTTGGTCGATTTCCATCGGCGAAACCTTCAACAGGACATGTTTTTGGGATAAGCGGATAATTTCAGGAACCAAAGATTCACGTTTTTTTGCAGTTAAAACCTTGGAGTCCTTCACGCCCAAAGCAGTAAGCGCAGAAAGGTTTTCTTGAGTCACAGCTAAACCCGCGACAACTAAGGGACCGATTACGCAGCCTCTTCCTGCTTCGTCAATGCCAGCAACTAGCACGCAACTTTTTCTCCTTGCTGATGAAGGCTAAGGTTTTCTTGCCTATAACGTTTTCACAAAACGGGGTTTTGCTAGGGTTGTTCAAGTTTGGGGTCAATTTTATGCCAGACTTTGCCTTTCACACTGGCAAAACATGTTAAACCTGTAATCAGCAACGTGCCAATCTGAATTAGGTTAGCGGGAGTCAGCCAGTTAAGGTTAGAGGCTACCGAGAGGCTTACAGCTAATGCGATGTATAGGGGAGCAAAACCCAGCAGGAACTGCGTTGCATTGATTAGTTTTCGCCCCGCATGAGCTTTCTGTTTTAACCATCTTAAACTGCGGAAGGTGACCCTGTGCACGTCAGGCAAGTCGTCAAGAACCAACGTTAAGCCACCTAAGAAAAAGAACTTGCCGGCGTTTACTGAAACGTCAGGTGTACTTAAGAAGAACACACTAAGAACAGAAATCGGCGTGAAAAAGATCAGCCATGCCGCTGAAGCCACCAGAACAAAGAAGCCGTAGACATAATGATGGAACCACAATCTACCAGTGTGAACCTTGCCCACGTAGGCTGCTGGAAAGATGTTTATGATTGCAGCTGCGATTGCAAGCCAATAGATGTTTCCATCTGCAAGGTATGGCGCAAAAGGTTCCCATTGAGGATATACCCTGTAGAAGCCAGATAAGATGCCGACCGCACAGGTTATGGTTAAGAGAGCGTTGAAAATAAGCGCGACGCTGAAGATTTTTCTTCCGTAGACGGCTATTGCGCGATGCATTGGTTTCATTATACCCCTTTAAGAAACTCAAACTGCCCAACGCTTGAGTACCATAACCTTTTGTGACACCATACCTTTAATTCTGTTGCGGTAATCCACGATGAAAAAACCGATATAAAACCTGAAATTAACCGCTGAACCCGTTCTGCCCAGAAAAAACGGCAAAATCAACTGTGCATATCAGAGGGGTGCTTTGCCGTTAGAGGTCTTTGGCGTAGAAGCATATCTTGTGGTCAACTGCGAACCCGATTTTCTGATATAGCCGCTCTGCGTTTCCTTTGCACTCCGCCTGCAACGTATGAACGCTGTTTCCAGCAAGAACAGAATCATTGAGGGCGTAAAGTGTTAAAGCGGTTCCCACACCTTGCCCCCTATAGCGGGGCAACGTTCCCACGTCAAATATGCCACCAACGTTCCCCGCAGAAAACAATGCGCAAGTCCCCACAGGCTCGTCCCCGACGTACCCCAAATAGAACCGCCAGCCCACCCGCATACACTCATGAGTGAACTCATCAAAGGCTTTCCCCCACTCTGGCGGCATCTCGAAAACTTCAAAGAGCAACCTGTTAAGAACCGCTACCTCTGCCTCGGAAACAACCTGCTTTACTGCAGAAGTAGGATTCACTGTTTGCTCTTGCACACGGATACCTTGATACACCATTACTGACTGCTCGCCTTTTGATTCAAAACCTGCATCTGCCAGCAGAGACGTAAAGTCACTTGGACGAGTCAACGGGGAAACCCGAAAACAAACAAACGACACCCCTTCTGAACGGAAATGCTCTTCAACCCCTTTTATTAAGGGACCGCAGAGTTCTTTTTTGGCATCGACGTTTGCTGCGTGGTTTATGACGTATAGCGGAACTTTTGGAATGCAAACCACGGTTGCGCCGTCAAGCTTTTTTGAAGGGAAAGCCGAAATGAGGTCTAGCCAGAATGATTCAAGTCTTTCAGCGTTAACCATACTGCCGCACATGCCTGATATTTCACTGTTTCAGGATATAAAGGAAACAGCCAACGCCCGTGTGCCGCAATCAAGGCGTTCTTTGCAAATGTGATGTTGATTGTTTGGCTTGGCAGAAGCCTATCAAAATACTTAATAGGCTCCATTAAATTTTCTGATAGAGCGGGGAATCGTGCTGAACCACAAATTACGGTTAAACGTGATTACCAGCCTCATAACAGGTCAAGACGCAAACAAAGGACCAGAAAAAAGCTCCGAAAAGAATGCTGTCCCTGTTTTGACCTGTTTTCTAGACCAACCATGTAAGATAACCCTTCAGAGAACAAAGGAAACAAACAAGGGGTTTCCGAAAGAAAGTAGGGGAAGTAGTTGTTATGACTGTTGTTAAATCAGTTGTTTGTCCAATATGCGGCTGCTTATGTGACGACTTAGAAGTAACAGTGGAGAATAACGAAATTGTCAAAATGAAGAATGGCTGCGCGGTTTGTGAAGCTAAAATGGTTCACGGATACAAAAGCGAGCGCATCCTAAAACCAATGATACGAAAAAACGGCAAATTAATCCCCGTAACAATGGACGAAGCAATCCAAAAAGCAGCCCAAATCCTCACCGACGCCAGGTACCCCTTGCTGTTCGGCTGGGAGTGCTGCACTAGCGAAACGCAACGCCTCGGCGTCGAATTGGCAGAAGAATTAGGCTCCGCATTGGATAACGTCTGCAGCATTTGCCATGGCCCATCCATGATGGCGACCCAAGAAGCAGGCTTACCAAGCAGCACTTTGGGGCAGGTCAGACACCGCGCGGATTTAATCATTTACTGGGGATGCAATCCTTGGGCTTCGCACCCAAGGCACGTAGAAAGATACACAGCTTTTCCTGAAGGCAGATTCGAAAAAAGCGAGTGGACCAACTTCATACAGAAAGTGAAGGGTGCCTCAAGCAGGAAAAAACTTGACGCAGTTATGAAAAGAAAAATGCTCCATTATCAGCCTCCTGCGCGCCCCCAAGTTTGCAGTGTTGATGCTCCGCCTAAGGCTATTCAGAAGATGGGGCGTAAAATGATTGTCTTTGATGTGAGGAAGACTATGACTGCTGAGGCTGCGGATTATTTTGTTCAGGTGGAGCCGAATAAGGACTACGAAATATTTGAAGCTCTTCGATGCCTAATTAACGACCAAGAATTAGATGTTGAGAAAGTCGGCGGAGTCCCAGTTGAATACTTAACTGAAATCGCACATGCCATGGTTAACTGCGAGTTCGGCGCCATTTTCTTTGGTCTTGGCTTAACTGCGACCGCAGGCAGATTCAGAAACATCGAAATAGCCATCAAATTAACACGTGACCTTAACAGTAAAACCAAATTTGTCATCATGCCCATGCGCGGACACTTCAACATTACAGGGGCAAACGTAGTTGCAGGCTGGCAAACAGGCTACCCCTACGCACTTGACTTCTCCCAAGGCTACCCACAATACAACCCCGGCGAATTCACAACCATCGACCTGCTCAGACGCGGCGACAACGACGCAACCCTAGTCATCTCGTCAGACCCAGGCGCGCACTTCCCAAAAGCATCAATTCAACAAATGGTGAAGCACCCGCTGATAGTCATCAACCCCGACATGAACTGCACTTCAAGACTAGGCGATGTGTTGTTCCCGACACAATGGGGCGGCATAGAATACGAGGGCACCGCCTACCGCATGGACCTTGTGCCGATTAGGCTACGCAAAGTTGTGGAGCCCCCACCAGGAATCCCCCATGATGAAGAAATCCTCAGCAAAATACTGGACGAAGTCAGAGCGATCAAGGCAAAAAAAGCAGGGAAAAAGGCAAAGACGGCAAAAATAGTGGAAATACAAACGAAAAAACATTAAAACAAAATAATAAGCACATAACACTTCTTTCTTTTCTTATTTGCTTCGAAGAAATGCTCTGCAGTTGCAGCCATTTAAAACTTTAAGGTTGCTCTCAACCTTTTGGGGTTAAGTAAAAGGTCAAGCCCGTCTGTGGCGCTTGTTACCTGCAGGTCAGCGGCAAGCAAAGTTTCAACGGCGCAGCCTTCGTTTCCCAAAACGATTATACCCAGCCTTGCAGCCTTCAGCATGTCCTTGTCATTGAGTCCATTACCCAAAGCCACAACCCTCTGGGCGCCCAGTTTGGCTACAAATTCGGCTTTTTGAGCCGCCATATCCTTCTCCTCCAAAACGTGCAGAACACAATCGACGTCCCTCAATTGTTCTTTGGCTTTTCCGAACTCATCCGAAGTTACAATAAACAGCTGCAAAGACTTTGAGAGGGCATTTAGTTTCTGTTTTACCTCCAAAGGCAGATTACCATCCAAAGCCAACGTTCCATTAAAATCCGAAACTAAATAGTCCAGTTTCATTAAGCCAAAACCCGGCACATCAATCTCCAACACGACAACAACCCTCTCTTGTTCAAAGCAACCTAATAGCCTAAAGGTTAAACGTAGTCTAAAATAAGCATTTTTGGAGAATTGTGCGGTTAGCGAGCAGGGTTTGAAAAGAAATGAGCCTTCGTAAAAAAGCGATCACTTGCTTCCTAAATCCGTAGACCTGCAAAAAGACTTGGCAAACTCGATTTATCGGACTCAGTTAAAAAATTCTGGTCTGAAAATTGGTAAATAGATTAATATGTTAACAGACAACTTTTTTTCTGAGCTGCTATGAATAGTAAACTGTTCGTGGTTGCATTCCTCGCTTCAGCACTCTGCTTATCCCTGACTGCATATTCACCGGTTGGTTGTGCAGAAGTCAGTGATTCACCTGTTTTGCTTTGGAGTTATGCTTTGCCTAAATATCTTTTTTATCCTTCTGGGCATGCTCCTGTTCAGAATTTTTCTCAGCCTTTTGGAACACCTGTGTTTGCTAACGGGACCCTCTACGTTATTTCTCCCAGTGAGGGAGGGCCAGATAGCGGCATATACGCTTTTGATGCGGTGACTGGTAGTCAGCTTTGGAACAAAACGGGGTTGGATCTTATTGATCCGCCAGTTATTAGAAATGGCGTAATTTACATAAGTGTTCGGCAAAGCGGTGTCATAGCCCTTAATGAACATACTGGCGAAGACCTTTGGAGCTTTACGGTG
This sequence comes from Candidatus Bathyarchaeota archaeon, assembly GCA_026014485.1. Lineage (GTDB taxonomy): Archaea > Thermoproteota > Bathyarchaeia > Bathyarchaeales > Bathycorpusculaceae > JADGNF01. The sequence goes on from JAOZIE010000001.1 coordinate 117,439, forward strand.
GGTGGAATTGTTTGTCCGCCTGTAGTTGTTGATGATTTGCTTTACATGGGTTCTTTAGGAAACGTTTATGCTTTCAATATGTCCAGCGGTAGTATACTGTGGAACGCCAGCGAAATAAACGCTCAACTTTTCGGCACCTTTTATGGTGGCACATACGCCACTGGCATGCTTTACGTGGGTTCATCTGACTTCAACCTGTATGCTTTTAACGCTTCTGATGGCAGAAAAATCTGGAATTTCACCACAGGCGGCATTATTGGTCGTGTGCCTGCGGTTGTTGGTGGGGTTGTGTATTTTGGTTCTGTGGATGGTTTTGTTTATGCGTTAGACGCTATCAGTGGAGAAAAACTTTGGAGTTACAATACAATCGGGAAGGTCGGGTCGATTCCTGCTGTCACCAACGGGGTTGTGTATGTCGGCTCATATAGTGGCATATTTTATGCGTTCAACAGCACTAGTGGAGAAGTTTTATGGGCTTACGATGCTGGCGAAAGCATATCAGTGTCGCCTATAGTGATGGATGGACAAGTTTACGTTTGCCCTCTGTATGGGCCTTTGTATACCCTTAACGTAACCAACGGGTCTCAAGTCTGGAATTACACGGTTTCCGGCATGATTCGATATTCTTCGCCTGCAGTGGTCAACGGCGTACTCTACCTAGGCACAAGTGGACACCTCTATGCGTTGAGCCTTCCCCAATTGTTTCCTTCGCCGTCTCCTTCGCCGTCCATCCCGGAATTTCCTTCTTGGCTCATAATCCCTGCCGCTACCGCTGTAGGACTGGTTTTAGCTCTCAAAAGAAAAACAACAGCCCACATAAAATGAGTTAACGTCCTTGTTCTATATGGGTCCAGTTAAGGTTTTGTGATTTTGCTCTTTCGGCTGCAACGCCGAAGGTACACCTTTTGGAAAATTGTTGGTCGGGAGAGCAGGATTTGAACCTGCGACAGCTCGGTATCTGTGGCCTGCACAGGCTTGAATGAAGCCCACCGTGGGTAGACCTCTACAGCGTCTCCGCGGGCTAAGCGTGTTAGCCAGCTCGAGAGCTCTGCCAGGCTGAGCTACCTCCCGCTGAAACCTTAAAGGTGAAGAAAAGGAATTTATGCTTTGTGGCATTTCTCTTGCTGTTCGCTTTCTAAGCCCTGCTTTTGACGGCGTACCGCTTCCTGTAAGGTTACTTTTCAACACTCTTATAGGTGACTTTGCTTAGGTAATTTTGCAGGAGTGCGGCGTTTTGTTTGTTCCATTCATTGGAGATTTGACGCTTCTGAATGTGCTGGTTTTGGTGGTGGGGCTTGTTATACTTTGGGTAATTGTCTCCATACCCGTGTACATAGCAGGCAAAATCGTGACTGGAGGCGAATCCACCCTCGGCGACGCCATGGGCGCTACACTTTTTGGTCCCACAATTTACACAGCAACCTTGCTCGCTATGAATTTGCTGTTAGGCTCAGTTGTAGGTTCAGAAGGATACATTTGGGCGCTGGTTTTGGCGTTCATTGCTTGGGTCTGGGTGTTCAAAGCCAGCTTTCACACGGGCTGGCTAAGCGCGCTGTCAATCGCCGTACTGGCCATCCTTGTGTTTGTGGTTATAAGCTTACTTTTCGGTGCATTGCTAGGCGTGATGGTTCCAGCACCGTTTTTCCCTCGCTTCTAAAAAACAAAAATGAAGACCCGCAAGGTAGAGTTGAAGCAAAACCAGCCATAGTCTTTCGTTGGAAAGCGGAAACGCAGGTTCCTTTGTTTTCTGCAGGGTCAGCCTTTATATGGGGGCGCATTTTTCAGCGCATCCAGAAGGGTCTGCACTTTAAGCGTGGACAACTCGCATTTTTCGGGGTTAACCAAAAACGGAAAGCGTTCATTAGCGTCGCTTATAATGTGGAGGTTTTCCCACTCAAGCTTTATGTTTTCTGAGGCTGAGTGCTCATCGATTTCGCTGCGCCACGCGCCCGTTTCTATCCGTTTGGCGCCTTCACTTGCCGCGGTGAAGGGACCGACAAGAGTTCGGTTTTCCGGGTTATACATGAAAAGCACCGCCCCCCGCTTTATGGTTGATACAGCCTCTTTTTTGCTGTCCGCGCAGGTGAATAGTCTTTTGCTGACGCATTGAGCCAAAGTAGCCTTACCACAAAAAAGAACATAACCAGAATACATGATAAAAGAGTACGCGCGCAGGTTAATAAGAATAACGAGCCAGTTTTCGCCTTATCTTTTGCCTTCAACCCGCAGTTACCCTGCAAATCCCCAAAGAATCTACCCTCCTCTACGTGAGGGGTAGGCGTAGGAATAATCTGGGAGCATTAACACTTTTAAGAACCCTTGCAGGAATATTCTACTTGCGAGGGATACTTCTTGATTGAGGAACATGTGAAAATTTTAAAGTTTATGAACGAGATGACAGGGCGCGTGGACATGAACGAGTTTGCAGAGAAAACGGGCATAGAATCCAGCCAAATCGTTACGTTCATGACGGAACTTGCCGAGATGGGTTTTCTTAAGAAAGTCGGACGAGGATTCGTCTTAACCGAAAAAGGAAGAAACGTGCTTAAAGCCGCCGTACCTCTTCCGTGGGATAAACGATTCAACTTTTACACAGCAATAGACCAACCTGCGGGTGTGTCTGCGGGGAAAATCAGCGAGTTTTATGATTTAATCGGTAAGGTGGATGCGGCGTCGTTGGAGTTCCATATGGGCAGAGGCGACTTTGAAAGCTGGTTCCAAACCACCGTGGCAGACGCAACGGTCGCAGAGAAGCTGTCAGAAATCAAAACGGCAGATGTGAAGGGTGAAGAACTCAGGAAGGCGCTGGCTGAAGCATTAAAAGACAGGTATAGCCTTTAAGCTGCGGCTAAAGCTGCGGCTCGTTCTTTTTTTCTGCATCGAGTTTTCGCCACCAATTTGGAACTTTAGGTTCTTTGATTATAGCCCAATAGTCGTATGGTTTAATATCCAACACAGGGGAGCCGTTGTAGGCGTCTAAACCGCGTATGGTTAGCACGTTTCCTTTAACCTTGAGGAGTTCAACCACTGTTAAGCCGATGGGGTTGGGGCGATGATTCGTTCTAGCCGCAAAAACGCCCACTAGGGGCAGGTCGGCTCTGCCCCGCGGATGAACCTTCAGGGTCATGCGGTTTTCTTCTGGAACTTCATGCAGCCAAAACAGCACATACAGGTGAGAATAGTCGGCTACGCCGTCCAAAGCCGCGGAAAACTCGGGCTGAATCTCGATTTCGCAGATGCGGTTTTTTTCCTTCACTTCGGCGTGGCTGGCTTGCGTTCGCACGTAGCCCACGGGCTTCATTGTTACTTTCTGTTGAGAAGTCATCTTGCTCCGCTCTCAAGGTTTCATGGGCAAGTGAAAATATATAAGTTTTCAACAACCAGCACAACAGTATGATTAAGGTTGGGCACCGAGGCGCCAGAGCCTACGAACCTGAAAACACGCTGCGAAGCTTTCAAAAGGCAATAGAGTTGGGCGTAGATGCTGTTGAGTTGGATGTCAGGAAAACCAAGGACTGCGTTATTGTGGTCAGTCACGACGCAGAAGTCAAGCGGGCAACAAACGGTGAAGGCGCAGTTAGCGACCTTACACTCAAAGAGATAAAAGCCCTGTCCACTGTGAAAAACGAGAAAATTCCCACGTTCGAAGAAGCGCTGGACTTCTTGAAGGGGAAAGTGACGGTTTTTGTTGAATTGAAGGAAGTGGGCTTGGAGGCGCAGGTTTTGGCGCTGGTTAAAGAGAGGGGGCTTGAGAAGAGCGTTGTTTTGGTTAGCTTCCTTGAGGATGCGTTGAGTAGGGTCAGGGAGCTTGATTCCGAAATTGAAACGGGTTTAATCTACGTCAAACACAAAAACCCCATAAAAGCCGCTTTGGAACTGAAGACGCAGTGGCTGGTGGCGCTTTACCGTTTTACGCATACCGCAAACGTGTAGAAAGCCCATGAAAACGGCTTGAAAATTCTGGTTTGGACCGTGAACACGCCCAAGGAAGCTGCTGAGATGGCAAAGAAAGGCGTGGATGGCATTGCCAGCGACAAACCCGATATCCTATAAATAGAAAAACCAGTCGGGTTGATGAGCAAAATTTTACGTCTATGCCAAAGAAACAAAGGATACTACTATACGTGATATATGCTTCAAATGGAAAGAGTAATTATAAATCTTAACTGCCAAGGTGGTTTTGGTGGAAGGGAGAAAGGAGAAGCTTCCATCACCCAATTTTTGGCTTCGCTTCAAAGAACCATGCCGTCCAGCGGCATATTGTTGGCTGTGTAACGTCCCATCGCTTCCAAGATTTCTTCGCTGACTGTTTTTTTGCCTAAATTCCGCAGAAAATCCGAAGCCACCACGATGCCGACCAGCTTTTTTTCTTTGACAACGGGTAGTCTGCGGACTTTGTTTGTGGACATTACCCGCGCGGCATCTTTCAGTGACATTTTTGGCTCCACCGTCACTAGTTTGCGGGTCATTATCTCAAAGACCTTAACGGTGTAGGGCAACTTTTTGGCTACGATTCTGCGCACAATGTCTCTTTCCGTAATCATCCCCACTGGCGCGTCACCCTGCACGATAATGAGGCAGCCGATTTCCTTGGAGGCCATGAGTTCAGCAGCTTCAAAAACGGTTTTGTCCGCATCGACGGTGACAACATTTTTTGTCATTATGTCTTTCACAGAGGGCATACGCTCACTGAAGTAAACATCCAGATAAAAGTGTTGTTGATTTTAGCTCTGCACTAACAGGAAGCACCTCAAAGGAAAAGGCAAAACAAAAACACAGAAAAACAAAAACAGTATAAACCACCAAACCTTACACGAAATCTATGAAGCCGAAAATCGTGAAAGCCAACACCCTCAAGGAGTACATGATGCCTGAGCGCTGCTACATTTATGAGAATTGGGGATGGGTTTCCGCCAAAGACAAAGACCTGTCTATTGCGCGTGCAAGGATACCCCCAGGCGTAACCTCCAAAGCCCACCACCTAGAGGGCGTGCAGGAGATATACCTCATCACCCAAGGAAAAGGCAGAGTCTACGTCGGCGACCTAGAACCCACAGAAGTCACCCAAGGCGATGTCGTTGTCATCCCAGCGGGCATTAGCCAAAAAATTGCCAACATCAGCGAAACAGACCTGATTTTCTACTGCATCTGCACTCCCAGCTTCACAGAAAGCTGCTACCGCGACGAAGAAGCATAAAGTTCACGCTGAAGCCTTCTCTCTTGGGAGTTCGTCGACTTGCAGCTGGAAAAAGAAAACTTGCTGAACCCCCCCCAAAAAAAAAGGCGGTTTCTGGGGGATACCTAACGCTCTAAGAAAAAAGAAAGCGACGGCGATGGCGTTTCTGGTTGCACAGTTTTTCTTGACACGAACTTTCTTTACAAAAACGCTTTTACCCCCAGCCATCTAACCTACAGTTGATGCCTATGAATGGGAAACGACTGCCCGTTTGGGCAACTGCTGTGCTGCTGATAATTACCGTGGCGTTTTCTGCTTTTGTTTCGCCAAGTTTTGGTGCCTCAACTTGGAACTCTCAAGTTGTAGACCTAACCGCATATAGAGCCGAACTCTCGTTGGCTTTGGACGCTACGGGAAACCCTCACATAGCATACATTGCCACCGAGACTGGTTCTTACTACACTCCGCCCCTACGTTTTCTCCTCAAGTTTGCAAGCTGGAACGGCTCAACCTGGGACATCCAGACAATAGATGCTGACAACGCTTCCACAATTGGCTTAAGCAGCCTAACATTTGACTCCGAAAACCATGCCCACATAGTATACTTCTCCCAAGTTACCTACCCCAACGGTGGACTAATGAAATACGCCCATTGGACAGGCAGCAACTGGAGCATACAAACAGTTGACACAGGAGCCCGAGCAGCCATAGCCATAGACTCATCAGACAAACCCCATATTGCATATGCAGGAGAAGATGGGCTGCTCAAATACGCCAGCTGGAATGGCATTAACTGGACTATACAAATAGTTGACCCACAGTCAAATCGTCCGCCAATGGCCTTCAACCGAGGCATAGGCTCCGACCAATATTTAGCAATAGACTCCAGCGATAAACCATTCATCGTCTACGCCGTCAATTCAACAGTAAAACTTGCCGTGGGAAACCAGTCAGGCTGGACCATCCAAGAACTGATTTCAAACGAGACCCTGCAACTCGGCAACATAGTTTTAGATTCATGTGGCAACCCGCACTTCACATACGTTCTTGGTCTAGGGAATTACTCTTTGTTCTATACTTTCTGGAACGGTTCAAACTGGTCAACACAAAAAGTAAGCAGGGTTAATGGTAGCAGTGATGGTAGTTACATAGCTTTGGATTCTGAGAACAACCCCCGTATAACTTACATTGGTAGTGCCAGCCCCAATTATTATGCTGTACGTTACGTTAAGTGGGTGGGTTCTGAGTGGGAGATTCAAACCGCTGCAGAAATGGGGTCTACAGATTACGTTGCGCCTTTGGCTCTTGACTCAATGGGTAATCCCCATATTGGTTATCTAACTCTTCGCAATACAGGCTATTCTTGGGTTGACGCTACACTACACTATGTAACTTCGAATCATTCGATTCCAGTTTCAACTCCAAGCCCTGAACCTTCACCTTCATCCTCTAACTCGCCGTCTGTTGTAACTTCATCTCCTGCGCCTTTGCTTTCTCCTGTTTTGACTGAGACTGCTACGCCAAAGCCAACTGTGGTTGCTTCGCCTTCATTGACGGAATCGTCTTTGCCCTCTCCAACGGTCTCTCCCTCTTTCCTGAGCGGAACAGACGTTGCCGTCATTGTTGTTGTGGTTCTGGCAGTTGCTGCCGTTGTGGTAGTTTTAGTTCTGAAAAAACGGAAGCTGTCTGACGGGTTATGAACCAGAAACGTGTTTGACCCGCCTCCACTTAGCTGAATGAAAAAGGCTTCCTGCTGAACCCATACATTGACCAGACCGCATCAACCATCTGGTTTTTCCCCCTGTTCTATGCATTCATGAGCTTTGATGTCTTCTTCTGAGCGCTAATGCCGTTGCAATAGCTGTTGTTGAGGCGGTTACTGCAACGGCTACTATGGCAATAATGTAGTCTTTTGTGCGTGGTGTTTCCAAATTGGGAGACGGGGACGGGCTTGTTCTGGGTTCGGCTAAGAACTCTTGCAGCACTCCAAACGCGGGTCTAGCTACGTCGCCTACAAGTCCAAATCTGCCGTAGGCAATGGCAGAGTCCACAAGAGAGTACCAGAAAAAGCGGTCCACCGTCCCTTGGAAAAAGTCCAGCGCGTCAGTCATGTACTGGGCTTGTCCCAATTCCCCTTCAACTTCTGCCTTTTGCCCAGTCTCTGTAAGCCAATACTGCAGGTCGCCTTTGGCGTGGAATAGGTTCTTGTAGAAGGTTATGGACTCGCTGTAATTGCCCCAAACGGTCGGTTGATTTGCGCCCCATGGGTAGCCGTGGAAGGATATTGCGTCGCCGTAGTCGGTTATGTTCTTGGCGGCAAGCAACGTCGCAAAGTTTTTGGAGATTTCCAGGTTGGGGTCTTGACCTGAGTACAGGGTTAAGCCGCCGAAGAGCACAATCGTGGCTTGCGGGTTGTATTGGTGGATGATTTGCGATGCTGTCTGAACCATCGAGAAGTAGAGGTCGGCTAGGGTATTCAAGTTCTCGGGCTCGGAGACGTTTAGCCCCCATAGCGGGTATTGTGTTGAGACAGGTTCATTCCAGATTTCCCATGCGTCAACAAATGGAAATGTGGAGGCATAATACTGGACTTTGTCTTGCCATTCTTGGAGCGTAAAATTTATGGTGGGCAAAGAATGGAACAGTTGGTTATAAAGTACTGCAAGTATCTTTTGGTTTTGCGTTTTTATGCGCTGAAAAGCTTCAAGAGAATTATCTGAGGCTTCTATGCGCACCCAACCCACTCCACTATTGTTGGCTATCTCTGCAACAGAAACTGAAAAGCCGTGAACGCATACACCTGCCCAATCACGCTTGGAATCTTGAGCATAGGCGGAGTTGGAACTTGACAGAAAAAACGGCAAAAGAAACATAACCATGAGTGCGACGCAGACTGCCTGTTTCTTAGCCATACCCTTAGTTAGGTATTTGCGCCTTTATGCTTTTGTAATTCTCAGCAGGAAAGGGCAGAGTCTAGGTTGGCGATATAGAACGATGAAAAAGACGCTTGTCGACTTGCCGCGTGGAAAAAGAAAAAAGTATACGGAAAGTGGATGTCCAAGGCAGGGCAATTAACATCTTTAGTCGCAAAGAATTCTTCGGAAATGTTACAGAGTCAAAACATCAAAAAGAGTTAAATGTAAATTTCGCCAAATAGGACGAATATGCAAGTTGTTGTGGCGAATAACCTCTGTAAAAGCTATGGCGGCTTAAAAGCGGTTAACAATTTGAACTTAGCCATAAATGAGGGCACAATAACTGGACTCATTGGGTCAAACGGTGCAGGAAAAACCACGACGATAAAGATGATTTTAGGTATTCTCAAACCCACTAGCGGAAAAGTAGAGGTGTTTGACCAAAATCCTTGGGATAACCTAAACATACGCCCGCTCATAGGCATCGTCCACGAAAAGGCTTTCTTTCCTGCCCACCAGAAAACCCAAGACTATCTAGAAAGAACCTGCCGAATCTTTGGCGTCTCCGAGATGCGTGCTCTGGAAGTCTTAAAACTAATTGGTCTTGAGGACGCCCGCAGTCGTCCAATCAAGGCACTTTCCGCAGGTATGCTGCAAAAGTTCGCCATCGCTCACGCCTTAATTCACAAACCTCGATTCATAATAGGAGACGAAATGACCGCGAACCTTGACCCCCAAGCGCGCAGTTCACTTTTTAAACTCATTTTGAGCCTGAACAAAGAAGATAAAATAACTTTTCTTATATCCTCACATATACTCCCAGAACTAAGTCAAATCTGTGACTCGGTTGTGGTCATGAATCGCGGAGAAGCACTGGCGAACGGAAAATTAGAGGAACTTTACCAGAAATTCGCTACTAGCGTCGTGAGGATTTCAACGGATGAACCCGAAAAACTCGCAGAGGAACTGCGAAGCCTCGACTATGTGGAAAAAGCAGACACGGACATTCGCGGAATTAGTGTCCAAATCCAACCAGGTAAAGAGCAGACCTTTTATGAGGATGCCGCGAAATTGGCAATAAAAATTAAAGTGCGAATTTCTGGAATCGATAATAGGAACTCAATGGATGAGTTGTACAATAAAATCGTTGGCAACAGCCAAATGGGGAAGACATAGATGGCGGATGTTAAGGGCAGAGCATTTCTTGAAGTGTTGTCCTCTGCTCTGCATGAAGACTACAGGTTTCCACTTCTGGAAATTTTTACGTTCCTCTATGTGGTAAGTTCTTTTGTTCTACCGAGTTTTGCGGCCGTAGCCTCTTTACAAAACCTTTCAGGCGCAAACATTGCGTACCAGCTTACAAGCGGTCTTCTCAATGTGCCGCTCTTTGTTTTTGTAATTTTGATTTTCAAAAATATCGCATACGGTCTTGGAAGTGACATAGAAAAAGGTGTTCTTCAAACATATTTTTCGTATCCTATTAAGAGAAGCCGGATTTTAACCGCAAAACTTCTGTCGGCACTCGGGGTGGCAGTGGTTCTGTTTCTGGTGTGTCAGCTTTCAGCCCTCTACATTTTAGCTCCTGACATAATATGGCCAAACTTGGGAACCGTGCTTCTAACGTACGCCGCTGGTTTAAGCTATCCGCTTATAATCGCCGGTGTTTTGCTTTTGTTAACGCTATTTGTTCGAAGGGGTGGCGTTACCTTGGTTGTCGGCATTATTCTTTACTTCGCCCTTTCAATCGCATCAGGAATTGTATCTTTCACAGCAAACTCGTTGAAATCGGCGGCTCTTCTTCAGGGATTCTCAATTATCTCCCCGCAAACTGCTATGAACGCATACTATTCAAGGTCCCAGCTATTTAGGGAGTATTGGAACCCAACTTTCTCCGAAGTAGCGCTCTACATTGGAGTTAGTTACGCAATCATTGCAGTTATTTTTGGAGTCAGCTACTACTATTTCAGCAGGAGGCTCAACCTTTGAGACGAGGGTTACTTTTGGCAGGTCGCATAGGAACAGTATTGATGGCGTTTGGCTTAGCACTGCTTCTAGTCTCGTTCATTCCGCCAGTAAGAGCAAATAGCTTTAGCGGTACCGGTCCATATATAACCGCACAGTCATTTCAAACATTTATACCCACGATGCCGGTGTTAACAAATTTTACATCCGATCGATCTTTTTTGACCACTTTGAACCCCCAGCAACAATTGGAAATTTCATTAACGTGCAACGGTACCATAGACATTTACCTTCTCAAAACCGACAAAGACAGCTTTTTGGCCAACTTTGAAAATGGAAGAAGCGTTTCCGCACTCGAAAGCTACTTGCAGACACACACCGAACTGATTGGTTTACAGGACAAAATAAGCTTAAGCGGGAAAGTAAACTACATCCCCACCGAAGTCATCAACGCAACAGTCATCTTGTCTAACCCTAGCCAGAATACAGTTGCCATCCACAATGAAGGAGGCACCATTTTTAGTCTGCTTATTCCTGGGCTTAAGGCTCAGATGTTGGCGGTCTATATCATCCCAATCGGATTGCTGTTGACTTTGTTTTCACGCTTAACCCGACGGAAGTTTCGGTAATGGCTGTTTTAACCTTCTGCTGTAGCCGTTTATGGTGTCTTTGGCTTTCACTTTCTTTTTGAGACCTAAAAATACCGCTAATGTTAGAGGCAACTCAAAAGAGGGCGGGCGGGGGTAAAAGTGGACCGGGCGGGATTTGAACCCGCGGCTTCCGCGTTGCGAACGCGGCGATCATACCAGGCTGATCTACCGGCCCATGTCTGTGGTGGTGTCTTCTGGAAGAGATTGTGGAGGGGAAGTAAAGGGTTTTGGTTTGAAGCTTTGTTTAGTGGATGGCTATGCTGATTTTTTTGCCGTCTAGTTCGGTTTCGTGCCATTGTGCGTCTATTTCGGTTTTGTTTGTGTGAAGGTAAACTTTTCGGGTCCGCACTAAGGCAGCCATTTCGTCCAAGTAGGGTTTGAGTAGGGTTCTGTTTTCTTCGTTGAGTTCTGCGATGTGTGCGCTTTCCAAGATGTCGGTGGGCATGAAGCCAAGTTCTTTGCGTAGTGCTTGTACGCGTCGGGCTAAGTCGCGCATTATCCCCTCGCCCAACAGTTGGTCGTCACGTTGCCCGCTGATGAACACGGTTACGTCGTCTTCCACTGCGGAGACCCAATCACCATTTGCCGTGTGTTCTGGGGCGGCAGAGGCGTATTGGACGCCTTTGAAGTTAGTCATCTCCAAGAACAGGTCTTCCAAGTTCTGTAGCGCCCCCGTCACGTTTGAAGGAGCCACAACAACTACGGTTCGGAGGGGCCAGCGGCGTTTAAGCTTGGCGGTTTGCCGTGCAGCATTCACGAGGGACACACACTTGAAGAGGGTATCAAAGTCTGCTTCGACGGCGGGGTTGCGCAGGGCAGGGTTGGGTTGGGGCCACGCTTCAAAGTTTACAGATTCGGGCAGTTTGGGGTTTAGTCGGCGGTAAACCTTCTGGTGAAGTGCCTCGCTGATGTGGGGTGTAACGGGATTAAACAGCAAAGTAACCGTCTTCAAAGCGTCGTGAAGCACCGCATAGATTGCTTGCCGCCTCTGCTGCGTTTCAGGCTCATCCGTCCACAGTTCCTTGCGTATCATAGGCACGTAGAGTCGGCTGAGCGTTTCAATCACGAAATCCTCAAGGACAGCAACGGCGGCGTTGAACTGGCATGCCTCCAGCTTCTGGTTGTACTCTTCGATTTTCGCCTGCATTTTAGAAAGCAGCCAGCGGTCAGGGTTGCTCAGCAAGCCGTTTTCGAGCGCCCATTCAGCGGTGTATTTGTCGGGGTGGAACTTGTCGAATTCGGCGTTCTGCAAAAAGAACCTGCTCAAGTGATATAGCGTGCTGAGGACTTGGTAGGTTCGGCGGCTGAGCTCCTGCAGGTCAAAGTTCATGAAGTCTATGGGGCTGCATTTGCGCATCATGTAGAACCTGCTCAGGTCCGCGCTGGTGGTGGCAAGAAGCTTGTTGGTTTCCACGACGTTGCCTACGCTTTTGCTCATTTTTCTGCCTTTAGCATCCTGCGTTAACCCTTGAAACAGAAACGCCCTGTAGGGGGCTTCAGCTTTACCCGTTAAGATTACATGTTCAAGCAGCAACGAGTTTGCCCATCCACGAGTCTGGTCAATACCCTCAGTGAGGAAAGCCGTGGGCACGTACCGCTCATACTCTGCGTCAGTAAACCGCGCATAGGGTGAGGCGCCGCTGTTGTGCCAAGTATCCAGCACAAAGTCTTCCCGCCGCATAACACCGCCGCATTTCTCGCATTTTAGAGTTACGCGGTCCACCCAAGGCTTGTGCAACTCAAAATTGTCAGGCACCGCCTCCTGCGCGGCGCTCAAAAGCTCCGCTTTGCTGGAGAGCACACGTTTTCCGCCGCATTTCTCGCAAGTCCAAACTGGCAGGGGGGTTCCCCAGATGCGTTCGCGGCTTATGCACCATGGCTTGGCTTCTTTGAGGAAGGCAACAAAGCGATTTTTGGGTTCGTCAAAGAAGTACTGAACTTTGTCGGCGGCTTCAAGCACTTTAGCGTTGATTTTGTCGGTGCGCAAAAAGTACTCCTTACGGGCTATCCAAACCAGTTTGTGGTGGCTACGCCAGCAGGTGGGGTACTCATGTTTAACTTTTTTAACTTTGACAAAGGCATTTCGCGCACGCAGTTCCTCAACAACTTGCATGTCGGTATCTCGCGCGAAGATGCCCTCAAATATGCCTGCGTCCTTGGTGAATTTAACCTCGTCATCGTAGGGCGCAAAAATGGGGACTCCGCGGCGGTTAGCTGCCCAGAAGTCATCTTCACCGTTACCCGGCGACAAGTGCACAACACCCGTGGCGGTGTCTACATCAACAAAATCCTCGCCGACAACGTGATGCACCAACGGATGCAAAGTTTCCAGCTCCGCCTGCTTGGGTATGATGTCTTTGAGGGGGTACTCGTAGGCGGCGCCTTCAAGCGTCTCACCCAGGACCGTCTCAGTCACCTCGTAGCCCTCAATTTCAAGTTCCTGCATGACGGGCTCCACACGCTGCTTCACCATAATCCAGATTTCGCTACCGACTTTGACTTTCACGTATTCAGCTTTCGGCTGCACCGCCAACATAGTGTCGGTGATGACAGTGAAGGGCATAGTTGTCCAGACAAGGAAGTACTCGTTTTCGGTTCCCGCCGCCTTAAACTTGAAGTATAGGGAGGGGTCTTCGACTTCTTTATAGCTGCCTTCGTAGCCGACTTCGGCGCTGCTCAAGCTGGTTTGGCATCCAGGGCAGTAGGCAACCACGTAGTGACCCTCTTCGAGAAGGTTCTGGTTCCAAGCACGCTTAAGGATCTTCCACTCGCGCTCGATGAATTCGTCCTTGTAGGTCCAGTACGCTTTCTCTTGGTTAATGAATACACCCAGTTGAGCGTCGGCGTCCAGCCACATCTGATGGTAGCGCATGATGGCTTTTTTGCATTCCTCTATGAAGCGTTCCATGCCGACACGTTCAAGCATCTCCCGTTTGTTCCTTACGCCGAGGAGCTTTTCCACTTCCAACTCAACGGGTAAGCCTTGGCAGTCCCAGCCCGCCCAGAACGGCATATAATAGCCCTGCATGGTTCGCCATCGGTAGCGAACGTCCTTCATTATGCGTCCTCGAGCGTGTCCAATGTGGGGTATCCCGTTGAGTGTGGGCGGTCCCTCCACATAGCCCAGAACTTTCCTGTTGGGTTCGTGCTCTCGCTGTTCCAGTTTGCTGCGGATTTGGTTTTTCTGCCAGAACGCGCGGATTTCCTTCTCCAACTCAAGGGGACGGTAGTCTGGTGGAAGAGCTTGGTTAGCTTCAGAGTTTGGTTCGGCTGCCAAAGTTTATGCCTCGTGCTACTGCCAAATACGCAAAGAAGCGTATAAAAACATAGCCATCAGTAAGGAACAACGCGGATTCACGTCTTCTTCGCTCAGCAAGCCCTTAGCAGAGAAATCATGAAAAAAGTGTAGCTTGATTCTTGACAAACCCATGTTAGGGGGAAGCGCAAAAACTGTTGTGCCCGTTGAAATAGCTAAAGAGAGCTATTTCATCCTGGGTTATGCCTGCCTGTTGCAGTTTGAGGAGGCAGGTTGTGTACTGTTTTTGGCAAAACTTTGAGGACTTAATTGGCGTAGCTGCTGTTTTCTGTGTGGTTCCTGCAAAGGGGTAGGTTTCTGTGCATTTTCTGCCTCTCTTTAGGGCGGCGCGTTGTTTTTTGAATCTGTTTAGGGCTTCGCAGTCGGTGGTTAACATGCCAAACAGGGTGTTGGGGAAGTGTCGGCAACCGTCAGGTCGGATTTCGTAGATGCTACAGGTGTTGTTTGCCAGAAAGGGGCAGGGTGTTTGGGCTATGTGGCGGTCGTATTCGGCTTCGTTTTTTGCCCAGAGGTCGCCCATTTCCGTGTAGAGCTGCTTTGCCGCCGCGTGCACATCGGGGCGCTTTTTTGGGGTGCCTTTTAGGGGTCCTGCTGTAAGAAAGTTTTCCAGCGTGCAGCATTTGCCGCATCGGGTGCACAGGAAGGGCAGGTTAATGGACCACCCGTTTTTGCCTGGGAACTCCAAATGTACATAGAACGTGTCTACCATCTTGCTGACCTAACAGAAACAGCGCAGTTGCAGCTTTAACCTTTCCCCAAATTGGGCTGTTGGTAAACGTGGAGGAACGGCTTTTGGCGGGGGTTGCTGGTTTGTTGGGGTTTTTGATTTTTGGTTCTGCTGTTTAATCGCAAAACTATTATATATTATGACGCAGAGCAAGGGTTAACGGGAAATTAGCGGGACGCAGAGAATTGGAGAAAACAAGTAGGCTTGCTGTTTTCAAAAGCTTTGTATTGTTTAACCTTGCCGCATTTGTAGGGTTTGCTCTGGGTACGGTCTCGTTTACAGCGTCCATGTTTGTTTATCCTAACCCCACTTTCGCGTGGCTTTTCGCTAACGCCGTGGGTGGCTTGTCACATTTTGGGGCTAACTATGTGATGCAGCGGCAAACCAAGGATAAAATCGTGAAGAACTTTGTTGTCTTCAACGCCACAGGTATAGTAGGCTTCTTGGTTTCTTCAGCCATGTTCGCGGCTGCCATACTGCTCATTAAAGACTCGACGGCTTCTTGGCTGCTGGGATGCCTTGTTGGGACGCTGTCGCATTACGTGCTAAACGACAGGGCGATGAAGTTCAGCTTTAAGTGAAAAACCTAACTGGATACCCGTTTTGTGGGTTCACTGTTGTGCAGGGAATGTAACACTAAACGTAAATAAAATCACGGCGCCATCAATTTTAAATGTCAAGTTTTGAGGTGTCTAGAGCTTGGTGTATCCACGAAGTTGGAGAACCAACGCGTTATTTCTGATTGTGTTCTGGATGATTTTGTTAGTTTCCTCGTTAACGGTTTTGTCTTCGACGGTAACGCCTTTCCTCAAAACCTTGCAGATTCAGAACTTGGTCAGCGTAGATTGGGCGGGGTACTCTGTCTCGTCGGACAATCTTTTTCCGCAGCCGTTGGTTTCGGGCGTTAGCGGGTCTTGGAGAGTGCCCCAAGTTGCAGTTACCGCAGGCGACACGTTCAGTTCAGCGTGGATAGGCATCGGTGGGCAAGGAGACAACACGTTGATTCAGGTCGGTAGCCTACATGAATCGGTAGGTGGAAGAGTAAGCTATGGGGTGTGGTATGAAATGTTGCCTGATAACGCTATCCCAATTTCTCATATAGCGGTCTCCGCGGGTGACGAAATCTCGGCTTCCATAACCCTCGCCGACAGAGACGCTAACATTTGGGCTGTAGAGATAAAGGATGTCACCACAGGACAAGGGTTTAGACAAAACTTTGGTTACAATTCGTCCATGCGAACCGCCGAATGGATTGTTGAGCGACCGTTAGTTAACAGCAAAATGTCCACCTTAGCGGATTTTGGGACAGTAACCTTCACAGATGCCAAGGCGCAGGTCGGCGACAAAACGGGAACAATCACGGCGTTTTATAGCTCCAAAATCCACATGCAAGACCACCAAAACAACGTGTTAGTTACGGTTTCGGAGCTTAGCCAAGACGGCTCAAGCTTCTCAGTCAACTACGGTTAAATGCGGCGGTTCAGGGAGGTTTTTGGCTGTTTCATACATAGCGGAGGCACCTTTGGCTATGAGAACGCAAACCACCTTCGGGAGTTTCCCTGCACACAATGGGCACGTATCTATTCGCTGGGGCATCATTATTTTGTGGGCTTCCAGCATCGATTTTTCGTTGAAAGTGAGACCTTGTTTGTGGGCATCTGCTCTACAGAGAGGTACCTTGGAGAGGTAAGAGGAAACTGTTACTTTGCCATCAACAGCTAAAGTATGCGCGACTTTGATGGAATAGATGCTTGAAGGAATGTAATTTTTGAAAGAGTGCTATCGGAGTTTTGGGGTGTTTGTTAGGGGTTTCTATAAGCTGCCTCTGAGCCATGTTTTCGCGGTTTCGTAGAGGAGGAAAGTTGCAAATATGGCTGTTGCTACCGTGGAGAAAACGTATTCTCTGCTTATGAAGGTGGGTTTCATGAATGTTAGTTCAATTAGTAGCACCGCTACTGCGAAGACGGCGTAGAAAAAGTATCTGGGGATAAGAAAGCGGCTTATTTTTACGCTGTTTTCTAAGAGGTATTTGGCGACTGCGAAATTGCCGTTTTCCCGTTTGAGTAAACCTGCGTCTTCAAGTTTTGTCAGGTGATAAGTTGCCACTGAGGGACTGCTCATCTTGAGCGCTCGTTGAAGCTCGCGTATGCCGACGGGCTTGTTGCTCTTCAGCAGGAAACGGTAAACCTCTAGAGTTGTGCCCTTCAGCATGTCTTTGGCTTCATCAGCGGACAAGCATATCCCCACCGCCTTTAACGTTCATCAACAATTTAAAAACTACCCCCGACTGCTTTCGGTTAGCTGTTCGAATTATTAGGACAACTGTAAGAGAATATAGCATTAAATAATTGATTGCCACCATAAGAAGTCAGCTAAACAGCGGGAAGGATAAGTTTCGTGCGTATATTCAGGGGAAAAATGCTGCTGGCGCCCGTTCTCGCCGTCACCTTAGCTCTGATGCTTGTTGGAGCCACATACTCTTTTCCGCCTACACCGCAGGAAAACTCACTTTCCGCGGGGGAGATGCCGACACCTGAGCCGACCCAGCCCCCGACTCCGTCCCCAACCATGCTTCCGCCCATGCCAGCGCCCACTTCAGTGAGGACATCATCCAGTCAATTAACGTCTACCCTGCCAACCAATAAGCCCGTCTCCACGCCCTCTGCTGAGCCGATGCCAACCGACTCAGGCGCGTCCTATTATGTACCCTCGCCAGAAGCCGCTGCCACGGAAAACGTTGCGTCAATTGAGCCTCTGATTTTTGTTTTGGGGGCAGTTGCCGTGGCGGTTATTGCGGTAGTCACGTTGTTTCCAGAGAAAAACCGCCGCAAAGAGCCGTAAAGAAAGCTTCCTGTTCTAAACGCAAGAACGTTCGTTCTAAAACATTGCATTAAATACCGCTGCAACCTTGAGTTCAAACGCGGCACAAAGTCAGGCTGAATAAAAATGAGAAGAAACCTATTGCAAACTTGCATGATAACAATGCTGGCGGTTCTTCTGGTTGTGGGTTCAGGCTCGTTTTCGGTTTATGCTCAGGGCGGATTAAACGATTTTCCACCTGAAACCAACAAGGATTTCACTTCAGAAACGCAGTTTACAATTCCAGACAAAAACAGCGCGGTAACTTTCGCCTCAGGCGGCTCCTATGCTAACGCCACCATCAACGGAGGCATTTGGGATTTTGCGGGGTTATTCGTGAACGGCGGCTTAAGCGTGCTGCCTAACACAGTCGGCGTCTCGTTTAGCTGTTCCGCCGAAAACTGCAACGTAACCATCACGCACCTTGATGTGTTAAACATGGTTCCACCTGCCCCAGGGCAACTGGATTACAGGGTCGCAGGCGTTGGCGCCCAAGCCTTCAACCTTCATTACTCCAGATACGGACTCATCGGCTGGACAGTGCTCATAGACGGGGCAGCAAGGGCAAAGGGTGACGGCTGGACGCTTTCGGCTGACGGCTGGCTAACCGTCACGGACGCAACCTGCAACGTTAGTGTCCAGTGGGCAGAAGCATCCCAAACAGCCTTCGCCGCCACAGACACCTTCCCACTTCCAGATTCCAGCGGTGCAGTAGGGTTTGCTTTAGGCGGAAGCTACTTGGGCGAGGTTTTAGCCGTTGAGGGTGTCTTGGTGTTTCAGAACTTGGCTTTAAACGGGTCAACCCCAAACAGCAATCCACTTTGGAATTTTGGGGTCTCAGCGCAGAACTGCAACCTCACGGTCACAGGTTATAAGCCAGGTGCCTTGACGGGTTCAACTAACGTTGAGGCTTGGCTGAACTATACGGTGGCTGGTGTGGGTACCCAAACAGTGAACTTGAACTATCACTTCGGCAGCACAGGGCAAAGCAGCTACCGAAACTACACCGTCTGCATCGACGGCGAAAACAGGACGCAGAGCAACGGATGGAACCTCCAGAACGGGGGGTGGGTAACGATTACGGGGGCAACCTCCAACGTAAGCATTTATTATCCCCCAAATATACCGCCCAAAGGCTTAATCTACTGCAGACCTGCACCGACAAGTGCACCTTCGACACCCCAACCCCAAACATCAGCAGCCAACACAACAATTGAAAAATCCACAGAGCCATCACCAGCCACAAGCGGAGTACAAGCAGAAAAGCCATATTTCCTCTACGCCATAATAGCCGCAGCAGTAGCGGTCGCAGCCACCGCAATGTTAGTTCATCAGAGAAAAGCAGAAACCGATCCAACTTCCGCCAGCGCCACCAAAAGGAACGAACCAAAACAGACCTTTTCTAGACGTTTGGGTACGTTTTAGGACGCAATATAAACCCTTTTTGGGTTCTGAAGTAAAAAAGCAACCTGAAACGGAGGCTGCAGAAAACGAGGGGGGGTAGTCTGTGAAGAGCACAAAGAGCATTGAGCTTCAGAGCGGTTGGGCGTCTGAATCTGGGGTTTTTAGGTCAACATCTATGTTTCGCACGAGCTTTTTTAGGTCCTCGGGGCTGAGCCACTCCGTCTGCAGGTACTCCAATATCTGCCTGTTGCTTAAACCTAAACGCTTCGCCTCCAGCACCGCGTAACGGTAGGCTTCCACCTCGGTTGGTCTATCCACGTAATCGTAGTTCGGGTCAAAAAGGTCTCTTCCTTCCATCCACTGCTTTACGTGGCAAAGCTCATGCACCACGTCAAGGTAAATGTCGGTTTGGTCGCCGCTGTTCAAGTAACGCTCATTCACCATCAAATGTCCATCCGTGTTGTCCACCCCCATGTAGCCGAACCACACAAACTCCACCTTCAAGTTCGCAAGAACTTCCTCGGTTTGGTCGCCGAATATTCCCCTAACCGCTTCCGTCTTCTCGAAGCCTTTGAAGTAATCTGCGAACATGCGTGTCGAAGTGGACAGCCAAATCAGCCGCGATAGATGAAGCTGCCTAAATAAACGGACAAACCGCATCATCACGTACTCAAACGGATTCACCGCTATCCATCACCGCCTTAATGGAACCCTGTCAAATGCTCAACCTTCATCCCTAAACGCGCCAAATCTCCAAGGTTCTTCACGCAGCCGATGCTTGCATCGATATTTCGGTGCACGGGATGAAACCAGACGCCGCTCGGAGCCAAATTAAGATGCAGGGGCACATCCACTCGCGCATCATACTTTGACAAATCGCCAAGAAACCGCCCGTTTTTGCAGACACTTCGCACACGCGTGTAACTCTGAAGCAGTTTAGGTGAACCAAACGCGCCCACGCCGTGCCAAAGCGCAGCATCCTCTGGCGAACCCAGCGCATACAGGAAAAACTGCGGCGAAGAAGGCGTCTCCACATACATATAGCTGGATAGCTTCGGGGCTTCGACGTTGAAGTCGTCGCGGCATTTAGCGACGCTGACGTCCTTGGGGTCAATGGCGTTGGGGTAGAGCAGCGTATCCTTGTACTTCACCCTCACGCTTTCAAGACGTTCACCGTCAAAGTAGATTCTGCCCCTCGCAGCCCGCTTGGAGCCGTAACCCTTCGCTGAATGCGGAACAGTCAACAGCGTTGTCCGCTTATTCATGCTTCGCCCCATACACTCGTAGGCCTGCCCAACCGACTCATAGTCCCTATGCACCCCGCTTATGAGGTGATGCAGCAGCCCATCCGCGTTCTCCAACTGCAACGTTGTCAGAGGCATCCGCAGCGAAGGCAAAAACAGGTCCATCCCGAAGAACTCGGAGTAAACCGTCAACTGCGTGTACTTCACCGAATCCACAAAATCAAGGTAAGACCCCTTCGATGCATCCAACAAATCCGTGATGAGTTCAATTTCGCCCCTGCAAATCAGGGTGTCCTCGTATTTTTGGGCAAACTTGGAATCCACCGCAAGCCCATGAGTGGTTACGTTCGCCGCTGGATAGGCGCTCTGCCCGCTCTCCACAAGTGATGTTTTCAACGGGTTCATGCTGTACCTGTCCGCCTCCACATCATCTGTGTTCAGCAGAAAACCCGCGATTTTCCCCCGTGGGGGCTTCTTGAGCAACTCACATAACTCGGCAACGTCACCTGCTTCAGGCTCGCGCAAGCCGTTTTCGAGGAAGTAGTTGCCGCAGACTTCAAGCAACCTTGTGCCGATGATGCCCTGGACTTCCTCCACGGTCAACTGGGGATTGGTGTACTCCACGGACCCGCGAAGGAAAAAGTGTTCGCCACCCCAAGTCTCGGTGGTTCGCTGGTCACCTTTGAACTTGAAGAAGGAAACGGGTTTGCGGTTTTGTGGGTTAAACGCCTTTGCGGCGTTAACCAGCACTTTTACGCTTACCCAAGAGCTGCGCAGAAACGACTCAACTAAAACGCGGCAGAAATCGTCGGTCATAACGGTTTCATCCTCTCTCCAAAGATTCAGCCGAGTATATGCAGTTTTTGGCTGCAACAGTGCTAGAAAACATCCTTGTCAACAAAAACTCTTTCCCAAAACCCGCCTTAAACGCCGCATCCAACAACGCCGCCTCGGCAGCAGGCAAATACAAGTAGGCTTCCAACCCGCCTAATTGGCTCAGAACCGCCTCCAACAAAGCAACCGCCAAATCAGGACGACTTCGGCTGCAAACCAGCGGTCCAACCTCAGCGGCGTCACCAAAAACCTTAGCAGCCGCAAAACCAACCGCCCCCGAACCCTCAACAGCAACCCAACCGAAATTCGAAGGGTTCCCGAAGAGCAAGTCAAAGAGTTTTTTTCGGGAAGCCCCAAAGCAGTTGCGGTCGCAGTCCACAATAAAAGGCAGATTCTTCTGCGTTACCATCTTCAGGTTTCCGCGGCTTTCCAAAGGTGCTTTGACAGCGTGTGCCTTCAGAGCCACAAAGTCGGTGTCCCGCCTGAAACCCAGCTTACCATAGAAGCCCTCCAAGTGCGGGTAAGCATACAGCCCAACAGCGGCTACACCTTGGTTTCTGAGGTGCTTTACCGCGTGGTTCACGAGCGTGGTTCCTGCGCCGTGCTTGCGGGATTCCTCTTTCACTATGAGGTTGCCAAACCAGCCGACGCCGCCGTAGCTGACACAGGTGATTAAGCCTGCAGGTTTTGCGTTGTCCAGCAGAATAAAGCAGCCTTCGGGTGCCAGTTGCCTGCTGAACTCGAAATCCTGCAGGGTCATGTTCCAACCCATCGTGTTAGCAAGCTCAACCGCAAACTCGAAGTCCTTTGGCTCCATTTTTCTTACTTGAAGCACACAAATGCGCCCTTAACAAACCATAACTGCGTATTAGTTAAAAAGGAATCAGGCTACTAAGCCAGCCACCAGGTTTACGTGGAATTCAGCCGTCTTCCACAGTGCGTGCAAAACGTACCATCCAACGTGTTTTCGGCGCCGCAATGCGGACATAGATTTGCGGTTCCAGAAGCAGAGACATCATAGGTTGACGTATGCGGTGAAGTGTACACTTGTTCTGGCTGCATTGGAGGTTTTAGTTGGAAGAGCCCGATTGCGGTTAGTATCCAGCCTACAAAAAGCAGAAAGAAGCCCGCAAACACTATCGTTAGCGCGCCGCCAAAAAGTAAAAGCAATCCGCCTGTACGCAGCAGCCCCTCCCTTGACTTGCTGGCGAGAAGCCTGAAAGCACGTCGGAAGAATAAGGCGGCTATGAGCAGGAAAATAAACATGAGAAACCAGGCTCCAATAACCATTACGGAGCCTAGTGCACCCATTACGGGGTGAACGAATATGAATCCTGAGAGAAAGGCAAACGCCTGAAAAACCATCACGGCGATAAGGATACCGGTTATGCCAAAAATGAATCCGCTGGTGGCGGTGCGTGAAATCGCGGGTTCCTTGAAGTCTTCAGCTAGACCTCTTAGGGAAAGTAACACGAGTATCATGCCTACGATGCCGACTATACCCACTGACCCAGAAAACAGAACCAGTGAGCCGATACCTGAAAGCAGGGCACCTACTCCGCCAAGAGTCCTGTTTGATTCGAAGTTTCGACTATAATCAGTGTTCACCGTTAACCCCCTCCCTCTAAGTTGGAACCATTCGGCTGTTAAGCTTTTCGCATCACCTACGGCAGGATTCCCCTAAACTGCAAAGACGCAGAGAGCACAACCGTTTTAGGTAAGAGGGCAATTTGCGTATCCTTTAAACGCCACGCAGCACAGAATATGGCGTACGGATGGGAAAAAACTCTTTGAAAGGTAAACCGCTTGTATCCATAATCAGCGCAGGACTATCCAAATTCGGCAAACATGAAGGCGTATACACACGGGAACTCTTCAGCTACGCCGCCAAAGAAGCCTTCGACAGATGCCCAACCCTAAACCCGAAACAGGACGTAAAAGCCATGTTCATCGGGCACATGGGCGAAGCATACGAGCACCAAGGACACACAGGCTCAGCAGCGGCAGATTGGTCTGGTCTTCTGGGCATCCCTGCCACACGAACAGAAGCAGCTTGCGCATCCAGCGGCGCGGCATTGAGGTCAGGAATCTACGCGGTTCTCTCAGGATTAGCCGACATAGTCATCGTGGGCGGAGTTGAAAAAATGACGCATCGAAGCACCGCTGAGGTAACTGAGTATCTCGCTATGGCTTCTGATTATCCGTTTGAACAGTTCCACGGCATCACGTTCCCCGGTTTATTTGCGTTGATGGCTACGGCACACATGAACGCCTACGGCACAACGCAGGAGCAGATGGCTAAAGTAGCCGTGAAGAATCATCACCACGCTTGCCTAAACCCCAAAGCCCATCTGCAAAAAGAAGTAACTGTTGAAACCGTTTTAGCATCCAAGGTTGTAGCTTGGCCTCTCAAAATGTATGACTGCTCGCTTATAACCGACGGCGCCAGCTGCATCATATTAGCCAAGCCTGAACTCGCCAAGAAATACACCGACCAGCCAGTGCATATAATCGGTTCAGGTCAAGCCAGCGACACCATTGGACTGTACCAACGAAAAAGCCTAACAAGCCTGCAATCTACCAAACTCGCAGCCAAAGCCGCCTACGACATGGCAGCCGTTAACCCGCAAGATATTCAGGTGGCTGAAGTCCACGACTGCTTCACCTACGCGGAACTCATGGCCTACGAGGATTTAGGGTTCTGCCCAGTCGGCAAGAGCGGACAACTAATCGACAATCAAGAAACATGCTTAGGCGGACGATTACCCGTAAACACCAGCGGCGGCTTAAAGGCAAAAGGTCACCCCGTCGGAGCCACAGGCACAGCGCAGGCTTACGAGATTTATCTGCAGTTAACAGGACAGGCAGATAAACGCCAAGTCAAAGACGCACAAACAGGCTTAACACACAATGTAGGCGGTTCAGGCGCAACCGCAACAGCCCACATTTACAGGAGCGACAACTAATGAGCAGCCAAACACCATTCACGATTGAGCAGTTCTACAAGTTCATGTCAGAAGGCAAAGTGATGGCGGCAAAATGCCGAAAATGCGGAAAAATCCATCTGCCCCCCAGACCCATATGCGACAACTGCTACGCACAAGAGTTCTCATGGACAGAAGTTTCTGGGAAAGGCAAACTGTTAACCTACACGATTATCCACGTCGCACCACCCCAGTTCCAACCACTCGTACCCTACCCAGTGGGCATCGTGCAATTGGAGAACGGCTTGAGGCTGCCCGGCATGATTTCAGGCGTAGCAGAAGCCCAATTGAAAGCAGGCATAGAGTTAACCGTGGACTTTGAAGCATGCAACACCAATCAGACATGGCCACAATGGCGAAGATACTGCTTCAAACCCCCATAAACTATCGTCTCTTTTGCTAACCCGCTTTCAGTAAAGTAAGTCTGCTACAGCAAAAAACAGGCAAATAAGGTATTTTTGCTCCACGGTTTTTTGTCAACCGCCTTTGTTAAACCAGCCAGGCATAATTAAATAATGCCCGCCGGAGCGCGTCACCAGGTTTAGTCTCTCTGAAAACAAGAAAAACGTGGGAGGATTTGGGTTTTCACCCAAAGATGAAGCCAAGAATTAAACCCAGTAGGAAACCTAAGCCTAGGGGTAGCAACCCGAAGAGCATTATGGCTCCTTGAGCGGCCATGGGACCGTACTGCGTTGCCAAATCTCCAAGTGCTGAAAGACTCAAACCGAAGAAGCCGAAGTATGCAACAACCACCACGATTACGCCAGCTATTATTGCCCACTTTAGAACTTTTTTGACAAGGAAACCCACGATTAAGCCAACTATGAAGGGAACTGCCATCACCGCGATTGTTGGAAGCCCACCGATGCTTCCGGATAAGCGCCCCAGCAGGTCACTCAGCAGGTCTAAAGGTACAATCATCATTTTATAGTTCACCTCGTCTGCAGGTTACTTCTAAACAGCGTCACCTTATGGGAAAGGTGAATACTTATGCTTTGCCGTCACCCAGATTTGACGCTCAACGAGCAAAACTCAAAAATAACCTGCAGCGTTCTGTGTGCAGAGGCGAAAACTATGGGCAGCAAACAGGAAATCACTTGGGACCTGACAACGCTGTTTCCCAGCGCAACAGCGCCCGAAGTGGAAAAAGCCATAAGCGAAGCCGCCGCTTTAGGAGAATCCTTCGAGAATACATACCGAGGAAAAATCGATAGTCTAACTCCCCAAAACATCTCAGAATGCTTGCGGAAGCTAGAAGCTTTTGAAGCAAAAATGGAAAACATCTCGCTGTACGCAAGCTTATCTTTCTCCGCGAACATGACCTCGCCCCAAACGCAGGCGCTCAACGACAAAGTGAACAAGCTTGAAGTTCATCTGGGCAAGCAACTGGCGTTTTTCTCGCTGGAACTGGGAGCACTACTGAAAGCCAAGCCCACGCTGGTTGATGAAACGGCGCTGTCGGCTTATCGGCACATGTTGGAGCGGGTGCAACGCCGAGTTCCCCATCAACTGTCGGAGTTGGAAGAGCAGCTTATCATCGAAAAAGACCAGTTCGGAGTGAACGCGTGGCAGGAACTCCAGAGCAAATGGCTAAACACCCGCACATTCGAAGTTACCGTTTTAGGAGAAAAGAAACCGTTGAGCTACGGAGAAGCCAACGGCTTGATGACCCACCCTGACCGCGACACACGGGAATCCGCAAACCGCTCCATCTACGGCTTGCTAAGCAAAGACGGCGAAATCTTCGCTTCTGCCCTACGCAGCATCTGCAACGACTGGGTCAACGTTTCGGCACGCCGCAAATATGCCTCGCCCATGGAGTCCAGCCTCATCAGCAACGACACAGAACAGTCAATTATCAAAAACCTGCTTAGCGCCGTCGAGGAAAACGCGGGAAGCTACCGCAGATACCTCAAGCTGAAAGCCAAAATCATGGGTCTACCCGTCCTTGGAAACCACGACCTCGTTGCGCCCCTGCCTGACGCGCCCGCACTCACCTTCCCGTTCGAAGACGCCGTGAACCTGATAACTCGGGCGTACAGCAGCTTCAGCCCCGAATACGCCAACGCCGTCAAAGAGATGTTTATCAAGCGGCGCATTGACGTTTCTCCGCGGTATGGAAAACGCAACGGAGCCTTCTGCGCAAGCCACTACACCGGCAAGTCAGCATTCATACTCAGCAACTACAACGGCTCACTGGGCGACGTTTACACGTTGGCACATGAACTGGGACACGCCACCCACGACTACTACGTCTCCAGAAGCCAAACCATCCTGAACACGAATATGCCCTCCATTGTAGCAGAGACCGCATCAATTTTCGGCGAGCTACTGCTGACGAATCTGCTGTTAAAAGAGGCAAAAACGGATGCGCAACGCAAAACGGTTCTGTGCCAAATTCTAGACGAGGCAGGCATAACAACTTTCCAAGTCACCGCAAGGGTGTGGTTTGAGCAGGGACTCTACAATTCAATTCAGCAGGGTGAATACCTCGATTACAAAACCATCTGCAAGCACTGGACAACGGCAAGAAACCGCATCTTCGGCGACGCCGTCGTTTGGCTTCCCAACATGGATGCAGAGTGGACCATGAAACCACACTACTACATGCCAAACTACCGCTTCTACAACTACCCCTACGTTTACGCCCAAATGTTCGTGTACGCAATGCACGAACGCTACCTGCAAGAAGACAAAGCATTTGTGCCCAAGCTATTACAGGCGCTTTCGGCAGGCAGCAGCCGTTCACCCAAGCAAATCGGCAAGTTAGTGGATTTGGATGTTTCAGACCCAAAGTTCTGGGAGATAGGCTTGAAGCGAGTTGCGTACTTCACAGATGAACTCGAGAAAACCGCTTGACACACCTCAGCCGACACAGAAACATGGGAAATGATTAATAAGACAGAAAACGGAAAGTCTGTAGCCTAAAGCACATGTGCTGCGGTAACCAAGCCAGGTCAAAGGTGAAGGACTCAAGATCGACGCTTTGACTTGAGCGCCCGATGGGATATCCTTTCCCGTAGGGGTTCGCAGGTTCGAATCCTGCCCGCAGCACCATCACAGCTACCCATAGCACTTTTAACCAGAGAATCTTTAACGTTGCCCAAGCCATGAAAACTAATGGCAACGCCGAAAGCACAATTATAAGCACTGTTAGGCGCTTAAGATTTCTGGACAGAAACACAAATTTAGAGAACCCGCAAATCTGCAAAGACTACATAATAAATTATGAAGCAAGCAACGCATACAAAGAAGGGTTAGCGATGGCATACAACCGCTATATTACACACACTGGACTAAACTGGGATATACCCTATTTTCAAAAGGAAGAGAGATTACCAAACGTACCAAGCAACGAAGAAACAAACATAATAATATCGTCATTCCACAAAAAATGGGCAACTATATTTACAATACTTAAAGAAACAGGATTACGACCAATAGAGCTACACAGAAGCACACTAAAAAAC
>JAOZIE010000001.1:145093-256394 GCA_026014485.1 Candidatus Bathyarchaeota archaeon
AGAACTCATAAAATATAGATTATACGACTTAAGGCACTACTTCGCAACAATGCTATACGCAAAAACTAAAGACATTCTATTAGTTAAGCAACAAATGGGGCATAAACGCATTGAACACACTCTCATCTATACGCACCTAATCAACTTCACAAATGACGAATACATCTCAAAAACTGTCCAACTCGGAACACCAACAACACTAAAAGAAATATGCGAATTAGCCGAAGCAGGCTTCACCAAATTCACAGAAATAGAAGGATACCAAATATTTAAAAAACCCAAATAATAGCATATTAAAGCGCCTATTTCATTTGTAAATAAAAAACGCATTATTTTTTTAAAGGTGATTTATAAAATAACTCCTATGCCCTGTCCAACATGTGGCTCAATCTTAGTTCGGTTTGGAAAGTTTATCATTTGTCCTCAATGTAATAAAGTCCCAATTTTAAATAAAAAAAACGCTATCTTTGAACTATACAAAAATGAACTGGCCGTTGAGGAACGAATTAACGAAATCATAAGAAAAGCGTTCAATAAAAATAAACTAATAATTGAACTATGTTGGGAACGAGAGCGATTTGCGAGAAAATTTTTCGAAGAATATCAAGCTCTTGAGGCCAATGCGTTTCTTTCTTCAAACTTATTAATTCTACGAATTATAACGGATGACTCTTTCAGCGGAAGGAAAACTGTTGAACCTTATGAGATTAAAGCACTTATTGATGGATTTAAAGCAATTATCGAAAGCAAGGAGATTCGCTTTCTTCTTATGCAAGGTTTTGCAGAGCCAATGCCTCTGGGTAATAAAATTCATTCACTATATAACGAGAAATATTTCCCGATTTTATACACATATGCAATTTACGACATTTTAGAAGAGGCTGAAGCTAAAGAGAAAATAAAAGAGTACTTACCGCTATTAAATCTGGCGAAAGCAAAAGCTAAAAAAACGCAATATTCACCAGAACTTTTTATCCATAAGTTCTATCCGACAATACATCAATTTTATTGCTGTTTTTTTACAAGAAATGAATTGTATACAGAAGTATTCGGTTTACTAAAGCACTTCGCAAAAGAAAAACTAACTCCATATAACTTGATGGCTTTGGTTAATTCATATTTAATGAATCATAATTCCCTTTATCATACTTCATCCTCTGAATTCATTAAACGTGCTAAAAAATATTTTAGAATGGATGCAAAAAAAATAAGAAATTCATTAATATTCAGCGAGCGGAATACGAAAATCTTTCCTTTTTTCGTTGAGATAAATGGACGAGTTTACATTTCTCACAGAGCGACTTTTCTTGTTTTCATTTTATTACATGCAATAGTTTATAAAAAAATATTTGATAAAGAAACGGAAACGAAAAGTCGAGATTTTGAAAAAGAGGAAGTTAAGAAGATTTTTCAAAATATGGGTTGGCAGTATTTAACCAATATAACTGATAAAAAGAAGGCAACCCTTGAAATTGATGGAATTGCGATTTATGGACGGAAAATGATAGTTATCGAATGTAAAGGATGGAAACTAAAACCCTTCTCTGAATACAAAAATCAGCAAGACCAAATCACAAGAGACCTGAAAGGTATTGTGGATGGACTAAAATATAGTAAACGCAAACCCAAGCCAATCCCCCCATTGCTCGAAAAAATCCAATTTGCGAAACAAAATATGTCTAAATGGGATTTAGACCCAAAAAAAATTGATAGCGTGGAGGGATTAATAATTTTAAGAAATTACCCGCCGATAACCGAATACAAGGGAATACAAATTAGTTGCATAAAAGACTTAGAAAAGAAATACAATTTTAGAACCTACCGCTAAGAAAACAATCATGAATTGGCGTTGGCGCGTAACTCCGCTTGCTGATAACTTCCGCTCTTGCTAAATGATAACAAAAAGCACCAAAATTAGACACAAAGCACTATACGCTGCGCTTCGCGGGCTTCGCCTCGCTCCGCTCCGCGCCAAGCAAAACACGCGAAAGCCAAACGATACGCAGACGGAACCCAACAAGATGCTTAGAACCAAGTAATTGTGGAAAAATCAAAGATGTTTGGCAAATTTTGTGCCTGCCAAACAGCGGAGAGGAGTGGAACTGCGGGAATAAGCGCCAATACAAGACCCAAAATGCCTATAATCAAAACAAGTCCTTTACTCTGAGATAATTTTTTCCAGAGACCGACATCAAACTCAAGCTCCTGATAGATATCTTCAACTTTAGTGATTGGTACACCCGCAATCTGTCGCGTTGCATATACAATATCTGTCAAATCCATGGGGTGCTTTAGCATCGACGCAAAGTTGTTTAAAGCAGACTGAATTCGATATTTCTCTTCTTCATTCCTTGAAAGGTCAATGAGTTTAAAAAAATTGCAATAAAAGTTGAACCAAGCGAGACCTAATTTGAACTCAAACTTCATGTATAAATTAACATATCTTAACGCAATTTTGAATATTGCCGCGCGTTTCGTTGAACTTGACTCTAGGGGCACCATTTGAAAAGCTACTCGAGCATTCATTTTATAATAATCAGAACAGCACCGAGACGAAACAACTGACTCTATAACCGAAAAAATGACTAAAAATATGGAGAAACCTGTAACCGAAAAAGTTGAACCAACAAAAATAACCAAGAAAAAATAAACGAAAAACACGTTAGCAAACACGTTAGCAATAAAAAAAGACATAGAGAGCAATACTAAAGAAATCACGTATATTATTAAAATGAGGGCAAAGTAGCGATAAACACTTCCCAACTTCCAATTCAAGATTTTAAAATAGTCAGAGGGGTTTGTATCTCCAACATCCCGCCAGAGGCATTCAACCATCAAAATTGCGACTGTTGGTACAAGAAGTATTAGTAGAATCCAAAACCCGCCAAGATGAACTGAAACAAAAACAGGGACCATAATAGAGCTGATGATAGCATACCATAAAGAAAGGATGTGTAACTTATAGTAATGATTAACACAAAAAGACTTAAAATCTGGCATATACCGAAATAATTTGAAAAAACCGCGTACAATACTTAAGATTTTTTCTGTTGGTTTGTTACCTGTCCAGCTAAGCAAAGTATATACTATCGAAAGCAGCAGTCCTTTTTTACTAATCAATTTAACGTGCACTTACCATTTTTAGTTGAATTCACATTATTAAGAATTTATACAAACTTATCCGTCTCATTAACAAAAAAGGGAATAAACGAACAACTTATCAAACGGTCACCGTTGACCGTTCATAGGTTGTTGAAAAGGCAAAGCAGACGAGATTTTAACGTAAGGAATCAAAGGAAGATTGGGGTAACGCTTCTGAACATCAAGAACTCTCTCAGCAGCTTTACGAATCCTCTTGTAGTCACCAGCAGTAACCGACATCGTAGTTAAGTCACCCTTAAAATCTACCACTTCAACCTCATAGAGCTTTGTTGGTTTACCATTGAAAGTGCTATCAATCTGCTTTGGACGCTTCAAGACGATGAAAACCAACTCATTTTTTGGAAGGAAATTCTTTTCACCCTCAAGCAAAGAACCGAATTCTTCAACACTCGCATCCAATGTTTTAGCATCTTTAACGCTCATTCAAATTTCACCTCCCCTCTCCCGTTGGCTATTAGGTGAGCAAAAGTCTAAGTCAATTTCTAAATCAGCACAAAAATGAAACTCTAAGAAATCCTGATAACAAACAGGCAAAACAGCCTTAGAATAATAGAACCGTTTAACCAAAAAAGTATGCCTAAAAGCACCATGCTTAAACGTCAACTCAAGAACAGGCGAATAAACATCATAATGAATAACCACTTCTAAATGAGGAAGCGAAAAGACTTTTTCGCCAAGACAATGGGCATTAGAGAGAGAACACTTATTCATAGTGACCCCTCTTTTTAGGTGCTTCAATCCATTTTACAGAACCGTCGTTATCGTACAAGTCATCCTCATATTCTTCTACCCACCATTGAGCATCAAGTGGGTCGCCTAAACCAACATATTTAACGGGAACCAAGTCATGACCGCAGATGGGGCAAACATGCTTTTTCTTACGCTCCCCAGCTACCAGTTTATGTTTAGTATAAGCGCAAACGCCAACCCATGAGCCAACATGAGAACGAATCTTACGGTAAATTAGGGTAGCGTGGTTAAGCTGATAATAGGCAGTTCCAAAAACGGTCTTACGAGCACCTTTTACTTTAACAATGTAGCCATCCTTTAGGTTTAAGCGTCGAGTAAGACCTTCAAAGCCCGAACAGTTCCAGCATTCCAGCTTTGACTTTTTGCAGCCACGACAAGCACCATAACCGCCATCTAAGAAGCCTAAAAAATGGAAGTGCGGCGCATAAAACCAATGTGCAAACTCGCCAAAGTATGTCTCATTAACTCTATGGTAACGTTGAGCATGAAAAATCATAAAGCCACCCATAAAGCCACGGGCTTTGGCAGCCTTCAACGCTTTAACCTTAAGCGTCTCATAAGGCAGACTATAATCTGACACAGGACAAGAAACGATGATGTGTTCAGGCGAACCGAACTTTACATAGAACGGCTTAAAATTCTGCTCTACTCTATCGGCTTCCTTGATAGCCCAGCGCCTAAAACAAACTGGACATTCAGGGCGGTCACAGCTATGATAAACGCGCCTAATGAAAACCTTGCCAGCATGGTTAACACCATCCAGAGTCATTAAACGGTGTAAATCCTCGCGTAAACAGCCGACATGACCCATGAATTGACCGCATTTATCATCCTTTTGTTTACCGTCTCCAACTCGGCGATATCCGAATTTTTCCATGTAATCAATTTGAGGAACAGACCAAACAGTCAAACAAGACACCGATAACACTAAAAGGTGAAACAACCCATAAACAGCAAGGGAAATTTCCCAATTCGGTGATGCTAATGTCTGAATTAACAAAAAAATATTCGACAAATGAGGAATTAACAAAAAAATATTGCAAAGACAAATACTGCAAAATAATATTTAAAAAATTACTCTCAAATTTAGAAACAGAAACACATTCAACTCACCGCTATAAATACAAAAAACACTTCAAATATAACGAGTTAGTCAAATTAACCGAAACCGAAATGTCAGAACCAACTCTGAGAAAACACCTAAAACATCTTCAAGAAAAAGGAGTAATAACTAAAAAGGTTAAAACTGCATATCATACTTCTTACAGATTCAACATCGAACTAGACCTTTTGATTGAGATAATGAGAAAAGGAATACTATCAAAAAAAGAAAAGCATATGCTTGTAACGCCCGACAAATTAAAAAAAGGCGACGAAATTTTAACGCCAATGTACCCTATCAAGTAGCAATAGGTCGCCTAATTTAGGAAATCACGCCACCGCAGACATCGGAGACAAGCTCCGAGTCTCGCACCCCAAAGCTTAAAGCTAGAAACCAACAATAACACAAATCGGTTTTAGACTATGAGCCAAGAGATAAGAGAACCCAATAAATCAGTAAGCCGTAAGGCAGGTTCGAATCCTGCCCGCAGCACCACATTAGTACTTTTAATGAAGATTTTGGCGGAGGTCACATGTTGGTTTTTGAGGGATCTGCTTTTATTGCTGAGGCTGTCTGCCTTAGAGCTTTGCTGCTTTGCAATTCTTGCGTCTCATACAACGTTCCTGTCAATTTTTCATTGTTTAACTCATAGCTGTCTATATGAGTTCGACAACCAGCGCGGATTCTTTAACACGTTTCATTTTTCGCTTCCGCTTCTTTTTTAAATGGTTCTCAGTGGCAGAGTTCAGGTTGAATGGCTTACCCGTGGTGACTATTTTCTGGGGCAGAAACCTTTTCCAAGCACACAAAAAAGCCAAATCGGCGCTTTGCACTCTAGATTTGTCATGAAGCAGTTCAGGAGTCTTTTTCTTAATTGGGTACCAGCGCAAGCATCGCGAACAGAAAAGTACCCCTGCATTTACCTCATCTGTTTCTTCGAAAACGTATAATTCCAGCGGGAAACAGTCATCCGCGGGGCACACAAGAAGATGCAAAAGCTTGCGTTTCATTTGAGGTCTCCATGGTCCAAATGAGTTCGTAAAGGTGTTTCCAAAGGATCCAAAACAGATTTTTCGGCAACAAACACTGACTCATGTTTGTTAACCTCAAGACAAGCAGTCTCAATCTTCTCCAAACTGTTGCAGCCTCAAACATTTTATGTTTTCTGATAATGTTAAGAAAACGGTATGTTTCGGAAAAATACCAAAAAAGATAATTCATCGAATGAAAATAAGAGTTCGTTAAACTGCAAATTTTTGACAACTTAAGATGAAAAATGTTCTGCGATAGCATGAACTATTGAAGGCTTTTCTTGCCCCCTGTTAAACTGATAAAAAAAAGTAGATTGATTCGTTTGTATTGGAGAAAAAAGGGAGGAGCGCTGCAAGCCGTATTTTTTAGGTTTCGCTTGCTGCTATTGCTTTTAGGCTTGTAGCCTACCCCCTATTTTGGAGGTTTGGTGTGCTTTGGGTTTTTTGTTTGCGAAGGCTTCACGGGCGTTTTTTGTTCTTTTTGGTTTATGTTTTGGGCGTGTGGCGGGGTTTTTCGGAATATTTTCTGGAAGGTTGGGTTGTCCTGAAGGGATGTACATAGGTCGCCGAACACGTCAGTTATCAATTGCTTGATGGTACAAAATGATTCGGCGTTGACGTGGACGTCTCCGAAGACATCATAGTTCATGGCAACACATCCGCCGGTGCATGCTGCTTTGTAGTTGCAGTCTAAGCATTTTTGGGGTTTTTCGCAGTAAGGCGCCGCTATCCGCCATTTCTCTGCCCAGCTGCGTTGATTTGGGTTGAAGCCGTGGTATATGTCTCCGATTTTGATTTCACGTGAGTCTACGAAGCGGTGGCAAGGGTAGAGTGTGCCGTCGTAGTCTACACCTACTGCGCCTTGACCCAGACCGCATCTGGAAAGCCACTTTCGGTCTGTGCGAGTGACGGCGGCGTTTGCGTCGCGTATCCACATGCTAAAGACTGGGATACCCCGCTCCATCCATTTGCTATAGTAGTCTCTGAAGATTTCCAGTTCGGTTTTGAGCGTCGCTAAATCTTGGGGTGCCCAGTCAACCTCGTAGACGAAGTCCACTGCCAGAGTAGTTAGTTTGTGTTCTTCTACGAGGGTGCGGATGCCTTCCGCTATGCCCTTTGTGGTTGAGGGAGTGACAGTCCATCGTAACTGCGGGTTGGGGTTGAGGTATTTTCTGACGTAAGATAGTCCTTTCCAAGCGTCGTCCCAACTGCCGGTGCCGTTTGGATAGACTCGGTTGGTGTTGTGACTTTCTTTTAGACCGTCGATAGAGCAGTTTATGCCGAAGTTGTATTGTTTCATCCACTGGGCGATTTCTTCGGTTATGAGGGTGCAGTTGGTGGTTGCACCAAATGTCCATTTGTGTCCTTCTTTGCGACATTTTTCGGCTATGTAGCGGATGATGTCGATGTTGCAGAGGGGTTCTGCACCGAAGAACCATATGTTGCCGTTTGGGTTAAGGTTCTGGCTGGCGAATTGAATTAGTTGGTCAGCGGTTTCTTTGGTCATTTTTCCGTGGGGTTGAGTCTCATTGAGTTTGTAAACGAAGCAGTATTTGCATTGGAGGTCGCATTCACTGGTGACCCAGGTGGTTAATTCTTTGAGGGGGCGTGGTTGGCTTTGGGGGCTACTCATTTGGGGAGGACCTTCCTTTTTTGGGCTGTGGGAACCAGGTTTAGTTCTATGAGGGTTTCCATTACAGTTTGCTTTATTTTTTCGTCAAGCAACAGCTTAAGTTGGTTTGGTTGTATGGGGGGCTGTGGGTTTCTGTTTGCAGGTTGGACCCTTTTCTGGTTGGGGGTTTGTAGCTGTCGGTTTGGGGCGGGGCGTAGCCGATTTGTGCTTTGACGAGCAGGGGGTTGCCCTGTTCGCCGTGCCTGATTCGACGCTGGACCATTTTGGTTGGGGATTTGTTGGTTTTTCCATTTCTGAGGATTGATTGTCGTGTTTTCCACCTCCTGTTTTCTATTGGGCTTCGCAGTACATGCACATTAGCTGGCAGAAGTACTCACACCACTGGCAGTCCTCACAGGCGGACATGCATGTTTGGCATTCGACTTCGCAGCCGGTCTGGCAAGCTAGTTCACACGCGGTCTGGCAAGCTAGTTCACACGCGGTCTGGCAAGCTAGTTCACACGCAGTTTGGCAAGTAAGTTGGCAGGTTGTTTGACAATAGGCATAGCATGGGCTGTTGCAGACTTGGCATTCTACTTCACAGGGTGCCTGGCATACTGTTTCACAAGTAGTGCAAGATACCTCGCAACCTACCTGACATGACAACTCACAGGTGTCTTGGCATGCTGTTTCACAAGTAGTGCAAGATACCTCGCAACCTACCTGACATACTGTTTCACAAGTAGTGCAAGATACCTCGCAACCTACCTGACACGCTGATTCGCAAACAGTGCAGGATACCTCGCAGGGGTATTGGCACGAAATATTGCATGCTTGGCATCCTTCGCAGACTTGGCATGGAATTACGCAGCCTTGACACGGCTGACATGATATGTAGCATTCATAGCAGATTTCTGAGAAGTATGCTGTTATTGTATGGTTTGTTGACTGGTCTTTGCTGACGCATAGGGTGTATGCGTCTACTGTGCCCACGGACTGGCTGTCTACTTGGACGTCGTCGATTTGCCACCAGTCGTCAGCATGAATTATAAACTCTTGATCATTGCCGCAGGTTAGTGTGACTGTTCCTGATGGTACGATTCTTCCGTTTCCTTGTGCTACTGAAGCAGTTATAGTACCTGTGCAGTATACCGGATCAGTTTGGTATATTCGATAGACATTTATGCCTGTGTGCTGACCTTGTGAGCCATCTAGAGGGCCATCAACCATCCTAATTGGTACGGGACCGCGATTGGTCAGGGTGACGGTGTTTACTCCGTTATCATCATATGCACCGTTTTCGATTATGTTAAAGCTGGGGTATAATGGGAAAGATGCGTTGCTGATTAGGTAGTACTCTGCAAAAACGGAACCATTTACTCGGGCCTCTAAGGTGGTATATCTGTTAAGGCGGTCGTTGGCGTCGGCCCATACTTTGTTGAAGTTAAACAGGCAAATGCTTCCTGCTTGATAGTTATCTGTGCTGAAGCTGTTGAAGTTAAAGGTCCAAGCGAAAGATTGGTTAACGTCTAACGTGTGTAGATCGTAGGGTCCACCTTGGACGTAGGAAATACCTAAGCCACCGTGAGTTTCAAAGTTACATGGACAATTTGTACCTGGACCCAAATTTCCGTCGGCACCAGTATATTCTTCGTCTGAACAGTATTCGCAATCCGCCTCCAAAGACAAGTTATACATCGAGTATGTGTATATTATCCGTAGGTTAGAGACGGTTATCCCAACATCGCCTTGATTCAGAAATCTGAGGGTGTTTATTCCATCTTCATTAAAATAAGGATTAAATGCGATATCAAAAGCTTGCCAGTTGCCATATCCTACACTCCCCGGGACAACACAATTAGAAAGAGTATTATCACCATTTAGCACAAAATGCATAGTATTTGGAGTGCTTGACGATGGAGGGTTTGCTTCTGCATAGAAATATACGCAGCACTCATTTTTTTCAGTGAAACATTTTGGTTTTTTGGGGGTGAACGTTAACGTTGCAAACTGCCCTGGCGGTATTATCGTACTAGCTAAACTCCATTGAGCGACGCCTCTTCCTCCTGGGTCGTCACCCTGTATGCTTGAGCTACATTGGTAGTTGTCAAATATTGAAAATGACGTTTGAGACATTTTATCAGGCCTTCAATTTTTCAGTAAAAGAAAGTACCAGTATCTTGTGTAATATACCAAATGGAGTTTTTCAGAAATACTCTGCAATTTAGCTCAGAATTAATTTCTTCGAAAAATTATGAAAACATTAATGTTTGCTTTTTAAGCCATTGCCCTATAAGTTTTTAAGCAGTATTGCAGTGATTATTATGATGTATCGATATGAAATTCGCTACGGTGACAACTATATCGGTGGCAGTCATTTTAGCAATTTTCGGTTTGGTGTTACCGGTTTATGCTGTGTCTACGTGGAGTGTGCAAACTGTGGATGCAGTGGCTGTTTTATCAGGTGGTTTGGCTTTGGCTTTGGATTCTAACGGTAACCCGCACATGGTCTATGTGTATGCCCCCGAGGGCAGTTCCCAAACAGGCGGGCATGTTGATGTGCACATGAATCCGCAGAGTCTCACGTATGCCAGCTGGAACGGCAAAACTTGGGAAAAACAAGCCATAGACTACTTTTATATCGCAAATTTGTCTACTCAAGTTGTCTTCTCCCTCAGCTACAGTAGCCTCAAATTAGACCCCCAAAACAACCCCCACCTAGTATACAGCATACCCAACCCAAATAGCACTAAGCAATATCTCCTCAAATATGCATGTTGGACTGGTTCAGCTTGGAGCATCCAAACAGTTGATTATGGCATTAGGGGCGCTTTGGCTTTGGATTCTTTTGGGAAGCCTCACATAGTCTATTCAGGGGCTGATGGGCAGTTAAGTTATGCAAGCTGGAACGGCTCAGCTTGGGCAACCCAAATTGTAGACCCCCAGTCAAGCCGAAGATTAACTGATATTAATAATTTGCAGTATTTGGCTTTGGATTCTGCCGGTCGACCGTATATTGTTTATGAGGTGGGGGCGGTGATTAAGTTTGCAACAAATAGCGTCACAGGCTGGACAATAGACACTCTCCTCACAGGCTTTGACACCACAGCGTTTCCGTTGGGGAATATTGTTTTGGACTCGATGGGTTATCCACATTTTAGCTGCGGCATAAATGATTGGGTGATGTATGTCAGCTGGAACGGTTCAGCCTGGAATAGTCAAAAGGTTGTTTCGGGTATTGGCTTTTCTCACGGTACTTTTCTTGTTTTGGATAAAAACGATACCCCCCACATTACGTTTGCCAACAGTTCGGGCTATGTTGGTTACGCTCGCTGGACAGGCACCTCATGGTTCGCTCAATTTGTAGCTCATGCAGCTTTGGCGGGTAATTCTATGCCTCTTGCTTTGGATTCAGCCGGCAACCCCCACATCGCCTATTTAGACGTATTACTCACATATTACTTCACAGATGGAAAAATTATGTATACCACCGGCAATCAGTCCCTACAGACTCCCACACCAGCACCCACAGAAACGGCTGCACCAACGCCTTCGCTTTCTATCCCCGAGATTAGCCCTTTGGTCACACTCCCGCTTTTGGCTTTGACAGCGGTGGTGGTTGTTATTGTTAAAATAGGAGTCAGGAGATTAAGAACAGAAACTTAACTAAGAAACATTTTGTTGCAACCAACCGCTTATGCGAGTTCAAACAACAGGGTCTACGCTTTGAACGCAACCAAGGACGCATTTCTTGGGTCCTACTGGAAAATAGTTTTGAGTTCTCCAACCTTGTCGGAAGGTTTGCTTATTACGCAGGAGAGGGGAATCTTTACGCTTTGAATGCTTCTTGCTGCAAAAGCAGATTTGAAGTTATTCTGATGCAGAGTTGTTAGCCTTTTCAGACGGTGTCTTATACATGAACCCGTAAACTGGAGTGATATCATAATCGTTCCGACCACATCTTCGACGCCTTGTTGGTTCCTTCACTTCAGCGCCAGAAGTTGCATTGTATGCGATCACAGTTCTGATGGTAATAGGCACGTTAAAAACTAAGGCATTGAGGCAAAAAGACTACTGCAATTGATATGAACGTGCCTGACAAAAAAAAAGGAACGCTGAATAAAGTCAAAGACTAAAAGGGTACACCAGTTCAGATTTTTCTTGACTCGCAGCCAGTCGCTATTGATGTTTCGGAAACACTTCGTCTTATTTTAAAACGGCAAGCAGAACTGGAACCTGAAGAGTGGTAGGCGATTGGATTTGAGCGACAAAATCAACAAATCAAGTTTCTCGAACCTGAAAATCTTATGGCATAGCGTGGCACCATGGATTGCCTCAGGATACGGCAAAACAACTAGAGAAGTCTGCCGTAGACTACAAGAGCACGGTGCCAAAGTGATAATCTCCGCATATTACGGCGCAGAACCAGGGGGAGTCCCACCGTACGAAGTCCCAGTTTTCCCATCAAAAAATGGTTCCTTTGGCATAGCTTCAGCTGCCCAATACTGCAACCAGTACAATGTTGATGTAGGTGTGCTTTTTACTGATTGGTGGGCGTTCAGCGAATTCCCTAAAGTCATTCCGAAAGCTACACTGTACGGACCCATGGACCACATCAACTACTCCGAGGAAATACTGAAGTTCACCCGAGACTACTACAAAATCATAGGCCTCTGCAAATGGCAGCAAAAATGTCTCGCAGACGTCGGCATAAAATCAGACTACATATACCACGGGGTAGATGTGAACGTCTTTAAACCGTTAAATAAAAAAGAAGCAAGAAAAAGACTCGGCATAAAAGAAGAGGATGCATTTGTTTTTGGCACAGTTGCAGCTAACAGCGATAAAGAAGACAGAAAATCACATACGCGATCAATGAAAGCAATGAAATACTTTTTGGAACAAAACCCCGACGTCAAAAACGTCATTTGGCTGTATCACACAAGTCCAAACGCCCCTCGCGGCATGCCCCTCTCTTCAATCTCGCACAAATTGGGGTTAGACAAAATAATCAGATTCATGGACCCAAATTTGGAAAGCACAATGCTCACAGAAGGAGCCTTAGCAACGCTGATGAACTGTTTTGACGTACACCTGCTTTGCAGCAAGCGTGAAGGATTCGGAATGCCAATCCTAGAGACCCAGGCTTGCGGCGTACCAAACATATGCCACGACTTCAGCAGCATGACAGAACTAGTAGAAGGCCACGGCTGGCTATGCAAATCATTAGGAACCGGACTGAACCTTGAGACCACACCCCTTAACGCTGAAACCGCTACCCCAGACGTCTATGATATAGCGAGATGCATCAAAGAAGCATACTTCAGCCCAGACAAAGTGAAGAAATACGGAGAAGAATCCAGAAAATTCGCGCTACCATTCAACTGGGATGACATAGTCGAATACCGCTGGGTTCCAATTCTCGATAAAATGGCAAACAAAATAAAAGCTGAACGAAGGTAGCGTAAAACAGACAGTAACAAGGTGATATGAATGAAATCTAATTCCGATAAACACAGACAATCACGCATGAAGCTTAAAATCCTGTGGCACAGTACGGCGCCGTGGATTGCTTGCAGCTACGGAAAAGCAACGAAAGAAATATGCACCAGACTACAACAATCTGGATTCCGGCTTATAATCTCTGCATACCACGGTGCAGAGCCGGGCGGTATTGCTCCTTACCCTCTACCGGTTTTACCGTCTAAAGCTGGAATTCTCGGAATAAATTCGGCTGCGCAATATTGTAAGCAATATGGAATTGATGTTGGCATACTCTTTTCAGACCCCTGGGCGTTCAGGGATTTGCCGCCACAACTCCTTCCGAAAGCAACCTTGTACGGGCCTATGGATCAATTAAATTATTCTGAGGAAGTAATAGAGTTTTACAAGAAATATTGTAAAATAATTTCATTGTGTAAGTGGCAACAGAAATGCCTAACAGGGTATGGCCTAAAATCGGACTTGATATACCTTGGCGTAAACGTCGATATCTTCAAACCCATGGACAAAAAAGAGATTAGAAAAAGGATGGGCATAGACGAAGATGTCTTCGTTTTTGGAACCGTAGCTACAAATAATGAAAAAGATGACAGAAAAGGTCACACTTCAGCAATAAAAGCAATGCATTACTTTTTAGACCAAAATCCTGATGTCAAAAATGTCGTTTGGCTTTACCATACGATACCTGACAACCCTTATGGGCTGCCTCTCTCTTCGATCGCGCACAAATTTGGGTTAGATAAAATCATCAAATTCATGGATCCAAGTTTGGCGAGCACAATGCTCAGTGAAGAAGAGTTGGCTTCTTTGATGAATTGTTTTGACGTGCATTTACTCTGCAGCAAGCGTGAAGGTTTTGGCATGCCTATACTGGAGACACAGGCTTGCGGCGTACCAAATATTTGCCATGAGTCCAGTAGCATGACGGAGCTGGTGGATGGACATGGATGGCTATGTAAATCGTTAGGGACCGAACTAAACTTGGAAACCACCCCAATCAACGCCGAAACCGCCGTCCCAAACGTCTACGACATTGCCAAATGCATACAAGATGCATACTTTCACCCAAACAAAGTCAAAAGCTATGGAGAAGAATCAATAAAGTTCGTATCGCAGTATAGTTGGGATAGCGTAGTTAAGAACCAGTGGGTTCCCTTGCTGGATAAAATGGCAGCCACCATAAAACGACACAGAAGTTGATAGTTATGAACTTCTTTCGGTCATGAAAAACATTTTTGCAGAAGCCACTTTGGTCCACCAACACCGAAGCCAGCCCGCCTCAAAGTAGAAAAAAATAGCATCCAAAAGAAACACCGCCAGAAACAGTACACTTACCTAACAGGCTTCAAAGTCAAAAAACTCGATTGTTCTTCCAGCAGCTTCAAAGTTAAGAGTGGATCAAAAAGGCTTTTTCATGGTTCTGCTGAGAGGGCTGCGCCCTATGATTTTTTGAATCAACGCTCAGTTTTTATGAAGTAAGTTCACTTTAACTAAGAAATTCATGGCAATTTTTCAATTTTTTTATCCCCACAAAAGCTTTGTTTTTAACTTTATTCCACCATGATTGTCGCAGTTACGTCATAATATTACACAATAATTGAACAGCTATTTCGGAAATCTCTCGTCTTCTGTAAAACTGTCCGTCCAATAGTATCGTATATTGACAAAAGCTGGGTTGAAAATGGAAAGAAAAACTTGTCTTGTAACGGGCACAAGTGGCTTCATAGGGAGCCGGCTCGCAACGGCCTTGGAAGCAAAAGGACAGAATGTCTACTGTCTGGAACGTTATGTTGCCGGAAAAACAATCTACAATAAACACTCAATTAAAACCGTGTTTGCAGATCTAAATGACCATTTTGCCATTCAACAGATCATCAGGACCATAAAGCCGGAGGTGGTTTTTCACGTTGCGGCCTTGAGTCCTGTAGCATACAGCTATGATCACCCAAGAGAAGTGTTAGAAACAAATTATCTCGCAACAGTCAATCTGGCTGAAACCTGCATGCGTGAAGCCTACTTGAAGCACTTTCTCTTCGCGGGTACCAGCGAGGAGTATGGCAACCAAACTGTTTTCCCGATAGCAGAACACGCGTCACTTTTTCCCAATAGTCCTTATAGCGCAAGCAAAGTTGCTGCGGACATGTATCTGAAGTACCTACATGAAACATATGAATTCCCTGTGACTGTACTTCGTCCCTTCAATACTTACGGAAGAACAAACGACACGCATTTCCTGGTGGAAAGTGTAATATGGCAGATGCTCAACGGCGACACCGTTAATCTTGGAA
Source organism: Candidatus Bathyarchaeota archaeon (assembly GCA_026014485.1). Taxonomy (GTDB): domain Archaea; phylum Thermoproteota; class Bathyarchaeia; order Bathyarchaeales; family Bathycorpusculaceae; genus JADGNF01. The sequence goes on from JAOZIE010000001.1 coordinate 160,541, forward strand.
TGGAAGACCCCATCCGTGATCTCATGTACGTATCTGACCATGTTAACGCATATCTCGCTTGCTTTGAACAACCTCAACAATGCATAGGAGAAACTATCAATTTCTGCACTGGAAAGGGCTGGGCAATTCCAAAAGTCGCCCAACTCAGCGCAGAAATACTCAACTGGAAAGGAACAATCAACTGGAACACACTTCCGAAAAGACCAAATGACATAATGAATCTTACAGGAGCTAATGCGAAGGCAAGACAACTTCTAGGGTGGAAACCTGAATACGAACTGGAAGAAGGACTTGAACTCACAATCGGTGCACTAAAGCAGCAACAACCTGAGGTTTACGACGTAGTCAAATGTATTCCTAAAAGTAATGCCAACCGGTCAAGCTGTAGGTGATGAAATATCCGATGATGTGTATTCAAGCTTTCAGATCTTTTCAAGACGCTATGCGAGATTTGGATGAGTGGGTAAAGACGTTTCCCGAAAGATACGATGTCATAGTAGGAATACCCAGAAGTGGTATGTTTGTAGCATCGTATATAGCAACAAAACTAGGTGTTCCGTTATCCACACCAGACGATTTTGTTAGAAATGAAATTTGGTTCACGTGCGTACTTAAGAAACCCACTGATATACATAAGATTCTTCTGGTGGATGATGGCGTTGGCCGAATAGATGGGCAGATGAAACAGAACTTCTATAAAATCAAAACTGTTTTCCCAACTTTAGAAATCAAGAGAGCGTCTTTGTATATTTACAAAAACGCTGTCGAAGCAGTTGACAGGTATTATGATTATCTAGACGACAACCACTTAAATAGGGAAGAATGGAATTTGCTTCATAGAAAATACGGCACTCTTGGGGTGGACATGGACGGCGTTTTATGTCATGATTGGGATCCTGCAAGGTATAGAACTTATGAGACATTTCTTCAAACCGCTGAGCCATTTATGATACCGAAATTTAAAATTGATTTTATCATAACAAACAGACACAAAAAATACGCTAATGAAACAAGTGGAGTGGCTTAAGAAAAATGGTGTTAATTTTAATACTTTAATAATGAACGACGGTTCGATGAGTGCTGCAGAATTTAAGGTCAGATGCTTGATGAAACATCCTTGCGAGTGGTTTTGGGAAAGCAACTATGCTGAAGCGCTTTTTATCAACAAAGTCGTTGGCATGGCGGTTCTTAGCGTTGAAGGAATGAAATTGCTTCAACAGACAAAACCATGACGACTTAGAAATGATTTGTGAACATTCTGAAAGAGATGCCCTCATCACCATCATAACCATGAGTATCTTTACAAGATAGCACATCTAGGAAAAGCTACAGCAAAAGCAAAGCAACACAACAGGAGCCAAAGTTATGGTGCAAGGCTATTTTAGTGCACCGCATTTTGTCTGCAAAACTTTTGCAACCATAAAGGGTTGTGTAGCGTATTGTCACAATGCTTGCTTGGAAAGGGTTGTCAACAGAACACGGACTCGAAAAGACCTAACGACCTCATGAATTTGACTGGCCAAAATGTAAAGGCAAAACAACTTCGATGAGGGACACCGCAGTGCACGCTGGAAAATGGACTTAACCTGAGAATTTTCGCGCTGAAAAAGAAATAAACTGCACATTAATAGAAAATGTCAAAGTAAAAGGCGTACAATCTGCAAAATGCAAATGTAGAATTTGTCGTGTCGACACCAAGCTGCCAAAAAGGAAGCATAAGGCTTGGAACGAATTGAAACATAGTTAATGGTTGAAGCCTTGATTTTCCTGATGTTTAGTATCTTTGTTGTACTTTGTTGTACAATTGATGTTAAACCAAATGAGTGACATTAAACAACTGTTTAGGAGGGTCAGTAGGCAGAAGGGGTTAGAGGAGCTTGTATTATGCAAGGTTAACTAAGAGACTTTCGTTGTTTACGGGAGGCATGCTAACATCGGACAGATTCCTGCAACCCAAGAAGAGTCACGTCTCCAAGTCTACGAGTTACGTATGAAAAACCATCTATCCAGCCTTATTGACGTATGCAACATGGACGACGTTTTGGACCAAGCAACAGACAAACAAGCAGCCTACATACTAGTAACACCACTGAAATCATTTAGAGAAGACTCAAACTTCTGAAAAGAATAACAGGTTACTATGAAAGGGGCAAAAACCCCCTTTAAAACTATTTTCTGTTTATAGCTTCCCCGATGTCCGTTTCTAAGTCAGGTCAAGAATTTAACAGAATCAGGTTTCACTTTAATTACACTCTCTCCTGTTGTGGAGTGTCGGTTCAACATCTTCTTTTTAAGGTTCTTTTTAATAATTCCACGACCCTGAGTAATTTACTATGAAAAGAAAGAGTGTAATCGCTCCTAAAAGTAGCCAACTGGTGGATCCCAGGTTCATAACGTTCCAACCGCATTCCTTGTCGATTATCAGAAACATTTGAGGTTACCCCGACACTGCCGCATGTTTGCTTACCTTCAAAACTAATTCCGAAAAGCTACGATTGAGAATGTATCTAATCTAAAAGCTTAGAGTACCTTCAGGCATTAAGCAATGCACAATCTTTACCATCGGAGGCTTAAAACTTGGTTAAGTTTCAAAGGCGAATAGTGAAAAAGAGATATAAAAGAAACAAAGAGTACACGTACAATCGGTATTTGTTAGAGTTCCCAAGTAAGCTGAACGTAAAAATTGAACCTCACATATCTAAGAACTTCGATAATGTGTACGTCACCTTCACGGAAAATAGTGAGCAAGAAAGTGTAAACATATCACTTACGAGAAAGAACCCGAAAAAAGCTAACGCATAAAAACACCCCTAATAGGATACGATACCTTATTCCATGAAGTGTGCCCCCGCAACATAATTTGAAAAACGAATTTTTACACATTCCCTGAAAAAATGGGCCTCGAAAAAACTTTCTGCATATAGAAACCTGCCTCGAAAAAACTATTCAAAATACACGAAGAAGCCATCGGCCAGCAATACCGATTCACATAAATCTGTCAATTTTGTAAACATTCAATGTCTCAAGTAATTTTCCCAATGGATTTCTCCACTCAGAATAATTTTGCCTCGATACAAACTACGATTGTGCTGATGATTAAAGTAATAAGTAACCTGTAGAGCCTAATTTAAATTTCACTTACCGGAGGGAAACGGAAAAACTTTGGCGCGAAATAAGAGCAAAGGCACTTTACTTCGGGTTTTTAGTGGTCGAGAAGCTCGGTTAAACCGCGTCATATTTCTGATTCTATGCACAAAACAACTCTTGACTAGCTACGAAATGTACCTTGAGATTAGAAAAGTCAAGGGCTTCAGGCATATAAAGAGGCAAAACGTCGACCGCCGAATAAAAGCTCTCCACGAGCAGTATTGGCTTAAGATAGATCGTGTAAAACCAGCGAAAGCGCACTTTCTATCTCCAGTATACAAGCTAACAATCAGAGCAATCGCTGCGATGGAATTGAACAAGAAGAACCTAAATGAGTTTCTACAAACAGCCCCCGACGAGCAGCTTCAAAAACTAAGTGAAGTCCTTTCGGCGTATCCATAGGAGATACGTCTCGTTATGGAAGCCTTTAACGAGATGATCTCTTTGTTTTAATGGATAGTTTTTATGCTGAGCCTCCGAGACCTTCACGGTGACTCATTTGGTTAATCTTGTTGAAGAGTGGGAAGCCCTCGAAGAATATACGGGGGAAAAGTTGGGTTTTTACCAGATTTTAGACTGTGACGGCAAAGTGGAGGTTAGAATAGCCACTGGAAGGCTCGGTTTTAGGAGAGCTTTTGACAGGGCAGATGATATGTTGCTTGCGCGAATTTTATCTTTTTGCAGTAAGAGACAGTTCATCCAAATCAGCAAGAACGTTAGAGATGATGTCTTCTTCAAATAAACAAGTAGGAAGGCGACCGGCTGTTTGGATCTAAAACGGTTACTTGCTTCTTCTATAAGACAAAGGATACTGGAGGCTCTTTCCGAGTCTAGAGGGATACTGCGTATGATGCAGCTTGTGCATAAAGTCGGCAGTCCTTATAACGAAGTTAACAGGAACTTGGCCATCTTGGAGGCAGAGGGCATAATCATTAACGACTGCTCTAAACCGGTTAAACATAGCGTCGTTAGAACAATAAGGCTGAACAGAGAAAACCCCAAAACCACAACCTTGCTTCAAGCTCTGAAACTCTTGGGTAAGGAAAAAGAAGGTAAGCCGTAAGCCGCCGCTTATTACTGCCAATTTTTTGGCATCACACTGCTATGTTGAACGAAAAACGTTAAACTAACTTAAAGGGAGGATGGAAAGTTTCTCCTTAAAAGTTTAATTTCGGAAATATCCCGTTCACCCTATTAAAGGCATCAAGCAAATGTCCTCTGAAGCAAAATGCTAACTATAAAAAAACCAGAATGCCTAAAGGGGATAAAGTTAAGAAGCCCTACTTTAACAGTTAAGGGATTTGTTGTTTCTTGCGCCGACAATGCAAACGGTGCTGTTACCAGAAAATTTGATTGGGGAAACGCCCTTATTGATGCGGTCATCACGAGTGGGCTAACCTTTTTTAGTACATTGGGCGGCGGAACTGTGGCGGGATTGAGCTGCATATCTGGAGTAGAAGTTGCAATGGTAGCTGCTTTTACCCAGTTCTTCGTTTTTCTTGCTTTGAAGCGGGGTATAGTACAGACAAAAGAGACATAGGTTGGAGAACTAATCTTTGAAGGCTTGTGTTCACTTCAGATTAGTAAGCTCTTTTCTAGTTAAGGTGCCAAGAATCTGAAGAGCACTACTGTTTCTGTCGGGTGGCATATTTCATAAACACCTCGTTGTCCTTAAACTAAATAATCTGGACTGGTTTGATGGAGAAACGTAATATGCTCCAAATAGAATTTCCCCCAACACCAATTCTGCTCAAAGGCCAAGAACCCCCTGTTAATGAAAAACCGTACGTCGTTACCTTCGACTATTCTTGGTCTGATAAAAATGAACGAAACATCGCAAACGGTTGTCCCACTAAAAAGGCGAGTACCAATTCCGGTTATTCAACTCTGCCTTCTTTCGAGGGTGAAGTCACGGTAACGTTTCCAAGCAAGGGAAAACAAAGGAGGTGATGTTTGGCCATGACAACATCTAATTTTACCTGTCCAAACTGCGGCAGCACAGTTGAACAGAGCAGATGCCAAGGCTGCAGAAGGAAAATCCACAGCTACAAATGCCCAAAATGCGGCGCAGACGTCCCAAACCCAGAATACAAAAGACCATAAAACCATCAAGTGTCCAATGTTGATCGCTACTAACGTCCGTTTATCCCTTTTCAGGTGCTAATTTAATCCTGCTCGGTGACTCTTGCCGATTTTTCCAAAAAGAGCCTCAGCAAAACAATCAGCAATCTTTTTGCATACCCTCTACTTCAAGTTTAATTCCACAATACAAAAATACCTAAACACAGAAAGTAGAAGGCAGCAACAATGAACATAAAACTGGGAATTGTGAAACGACGGTTTAAACGACGGCGTTAAGCTAGCCCGCAGCACCATACAAACCCCAGAAATAGGGGCTTGTTTTGAGCAGTTTTTCGCTATCCCAACGCTAGAAATGCTGCTCTGTAGCTTGTCAGCTACACCCATTATTTGTCGCTGTATCTTATGTAGTAGTAGAATATGAGGGCGGTTGCTGTGACGCTTCCGCCTCCGAAAACAAGCATCAAACAGGGGTTGTTCCTGATGAAACCGATTGCGAGTGACCCCCAAAAGATGAATACTGTAACAGCGGCCACTGAAAGAAGCATAGCCCCTATTGTAACTGAGAGTGCAAAAGAGAAAATGCGGGTCTGAGCCATGTCGATTTCCTGTTTGGTAGCGCCTCTTGACAGCAGTTCTTTACGGTTTTCTAAGATTTTTGTTGTGTAGCTCAAAAAGATGAGGCATAAGACAGCTACCATTGCGGTGATGACGGTGAAGTTGAAGTTGCTGTAAGTCGCGGTGTTCGCTCTGAAAACTGGAAACCAAACTGCCGAGGATAACGGCAGCACTGAAAAAATTAGCGTTGCAGAAATAAAGATTGCCAGGAGGGTAATTTTATGTTTGCCTCCGAGAAGGAAAGTTAACGCCACCAGGGCAACGAAGATACCAAACATCAGAGTTTGGATAAGTTGGTCAAGACTTGACACGGAGGGTAGTATAAGGTGCAACAACTGCAGTGTAGTTGAAGTAGCCAAGCGGCAGGCTTCTGTCTGGACAAAACGGGCAAAGGTGACTACTGCAAGAATAACTAAAGTTACAAACTGCGCTATGTACACGGTGGTTTGGCTATTCATCTCCGTTTCACCTCTCGCAGTAACATGTGGCTGAGCGGTTGCGCGGTTGGATTCCAGTCTACTACTGTGGCGCCTGCTTGGCGGAGTCTGGATTTCAACGGGTAGCCTTTGGCTTGAAGGATCTTAGCGCTTATTTTTTCTTCTTCTGTTTTTGCGGCAAAATAGTAGCTTTCGACGTTTATAACTAGCACAGATAGCGTTGTTCTTCTTCTGCTGTATTTAGCGAGTTCCTTGATGTCTTCGATCAAGTCGGATGTTTTGTCTTCGGTTAATGCGGTGATTATTATGCTGAGAGGGCTGTTTCCTATAAGAAATCGTCTGCATCTTTGTATTGCTTCTCGGAGCGGTTCCGGTCTGCCCATTTCCATGCGAAGAAGCTCTCGTGAAATCTTGAATCTTTGTCTTCTGCCGATGTCTGGGTAAACCATTGTGTGACGTTTGTTGTATGCGTAGACTCCGACAAAGCAGTCTCGTTCAAGGTAGTACTGTGAAAGGTCGTTTGCTGCAATGATGGCGTTTTCAAAGGCGTTGCTGATTGTCGTGCCGTGTGAGCCCATGGAGTATGATCCGTCTATGAATATCCAGACGAATTTCTTTCCCTCTTTTTCGAATTCGTTGATGAATGGTTTATTTAAGAAACCGCTGGATAATCTGGCGGTTACTTTCCAGTTGATGTTCTTGTAGGGGTCTCCTGTGCTGTATTCTCGGATTTCTTTGAAGTCGGTTGTGACAATTCCCAGTCGACTTTGAGCGCCTAGTGGAAGGGGCAATTTGGAGAGTGCTTTTGTGTTTCTGATTTTTCTGAGTGGAAGCGATCTTAGCTGTACGGTGAAGGCTTGCTTTTGTGTAAATTGTCCGCATAGTGTTTGTCTTAGTCCTAGTGCGTGTCTGAATTCCCATTCGATTCTGTCAAAGGCGTAGATACCGCGTTTGGTACACCTAACTTTGAAGCTTATTGTATCTTTTTTATCTTTGAAGCCTTTCCAGATTATTTTAAGGTTGTTGCCTTCTACGAGTTCGAAGTGTTCGGGAATTACGTCGCGGGCAATTAGCAGTCCTAAGCCTCCGTTGATTGTTACGTCGGTTGTTACTTCGATGTCTTCGCCGACGATGCAGGTAGTTTTGATTTCTCGACGTTTGAATTGTGTCAGTTTGGGTTGGTTGAAGACTAAGCCTAGTGCCACGAAGAATAGTGGAATCAGTCCGACGTATAGGAAAATGGGGTTTGCGAAAAGGATACTTGATAAAAGCATCACTGCAAACAAAGACAGGTAACTTATTGGCGTTTTTGTTATGGTAGCTCGCAGATTTGTTGTTCGTTGGTTTAAGAAATCAGTGTACATGCTTCTTCGGATTTCGAAATTTTGTTCTCCTTGGCTTTCAGATTGCTGCAGTCTTTGATCTGCTGTTATAAATCGGGGCAGGTTTTCGTGTACCGCTTCGTAGTGTTGAAGCATTTTTTGTTCTGAGGGAAAGGTTTTTCCGCATTTGGGGCAGTTGGTTTCGATGTCGTTTGTTGCTAGCCAGGTTATCTCTCGGGGTTTTTTCTGTTGATTTTCTTTTTTGGGTATTTTGGTTGGTTGATTGTAGATGAATTCGTAGCAGTTGCTGCATAGTTTTCTTTTTTCGTAGGGGTTGTCTGGGTGTTTAATGTTGATGCTTATCGTGTCGTAGAAATTTTTTTCTTTGAAGCTCAGGGGTTTTCCACAGCGGGCGCATTTTTCTTTTCGGTTAAAGGCGTATCCGATTATGAATATAATTATGGCTATCGTTAATGCCATGACTAGAGGAGTGTTTATGAGCAGTAGGAGGAAACTTGTTATGATTGCTAAGAAAGCAGATTGTAGCAACCCAGAAGCCATTAGCTAAGTTCCTCGTGTCCAGTCTTTGGGCACTTCCACTCCTTCAACTATTTCGTCAATTATGTCGCGAGGGTTAACGCCTTCCAGTGTTTGTTCCACTTTGAGGATTATTCTGTGGGACAGCACATCCTTTGCGAGAAGTTTCACGTCATCGGGGGTTACGAAGTCGCGTCCATAGGATGCGGCTATGGCTCTTGCGACTTTTAGCATTGATAGACCGCCTCTCGGGCTTGAGCCAATCTCAATTTGGAAGTGCTCTCGTGTTTTGCGGACTATTTTTAGAACATATTCGATGATTTTTTGGTCAAAGTACACGTTGTTTTCACATGTTTCCTGCATTTCTTTGAAGGTTGCTTGGTCTATTGTTGGAGATATTTCGTCTGTTGGGTCATCTTTTTTCCAATCGATTCGTCGTTTTAGGATTTTGCATTCTTCTTCTATGGTACTTACGTAACCGGTGCTTAGTTTGATGGCGAATCTGTCAATTTGCGCTTCGGGAAGAGGGTATGTGCCTTCTAGTTCTATTGGGTTTTGAGTTGCAATAACAAAAAAGGGTGGAACAAGTTTGTGTGTGGCTCCTTCGATGGTCACTTGCTGCTCTTCCATAGCTTCTAGTAGTGCGGATTGAGTTTTAGGTGGGGAGCGGTTAATTTCGTCTGCTAGCAACACATTAGTGAATATAGGTCCTTTTTCTAGGGCGAAGGCAGAGTTTTCGTGTCTCCAGACCCGTGTTCCAATAATATCTGAGGGCAGAAGGTCGGGTGTAAACTGTATTCGACCCCAGTTGCAGCCTATAGATTTGGCAAAGGTTTTTGTCAACAGGGTTTTTCCTAGACCAGGATTGTCTTCGAACAACACGTGGCTGTTTGATAATCCGGCGCATAGGAGTTTTCTTAGGAGGAGTTCTTCTCCTACGAACACTTTGTCCACACTTTCAAGGATTTTGTCGCAGTTTTTTTTCATTTCTTTGAAATCCATTTTTTTGTCTCACCAGTTTTTTCTAAATATGTCAGTATTTAGGTTTTGGATGGTTTTTTCTAACACTTGTTTTCTTTTTTGGAGCCGTTCTTCTTGAGCGAAGCCAGCTTCCCATGAAAAGATTAGTCTTGCTTTTGGGGGGTCTTGGTAGTTTATGAGGTCATTTAGGGCGGTCTCGATGAGGTATTCTGAGACGTCACGGTCGTTTAGAAAGTTAAATAGGAAAAGGAGGACGCCGTTCTTTTTGCCCTGCTGCAAAAACAAGTCTACGTTTTGGGAAAGTTTTTCAAATTCCTCTGTGGTTTTGAAGTTGAGCTCTTGTTTGTGTTTCCCCCAGTTCTCTAGAACCATTGGGGCTGAAATTTGATTGAGGTTTGACCTCATTTTGAAATAGCCAGCTGAGGCAAGTACTCCAACGAATCCCCATTCGCCGATAAGTGTAAAGTTGGGGTTCATTCCGAAGAATGCGGGTCTGAGCAGAAACAGATAGGCGGCTGCAACTGAACCAATGATAAATTTTTGTAGGCTGCGAGTCCCGATCCAGTCTCCTATCTTTTTGAGGGCTGCTTTTTTGGCGTAGCTAAATGGATAGAACAATGCGGTTGCTGCAGCGAAAAAGAAGCCGCAGGTGAAAATGTCGATTTCTACGGTAAGGTCTGTTGGGAAGTAGTCTAGGGCGGCGAATCTGAAAATGACGCCTATCCCTATAACCATAAAAAATTTTACGAGGGCAAACAAAGAGATTTGTTTGTATTCCAAGAGGATCTTTTCTAGAGTGTAGTATCCAGATGCAGCTATAATCATTAGAAAAATGTAGATACCTAAAATCTGAATTTGGGATGTTATGAGTTCGCTGGTAACTACAAAGAATGCGCCAAACGCAAGGGCAAATCCGAGCAGCAATCCTATTATGGCTGAAACCAAGGTACCTTTGAAAAGTGTCTTGAAGATGCTTGCAGCTGCTAAGGATGATACTGTGGCTAAAATGAAGGGAAGACCACTGTTTAGAGTTGTGAAGACAAACTGCAGGTTATCATTTGAGCTTGTTGGCATCAAGTTGAATTCAAAGAGGACAATTAGAATAATTGCTATGGAAAGGTAGGCGGCGATTATTAGGGCTACTTTTTGTGTTGTTTCTTTGTCCATTTAGACACCTGAATCGGGATTTTTGTTTGATGCGCCCCTGATGGAAATGTCAGAGAGGTACATTTCTTCATATTCTGGGCGGTTTAGGGTTGAGAGACTGTAGTTGGCTATTTCGAACAGTGAGACGAAGTTCTCAAGGGATTTTTTATCTGCAAGACGGGAGTACTTAAGAACTGCATTTTGGAATTCTCTGGGTGTGGTCTCTTGATCGATGGGAGTTCCTTTGTCTTTTTGGAAGTGGAAGTCTTCTTTGAACATGTTAACAACTTCCTCGGTGTAGTTGACCACTCTGAGAATCTTTACGGCGGTGCAGAGTGGCTTTTTAGATTTTTCGAAAAACTCGGCCGTTATCGTGTGCGTTCCTTTGTTGGAGTATTGAATTTCGAGTGTGGCTACGCCGGTTTCTCCAATGTTGAGGGTTTGGGTTTTTTGGTTGTCAAATTGGATGCTGACGGCGCCTTTTAGGGGTTCATTGTGTTTCTTTAGTTCGAATTCGATTTTTAACGGTTCGTTTACGCCCCAAACGTTTGGGAAGGGCTTGTTTATCTGGGGAAAGTTTATCTCTAACATTACGCCGCTTGGCGACGTTGGGGTTACAGGTTTGATTTGGGGTTTCTCTTCGGAGGCGACTGGTTCAGTCTTAGGTGCAAGATGGTTTTTTCTTCCACGTAGATAAAAAGCTGCGCCAACGACGGTCACTGAGGCTGATGATGCAGCAACTATGAGGATTAGCAGAAGGGGTGATTCCTTTTCTTTGTTGTCGTCTGGTGGCAGATCCGTTGGTGATGAAGAGGGCATTACGTCAGGCAGTACCTGTTTGACTTCAATTTGTCCGTCGGCTTGTGTTGGCAGGTAGTAGTTTGTTTCTGAGAATTGGAGGGAAAAAGCTACGTCGCCAGCTAATTCAGATATGGGGGTACATTGTAGGGTTGCGTACCCTGTTTGGTTTGTTGTTGCGGTTACGGTTTTTGTTTTCCCTTGTATGTTGTAGGTTAGTTGGATTTGGGCGTTTTGTATGGGTGTTTCGGTTGTGTTTTCGGTGAGTTGAGCTACAATGGCAAACGGTTGGGATTGGGTGACGTTTATAGTGCTTGTGGTGTTGAGTTGGGTCTGGGCTTTTACTCTCATTATGGGATCGCTTTCTGATCCATAATACAGGTCATTGCCGATGGTGGTTGCTATTACGTTATAGTCTCCAACGGGTGTACTGTAGAGAATTGCGCCCTGGACTTTGAAGAAGCCATTTGTGACTTCGGTGTATCCGCAGATTATACCGCCTTCGTCGTTTTTGTTTTCTTTCAATGTAACCGTTACTTTAAGTCCGCTGACGGGGTTTCCGTTTGCATCGGTCACGGTTCCTTGTACCGTGAAGTTTTGTCCTTTTGTAGCTAACGAGGAAAGATTGGTTATTTTTGTTTCAGTTGAAACTGAAGGGATAGGTAATGGTTCGGGGGTAGACCCGTCAGATCCTGTTGCATCAAACTCTATCCAGCCAATTTCATTGAACAGTACTTCTGCCCATGCATGACCCTGATTTGCTCGTACTAGTTGGTAATCGAGACCTCCGTTAATCAAGAAGCCTGAGACCATTCTGGATGGTATACCTTCCGTTCTTAGAAGAAGAGTAAAAGCAGAGTTGAAGTTTGCGCAGACCCCCCTTTTCGCCTCAAATAAGAACCAAAGCACGGGTTCTTTGCCTGGAGGAGCACGTGAGTAATTTAGGTCATATGTGTAGTTTGTGAATAGATATTGTTGGATTGCGGTGATTTTCTGATAGTCGGATGCTTCTGGGGGAATATTGATCGCGTTCAGTATTTCTTGGAGGCTTTGTCTAAGATTTTCAGGTACCTGTAAATATTGAGATGATTGAGACCCTGAAGTGACGTGGGCGTTTTGAAGTGTGTTTAGGCTGAATTGGTAGTTTGTGAATTCTTCGTAGTAAGGCTGTGAGAATTTGTCAGAAGTGTAGAAGAGATGCTGCTGTGGATAATATGTTGCCTGAACGTTTTGCGTGAACTCCAGCCTGTTGGTGTAGTAAAGTGTTGGAACAAAGCCGCTACATGGGTTCACAACGTGAATTATTATAGATGATTCTGTTCTCTTTGAAAACAAGTTCATTTCTTGGGGGATAAGATCTCCCTTGTATGGTACTACTGTGAAGTCAGGCCCAAGAGACCACATGCCCCCGTTGTATTGAGCCGCAACTGCGCTTCTGATGTAGGTCGTTTCTGTTTTCCCGTAGATTTCCAGCACAGGTTCTTTCCCGCAGTCTCCTCCTTGGGAATTGATGAAGCAGTCCTTTTTCTCGATTGGTGTAGAACTTGGAATAGCCCCGTTGGGAGACGAGTTTGGTTCGGATGTGCCATTATTTGGCAACGGTGAGCAGTTCCCAGGAGTAGGGTTGAGGGGGTTGTTTGTGTCTACCCCTACCCAGATGTAGGGTATCGAAGTCATAGTGCTACTCAGAAGAAAAGCCGCCAACACGACGCCGAAGGTTAACGCTACCAAAATCAAACGGCTATTTTGGCTACTTCCGCTGGGAGCACCCATAAACATGTCTCCGCCGTTTGTTTTGCCTTGATACGGCTTTTAAGTTTTACGCAACTTCAAAGCGGGCAGACTGAAATTACCAAAAGTTAAAGGAGATGTGGATAAAAAGTTGGCAGGGATTTCTTTTGGACAGCTGCGGGTTTGTTTGCCTATTCAATGGTTGGTTCATGAAGCGGTATCTTTTCATGTAAAAAGGCGGCACTCATTCACGCAAGGATGCACGAGTAGTTATAGTAGCATTCAAAAGAAGAAAATCATCGTTGTCTGGACAAGGGGGAAGGCTGAACGATTTCAATTTGGACGCTCTGTTCTTCGTTAGTCAACAGTCACGTAGCGTTTTGCTTATGCCTATAGGGTTAGCGGCTTTTTAGGGGGTGAAAAGCGTTTGGGGTAGTTTTATCCGCAGATTGCTTTTTCTGTTGTTGTAAGGTTTCTTCTAATGAGTTGAGCAGCTGAAGAAGTTCATTTGTGTTTTTTACTGTTATGGCGCCGTGGTTTTTCAGTTTTGTAAGGTAAGTGGAGGCTTTGCCCATGCTGAAGTCGCGCTCTGCGATGGGGGTTTCCTCTAAATTTATGATGGGTATCCCTGTTTCTTGGGCTTTTTCTGCAGCTTCTAAGTTTCGCAGATTACCCTCACCAAATTGAGTTGAGGCTATAACCAAAAAATCAGACTTACGTATCAACTCCAAGTTAGCTTGGTGGGATTCATCAGTTATCGGAGAAAAAGACGCTTCTGTGACTGCTTGAATTTTGAGCAATTGGGCGGTTTCGTAATCTGTATCTAACAGGTGAAGAACCCCCGCCGTTACGGTGTAGCCTTCATCGGTCAGAATCTTCATCAAAGTGCTGCCAGTACCACCTCCAGAGACCATGTGAACGGTGAGGTTTTTTGGCGGCTGATTTTGGGGTTTGGAAAGAGGGGTAACGTGCAAGGCGCCAGTAACAGGATGCGTTTTTACAATGGCGTCAACTCGGAAGACCTTTTTCACGTTTTCTTTGGTAAGCGTTCTGCTTGATTCGCCTACTGCAACGATTTTTCCATTCATCAAAAGAATCAAGGAGTCACAGTAGCGGGCGGCAAGATTAAAGTCATGGAAAACACCGACAATCAGCAGCTTCTTTGTTTTGCATAGAAGCGTAAGAAGGTCCATAATTTCCAGTTGATTACATATATCTAAGTGGTTTGTTGGCTCATCCAGCAAAAGGATTTGAGGCTCCTGTGTGAGGGCACGTGCAATAATCACACGTTGCCTTTCGCCACCGCTAAGCTCGGTAATTGAGCGGTCGGCGAATTGCCACGTATCCGTGAGGTCCATGGCGTTCTTTGCTATATCTAAGTCTTCTTTTTTCTCCATACCGAACTGGGACATGTGGGGATTTCGACCCATAAGGACTATTTCTAGGGCAGTAAAGTCAAATGTTATCGGTGAGTCCTGAGGAACAACTGCAAGGCGCCGGGCAACATCCAACGTTTTAAGTTTGTATATGTCAGCTTCATCGATGAATATTGTTCCTTTAGTTGGTTTAAGTACTCGACTGATACTCTTGATTAAAGTAGACTTTCCTGAGCCGTTGGGTCCAAGGATTCCCCAAAACTCGCCGCTTTTTACTGCGAACTGGACGTCGTCCAGAATCTTTGTGGACCCGTAGGAGCAGTCGATGCCGTTGATGTTCAAGTTAACCATTTTTTTTCGCCTAAACGTTGTATCCTTTCTTTTTTCTGCGAAGTAAATATATGAAGAACGGTGCGCCCGAGAGCGCTGTAATTATGCCTACAGGAGCTTCGCCTGAACCCATTACAACCCGGGACAGCGCATCACAAAACATGAGGAAAGAGGCACCTACAATGGCTGAAACTGGTAGTAGAATTCTGTGGTCAGGACCTATTAAGACTCGTGTTAAGTGAGGAATAATCAAACCGACGAAGCCTATTAAGCCGCTGATGGAAACTGCGGCTGCGGTAAGGAAGGCGCCGCTGACAATTAGTATTAATTTTACTTTTTCTATTTCTACACCTAAGTGTTGGGCTTGGTCTTCGCCTAATGCAAGGATGTTCAGGTTACGGGAATAGAAATAGGAAATGCATATTCCGACGATAACGAAGGGAAGAACAGCCCAAACTCTATCCCAGCTTTCGGTGGGTGCAAGGCTGCCGATTATCCAGAAAGTTAATCCGTGGAGGATTTTGTCGCTGGCGACTGTTTTTAGGTAGGTGACTATAGCAGTTTGGAATAAGCTCATTGCTATTCCAACAAGAAGTAAAGTTGTAACTGGAACCCTTGAGCCTACTCGGGATATACCGTAAACTAAGAGCACCGTTGTTAATGAACCAACGAAGGCAAAAATTTGAAGTGTATGCACTCCTAAAATGGAAACGCCAACGCCTAAAACCAATACTAATGCGGAACCTACTGTGGCACCTGTTGAGGCACCAATAACATAGGGGTCCGCCATTGGATTTCTGAATATTCCTTGGTACGTCACGCCTGCTGTTGCTAAAGCTGCCCCAACCAAGGCTCCGCATAAAACTCGCGGTAGCCTAATCTGCAGGATTATCACTTCAGCTGTACGCGTTATGTCTGTTGTTTCTACAAACGAGTTTAGCAAAGGCACTTGCTTTGTTAATATCCGTAAAATATCGTTGTAAGGTATAGGGGCATAACCGAGGTTAAGTGATAAAAAAAGAACAGCGATAAAGCCGAATAAAAGTATAACTAAGTAGAGCTTCCAATGTGAAATACGTTTTAAATGCTTTTTTTCTGTGTCAGCCTTCATTGTAGTTCACAAAACGCACCATAATTAAAGGAAAAAAAAGGGGCGTGATGAAGTTACCCAAAGATCTCAGGATGAATTAACTGAGCTAGGGTTTCTAGAGCATCAACGAGTCGTGGTCCTGACCTAGAGATTATGTCTGCATCAATCTCGTAGAGAGCATCATTTTGCACTGCATTTATGACATCCCAACCAGAACGCGTTTTCACTACTTCTATGGTTTCATAGAAGTTCTGTACACCCATGTACATGTCAGGATAAATCATTACATCAGGGTTTTTCTGTATGATTGCTTCAGAACTCACAGTGGGCCAACTTGTTGTTGCGTCGTTGAAAATGTTTTCTCCGCCTGCTAAAGTTATCAGTTCATCAATAAATGTTCCGGGACCTGCACTCATCAAAGGTTCATTCCAGACTTCATGGTAAACCTTCGGGATTGTCTCTACGTTTGCTGTTTCATCAGCTACGGCATTAATTGCTGCTCTCATCGAACCTACTAGGGTTCCTGCGTCAATTTCATGTCCAGTTGCCCTGCCCACCATCAAGATGTCTTGAAGAACGCCATCGATAGTCTTCGCTTCTACAACTAGAACGTTGTATCCTAAGCTTTGGAGATTTGCTGCAGCATCTAAACTTCCTGAACTTGCGAGAACTAAATCAGGTTCTAGCGCAACAATAGGCTCTACTGAAGGACCATAATAGCTACCTATACTGGTCATGTTTCCAGCTTCAATCCATGCAGTAAAGTTGTAGGGGTAGTCACAAAAATCGGTGACACCAACAACAGTGTCGCCCGCTCCGATCGCAAACAGAATTTCCGTGTTACTAGGTGCTAACGAGACAACTCGTTCCGGAGGGGAAGTTAAGACTACCACGTTACCCATGGAATCAACTAACGTGACTTGCTGATATTCCTTGATTGTTTCTTGTTGTTCAGCGATTGTTTCTTGATATTCTGTTATTGTCGCTTGATAGTCAGCAATTGCTGCTTGATAGTCAGTAACTTGCCCTTCTAGAGTAGTTACTGTACTTTTTAGGTCATTAACAGAAGTCTCTAGTGTCCTGTTAGAGTTATCTAAACCAGATATTTGTCCTTGGAAAGCTACAAATCCATAGGTGGCAACAACTAAAGAGACAATTGCCAAAACTGCACCGATATAAACGATGTTTTTCTGCATTTTTTAGCACTCCTTCGTTGGATAGATTATCCATCCATATAGATATAAAACTTCAGTTAACTAAAATTAAACACAGATTGAATTAACCCCATGAGAATAGAACAGTACACTACCACAGACACCGCTGGAAGGCGAAAACATGCTTGAAAAACTGTAAAGCCAAGTGTTTATTCGGTTATGAAACGGTGCTTGACTTGATTACACAAGCAAGAAACTCCAAAGCATCCACAAGCCTAGGTCCAGGTCTTGAGATAAGGTCTCGGTCAACCTCAAAGAGGCAACTGTTTTTGACAGCAGTTATTGTTTCCCATCCGCGGCGTTTCTTCACTTCCTCAAAGCTCCCCCAAAATCGGGGAGTCCCAGGTATTACAGGGAACACAACTATGTCGGGATTACGTTGAATGATTGTTTCTGGAGTGATTATTGGCCACTCTGATGCGGCGTCTCCAAAGATGTTTGTTCCACCAGCCAAATCTACCAGGTTTCCTATCCAAGTTCCGGAACTTACACTCATGTATGGGTCATTCCAATTCTCAAAGTACACCAGAGGTTTATGGCGTAGTTTTTTTGATTCCGTAACTACGCGGGCTATTCGTTCTCTCAAGCTTTTTACCAGTGCTACAGCCTCTGAATCGGTTCCGCATATCCGCCCCACCGACAAGACATCATCAAGAACGTCATTCAGACTGTGAGGAGATAACGTTAACACTGTTAGACCCATATTCCCAAGTTGTTTGGCGACTTCTGTTGTAAGTTCACATCTACGGGTACATTTTTCCCTGCAATTATTCTCTTTTTTAGTACACTTAACGGTGGTAACTAAAACAAGGTCAGGTTTCAAAGAGGCAACTGCATCTATTGAGGGATCCCAGTAACCGCCCACTGCAGTTATTTTTTCTTCCTTACGCTTGTCCTTAATTATAAGCGGATAATTACAGTAATCTGTGACACCGACAACCTTCTCTCCAGCTCCTGCGGCAAACAAAATTTCCGTGTTACTTGGAGAAAGAGAAACAATTCTTTTTGGCTGAAACTTCAGGTGTCCTACCGTTTTCAGAGCTTCTAGCATATCTTTCATTACCCGCCTCACTGCATCTGCCGGTGAGGATGCTCTATTAAATGGGTGACTTTAGTATCTTTCTTAACGAATCATTCAATAAATCTTCAGGAACATTGTCTTTAGAGAAAAAATCTCGTTAATAGTAAAAAGCAACGTTGCAGGGTTAAAGTTTGAGGGGCAAGGTTTTACTGAGGTAAATATTCAATTCACGCTTGTTCGATTCATGTTTGCACGTGTAGTTTACTGATTTTTCTCATGGGGCTGCAGGTTTTTTCGGGTATCTTCGGGGTCTAAGTAGCAAATCAGCGTAATCACGGGCAAATCCGGAACCAGCCGGGCTATCTGCACTTGCCTTATGTCTGAAATCTCCGTGTGACCCTCTCGTATCAAAACCTGAATTGCTGAGCCCACCCGTGGACCCTTAATTCGAATCATAATCTGTGCTCGGTAGGGGATGTCAAGTCTTTCTCGCGTGTCCTCGTCGTAGATAATGGTTTGCTCTTGAACGGATGAAAGAGGTGGGTTGAGGAAAACTGGAAAATTGTAGGGCTGCGTGTAATGTGAACAAATAACGTAGTAACGGTATCTGCTGTTTCGACGCCAGTTATTCCTTGAAAAAAAGAATGGCACCTTCTCAACAGTAAGGCAAGCGCAAATTTCCTGCAGCTTTTTGGATTTCTCAGGAAAAACATTCAGCCCTTCAGTGTAAGCCACAATCATCGCCTTGGGCACGACATTTCCCTGTAACTGTATATAAGCTATGTGCATTTGAAAACACTTCAACGCTGCAGCCAGACAAGGTATCGCGCAACAAACGGTTTCTACTCTTTCACTCACAATGGAGTTTTAAGCCAAAATACGGATACGTTAAATATTGAGGTCACGCAGTATATTGGTTCAGTACAGCCTCAAATTCAGGAATAGGTCGGTGAAGAAACTGTCAGGTCAAAAAGGGAAAGAGGCATCGTTGGCGTTCGGCGGACAAGCACTCATAGAAGGCGTTATGATGCGTAGCCGAAAAAACATGGTACTTTGCGTTAGGAAACCTAGCAAGGAAATCGTAACCAGTGTGGAACAGCTGAATCCTCTGGCAGATAGATACAAAGTTCTGGGCTTACCTTTTCTTCGCGGAATCGTTATGCTGTTTGAATCCTTCTACCTTGGCTTCAAAGGTTTGATGTTCTCAGCAAACGTTGCCCTTGAAGACGATGAAGAGGACAACAAAAGTGAAAGCACAGCACTTAGCTACATGCACCTAGCCATAATAATCGCTTGTGTTGCGGGGATAACTGCAGTTTTCTTTTTGGGACCCTTCTTTTTGACCACATGGTTCAAACTTTCAGACTTAGCCTTCAACATTGTCGAAGCGCTAATCCGGTTAGGCATGTTCGTTGCTTACCTGACGATTATTGCATCATGGAGCGAGTTCCGGCGGGTCCTCAGGTATCATGGAGCAGAACACAAGGCAATCAACGCTTACGAAGCAGGTGTACCTATGGATGTTGAACATGTTAAAAAACATTCGAGGCTGCATCCACGTTGCGGAACCAGCTTCCTCTTCATCGTTCTAGCCATAAGTATCGTGCTGTTCACGATTATGTCCACGCTTATGCCCAATTCAGGGTTTGCATGGAGAATCGCTTACCGAATACTGTTGATCCCGGTAATAGCAGCTATAAGCTACGAGCTTTTAAGGCTCAGCGGCAAATACCGCAACAACATCATCTCAAGAATTCTTACCGTACCCGGAATGGGCTTCCAACTGCTGACTACAAAGGAACCCACCGATGACATGCTTGAAGTTTCCATCGCCGCCGTGAAAAAAGTAACCGAACTAACAACCGCTCCAAACACATAAAAATTAATCTGCACCACCCGTTGGAACCTATTACCTTTTTATCTGCAAAGTTGCAATGCATCCACTTCTTGGCAAGTGTTTTGTAACGCAAGTGTCAACGAAGCGTTGTGGGATATTGTTTGAAGGGATAAGTTTTTCGCTTTTTGTTTGCTGGGGTTCTGCGGTGAAGTAAAAGAATGGAAACAAACTATTCGTTATCTACTGACCGTTTTGCCTCTAGGTACCCGCAGGAACCCTCTCAGCCTTTTTGGCACTATCGATTTTGATTTTTTTTTTTAAAAAAAAAGAAAAGGAAGGTTTGTGCTATCCTTTTAGACCGGTTAGGTTTTCCGTTTGGTATATGTGTATGCTGCTACGACTACGATGACAACTACTATTACAGCAATTGCAACGTAGATGTATTCCATTGGCAGACCATCATCGGTAGTTGGTTCGGTTGTTGGAGTTGTTTCAGGTGCTGCAGTAGTAGCTGGGGGCGTTGCAGTTGCTTGAGGCGTTTGAGATTGCCCGGTTGGAGCTAGCAAGACGGTCAGTTCGTTCCATTGTCCGTTGGCTTTGTTATATGTCAGACCTGTAGCGTTTACGCCATTGTAGTAAACTACCCAGCCCCAAACTCCAACGTCAGTTGGGTTAACAGAGAAGCTGAAGTAGCCAGTGTTGTCAGTTGTCGCCGTTAGAGCCTCCTCACTTCCGTCAGGTTCAGTCAAACATAGTTCGACTGTTGCATCAGGAAGACCAGGATGCATATCGCTGGCAACAGACACGTATGAACCGTTGTTCCATGTGAGCTGCATAGGATTTGCTGTTAGTTGTCCGCGGATTGAAAGGGTCTCGTTGTTCCACATTTCTTCGCCTTTGTTGGATTCTGCGTAGAGCGTGAAGTCAACAGCAGGGGAGTCGTCAAAGCAGTATACACACCCGTCAGAGGAGCCAACGTAAAGTTTGCCATCCCAAACGGCGGGTGATGAGTCCACGTTTGATTTTGTCTGATACGAAGACAAAGCTAGACCGGTTATAGCGTCGATGCAAGTAACGCTGCCGACATCGCTGCTGATGTAGACTTTGGGACCGCGAACGTCGTCAACGTATAGAGCTGAAGAAAGTATCTGATAGCCAATCCATTGTTTCCAAGTACGGTTTCCTGGACGGTCACCGCCAAAGCCAACAATTGCAATTGAACCACTTGTTGGATACGTCGCATTCATTGCAGTCACATGCATAAATTCAGAGATGTACAGTGTGCCTTCGTAGTATGTTGGAATGAAGAAGGCTTGCGAGTTTCCGGCTAATGATTGGTTCCATATGCTTTGACCAGTTGTTGCATCGAAAGCAAACATCAGAATACCACCGCCCATAGACCCATTGGGTCGAGTTTGGTTCTTTCCAGTGTAGTCATAATCGGAGACTGCAAAACCATAGATTGAGCCACCGCCGACATATACTATGCCATTAGCTACGTTTGGAGTACCAGCGCACCACATGTCACAGTATATAGGAATACCTACACCTGGATTAAGTGGGAAGCTCTTCCAAAGTAAGTTACCATTGTTTGCGTTGAGAGCATACATATACGAGTCAGTTGAGGTTATGTAGATTACGCCGTTGGAGTATGCAGGTGAGCCGCCGATTGGACCGTTAGTAGCATAAGTCCAAGCTTCACTACCATCCGCAATATTAAGACAGTAAACCTTACCATCAAGAGAGCCGCAGTAGAGTTTGTCGCCTATGATGATTGGTGATGAGCGGGGTTGCCATTCAACTGGGAAGATGACATTAGTGATTAATCCACCAGCGTTGTGTTCCCAAACTTTGTCGCCAGTGTTAGCATCTAAGCAATAGAATTTGCCGTCATCAGAACCAGTATATACTCTTCCGCCAACAACTGCTGCAGAGGACATTACTCTGAAATCAGTAGAGAAGTTCCAGATTTTTTCACCGGTGTAGGCATTTAGACAGTACCAGTTTTGGTCATGAGAACCTATGTACACCTTGCCATCAATAATTGCAGGTGAACTACCAACCTCTCCTTCTGTTTGGTATACCCATTTAGGATACGAAAGGTCAGAGGGGCCAGTTTGTCCAATTGCTACTCGTGGGGTGTCTAGGTTTCCTGAGAAACCAAATGCCCATGGATCTGCAGCTGCAGAATCACCGATACAGTATAGGTAACCACCAGTGGCGGCATAGACATTTCCATATGCGATTGTTGGATTAGCAACATTGAGCCCCTCAATGCTCCACAACTGTGTTCCAGTGAAAGCATCAAAGCAAGTGAAGGCATATCCAGGCATCTCCAGACCAGCAGTCGCTCTTCCTGAGGGCTGGTCACATTTGCTTGCGTAAACTTTTCCGTCAGCAACAGCTACCGTGTTGTATGCAATATTATAGTAAGCAGGTTGCTTCCACAATAGGTCTCCAGTTTCAGCGTCCCAACATACAACCCACCCGTTTGGATCAACGGATATGGGGCAGTCGTAGATTCTGCCGTATGCGGCTGCGCCTTTGTAGGCGTAGTATGCTCGGGTTCCAAGAACGCTAGAGTCATATTCCCATTCAATTTCGCCATTTTCCGCGTTAATGCAACTCATGTATTGAGACACTGCCGAACTGTACACTTTACCGTTATAGTATAGTGCAGATTGCTGCGGTAACCCAGTCTTGTGGGTGCGCCACAGGAATGTTCCGTCGCTACCATCTAAAGCGTATACTGCTGCTTGCGTAGTACCTAAGTAGACTTTTCCGCCGCCTGTGCTTAGTATTTCGGATGCCTCGTTAGCAACGTATTCCCATTCTATTTTGGGCTGTGTAGGGTCAGCTAAACTAATAGCTACTACCTTACCTTCGCTTGTGCGGTCATCGTAGGTTGTCACGTATTCCATCTTTAACTCACTGGAATATGCACCATAGAAGTATTGACCGCTTCCGGGCATACGCCCGTAGTATGGAGCTAAGGACAGGTTAGCTACGTATTCACCGTCTGAGATTCTGTGTACCTCTGGACCACCGCAGTTGACAAACATGTATGTATCGTCGATCTTAGATACAGAAGTAGTTCCAAAGCCAGATGCTCCGCTTTTGAGAGTGGCTTCCCATAGAGTGCTTCCAGTATAAGCGTCATATGCAGTTAGGCTAGTACCTGAAGCGATGAATGCTTTGCCATTGAAAACTTGGACTTGACTAGAGCCAGCAGGAACTTTGAACACAATGTTTGCGGTGCTAGGTGCTGCGCCAGGATTGAACCCAGTCTGCCCGTCGTCGCAACCATATTGAGGCCATTCGTACTGCGTTGAATCAGAGGAAGTTGTCTGTGCCTGAACAAAGGATCCTTGGTTTACAAGAACTGAACCTAAAATCATTGAGGACACCATTAGTATAGCAAAGATAGTTGTAGCTTTTTTTAAAGAAAAATCGGTTTTGTTCGTTTTATTTTTTCCTCCTTAATAATTCTCCGCGTCCATTCTTTCAAAAAACCTAATAAAAATTGGCGAGTGTAAGGTTCACCATCAGGTCAGAAAAAAGTCACAACAAAAAAACCATAACAAAAAATCCAATAAAACAAAAAAACCTGTTAAACAACACCTAAGCAAAACACATAACAAATAAAGTTTGCAATATTAACACCAACATAAAACACCACCACACCACCTCAAAAAAGATAAACGCCAAAAACACAATCAAACGGGGCAACTTTTTGCGGGGCGGTTCCAAATAACCTCAAAATAGCTTTGTGTAAGAGTCAAAAGAACCAAATTATTTGACCAGTAAGCAGAAACCGCATATACATCTGTTTTTCGTGCAGTGCTTATACGAACTTCTTGAGAATCATATATACCGATGCATGCAGGAATTCTGCCTTGAAAAAATTTTACCTTAAAGGCCGGATTCCGTTGGAGCATTTTTGATAGCGCTACTGGATGTTGCCTTTCCGTGAGATTTTCTATAATCAAACGAATCTTAACACCTCTGGATAAAAGCTTCTTATATTCCTCTTGGTATTCACTACTGTGTCTTTCAAATTCTTCGAAAAAGGTAACAACATCATAGCTTTCCTTAAGGGCAACAAGTCTTTCATGCATTAGATTAGCAAGGTGCTCCCCTGAAGGTACCAAAAAGGTTCTCGATTCCCCTGTTTCAAGAGTATCTCCATGCTCTACAGATGCAAAATTCACAATCATCTTCTGAGCTTTCTGTCGAATTTCTTGGTCTTCACGTTTTTTCCGTGTTAACAGTATAGTAAGACCTTCCGCGAGAGGAACTGCCTTAAATCTGATAGGCGAGACTATTAGTTTTTCAACCAAGCCATACTCTCTCAGCTTTGACATCACACGGTAAGTTTCTCCTCGATCCACGTCGGATACTTTTGACACCGTGTTTACCGTCGCTTCACCGAGTCTTGTCAGATTGAAATATATCTTCGATTGAGAAAAAGAAAGACCCAGCATCATAAGAGTTTGTATAGATTCCTCTGTGATGGTCATAGACACCACACGCCCCTCTTCTGACGTATATTTCTCGAACTTAAGATTAGGCAGTGCTCCATTTCAATAAACTTGGGCTAATTTTTAGCCGAAACATAGTTGATTGGGATAACGCAAAGGTACGTTTTAAATAAAGAGTGATGGACCATACACTAAAAAAATAGCAATTGGGTTTTATTGATTCACATTTTGGAAACTACCGAGGGTATATGCTTGAATGAGAAAAATCAGAAAGTAAACAGGGAAAAACCATAATCTGGCAAAAACTAAACAACCCCGCTCAACTTGCCTCTCAAATCAGCCAGCTCAAAAAAGAAAAAAGGAAAAAATGGGGTTTAGCTATCGCCTGCCCCGCCTAACAAAGACGTAGACACCAACGACAACAACAACCACAACAACCACAACAACAGCCACATACACATACTCAACAGGCAAACCATCAGAAGCCTCAGCCGAAGTACCAGTAGGCTCAACAGAAGAAGTCGGAACAACAGAACCAGCAGGAGTAGCAGTACTAGCTGGAGTAGCAGTAACTCCGGGTGAAGAGGGAGTAGCAGTACCAGTAGCTGCAGGTGTAGCCGAATTTCCGCTTGGCGCCTTGATGACGTTCACAGAGTTCCATTGACCGTTAACTGCGTTGTAAGTAAGCCCAGTCGTCCGTTGACCATCATAGTAGACTACCCAGCCCCAAGCTCCAACGTCAGTTGGGTCATACGAGAAATCAAAGAAGCCATTATTGTCAGTAGTCGCCTTCAAAGCCACATTACTTCCGTCAGGTTTAGTCAGAGACAATTCTATAGTCGCATCAGGAAGACCAGGATGCATAACACTGGCAATAGGCACGTATACACCGTCATTCCAAGTCATTTCCATTAGGTTAGCAGTTAGTTGACCACAGATACTAATGGTTTCGTTGTTCCACATTTCAACGCCTTTGTTAGATTCTGCGTAGATGTTAAAGTCAACAACAGGAGAATTATCAAAGCAGTAAATGTTCCGGTCCGTTCCACCAATGTACAATTTGCCTTCCCAGATAGTTGGAGAACCCTCAACGTTGGCACCCGTCTGATATGCAGAAAGGCCAAAGCCACTTGTTGCATTGAGGCAGCTGACACTACCCACATCGCTACCAATGTAAACTTTCGCGCCGCGTATGTCGTCTGCGTAGGCAACTGAAGCAAGGATTTGATAGCCAATCCAAGAGGTCCATGTACGATTCCCAGCAACTTGATTAAAGAATCCAAGTGGTTGCGCAGGTCCAGAATCTGGATTTGAAGCATTCATAGATGACACACGCATATGTTCGGGAATGTACAGGTTACCATTGAAGTATGTTGGCATCCAGACACCGCCTGAGTTACCTGCCAGCGTTTGATTCCAAATGATTGCTCCCGTAGTTACATCGAAAGCAGCCAGTCTCATGCCGCCGCCGAAAGCGCCGCCGCCGAAAGGTAGACCTTCTACAGTACCGTAGGTGACACCGCCTGGAACGTAAACTACGCCGTTAGCAACGACGGGAGTACCAGTGCAGAAGTAATGATTAGGCCATGAGCCTCCGTATCCAACGCCCAAATTAAGGCCTATGCTCTTCCAGATGAAGTCGCCATTGTTTGCGTTTAAAGCATACAGGTGTGTGTCTGTGGAGGTTATGTAGATGACGCCATCAGAGTAAATGGGTGAGCCGCCTATGGGACCACTAGTAGCATAAGTCCAAGCTTCACTACCATCCGCAATATTAAGACAGTAAACCTTACCATCTAAAGCACCCACATAGAGCTTACTACCAACCACTATCGGCGAAGAGCGTGACTGCAGTTCTTGAGGCATCAATATTTCCTTGAAGAGACCTCCAGCGTCGGCTCTCCATTCTTGCGTACCTGTCTCAGCGTTTAAGCAGTAAATGTATCCGTCGTCAGCACCCGTGAAAACTTTTCCGCCAACTACTGCAGCAGAAGACCCGATTTTATATTCCGCCGTGAAGTTCCATATCTGTTTACCAGTATATGCATCGAGACAGTACCAAGTATGGTCATCAGAGCCAATGTATACTTTGCCGTCTACAACTGCGGGTGAGCCGCTGATTTTACCGTCTGTTGCGTACACCCATTTCGGAGAAGAAAGGTCCGAGGGGCCAGACTGACCAACAGCGACTCGGGTTTGATCGAGGTTTCCGACGTATCCAAAAGGCCAAGGCTTCGCTGTCGACGAGGTAGGAGTTGAATCTCCAATACAGTACAAGTATCCACCAGTGACAAAGTAGAGATTTCCGAAGGCAATTGAGGGGGTTGCAACGTTTAGACCTTCAATTGACCATAGCTCTGTGCCAGTGAAGGCGTCAAAACATGCAAGCGCGTATCCAGGCATCACCAGCCCAGCAGTTACTGACCCGGGGGCTTGGTCACATTTGCTTGCGTAGACTTTTCCGTCAGCTACAGCTACCGTGTTGTATGCAATGTTGTAATAGGCAGGTTGCTTCCAAAGCACATCCCCTGTTAGGGCATCCCAGCAAACAACCCATCCGTGCGGGTAATTAGGTATCGCACAGTCGTAATACCGTCCATAGGCCGCTGCGCCCCTATAAGCAAAGTATGCCCGTTCACCAAGTTCACTTGCATCATATTCCCATTTGACTTCGCCTGTGTCTCCATCCCAGCAGGTCACAGTCTGCGAGGAAGCAGCATGATAGAAATCACCGTTAAAGAACAAGCCGTGTTGCTGTACCACTCCAGTCTTAGGGGCTTCCCATAAGAAGTTTCCGTCTGTAGCATTTAATGCGTATAAGGTGTTTGCTGTAGTGCCCACAAAGAGTTTTCCGTCACCATAGCCTTGAATTTCTGAGACTTCCGAAACAGTGTAGGTCCATGCTAACTTTGGATCTGTCGGGTCCGCTAAGCTAATAGCGTTCACTAGGCCTTTCAATGTGACCATGTCATAAGAGAGCACGAATTTCATTTTCAATGTACTGGACCAAGTGCCAGGGAAATATTGGGCACTTCCAGGATGGCCGCCGTAATAGGGTACAGTATAGTTAGCGACGAATTCCCCATTGTCAATTCGGTGAACTTCTGGACCGTTACAGTCTACGAAAAGGTAGGTATCATCGATCTTAGTTGTCCCACCTGAGGAAGCCGCGGATCTCTGAAGAGGCACTGCCCATTCTTGTACACCAGTGAAGGCATTGAACGCATAAAGAGTGCTAGATCCGCCACCAAAACCCCCTCCGGTAACTGCAAAAACCTTCCCGTCGAAACCGCTTATAACGCCAGAAGCGGATGAGGCTACTTTCCACAAAACGTCTGGTGTGTTGGGTGCGGGTCCTGCGGAGAATCCAGTTTGGTTCTCGTTTGCTCCGCCTGTTGTCCATTCGTATTGCAACGGATTGCCGTAATCTTTTGAAGGGGAAAGCGGGGCAGCTTCAACAGAATCCTTTACAACAACTGAATTGCCAAGCATCACTATAGTTGAAGAAAACAACAGCACTGCCAAGAATACTACAAAACTTCTAGAGATTGTATGTTTCAATTTAACATCCCTCAAAATTACCGGTATGTGTAAGATATGAATTTAAGCAACAAGTGGTGTAACACACACTAAAAAAATCCAAAAATACAAATATTGATTCATTTTCAAACACATTCGTTAGATACAATACGCGACACTGAAAATAAAAAAATTAATAATAAAAAATTTGAATAAAACAAACAAACACCCCAAACGCAACTCAAAAGCTAATTTCAAAAAAGAGAAAAAGGAAAAGGGGTTTTAGCTATCGCCTGGGCGTAACTATCACTAAAAAGGGAACAGAAAACGTTATGAAATGCTTACAGTAATAAGGTAGTATGTGAAAATCTTATGGGTCTGCGTCAAGAAAACACGGAAATGGAGTTTCTTCAAACACTGGGATTGACCCAGAATCAAGCAAGAGTTTACTTGGCTCTAATCCAATTTGAAAAAACGACGGCAAAAATTCTAGCAACCACCTCAAAATTAGCTGCATGTGATGTCTATCGAGTGATTCCTGAACTGCACAAACTGGGTTTACTGGAAATATTAGTGACCTCGCCTAAAGAATTTCAAGCCACACCACCTGAAGACGCAATAAAAATCTTGCTAAGACGAAGAAAAGAAGACTATGAAAGAACTCAGATGGAAGCAAAAGATTTCCTAAAAGGAATACATTTGGAAAAAGTCCCGCCAGTTACAGAAATCAAGAAAACTGCACTTATACCCTGCGGGTATAGAGCAATCCAGTTTGGTACACCAAAATTGTTAGCCACCAAAAAAAGATTAGACGCTATCCAAACAAACAGGCTTTTTCACCGTTTCATTAACAACTCTGCTGATGACCTAAAAAAGCTGTTACGAAGAAAAGTAGAAATGCGATTTATCGTTGAGAATCCACGGGGAATAGAGAAGCCCAATGAAGACCTCGATGCATTGTTGAAATACCTCAATTTTAAAGTCAGATTTGCTAAAAACAAGATCAAAGCATGTATCCTATTACACGATGACACGGATGCCTTCATAAGCACTTCACTTGACCCGATACACACACCGTCCTATTGGTCAAGCAATCCTTGTATGATTGCAGTCACCAGAAGCTACTTTGAAACAACGTGGAAAAAAGCTACAGAAAAGCCGAAAGTGTTCAATATCAACCTCACTGAAAGACAAATAGCTAAAAAGCACAAATTCGAAGAACTACACGTAAGGTTATAAAACTATAACAAAGCCCTTCAAAGGAAAAATAAGTAGTCTTCCGCAAAGAAACTCTTCAGGGATAGGTATAGGTAATTCCGCTACGCGACGAATAGCACTAACGACGATTACAGGTGGCCCTAATCGTAATCCTTGACACATCTCCACTACGCTTACCACCTTATCTTTAACCCGCTGCCTCTGCAAGACCCAAACACAAGTTTAACACTAATAGTTTCAACCATATGCCTCTGGGCTCGGTGGCAGGGATGATCATCAGGCACTTTAGCTATGACTACATATACGTCGGTACAAGAGCTACTCCAGCATTGTTTGGACTAAGGGTGCTACGTTGCCTTGGGGTATCTTAAGCGAAAAGGCGGCGTCACCGTAACGAATATCTGCGGGGAAGGTCTCTTTTCGCGGTTAATTGGAAATTCTTGCTTAAATTTACCCAGAAACCAACCGCGTGCCCCTCGGAAAACGAGGCGGATACACATGTTTTATATGGATTGACCCACCAATTACTCGCACAGCATATAACAGGTACAATGGTGAAAAAGATGGTAACCTTAAGAGCATTAGCACCCTCATTAACCAGAATAACAGTAGCAGGAGCAGTTGGAGCAGCACTCCACATTGGACAAGGAAACTGCGACCTCATCGATGACCAAGCTGTAGAATTCAGTCGAGCAGTACTCCATCAGACAGACGTAGAAGGCGAAGTCATCTGCTGTGAAGGACCCAAAGACAACGCGCCAAGCTTTGCCTACAGAGAAAAAGTCGGCACAGGAAGAGGACCTAAAGTCGAGTTTGTCGTCGACCCTGTTGACGGCACAACCGCAGCCAGCAAAGGCAGAAAAGATTCCATATCTGCACTCGCCTGTGCACCATCGGGATGTTTCCAAATTCTGCCAGATGACGGCTACTACTTCAAGATAGCCACAAGCGATCATAGTTTAGGGACCCTCAGCGCAGATATGACTATAGAAGAAATTGTACGCACCGCCGCCAAAAACAAAGGCTTACCACTCACAAACTTCACCGTCATAATGCTCGAACGAGAACGCCACAGCAACATTCTTAAACAACTTCGCAACCTTGGCGTACGCATACTTCTTATCCCAGACGGGGATATCGCCGCTGCAGTTGTCAGTTGCATCCCAAACAGCGGCGTTGACCTGCTTATCGGTGCAGGCGCAGGACCCGAAGCAACCATAGCCGCAACAGCAGTGAAGTGCCTCGGCGGAACTATGCTTGTCAAGGTTTGGAAAGACAAAAAAGACGATGCAAACCGCTTAGACCGCTTGAAAAAGGTTGGCGTAGATGTGGAGAAAACCTACGACCAAGATGAGTTAGCGAAGGGCAACGAATTGGTGTTTGCAGCTTCAGGCGTAACCAAAGGCGAACTTTTAGATGGCGTTCGGCTGATTCCAGACGGTGCAGTTGTCCAGAGTATTTGCATGCGTATGCCAAGCGGAACCATAGAAAAATCCGAAACTAAACTGCGGTTTAAGGGTCACCCAGTTTACCAACAGTTCATTCCCTAAAACGCTCACACCAACCCCCTTCTATTTTTATGTTTAAACCTAACCGCGTCAAGCAAAAGATATCACTTCTTACCAAGACAACAGGAAGATACACTCAATTAGCCCACAGAACAAGAAGTAAAAAAACCTATACTATTATCATGCTTCAACCCGCATCAGAAACTCTAAAGGAACTCAGTCAACCGTCGTAAAGCGTTTAGGCATAGGGATTGCCACTTAGCTCCTGTAGGGCACGCAACCGTTTAACAATGTTGGGATGTGTAGATAACGCTTCTATTAGTCTATCGCCGAACGTGATTTTTTTGGCAAGAATGTCATCGACGAGCTTCCGATTGCTCTCAAAGTAATTTAAGGCTTCCGAATCTGCCTGTGCAGTTTCAGGGTTAGCAATAAACAGTGATTTGAAGCCGTTGAAGCTCTGTGATTCCTGTTGCTGTCGGGGCATAGATTTGCGGGTTCTCGCGCTGGCATGAACGATTTTAGCTAAACCAGTGCTAAGTTTGTTGGCGCCGTTATCAACAACGGAGACGCTGTGACGGTCAGCGTAATACTCACGTAGCCTGCTAACGTGGAGGGTGAAAAGGTTAAGCACCCAGCTGAAAGCCATAAACGCTATGCCGATTAACGCGCCGCCCCCGTTGTTATCCCTGCTTTGTCGACCGCCAAACATGCCTGAAAGCAACAGGGAATAACCGATGTAGTAACATAGAGCAGGCAGGAAGCTGACAACCATCATGACTTGAACGTCACGGTGCTTAAGATGCCCAAGCTCGTGTCCCAAAACCGCTTCGACTTCGCCCTCGTTGAGGTTGCTAAGCAAACCTTGAGTAACCGCTACTCTGCTGCCTGAAATCGGCGAACCATATGCAAAAGCGTTCGGCATGGGAATCTGCGCAAGCATAAGCTTAGGCGTGTTGATTCCGCTTTTGCGGCTTAAATCTGCAACCATCTGCTGTAGCCGGGGGTTTTCGCCTTGTTTCATCTCGCGCACCTTGTAGATTGCGCCTACAAGATACGGTGCAATGAGCCATTGAACTATGTTGAACGTTACAACTAGGATGCCTATGGTTAGCAGGTTGAAAGTTCCTGCCCACGTCAAAACTAAGCTGAAAACTAACGTGGATAAACCAAAGATAACCGCTAAAGTTGCAACCATGGAGAGGCGAAGTTTCCACAATTCCATGTTGAATTACCCAGTTTCAACTGAACAAAACGCGCTTATAATGTTTATCCCAACGCAAACCCAAAACCGGCGCACGATTCCGAATGAAAAGCAACAGAGCACAAAGGCAAGTGCCAACATAGAACCGTTGTAACCACGCTCCAGACTAAGAATTTCCTCAGGATGAATCAAAGAGATTAAAACCCATTAGCCCTCTATCATAA
This sequence comes from Candidatus Bathyarchaeota archaeon, assembly GCA_026014485.1. Lineage (GTDB taxonomy): Archaea > Thermoproteota > Bathyarchaeia > Bathyarchaeales > Bathycorpusculaceae > JADGNF01. The sequence goes on from JAOZIE010000001.1 coordinate 192,359, forward strand.
AAAGGTAAAAGGAAAGGAGATGCACCCAATGAAAGCCGCCGTTATCTTAGGGACCAGACCTGAAATAATAAAATGTGCCCCCATTATACGTGAATGCCAAAGGTTACGCCAAGATTACTTTGTGCTACACACGGGACAGCATTACTCCTACAATATGGACAAAGTCTTTTTTGAACAGCTGAAGCTGCCAGAAGCCAAATACAACCTTGACGTAGGCTCAGGCTTACATGGAAAACAAACTGGCGAAATGCTAATCGGCATTGAAAAAGTGCTGAAGCAAGAACGGCCAGATGTAGTGCTGGTTCAAGGCGACACAAACACCGTGCTGTCGGGGGCAATTGCAGCCGCGAAACTCGGCATCAAAATCGGGCACGTTGAAGCGGGGTTACGAAGCTACGACCGTAGCATGCCCGAAGAAATCAACAGGGTCTTAGCTGACCACTGCTCGGACTTCCTGTTCGCTCCAACCGAAGAATCTATGCAGATCTTGATTCAGGAGGGTATAGACCGTGAAAGGGTATTCATGGTTGGCAATACAGTTGTTGACGCAGTCCGCCAGAACCTTAAGATAGCCAACACAGAGGCCCAGGTCTTCAACCGATTAGGGGTCGAAGCTGGAGAATACATGTTAGCTACAAGTCATAGGCAAGAAAACGTGGATGACAAAAAAAGATATGCAGGAATCATCCAAGGACTCAGGCGTGTTCAAAACGAATTTGGCATCCCACTGATTTACCCTGTTCATCCCAGAGCGAAAAAACAGCTCAACGCCTTCAACTTGGACACTGCGGGCTTAAAACTCGTGGAGCCTATGGATTACCTGACGTTTCTGCAGCTTGAAAGCAAAGCAAAGCTGGTGTTGACAGATTCAGGAGGCGTCCAAGAAGAAACATGTATTCTGGGCGTGCCATGTGTCACCCTAAGGGATAACACCGAGAGACCCGAAACTTTGTCCGTAGGTTCGAACATTCTTGCGGGCACCGAACCTCCAAGAATTCTCCAAGCAGCCAAAAAGATTTCTGCCAAAAAAGCAAAATGGACTAATCCCTTCGGAGACGGCAAAACAGGACAACGGATAATCAAGGTGTTGATTGACCGCTTTTCATGAGCAGAAAATCAAAACGGGAAAACTCGAAAGAAGGGGAGTTAGGGTCCGTTGTATGTGTTGCCTATTGAAACTGCATCGTAAAAGACTTGATGTGCCACATTTGTGCAGTCGCTGAATAAGCCCACATTAACCGAAGTCACATATCCAGCACCAGCCGAATTCTTATTAGACAAACCTATAATCTGATCCCCATCAAGCCAAACACCATACTCACCCAACAAAGAATCAACCTTCACATACAACTCCAAACAATACCACGTATCCAAAGAAAAACTGTAAGAACAATCCGCATATTCCCAGCCAGCACCATTCCTATAACCAAGCTCCACAAACAAACCACCACCACTCCTAGCAAAATTAACAAAACACAAATCCGAAGAACCACCAAAACCCATAACAAAAAAATACGTACCCACAGAAGGCAACGCACCACCAAACTTAAAATACGCACGACAATAAACCACAGACTCCCCATCCAAACCAACACCACAAAAACCAGAAGGCCAAAAACCACCAGACACATCAACACCAGCACAACACGCCCCCTCAACACCACCCAAACCAACAACACTCAAAGAACACCCAGAAGACACAAACTCCGACCACGCCGAAAAATCACCACTCTCAAACCCATCCTCAAAAAGAACCACAGTTGGTTGGGTTACCGCTTTGAAATAAGCGACCAAAGTGTGGCTGGTTCCTGCGGCTTGTGTGGGCAAAGTTATAGGATTTGCGGTCAGGTTGTTTCCGTCAAACAACCAATAGCTAAACGCGTAATTCGCAGTGGGTGAAGCGGTAACCGTCAAAGCTCCGGAGGTAACGTTGACGACGCCTAAGGGGGTTGTGGTTCCACCAACGGAGCCGTCCACGTTTATGGAAACGAGCCACCCGTAAGGAGCAGGGTTTTGTTTGAAGAACGCAACCAAAGTGTGATTTGTGCCTGCAGTTTGGGCGGGTAGGACAATTGGATTTGAAGTTAAGTTAACGCCGTCAAATAGCCAGTAATCAAAAGAGTAATTCGTCGCTGGATACGCGGTAACGGTTAAGGTACCTGAAGTAACGTTTTGCAGTCCAGATGGGGCCGTAGTTCCACCTGTGGACCCATTCACGGAAACCGATACAAGCCAGCCTTCAGGCTGAGGGACAGGTGTAAAGAAAGCTAATAGAGTATGGTTTGTTTCAGCGGTTTGGTTTGGCAGGGTCACAGGGTTTGAAGTTAGGGTATTCCCGTCAAAGAGCCATTTGCTGAAAGAGTAGTTCGCTGTGGGAGTTGCCGTCACGGTTAAGGTCCCTGAAGTGACATTTTGAGGTCCAGACGGGTTTGTCGTACCACCAACAGAACCGTTAACGCTAACGGAAAGCAGCCACCAGTTTGGCGGTGGAGAAACCTCTGTGAAGTACGCAATTAAACTGTGGCTTGACCCTGCAGACTGCGAGGGCAAAATAACTGGATTTGACGTCAAGTTGGCGCCATCAAACAGCCAATAACTAAAAGAGTAGCCTGATGCAGGAGTAGCCGTAACCGTCAAAGACCCCGAGACGGAAACCGCCCCAGAGGGGCTAGTGCTACCGCCCAATGTTGGGTTTGACCCAATCGACACGGACCAATTGCTTGGTGGAGTAACTTGAGCCATCTCTTCTATCATGCTCCATGTCAACACATCGGGATTGCCCATATCTGGACTGGCACCGTTGATGTAACTTGTTCCAGCAAAACCATACTCTTTGAACAGAGGCCACACTTGAGTGTAATCCGTAACCCAACCATCGTCGAAACTTATAACGACAACCGCCTTTTGACCGTCATAAGCCGTGTATGCATCTCGCATTGTTAAAGTTAACAGATTACCTTCATTTTGCTGCTCTTGGAGATAGCCCAAAATTTGCTCTAATCGGGTAGGGGTTATACCATAAGCGATTGGAGGGTCAGATACAGCATGAGTGTACAAGTTCAGTAACCCCTTATTGGCTATAGTTTCGTTTATCCAAGCTTTTATTTGGTTTAAACTTGTGTCTGCCTGCAAACTTGCACATGATAATGTATACCATTCAGGAACAGGGTAAGGCTCGGGGAAATAACTGCCTCCGCCTGCTGTTCTTCCACTTAGCCTAAACTGCGAAACTACACTAATCACTTGACTGTTATACAGTCCTTCGGGGTAAGCAAAATGCAGAGGGGGAGGCAAACCGTGCTCCTGAAAAACAGAATCCATCGTTTGAAGCTCCCACAGAATTTGGCTACTGTTTAGTAATACAAGCTGCGCGTGGTCAAAGGTATGGTCTTCGAAATTCCAAGCAGGTCCTGACGCAGGCGTATCCGCTTTCACCGACGATACAAAAACTGGAGAACATGCGCCAATAACTACTACCGCGATTATAATTAAGGCTGCAACTGAGCCCAAACCTCTGACCATAAAAGTGAAAAACTCCAGTTAATGACTGCGTCTAGAAAAATTTTAAGAGTTGTGATTGCATCAGTGTACCCACAATTGCCAAATTCAGATAACAATTTTTTTCAGGAGCTACCAAATAATAGCCAAATCTGCATCAAACAAGCCGCAAAAACCTTGAGAAACAACGGTCTTTCTCAAATGAAGCAAACAGCATCGAGAGGCGCTCTGCGGAATTCAAACAAAAACAGGCTTATTTCTTAACGACAAGAACGTTACACTGAGCATCACTCACAACTTGTTTTGAAACGCTGCCCAGCAACATCGAAACTTTACCGCCTAACCCTCGACTCCCCACAACAATCAGGTCAAAGTTGTCTTGCTTAGCCATAGCCACCAAAGCTTTTGCAGGGTTGGAACCAAAAACGGATTCTGCCTCGTACTTTATGGACCTATTCTCCAGCGCATTTATTGCCTCTTCGATAACTTCATGAGCTTTCTTTTCGTTACCTTTCTCGTAGAAAGTGACTATTCGTATAAAACCCGAAAACAGGTCAGCTACAGTTACAGCTTCAACTAATGCTTTTTTGGCCTGTGGAGAACCGTCAACACCTACAAGTATTCTGATCTTGGGGAACACTCGTTATCAAACATCAATAGTTTTTTGAACAGATAACATTTTCTGTAAATTACGATAAACGGAAAACTGTTGAGGCGCTCCCGTACTATCCGTCTCGTTCGTATACTGACAGTGGATAAGCAGTCTACAGGCACTTGTTTTGTGTTAACCCTTAAATAGCCATATTGAACACAGAATTTTCCGAAAACAATTGGAAAAGCATCAAAAGAAATTTCACTTTCAAGAAATCAATTGGATAATCTGCTTTCCAGCCGATGGAAACACTGGAAAATACCGCGACTACGATGTCATGCTTGTAGAAGTAAAAAAGAGTCACGCAAGAAAAGCCAAGTTAGGCGAAATTTTGGATGAATCAAAAATCGACCAGAACTACCCGCATACAGTAGGCTATTTTAAAGCATGTTCAGGCGAGGCGGCAGCGTTTATGCCCGAGTATCTTGAGTTAAGGGAAATCAGAACGGTTGAAGAGTTCTGGGCTTTCCTTAACGCCCTAAACATTTAGACTCCAGAGCCCGCCTCAGCTATAATCCTTATCGACCTGTTAAAGCAATAAATACGCATTTATCCTTAACTTTAAACGTCGGATGATAATTTGCAGAACACCCAAACGGCAAAAACACAGTTGAAAGCTAACAGCAGTCAAACGGTTTCTTTACCTGAGGGCAGGCAACTTGGTTATCTCTCCGTAGGGGAAGGCGAGCCAGTGGTCTATTTCCACGGCACCGCAAGCAGCCGATTGGAACTGCTTCTTCTCAAAGACCTCGCGTACACGTACCAGTTTAGGTTAATCGGCTTTGACCGCCCAGGCTATGGACTATCAACTTTTGCCCCACGTAGGAAACTGAGCGATATCAATGCAGACATCAACTTCTTGGCTGACCATATTGAGCTGGACAAGTTTGCTGTGCTCAGCTGGTCAGGTGGGGGGCCGTTCGCTCTAGCTTACGCGTCGCACTTTTCTGAACGCGTAACTAAAATGGTGGTTGTTGGTTCACCCGCGTTGCCTTTTGACGCTTCAAAGGCACACAACAATAATCCTCTGGCGCGTTTCGCCATGAAAGTCCCACCTGTTGCCATGTGGGTTCTGAGGATGATACGGAATTCAGTTTTGAACGCCAACCAAGACATAGAAGCATTCTTAAACTCAGACCGCGGCAGAAAAATGCTTGCCGAATGGCCCAGTTCCGACCAAAAGTTTTTTGCCAATCCAGCGTGGCTGAAGTTAATGTACGGTTCAATGGCGGAAGGCTTTAGGCAAAACAATGATTCGGTAAAAACGGTCTTTCAGGAGCATCGGTTGTTCATGAAGCCATGGGATGAACCTTTATGGCGCATTCCTCGAAACAAACTCGCTGTTTGGCAGGGCGCTGAAGACAGAACGTGTACCGTAGAAAACGCTCACAATCTTGTTGAAGCTGTTGCAGGAGCACATCTAGAGGTGTTCAGCGATGAGGGACACTGTGTTATGTTCAATAAACTTGACAAACTATCTTTGGAACTCCGCAAATAATTTTTTCGAAAAAAATAAAGAGCAATATTTTTAACCGCTGAAGGCCCTCTTTTCATCTTGAGAGTTATGCCCAAAGTAGAAGAGGTCATGACAAGAGGCGTTTTAACCGTTGACAGCAACACAACTGTTGTAGAAGCCGCAGAGTTAATGGCCCAAAAAGGAGTGGGAGATGTGGTGGTCACAGAAAATAACCGCCCAAGAGGGATAGTCACTGAAAGAGATTTCGTCAGAAGAGTCATAGCAAAAAAGAGGCCGCTGGATACCAAAATCGCGGATGTAATGACCACACCGCTCATAACCATCGAGCCCGATGCTTCGCTTAATGAGGCGGCTAGGAAAATGGTTAACAACAAAATCAGGAGACTACCGGTCATCAAGGAACACAAACTTGTTGGAATAATTGTGGTTTCCGATTTTGCCAAGCATCTGAGCAAAAAGACGCTGACAGAAACTGTATTGGAAGCAATTTGGCGCTACCCATAGAACAGAAACGCCCTTGACTACCAAACATGCTTAAGTTCGGGTAACCGTTGTCTACACGTTAAATTTTGGTTAAGTTACTTTGAGAGCTACCTTGAGGGTTCTCGCATGATTCTTGCGTCTTTCACTTCGTAGATTACTTCAGCTACGTTTCTCAGGTTTATTGTGTCTATCTCTTCAATCATGCGGTTAACCATTCTTCCGACAACTAGAACAAACACGTTCAAGCCTCTGGATGCGGCTATGGCTGCGGCGCTGCTGATGCCGAATTCAAGGTCAGCTGTGAGCCCCATTTTGTTCAGGACAGCTCTTCCGACTGCACCCATTACGCCGACGCGGTCTGGTTTGAAGTCATCGTAAAACGATTTAACTTTAACTAAGTCAACTGCTCTTGACCCGCCTCTTCTTATGCTGGGCAATTTAACAATGAGTATCTTGCCATGTTTCAGTTTGAGTTTTCCCTGCAGATTCTTTAACCCAAGGTCTTCTTCAGGTTTTGCGTTTGCCATAGCGGTACCTTTGGCTTCGGCGTTAGGGTCATCTGTAGCCACGGTGTACATTACGCCTTCCTTCATTATGATGCCTACCTCGTCTCCTGCTTTGACTGATTGGGTGGCTATAGCGGGAAGGGCACGTTCAATTTTCATTTCGCGTTTGATTGAGGTAAGGTAGTCCTCCAAGTGCCTCAGGTCGTCACGGAGTTTTGCTGTTCCCTTAGCGGTAAGCCGGTAGTCTGCGCGCTCTGAACCCGTTTCGAGTAGACCTTCTTTAGCTAGTTTTTTGAAGTACTTGGATACTGCCTGAATTGTAATACCTAATGCGTCGGCTATGTCTTTTTGTTTGACGTGGGGTTGGTTACGCATTATTTCTATGAGAATTTGGAATTTGGTTAATTCGCCTTTGTCGCGTAAGAACAGGTTTTTCGAGGTCTTTCTCGGCAATTCTGGTTAACCCAAATTTAACTTTAGTTAAACAAAGATTAATAAGTGTTTGGATGGATAATCCAATTCAATAAGAGGTACAAGACACAATGCACATAATGGAAGGATTTCTACCCTCCCCATGGTGGGAAATCTGGTTTGCGATCACCATACCAATAGTCGCGTATGGAATCTACCGGCTCACCAAAATCACGAAAAGTCATCCTGAAGCTAAGCCGCTTTTGGCGCTTATGGGGGCATTCATTTTTGTTCTTTCAGCCCTCAAACTGCCTTCAGTTACGGGCAGTTGTTCGCATCCGACTGGAGCAGGGTTAGCTGCGGTAGTTGTTGGACCAGGCATCACATCTGTTCTCTCGCTAATTGTTCTGGTATTCCAAGCTTTGCTTTTGGCTCACGGAGGATTAACAACACTTGGCGCTAACACATTCTCAATGGGGATTGTTGGACCATTCGCAGCATACGCCATTTGGATAGCCGCAAAAAAAGCGCGGTTACCAACTTCGGTAGGAGTGTTTCTCGCGGCTACACTGGGGGATTTACTCACTTACGTCACTACTTCAGCTCAACTTGCAGTTGCTTTCCCGTCAAACGGGGGCATCATGGGGTCATTCCTGAATTTCGGAGGAATCTTTGCAGTCACACAAATTCCGTTGGCGATAGGCGAGGGCATCTTGGCAGTAATACTGTTTGACTTCTTGGCTAAGTACAAAGGAAAACTCTTGGACAGCCTAAAGGTCATAAAATTGCCCACAGTTGGAGCTACCGGAAGACAGGAGGAAGGACAATGAACCAGAAGCATCTCATCCTTGTAATAATCATGGTAGCTCTTTTTGTGGCGCCACTTATTCTTAGCCCGGCTTCGGATTTTGAGGGGGCAGACGGCGCTGCCGAGCAGGCGATAAGCGACACAGGCTACACGCCATGGTTCACCCCAATTTGGGAACCGCCAAGTGGCGAGATAGAAAGCTTGTTGTTTGCGCTACAAGCAGCTATTGGCGCGATAGTTATAGGTTACTTTGTCGGGTACGAGAAAGGAAAGAGGGCAAAGAAAAAAGAGTAACCTAAACCAGTTTATACAATGGATGAAAAGATGAGCCACAGCGACATTTACACGCAGATTGACAGATGCGCCTATACCAACCGATTTGCAAAGACCAGCCCCACCACCAAAATCTTTTTTGCACTCTCAGCACTCATAATAAGCGTCTCTTCCACTTCGCTGATTGCCCCCATAATAATATTTGCATCAACCACGCTCCTGTTGCTGTATTTCGCCAGAGTTCGCGTTCGCTTGTATTTATTCCTCCTTGCATACCCCACCTTCATGGTCACCTTAAGCTGCCTGTTCATAGCCCTCTTCTTTGGTACAGGTCAACCCATAGCGGAAATTGCGCTGCCATGGTTCAATTGGACCATATTCAGAAGCGGTGTAGCCATGAGTATCGCAACGTTCTTCCGAGTTGAAGGTGCAGTATCTTGCCTGTTCTTTTTGGTGCTCACCACTTCCGTTACGGACTTGTTCATAACGCTGCGAAGAGCACATGTACCTAAAGTTCTTGTTGAAATGTCCCTGTTAATCTACAGGTATATATTCGTCCTCTTAGAAGTCACAGGTAAAATGAACACCGCCCAGAAACTGCGCCTTGGACACTCAGGGGTAATGCGTAGAATCCGCTCCCTTGGGTTGCTTGCGGGTAATCTCTTCATCCGAACCTTAGAACAGGGCGAACGTACCTTCACCGCTATGAATGCCAGAGGATACGATGGGGAAATCCGAGTACTTGAAGACATGCCCCCGTCCAGCAAAACCGCGCTGGCAGGAATCGCTGTTTTTGATGCAGCACTTGTGGTTGCAGTGTTATTTACGATGAACATTGGAGTCGTGTAAACGGATGCTCTTCAAGTTAGAGAATCTATCCCACCGCTACTCAGACGGCACCCTCGCACTGGATAATGTTAATTTGGATTTCGCGAAGGGAGAAAGAATCGCCCTGCTAGGCACCAACGGTTCAGGAAAAACCACGCTCTTAAACCACCTGAACGGTATCCTACAACCGACTTCGGGCAGAATACTTTTTGAAGACCAACCACTTAAGTACGACGCCAAATCCCTACTTAACCTAAGAAAAAGAGTAGGCTTCATATTCCAAGACCCCAACGACCAGCTTTTTGCGCCAACCGTGGAACAGGATGTCGCCTTCGGTCCCCTAAACCTTGGGCAACCTGCAGATCAAGCTAAAAAAGCCGTTGAGGAAGCCCTTAAGGTTGTGGGCATGGCGGAGTACGCGGAGAAGCCACCCCACTTTTTGAGCTATGGACAGAAAAAACGTGTCGCCCTCGCCGGAGTCCTCGCCATGCAGCCTGAAGTCATCGTCATGGATGAACCTACTTCAAACTTGGACCCCCGTGGAACTAGCGATATCCTTCATTTGCTCTTGCACCTGAACAAGGAATTTGGGCTTACACTGCTTTTGGCGACTCATGATGTGGATATGGTGCCGCTGTTTGCTAACAAACTCTGCATCCTCAACAAGGGCAAGTTGGTAACTACAGGTTCACCTGTGGAACTTTTCTCCAACACTAATCTCATCAGGGAAGTCAACTTGCGCTCACCTAGGATAACGCATCTTTTTGAGGTGCTGAAAAAAGAGAACAACCTGTCCGTGAATCCCCAACTACCGTTGACAATCAGCGAAGCACGAAAAGAGATCCTGAGACTTCTATATTTAGAAAACCCATTCGAGAATTATTAAAAGGCAGATTAATGAGAGCACTTGTAAAGCCTCAATTCGTTGAGTAAACGTATTAGGCGTACTGCACGGGTTAAAGCCGGGATACGGGCGGGGTTTGACGTTCATAGTTCTTATGCACCAGCAAAACACCCAAAATAGCTTTTCAACAGGGTTATCAGGCCAAGCGTTCCCACGGTCTTCCGCGTCATATCCTCCAAAACTATTTTTGGCTATCTACTCATGGTGGTGGGTCTGCTGAGAAGGCTATATCCTATTTATCTAGATGGTAACCTCTCGGTGTAACCATTCGCCCGTTGACTATTCTAGTGGTTGAGTTGCCTACGATAACTGTGGAGACCATGTCAATTTCTTCACAAAGCAAATCTTTCAACGTGGAAATGACCGCGCCTTCTTTGTCTCGACCTGCCTGTCGAACTATACCCACAGGCGTCTCAGGTTTCCTGTACTTTAAAAGTATCTTATGAGCTTTGGCCAGCGGCTTTTTGCGACCGAGACTCTGTGGGTTATACAAAACGATAACGAAATCAGCGTTTCCCGCTGCGTGCAAACGTCTTTCAATTAGTTCCCAAGGAGTCAGCAGGTCGCTGAGGCTGATAACCGCGAAATCAGTAACCAAAGGCGCACCCAACTTGGAAGCCGCAGCCGTAGCTGCAGTAACGCCAGGAACAATTTCGATGGGAACACCTGCGTTTTTTATGGCGGCTGCTTCTAGAACTACGCCTGCCATGCCGTAGACACCTGGGTCCCCACTGCTTACAACGGCAACGGCTTTGCCTTCAACGGCTTTTTCGATTGCGGTTTTGGCTCTATCTACTTCGCGCCCCATCGTACCTGAAACCACTTCTGCAGTAGGCTTAACGATACCTCGGACTAATTCTATGTAGGTTCTGTAGCCTACAACGGCGTCTGCTGTTTCGATTAAGCGACGTGCTTTAGGCGTCATATGTTCCACGTTGCCGGGTCCTATGCCGACGACGCTTATTCGCCCTCTGCAACCGCTACCGTCACGCCGTTCAACTTCATCTTTTTCAGTATCAAATGTGCGTTTTTTCCTGCTGCTATCAGTGCTGCTTGTTCGCATACTCCTCCAACTCCAATTTTTTTCTCAACTAACTTTGAATCAGGAGACAAGTCTTCATGCTTTACCGCTCGAAGCGTCTCCACGCTGAAGAACTCGTATTTCAGCCCCAGTTTTTCGGCTGCAGAAATCATGCTCTGAGAATCCTGTTTTATGTCAACTGTGGCTAAGCCGTCTATTCGCGCTATAGGCAAACTCACTTTGTTCAAGGCGGCGTCCACAGCTTTCAGAACTTGGTTTTCGGTCACTTCTTTTCTTGCTCCAAGTCCCAAAACAATTTTTTTTGGCTTGACAACTGTAACAGGTTTCTTAAACCCAGCTGCTGAAAGGGATTCAGTTGTAACTATCACCACAGCATCGTATCGGCTCACGATTTCCTGCGCGGCCTCAGGGTTGGTTACCCGTTCAATTATGTAACTTTGAACCAAATCTAAAGGAATCTTCACGTCACCAACCAAAACCAACGCCAAACGCTTCCCATCCACTAAAGCCGAGTTCACGACAACAAGGCTCTTTGGATTCACAATCGTCAAATGCAGAGTTCGCGCAAGTTCATCTGCGCTCTGAAAACCCAGAACATCCGAGGCTGTGGTGATTACCGCAGTGCCACCTATGCCTTTAGCAATGATTTTGGCAAGTTCGTTTGCACCACCATAATGCCCCGAGAGCAAACTGATGACGAAATTGCCGTTGGCGTCGACGGCTAAGACGGCGGGGTCAACCAGCTTGTTCTGTAGGTGTGGAGCCACAGCTCGAATTATTATCCCCGCAGCCATAACCGCAACTATTGCGTCCACTGTGCTATAGGTTTCTTTGATGAATTCATCAAGCTTTTGTTCTATCGGAATCACACCTTCGCGCCCATACTTTTTTGGCGCATGAACCGTGCATGTGAGCTCTAGAGTATCAAGTGCAGATTTGATTTTGAGCGCGGTTTCTACTCCGCGGCGCGTAATGGCAACGACGGCGATTCCGTTGGAGTACATTATTCTGTGCCTTTGCGAAAGCCTGTGGTGAAAGCGGGGTCATAAAGTTTTGACAGGTCATAGGCTTTGGGGTCAAAGACTTTTCCTACGAAGATAAGGGCGGTTTGGGTTATGCCTTCAGCGTTTACTTTGCCAACAATATTAGTTAGGGTGCCTTTGACGATTTTCTGCTCTGGCCACGTAGCCTTGTAAACTACTTGGACAGGCGTATCTTTGGGGTAACCGCCTCTTTGAAGGTCATCAACAACCCGCGCGATATGGGGCGTCCCAAGAAAGATAACCATGGTTGCCTGATGTTTAGCAAGGTCAACGAAACGTTCAGATTCGGGGACAGGAGTTCTACCTTCGGGGCGCGTGATGATTATAGTCTGAGAAACATTCGGCAAAGTCAACTCGCGGTTAAGAGCTGCAGCGCCGCCTTGCAGGCAGCTAACGCCGGGAATGCGGAAGTATGCTATGCCTTCTTTGTCAAGGAAGGTCATTTGTTCTTGTATAGCGCCATAGAAGCTTGGGTCGCCGTCGTGAACACGAGCGACAAGTTTTCCCGCTTTAACAGCTTGCGCCATGATTTTTTGGACTTCGGGCAAGCTCATTTTGGCGCTGTCGTACAACTCCGCATCTTTCTTGCAGTACTTGAGGTATTGAGGGTTTAGCAGGCTGCCTGCGTAGATAACCACATCGGCTTTTTCCATCCACTTCTTGCCTTTGATGGTTATTAGTTCAGGGTCGCCGGGTCCCGCTCCTATGAAAACAACTTTACTCAATGTGTACTCACCTTTTTACTATTAATCGTCATCGGATTTCTCTTCACGATAGCCACTGAAAAATAATCTTCGGTTATATCCCAACTTTGCATGTCAGCAAGCTTTCCGACAAGAACCTTTTCTTCAGGCAAAGTACACCGCTTCACCAAAGCAACGGTGGAACCTTCGCTGAAGCCCGCCCTTGCCAAGTTCGGAATCAACATTTTGACGCGGTTGGCGCACTTCATGAACACAAGGGTATCCGCGTGTTTAGCGGTGTCCTCAATTATCAAGGGCTCAAGGTCTGAGGGAATTATGGCTACCACCTCATCCTTTAAAGCAAGGGGCAGTTGGGTGCTTGCCGCGGCGGCAGTCACTGAGGTTACACCTGGAATAATTTTGAGGGTCACTTCGGGGTAGAGCTCTTTCACGTTCTGATGTAGATAAAGAAAGGTACTGTAGAGCATGGGGTCGCCCAACGTGATGAAGGCAAGAACCTTACCAGTTTTCGCCTTGGCAGCAACAATAGAAGCGTTTTTTGCCCACAGCCTCTTCACGTTCAAGTTCTCTTTGCTCATAGGAAAAACAAGCTCAAGAATCTCCACGGGTGTCTGTCTGTCATGAAGGATTTGCTTCACCATCCCAAGAGCCATGCTTGCTTTGTCAGCGTGAGATTTTGGGACACAGATAACATCTGCTTCATTTAGGGCTTTTACCGCTTTAACCGTGATGAGTTCGGGGTCGCCAGGACCAACACCTATGCCGATAAATGTTCCAGTCAACTTTGCACTATTCCTTTGTAGCTGAGATTACTATAATTGGATTTCTAGCTAACATCATGGTTCCGCTGCTTACGGGTTTTCCCTTAGCCACAAGAACCTGTACAACATCCACATCCTTAAACGCCGACTTTTTCAGTTCGTCCAATGCAGTGTAGGCGGTTTCCAGCAGAATCGCGTTTACCACTATTCTGCCGTTAGGTTTCAGTTTTCTGTGGGCAGCCTGTATGGTTTCTCTTAAAGCGCGGCTACCGCCTACAATGATGGCGTCCAGTTCAGGCAGGTTTTCCAGGGCGGCAGGGGCTTTTCCCTGCGTTACCTGAACGGTGGCTTGTAACCCGAATTTTTTGATGTTACCAGTGGTTAGCTTGACGGCTTCCTCGTCCCCGTCTACCGCGTATACTTTGCCTTCTGGAGCGACCTGCAACCCCGCTTCCACCGTTAAGCCGCCTGTGCCGCAGCCGACATCCGCAACCACAAAGCCTTGGCTTAGCCGAGCTTTGGAGATGGTTAAGACCCGGATTTCCTCTTTTGTTGGTCCAGGCACGAGGTCACTCTGATTGAACAAGTCGTCGGGTACTCCAGGAGTTTTGTAGGGCCACATTCATTTGTCACACTCAAAGTTACGTTTAGCTTCAGGAGGTTTTATAACCATCACACAAAGAGAAGCACAAACCTGCTTCGAAACCGCCTCCAAAGTTGTTTCCACAACTTTTTCGTTACGTAAGGTAAGATTTTCGCAGAGGAACACTGAAGCTTCTTTGTTTGCGCTCATGCGCAACAGATAAGAGGCGATTTCGCACGGTGGAAAAGCTTTTGGTTCAGGGAGCAGCATTACGGTTTTTGCCGCTTTAACAGCCTCGGCGAGGGCACTCTTGTTCTCGTTGTTTACGCCATTATGAAAAGTGAAAAGGATAATGTCATCCCAGCACATGCAGAGCCTAGCCGCACAAACCTGAACTGAACTTACACCTGGAATAACATCTACTTCAATGCCCTTTTCGATAGACCGCCGTAAAACTGAACCTAGAAGCCCCGAAAAACCAGGGTCGCCAGTCGACAAAATGGCGACTATTTTGCCGTTTTTGGCGGATTCACCTGCATATTTGAGGGATTCTTCTACGTTTTTGGCTGTTAACGTTACGGTTTCGCCTCTGATGTCGTGTTGAAGGAGGCTTAGAGTTTTTTGGGCGCCTAAGACAACTTGAGCTGCCTGCACGGCGTTTCTTGCCGCTGGCGTCACGTATTCAGGTGAACCGGGACCTGTTCCGATTATGCTGAGTTTACCCATTGCTCGTAGCCTCTTGCGTTTTCGTCTGTTCCTAGAACGTTTCCGTCCATAGAAACAATTATGATGCCAACTTTGATTTGGTTCTTTGCCCGTTCAGTTATGCGTATATGGATTCGTTGGGCTATTTTGTCGTAGGTGACTTTTGCCAGATTGATTTTGTTGAGGATGCCGGTTGCTTCTTCGGTTGTGTTTGCCTGCAGTATCTGGTTTACCGTCTCGGTGTCTGCGCCTGCTGAGGCAGCGTAAGCAGCGATTACCTCGTTTCGGGCGTCCCCCATCTTGTAGTGGGTGTTAAAGATGCCTGCAGCCAGCTTCACCAGTTTACCTGAATGCCCCAGAAACACGATTTCCTTAACGCCTTTCTCAACAGCCTGCTTTAGCATAAACCCCACGAAGTCACCTGTCTGCACAATCTGGTCGTCAGGAACCCGAAATAGCTGCTTTGTTATTCTTTCGCCTATGCTGCCTGGAACAAAAAACACTCTTTCGTAGCCGTGGGCTATGGCTAAGTCGATTTGGGGCACCAACGAACGCCTGCACGCCTCCTGCGACAGCGGTTTCACTACACCTGTTGTGCCGAGTATGCTTATGCCGCCGACTATGCCCAGTTTCGCGTTGAGGGTTTTCTCCGCGACTTTTTCGCCTCCAGGAACAATAATGGTTACTTCAACGCCCCTGCCCGCTGGCAACGCTTCTTTGACGGCGTCTGTTATCATCTTTCGGGGAACAGGATTAATAGCTGACTCGCCAATGGGCACTTGCAGCCCTGGCTTGGTGACTTTGCCTACTCCTACGCCGCTTTTTATGGTGATTTCGCCGTCGTCAGTTAACTTCACGGTGGCGGTTATGTCTACGCCGTTGGTTACGTCGATGTCTTCGCCTGCGTCTTTCACGACCGTTGCTTCTGCGGAGTCACCGAGGTTCTTGCAGTTCTTAACTGGTATCTCAAAACGGATGCCAATCGGTGTGGGAATAACCACGTGGTCAACACATTTGTCTGTCAGCGTGATTAATGCGGCTTTGGCTGCGGCTGCCGCGGAAGCGCCCGTGGATATGCCGTACTTTAAGAAACGCGCCATCAGCTATGTCCCTTTCTGAGTTTCTGCCTCCGCCATCGCCAGCAACGCGTTGAAAACGGCTACTGCAAGTGGGCTTCCGCCTTTGCGGCCTTTAACAATGATAAAGGGCACAGGCAGCTTTGACACTGTTACCTTGGATTCTGCTGCGCCCACGTAACCAACTGGCGTTGCCACAATTAAGGCGGGCTTTGCCTTTCCCTGCTTAACCGCTTTTGCCAGTTCGAAGGCAGCAGTTGGGGCGTTTCCTATGAGAAATATTGCACCGTCTAAGCCTTCCTCGACTGCAAGGCGCGTGGCGGCAACTGAACGAGTGACAGACTCATCCTTAGCTATGGTGGTGGCACGTTTATCGTCAATGTAAGTGAGGATTTTGCCGCCGAATTTCTTTAGCCTTGCCTCGGTTATGCCTGCCTTCACCATCTTCACGTCCGTCACGACTTTTGCACCTGCAGTGATTGCGGCGACTCCTGCTTCGACGGCGCCGTCACTGATAACTATGCCTTTGGCGAATTCAGGGTCAGCGGTAGTGTGAACTACTCTCTCGATTACGGCAGCATGATTCTTAGGCGCGTTATTCAGAATTTCTTTGATTTCGGGTCGGATGAACTTCATGCTTTCTTCATACATCTGCCGTGAAGCTGTAGGGGCGTCTGCTCCGTAAGGTGTTTGAGCTGTTTCGCGGATTTTTTTGCCAATTGCCCGCAGAGCTTTTTCCTCCAAGATTTCGGCTATGCGTTCATCGGCGCCGATGGGTTCCCCGTAAATCAGCTGAATACCTTTGTCAGAAATCTGGGATTCCTTTGCCTTTGTGGCGATTAACTCGGGAATTTCTTGCGTTGTGTGTACTCCGGGTGCCAGGAACGCGGGTATAAGGACAACTTTTTTTACGCCTTTCGCCGCAATGGAGTCAATTGCTTCAGGAATTGTAGGTGTGTTTTTGACCATGAAGCATATTTCCACAGCGGTAAAGTTGGACCTTTTTTTCAGGATTGCAGCTAGTTTTTCTAGGTTTTCTTGGTTGTGAGGAAGCTTGCTGCCGTGTCCAATCAAGACTAATCCTACATTTTCCATTATTTTTTCCTTCCTTCATGCTCCTGTTTCATGGTTTGATTTTTGAGAGGTCATTTTGAATAGTCTGGGGGCTGCTTCAAGCAATTCTATGTCGTTATCCATCGCAGCCATCCTCAGGTTTTCGATTAAAGGCACAAACGTTTGCTTCAAAAGGATGGAGGTTAAATCGCCTAAAATTTTTTTCTCCCTATCGTCCACAGTGCCCATCATGTTCAGGGCTTTAGTGAGTTCTTTTTGGCGGATTTCCTCGGTTCGTGAAAGAACCTCTGCAATAAGTTTGCTGACGTTTTCGGTTTTCATTGCCCGGTTGACTATGAAGAGTTCCTCGTCGATTATTTTGTTAGCTGCACAGACACAATCCTGACGTTGCTGCTTGTTGCGTTCGGCGATAAGCTGTAAATCATCAATGTTGTATAGTTTTACTTTTTCTAGGTCTGCAATGGTTTTCTCAACGTTTCGGGGATTTGAAATGTCGATAATCAAGAGGTCGTTTTTGTTGCTGCGCTGCACCAATAAACTGGAGACTATATCCGTTGTGAGTAGATAGTGCGGTGCAGAAGTAGAGCAAATCACCACATCGGCATCCAGTATGGTCTCTGCAAGCTTGTCGAACCGGACTGCTTTCCCTGAAAGTTCCTCAGCCAATCGGACAGCGCGGTCGTATGTTCGGTTTGCGATGAAAATCGGGCAAAGGCAACGCCTCGCTAAGGCTTTCGCAACAAGAGTGCCTGTTTCTCCCGCGCCCATGACAACAATTTTTTTGTCGTCAAAGTTACCTAGCAAAGATTCGGCCAACTCAACGGCGGCGGAACCGACGGAAACGGCGCCTTTATTGATGGATGTTTCTTTTCTTACACGTTGACCAACGGTTACCGCTCTGAAAAACAAGTGCTTAAGCACGGTTCCCGCTGCTTTAGCGTTTTCTGCAGCCACGTAAGCGTTCCATAGTTGATTTATTACTTGGTCTTCGCCAATTACCATTGATTCTAATCCTGAGGCGATTTTGAGGATATGACGAAAAGCATCCTCGTTTACTGCACATTCGATGGCTTTGGATGCTTCCTCAGACATAAATCCAGCGCGGTTTGCCAGATAAGATTTGGCTGCTTTGATTGCGGCTTCTCCGTTTTCGCTTACAAGATAGAGTTCCACGCGGTTGCATGTTTGGAGTATAACACATTCGTTGATGCTGTCTAGTAAGAGAAGTTCTGAAAATGCATTCCCTTTATCCTTGAAAGATGCCGCCTCAAGCAGAGGTACCCGCGCGTTTTTGTGTGTGAGCCGCACGTTGATTATGCTTATGGCTTTAGCGGAGGAATGCATGGTTGGATAAACCGACCAGCTTAAATATAAGCTTTATCGTACATACCCCAAAGGGGCGTCAAACCAATAAATTGAGGCATAAAATAGGGCTTGCTTATTTGCCAGGTGCGTTACCCTGCTTTGAAGCGTTCGGCAACTTGCCAACTGACCTTGTCCGCGAGAATGGATTCGTCGCGGGTAGACCTGCCTCTGAAGCCCTCGATATGCTGATTGTTCCAGGCGGTAGCCTAGTGGAATCTCAAACCGTGAAAGGGAGTGCTGCCCAAGAAATTCTCAAGATGGCTGATGCGGGGAAGTTTGTGCTCGGCATCTGTTCGGGTTTTCAGATTCTTTCGAGGGGAACGGACATTGGGAGGTTGTCGGCTACACCCATCTTCAGGGAGGGACTGGGCTTGATAGACGCAGAGTTTTCGCCTTTAATCTGCACAGACCAAGTTAAAGCCACCATTGTGGGCGCAAGCTGCCTAACAGACCAAGTTGGCACCGAGGTAACGGGGTTCCACTGCCACACATACGGCAAAATAACGCCTCACAAAAACGCCAAACCCATACTGGTTTCACACGTTAAACGCCTCAACTACCACAAAAACATCCAAGACCTCACTTCAGGCATATCCAACAAGGAAGGAAACGTCGTCGGCATACTCACACATGCCCTGCTGGACCAGAATCCAGCTATAATCCAAGGCATAACCAGAGCGCTAGACATAAACGAAGAGGAACTTGCACAAATCAGAACAGAAAACGCAAAACTACAAAAGCAAATCCAAAATGAAGTCGGAGTCGCAACAAACATCTACTCAAACAAAGCCGCAGCCAAAACCAAGATGCATAAAACTTTGCTGGTGACTGCTTTGGGAAGCGGTTCAGGAAAAACGTTCATTGTAACAGGCTTGGCTGGCGCGTTAAAAAAGAGGGGCGTCAAAGTCGGCGTGGTCAAAGTCGGCGGGGACATACGGGATGTTGTGCCTACACTTTACCTCATCAAAGAGCCCATCAGAAATTATTCATCAATAAAAATTGGAGAAAGCGGGTGGAACGCGCCTTTGGACACCCTAAAAGAGGCAAGCAGAGACTACGAGTGCCTCATAATTGAAGGCGCAATGAGCACATTCACAGGGCTGCTTATGGACAAAGTTAAACGCCCCAGTTCAACAGCCGAGGTCGCTGCGATGCTAGGTGTTCCCACAGTAGTTGTTGCAGGCTGTGAAAAGGAAGGCGTCGAAGGCGCAATGGTCAGCATACTTAGCTACGTGAGGCTCATGCAAAGCTTAGGCGTTAACGTAAAAGGTGTAATACTAAACAAAATGCTTCTAAGTTACTTAACTGACGAAATCAGGCAAGTTATCAAACGCGCTTTTTCAAGAGCAAACGTCGAATTACTGGGTATAGTTCCCCGAATAAACTTGGAAGGAAGAGGCGCAATTCCAGAAATAGAAATAAAGTATGAAGAGTTCGGCGCCAAAGCCATCGAAATCGCGGAAAACTCTATGGACCTCGACAAAATTGTTGAGGTTGCTGCGCCAGCGGTGGAAACGCATATTGATTCTCGGCAGTTTTCCGAAAAATTCAAAAATTCCCTTGAAACAAATTTAGGGTCTGATGCGTGTGGAAGAGGGGAAAAAGAGGATTGCTTGTAGACCTCAAGTTTGAGGGAAAATGCGTTGTCGTGGTGGGAGGCGGCTTAGAGAGCGTCAGGAAAACCACCGATTTTCTTGAGGCAGGCGCAAAAATCTTGGTGATCAGCAGGTCTTTTTCAAACGGCATCAAACAGTTGCAGATGCAGAAAAAAATTGAACTGCAACAGACAGAGGTAAAGGACGCAGAAACCTTAGTCAGCAACCTTGTACCTAAGCCAGACTTGCTGGTAGCCGTCACAAGCAACCATACGCTTAATGCTCAGCTTATCAAACACGCCAAGTCCGCCGGATGCATGGTTTATGCTCCGGATAACCCGTCAACCAGCGACATTGTGCTCCCCGCTATTGCAAAAATTGGCGACGTAAGAATCGCTGTGTCAACTAACGGAAAAAGCCCCGCGATGGCAAGTGTCATTAGAAAAAGAATAGAGAAAAACATCAAACCCGAGGATCTGCTTCAGGTGAAGCTGCAGGAGTACATGAGAGGCATCCTCAAAAAAGGGGTTGTAGATCAGAAAACCCGTAGAGAACGTCTCTACAGTATAATTCAAGACGCTGCGATACAAAAGCTCTTAAAACAGGGCAAATTTGAAGAAGCAAAAGAAAAGGCACTATCTATCGCGGCTAAGGCATAAAGAAAACAAACAGAGGAATAAAACAATGAGTTTCCCATCGGTAAGAATGAGAAGACTACGAAGAACATCCGCATTGCGGTACATAATGAACAAAGTTAAGCTTAGCCCAAGCGACTTAATCTACCCAGTTTTTGTTGACGAAAACGCTAAAGCACCTATCCCCATAAAGTCAATGCCAAACTGCTTCCGCTTCCCCATTGACCAAGTAACAAACGAGGTGAAGCAGGCGTTGGAGCAGGATGTAAAGGCGGTTATGCTTTTTGGTATCCCAAAAACTAAAGATGAAACAGGCTCCAGCGCGTTTGCCGAGGATGGTGTAGTTCAGCAAGCCATACGCAAGCTGAAGGGCGAATTTGGAGATGAGTTGGTTATCATGGCTGATGTTTGTCTCTGTGAATACACGGGTCACGGGCATTGCGGCAAAGTGAAGGATGGGCAACTGGAAAACGACCAGACGCTGGAGATTCTGCAGAAGGTGGCGGTTAGCCAAGCTCAGGCTGGAGCGGATATAGTGGCGCCTTCCGCAATGATTGATGGCCAAGTGAAGTTCATCAGGGAGGCGTTGGATGATGCAGGGTTTGACCAAGTAGCCATAATGGCATACTCCGCAAAATATGCCTCCAGCTTTTACGGGCCATTCAGGGAAGCGGCGGATTCCACCCCCAAATTTGGAACACGAAAAAGCTATCAAATGCATTATGGCAATCCAGACGAAGCCTTACGGGAAATTGAGTTAGATATAAACGAAGGCGCAGACGTAGTTATGGTGAAGCCAGCACTTGCTTACTTAGACATTATTCATCGAGCCAAAGAAAAATTCAATGCGCCCCTTGCCGCCTACAACGTAAGCGGAGAATACTCTATTGTTAAAGCAGCAGCCCAAAACGGTTGGATAGACGAAAAAGCCGTAGCCCTTGAGATTTTGACGGGGATAAAGCGGGCTGGTGCAGACTTGATATTAACATACTTTGCTAAGGATGTGAAAACATGGTTGAATCAAGTGTAAATAACGAAAATAAGTCGAAGGCGCTCTTTGAAAGAGCACAAAAAATTCTGCCCGGCGGCGTAAACAGTCCAGTCCGAGCCTTCGAGCCGAACCCGTTCTTTGTGAATCACGCCAAAGGCTCAAAGTTGCACAGCGTCGACGGCAAAGCATACGTTGACTACTGCATGGCATATGGCGCCTTGCTGTTGGGACACGCAAACTCAGAAGTTGTAGACGCCGTCAAAGAGCAACTGCCAAAAGGCACACTATACGGTGTACCCACAGAGCTGGAAACGGAATTTGCCCAACTTATCCAAAAGATAGTGCCAAGCATGGAGATGATGCGTTTAGTCAACACTGGAACTGAAGCAACTATGCATGCGATTAGAGCAGCTCGAGGGTTCACGGAAAGAACGAAAATAATCAAGTTTGAAGGCTGCTTCCACGGCGCCCACGACAACGTCCTCGTAAAGGCAGGTTCAGGAGCGGCAACTTTTGGAGTTCCCACTTCGCTTGGAATCCCCCAAGAAACCACCCAAAACACAACTGTTTTGCCCTACAACAGCACCGAAGCATTGGAAGAGACGTTCAAGCAGGAAGGAAACGAGGTAGCAGCGGTCATCGTGGAACCCGTAATGGGGAACGCAGGCTTAATTCTGCCAAAAACCAATTACCTCCGCGACCTGAGGAAGCTGACGCAGGAATACGGTTCAGTGTTGATTTTTGACGAAATAATCAACGGCTTCAGGCTTAGCCTGGGAGGAGCACAGGAACGCTTCAACGTGAAGCCCGACATGACAACGTTGGGCAAGGTATTGGGCGGTGGTTTCCCCATTGCGGCGTTTGGTGGTAAAAAAGAAATTATGCAGCACATCTCGCCTTCAGGAAAGGTGTATCAGGCAGGAACCTTCAGCGGCAATCCTATCTCGGCGACGGCGGGCTACACCGTACTGAAAATCCTAAGCCAAAAACAAAACGAGATTTATCCCAGTCTCGAAAGAAACTGCGCTGAACTAAGAAAGGCGCTGGTGGATTTGGCGGCGAATTACAATCTGGAAGCACAGGTTTACGGCATCGCGTCCATGTTCCAGATTTTCTTCACATCCCAACCCGTCTGCGACATGACATCCGCAAAGTCCGCGGACACACAAAAATTCCAAGCTTACTTCCGCGGGCTTTTGAAGGAGGGTGTGTTCATTCCGCCTGCACAGTTTGAAACCTGCTTCCTCTCCACCGCGCACAGCGAAGACGACGTAAAGTTCACAGTTAACGCCTTTGATAAAGCGCTACATGCTGCATCAAAAACAAGCACAGGGTCAGTTTAAGAATGAAGATAAAAGTCGGCACGAGAGGCAGCAAACTCTCTAGAATTCAAACGGAAAAATTCCTCGAAGAACTCAAGGCGGCGCGTCCAAACGTTGACTTCGAAATTTCAATCATCAAGACATTGGGTGACACCGAGGGAACAAAACCGCTTTTCGCCATTGATAGCCAAGGAATTTTCGAGAAAGAAATTGACCAAGCGCTAGTCAATGGGGAAGTTGACTTTGCGGTCTCTAGCCTAAAAGATGTCCCCACCGTAGAAACAGGTGAAACCGTTGTAGCCGCCGTGCCCAAAAGGGCTTCACCATGCGATGTACTCATCTCCAAAGACGGAGTAGCGTTTAGTGCCCTCAGAAAAGGGGCAGTTATTGGCACAGGCAGCCTGAGAAGGCTTGCACAGGTCAAAAATCTCCGCCCTGACTTGGATGTCAAACCCATCAGGGGCAACGTTGACACCCGAATCCAGAAGGTAAAAAAGGGCGAAGTAGACGGCGTGATAGTTGCCGAGGCAGGACTTGAAAGGATGGGGCTGCAAAACCAAATTACGGAACGTTTCCCGCTTGATGTTTTCCCATCAGCACCTGGACAGGGCGCGTTGGCTGTGGTGACACGAAACGGCGACCAAGAAATGGCTAAGCTGCTGGAAGTTATAGAGCACCCACCGACGCGCGCAGAGGTCACTGCGGAGCGCAGTCTGATGTTTAATCTAGGCGGCGGCTGCCGCGTGCCCATAGGCGCCGTTGGAAAAGCAGACGGAGATACCCTGTCGCTTCTGGGCGTCATGTTTACGCTGGATGGGCAAAGCAAAATCGAAGCCGCTGCGAAAGGCTGCCTTGGCGACGCAGAAAGCTTAGGCAGAACAGTTGCGGATAGTCTGGTGGAGTTGGGCGCTAAAGAAATCGAGACAAAGTGGAGAGAAAAATATGGACCATGGTAAAGTATTCTTGATCGGCGCGGGACCAGGCGACCCCAAGCTGCTGACGGTAAAAGCCACCGAATTGCTAAAGGACGCAAAAATAGTTGTCTACGATCGACTGGTAAGTGAAGAAATACTCCGCTTAATTCCCGATCACGCCGAAAAAATCTACGTCGGCAAAAAAGCAGGCAAGCATGTGGTGCCTCAGGAGAAAATCACTGAGCTGCTGGTTGAGAAGGCGCTTGCAGGAGAAAATGTGGTTAGGCTCAAGGGTGGGGATCCGTTCATTTTTGGCAGGGGCGGAGAAGAAGCTGAAGCTCTTGCGGACAATAACATCGAATTCGAAGTGGTTCCGGGGGTTTCGTCAGCCGTGGCGGCGCCGATGTACGCGGGCATCCCGCTTACTCACAGGGACTACGCATCCTCAGTTGCCATCGTCACAGGTCATCAAGCAGGCGATGGAGAACGCATCGTCCACTGGGCAGAAATCGCAAAATCCGTGGACACCCTCGTGATTCTCATGGGCGTCGAATCCCTAAAATCCATAACGGAGAAGCTACTGGAGAGTGGTGTAAACCCCTCAACCCCTGTAGCCATAATTGAACGGGGAACCTCGAAGCACCAGAAAACCTTAACGGGCAAACTGGGCTCAATCGCTAAAGAATCCGAGGAGAAAAATGTGCAGCCGCCCGCAGTCATCGTTATAGGTGGAGTAGTTGAGTTAGGCAGGAAACTTTCATGGTTCAAGACCAGCCGACGCTAAAAGGCAAAACAGTCGCCATAACCCGCCCGTGTGGTCAAGCAGAGGAAGAAGCCGAAATCATACGAAGAGAAGGCGGCATACCCTACTTCATGCCAACCATAACAATTAAGGCATCCAGCAACAGGGCACCCATAAAAAAACTCATCACCGAACTGGCAACGGGAAAAACCGACCACGTCATCTTCATGAGTGTAAACGGCGTAAACCATCTGTTTGCAGCCGCAGAAACCATGCACCTGCGAAGCCAACTTGAAGAGGGACTACAAAAAACCACAGTAACAGCCGTAGGTCCCAGAACAGCACAGGAACTCAGAAGCCACAACATCCGCGTAGACTTGGTTCCTGCCAAATACACCTCAGAAGGCGTGCTCGACACGCTAATGCAACAGGGTGTCCAAGACAGAGTCATCCGTATCCCCCGAACCCCAGCGGCGTCACCTGCGCTGATGGAGAAGCTCAGGAAATTGGGTGCTTTGGTGGAGGAGGTTTACGTTTACGAGTCAGAAGCCGTCGTTGACCACAACTTGGCAAAAAGGTTTCTTGGCGACCTAACTGATGGACGCATCGACGGGGTGGTTTTTGGCAGTTCAATGTGCGTCAGAAACCTGTTTTTGATGCTTAACGAATTTTCGTCTGCAGAGCAACTGCGAGATCTACTGAACCGCAAGCAAACCGCCATAGTCGCCATCGGCCCCGTAACCGCGGACACCCTACGGGGGAGGGGAGTGAAAGTCGACGTTATGCCTAAGGAGCACGTTTTTGAGGCTGCTCTTATCGAATTAGCACACTATTGGAGCAGTCAGTAAACAGTGGCTCCGAAAGTCTGTACAGAATTTAGCTATTAACAGAATATCTGAGTTTTCCGTTTTTGTTCAGAGAAAGATAGCTTACGCGTGAGGCTATTTCGCAAAATGATGGTAAAAATGAAAAGTGGATTGCAAGGCGGAAGACAAGTTTCTATTTTTTGCCCTTGACGTGTTTTGCTGGAAGTGAAACCTGTTTCCTTTCTTTTCGTTTCTGATCCTTTTCGCGCTGGAGTTTCTTGTGTTGTTCTAGACCCGCAGCTTTCTTGGCTTTTTTAGACAAAGTTCTTCAACCTTGATATGGATAGAAAACGATGACACTCAAAAACCTTACTCTTAAACCAAACGTGGTGCTGTCGTTATCTTTTACTGTTTTTTCTCGTTAAATGGAAAAAATAGAAAAATGCAGGCAATCAATGTGCTGTTCCAAATGCAATTGAGCGGGCAGTAAAGAAAAGAGAAAAACAAAATGTAAAGCGGCTTATTTTGTTTTGTTGGCTTTTTTGGCGCATGCATCGCTGCAATACTTTTTCTTGTTATCGAAGGTCATGTATACTTTTTTGCAAACTGGACATTTCTTATCCATACAAACCAGCCTTCTTACGCGCTCTAAGAGGCGGGCATACCCTAAAACCTTTTCCTCAAATAAGAGTTCTGGACTGTTGTCAGGGTATGTATTTTTGTGGTAATAAAGTAAGGAGGTTATTTCTTGGGCGTTAAAATGGCTGTTGCGTAGTTTGGGTCTTGGAAGTACTTTTCTGCGGCGTGTGTTATGTCCTCTTTTGTTAGTTGGTTTATCCTGTTGATGTATGTCTGCAAAGAGTTTTCGTTTTCGAAGTGGATTTCGATGTCGGCGAGGAGCCGTGGTAGTTCGTGGTAGTCGTCAACTGCTCTTAAGATGTTTCCGATAAGCATGTTTTTGCTTTTTTCTAATTCAGTTTTTGCTATTTGTTGTTTTTTGAGTTTTTCCAGTTCATCCTGAATTATGGTTTGAGTTTGTTTTACTGCCTTAGTTTTGACTGCACAGTTAATGCTAAAGAAGCCGTAGTCTAAACCTGACATGTTAATTGACGCAAAGTCATAGGTGAGGGCTCTTTTCTCGCGCAATTCCACAAACAATCTGGAACTTTCTCCGGTTCCCAGCACTGAATCAATTAGATCTATCGCAGGCATGTCAGGGTCCGCTGCTGGAACAGTTCTTAAGCCAAAACTTATGTATGATTGGTTAATCCCAGACCGTTCAAGCACCGTTTCTTTTCGGGGTTGGCTTTCCTCGGGTTTTATTGTGTATCTTGAAGCGTGGCTGTTGTTTTCTCTGTTTTGGAAATTGCTTATCACTGTTTCTGCGTCGTTTTCTGAAAAGTTACCAGTAAGTATCAGTATCATGTTCTTTGGAGCATAATAATTCTGATGGCTCTTTTCTAAATCATTAATTGTAAGCTGATTTACAGTTTTTCTTGTTCCTAAAATCGGGTTTTTTACAGGGTGATTCTTGAAAAGGCATTTGATTAAAGTTTCGCCAATTTTGTCTCGGGGGTCATCAGAGGCTTCAGCGATTTCGTTTAGAATAACTTTGCGTTCTATCTCAAATTTGTCCTTTTCAAAATTGGAATCAAAAAGGAGCCCTGAAAGAACCTTTGACGCTGCACCGATTTTTCCGGGAAAAACATTCACCCAACTAAAAGTGCACTCAGGCGTGGTTTCAAAATTTGAGCAGCCACCCAACTTTTCAATTTCATGATGAAGCGTTATTCTTTGCTGGGAGCCACCCACCAGCATGTGCTCAAGAAAGTGTGCGGCACCAGATTTTTCGCGGCAATCATCGATTGAACCATATTCTACGGCTACGGAGATTTGTGCGGTCATTGCGGATGAACGCGGATACCTCAAAACTCTTAATCCATTGGGGAGGACGTCTCTTTTCCATGAAAGACTGCTATTCATGTTAACAACATCAACTAGTAACTCTATAAAGTTTGATTGCCGAAATAAGTTCTTGGGGTATGCCAGACCAGACTTAACCCTGAACTAATCTGGTTTAACAGCTAATTCTATCGCCCCAACTTAAGGGCCTCGTAGTTTTACCGTCAGTGTATTGTTGAATTGCTTGACATGAGGACGCCAAATCTCGTAATATAGCCGTTTAAACAGAGAGTTCGGATTGTTATTTCAAAACCGTATTCCTTAAATCGAATTCGCCCAAGCATCTTAAATTGAAAGATGCGCCCGAAAGGGTAGGAAACTTGGGCCTGTGAAACTAAGGACAACAACAATTGCCACAGTTATTCTTCTGTCCCTTCTAGTGTTTGGAGTCCTACAAATAGTAACGGTTCTGATTGTTCAGCCCAGTTTCACCGATTTAGAAAAACGGGAAAGTGAAGAAAGCCTTACTCAAATAACAAACACAATACGGTATAGGCTCTCGGAACTTTCGGGCAAAGTGAAGGATTATTCATTTTGGGATGACACCTACTACTTTGTTCAAAACAGAAATGAAGACTACGTTGAAAACAACTTTGTCGATGACACATTTGAAAACTTAGACCTCAACGTGATAGCCATTGTCAACAACAGCAGAAGTTTGGTTTACTGTCAGTTTTTTGACCTTGACAACTCGTCTAAGGTTCAAACCAGCCAAGAAACAAAAACAATCATCACATCCGATGACGATATTTGGGCATACCAACCTGAGGATTCTGCGTCGGGCATCATACTTCTGGACAACCAACCGATGTTTGTAGCAACCGCACCGATATTGACTAGTCAGAACCAAGGTCCAACAGTGGGCGGCATGCTTTTCGGGAAGTACATCGATGCAACTGAGATAAACAAGTTGACAGAGATCATAAACCTCGATTTCTCAATTTACACCACATCAGAGTTTCAAACTCAAGAAAAGAATAGACAAATAGCTGAAGCGTTACTCACGAAAAATCAAACATTTATTGTGAAAGCAAACGGTCAGGATACAGTGTCAGGGTACAACCTGCTTATGGACATACATTCAAACCCGACTTTCATTCTTGAAGTAACCCGAAACAGAACAGCTTATCAACAAGGGATATTGGTTGGGAACATTTTTCTGTATGCCGCGATTGCTTTCTCGATCTGTTTTGGAATATTCATAATGTTTCTTCTTGAAAAACAAATAGTTAGACCGTTAACTAAGTTGGCGGCTTACGTTGAAGAAATCTCTCTTAACCCTAATGCTTCTGGACCCTCGCCTGTGAAGCATTCATCGGAAGAGATGGAAGTGCTTACAAACGCGGTTAAGGATACCCTAAAAAGAAAACTTGAAGGAATGACTGAAGTCGCTACCATGGTGGGGCATGACTTACGTAACCCTTTAACGGGAATTAAAGGCGCCTTATACGTGTTGAGGAAGAATTACAGTTCAAAAATGGATGCAAAAGGAAACGCCTTACTGAAGACAATTGACGATTGTGTAGAGTACTCAGACAAAATTGTGAGAGACCTAGTGGAGTATTCAGGGGAGATTAAACTCGACAAGAGCAATACTAACGCTAAACGGTTAGTGGACGATTCGTTATCCACACTTACGGTGCCAAGCAATATACAGGTTGTCAACGACGCCAGTGATACACTTTCATTGAATGTAGACATTGGGAAAATGGAACGCGTTTTCTCCAATTTAATCAAGAACGCCGTTGACGCCATGCCTGAGGGCGGAAAACTACGGATAACGGCTAAAAAATTGGGAAATCAAATTGAGATAGAGTTTTCTGATAATGGAGTGGGCATATCTAATGCGGTTTTAGAGAAGCTATGGTTACCTTTTTTCACTACAAAGGCGAAAGGTTTGGGGGTTGGCTTGTCTATAAGCAAGAGAATAATTGATGCGCATCAGGGAAGAATTGAAGTTAAAAGCACTGAAGGAAAAGGAACATGCTTCACGATTCTTCTTCCAGCAAACGAATGATAACATGAAGCACCACCCCCCTTGATTCCAAGAGAACTAAGCCAAAAAAAGAAAGGTTAGTTGAGCAGCATAGTTTTGGCGGCTTGTGTTATTTTGTTGTTGTCATTGGTTTGCTGAGTGGACTTAGCTGGTCTTTAATTGCGATTCTGTTTGTCCTCAACGTGGTTATTGCGAGCATTGTTGCCCAAGTAATGGATATAGCTACAGCCATTGATGTACCGACGCTAGCCATTTCAGATAGCATTACAGCTGTGTCTGCGGGCGTTGCCATAGCAGTTAAGTATGGTGGCCAAGCGGTTATTTCGGCATGCCAAACGTGTTCAGCGGCTAGAAGAATTACGCCTCCCCATAACAGTCCATTTAGCACGCTTAGTTTCAGCTTTTTGCCTATGCCTCGTGCAGATATTTGTATGATTGTTGTTACAATCGCCAGAGCCATTGGAACTAGGAAACATGCCATTCATTTTTTCCTCCAGTAACACTAAATTTAAATACAGTAACACTCGCTAATAAGCGTAATGGAGGTAAACGGGGAATGTGGCTAATAATCTTAGCGTTTGCGGCAACAATTGTTACAGCAATATGGTATGCTAAAGCTGAGAACGACAAGTACATGCTCAAGTTTCTTAGCTTAATACTTTGGGGCACAACAATCATGGTAATGGTTGACCACACCTTACCCTTCTTAATGGAGGGCGGAGGAGAATTCTTAGAAATCACAACAGAAGCAACAGTTCTCGGCTTTGCCATGCTGATTGTGGCGCTTGCAGTCTGGAATGGCGCGCTACTGCTCAAAGACCCTAAAGGCGTAATATACAAAAGAAAAAGCCAATAACCAACCAGAAAACAAGCTAACTTCAACTATTTTTCTCTTTTACCAAAAATATGCTACTGCAGACGAACCAATTCCTGTTTTTGCAGTAAAAAGAAAAAGGCTGGAATACTAAGAAAGGAAAGCCATCAGTGGCAGGCTACTCAAGGTAAAAGACCATAGAAAACAAGAGCACGTGGGTACCGAACCAGATTCGGACAGGCACTATTCTTTTCTAGCTATACATATGAAATAACTTTCATCGTCCCTTTCGAACGTAACGGTAAGTCCACTATCTTTCATCATCTGTTTAAGGAGTTCCATACGGGGTAGAAAATCGTTTCCGACCTCTACACCGCCGTTCATGTGGACCCCATTTATCTTCTTGGCTGAATCGGAATGCGCCACTGCTAGGCATCCACCTTTCTTTAGTGCCTTAGATAAGATTTTGAGGGCTAAAGGTTGGTCAGTAAAATGGGGAAAACAGGAATAGCATACTATCAGGTCAAAGTCTGCAGCATATTTTAGGTCGTAAACATCAGAGACCAAAAATGAAACTAGGGGATGGTCTTTTTCGGGATATTTCAAGCGGGCTACCTTGATCATCTTCTCCGAATAATCCACCGCAACAACACGTCCATCCACCAGATATCTCTCGTAGAACGGTATCATAATGCCAGTGCCGGTGCCAACGTCTAGTATCCGATCATTGCTATTGATGCCCAGCAGTTCAATGATGTATTGCACCTTTTTGAGGTTGTGAACGGTGATTTCGTCCCATATCTCAGCGCGCTCGTTGAAGAATTCTCTTTTTTTCGGATTAACCATTTTTGGGTTCATGCGTTTACCTCCATTATATGGGAATGACTACGGGTATCCCTCGCACGCTCTCTACGTACGCCTCTATGTTGTACACTGCCTTGATGTTTTCGGGGGTGATGACTTTGTGGTCTCCCACGGAGTAAATCATCCCGTCCTTCATCATGATGAACTTGTCGGAATGCCGGATGGCCAAGTTGAGATCATGAATAATCATAATCGCAGCCATATGGTTCTTCTTGACTATGTTCCTGACCAGATGCATAATCATGTGCTGGTTGGACAGGTCGAGACTACTTGTGGGCTCATCCAGAAGAATTACCCGCGGTTGTTGGACCAAGACTCTTGCTATTTGCACCAATTGATATTCCCCACCGCTAATTTCGTCGACATATTTCAGTGCCAGCCCATCCAAGCCTAGTAGATGAAGCACTCTTCCAGTCAACCGTATGTCCTTTTCGGTGACGTCCCATTCAAAGTGCGGTTTCCTGCCTAACAGCACAGAATCAAACACCGTAGTTCGGGAGGTCTCGCTCTTTTGTGCCACGTACCCTATGTTCTTGGCGATGCCCTTCTTGCTCATTTGATGAAGGTTCTCTCCTCGCATGAACACTGAACCAGCGTCTGGTGTGAGTACCTTACTTATGCACTTGATTAGGGTGGTTTTTCCGACACCGTTGGGTCCTAGGACGGAGACAACATCATCCTCTTTTATGGTAAACGACACGTTGTCTAGGACACGCTTGCTACGGTAGGAGAAATTGATGCCCTTCACCTCGAAGAACATCATTTTCGGTACCTCCTGATTAGCAGGTAGATGAAGAGGGGGCCTCCAAGCATCGAGGTGATGATGCCTACGGGTATGACTGACGGGTAAAGGATGACTTGTCCAACCCCGTCCGCTATGATTAGGATGATGGCGCCAAGAATTATGGAAAGGGGAATGAGGTAGCGGTGGTCGCTGCCGATAATCAGCCGGGCGATGTGTGGTCCTAGGAGGCCTATGAAAGCGATTATGCCAAAGAAGGAGACGATGACCGCGGATAGAACGGAGGTTAAGACCATACCCACGATCCGTTCTCGCTCCGTATTGACGCCCAACCCTTTAGCGGTGTCCTCGCCGGCGTCTAGGGCATTGTAATCCCACCTCTTGTAGAAGAAGTAAAGGACTACTGGAAGAAGCACCAAGATTATCAGGAAATTCCAGGACCAAGTTGCTTTACCTAGGTCACCAAAAGTCCAAGCTACGATGTTGCCTAACTGTGAATCGGTGGCTATGTACTGCATGAAGGATAGCCCCGCTGAGAACATAACGCTGATAGCTACGCCGGCTAGTATCATCGTTTCGGCGCTAACTCTTGTAAGTTTAGTAAGGACCAGTATAGAGCCAGTTGCTAGCAGGGAGAATACGAACGCGCATATTGTTGTGACATAGGGGTTATGGATGGAGACTATGGAGGTCATGCTGCTGCCGGCGCCAAGAAAGATAATGGCAAAGGAGGCACCGAAGGCTGCGGCGCTTGATATCCCCAAAGTGAACGGTGAAGCAAGGGGGTTGCGGAGGATACACTGCATCACCACTCCAGCGACAGCCAAACCTGCGCCAGCTAATAAAGCTCCGATAATCCTGACCATGCGGATATTCCATATGACGCCGCCCGTTCCCGTCGTTTCAAAGGTAAAGATGCTTCTGAGGACATCTGTGAAAGATATGTCAATAGGTCCATTCTGAGCGGCTATAATCACACATAAAACCAGCACGAGTAGCCCGACGATAATGAAAAGGCGTTTCCGTTTTACGAATCCCCTGTATGTTTTTGAGGTCTGGTTGCCGTCTTCTTCATTGTCCTCGTAGATGTCAAATGCTTCACGGCCGCCGTGCTTTTGGTCTTCGGTGGTCTCATTCTTAGTCGTTCTTTACACCGCCATAAGAAAAAAGAGTGGAGGGAGGTTTAAAAATAAATTATGGCGTAACTATGCCACATCCGTTGCCTGTCTGGCCTGCTGCGATGTCTGAGTAGGTCACTGTAGTTCCTGGATAGAATAGCTGAATGACCTCGTTTGCTTTGTCCTCAAAGTTCCATGAATACAGGTTCCCGTTCATTGTGGACGCGACGTAGTATGCATTCACTAGCTGGTTATCCCAATTAGTTCCGTAGCACTTGTAGACCATGGTTGAGTAGATGTTGTTGTTTTTCACTGCTGAAACATCATCTAAACCAGTATTTGCATCTATGTACTCGTTAATCGAGTCGACACAACTGCTCAGACCTATGCTGTCTATGAATATGTAGTCGGGGTCGTTGGCGATCAGGGTTTCAAGGGTTATGGTGTAGGGTTGGCCGTTGGCGGCGGGTTCGATGGCGTTGGGGACATTGGAATAGTCGAAGGGCAGATAGTTGCCGGAGCCTTTCAGAAATGACGCCCCACCGTAATAGAACATACCACAGGCGTATGCGCTCTCGGTGTTGGCAGTAGTGGCTTTAGAGGTAATCTCGCTGATCATATTGGTGATGCCTTCATTGAGTTCAGCAGCCCTGTTCGGCTCACCAAACAAATTGCCAAGAGAGGTTATCTGGTTATTGAAATCCTCCCCGAATTCGAGGTTTGCGTTGATGACGTACACTGGGATGCTAGTTTGGTCTTGCAGGGTGTCTGCGGTTGCAATATCCGACGCTGTTGAAGTGATTATGACACTTGGGTTCAGGGCTAAAATGGCCTCGGCGGTAGTTGCTACCTGCGGCAGTGCGGCAAATGTTGCCTTGTTGACGAAGTAGTAGGTCTGATCGTCCCGGGTATTGAAGGTACCAGCGGTTTCAATTGCTTGAACCTTGTCGACCACATCAAAATAGGATACCAGCCTCAAAGAGCATGCACCAATACAATAAACTGAGTCCATCTGTTTGGGGACATTTACTGTTCTTCCTAAGGCATCGGTGACGGTTGTTTCTGAGCCTCCATTATCTCCCGTGTTTGAGGTTAGGATGTAAGCAACGCCTATGGCTGCGATTAAGACCACTATTATTGCCACGATGGCGAAAACTTTGTTTTTTTCCATTTGAACACTTCTCCGTTAAGAGTGCCGTTTGCACGTATTACGATTTTCCGTTTTAGTAACACATTATTAATAAATATTTCTAGAAACAAAAAAGAATACACAAGTATCAAACAGCAAACCTACACAATCAATCATCATCAGAAAATGAGTTCGTGGTGGGCCGGACCGGATTCGGACCGGTGACCTTCTGCACGTCAAGCAGATGTCCTAACCAGGCTAGACGACCGGCCCACATGCTGTTTGCTACAGGTTTTCGGTCTCCGATGTATTTATGGGTTTTGCGCACCCTGAGGCTATTGATTCGAAGGTGAATTGGGGGTTGGGTAAGCTTTTTGTGTCTGCAGAAGGAGTAGTATTTGGAAGGTTTTGTGATGGCTGGTTTAACCGTGAGAAGCTCTGCTTTCGAGAACAGAGGGCAAATCCCCAAAAAATACACCTGTGACGGTGAAGAAGTCAACCCGCCCTTAACCGTCAAAGACATCCCGCAGGCGGCGCAGTCTCTTGTGCTGGTCGTTGATGACCCTGACGCACCAAGAGGCACCTATGACCACTGGGTGGTCTGGAATATCCCGTTAAACGTAGAAATCGAAGAAAACAGTGTTCCGGGAGTTGTGGGCGTGAACAGTGCGGGTCTGCGTTCTTATGATGGCATGTGTCCACCTTGGGGCACGCACAGATACTTCTTTAAGGTATACGCGCTGGACACCAAGCTGGATTTGAAACCTGATGCCACTGGGAAGAAGGATTTGGAGAAGGCCATGCAGGGGCACATCTTGGCGAAGGGCGAGCTTGTGGGGTTGTATAGCAGAAGCAAATGAGCAAACGAGTTACTTCTGAAAAAGGCAGCAAGCAGCAAACATCACCGCCGACAAAGGGTAGCCAAATCATACGTAGCTGCGCAATATAGAGAAGCGATAAACTGTACTAAGCAAAAGAACAGGGGGTCCTGCATCAACATGCTTTTAATTAACTACGACATTAGACTTACACTAACCAGCCAAACATTTCGCTAACGAAGGAAGCAGCATGGTGGAACTTAGGGAAAACGAAATCCGCATCCTTGCAGCACTGGACAAACTCGACGGAAAAGCAGCTGTTGAACAGCTCATGGCGGAATGCGAACTGTCAGATGCAGCAGTTATGCGTTCAGCCCTCATACTTCAAGAAAACAACTTCGCCAAGGTGCACGCTAAACTTCAAACAAAAATCAAACTTACCCCCGAAGGAGAAATCCACGCCCAAAACGGTTTACCTGAAAGGCGCCTACTTAACTCTGTTTTGGCGTTAGGCGGGAAAGCAGCCCTTCAGCAGGCGGCACAGGAAGCAGAGCTCGAAAAACAGTTCGTTCAAATCGCTCTTGGCTGGACGCAACGCAAAAAGTGGGCAATCTTTGACTCAAAAAAAG
Source organism: Candidatus Bathyarchaeota archaeon (assembly GCA_026014485.1). GTDB lineage: Archaea > Thermoproteota > Bathyarchaeia > Bathyarchaeales > Bathycorpusculaceae > JADGNF01. The sequence goes on from JAOZIE010000001.1 coordinate 227,629, forward strand.
GCACCCTGCAAGTCACCGAGGCTCCAAAGGAGGACAACGACGAAAAAATCCTCGGCATACTCTGCGCAACAGAAGAAACCATAATAGACCAATTTACCGCAGAACAGCAAGTAGCTGTGGAAATTCTCAAAAAACGCAAAGCCATAACGGTTGAAGAAAAAACCCAGCGTATCCTTGAACTCACTCAAGACGGGAAACAAGCCATTGAAGCAGGTGCAGCAAATCTCACCATTGGACCCCGAGAAGTAACGCAGTTAACTCCTGAACTTATAATCAAAGGCGAATGGCGAAACATCCGTCTCCAAAGATATAACATCCAAGCCCCAGTGGCCAACATTTGGCCTGGAAAAAAGCATCCGTACCTTGCGTTTTTGGATGAAGTCCGAGCAAAACTTGTCACGTTGGGCTTTAAAGAAATGACGGGAACAGCCGTGGAAACCGCATTCTTCAATTTTGATGCGCTCTATACGCCGCAAGACCATCCCGCAAGAGAAACAGATGGGATATATTACATCAAAAACCCAGCCCACGGAGACACCACGGCATACGCTCAAGCTGTAAAACATGTGAAAGAAGTTCATGAAAACGGAGACCAAACAGGCTCCACAGGATGGAAGTACGACTACTCTGAGCAAGAAGCTAAACGTCTGATTCTTCGTGGACACGGCACATGTCTTAGCGCCAGAACCTTGCTTAGCCCGAATTTGCAGGTTCCAGGTAAATACTTCAGTATTGCACGGGTTTACCGCCCAGAAGTTGTCGATAAAACCCATTTGTCAGAATTCAACCAAGTTGAAGGGATAGTTCTTGACGAAAACCTGAATCTCCGTGACCTGTTGGGTGTGCTGGGAAGGTTCGCTAAAGAAATTGCAGGCGCAGACAAAATCCGCTTCAAACCCGACTACTTCCCCTTCACGGAGCCCAGCGTGGAGCTGAGCGCCTACAAAGAAGGCTACGGGTGGGTGGAGTTTGGCGGTTCAGGAATTTTCCGTCCCGAAGTCACCACGCCCTTAGGTGTGAAGGTTCCTGTTATAGCGTGGGGGTTAGGGGTAGACCGATTGTTCATGATGCGTGCTGGGGTATCGGATATTCGGAGTATATTCTCTCAAGAACTAAGTTGGCTGCGAAAGAAAGAGGTGGCTTAAGTGCCGACAATCGATGTAGAGTACCAAGAACTTGAGCAACTAATTGGCAAAAATACATGTCGGGAACTGTTTGGGAATCCTGAGAATCTGCGAGTTGAAGCGCTTGACGACAAATTGTCGTTAGTTAAAGCTGAAGTGAAAGAATACAACCAAGCCGACATGACGCTCAGCATTGAAATGAAAGATACAGGTCGCGCGGACCTCTGGAGTGCTGAAGGCTTAGCAAGAGGGCTGTGTTGCTATCTGGGTCTTGAGAGAGGTTTTCGGCAGTATGGTGCTGACGGCGCGGTTGTGGATGTACATGTTGATTCAAAATTATGGGGCATACGTCCGTTCATTAGCTGCTCTGTTTTGAAGGATATTCACTTATCGGATCCGATTATTCGTGGGTTGATGCATCTACAAGATAAGTTGGACAAGACTTATGGTAGGGACCGACAGAAAACGTCCATTGGAATTTATAATTTTGACTTAATTAAACCGCCAATAGAGTATACCGCTGTCAAACCGACGGATGTCCGGTTTGTTCCCTTAGGTTTCGATGAACAGTTGAATTTAGATGAGATTCTTGAGAAGCATCCTAAAGGCGTTGAATACGGGCATATCGTGAAAAAGCATGCCTATTATCCGATGCTCTTTGATTCTGAGGGTAAGGTTTTGTCTTTTCCGCCTATCATTAACTCAAACGATTTAGGTAAGGTTACTGAGGAATCACGCAATTTGCTGGTTGAAGTGACCGGCACTCAAGAGCAAACCGTTCAAAACACCCTAAACCTTGTAACTGCAGCCCTTATTGACCGCGGCGGCAAAGCATGCTCGGCAACTATCCACTACCCAAACACCTCTGAATACAAACAAAAAATCGTTACAACTCCAAACTTCAACCATCACATAGTGCATTTGAGGGTAGACTACACAAACAGGCTTCTTGGGCTTAAGCTTTCAGCCAAAGACATTGCCGAACTGCTGCTAACTGCAGGTTTAGGCGTAGAAAAAATTGGGGGTAACAGTGTGGATGTGCGGGTTCCCTTCTATCGTGTGGACATCATGCATGAGGTTGACGTTGTGGAGGACGTGGCGGTTGCTTACGGCTACAATAACATTGAGCCGATTTGGCGGGATCTGCCAACGACGGGCTCCGAAAGACCTTTGCAGCGAACGATAAATGTAGCGCGTGAACTCATGGTTGGCGCAGGCTATCAAGAAGTGCTGAACTACACGTTAACTAACCCTGAGAGCCTCTTCACCAAAATGAACCAGAAACCAACTGCCACCGTGGAAATTTCTAACCCCAAAGTGGTGACCATGACTTGCCTACGTAGTTGGCTGCTGCCCAGCTTGATGGAGTTTCTCAGCGTGAACCAGTCAGTGGAGTTTCCTCAGCGAATCTTTGAGTTAGGCAAAGTCACCTTGCAGGATGAAACACGGGACACGAAAACACGAGATGAAGACTGGCTTGCAGCGGCAACCAGCCACGCAAACGCGGGCTTTAGCGAAATAAAATCGTGCTTGGACGCGTTCTTTGGGAATCTGGGCGTTGATTGGCAGATAAAACCTGCCAGTCACCCAAGCTTCATTGAAGGGCGTGTCGGAGCGGTCTGGGTGAATGCAGTTGAAGCGGGTGTGGTTGGCGAGGTGAATCCGCTTGTGTTGGAGGCGTGGAAACTGGAGAATCCGACGGCGGCGTTTGAGCTGAACCTGCAGAGAATTCTTGAACTGAAGAAAGCACGGTGAAGTTTGCGGATTAGCTGAAAAGCGGGTGCCGTGAAGGTTTGCAGTTGAAGCTTTGAAGGCTGTTTCGGGTGCAGATAGGGTTACCTGAAAAAACCGCCGATTTTTTTGGTTTTCATGGGAAAATTGTACATGAATTGCGCAACCAGCAAGAATTTTTTTGTTTATACTGCTCTGTTTGACCTAACTGGATGCTGGAATTTCAAGTGTCAAGATGCCAGATATACTCTATTTGAATATACGGGCATAATATGAATGCTTAAAATGTTAATTCTGGAAACATATTTCTGTTATGTGCTGTTGGAGCTGAATGTTAAGTGACTCAGGTAGTCTTTGATGATGAGAATTTGAAGTTGATGTATGAGAGGGTTGTTGAGCAACCTAACCAAGATGCGGCGAGAAGTGGGTATATTAGGTGTCCTTTTTGTGGAGAGGAGATTCTTATGATTCCTACCTTGCGTGTTATGAATGAAGCCATAGAGAATCATGTGCGTAAGCATAAGGAAGAGCTTAAAGAGAACCCGATTAAGGAGCATCAAACCGCCATCACTGTTCGGCTGTCTCTGACGGCTCAGGTTCTCCGTTACGCGTGCAGAACTGAAATGCAGTAGCGTCTCACTTAAAGCGCTAACCGCTTCCTTTTTCTTTTGTATGTTGATTTTTGTTCGGAATTGTTTTTATTTTTCCGCTGCAAGTAGTAGGCAGAAGGAGTTGTTTGTTGTTGGAATTCAAAGGTAGCCAAACCGAAAAGAACCTCTTGACAGCGTTCGCTGGAGAATCCCAAGCTCGAAACCGCTACACATTCTTTGCTTCCCAAGCCAAAAAAGACGGCTTTGAGCAGATAGCCGCGATTTTTCAGGAAACCGCTGACAACGAAAAAGAACACGCTAAACTATTCTTTAAGCACCTCAAAGGCGGCATGGTTGAGATTTCCGCTATGTATCCTGCAGGAGTAATCGGGACAACTGCAGAGAATCTTCAGGCTGCGGCAGAAGGGGAAAAAGAAGAGTGGACAAAGTTGTATCCGCATGCCGCTGAAATCGCCGACCAAGAAGGTTTTCCCGCGGTAGCTAATACGTTTAGGCAAGTTGCCAAAGCTGAAGCCTATCATGAACGCAGATACCTAAAGCTTCTGGAGAATGTTACACAGCAAAAAGTGTTCAAACGGGATGCACCGATTAAGTGGAAATGCCGCAACTGCGGATACGTACACGAAAGCACTGAAGCCCCAGACGTATGCCCAGTCTGCAGCCACCCAAGAAGCTACTTTGAAGTATGGACCGAACCCTACTAACCTTCTTCCCTTTCTCCTTTTAGTTTGCTCTGATTTTTTCTTTAGCCCGTCTTGTTTCAGGCAAGGATAAGTTTTTCTCCATTTTGCATGTTGGTTTGACTGAAAAATCCGCCAATAGCGACCTCCCCCTATAGTTTTCTGCAACAAAACAATAATAGACGCCAAATAGGTTTGTGCTTTCTTTTCCGTCGAGAACCGACCATACTTGACCTCCACCGCCCCTTTTTCTGCAACGATTGACTAACCGCATCCAAATATGACCACGAGTTGCCAGACGCAACAGAGTTCTGACCAAACGCAGTTGTTTGCTGCTATCCTGAAGCCGAAGCGGGATTTTCTGGGTGTAATGTTCATAAGTGGAAGCGTTGTTTTTAGTGGTTGGATGATGAAGCCTAGAGTCACTGAGCCACAAGCGGTGATATTGACTCGACGGGCAAACTGACATACGAACATCTTTGATGAGTGGTACATCAGGCACCAGATAAACGCTACATAAATCGTTTCGACGTTAATAATAAATATGCGGATTTTGGACAAAAAACGTAATTAGAAGTTTTAACACAATACAGAAATCAAGGAATATTCGTACAGAGAAGGGAAGATAAATGGGGAAGGCATCATTTCGGAAGGCATTCATCTATATTAACACTCAACGATACAAGCAGAATTTTGACAGCATCGGCTCAGGTTGTTGGATAATCGGTAAACCCATAATCCATGGTGAAGGAACACTTAGAGCAGGAAACAAACTATTCATACTAAGCAACAGAACTTTCCCCATTGAAATTGCATCGTTAAAAGGTGCAGAACTAAACATCGGAAACAATGTTACATTAAACGGTTGCTTGCTTTTGGCTGCATACAAAAGAATAAGCATAGGCGACGATACACTCATAGGCACAAGAGTTTTAATCAGGGATTCCGACGGACACGGTATAGATGGAAAGCCCGACATCGCGTCCCCAATAGAAATCGGAAATCACGTATGGATAGGCGATAGCGCAATAATCCTCAAAGGCGTCAACGTAGGAGCAAATGCGGTCATCGGAGCAGGTGCTGTCGTAACAAGAGATGTGCCAGCCAATACGTTAGTTGCAGGAAACCCCGCCCAAATAATAAGAAAAACAGACGGATACACAAAGGTTTAAGAAACAAGGGGAGAAGCCAAAGTCCTAAGTGTAGCTCAAACCACCGAAAACGCCGTCGCACACCCGAAAGAATTGGTATAATAGACCAAAAAAGCAGGTGTATACCAGTGTGCCCACCTATCGCCAGCGGCTCAAGAAGTCAGCGGAATCATAAAAAAAAAGCACGAAGATACCAGACGGATATTCTGCGGTACCTTTAAAGTCGCGCAACAAAGCAAAGTAAAATCTCTTAAGTGCTGGCAATCTGACATTTTCTGGTGCGTAAGACTTATCAATGAAGACGCTAAAGAAGAACAGACCCTCTAAATAGACAATATAGACTACATAGCAATCTGTGGGGTCGGGTCTTAGGCGGAGAGCATTGACTGAAAGAATCACCGAGACACTAGATAAATTGTCTTCGCGGAACGTCGTGAAATACGTCGTTTACGCATCCGCTATTATCATCTTCTTTTCACTCATATTTATCCCGCCCATTGCAGGTATCTTCCTCAAATGGGACAACATCCAATTCATTCTGGAGCAGCCCGCACTTGTGAATCGGGCGTTGGGCGCCATCCAAAACAGCTTCATCATCGCCTTGACGGTGGCTGCGCTGGACCTCATCGCGGGCATACCCATGGCTTGGCTAATTGCCAGAGGAAAAAACCGTTGGCTAAGCATCATAGACACACTGGCAGATATCCCCTTCATTATCCCAACAACTGCGTTGGGGTATTCGCTTCTGCTTTTCTGGAGCGGGTCAGGCGGCGTATCTGCACTTTTCGGCGAGTCCATAGTCTCCACAGGGTGGTTGCTGGTTATGCTTTTGCACTTCACCTTCAGCTTCCCCGTAGTTGTCCGAGTCATGGTCGGCGCGCTACTTGACTATAAAGTGGAGTTTGAACGCGCCTCCCGAACACTAGGCGCTGCGCCCTTCACAGCTATGAGAACGGTGACGTTTCCCGTTTTGAGACCCGCCATGATTTCCGCGTTCATTTTGGCGTTTGCACGCTCCGTAAGCGAAACAGGGGCAACCATCGTAGTGGCAGGCGTCTTTGAAAACGGCTCCGTCTTCATCCAAAACATCAAAACCCAATTTGCCGTCAGCAACCCCGCGCTCTACAATGGCGCCGTAGTTTTCGCGAGTTTCATCCTGATAACTGTCTCCGTGGGCATATTCATCACCATAAGGCTTCTTGGACCCAAACTTAAGCTACCGCTCAAGCGGGTCAGACCCCAAACCGAGAGGAAACTCAGCTACAAGACGGCAGAGCGCTCCCGAAACACCGTCATCTTAGCGGTCTTTTTTGCGTTGATTCTTCTGCCCTCGCTGTTTGTGGCGCTTTCGGCTTTTGAAGCGATTCCAACGCCAACCTTCACAAACGCAATAAGCGGCAGCGGAATATGGAGCGATTACTGGCAGAGTCTACTGCTCAGCTACGGCGTGGGAGGCATCGTCACCGTACTCAACATCATAATCGGGTTGCCCGCAGCCATCATAATTGCACGCAACAAAGCAGGCAAATTCATGTCATCCATATTTGACCTGCTGGTTAACGTGCCGCTTGTTGTGCCCTCCATCGCCTTGGGGGTTTCACTGGGCATCTTCTGGACATCAAGCCTTGCATTGCCAGACTTCATACTACTGGTTTTAGCTCACTTAGCAATAACGTACCCATACTTTGTTCGTTCAATGGCGGCAGCAGTGGAACGCATAAGCCCCGACATGGAAGAAGCCTCCCGAACACTGGGCGCAAAGCCGCTGGGTGTGTTCCGAACCATAGTGTTTCCATTAACAAAGTACAGCATGCTTTCAGGCGCCATCATGGTGTTCACCCGAAGCGTCAGCGAAACAGGCGCAACGTTAGCTGTAACTTCCAAGCTGCAGACTGCCCCTGTGCTTCTGGTCAACTGGATAAAGCAGGTGGTTCCCGCCTCCCAGCTGGACATTGCTTTGGCGTCAGGGTTCCTTGTGCTGTTCAGCTTCATCATCCTGTTAATCCTAAGACTCGTAGTTGGGAGAGAAGAGAAATATTAAAAACAGTCAAATCAATGCACAACATTCAGGAAGAATAAACAAATGCCCGAAGTCCGCGTTGTAAACCTCACCAAAAAATTCGGCAACATAACCGCCGTCGACAACGTAACCCTAACCATCCGCGACCAAGAATACTTTTCGCTACTGGGTCCAAGCGGATGCGGCAAAACCACGCTTCTCAGGTTAATCGCAGGCTTAATTGAACCCACCAGCGGCGAAATCTACATCGGCGACAAACTCGTCAACGACGTACCCCCTGAAGACCGAGATGTCGGCTTTGTCTTTCAGACCTTCGCGCTGTTTCCCCACATGACCGCGTGGAACAACGTGATTTACGGTCCCAAAGTGAAAGGCTTTGACATGAAACAAGCAACCACCGTCGGACACGAAGTTCTGGAGATGGTCAAGCTACACGAGCGGCTTGATGCGTATCCGGGGGAGTTAAGCGGGGGCATGATGCAGCGCGTTGCTGTTGCCCGAGCTTTGGCTGCTGGCGCTCAGCTTCTGCTCATGGATGAGGCGCTGGGTCAGTTGGATGCGAAGGTACGCAACGAAATCCGCTACGAAATCCGAAAAATGGCAAAAGACCTCAAACTAACGGGTATACACGTAACTCACGACCAGTCAGAGGCTATGGCTATAAGCGACCGCATAGCCGTCATGCGCAAAGGCAAAATCCTCCAAGTCGGCACCCCACAGGAACTCTACATGAATCCTGACAGCATCTTTGTGGCGCACTTCATTGGAGAATCCAACTTTTTGGAAGGCTACGTCACAGGAAAAAACAAAGAAGGCAACATTATAATCGAGCTTAGGGAAGGCACCAAAGTGGAGGCACTCAACGGAAGCTTTAGCGAAGGCAGCAACGTAGTTCTATCAATGAGACCTGAAACGCTGATTGTGGAGCATGGGTTACAGGAAGGACAAAACGTGGTTTCAGGCGTCGTGGAAAGAATAACCTTTGAAGGCTCCAGCATCCGCTACGAAATCAGGTTAGACAACGATGAAATGGTTATCGCCATCAAACCCACGCTAAGCGGCGACTGGCTAGAAGTTGGAGAAAGAACAAAAGTTTTCCTGCCCGTTGAGTACACACGTGTGTTCCCGTATCCTGAAACAGGACTAAAGGAGGAACTCAGCGTCGCGTAATTTGCCTCAAGCACGCGTCATGGTTATAAGAGGCTTCTGTATTAAAAGGGCGAGGTGAAACTTCATGGTAGAAATCAAAGTTGACGCTTCAAAACTTAAGGGCGAAGAAAAAACCATATTTGCACAGCTTGCAGCTTTCCTCAAAGAAAAATCTGGCGGGGAAGTCAGCAACGACGGCGGCAAGATGGTGGTTAAATCCGAAGCGGTTGGCGTGGACAAGAAGTACGTGAAGGTGCTGCTTAACAAGTTTCTGCATCACAAGGAGCTTAAGGAGAACTTCCGCGTCATCGCAGGCGAAGAAGACACCCTCAAAATCAACAAACGTAAAGGCATCGAAGAAGACTAACCTTCCTTCTCTTCTCTTTTCACGTTTTAAGTTCACACTTTTTTATTATGGTTTCAATACAAAAACACATGAATTACAATTGTTGTTTCACTGTGTAGTCACAAATATTTAATTACCGATAGAATTCAAAGTGTGTAGCAGGTGCATTTTATGTTCTTGTTAGTGGTAGCATTACTTAGCCTGACGGACATACTCAACAACTTTCTGGAAGATGTGACAAACGCCTTACCGGGCGTTATCGGCGCAATCATCATAATCATAATCGGCGTTATCATCGGCTGGGCTGTTAAAAACGTCGCTAACCGCATAGTGGACCGAACCATAGAGAAAAACTTTGACCGCAGCAGAATCGGACAGTCCTTTAAGTCTGCAGGGTTTGACCTCTCCAACTTCGTCGGCGGCTTGCTGTATGCATTTGTAATCGTAATTTCCATAACGCTGGCGGTGCAGCTTTTAGACCTTCAAGGAACAGTCGGCATGTTTCTGGTGCAAATAGCCGAGTACCTACCGCGGCTTCTAGGCGGAATACTAATCATAATCTTAGGCATTGTGCTTGTCGATTTCCTTGCATCTCTTGTTGGAACAACCATAAAACCCATGTTCGGAGAAAAGAAGGCAGAAATCGCTGACATGCTACGTAACCTGCTGTTCATAGGCTTAGTCGCAGTCATACTAAACATAGCCTTTGACATGCTCTTGCTCACCGCAGGCGGACTGGTATATTCACTGATTATCGGCTTTGTCATAATCGGCGCAGGCATCGCATTATCCGACGGCCTAATCAAATCCATAACCGACGACCACGAAGAATTCCGAGGCATCGCAGGCTTTGCCAAATTCATCCTGTACACGATATTCCTGCTGATTGGCGCAGGCGCAATCTTCTCAAGCTTCCCAGGCGTCACATCCATAGTCGGCAACATCGCATGGGGCTTTGCTATAGCACTTGCATTGGTCCTAGTACCCGTCATCTACAGCTTGGCAAAACGCATGAACGCCGAAGTCAAGTAACCGCGGCAGCAGCTCATACGCTCCTTTTTCTTTTTTTTTAATCAAGCAACTTAAAAACCCGCAGCACAAAATACATGCCAGCCTACACCCTAAACGGCTGGGACACAAAACATGAAGCTTGCACGGTACACCTACAAAAACGAGGAATCCTTTGGCATCCTAAAAGAACAAACAGTGATTGCTCTGCCCAAGCTTGCGGCTGCCTTGAACGCGAAGCTGCCCACGACGGTGGAGGAGTTTGTGGCGCTGGGTCAAGATGCTCAGGTAACCGTCAAACGCCTGCTGGACACAGCCGACGAAGAGGTTGTTGGGGAGGCGTCGGTTCCGCTGGGGCAATTGCGGCTGCTTGCGCCTGTCGCTTCGCCGCCTAAAATTCTGTGCCTCGGCTGGAACTACGTGGATCACACTGCCGAAACCAAGACCCCGCTGCCTGAGGAGCCCGTGGTTTTCATGAAGCCCCACACCGCCATCGCGGGCCCAAACGACAAAATCGTCAAGCGCCCCTTTGTGCGGGAACTTGACTATGAGGGGGAACTTGCTGTGGTTATCGGCAAAACCGCCAAAGATGTTCCCGAATCCGAAGCGTTCAAGTACGTTTTCGGCTACACCATTCTCAACGATGTTTCAGCGCGGGACTTCCAGTTCAAAGACAAGCAGTGGACGCGGGGCAAAGGCTTTGACACGTTTGCGCCGACGGGACCCTGCATCACCCTGCGAGCCCAGATTGCTGATGTGGGGAACCTGCAAATCAAAACGTGGGTCAACGGGGAGCTGCGGCAAAACGGAAACACCCGCGACATGCTCTTTAACGTCCCCCAAATCATCTACCACCTCAGCCGCGTCATGACGCTGGAGCCCTGCGACATAATCGCCACAGGCACACCGTCAGGCGTCGGGATGGCTATGAAACCGCAGACGTGGCTGAAACAGGGCGATAGCGTCTGCATAGAGATTGAGGGGATAGGAACCTTAGAAAATACTGTGGAGGAAAGATAGCGTGGCGATGAGAGTATCTTATGAGGAGATTTTTCGGAATTCAGACATATTCAACCCGGTTTCGCAGCAGACTCTGCTGGCGGCGGGTAAACTTGCAGGCATGAGTCCAGAGAAATCGGTGCTGGACCTTGGCTGTGGCAAAGGGTTTCCATCGCTGCTTTGGGCAAGCCTGTTTGGGGTAAGCGTAGAGGGCTACGACCTCGGCGAAAGCTATGTTGCATACGCCAATGCACGCGCGAAACTGCTGAACCTTGAGGATAAGGTGCGGTTTTTCTGCCAAGACCTCCAAACCTTCCACTGTACGGGAACATACGATTTTGTGGCTTCGCTGGGCATTGAACTTAGCTGGCTGGGCGGAAGAACCCAAGCGCTAAACAGGTTCAAAGATATGCTCAAACCCGACGGCGCCGTAATCCTAACTGAACCCGTCTGGAGGCAAAGACCCGTCCCGCCGCAAGTGCACAAAGCATTTGGCACCAAGGAAGACAGCTTCCTCACTCTCCCCGAAACCCAAAAACTATTCCACGAAGCAGGCTTTGAAGAGTTAGGCTGTTTTGTCTCATCAAAGCAGGATTGGGAGTTGTATGTGCGCCCAGTTTTTGTAACCATGCAAAAACTCGCCCAAAAACGCCCCGAAGTAGCAAACGAAGCACAAGCAATAAGCAACAGCTTCAAGGCTGAAGCAGATTTCTCGGGCGAACACTGGGATGTAGTGTTGTGGGTACTTAAACCCATTTAACCTGAGACGGGCATGCCGACAAAACTGAGAAGCATATTGAACAGCAAGCCGAACGCCACATAGAGGACGCGCTTGTAAGTTAACGTTTGTAGCCTATTGCTTGGAAGTGCCCAGCCAAAGCAGCCGCGTCTGCCTTGTTGCTTAATTCAACTTCGAACTGTAGCAGTTGCCTGAAGAGCGTATCGGGGTATTTTTCGCTGCTCATCTGTTTGGGCGAAACTGCCAGCGGCATGGTGAACAGTTTTCCCGCTATCTTTTCGACCGCTACGCCGTTTGTTTCCAGAATTTGCCTGAACTCGTCAGGAGACAAAGCGTACACGTCCAGACTGCCGCGCATGACAAATTGGGTTTCTTGTGTTAGCACGCTAAATGCGGGGTCTGCGTTGCCTTCTTGAAGGGTTGAAAGGGACAGCACATACCGATTTTGCCCACTCACCAACAGCGGGCAGCCCCTTTTCAGAACCCTCACCAGTTCCTTAATCACCGTTTCCTGCTCCTTGATAAAGCAAAGGGCGTGCTCACAGAAGACTAAATCGAAAGTTTGGTCATCAAAATCGAGGCTGCGCAGGTCGCATTCTTTGACTTCGACCCGTTGCTGCAAGCCCTCTTGGGCTATCTTCTCTTTTGCCGTCTTCAACATGCCCTCAGAAAGGTCGCCCAAAACCACTTTTGGACCGCACTTAGCTAGGGGAATTGCCCATTTTCCTGTTCCCCCAGCCGCATCAAAAACTATCGCCGCGGGGTCTTTGGGGATGTAGGGCTCTGTTAGGCGCCATGTTGCTGCATCATAGATTCTGCTCCACAACTGCTTCGAATAGTCATCATAAGTCGAACCTTTCTTGTCATAATACTTTTGCACATCACGATTCGGGGAGAACACCATATCCGTCCACTCAAAAAGCTGATTGTTAATTTCAATATAATTAATTTGCGATGCGCACGCTGAAGGGGAGTTCAAAGCTAATTAGAAATTTCGTACCCGTGCTTGTCTTATGTCTATGGCGATTTCGTTTCCAGTTTCAATATTTACGAGAATTGCTCCATTTTTAGCCTTTGAAGATGGAGAAACTTCATAAACGTATCCTCCTTTAGACCGGTCTACCCTTTGGGTCTTGACGTTAAGTTTAACAAATGAGACTATCCGCGAATCTTTTATGTGCTGTTGAGTTAGCTTTTTGAATATCGCTTCAGGTATCAGTTGCGAAATTTTTTCCCAACTAAGTTTTGCGCCTATGACCTTTGTCTCGGTCTTATTCTTAGAAGCATAAGTCACATCAATTAACCATTGACCGTCTCTTAATCTCAGATTATGAACTGCCAAAACTTCGGTGGTTGACCAACCAACAATAATTTGATCCAAAGACTATCCCATCGACATATCATTAAGCTGAGATTTTTAGGTTATCCCAGCTATTCGCCTTTCGCTATGGAAACCTTGCTGACCCCCGCGTCCTTCTCCAACACGATGACGTGTCCTGCTTTTTCGGCGAAGTCTTCGCTGTGCGTCACCGCAATAATCTGTTCAATCGCTTTGAATCGGGAAATGGCTTCTGCTAGCCGTGTTATGCTGCCGTCTTCTGTGCCAAGGTTTTCGGTGGGCTCATCCAGCAGCAGCATACCTAAGCCGTGTCCCGTGCGTGACTGCATAATTAGCTGTCCTAATCCGAGGCGGTAGGCGAAAGCCAGCAGTGTGCGTTCTCCGCCTGACAGGTTGGCGACTTCCCTGTTTGCGCCTGAGTCGCTCTTCACGTAGGGCGTGTAAGTGTCGTCCACCACCACGTTGAGCATTGGGGCTTCGCCGCCCACCAAGCCATCCAAGACCTGCTGCACAAAATTCCGCAGAACCTTCACGAATTCACTGCGCAGCTTGGGCTGGATGCTGCGGTAGGCGTCGCGGATGGCGCCCAGCACCTGCACAGTTTTGCCGATTTTCTCGACACGCTCCACCTTCTGCTGCGCCCCGTCAATGCGGTCCTTTAGAAGGTCAAGGCTACGGAGAAGGTCACCTCTGCGGTTCTCTTTAGTCCGCACATCCGCCTCCGTCGCGTAATACTGCCTAAACGCCTTCTCACGCTGGGTACGCGCCGCCTCCAAATCTGAAAGGTCAAACCGCGCAATCTCAAACCGCACCGAATCCAACTGCGCCTGCAGGTCTTTGTCGGCGTCCTGTCGCTGGTTCTGCTCAGTTAGCAGTTCGGCGAGGTTTTTCTCTTCGCCGCCCACCGTCAATTTGAGGTCTTCAAGCCGTGAAGCCAACGTCTGCAAACTCGTGAAAGCCTCATTTGCCGCCAGCTTGGTCCGCTGCAGCTTGTCGATTTCTTCCTGCAGCTGCTTCATCAAGGTCTGCCGCTCCCCGTTTTCCGCGTGGATTCTCTGAAGCATCGCCGACTTGTACTCGCCGTTAAGGGGCTGCAGGCATACGGGGCAGTGGTTCTCTTTTTCCGTGTTGAGCTGAGCCACCCGCTTCAGGTCAGTCTGTAGGCTGCGGAAAGTGGCTTCGCGTTCGCCTTTCAAGCTGCTGATGTGATTGTCAAAATCTTGCAGAACCGACCGCAGCACCTCGGCGGGTTGGTCGCTGGGCATACCTGTATCCTGTAGCCTGCGCTTGCAGGTTTCCATTTGGGTTTCCATGCTGACTCTGCGTTGTCGCAGGTTCTCCAGAACCGTCCGTTTGCCCTCGATGGTTCTGTTTAGGGACTGCGCGTTTCTCTGCGCGTTGCCAATGCCTTCGTGGATGCGGGCTTCTCTGCGTTTAAGCTCCTCAACGGCAAGGCGCTTCTCCTCCAGCCGCTTCAGCTTCGCGTCTGCCTCCTCCAACACCCGTTTTGAGAAACCAAGCGCCTCTTGGGTGTCCTGCAGCTCGATTTCCAGCAGCGTGTACTCTTCGGTGACGCGGTTGTATTCGTCGCCCAGCTTCTCCTTGCCCGTGACGTCGGGGTCTTTCTCCAGCAGCCGCTTTTCCGTCTCGTAATCCCGCAGGTACTGCGCTATGTTGCTCCACGCCGCCTCATAATCCGACAAACCAAACAACTCGTCAAGCCGCTTTTGCCGTTCGCGCGGCGCCGCATCAATGAGCTCTTTGAGGTGTTCTTGGCGTACCCACACGATTTCCCTCCACAAGTCACGGTCAAACCCTGTAATCGCCGTAAGCTGCTCCGCGACGGCTTCGGCTTTATGGCTGGCTATGAGGCTCTCGCCTTGAAAGAGCTTGAGCACTTCAAAATCCTGCCCGATGCTCCTGCCGCGTCTACGTAAGCCGCGGGTTAGCAGGTACGTGTTGCCGTTCTGCGTAAACTGGACAGTGACTTTAGCGTAGTCAGCGCCTTCTCGAAGCAGGTACTCGTAGCTTCTGCCAACGGGGTCCCCAAACAACGCAAAGTCGATGCTGTACAGAACGCTGCTTTTGCCGCAGCCCAACCCCCCGACAAGACAGTTAAAACCCCGCGTGAAGGGCACAGTGGATTTAACGTGGCTGCGGATGTTCTCCAACTGAACAACCTCAATTTTCACTGCTGCAACTCCTCCAGCGTCTGCATAACCTTAGCTTCCTGCTTCCGCGTCAACGGCTCAATCAGGTTAATGGCGATATGCGCGATTTTCTCGGCTTCCTCACGACTGTAGCGTTCGCTGAAAATCTGCAGAAAATACTCAAACGCTTTGGTTTTCAAGTCTTTGAATTCGCTCTCGAATATGGAGCGGACAACCTCGTCGGAAACAGCGGTTTCCCTAAGCAGCATAACAGGATGCACCAGCAGAGCTTTCTCAGCTGCGCCGCGGATGTGTGACAGGTCGATTTCGGTGCGGCTGGCTTCCGCGGGCAAAACACCCTTCAACACGGGAATCACGATGGCGCCTTCCTCGTCGGCGTCTCTGACTAACTGGGCGGCTTGCTCAGTGATTTTTAGGGCGTTCATACCCGAGAATTCGTGTTCCATAACGATGAACCTGCGGGGCGACCGCAACTCCACAACTTCAGGTTGGAACTCGCCCTTCTCGTTCACGTGCACGTGGTAGAAGCCTTTGCGGCAGTTGGTTTCAGTGTAGCTCACCGTTTCTGTGCAGCCACTGTATGCCAGCATGCCATCCTTGAATTTGCTCATAAACCGCTCGTGCACGTGCCCCGCAGCGTAGTAGCCAAACCCGTTCGGAATCAGGTCAGGCGAAAGTTCAGCCTCGATGTATGGCGGCTTAACGCCAGCTAAATCCACTGCCCCATGAAAAACAAGGATGTTGCATAAGGAGGGGTCAGGCGCAGGCGGGTTCTGCTGCATGAAAGCGGGCAGGGCTTCCTCGGTCTTGTGTTTTGTGCGGTAGTTGGGTACGCCGTAGACGTAGCAGACGCCGCTTTTCCGCCAGCACGCGCCTTCATGCCGTGGCAGGTGACGGATTAAACCTGCGCTGTCCAGCGGGTAAAGGATAGTGCTGGTTATCGAGTTAGGCGCAGAATCATGGCTGCCGTCAACCGTTAAAACAGGAATCCCCGCATCCCGCAGCCGCTTAAAACTCTTAATCGCATGCTCCAACGTGACGTTTGAGGGGCGCGGCTGATGGAAAAGGTCCCCTGCGATAATCATGAAGTCAGGTTTAAGCTCGATGGTTTTGTCAACAAGCTCTTTGAAGGCTCCGTCGAAGTCTTGCCTGCGAACCTCTAAACCATACTGGGAGTAACCCAAATGGAGGTCGGCAGCGTGAACGAAACTGAAAGCCTTCAAACCCAAGTTCCCCTAAGTCACTCCGTTAGTGCACAACAGAGAATTTTAACCTTGTTAACATGTAAAGGAAAAACCTGTTTCACTAGTCATGCAAAAATTTCAACACAAAAAACAGAAAAAACAAAAACAAGCGCAACGTAAGCCTAAGAGGCGGCGTTAACCTGAACCTTGGAAACGTAGGAAAGCACAACGGCCACCGCTATCATCACAAGCAGTAAACCTCCAAAAACCGAAAGCACCAACCTGAAAACGGGGTCACTATGAAGCACAATGTTTGGGCTGGTCGCCTGTAAACCGAAAACGTAAGCCGCCAAGAAAACCGTAAAGAAGACCGCGCCTACGGCTTGGATTGCCAGCAGGAAGCCACTCACCCGATTGCTCATGGACTTCAACCACACAACGCCTAACTATAACAAACGTAGGGGGTTTTAAAAAAATTTGCCATTACAACCAGATGTCCAGTTGACTTCAAAAGACAACTGCAAGGGGCTATCTATTTTGGGCAACCACAAACCCTAAAAATATTTAAAGCCATACTACCACCGAGCGAACCATGAAAGCAACGATGGCTTCCACCCCCGTTACTGCAGACTTGATTTTGAGCATGCAGAACAGATGGAGGAAGTGAATTTGCACGGCGCCAGTGAACGCACAGAGCAACTGCTTGAAGGAACCACACTGAACGTGTATATTTACGTCGCCAAAAAGCGGGAGCCGCAGGGTCCACGGGATGTAATGCGGGGCATGAATCTCAGCAGTCCAAGCGTGGCGTACAGGCACCTTCAGAAACTGGAAAACGCAGGACTACTAAAGCGGAACAGCTACGGAGAGTACCTGCTTAACCAGAAAGCCAAAGTGAACGGGTTCCACTGGGTCGGCAGAAGACTCGTTCCCAGAACCATGTTTTACTTCTACTTCTTCTTAGCGCTCCTCATCTTGGAGGCGGTTGTTCTTGCGATACACTGGGAATGGGAAGATGACGTCATCAAAACCTACTACGCGATAGGCATGTCAATCACGGGAATCGCTATGGCATTCTTCCTTTTAGAAGCAGTGACAACACTTAGAAAACTGAAAACAAAAGAAACCGCATAGAACGGCTCATCCAAGCCACCGTAAAAACTTGAAGGGGGTAAACGCCACCTCAACCCCATCAAAGCTTTTCGGAAAATCAACATCAAAAACGTAAAAGCGTTGGCAGAGCTAAAATATGCAACGTAGATCGCTTAGACCCAGAATAGCTGGGTTACTAAGTGATGCTGACGTTTTGTATATCAAAATACCGCTTTGCTAAAAAGCGCAGTCGCTCGGCGTTCTTGCCGTTCTTGCCAATGGCGATGCCCTTATCTTTAGGGTTGATGGTAACCACCGCCATCTTCTTGCCGTCTGTCTTTTCAGTGATGCGTACTTCTCTGACCTGCGCAGGCTTGAGGGCGTTCTTTATGAACTGCACAGGGTCCTCCGAGTACTCGATGATTTCATGTTTTTTGCCAGTCATCTTCTCAAGGGTGTGGATGTTTCGTCCACCCTTGCCGATGGCAACGCCCACTTGTCCGGGGTTAACGATGAATATTGCGCGTTCCTGTTCTTCGTCGATTATGCAGTCTTTAACGCTGGCGCCGCTTATGCTTTCAAACAAAGCGATGTAGCGCATTTCGTCGCATGTGATTTTTATGCCGGTTGTCATTCGGTTCCTCCAACAACATCTGGATTCTCGTAGTACTCCATTTCGACAGCTTTAAGAATCTCTGAGTCACCGGGTTCCCTTATGCTAAGCGCCGAGATGATGAAGAGTTTGCCGCAGACGTTCGCTATATCCATTGAAGCACCTTTGTAGGTCATAACGGGGACTTTGGAGAGTTTACCATAGTATTCTATATCGTCTTTTATGTTTTTTGGACAGTTTGAAGCCAAAACAATCATCTTAGCTTTGCCTGTCTTTGCGTTCAGCAATGCCGAGTTGGCACCGAAAGAAACCTTGCCAGTTTTCACGGCTGATGCTAGTGCTTTATCTATGTCTATCATGTTTCTGTTTTTTCTCCTGCTTTATCTTGTCGTTCAAAGGTTGACATGTATAACTCTACGAGACCTGTGCCAATCGGAATGGATTGACCAACTATAACGTTTTCGGTCACACCTGCCAGCGGGTCACTCTCGCCTTTAACAGCTGCCTCCACGATGTTGGGAACCGTAATTTCGAATGCGGCTCTTGCTAAGACGCTGGATTTCTTGCCGCTAATGCCGTGTCTGCCGATCTGCTGCACTTCACCGTTTGAAGACATCATGTCTGCGACGAGCATCACGTGGCGAACGTCAACGTCTAAGCCTTGCTCCTCCAGCACACCTTTAGCTTCATTAATCAAAGCGTTTCTTGCTGCTTCTATACCTAACGTTTTGGCGATTTCGTGAACGTTGTTGGTTGTGGTGCGTGAAGTGTCTACACCGGGGATTTCCAGAACCTTGGCCAAGTTGGAGCCGTCTGTGCGGATAACCCATTCGCCGTTTTCTTCCTGAGTAACCAAGACTCGTTTGATGTCGGGGACGCCTTTTACGTGGAAGCCTGTGACTTTCTCCAGAAGCTTCTTTATTGTTTCAACTTTCTTGGGCTTTATCGTTAGTGTATTGTCTACGGCTTTGGTGGTGGCGTTCTGCAGTTGTACGCGTTCCTCAAGAGCCTCTAAAGTTATCGAGCGGTCATCCATCATGGTTTTGTTTAGTTCAACGACGATTTCCTCGTTAATCGGGTCCTCATAGATTTCTGAAGCCACATTCTCCAAGGAAGTGTAAATTATGTCGCGTGCAATCTCCACGGCGCCTTCTTTGCTCTTGCGGTGCTCGCCCTTCAGGTAAATTGTCATGATGGGGGTTGAGGGAATTCTTCGGGCATCCACAATCTCGATTAGACGCGGCAAACCCAAAGTGACGTTTTGCTCTTTGACTCCTGCGTAGTGGAATGTTCTGAGAGTCATCTGTGTACCAGGTTCACCTATCGACTGTGCAGCTACGATGCCCACTGCTTCTCCTGGCTCCATTAACGCCCGTTTGTAGCGTTCAGCGGTAGTTGTGATGGCTAAGTCTACGCCTTTCTTGGTGAACTTGCCCTTGGCTAACTGCTGCTTAAGCTGATCCATCAGTATCGGAGTGATTTGACCTGAAACTTCCTTGAGCTTCTTCTTTATGTAATCTGCAGTTGCAGGAGTGCCTTTCTCCTCGCCTATGTTTATCTGATCCATTAATCGGCTAACGTTTACCGCTTTGCCGTGGTCGCTTTTGGCGGGGTCAACGCCGTCTTCGCCGTACTTGAACTGGATAATGTCACCAGCCGAGTCCCTTACAGTACCGTCATATTCTAAACGTATATGCTCAAGAGCGTTGATTAGTCGACGCTGCATGTAACCGCTCTGCTGTGTTCGGACGGCAGTGTCCACCAGACCTTCTCTGCCACCCATGGCATGGAAGAAGAACTCAATGGCATCCAGCCCCGTCTGATAGGAGTTGTAAACGAAACCTCGCGCTCTTGGACTTGGATCGCCTGACTTGAAGTGAGGCAGGGCACGTCCAGCGTAGCCTCGCAAGATACGTTTACCACGGACTGACTGCTGACCAACACAAGCCGCCATTTGACCGACGTTTAGGCTTGAACCTCTGGCGCCAGTGCGGGTCATAACGATGCCTGCGTTCTCCAGTGTAAAGTCGTCATCTGCTATTTTGCCTGCTTCGTCTCTGGCAGTGGCAAGTTCGTGCATGACATAGATTTCAAAGGATTCCTCAAGAGTCTGTCCAGGCAGCCTAGCAAGCGTGCCGTTCCTAAAGTTTTCAATGTGCTCATCGATTTTCTTCTGGATTCGGTCCATTGTCTTGGCAATTCTGTTTCTAGCTCTGGGCGAAAGAACCAACTGGTCGTAGGTATAGCTGAAGCCCCGCATCGAAATGAAAAGCTTAAGCATACGAGTTATTTTGTTGAGGAATTCTCGTCCTGCTTGTGTACCGTAATCTTTGATTATCCTGTGAAGCAGACTTTCAGACTGCTCAGAACCGATGCTGCGTCTGTCGATGATGCCAGAAACCAGTTCGCCGTTCTTGACAACCACGTACGCGTCATGTTCACATTCTTCCTCTTTGCATTTAGTGCAGCCTTGGCAGATGTTAGCTTTCAAGACGTAATTCAACGTTTTAGGCAAAAACAAACTGAATATCTGCTTGCCTGACCACATCGGTTGAGGGTCAGTGATTGCTGGTTCAGGAAGCGGTCCCAAGTATCCAGTGGCGGTGAGAAGCCGGTTGACTTCCTCGCGGGGGATATAGTTGCTTCGCCGGGTAAAGTAATATGCGCTGGTGATGAAGTCTCTGATGGCGCCGATGATGGGTCCGCCGAATCTGGGTGAAAGAATCTGGTCTTGAACCTGCATGAGCAGTAGAGCTTCTGTGCGGGCTTCTTCGCTTTGGGGAACGTGAAGGTTCATTTCGTCGCCGTCAAAGTCAGCGTTATAGGGTGGACAAACACAAAGGTGCATACGGAAAGTCTTGTAGGGCAAGACACGAACGTAATGCGCCATAATGGACATGCGGTGAAGCGAAGGCTGCCGATTAAAGATGGCTATGTCACCGTTCTTTAGGTGACGTTCGATGACAAAACCAAGTTCCACGGCTTCCGCGATTTTTGTGCGGTCAACCACGAACTCCAATCGGATGCGTTTGCCGTCTGGTCTAATGATGTATAGGGCGCCTGGATAGTTTTCTGGTCCGTTAATAACCAGCTTCTTAAGTTCCTCTATGTTCCAGGCGGTAACCTTCTCAGGCACCGAAAGCCTCATGGCTACATCTCTGGGAACACCGACCTCGTTGATGTCCAAGTTCGGATCAGGTGAAATGACCGTTCGGGCGGAGAAGTCCACACGTTTACCGGAAAGGTTGCTTCGGAAACGGCCTTCTTTGCCCTTCAACCGCTGGGATATGGTTTTAAGGGCTCTGCCTGAGCGGTGCCTTGCAGGGGGAATACCTGAGGCTTCGTTGTTAAAGTAGGTGGTAACGTGATACTGTAAAAGTTCAGAGAGGTCCTGAATGATGAGGGTGGGGGCTCCTGCTTCCATGTTTTCTTTGAGACGTTGATTAATGCGGATGATGTCCACGAGTTTGTGGGTCAAGTCGTCTTCTGA
Organism: Candidatus Bathyarchaeota archaeon; assembly: GCA_026014485.1. Taxonomy (GTDB): domain Archaea; phylum Thermoproteota; class Bathyarchaeia; order Bathyarchaeales; family Bathycorpusculaceae; genus JADGNF01. The sequence goes on from JAOZIE010000001.1 coordinate 249,076, forward strand.
GCGGATACCCGACTCCAAGGTGATGCTTGGACGCACATATACGGGGGGCACAGGTAAAACTTGCAGAACCATCCATTCTGGGCGGGCAACTTTGGGGTTGAAGCCCAAAATCTCCAAATCCTCATCGCTTATGCGTTCCAGCCGCTCGCGAATCATGCTTGGAGTTAACGGTTCAGACCCTGCTTCAGTTTGCTCAATGAACTTCGTGGGTTTCTCAAAGGTAATCTTGAATTGACCTGAAGCGCAATGGGGACACTGCTTGGTTTTTATCTCCTGAATAATTTCCTTGTAAATCGCGTCAGGTATGAGTCCAAGAAGCTCCATGTAACGGTCAATTCGGGTCCGAGTCTTCTTGGCTGATTCATCAGAAAGAAGAATACGTCCACATGTTCGGCATGTTGCCCTCAAAAGGTCAAAAATTATCTTGGTGAATTCTATGTGCACTATAGGAACAGCGAGCTCGATGTGACCGAAGTGTCCTGGGCAGCGGATGGCGGTGTTACCGCAGGTTTTGCATCTTTGCCTAGGCTCCAACGTGCCAAGTCTGCCGTCCATGAGTCCAGCGGTGATGGGCGCGCCGTCTTCGTCGTAGGTGTCTGGCGTTTGGATTTCAACGACAGATTGCTTGCGGAGGTCTTTGGGTGAAATTAAGCCGAAGCTGATTTCGTCAACTACTTTGTGAATTAGTTCCTCAGTCATCTATGCCCTCTCCTTGAGTCTCAGTTTAGGGGTAATACATAAGCTCTGAAGCTCCTGCAGCAAGAGCTTAAACGCGTAGGAAACAATCACTGGAGCCACTTTGGCTTTTTCGTCGCAGATTTTGCACACGTACTTGCGTTGCTTCATGTCGTAGTAAGCGATTTGTCCGCAGTTTTCGCAGATGTAGAGTGTGTACTTGTCGGATTCCTCTAGCAGTCTGTCTCTGAGAAGCATAGCGGCGCCGTGACCGATAAGGCAGTCACGTTCCATTTCTCCGAATCTGAGACCGCCACCGCGAGCTCTACCCTCAGTTGGCTGTCGAGTAAGCATCTGGACTTGTCCGCGTGCGCGGGCGTGGATTTTGTCAGCGACCATGTGGTGAAGTTTCTGGTAGTACACTACGCCAACGAAGACATCTGCAACGAATTTCTCGCCTGTGGCGCCGTTGTAGAACACTTCGCTGCCTGTGTGGCTGAAGCCCAATTTCACAAGGCTGTTTCTGACTTCGACGGGTCCCTCGTTTGTGAAGGGGGTTCCGTCTACAGGTTTGCCTCGGGCAGCAGCGCATTTCCCAGCTAGTGACTCGATGAACTGTCCGATGGTCATTCTTGACGGGATAGCATGAGGGTTGATTATCAGGTCTGGAACGGTGCCTTCCTCGGTGAAAGGTAAATCTTCCTGTGGAACAATTAAGCCGATTACGCCTTTCTGTCCGTGGCGAGACGCAAATTTGTCGCCTAACTCGGGCACACGCTGGTCGCGGACGCGGACTTTGACCAGTTTGCTGCCTTCGCCTGACTCGGTAACGAAAATTGCATCGACAACGCCGTTTTCGGATGGACGCATGTCAGCGGAGGTGTCCCGCATGCTGGGTCCTTTAACTTCGAATTCTTTGTATTCTTCAAGGAATCGGGGCGGGCTGATTCTGCCGATGAGCACGTCTCCGCCTGTAACGGTGGATTCTAAGCTGATGATGCCGTCGGGTTCAAGAAGCCTGTAGTATTGTTCGCCTCGGTAGCCGCGGGTTCCAGGTTCGGGAACAGTGAATTTGTCTTTTAATCCGCCAAGGTACTGGCGGCATTCAGCCTCGTAAATCCTAAAGAATGTAGAGCGTGCTAAGCCGCGTTCAATTGATGCCTTGTTGAATATGATGGCGTCTTCCATGTTGTAGCCTTCGAAGCTGAGCACGGCAACGACGCAGTTTTGTCCAGTGGGACGCTGCTTGTAGCCCATGACTTCCATGAGTTCGGTTTCCACCAGCGGTGCCTGCGGGTAGTGTAGAATGTGTGAGCGGGAGTCAACGCGGTTTTGGAAGTTTGTGCCGTAAATGCCCAGCGCCTGCTTTGCCATGGCAGCTTGGTAGGAGTTGCGTGGTGACTGGTTATGTTCAGGATAGGGAATGGTGGAAGCGCAGATACCTAGAATTGTGAAGGTGGCGATTTCGCAGTGGGAGTTCTCTGGCGAAGATTCATCCATGGTTACGGCGACGTAGGCGTTTTCCTCTTCGGAAGCATCTAAGTATTCGATGATGCCGTTTTTGACGAGGTCTTCCCACGTCCATTCGCCCAAAGCAATTTTTTCTAGATGCTTAGCCTGAAGCTTGGGCACACCGTTTTCTACGATTATGAGGGGTCTTCGGACTCTGCCTTCGTCGCAGTTGGCGTGAACCTCTTCGGATTCAGTCTGAGCTTTCGTAAAGTATGTGATGTTAACTTCCGTGGAGATTTCTCCGCTTCTGCGTTTTTCGCGGAAACTTTGCACCAGTTCATTTGGGTTATTGCAAAAGCCAATTATGTTTCCGTCAACGAAAACTTTGGCGCCGTTTATCTTCATGGCTTCGTTAGATTCGTATGCATGAACGGTGCCCATTTCGAAGAGTAGCTGCTTGATTTTATCTGGGTTAACACCCACGGATATGGATGAGGATAAAGACAGGTTCTTTACGAGACCACAGTTGGAGCCTTCAGGGGTTTCGTTGGGGCATAATCTTCCCCAGTGAGTCGGGTGTAAGTCTCGCGCTTCGAAGTTTGGTTGGCTTCGGCTCAACGGCGACTGGAGTCTCCTGAGGTGGCTCAGAGTGGATATGTAGTTTGTTCTGTCCAAGAGCTGAGTTATACCCACTCTTCCTCTGCCCCAGTTCCCTGTGGCGAGGGCATGCTGGAATCTCTCGGTGATTATTCCGGGACGCACAGCTGCGGACACAGTAATTATGGGCCCTTTAACGCCGATGCGTTCAAGCTGGTATTTTATGTCGCGGGTTAGGTTTCGGAAGGCAACGCGGAACAGGTCAGCCAACAGGGGACCTGCAAGTCGCAGACGCTTGTTTTTGAAGTGGTCTTTGTCGTCTTCTTGACGTCTACCCAGCTTTAGCTGTATAACTCTGCTTGCCATCTCGCCGAGAAATATGGCCTTGTCTTTGCGTTGTTTCTCTGTCCTGCCTAAGTGCGGCAAAAAGTTTTTGTCAAGAGCAGTTTCTGCCTTTTGAATACGGTATTCCTCAACTTGCCCATGGGCAACGCGGTTCCCGATGAAAAGAATAGCGTCTTGAGGCACGTCTACGCCGACGGCTTTCTCAAAGCTGGGAGCAAGCTCTTTTTGGATATCCTTGTCTAAGCTCACAGCTTCAGCTATGTCTTTGTCTTTTTCCAAGTTAAGGGCACGCATGATAACAACAAAGGGAATTTCGGTGGGAACACCAGGCATAGAAACGTAGATGGCATCGTCGGCCTTGAGTTTAAGTTCGATGCGTGCGCGGAAGCCGACGGTGGTTGAGAAGATTTTTGCTTGATAAACTGGGCTGGTGCCCTTTTCGTCCAAATCGATAATTACACGGTTAGGCGCAAGGTCTTCCATGGCTACGATGACGCGTTCGGAGCCGTTTACAACAAAATATCCGCCTGAGTCATCAGGGTCTTCGCCGGCCGCTATGAGTTCTTCGCGGCTGAGTTGGCTGAGGAAGCAAAGTTTGCTTTTAAGCATAACGGGGATGTTGCCGATGTAAACAAGCTCGGTGTCTTGTTCTCTGCCGTCAATGATGGGAGTCATTTCGAGTGCAACGGGGGCTGCGTAGGCAAGGTTTCTTAGGCGTGCTTCCATCGGGTAGATTTCGTGTTTGGTTCCGTCGACTTCTGTGGCGTAGGGTCCTGTTATGCGGCTTTGTGGGTCGATGACCCAGATTTGGCCTAGTTTGACTTTGTAGGGTGATTCAGGGATTTCTATAGGAATTTCGTTAACTTCGTCGATAACGTCTTGGAGTCCGTGGTCAATGAATTCGTTGTAGCTATCTAAATGCTGCCTGACTAGACCTTTTTCGTTGAAGAAGGTTTTCAGCAACAGATGGGTGTCTTCTTTTGTAAGTTCAGTCAATTTAGTTACTCTCCCGCGTTTCTTTTTTTATTATGTGTTCTGAGGGGGTTTCTGTGCGGGTGTTTTTCAAACTTGTATATTCCTCCGAGCTTGGCGGGTCCAACTCGAAAAAGGATTTGTTAGTTTTAAGAGCACAAACACATGCTACACAGCGTTCTAATAAACCTTTTTATCGGTTGTTTATGGTTTCTGCCCACAAATCTGGGTCAACAAAAAAAGTTTAGGCTATCTTTCAACCATTTTCGCCCTCTGTTGCGGGTTCGTTTCGCGCCGCTACACAGGTTTTTTCTCTGTTTGCTCTGCAGTCTACCCTCCCCCTCGTTTTCTGCGGGCTTTGCCTCTGTTTGCTTTTTTGGTTTAGGACGCGCTTTGGGTTTATGTTGTGTCCAAAAAAGGGCGGTTTTGGCTGGATTTGGCGAAAAGGGTTGCCAGAACATACGGGTCTGATAGGTGGGTTGCTGTCACGGTGCAGGCACATAATCTTAAAAAACGGGTGGGAGATACCTGTTTTATACTTGTATTTCAGGAGGTGTAACTGTATGTCTGAAAAAAATGTTGATCTGACCGAGCGGATGCAGAAAATCGGGGAAACAGTATCCGAGTACAAAGACAAGCTGGTTTCCACCTTTAAGGACATGGAAGTGGAAGTTAAGGATTGGCACTTCGCCGTGGGCAAAGCCGAAAAAGAATACACCGTCGAGGTCAGCTTAAAACTAACCGTGAAGCCAAAGCCCCAGCCCCAAACATAAACAAACACCAACCCCACATCAAGAACCCTATTTACCCGCAAAAACAAAGATTCCGCCCTTCACTAAGCAATTCTTTAGGGACAGACTTTGCTCTTACCCAATCACGAGATAAACTGTTATCTGCTTCTATCCAAGGACGCATGCTCTTTTGTGGAAAACGATTATGCACTCAGGTTTTAGGGTTCAGGCACCAAAACAGATAAAAACTCGCGGGGCATCCATGCAGGTGTCAACTCGGTGGAAAAGAAATGCCAGCTGAAATAACTGACGTAGAGAAATTCGTAGAAATGAGCGCAAACGCCAAGTTCTGCGCCGTAAAAAGGCTAAAAACACAGGTTAAACTGAAGCTTCGCACACCAAGCAAAATGTACACGCTGAAAATTGAGCCTGTAAACGCAGAAGAAACCATAAAGAAACTTAAATGCGAAATCCAAGAACTCTAACCGCTCCGGATTTTTTTCTCAACTCAATTTTAACGCAGCATCAAATAGTGTACAGCAGGCATTTTGAATCATTTGGATTTTCCAAGCAGATTGCTTGCTCAGCACCCGCCAAAGGAGAACAAAATGGAATGCGGAAAAAAGTGAGCTTACTAATCGACGAAGAAACCCTCCAAAAAAGCCACGGATTAGGCATAAACGTCTCAAAAGCCTGCGAAAACTACCTCAAACAACTAAACACCCAAATAGAAGCCCTCAACGGCAAAACGCCCTCTCTTGACTCGACTTCTCTCGGGAGAGAAGGCGAATGGTGCGGTTGCCGGGATTTGAACCCGGGTCATCAACGTGGCAGGCTGAAGTCCTAAACCAGACTAGACTACAACCGCACTCATGGTCTTTTTGTACCTTAATCCAACAGGGCGATGATACTTCACTTTTCTGTTGGCTCAAGGCGCCAGCCACGGTCTGAACCAAAGATAGAAGAAGGCTATTTAACTTTTCTGTAAAGGCAAACCCCTCCACTATCCTTAACATAATCAAAACCACCCTCCAACAAAGCAATTTCATCAGAGCTTTCGTCTTAGCTTCTCTAACGAAGCCCACGTTGTTTCCACTGAAAGGTCGCTTTCAATTCTTGTTACTTGAGATTCGCCTTTGAAGCCCGACGACAACTTGTGGACGCTTGTTTTGGAGACGTTAAAGGATTATGGGTTGCGAAGGATTTTAGTACAGCGGCTTCATGGGGGACCTCCGACGGGACCAGCTGAACAGTTTGCTTGTGGACTTGAGGAAGACTTGGTGGAAAACGTGCATCTCTTCCCCCCATGTGTGACAGCTGTTTAAAGGGGAAGAAGGAAGTGGGTAAGCCAAAGAAGTACGAGTTTAAGGAAGGGAAAGACAAAATCGCGTATTTCTAAGTCTGAATTGTTGACGGCGGGTACACAAAGCTTATGTATGCAGAAGCTATCTTTTGTATACGGTGGTTGTGTTGACACTTAAACCCTTAGCCGTCAGAGTCCCAGCCGAATTAGAAAAAGAAATTCTGGAAATCATAAAAAAAGAAAAACTCGACAAAGCAACAGTCGTCCGAAATCTTCTTGAAACAGGCATAACAGAGTGGAGAAAACAAACTGCCCTTGAACTACTACAGACAGGAAAAGTGACCTTCGCCAAAGCCGCAGACATCGCAAAGCTCTCTCTTTGGGAATTTGCTGATTTAGCAAAGCAACACAACATCGAATGGATCAGATACGAACCTGAAGATATTGAAAGGGAGTTTAAAGAAGCAACGGCGGCGAAACATAAGTGAAACCGTTAGTTTTCAATTCCACTCCCTTAATCTACTTGTCCAAAGTTGGGTTAAGCGAGATAATTGAGAAGCCACAAGAAGAAAAACTAACGTCCCCAACAGTTAAGGCAGAGGTGGTAGACAAGGGCAAACTGAAGGGCGTTCCAGACGCAATTGTTTTAGAGAAAATGTTTGAGAAGGGCATTTTCAAGCTTTACAAACCCAAAGGCAAGGCGTTTCTTTCACGCTTATCTGAAACACGGGGGCTTCATGTAGCAGATGCAGAGGTTTTAGCCCTCGCAAAGGAACACAAAGGACTGGCAGTAATTGATGATGAAGTAGCTAGAAAAACCGCGAAAGTATATGGAATTGCTTATGTGGGAACACCCTACCTTTTGGCAAGGGCGGTTTTTGGAGGGGACCTATCAAAAGAGCAAGCAAAGATAGCGATTAACAACATGATTTCTGCAGGTTGGCGGTGCAGCGTGGAAAGCTACGCAAAGATTATGGAGTTATTAGACAAGCTGTAAGGGGTACGCCCTTTGGGAAAACATAAGGATGATTGGTTAAAGCGGCAACAGCGGCTGCATGTTTCCGATGTTACTGAGCCTTTTGTTTCTGTTACTGATATTAAGCATTACATCTACTGTCCACGCCTCATTTATTTTTTACCCGCTTTTTCTTTGAACGATAAATTAGTCTAGCATAGCTAGTCTTCTTCGTACTCTTGCTTAGAAAGCTCAACTGAAACTGAATCGTCATGACCAGATTTTCTGT
>JAOZIE010000007.1 GCA_026014485.1 Candidatus Bathyarchaeota archaeon
TGCACTGCACCAGAGAAAACGGACATTGCAAGAAAACCTCCCTGCGTAGGATAATATACTACGCAGGGAGGTTCTTCTATGCCACGAGGGTATACGAAAGTGCTGGAGCACAAAGAGAACATCATGGAGAGAATAGTAGAGGGGAAGACACCGCGGGAAATCGCGCAGGAATTCGGCTTCAAAGACAAATATGTGGTAAAGCAATTCTTGCACAGAGAGCGGCGAAGGGAAGCTAAGCAACAGGCTGGAATCCTGCCAAAAGCGCGTGGACGCAAAGCAGCCGTATCCCTACAAGAATACAAGTACGAAAACAAGCGGTTGAAAATGGAAAATGAGTTGTTGCGGGATTTTCTTCGCATTGCTGGAAGGAGGTGAGAGCAAATGTGAAATATCAGGTCATCCACAGCAAACAGGGGAAATATCCCGTGTCTGTAATGTGTGAGTTTTTCAACGTGTCCCGCAGCGGATACTATGATTTTATGAAAAGAAAGGACAAGCCACATAAAGATGCGTCACTAACGCAGTTGGTGGCTGAATGCCAAGCGTGTTGCTCAAAAACGTATGGCTATCGGAGAGTGCAACTCTGGCTGATCCGGGAGAAATCGGTGTATCGTAATCCCAAAACGGTTCTGCGGGTGATGAACAAATATGGCTTGCTTGCAGAGATACGACGGTATCGCATGTATAGGCAAATGGGTCAACAACTGCATCGTTATGATAACTTGCTCAATCGTGAATTCACAGCGGATAAACCGAACCGAAAATGGGTCACGGATATCTCTTATATTCATACTGGGCAAGGTGTGCTCTACCTGTCCATGATCCGTGATTTGTTCGATCAAAGCATTGTGACTTACAAAACGGCAACTTCCCAAACCGTCAATCTCGTGCTTAACACAGTCAAGCAAGCCGTACGAAAAGAAGCGGTCGCCGCAGAGGTGCAACTCCACAGCGACCAAGGGTTTCAATACACTTCGTCGGCATACTTCAACCTAACCAAAGAATATGGCATTACTCCTTCCATGTCAAGACGCGGAAACTGCTACGACAACGCGATGGCTGAGAATTTTTTCTCCATCCTCAAATCCGAATGCATTAACCGCTGTAAACCAAAAACATTTGTACAAGCCAAGACGCTGATTGATAAGTATATCTACTTCTACAACCACGAGCGCATCCAAACGAAAACGCGCCTGACTCCATTCGAAAAACGAAGTCAGGCCGCGTAATCTCGCGTTATTCTGCGCTGGGTGGCTTTTTCTTCTGTCTGCTTAACCTGGTGCAGTGCA
>JAOZIE010000017.1 GCA_026014485.1 Candidatus Bathyarchaeota archaeon
CTTTCTGCTTTTGACAGCTCAACAGATTGGGCTCCCGCCCAAAAACCAAAAAGAACCAAAGCTGCAATTGCCATACATGCTTTTCTGCTCATCGCAGTCACCCAATATCTATATGTGCCGTCGGCGTCTATAGCTCTGCCTGAGGAACAACAACGTTCCGCCAAAAGAACAACCCTGTTTTCACAATCTCCTCTTTGCCCCATTTTGGTAATATATTCTATTCATGCCACTTTCCGTCCATGTTTTCAAGTATGAATAGGAAAACTTGCATCCTGAGTTTGATGTGTACTCATCCGTATTTGAAGAGATTTCGTCTCACTTGATCTCCTTTAATCGGTAACCTGCCTAAACTGTAATCTTTAAAAGCTGAATCCGTTATTCTTTTAAGCCTATTGAGACTTTGGCATGTCGTTGTTGCCTGAAATTCCCAATCCTTACCTTGCTGCCCTCGGCATCGGCTTCAGCTACGGGTTAGTTTACTGCACTTCTTCTTGTCTCCCATACATTTCAAGTTACATCGCAGGCATCGGCGCAGGTTTCCGCAGAGGCGTAGCTGTAACCTTGATTTTCAACGCGGGCAGACTCACGGCTTACGCTTTGATTGGGGTTTTGTTTGGCTTGTTCCAGTTCATCGTTGACGAAGCGGTTTACACCGTCTTCCAGACCTATGCGTCCCTCATCTTTGGCGTCGTCACGATAGCCATCGGCGTAACCATACTCATAAAAAACAAACCGCCCTCATGCGATTGCCCCGTGGAACACAACGGCAATGGCAGCGTGGGCACGCGAGGATTCGCGTCGAGGTTTGACTTGCGCGCTTACTTTATGGGTTTATCCCGAGGGCTAATACTATGTACGCCTATGTTGGCGATTATGGCTTACTCCGTTTCGTTTGCCTCTCCTGTGGACAGCTTTTACATGGCGGTTCTGTTCGGGTTGGGAACCGTTTTGTCGCCGATTATCCTGCTGGGCGGCGCAACAGGCTGGCTTCTTAACAAGGCACCGCTGTTTCGGAAGTGGATTTCACGGTTGGGGGCTGTTGCGCTCATAATTTTGGGTGCAGTTGCGGTGGTAAACACAATAATTATTTAATGGTCATGTAATCAATAAGGCTGATAAGATGTATGAACCGTTAGTGGGGACAATACTTGGGTGGATAGTTGCTGTAGGGATAGCGCTGGCTGGTTTACTGGTTATCCTTATATGGAAGAAAGACCGCACCCGAAAACTCAGCTACCTGAGGCTTTTCATCCAAATGGTCTCTTTGGTGGGTCTCTTTTACTCTTTCACTTTGTCTCTGTGGCTGATGGTTTTTGTGATAGTGATTTTCGGATTGACGTTTTTCAGCGGCAGGTTCTTCTGCGGCTGGGTCTGTCCCTTCGGCTTCTACATGGACATTGTCTCTCTCATTCGGCAGAAGCTCGGCGTGAAGTACTGGATGCTTCCTGACCGAGTCAACAGGGCGCTGCATTGGTTGCGGTACATAATCGCGGCGGTCATCTTGATTTCGCCGCTGTTGTTGGGCGCCTTAAATTTTGTTCCCGCCTCCCAGATACACGCGCTTTTTCTACGTGGCCCCTACCGACCTTACGCCATCTTGTTGAGTCCGCTGGAACCGCTGGTTTTGCCCTTCACGGGAGCAATCGCGGACTTGGGTTTCTTCGATTGGAGCATAAGTTACCCCTACGCCCGAGACATAATTTTCTACCTTGACGTGCCCCAAGTGACTTCTATAATCATTTACGTTTTTGTGGCGTTAACCTTAGCGGCTACCTTCATGTTTAGGCGGTTCTGGTGCCGCTTCTGCCCCACAGGAATCTCAATCGCCGCAGCCAACAGGTTCAACGGCTTGAAGTGGATGCCGCTATTGCACATAAACAAGGTGGAAGAGAAATGCACTAAATGCGGCATCTGCAAACGGGTTTGTCCAGTGCAAGTTACTGAAGTCTACGAGCAGAAAGGAGGCAACATAGCTCCTTCAACTTGCCTTAACTGTATGAGATGCATCGAAATGTGTCCCTATGAGGGATGCTTGAAGATGAATTTAGCGGGAAAAACTCTGATTGAATCCCGCAATTGGTTAGAACCATCAGACGTTAAATAGGAGAAAACATCTAAATGAAAAGCCAAACTGCAGAAAAAAAGTACCTGCCTGAAATGCCTCAGAAAGAAATCGACGAAGCAAACGCTTCCGTTAAGTCGACTTCCGAGAAAATCATGGTGGATAACATCGAGCGGATGAAGAAAACCGACCCTAACCGACCCGCTGCGATGAAGTACTTTGATGATATTTCGAACTTTTTTGGTCAGCGCAAAGAAGAAATTGAAGCTGAAAAAGCTAAGGGCAGGAAGGTTATTGGGTACTTCTGCATTTTCGCTCCTATCGAGTTGATTTTGGCTGCTGACGCCATTCCTGTCCGCGTTAACTCAGGTTGGTATGATACATCAAAGTTTGGTGACCGTGTTGTGCCTGTGGAGGTTTGCCCAGTTATTCGCTCCACGATAGGCGCGAAGATGATTGGTTTGTCGCCTTACTTGGAGTTAAGTGATGCCGTGATAAGCACGTTAACCTGCGACGGCATGACTAAACTCAGCGAAATTTTAAGTGACGCCACACAAATCTGGACTATGACTCCCCCCCGAGTAAAAGACAGCGCTCAGAGCCTGCATCTTTGGAAGGAAGAAATCAAATCGATAAAGACCCAAATTGAGAAGCTGACTGGAAACAAGATAACCGCCAAGAAGCTAAAAGCCGCCATTGAAACCATGCAGAAGGCAACTAAAGCTTTTCGGAGACTGCAGGAACTTCGAAAAGGCAACCCCGTAATCATGGGCAGAGACGCCATGCTGGTTAATCAGATGAGCCTGTGGGACGACATAACACGGTGGATCCAGAAAACCGAGGCACTTTGCGATGAACTGGAGAAGCGGGCGGCACAGAAAGCTTGGGCTTGCCCTCCCGACACGCCACGGGTTATTGTTACGGGAACACCGATGTTTTGGCCTGACAACTGGAAGCTGCCTAGTCTTGTTGAGGAGGCGACGCCGCAGGGAGTGCTTGTCGGAGACGAATTGTGCTCAGGCGACAGGATACTGTATGACCCTGTGGGTATAGATGAATGGACGATGGATGACATGATTAACGGCATCGCTGAACGGTACCTGATGGCTTCCACTTGCCCCTGCTTTACCTCTCAGGATGGCAACGAAGACCGCATTAACTGGCTTATAACTAAAGTCAAAGAGAACAATGCAAACGGCGTCATTTACTATGTGGTTCGGGGCTGCATGCTCTACGCCATGGAATACGCCCGAGTCAAACGAGCCTTAGACAAACTGAGTATCCCGGTCTACTATTTAGACACCGAATACACAAGAGAAGATGTTGGACAAATGAAAACACGTGTAGAAGCCTTCCTAGAAATGCTGTCTGCAAGGGTGGACTTTTAGAGGCGATTGAAATGGTGACAACTGCAGGAATCGACATGGGCATCCAAACCGTTAAAATCGTTATCCTCAAAGACGGCGAGGTTGTCGCAAGAGCCAAAGCCTTCTCCGGGTTTGAGCCCACCAAGGCAGCAGAGCAAGCATACGCTGAAGCTCTGAGCGCAGCTAAAATCTCCAGCGAAGAAGTAAGCAACGTTTCAGCTACGGGGTCAGGCATGGATATGGCGCCCTACGCAAGCGGCACGGTAAGCATGATGGGTGCAGATGCAAAAGCAGGTGTTTTCCTGTTTCCCTCTGCAAGAACAGTTATCGATGTAGGCGCTGAAGAAGCCCGAGCCGTGAAATGTGACGAGCGCGGCATCATGATGGATTTCGTGGTTAACGAACGGTGTGCTGCGGGTGCGGGTGCATTCATCGAAGCCATGGCAAGAGCCTTAGAGGTTAAGATGGAGGATATGGGTCCCCTCAGCTTAAAGGCGAAGCGCGCCAGCCCAATCAACGCGACATGCGTCATCTTCGGAGAATCCGATGTGGTTTCTCTTATCCACCGTCAAGAATCCAAACCTGAAATTGCCCGAGCAGTATTTGACGCTATGGCTGACCGCATCTCCTCGATGGTTCATAGGCTGGGCATTAACCCTGATGTTGTTCTCGTCGGCGGCGTCGCCAAAGACGTGGGTTTCATCGAATCCCTAAAGAGAAAGCTTGGACTTACTATTCTAGTGCCAGAGCACCCCGAGTACGCGGGTGCGTTGGGCGCATCACTTACAGCTGCAAGCCGCGTGAAAGGTGACCACAAATGACTCAGCAACCAAAAGACACCACAGAATACTGGCGATGGCAAGAGTACCATAGAGTTCGCTCTGAAAAAAGCTGGAGCAACAAAGACGTAATCACCGCTGGCATCGATGTAGGTTCAGTTGGCTCTAAAGCGGCGATAATGATTGACGGTGACATGTACGCTTGGGCAGTGACCCGCACAGGCTCCAACAGTCCCGACAGCGCCAAGAAAGTTCTAGGTATGGTTTTGGAGGACACAGGACTCCAGCTAGACGACATCAAATACACAGTGGGCACAGGCTATGGACGCGTTAATGTGCCTATGGCAAACAAGGCCATAACCGAAATTGCTTGCCACGCCAAAGGTGCAAACTACATCTGGGGACCCAGCGTCAGAACAATACTGGATGTGGGCGGACAAGACATCAAGGCAATACACTGTGACGAAACGGGCAGAGTCACCTCGTTTTTGATGAACGACAAATGCGCCGCGGGCACAGGCAGAGGCATGGAGGTCTTTGCTGACCTGCTCAAGATTCCAATCGAGGATATCGGCAAGGTTTCGCTGTCGCTTGACGAGGAACCTGAACCCGTAAGCTGTACCTGTGTAGCCTACGCCAAAACCGAAGCAGTGGGGCTACTGCGTAAGGGCTGGACACGGGAAAAAGTGCTTGCTGCATACACACGTGCCATGGCCGTTCGGATGGCTAACCTCATAAACAGGGTCGGCTTAGAGAAAGAATTCGTCATCACAGGCGGGCAATCCAAAAACATGGGCATTGTATCCCGTATAGAGAATATTTTGGGTGTGAAGACGTTGCCGTCGCCGAACTGGCGGGAAGGCGGTTTAGACCCGATGATTGCGGGCGCCGCAGGCGCAGCGTTGTTTGGCAAAGCCCTCTATGCGAAGTCGCAGGGCAGTTGAGGCGCGAAACATGATTACCCACTACGGCTACATTGACGGTTCAGGCGAATACTTCATCGTTATCGACTCTGACAAATGCAGCGGCTGCCAAAAATGCGTTCAGCAGTGCCCCCAGCAAGCGTTGGAGATGGTCACCGAATTCGTGGACCTCGAAGACAAAAACGTCGCTGCTGTTTCAGAGTTACACCGCAAAAAAATCCGTTACACATGCGCCCCTTGCAAGCCGCAGGATAACCAGACGCCCTGCGTTTTAGCCTGTGAAGAAAAGGCAATCAGCTGCGTTTGGAAACCCCTTTAGTTCTTTCCTCTTTTTGGATAATGGTTATGGTTGCTTTTCGGTAAGTTGGGATTCTGAGCAGATGCGTAGTTACTCCGAGACATACGGCGACAAGAACCGCTTGAATGGCCCATGAATTGACCACGAAGAACGCTGAGTAAAGTATGGTTACCCACAGCAGCGTAAGCGTGAAGATTTTGGCTCTTGCAGACATGCCTTTGCCTTCTCTGTAGTTTTTGATGTAGCTGCCAAACAGCTTGTTGTTGAGTAGCCATCGGTGCATACGTTCGGAGCCGTTGAGGTAGCATGCGGCGGAGGCCAGAAGAAAGGGCGTGGTGGGCAGGAGGGGTAGGACGATGCCGATTGCTCCTAAACCTAGAAAGATGGTTCCGAGAACGGTGAAGACTGCTCTTTTTATGCGGCTTGCCTTTTTCTTAGTGGGCTTCTGCATGGCGACTGATGTAATGGAATTCAAAGTTGATATATATTGCTGTTTTTGAACTGCAAACTCAACCCCTAAATGAGTTGAACGAATTTTGCGAAAACAAAAAAATCAAGCACACCCGTCTTTTAGGGCTGTTTCTGTTTTTAGCCGCTCTGGTGTGGTTGCTTCTTCACAGTCACACATCTTTAAACCCGCGATTCAGCTATACCTTTGCGGTGTCCTTATGCAAAAATCAATCGAGTCCAAGCAAAGGTACCTTGTTCTTGTCAAGCTGAATCCTGCAAAAACCGACAGCTTCCACAACTCCCTGATGAATATATCGGAGATACCCTCTGAAGGTGTAAGGCTCAATGCCACCTACAACGTTTTTGGCGAATGGGACTTCGCCGTGTGGTTTGAAGCAAAAAACAACGACGAAGCCGTACGTTTCGTCGGAGACAAAATCCGCGCAATCGACGGCGTCGTAGAAACCGTCACCATGCCCGCCACCCCAATCAAAGAATACAAAATGTAACCCACAACCGCTTCTCCTCCTTCTCTTTTTTGTCTCTTCAGTGAATGAAGGTTTATTTTTTTGTACTTCGCCTTTTTTTGTATCTTGTAAAAATTAGCTTTGTGAACCAACGGTTAACTGCAACAAAGCATTTTTTATGCATGTAAAGGGTAATCTGTCTGTTCGTGTTTTTTTAGGAGTTTGCCGTTGCAGGGTTGCGTACGGGGTTATTTTGCGTATGCCTCGACTAGGTCTCGTGCGGTGATTATACCTGTGAGCTTATTGAATGCGGCGACGGGCAGTCGTCTAATGTGTTTCATAGCCATGGTTGCTGCTGCCACGTGGACGCTTGTTCCCTTTGGGATAGTCACTAACGGAGACGATGCCGCCTTGCCTACTGCCGAGTTTAACGCTTTGCCTTTTGCCAAAAAGGTTGTCAAGAGGTCTCTTTCTGTGAAGATTCCAAGCGGTTGCTGCTCTCGGGTGATTATTACGCTGCCTATGCGCTGTTTTCCCATGGTTTTGGCTATGTCGATGACTGGGGTTTCCTCGTTGGCAGTTACGACTTTCTTGGTCATGAAGTCATCAACTTTAGCTGCTGTTTCAGGAACCTCAGGTAGACTTCTTGTCAAATCCGACGCGGTGATTACTCCAACCAGATAACCCGCATCAAAAACCGCCAGCCTGCTCTTGCTTCTCATCATCATCCGTGCGGCTTCTTTTATTTTAGCTGTGACGGAAATTTTTATGAGGGGATAGCTCATTGAATCTTCGACTTTTTCTTTTGCGGGGTCTTTTCCGTTTGCCAAAACCTTAGTAAGCAAATCCCGTTCGGTGACTATGCCTATAGGCGTTTCATATTTTTTGACGATGAGGCTTCCGATGTGCTTGTTACCCATTATTCTGGCGGCTTCCTCCATTGAGGCTTCAGGCGAGGTGGCAACAACGTCTTTGGACATGATTTCCTTTGCTTCTTTGAAGCGGGAAAGATCACGTTTGTACTGAGTGTATGCGCTGTCGAGGACGCTGGGAAACTCCTTTTTCAGGTTAACTGTTGCTCCCATAAAACGAACCTCACTAGAAATATGCACCCGCAATTACTTAAACAATCTTTCCTCTGAAACTCACCAAAAAATGCCTACCTCTGGAAAACGCCTTGCCCCTTCACATCCATTTCTTTAGCCACGAAAGCATTTCTTCAGGTTTGTCTCCAAAGTATTGGTAACCTTGGAATCGGTGGGTGAGCCCCTCCAGCCAGAAAAACTCCTTGGGTGCCTTGGTGTTCTCGTAGAAACCCCTGATATCACTTGGTTTTGTCCAGGGGTCATTTCTTGTTTGAACATAAAGCGTGGGCACCTTGATGTCTTTGACGAAACCGGCGGGGGACATGTCTTGCAGGCGGTGTTTGCTTTGCCAATTGACAAACCTCTTCACCGTAGGCAGCAACAAGCTGGCGCCAGCCGCTGTAAACCTTTTTTCAAAATAGCTGTCCACAAAAACCTCCATGGAGATAGGCTGAACCGCCACTAAGCACTTGACTTTCTCGAATTTCTCGGGATTTTTGCTCATGGCGATGATTGTGGAGTTTGCACCCATGCAGAAACTGACAAACCCCACATCTTTATCCTTCAAATCACTGCTGCCTTGAATGTAATCCATAGCTGCTGAAACATCCTTGAATTCCTCCAAGCCTACCCCCGCTTTGCCGCCGTTTGGGCTGGGGTCGCTTTCGCCGTGGTTGCGGAAGTCAAACATTAAAACTCCGTAGCCTGCGTTGTTGAGGTGGCGGGCGACTTTGAGGAATTCGACTTCTTCGTTGAAGAGTTTAGAGAAGCTTTTGTAGGCTTTGGTGGAGCCGTATTTGGTTAAGCCTCCCACATGCGTCATCACCACAAGCTTGTCTGATTCCGCGGGTATGAGCCAGCCCTTTAGGTTGACGCCGTCAACGGCTTTGAAGGTGACACTTTGGAAGTTCATGCCGTAATCTTTTGGCGTTTTGGGAACGGGCTGCCTGTCCAAATGGATAATTGTCCGAGACAGAAAATAACACAAAACCACATAAACAACAACCACTGCGGATACAGCGAAGAGAACAATTGTCAACACGAAATCAAACACCCAAATCACCCTTCAAACACATTAGTCTGTTGCAACTATGCACGATTCCTTTTATAACCTGTTGCATCTGCACCCAGAGTGCAGGTCAAGCGTCAACACTTAATTACATTAACTCTGAATAGAACTGACTGTGTAATGAAGGAGGAAGCGTGGCTAAATGAGTGGCGGTTTTGATGCGAAGTTAGTTTCCCGTTGTGGAATCGACTGCAGAGTATGTGTTGGTTTTCTTGGCTATACCCTGAGCGGGGGAAAGTCCCCAGAGATCTGCGGTGGCTGTCGAACAAGAGAAAAACTATGTGCCTTCATCACAAATCACTGCCACAAACTAGCAGACAAAGACCAAATTGAATACTGCTCGGATTGCTCAGATTTCCCATGCGAGAACCTAAAAAAAGTTGATAAGCCTTACAGCGAAAAATTCGGAGTAAGTCTAGTCGAGAACCTCATGTTTATCCGAACCAACGGCATGGAGGAATTCCTGAAAAGCGAACGCGAAAAATGGAAATGCCCCACCTGCGGCGGAGTAATCTGTGTGCACACCAAAAAATGCTACACCTGCGAAACCAACAAAACAGGTGAAACTTAGAAAAAGGGCGTGTTATAGTTTTTTGAACTGCTCCAGTTTCTTAGCGATTTCGTCGCCGAGGTAGAGGTTGCTAAAGACCGTTCCTTCGCTTTCTGTTAGTTTCATGGTGTCGATGAGTGGTTTGTATTTTCCACCCGCTAACCCGTTGGCAAACACTGCGGCTCCTTCTGAGGCTTGTTTTCCAACTTGAGCCGTTCCCCCAAGCACAACAACGTCTACCTTTAACCCTGTCTGTTCGAAGAACTCAAACAACCTGCCTTTCAGTGCTGCTAAGAATTCAGGGATTTTCACGAACCTTCCGCTTAAGATAATCTCTTGAGGTTTAACCGAGGTCAGAAGAGAAGCAACGTCTTTAACTAGTGACTCCAGCATCAACTCGTAGGCTTCTTTTGCGTCAGAGTTAGTTTTTGCGGATTCGACGAATTCTTCTAGAGGCTTAGAGGAGTCAATTTTTCCAACGGACGCGGCTCCACCCGCAAACAGCAGCATTTTCGAGAAATCGTCAACGCTGTTGGCTACTGCGTAGGCTACTTCTGAGTCGAGGAAGCCCATTCCGAGAAATGATGGGAACCCTGCGGTGCCTGCCATGGCATCGACAATTTTACCGTTTTTGACGGCTATTGCTGAAGTGTAGGCGAATCCTACTTCAACAAGAATCAAATTCGTTTTGTCGTATGGAATCTGTAATCTTTCAGCTTGGTCTTTCACTGCCAAAATGGCGCTGTAGACTTTGTCGGATGTTCCCATATCGATTTTGTTGGCTTTTCGATATTTCGGCACCGTAGTGAGGTGAATTGCGCCCTGCGTAAACCAGCTGTTCAAGTCTTCCGCGCCTTTGAGCAACTGCATGAGTTCTCTTAGACCAATAATTTTTAGCCTGCGTTTGACATCCGCTTCAGTTACAAATGTCGCTTCCGCAATTTCCTCGTTAGTAGCCTGCTGGGCTTTTTTGAGTTGCATCCCGTATCCAGAGGACGCTACGATGGCATCTATTTTTCCAAAAGTGTTTTGGACTTCTCGCAGTTTTTCGACGACAAGTTTAGCGCTTTTGGTTATCTCGTCTCTGGGTATGGCAATGTCGATTATGACGCTTCCGTCTTTGTCGTCGAAGCCAAAGATATCCATCGTTTTTGTTCCCGAGTCAATACCTACGGCTTTAACCAACGATTACAACTCCTTGATGTAGGCTCCAGCATTCGCTGCTTTAGTGTAGAAGACTTCTCCGCCGCCATTCTTATCTATGAACGCTGATAGTTCTTTTGTTAACGTTTCCGCTTTGTTTTTGCCTTCAACTATACCGTAGAATGTTGGACCCCACGAGGTTTGACATGCGCAAGTGCTGCTACGGAGCATGATTTTAACGCCTTCTTCAACTATAGGGTGACAATAAGTTCTGCCGCATTGGTATTTATTCCAGAACTTTCCAAGCTCAGAATTAAAGGCGGTTAGCCCTTCACCAAACGATTTTAAGTCCTGCTCAATTATCGAAGGTATGATTTTAACTAAAACTATCCTTGAAAGCTTATCTGAGGTTTCTTTCGGCATCAGGTTGAGGTTTCGAAGAATTTGGTCTTCATCTTTTCGCATGTCCACTATCTTCTGAGTGGGTTCTTTAGCTATCGCAACGACAAAGAACCAGTTCTCAGGAACGGGGCATTGGAATATCAGGGGCGGTATCATTTTTTCTCTCTGGTCCATCCTGAAGCCGCCTTCCACAATGAAGCCGCCGACCTTAAACGCGTGAACCCCCAAAGACGTTATTGCGCCTCTTTGCATGGTCAAAGCGATTTTTTCTGTAGTTAACCCCAAATCATACAGTCGAGATAAGGCGGTGCCGATTGACAGCGCCAAGGTAGTGTGGTAGCCTACGCCGACAAACTTGGGGATGCTCCGCTTCACTTTGACTTCAGCCCCAGCAAGGTTAAAGGCGTCAACAAATCTTTTTGTGAAAAGCTGCGCCGCCTCATCTTCAGCTATAATTTCGTTGGCTTTTGTCACTTCAACTTCTAAAGGTCTGTCGATTGCAAATCCTACTGTACCGTATAGTCTCCCTAAATCGCCAGTCATGTCAAAATTTCCAGTGTGTAAATGAGCAGGCGCGCTCACCGTTATTTTGTTAATTCTTTGCATTCTGTCCACTGCACGGTGATGCATGCGTTTGAAAAATTAAATGTTTCGTTTAACTGTTCGGCATCTTGTTCTAAACTTAGCTGTATCTGTTACCTGCTACTGGCCCATTTTGATGATTGCTCCCTGGTTATTCACCTTGGCAACAAACACCTTTCCGCCAACGCTCTCATCCAAGAAGGCTTGAGTTTTCACGTGTATTTTCCCTGCCTCGCTGGCTTTGACTACGCCATAAACTGTAGGCCCCCAAGAACTCTGTCCTGAACCATACGCTCCATTTTGCAGCATAAAGTCAACGCATTGTGTTGCTGGTGAGCTTGCATATCGACCGCCTTGGACGGGTGCAAAGCAGTCTCCCACGATGTTTTGGATTTGGGTTAGTGCTTGACCAAAGCTTTCGATGTCTTTTTCAGAAATTGCTGGAAGAAGCTTCATCATCACAAGGCGACAGATTTTCCCCACTTCACTTGCTGGCATCGGAGGCAGATGTTTGAATGCTGAGGCTTCAACTTTGTTTGCTAACCCTTTTTCTGTGTTCGGAATTGCAACAACAAAGCGCCATTCCTCTGGAAAGAGCTGACGGCAAATAAGCGGTATAGTTACCTGCGCAGGGTTCCGTGTGTTCTTGCCGCCTTCAACAACTAATCCCCCATGCGCAAACACCGCCGTGCCTACCCCTGACTGGGATACTCTTCCCATTGCAGCAGCTAACTCGTGCACTGAGGCTTTCACGTTAAACAACCGTGCCATTGCCGCAGAAACAGCTAAAGCCAACTGAGTTCCCGAACCAAGCCCCACATGCTCAGGAATAACCGCTTTAACCTCAACCGCAACTTTCTCTTTTATTCGGTAGGCTTCTAAAAACTTGGAAGCCACTTGTTTTGTTAACTCAGGTTTTTTGCCTGTTACCGTGAGTGTCGGCGATTTTTCGGCTTCTAGAATCACGTTTGGGTGGTCAATGGCGACTCCTAACCCGCCGAAGATTCTGCCTAAATCCCCGTTCAAATCTATAAGACCCAAATGAAGCCGTGCAGGAGTTTCAATGTAAACCTTCATTTCATTCACGGGCTCTCGAAGACAGATGCCTTCTTGATTTCAGATTTGTCGTAGTTGAGTTCTGCCAGTAGTTCCGTGATGGTTTTCTGGATTATCGGATGGACGAGTTGGGGGGCAATTTCCGCCAGCGGGACAAGAACAAATGCTCGTTCCTGAATTCTGGGGTGTGGAATCTTCAAATCATCTTCGGTGACTATCTGGTTTCCATAGAATAAAATGTCTAAATCGATGATTCTGGGGCCATTCCGCTCCACAACCTTTCTGCCGAACTCTTTCTCTATACTCTTCAAAAACTCAAGCAACTGTCTGGGCGTCAATTCGGTTTCTACTTCGACGGCGCAGTTCAAAAACCACTCCTGATTCTCCAAATACATAGGTTTGGTTTCATAGATAGAGGAGCCCTTCAGAACAGTCATTTTTGCTTCAAGGTTTTCAAATGCGCTTCTCAGGTTACCTTCACGGTCTCCGATGTTTGACCCTAAAGCAATGTATGCCTTAACCAAGTTGATCCCTTGTTATTTCGATGCCCATGATGGGCTGTTTTGCGTATTTCTCTTTTTTCACCGTCACGGTTACTTGTGAGGCGCTTGTATTCTTTAGAATCCATGAGGCGATGTTTTCGGCTAAGGTTTCTAAAAGCTTGAACTGCCCCGTGGTTACCATATGCGTAATTTTTTCTTGGACTGTCGCGTAGTCGACGGTGTTCTCCAACTCGTCTGAAGCTCCCGCGGCGGCTAAGCTGCAGGATATTTCAATGTCAATTATAACGTTCTGTTTTGTCTTTTGCTCTTCTTCATAGACGCCCACAGAGCAGGGCAACACTAAATTCTTAACAAAAACCTTGTCGGGTTTAGGTTTAACATTCAAAGTACTCACACCAACTTGTCGGTGTCTCCCACACTCGGACCTTCTCAATTACGATTCCAGTCGGTAACCCGTTCATATTTTGAAAAATGTATCTTGCAAGGTTCTCCATTGATGGGTTCCCTACGTCTTTGAATTCGTTAAGAAAGCTGTGGTCAAAGCAGTCAGTTATTTTTCGTAATTTCTCTTTTAGTACTCTTTGGTCAACTGATATCCCAGTTGCATCTACATCTTTTGCTAAGAAGAAGGCTTCAACCTTGTAGGTGTGCCCGTGTAGTTTGGCGCATTTGCCTTCGTAGCCTTCGATTTTGTGGGCTGCGTCAAATTTAGCTTCAATTCTGAGTCTGTACATTTCAGCACCGACTATAAGGTTCCTCGCCATTCCGAGTAGGCATTATGGTCATGAATAGATTCGTAGCTGACGCATTTTACGGCGCAGTACTTTTTGGGGTACTTCTCCCGAAGCATCTTGACGCATTTTCGGACGACGTCTTCCACGAATCTAGCGTTTGCGTGCATTTGCTCAACCACTTTCTTTTCTTCTGGACGCTTCAGGGTTGAGAACGTTTGTGAACTGAAGCATTGTAGGCAAACGTTGAGTATGTCGGAGACGTCAATTTTGCTTTTTGAAACATCAATTTCTGCGCTGAGATTTCCCCTCTGGTTATGGGTTAACCCGCCACACATTTCCCTTGAACATGGGCAGGCAAGTGCACCATTAACGGAGATGCCTACCATCTTCCTTTTAGTTTCAGTTGAGTATTCAGCGAACATTTGAGCGATGCCCGTTTCTTTTGTGCCGTTTGGTCGTGTTCGTTCAAAGGGAAATTCGCTGAAAACTTGTGTGCAGCAGTTGAACTTGTGCTTTTCCAGTGAGGTTTCGCTGATTTTTTGGGCAAGGTCCTCAATGGAGTTGGTTTCTTCAGGGATTTCGTCTATGGATTCGGCAAACCTGCTCATGTTTGCGCCCCGCAGGTTTGATGGCAGTTTTATGTAGCTGTTCACTGTGACGATTGTGTGGTAGTTTTTTGTTGGGCGCTTAACCACCACGTACTTTTTTAGTCCTTCAATGCCTACTTTGTTTAATTCAATTTCGTGTTCAGGCTTTTCATTTTGAATGTCTTTCAATATGATTTTACCTTCTCTGAAGCAATTCCCCGTTCTCTGTTTTCAAGCAAAAAAATGTTGTCGCCTACGCCCTTCATGTAAATGCTTAGTCACATCCTTGAACCATTAGCCTTCACCGTTCATTCTTCTGCTCGGGGGATTCGAATTGAATTATTTTTCATTCTTGTGTACTTTTTTACCTTGGGCATAAAAAAACTTTCCCATACAAAACTGCGAATACCCATCACTCAACGATTCACGGCGCTACCAGTATTGATGCCAAAGTCAACATCCATTCCTCTACCAAAACACACAAGGTTGCCTGAAGTGAAAACGCACTTCCGCTTTGGCTCTGAAACAAATTTGCAGAAAATATGGCGCCGGGAGAGGGATTTGAACCCCCGCGGCCCCAAGAGGCCACAAGCTATTCGGTGCAAGCTGGTTGCTTTGACATCTCCAGGCTTGCTCCCTACCTGGCTAGGAGACCCCGGCACGCGCTTTTCTTTGGTTAGTGATGCTTAACGGTTTTATTATAGTTTTGCAGCGCCACATAAACCTTTACGGGATTTTTTTGTTGCCGCAGGCGCCGTTGGGTGTTTGTCTTATAAATCTGGAATGCGTTATGAATTATTTGGAGTGGTAGGTTTGAACTCAGGCGGCGGATTGGGTAGTTCAGATAAGAAAGTTGATGCTTACATCGGTAAGTTGCTGTCGCCCCAGAAAGAGCTCTGTCAAACACTCAGAGAGCTTATACACCGGACGCTTCCCGAAGTCAAAGAGGCAATGAAGTGGGGCGTGCCCACCTTTGGCGACGGCAAATTCTACATTGTTGCCCTAAAGGAACATGTGAACTTGGGTTTCTCGATTGCGGGGCTTTCAGCGGAGGAGCTGACGCTTTTGGGTGGCGGCGGCAAAACCATGAAGCACCTTGAAATTGCGGAAACCAAAGATATCGACGAAGAGAAAATCGTTCATCTGCTGACTCTGGTTAACAGCAAGAGCTAAACGGCTTCGGTGTTGGTTGAAGACTTATATTTTAACTAACGCAAGTTAACCACGCAATCAGGATGTGTTATCTGTGAATAAACCAAGTTGCGTATGGCTCGATGAATTAAGCACTCAAGAAGCTGCAAAAGCCGCCGCTGACGGGACCGTGGTGATTTTCCCCGTGGGCAGCGTCGAGGAACACGGCGCGCATCTGCCGCTTTGCACCGACAGCATCCAGTCCGAATACATCGCCGTGGAAGTCGCGAAAAAAACTGGTTGCCTGCTTGCCCCTGCGTTTAGGCATGGAATATGCAACGCGGGACACAACTTCCCCGGAACCATTTCTATAGAGTTTGACACGCTTTTCATGGTTGCCCGTGACGTTTTGTCGGAGCTGGTTCGCAACGGGTTCTGCCGTATAATTGTGTTGACGGGGCACGCTGGCTCCTCCCACATGACAGCGCTTAAGTTGGCCGCTCAAGAGATAATTCGAAGGAAAACCTCAGATGCTGCGAGAAAACCCCGTATAATGGTGCTTTCTGACTACGACTTCGCCGATGAACTCAGCGAACAACTTGGCTTTCCCAAGGGTGACGGACACGCGGGCGCCATTGAAACCAGCCGCGTCATGGCAATCAGACCCGATTTAATCAAAGGAAAAGGCGAGAAATGTTTCCCTAACCTGCCGCGTTTTGAAGTTGTATCTGACCCCGAGCGGTATTTCCCTTGTGGGGTGATGGGTGACCCAACAGCAGCCTCAAAGGATAAAGGCAAAGCCATGAATGAGTACATCGTTGAGCAGGTTGCCCACCTCGTGGAGGAACTGAAAAAAGACTAATGCCCCTTGCTGCAGAGTTTACCTTTTTTTGCCCATTAAAATGCGGTAGCCGCTTTCGATAGCCAGAACCTCTACGTTGCCAAATGCCTTCATGAATGCGTCGGGCAAGGTTTTTTTGCCGATTTTGCTGCGGACCACCATCTGCAGGGTTCCGCCTTCCGCCACAACTGCTGGCGCGCCGCTGATTATGGCTTGTACCGTTTCCATGCCTGCGCTCACAGGCGGGTTCGAAAGAACCGTGTTAAAGCAGAGGTCGCCTACGGGCTCATAGAGGCTACCATGGCGGACTTCGATGTTTCTAGCGTGGTTTTTTTCGGCGTTTTGTTTTGCTAAAAGAACCGCGCGGCGGTTAACGTCTGTGAGGACAACGCGGAGTTTGGGGTTCAGTTTTGCCGCTGAGATGCCTACCGCTCCGTATCCGCAGCCCAAGTCAAGCACGCAGCCAGACTCTGGCAGAGCCATGTTTTCAATTAGCACTCGGGTTCCCCGGTCGACGCGTTTAATGCTGAAGACGCTTGAGGCGGTGGTGAACTCAAAGGTTTTTCCGCGTAGGCAAGTGCGAATCAAACGCAGTTTATTGTGGCTTGTCGGTTTTTCTGTAAAGTAGTGTTCTGTGCCTTTATTACTGCTTGGCATGTTTGCTGCCACTGCCCGTTCTCCAAGTTTTCGGGTAGGTGCCTCGTTCCATGAGAACCCGCTCCAGTGTAGCTACAGTTCCATGGTTGGCGGTTATGATTTCGTAGGTGTTAAGCTCCGCCTTCCCTAATGCGACAGCTTCGCCTTTCAACGTGAGAACTGCCACTAAACTGTTTTTGGCTATGTCGCTTTCTACACTCAGAACTCCCGGCGCGGTGAGGTTTGCTCCGTGGCAGAGCGCGTCAACTGCTGAATCGCGCACAGTGATTTTGGGTATAAGCTCCAGCGCAGTTTCCATGGGCTGAATAAACCTGCGTAGAACCGCGGGGTCTTTCTTTTCCTGCCATTCACCAAACCAGTACGCCACATCGTGAAGGGTAACAAACGTTTTACTGTCTTCACTGAGGGGTCCTGAGCGGCTTCTGCGAAGTTCCTGCATGTGAGCGCCGACGCCGATGATTTCGCCCATGTCAAAGCAAAGTTTGCGTATGTATGTGCCTGCTTCGCATCCGACGCGGAAAAGCACGTTTCTGCCGTTCATCTCAAGGAACTCGTTGTAGTAGATGCGTCTTGTGCGAATTTGCCTCTTCACCGAACTGCGCAGAGGCGGCCTTTGATAAATTTCATCTTCGAATTCTTCAAGGACTTTGCGGACTTGACTCTCTTGTGCATCCCCATGGAGCTTCATGACGCAAACGTATTCTTTGCCGCTGTACAGCAACGCCTGAACCACCTTGGTGGCCTCCTCCAGCGTTATAGGCAGGACGCCTGTGACTTTCGGGTCAAGGGTGCCGCCGTGTCCGATGGCTTGGATTTTCAGTATCTTTTTGGTCCATGCCGCGACTTCGTGGCTGGTTGGTCCCGCGGACTTGTCCAAGTTTATGACGCCGTGGCGGATGTACTGCTCTGCGTTTCTCTCCGCTGGTTTGCTTCCGTATTTGGGGTCTGTGGTGTCCTCGTTTTTGATGTGCACTTCGCGTTTGTTTTCCCACGGCGGGGTGGTTTTTGGCATAAGCTGGTTGTTTCTCCTTGAACGTAGAAAAAGAGTAGCGGGGAAGTATAAGAGTCTAGTTTACTGTGTGGCTGCGTTTTTAGCCAGAGGCTGCTTCATTTCGTCAAGTTTACCTGTTTCCGTCAACGTGGACGTGACTTCCTCGTCTGAGGCGCCCCTATCAAGCTCCAGCTTGTCTTCGAGGGGCATGATGTGGCTCAGATTAACCCGTTTACGCTTGACCCCTGTGACGGATTTGGGTCCAGTGATGAGGGCGAAACTCTTGTCCATAACGTCGATTATGACGCATTTTTTGCCGTTTTCGCGGCCAGCCGTTTTAACGCATATTCTGCCAACTTCAACTGCGGGCATTCCACTTCATTCTCCTATGTAAAATCTATAGAATAGAGTTCCCCAAGCAATATTTAAGCATGACACAACAACAGAAAACCAAAAGGAAGCCCCGCCACACAAAAACCGGTTTTGACGCCTACATAATAGCCGAGGAATCGAGACAAAACGGGCCTTTTCAGACCTTTTCCATACGTTTTCAGACACGTGAAAACCCCATTTTGAACCCTGAATCAAAAAAGCAACCCAAAACAGGCGCTCAAGAAAATGAGGGGGCTACCACTGAAAAGAGTATAACAGTAACGGGTGCCCCAGAAATAACTAAAAGCAACCTTCAACAACCAAACAGCAGAAACAAACACGCCGTGACCCAAACATGCGCGAATTCCTCTTATACTCCCGTCTTGGACGCACCGAACCCCACTGGAGCAATCTGCACGACGCAGGAAGACTCGACATAGTCTACGAATGCATCGTAACCAGCCTTTTCCTATCGCATGGTCTGCGCAGAGACGTAACCTTCCACGCAGTCCTCAACGGACCCCCCAACCCGCCCATGCACCTGCAAATCAACGGCGAAGAACTCTACGACGTACGCACAGACATCGACACTTGGAACACGATTCTACACAAAGCCGTCAACGGCAAACCGCATCCCGGCGTAACAACCAAAAAAACCAGCTTCGAAGCCCTCCTAAAAACAAAAGCCCAAACAAACAGCATCTACATCCTAGAAGAACACGGAAAAAGCATCTCCGAAATCGAGCTCGCCGAGAATCCGCTTTTCATTTTAGGTGACCATGTTGGGCTTCCCAAAAACGCTGAGCGCTATGCACAGCGATATGGAACAAAAGTCAGCCTTGGAAAAACACCTTACTTAGCTGCAAGCTGCATAACCATAATCAACTACCTGATGGATGTACAGGAAAGAAAACAGCGCACTTCAGGTGCCGCAACTAGCTTTTGAAGTGTTCGTAGCCGCGGGCGGCAACTTCCCGTTTTTCACCGTTCACCTCAAGCAGCACACGCTTGTCCGCTGTTGCTCTGCCAATCTGCAGAAGCTTCCCGCCAACTGCTTCAACCGCGGAAACCGCCTTCTCCCACAATTCAGGTTTAACGGTTAATACCAACTCGTATTCTTCGCCTCCAAACAAAGCCAGTTCGGAAGCGTCTAACCCGTTAACCTCAGCAAACCGCGCAGCTTCAGTCGCAACAGGCAAGGCGGAAACCACAAACCCCACGCCGCTCTGAACCGACAACTCATGCAGACACCACGCCAGTCCGTCACTGGAATCCATAGCTGACGAAACCGCGCCTGAACCCGCCAAAGCCAAGCCTTCCCGCAACCGCGCAGCAGGCATGTAAACCGCAGCCGCCAACACATCCCGTAGCGTAGCAGACGCCGCAAGATGTTTGTCTTCAAGTAGCCGTAGCCCCGCTGCGGTCTTGCCGAAAACTCCTGTGACCGCCAAAATGTCCCCTGCCTTTGCGCCGCCGCGCAGCATCAAATCTGCCTTTTTTGCTGACCCGAAAAGCTGAACGCTGATGATTAAGTCACAGGCTTCTCCAGTGTCGCCGCCGACCACATAAGCTCCATATTCACGTGCCCCCGCGTTAAGCCCCTTTGCAATCTCCACTAAATCGTCCCGCCGCAGCCCTGCAGGCAAACCCAGTGAAACCATAACCGCCCTAGGCGCGACGCCTTTTGATGCGAAGTCGCTCACGTTCATAACCACGGCTTTGCGTGCAGCCTGCCAAAGACTCATTCCGCGGGGGACATCCGTCTTGGCAACCAGCATGTCCGCCTTTAAAACCGCCACGTCGCCGCCGCCAAGCGGCAAAGCAGAAACGTCATCGCCAAACGGAACCGCAACATCAGGCATCACCTCAAAATACCCACGCATAAGCTCAATCACCGCATGCTCACCCAACCCCTCAACAGATTCCCCAGACGCCTTCAACGGTTCCTGCACACCCAAAACCTTAGCCTCTACGTTCACCGACTGTACACGTAAGGCTTCCCAAACTTTTAAACCAATTCACAGCCAAATCAGTCAACATTTAAAAAGTTCTTCACCATCACAGTTAACGGCTGGCAACAATACGCCTCGATAGCTCAGCCCAGCAGAGCGGCTGCCTCGTAAGCAGCAGGCCGCGGGAGCAAAGCCCGCTCGAGGCTCCACAACGCCCCTCTTTTACCGCTCTATATTTTCTGTAGTTGAGTTGTACGTGTAGGCGGATAGGTTTATTAGGTGTTGAGTTTTGGTTGGTTTGCGTGCAAATTTGGTGGTTGGTTTGAGGTTTTCGCTGTTCGGTGGGCGTTCGCATGGCGGTTTGCTGCGTTGCCCCTATAAGGGGTGCGAGAAGAGTTTTGAGAAGCCCACGGTGTTAACCGACAACTCCAAGGTTCCCCGAGAATCATATTATGCCTGCCCCTACTGCATGAGCAAGATTGATTTGGTGACTGAGGGCACGCGGGTAGTTGAAGTAAAGCCAGTGGAGTATCCGCCGACGGTTTTTGATTCTCCCGCAAAATGCGCACATTTCTCGGGTCTGCTGGGCGTTTCCCACGGCGTTTTGCCTGATGAATGTCTGGTTTGCCCCAAAGTTTTACAGTGCGCCGCCCGAAAACGCTAACGCATCCCCCCTTTTGCTTTGTGTTACGCTGCCTCTTCCCTTATGTTTCCTGCAGGTTCACCTTTGCTGCTTTTTTGTTTCTGTTGCGTTTCGGGTTTAGGGTGCGTTCTAAAAAAGTACCTTAATGTCCAAAAAGGTTTGTTCGGTCTCCGAATATTTTTCTAACAAGCGAGTTAAAAAAGTAAAAAATGGAGAGAAAGCAGAAGTGTTATCCGAGCCTTAACCGGTTCGGTTCACGTTGCTTTTTCCCGCGAGAGGGTAATTGCGGGTTTTATCTGGTTTTAGCGAGGTATTTTAGGTGGAAGGGTTTGATGATTACTCCAGGTTTCAAGTCTGCCTGGAAGCTTTCTGTTTCAATGATGACATCTGCAAGTTCCGACTGCTGGGTCCTTAAGAACTCGGCATAACTTGTGTAGTTTTCGTGCAGAGAGACACAGACAGCGTCGTAACCCATGCCTTGCCCGTCCAAAACGGCAACGACATTTGGCTGTTTTAAGTACCATTCATTGAGTTTGCTGAGTGCATCCTCTTTGTCTTTGCCTTTTTTGTGGTTAAGGGCGGTTTTCATAAACGTGAAAGCTGCAAGTTCAAAACCAATTTGTCCAAACTTGGGTATAACGGTGTACCCTTCTATTGTGCTGTCTTCAAGCATAGCTCTGCGACGAGTTACCGTTGGCTGAGAGATACCTAACGCTTTTGCTAGTTGTCGGTCGCTTCGGTGGGAATCCTTCATTAGCTCAAAGAGCAATTGGTAATCTAGTGGTTTCAGTTCTTTCATTTTTATCTACCTGATTCAGATTTATTCCGTTTCCCTAAGAAATTCCAAATTGATATATAAACTTCGTGTTAGCTCAGTGTGAATATTCAACAATTAACCCTCTACAGTTCTCTGAAGAAACTTTAAGAGCGCAACTGCCTTTCCTAAACCTCATGGTTCAAATGTTGCCGATTCAGACGCAAAAAGAAATCCAGCAAGAAGTTACCAGCTTCCTGAGCGAACTCATACAAATAGACACGACAAACCCGCCTGGGAACGAGACTAAAGCAGCGACATGGCTAGCTGAAAACCTCGCCGCCGAAGGTTTCCGATGTGAAATCATCGAATCTGCGCCGCAGCGAGGCAGCCTTGTCACACGGTTGAAGGGCTCAGGCGAAAAACCTCGCCTTCTACTGCTTTCCCACTTGGATGTAGTGGCCGCTAACCCTGCTGAATGGACTGTGGACCCGTTTAGCGGCGCCGTCAAAGATGGCTATGTTTGGGGGCGAGGCACTTTGGACATGAAGGGCATGACCGCCATAGAGGTTATGGCGCTGAAGATGCTGAAGCGGAACGGTGTAAAACTGAAAGGGGACGTTATCTTAGCGGCTACTGCTGACGAGGAGATGGGCGGAATCGGCGGTGCAGATTACCTGTTGCGGAACTGTCCTGAAAAAGTCTTCGCTGAATACGTTCTTAACGAAGGCGGCGGCTCCACAGTGCCCTTACACGACAAAAACCTGTTCACAATCAACGTAGCCGAAAAAGGCTTGTTATGGTTCAAAGTTAAAGCAAAGGGCTTTCCAGGGCATGGTTCTGTGCCTTCTGCGGCGGACAACGCCATCATGCGCATGAACAAAGTCCTTGACTGTTTAGGCAACTACCGCGGAAAACCCCAGTTGGCGCCTGCTGTCAAGCAGTTCCTACAAGAAATCGCCCGTGAGGATTCCACTCTACAACCACACATTACACGCCTTATAGAGACTCCCGAACAAAGCGACAGCGTGCTGGCGGAGTTGGAGAAAACCTCCCCAGACATCGCTGCCGAGATTCGCCCCCGCATCAGAATGACCATAACACCCACTATGATTCACGGCGGCGTAAAAGAAAACATCATCCCCTCAGAGTGCGAAGCGGTTTTTGACTGCCGCGTTCTTCCTGGGCAATCCACAGCGGAAGCGTTGGAATTCGCAAAAAACCTACTCAAGGGCGCTGGCTTAGAGAAACTCACCTTTGAAACCATTCAGATTCAGGAACCGTCAGAGTCACCTGCAGACACGCCACTGTACCAAACAATTACAGAGGTGCTCAAGGACGTGGAACCCGGTTGCGGTGTGGTGCCTTTGCTTATGCCGGGTGGAACAGACAGCCGTTTCTTCCGAAGAATGGGCAGTGTATGCTACGGCTTCCATCCGTTGCGTAGTGAAAACCGCTACGGCGAAAAGGCAACGCGGCGGGAACACGGCATAGACGAGAGAATATCGGTGGAGAATTTGGTTTTCGGGGCAAGCGTGCTCTACGAGACCGTAAAGAGGTTCATGACCTAGCCTTTTGTAAGCGCGTTTTTTCTATTGGGTTACGCTGTGGTACCAGCTTAGGATGTATTCAGGTGGCTTCAAGCCTCTTTGACCCAGCCGCTCCACCAGCCTAACTGGCAGGGGACTGAGAACAAATGCTGCTCGCGTGTAGAATCGTCTTGGCGTGCCTGGTTTAACGTCTTCTTCAATGATTATTTTTAGGTCAGATTTCTTTGCCAACGTGGAGTTTTCTTTGCCTGTTATCGCCAGCACTGTTCCGTTGAACTTCTTTAGTACGTCGCACCATAAAAGCACAGGTTTGCTTTCGCCCGAGTACGATAGCAGAATTTCAAGGTCGCCTGCTCTTGGGTGCGGTGTGTTGACGCCTCGGGTCATGAACACGTTGTCGCCCAAGAAGGTTTTCATGTGGAACAGCCTCACTCCAGTCATTTTGGCAATTTCGTTTGCTGTGCCTCTTCCGCCCAGAAATACGTTGGTTCTTTTTTCGAGTATATCCACAAGTTGCGTGTAGGTTTCCGACTGGAAGTTGGCGTCAATTAATGTGCCGATGTTGTCAAATTCTTCTTCACATAGATTGAAAACTTCGTCTACATCTAGGTTGCGGAAGATGGCTTCAATCATCATACACAGCAGTTCTAGGGTACCTAACTCGAAGATGTCGCCCATCATGCCTGTCTCGCTGTAATCCAGCGACGGCTTAAGCTTTCCCCGTCCCTTTATGGTGACGACTGTGCCGTACTTGCCTGCTACCTGCGCTAAAGGTGATTCAGACGCGCTTGTAAGCAGCCCCATACTGAACTTGGTGGAGTTGGTTTCATCTATGTATCTTGCTAAGTCTTGAGCCATAACTAATGGGTCGTCGGAGTAGCCGCTGCCGCTGTTCATGAGTAGCAAGATTTTCTTGTATCGTCTGTCAAGGTCTGCTGCTGCATCATACATGCTTTTGCCTGGAAAGCCCGGGTCGTCGGGCGTAATCACAACCTTGTTTCTCCAGCCAACTTGGCTCAACGCAATCTGGCTCATGGCGGCGTTAAGCGAGTAAAGTGACCTGCCTGAACCCCCGCAGACGACGCAGTCTGCCGCCCGCAAATCCTCGTATAATGGTGCAAGACCCTTCTTTTTTACACGTAAAACGTTGTCTCTGACTCGGTTGACATATCCGATACAGCTGACTTTGCATTTGTTAGCCACGGTGACCCCAGTCCAACAAATGTTTATTTTTTGCTATATTATTCTTCCGCTCGATATACCTCGTAAACAGCCGTTTTCTGTCCAAAAATCTGAAACACATGCGGCAAATTGAAACGTTTTTCAGGAAACTCGACATGTGATGCTAAACGTTTATATCGCCTTGAGTCTCCTCAACAGAGGACAGGTGAAATTCCGTGGCAGCTCAAAGTGAACTTGAACAATTTGATTTCCTTAGGAAACTTGCTTTGGAACTGGGTGCTGCAGACGCAAAACTCATCCCCGCCAGCAAAGTGGTGATAGAAGACCGTATCGTGCTTAAATGCAAAGTCGGATGCAGCAACTACGGCAAAACCTTAGTTTGCCCCCCTTACACGCCTACCCCTGCGGAGTTCCGCAAAATGGTCTCTGAATACAGTGTTGCATTGTTCATGAAGTTCACGTCCAGGGCAGCGGCTGATGGTGCCCTGCAGAAAGCACTTTCTAAACCCGCAACGGACGCTTCGCTTTCCAGTGAAGAAAAGCAGAAAACCGACCAGTTTTGGGATGCTTGGAAAAAAGACAAAAAGGAGATGCTTGCTTCAGTTGTGAAGCTTGAGAAGGAAGCTATGCGCAAGGGGTACTCTTTGGCAGTCGGGTTTGTTTCTGGTTCCTGTCAACTGTGCGAGAAATGCAACACTGAAACAGGAATCTGTGCTCACCCTGAGATGGCAAGGTACAGTGAAGACGCCGTGGGTGTGAACGTTAAGAAAACCGCCCAGAACGCGGGAATCAGCTTTGTTTTCCCATTTCCCAAGAATCCTGAGTCGTTTGCGCTGCTTCTGATAGACTAAAATTTTATCTTCTTAAACCGCTGTTATGGTTATGTGTGAGCCGCATGGACGTATTCGAAGCAGTTCAAAAACGTAAGTCCCAACGCAGCTACACGTCTAAGCCTGTTCCAAGGGCGACGTTGGAGAAGCTTCTGGAGGCGGCAAGGCTTTCCCCTTCAGCAAAAAACATTCAGCCCTGGCATTTTGTCGTTGTCACTGACCCTGAAAAGCGGAAGGCTCTTTCAAAAGGGCTCTACGCCAAGTTCCTCAAAGACGTACCCGCAGTTATCGTTTTGTGCGGAGATGAGCCGGCTTCACCTGAATGGTACGTGGTGGACGCAGCATTGGCTGGAGAAAACATGGTGATGGCAGCTACAGCGGAGGGCTTGGGGACCTGTTGGGTAGGCAGCTTTGACGAGAACAACGTCAAGTGGCTGCTTGGCATTCCTGAGCGCATGCGTGTTGTGGCGCTTTTGGCAGTCGGCTACGCAAAAGAAAAGGTAAGCATAACCACCAGAGTTATCCAGTTCCTTCGAAGAAGAAAAGCCTTGGATGAAATTTCCAGCTGGGAAGTCTACGGCAACCAAGGGAGCCTATAAGTTTGAAGCTTTTACTTGACGAAATGTACGCTGGGCTAAAAGAATACTTTGAAACTTTAGGCTATGAGGTGCAGACGGTTCAGGAAGCAGGTTTGCAGAGCGCCAAAGACAAGGACGTCGTTGCATACGCTGGCAAACAAGACATGGTTTTGGTAACGCAGGACCCGAAGCCGTCGGAGCTGGCGGAGCTAACAGGAGTCCGCTGCGTTTTCGTCGGAAATGCTCTGATAGCCAAAGTTGCCAACGCAAAAATCAAAGAAAAATACCCCTCTGAAACGCCTTAACCCTGCTCAGCAGCCTTTTAGGCAAGCTTCTTTATTTGGGAACGCATAGACTTATTGAAGCTCACAGAAAAAGTGGTCATTTAACGGTGAACTTACGGTGCAGCGTAACGAGGAAGAATTGAACTCGACAACCTTCGGCATCTACCTTTACCTAGTGAAGGTCAAGGAGCCCGCTGCGCCAAGAGAAATCATGCGTGCCATGAACATAAGCAGCCCCGGCGTGGTAAATCGGCACCTGCAGAAACTCATGGACTGGGGCTGGGTCAGCAAGGATGTCTACGGCAGATTTAACATGAGAAAGAAAGTCAGCTTTAAGGGGCATCTGTGGCTGGGAAGAACGTTGCTGCCGACATCGCTTTTGTTTTTTCCCGCATTCATAGCTTTCACTGCCATAGTCATCGCCGCGTTAGTTTCTCACATGCTAAACGGGGGAACCCTAAGCGCACCTTACATAGCATTAATTGTTGTCATAGTGGTTTTAGCCCCTATTTTGTTGGCGGAAGCCCTTCGCCCAAGGAGAAGGCAACCCAAAGAACCCCTGAAGCTCTAGCATAAGGTTTGCTGTTTTTCCGCAGAAACAAACGTGGAAACCCGCACGCCAATCAACCTGATTTTCCTGTTCACCCGTAGGTACGGCGCCAGCAGTTCTTTGGCGTGCTTTTTGAGGTCTTGGGGGCGATTGGTCATGAACTGCAGGGTTCTGCTGCGGGTGTGTGTTTCAAAGTTTTCGAACCGAACCTTCACGGTGACGGTTTTAAAGAACAATCGTTGGCTTTGCACTTCCATGGTTACCTCTTCCGCGAGTGCATCTAACGCGTTCAGCACCGCTTCGGCGTCGTCGGTGTCTTCTTCAAACGTGGTTTCGTGGCTGACGGATTTGACAGCGGTGCGTTCCTCCACTTCGCTGCGGTCAACACCATGCGCCATTCGATACATCTGCGTGCCTGCCACCCCAAAAGTCTCCGCCAACACTGAGGGGTCAAAACGGGCTAAATCGCCGATGGTTTCTACTCCCATGGCTTTGAGTTTTGCTTCGGTTTTGCGTCCCACCCACAGCAGCTTCCGCACAGGCAACGGCTGCAGGAACTTCTCTGCGTCTTCTTCTTTGACTACGGTTAAGCCGTTGGGTTTCTGGTAGTCGCTGCCGATTTTGGCTATGAGCTTGTTGGGTCCTACGCCTATGGAGCATGTGAGGTGTTCTTTCTGGCTGATTTCCCGCTTAATCCTCTGCGCCAGAGCCTTTGCTTCGGCGTAATTTTTCACGCGGGAAGATACGTCAAGGAAGGCTTCGTCTATGCCCCACTGCTCAAACTTATCCGCGTACTGGCGTGCAGTAGCCATAATCTTGTTGGAAACCTCAATGTACCGCGGAAAATTCGACGGTAAATACACGGCTTCGGGGCACAGCTTGTAGGCGCGGCTGATGGGCATGCCTGAGTGGACGCCTACTTTGCGGGCTTCATAATTGCTGGTGGAAACAACGCCCCTGCCTGAGCCGCCTTTCGGGTCAGCGCCGACCACAACGGGTTTTCCCTCAAGCTCTGGGCGCTCACGGGTTTCCACTGCCGTATAAAAGTGATCCATATCCAAATGGAAGATTACCCGCTTTTTCTCTCTCACGCGGACGCCCCACCACTGTTTTAAGGTTTAGGCGATTTGAATTTATCGCGTCTGATTCTGCGCTTCTGTAGCTAAAACCCGCCTTGTAAGAGTTGACCTGTTTTCTTGGCGGCTTTCCATCCCTGCGCCTTTGTAGTGGTCAGAACTGCGGCTGTAGCGGCAAGCAGACCCACCGCGATGGCGGCTGCGGGGAATTCTGGAATTGTTGCAGAGCCTAAGTAGCCCACGTACACGGGGTCATGTACTATCTGATTGCCGTCCCAGACGGGGAAGCATATTCGGTAAACAAGCGAGGACGCGTTGTAGCTTGTGTTTACGTTGGGCCATGAACCGCCGAATAGGTCGGTTAGGTTTAGCTGTTTAGTGAAGAAGCTGATTCCTTTCACTGTGGGTCCGTAAAGTTTGATGGGTAAACTGTCAATTGCGGCTGCTTCTGCCTTTGCCTGATAGGTTTCAATCTGCGCTGCCTGCGTTTGGCTGCCCTCTTCCGTGTAGAGAGTGTATTCTCCGCCGAACATGAAGTCGTATGCTTTCGCGCCGTCCACGGTTACTTGTGCTGCTTCGGCTTCCACCGCTAAATCCTGTGTGGTTGTGGAGTTGTATGGCTCCCCATTCACAGATGTTGTGTAAGGCTTGGATGCGTATGTTGCGGTTGCGTAGAGTAGCGACAGGCTTAAGCCGTCAAAGGAGAACTCGGTTGAATTGACGTAGCTTTGGGTGGCGGCGTCGAAGGTTTGTATGTCTTTGGTTTTTCCGATGTCAAAGTTGGTTTTGAGGTTTGAGACGTTGCCGTTTACGCTGAAGTCGTAGCTGAGCGTGAAGTGGTCCAGCTTGACTCTGACTGCAACGCCTAAGTGGCTGGTGGCGTTCTGTAGGTATGTGTAGACGTTTTCGTAGGTTAAGCTCCACTGGTAGTGTACGGTATCGTTCTGAGTAAATTTCTGGATGGGTGCCATATTGTAGCCGTCGCTCATGTTCGAATACATGAAATACAAGATTTCGCTCTCACCCGAAGTGAAGTTAGCCTGTGGGATGCCGTCGCCGTTCACGTCGCGGTAGACTTCCATGCCGTCTAATGCGCTCGCGACGAAAACCTCGGAGCCGTCCGCCAAATGCAGGTGCTGACCGAGGAGGTTGGCGATGGGCACGGGGTAGTCATAGTCGGTTGGCGTGTACAGTGCATAGTTGATGATTTGGGTATCGGAAACGTTGATCCAGTCGTACCAAACATTCAGAAACGAGGAAGTGGAAACGATGGTTCCGTCGGCGTATTCTGCGTTGCTGTCTGGCAAAATTGAAGACGCCTTAACTAAGCTTGATTGAGAAAGCTGGGGAAACGCCGCAAAACATAACCCCACAAACAGCACGCTGATCATAACGAACCCAGAAACCTTCCGCTTGCCACTCATTACTGTCACCTAAAATGTTATGCTTACCTTACGTTTATTAGGCTAACGTTTAGAACAACCCTCCGGGGTCTTCAGCTTTGACGTGCAAGTTAAGTTTAGACGCCTTCAGAAGTGGCGTCATGCTGGATAGGCTGTTTTTTCCGTTCAAACCTATTTGAAAGGATTCCTTCCAGCAGAAACAGTACCGTGGAGGTCGCGGTTACGACGATGAGCAAGATGAAATCGTATTGCAAAGGTTCGCTCTCAAGCAGCCTCAACCCTGCAATGATTGTTTCCACGCTTAGGATACCGATGAAAAAGAAAGCGTAGAAGAGTAGCCTCGGAAAAAGTCTGCTGCCGACCCATAAGTGCCCCTTCACTCTTTGCTTCTGTTTGATGGTGTACTCCCCGAAAGCATCCTTTTCAACCAGCCCCAACTCTTCAAGCTTCTGCAGGTTACGGTAGGCGACGCTGGGGCTGCTGAGTTGGGCTAGGCGGGTGACTTCTCTGGGGCCAAGTGGCTTATCCGAGTTTGCCAACGCAACGTAGATTCTAAGGGTAGTGCCATCCAGTTCTTGGTCGCTGTTCACGATGGGAGCCTCGTGCCTACGTAAACGTCCAGACCGTTGTAGAATATGAGGGTTTGTTTTTCGCCTATGAGATTATTGTAAAGATGGGCGTCCCCGAAGGTTTGCAGCGATATCTGCTTGTAGTCGACGCCACTGGCCTGAACGTTGTTGTCTTCGTAACTGTGCCCTTCCACCTTTGCGTGAACCCAGACGGTGCCGTTGAGCACATCGTAGACGACGTCGTGGACGCCTATCATGCCTGAAAGGAAGATGAGTCTTGAGGCGTTTGCGCTCCAAATGTTATTCCAGAGCGGATAGTAATCTACGTTTCGTGAGTCAGTCACGATGGGATTGTTTGCCTGTATGGGTCCGTTGGGTCCCGCTGAAATGCTGGGTCCAATGATGGTGTCAAAGTTGGTTATGTACACGGGTTCTTTGGAGAGGTTTGTTATGTTGAGGACAAGAAAGTAGGCAACCACGTTCATATCGAACTCGAAAGGTGTTCCTCCAACGTTTACCGCTTCGGTTGGTATGCTGTAGTTGCGCCACAACCCAGAAACATTCGCGTCAACGTAGGGGGTTCCAAAGTAAGCGTAAACGACATCTACATCTAAATTTGAACTCTTCCCGACTGGCAGGTTCATGACCAAAAGCGGGTAAGCCAACGCTAACCCTAAAACCAACGCGGCAAGGCACCCCGCCACGATTATGATTGAGCTGTGTTTCACTTGATTTCCCTACGTTTGGAAGGAAACGGCTCCATTTAATTGTCACTGAGGAACACCCCCGTTCCCCAAAGGAACACGCAAACCTTAACATGTTGCATTGCAGGTTTGGGTTTTGTTTGATGGCAACTTTTTAAGTTTGAGAAACAAAGAATAGACCTTGGCGTTCAACATGTTGTTCTCCGATGAAAAGCCCCTGTCAAAAGTCCTGTACGTAATCGGCGTTGCCGTGATTTTCATAGCCGTTTACGTGCAGTACTTCGTGGAGCTAGGAGCGGTAACAGGATACCTCGTCGTTTACGGTATACCCGTAGCTGTCGTTTCGGTCTTTTTTGGCAAAACTCTTCTGTCTCACGCTGCCAAAAACAACAAAATCGCCTTCAAGTACGGAATAGGATTGTTCGGCGGCTTCACCATGGTTGGCTTCGTTTTGTCTTTTGTTGTGTTGGCGATTCTTTTGCAGTTTGACCCCAACGTCACCAGCCTGCTGGACAAGCCAAACCCCGTGCTTAACGTACCATCCAGTCAAGCGTGGATTCTGATGGGGATTTCTATGCTTGTGGTGGGTCCCGCAGAGGAGTACCTGTTCCGCGGCTTCATGTACGGTGGCTTACTGAGCATATTCAAAGGCAAACACTGGCTGCCCCTCGCCGTCATATCCGGCGTGATGTTTGCGGCTGTACACGGATACTACGCCATAACCTACGAAGCGGCAAGCATCCTTCCCTTCATAACCATCATAACCTTCGGCGTTGCCATGGCAATTACCTTCTACTGGTCAGGCGGCAACCTATTAGCCGCAGCCGTCATCCACGGTCTCTACGACGCCACAGGCTTCTTAGGCGTGGCAACAAACAGCTCCATCGGGTTAGCCGCAAGATTCATCTTGATAACCGTCGGCGTAGCCTTCGCCATCTTCTATGTTGTCATGAAAAAGGTACGCATAAACCCCGAACAATACAAAGACGCACCAGCCGAAACCCAACCGCCCCCTGTGCCTCCCGCGATTGCATGAAGGCTTTGCGGCGGCTACTTTTTGGCTATCCAGTAGCTTGTTTCTGGGCGGCAAATATGCCTGTAGACCCAGTAGATTGGGTTGAAAATCCAGCTTTCTCTGAGGTGATAGTCTGTTCTCGTGTAGGATTCGAACTTTTCCTTTTTGAAAATCTGTTGTATACGTTGGTGGTTTAGGGAGTGTTCTCTTTTGAACCAGTAGTCAGACAAGCTGTAATCCACTGGGGGCGCCTTGAAGCCGATTATCTGAAAGTAGAATGAGTTAAGCATGGGGTTAGAGTGAAAATACATCGACTTCACTAGAGTCGTCAGCATCGTCGGTTCAGGGCGCCAGAAAAACGGTGATGCCTCATGGTCCAGGAACATGATGCCGCCTTTCTTCAAGAAGCCGCAGAGCCTACGCAACGTTTCTTCGTAGTCGGGCAAGTGATGCAGAACCGAGTAGCAGGTAATCAGGTCAAACTTGCCCACGCCGAAATCCACCTCTTCAACGGGCGCATTGATCACGGTTAGTTTGTGGGCTTTCACGTAGCTTTGGTATTTGTTTTGCAGAGCCGTGCACATAGCTGGGGAGATATCCACGGCGGTCACTGTGTATCCTAACGCAAGAAGCTTGCCTGTTATGTTTCCAGTGCCTGCCCCAAAATCCAGTGCCCTCTTCTGGTTATCCGCCACGAACCCGTCGATTTCGCT
The DNA here is from genome assembly GCA_026014485.1 of Candidatus Bathyarchaeota archaeon. GTDB lineage: Archaea > Thermoproteota > Bathyarchaeia > Bathyarchaeales > Bathycorpusculaceae > JADGNF01. The sequence continues at coordinate 31,853 of JAOZIE010000017.1, forward strand.
GAGGGTTGCTGTTACACGTTTCTGTTCTTGTTTACTGTAAACTTCGGGGTGGAACAGGTTGTAGTATGAGGCTTCGACTTGATGGACTGCGATGTTTGCTTCGTGGATTTTTTCGCGGAGAACTTCTGCTTCCGACAAGCCTGTTTCCCTCGGTTTATGTTTTGCTTTTACACGTTGGGGCGTACATATAGCTTTTTGCAATGCCCCGGCAGGTTAGAACCATGAGAGGGTTCCGTTTTTCCTTGCCGTTTGCAGGCACCAAGAATAAATGTAGTATCCCAGCGGCAAAATCACTGCGCACATGAGAATCAAGATTGTCAGGTCAGGCAGAATCGAAAGCAGCGAAGACCCCGTTAGCACCTGCCGTATGGTAGTGAAGAAGTAGTATTGGGGTACAAAATACGAAATTACCTGCAGTTGGATGGGCATGACCTGCGGTGGAAAAAGCACGTTTCCAAAAAGGCTTGTGGCTATGGTAATCAGCGTTGTCACGGGGTCGCCCTGCTTGGTTAAAATGAGGATGCCAGCGCCAATCATGCTGAAGCCGATGAAGGTTCCGATGCCTAACGCTACCACCAGCAAGGTTCCTACGATGTTGATGCTTAAAACCACCCCGAACGCCAGTATGCCCACCGCGAGGTATATGACTATGGTTCCTGTGCTCCAGATGAAGCCCCAAAGGCTGCTGCCCACGATGAATGTTACCAGCCCCGTCGGGGAAACCAGCACTTCCTCCAGCGACCACGGGTTTATGGTTTTCTGCACCAACGTGAGGCTCTGCGACAGATACGTGTTAAATGCGATGCCGATAATCAGGTAAGTCGTCAACGAGATGTTGTACATTTCCAGAACGCTCTGCATCTGCGCATTTGCCCCCAAAAACGCGTAGGACAAGGCGCCGAAAACCGCGCTCAACACCATCAGCAGCATATTCGTTTTGTACGTTGAGAACGAGATGATGTCCCGCTTCATGAAGTAGTAGATTTTATCCATTTCCCGCCTCAACGTCATCTGCCCACCCCCGCACCTGTCAACTCGATGAACGCGTCCTCCAACGTGGGCTCCTCCTGCTTAAAGTTGACCAGCTTAATTTTCTCCTTAAAGAAGAAATCCAGAACCCTCGGCAGCGCATCCACATCGGTTAAGCGAATCCGTAGACGCGTTTGACCCAGCACCGCATCCTGCACTTGAGCAGCTACCTCCTCGACTCCCGCCATGCCCCTGAGCGCCTGAACTTGGGCACTGGACATGTTCTTCACCACTAACTCGGCGACTTCCCCTTTCTTTGCCATATCCTTGAGGGCGTCGGGAGTGTCCAATGCGATGATTTTTCCTTTGTTCATGATGCCCACACGGTTGCACATCTGCGCCACCTCTTCAATGTAGTGGGTGGTGTAAAGCACGGTTTTGCCGGTTTTCTTGATTAAATCGTTTTTTATGAAGTCCCTGATGGCTCTGGACGAGGTTACGTCTAAGCCTGTTGTGGGTTCATCCAGTAGCAGAATCGGCGGGTCCGCAAGCAGCGTCCTTGCTAAAGCGAGTTTTCGTTTCATGCCGCCTGAGTACTTCTGGAAGAAGTCGAATGCGTGCTCTTTTAAGCCCACGAGCTCCATCACTTCAATGATTCTTTCTTTGCGTCCATTTCTAGGTACGTTGTATATGGCGGCGTAGAATTCGAGGTTGCTGTAGCCGTTGAGTCTCCAGAAGAACCCGCGTTCCCCCACACTGAAGAGCGTGCCTATGGACTGCTTGACCTGCATCTGCTGCTTAGAAACATCAAATCCGTTTACCAACGCGGTTCCCTCGTCGGGCGGAAGTAGTGTACAGAGAACCTTAACCAGCGTGGTTTTTCCCGCACCGTTGGGACCCAGCAAGCCAAAGAGTTCTCCTTGTCTGATTTGCAGGTCAAGGTGGTTGACGGCGGCTACGATTCGTTTTTCTTTATGGCTGAACAGTGACCTCTGGTTTTTCGCCGTTTTTATTTTTGACTTGTACGTTTTGGTGAGGTTCCGTGTTTCTATGGCGTACTCTTTTGAAGCCGTCACTTGAGGTCACAATGAAGCTTTTTCCTGCAGACTATGTATGTTTCCACGCATAAAAGCTACCCGTAGAACAAACAGAATATTAGGTTACACTCTGGCAATTGATATTTTTAAATATGAACCGCGGCAACATAATGGCAAGGGCTTGGGTATGAGTGAAAAAAGTGGCAGGCTAAAAATTGTAACTTTCTTTCTGATTGGTATTCTTGTCGGAATCGGATTCACGGAGCTTTACTTCAGTGTGAATGCCCCGGACGTCAAGCCGAGCCTAGAGCATTTGTATCGGGACGCCATAGAAGACGCCATGGTTGCCAAGCCCAGCGAAATCTACAACGGACTCACACCCATCACGACGAGTAATCATAACTTGAACTGGACTGGCGAAGCAGGCAACGAAAGCGTGTTGGTGGTGACGTTCACGAAGTACGCTTCCAGCTACCCCCTCGGCGAAACAGTCAACACCACGTGGGGTGAAACTTGGGTCACGGTGGTTCCTGAAATCAGAACCTTCTTCAAAACCCAAGACGCCAACATGAACGTGACGCTCAGAGCGCTGCAACTGCTTGGTTTGCCGCCCAACAACACGAACACCTACTTTGTGGAGATGTGGGTGAATCCGCAGGCGCTTTTCCGACCTGCCCCCGACAACGAAATCAACGACACCTCGGCGCAACTGGATTTTCCCGAATCCGCAACAGCCGACTACAAAACATGGTTCAACAACAACATAATCTACTCATACTTCCCTGAACGTTACCCATGGACGCGGTTGGGCTACACCTACGACTGGGGCAACACGAAAGGGCATGTGGGGCTAAGCGAATTTGTGCTGAAACAGAACTCGTTGGTAACGGTAGAGTCAGTGACGCCCACACAAGAGTACTTGAAACCAGGCACCTAACCCGCGGCAATGTTAAATCGGCAATCCTGAGTCAGCATAAGCAAATCATTAAAAACCAGAATGAAAACAAACAAGGGGGACACGATTGAACAAAGCATCCGTACTAACCTGCATCTTAGTGGGAATTCTGGTAGTCTCTTTAGGCTTCAACTTCTATCAGTACAGTCAGAATGCTTCTCTGAGCAGCCAAAACAGCGGCATCAACGCAAAACTGGAGATGGCTTCGTTGCTGACGCAGGCGCAACTCCAAGCAAACGCGGAACTGGAAAAACTTGACTGCGCGCTTGCAGAGGCGTGTGCCCAGCTTTCCGTCACTGACCTGCAGGGAAGCCAAGCGCGAAACATACTCGGTGAACTAGCCGCAAGTAACCCGCTTATTGTGAATGCTGCGACCTGCGACGCCAGTGACGTGCTTTTGGCTGTGGAACCCGACCAGTACCGCAGCATCGAAGGTGAAGACATAGCTGGCCAAGAGCAGAATATCCAGATGCATCAGACTATGCGTCCAGCCATGAGCGGCATGATTCTTCTGGTGGAGGGCTTCTACGGCGTGGTCATGGTGGCGCCTATATTCGATGGTGAGGGCGCTTTCTTTGGGTCCCTAAGCATAGTTATCCAGCCCAGCGAACTCCTTAAAGACACAGTTGAACCCCTTGCGGAGGGCAAGCCGTACTCTTTCTTCGCCATGCAAATCGACGGCAGAATCATCTACGACGCTGACCCTGCCCAAGAAGGCAAAATGACTTTTTCTGACCCTGCATACGCCGACTTCCCAGAACTCTTAGCGTTAGGACATATTGTTTCATCTGAAACAGCCGGGTACGGCACGTACAGTTACCACGAAACCTTCGCGTCAGCACAGGTGGTACACAAGGAGGCTTACTGGGCAACGGTGGGAATCTACGGGGCACAATGGCGACTGCTAATCATCCACACGCTTAATGCGTGAATCTTGTATGCCCGTAGCAGCCAACCCTAATCTCAAAAACTCTGCCTCCCAGTTTTTTCCTAACCTCTCTATAAACTAGCAGTAAACTACTCTAATTTCGAAATGAGCAACGCCTTAATTAGGCTGGATTTCTGATTAAGTAAACGGGGACAATTGATGGCGAACAAACTAAAAGTGATAACTGAACTCCTTGCTGTCGTCCTGATTATTTCGTTGGGCGTTAGCCTTTACCTCGTGAATCAAAACCTCTCCTTAACCGACGAAAGAAACACAACAACAACTCAACTCGAGATGAATACCCTCCTGAGTCAAGGTCAAGTTGCTGCAGAAGCCGAACTGACACGAATTGGCAGCAGCGAAGTCTATGCTTCCCAGCAACTTTCAACCACTGGACTCCAAGGCAACCAAGCCCATGCCGTGTTATCGGCGTTAGCTGCAAACAGCACCTTCATAATTGACGCTGGCACCCAAGACCTCAACAGCATCATGCTTGCCGTGGAACCAAGTCAATACAGCAACGCCGAAGGTAAAAGCGTCGGCGAACAGAAATGGCTTAACCCTAATCCCAACGGTGCAATCACGCCATGCATGACGCCAGTCATACCCCTAATCGAGAACATGACGGGCATCGCCATGGCATCACCGGTGTTCGTCGATGGCTCGATGATTGGCACCGTAAGCGTCATTTTTAACCCGGCAGAGCTGCTTAACGCAAAACTTGCCCCACTGCTGCAAGGCAAAAGCTACGAGTTTGTTGTCATGCAACCCAACGGCCAAATACTATACAGCACCAATCCCGCAGAAGAAGGCACAAATATCTTCACAGACTCCTCGGTCGCTGGGAGCACCGAACTCTTAACTGTATGGCACCAAATTGCCGATCAAAGCTCAGGCTATGGAACATACCTATACAATCTATCCGGCGTGAGCCAAGTGACTCACAAAGAATGCGCTTGGACAACCATCAACGCGTACGGACAGCAATGGCGACTAACCATAATTTATGCGTTAAACGCATAACCTTTTATTTTTTTTACGGACAAACAGAGCGCGATAAAACATGCCAGACCTGACATCAACCTTAACTAGCGTTTTTCTTTTACTTGGCACTGCCTCGTTCATGATTGTCGTTGCTTTCGTCTGTTCCAGTTTTAGCTTCTCAAAATTCGTGGTCACGCGGAAAGGTCCAATTGCCAAAGTGGTCATTGGCGCGGTTTTGGGTGTTCTGGCTATTTACGGGACGTTGATGGGAACAAAACTTGCTAACGGCACCATAGTCAACGTCAGGGAACTAGCTACTATGATTGCGGGAGTGACCGGCGGACCAATCGCAGGCACCATCGCCGGAGTCATAGGAGGAGTCCACCGATATACTGTAGGCGGCGCCACAGCGCTTCCCTGCACAATTTCAACTGTCGCCATAGGTCTAGTCTCGGGGGTAGTGTCCACAAAACTGCTGGGCACAGCATACCTGCTCAAAGGCGCCATCCTCGCAGTAGCCTCAGAGTCAGGCGCCATGGGGCTAATCCTGCTGCTCGTGCAGCCCTTTGACACGGCGGTAAACATCGTGTCGCAAATCGCCATTCCCATGATAACTGCGAATACAATCGGGCTGGTTCTCTGGATGTACCTGTTCAAACGCTGGAATGTGCTCCACTAACCTCAATTTCTTTTTTTAATCTCACGGTTGCCACATGTGAATGAACATCCCTCTTTTCTTAACAAAGGGCGTTAGATACCTTAGCAGTAGTGGCGCAAAAATCAGCGTCACCACTATGTTGCCCAAGAACCAGTTAAGGAAAAACCCTGAAAAGTCATTTGCAAAACTTTCCGGTCCAAACGAAAAGACGGTTGAGCTCTCTTCTGCGTGTGCTCTGATTGTAATAAATTTTGGGGCGCTGCGCGTTGGGAAAGCTGTTATTAGAGGCTCCGCATACTGTTTTATTGCAAATTGGCGCTAACGAGGTTTAGGTTATGTTTTTTAGGCAGGTTAAGCATCACGGCGACAACTTCAGCTACATAATCGCAGACCAAGCTACGCGTGAGGCGGTGGTGGTGGATTCCAGCTTTAACGCCGACGAAATTCTACGCGTTCTCAAAGCCGAGGGCTTCACGTTAAAGTACATTATAAGTACGCATGGGCACTCGGACCACACGGCAGGTAACTTCGAACTGAAAGCGGCTTTAGGCGGACAAATCGTTGCCCACGGGCTTTCCCGAATCAGAGTTGACCTCAAAGTTGAAGATGGTGACATCCTCAAAGTCGGTGGGATACAAATCCCAGTAATCTATACGCCTGGACACACCGCTGACGGTATCTGTTTGCTTGTGGATGGAGAGAAACTGCTGACGGGCGACACGCTGTTTGTGGGGGAATGCGGCAGAACCGACTTGCCAGGCGGAAACCCCCGTAGCCTCTACGACAGCCTATTCAACAAGCTGCTCAGGCTGAATGATGCCGTGGAGGTTTATCCTGGACACGACTATGGAAGTAAGCTTCACTCGACAGTTGGGGAGGAACGACGAACAAATTACGTGCTGCAGCCCCGCAGCGTTGACGAGTTTGTTGCGTTCATGCAGGAACCCTGACACGACGCGCTGGCTGCTTTTGCAAAATGGTCTTATAATGCATAGAACGATAGGTTTTGGTGTGGTGTAGTGTATGAGGGAGCCGTGGAGTTCGCCTTATCACGTTGTTTTGGAAGTGGAGAACAAGCAGTGTGCGATAGTGAAACGTTTGTCGCCGCTGGGACTCAGGCACCTGAAGGTTGCGGACATACGCAGCTCAAACCCCAAGTCGGTTAAGCACCTGATTGAGTTGGACCCTGAGGAAGTCAGGCAAATCAAAAATCCGCCTCCTGAACTCAAAGCCACCTTGGCGCAGGGCAAATCCTCCATCTGGCTAGAAAGCGAGGGCTGCGGCGTCTGCAACACCATCCTCTCCTGTGACGCTTTTCTTGTTTCAGGCAAAAGCATAGAGGACTACACCATAATGTACAGTTTCATGGTGCCCAGCTTTGAAGCCTACCAGAAAATCGTCTCCGCCATGGAAACAGCGGGGCTAACGGTTCGGGTTCTCAAGATGGGCAGGTTCGAGGCGAAAGCGGGTGTTTTAACGGAGAAGCAGGAGCGGATATTTTGGCTTGCGTTGAAGGGCGGCTTTTTTGATTATCCCCGCAAAATTGACATGAGTGAGCTTGCGGCTAAGCTGGGCATCAGTGCGTCTACGCTTTCGGAGATTATGCGCAGAGGCATGCGGAGGCTGCTGGAGAGCTACTTTAAGAGTGAAACCTGAAAACCTCAAGTAGCCTGCCAAGACGCGGTCTGAAACTACTGTTTAAGGCTCTTAGGCTTGCCCACAGCGTCGCCGAGTTGCTGCTGACCACTGGCTTATGCAGTTCCCCCTCTAAACCAGACAGCATCTCAAATGTGGCTAGGTTTGTGCAGCTTACGAATAGGGCATCTGAGACGGTTGAGTCGGCGCTTCTCGCTAAGACCGCCGCATCATCTGCGGTTAACCTACCGATGTCCAAGTTGCTTTTCAGGTTAAATGCCTGCAGATTCACGATTTCAAAACCGCTTTTCTCCAAAAAATCCACTTCCCTCTTGTTGACTTCATCCACGTAGGGCGTTGCCAACGCAATTCGGTGCGCGTCCACCTCTTTTAGGGCTTCGACTACCGCGTGGGAAGTGACCACAACTGGGCAAGCGGCGATTTTGCTGATTTTCTGTGCAATGACGGCGTCGTGCCCTAACCCCTTGATTAGGCTACCTGAGGTGCAGGCGAACGCCACCGCGTTTACGTCTGCGTCTTTGAGGAGCCTTGCGGCGGCTTCTGTTTCTTTTTCCATGGCTGAAAGCGCCTGGACGGTGACTTCTCGCAGGGGAATCCGAGCGGTGTGCAGGCTGATTTGGGAGCCCCAGAGGGCAGCCGTGAACTCAACTTCAACAGTAATGTTTGAAGAGGGTACAATAACGCCTAAGCGCTGCATAACAAAAGAAGTGCCCTGCAAGTATTTCTTAATTTTCCCTTGAAGTGCTTGATGTGACTCCCCTCTCCCTAATAATTATGCTGTATCCTATAATTAGTGATGCTCTTTTATGGCAAAAAGTTTTAGTTTAAATTATTTATTTCTTTAGAGTATGGAACCGATAGATAATTTTGAGACAGGTTACTTTTGGGAGTACTATATGGATTTGGAAAGGCAGTTTGTCGATTTCTTAAACTATGTCCCGTATCTTGATGGGAATGAAAGTGTGTATTCTTTTCGTTTGGCGAACCTTATACTTGCCATTGGTGCACATGTTGACTCTGCTTTCAAGGAAATGTTCAGGTGTCCCAATTTTTTAGATAAATTTCCCGAAACATTCAAAAAAGTACAAGATGGAAAAGCAGCAATGCAGGATTATAGGGAGTTAGAAAATGAATATGACCTGTCCAAAAGAATCGTCATTTTCAAACGTTTACCTAATCATGAATACATTTGCCCTTTTCAGCAATTTGAAAAATCAACTTCTCCTGATTGGTGGAAATCTTATAATGGTATAAAACACGAATTTAGCTTGAATTTCAAGAAGGCTAACTTGAGACACGTTAAGGAAGCTCTAGCTGGCGCATTTTTGCTTAACGTAGTTCATAAACCTGCCATATTGCGATTGTATAAATATGGCGTAGCAAAAAATCCATATCGTGAAGTTGTTCCTAAGTTGGACGACGGCGAGTATGATGTGGCGGACATAGACGACATTTTGAAAGGTACGATTTATCCCCCTCTTTATGTTGAGACAAATCTATTTTATTTTAATTGTGAGGCTCCAACGGGTAGTAGATAGCGTAGCACTGACGGCGCGTTTTGAAGAAACCGTTTCTGCAACCACCACCTCAGTCAATAATCATGGGACCAAATCGGGCCAAAACAGACCTTTTCGCACCATTTTTGGGCATTTTGGACCACATGAAAAACCCATGTCAGTTGCAGAAACAAAAAAGCAACCCAAAACACAAACCCCCAAGACTATAGGAGGTATACGCTGCAGCGAGTAAAAGATTTCTGCGCAGAAACCGTTAAATCATCTGTTTTCCCCTTTTGTGTGGGCAAACAGCCTTTAAATTTCTTAAATCCCTGATATATTCGGGACAAACACTATCTTCTGCCCAAACCAAACATCAATAGACAAGGTGAAAAAACGGTATGAGTCAAACTCAAACTGAAACCGAAATGTTCTGTTGGCAATGTGAGCAAACCGCCAAAGGCACCGGCTGCACAGCTTTTGGTGTATGCGGAAAATCGCCCCAAGTAGCCCAACTCCAAGACCTACTAATCTACGTGCTCAAAGGGTTATCGCAGGTTACGCTGGAAGCCCGCAAACTCGGCATAAAAGACGAAAAAACCGACCTATTCATCACCGAAGCAGCATTCGTCACCCTCACAAACGTGAACTTCGACCCAGACAGCATCACACGATACCTGCAGTTAGCAGTTGAAGCCCGCGAAAACCTAAAAAAGAAAATTGCACCCGCAGGCAAAAAAACAGGCTTCGACCAAGCAGCAGCTTTACAGCTGGAAAAAACAATCGAAGCCATGGCAGAACAGGGCAAAAAACACGGCATACACGCAGACTCCACATTGGACCCTGACTTGCGTGGGTTGCAGTGGCTGCTGATCTACGGCGTAAAGGGCGTAGCGGCATACGCTTACCACGCTTACCGATTAGGCGAAAAAGACAACCAAGTCTTCGAATTCATCCAACAAGCCCTCGCAGCAACCCTCAACAAAAACCTTGGCGTAAACGACTTCGTTAACTTAGCCCTAAAATGCGGCGAAATAAACATCCTTGCCATGCAACTCCTTGACGCAGCAAACACCAAAACCTACGGACACCCCGTCCCAACCAAAGTCCCACTCGGACACAAAAAAGGCAAAGCCATCCTCGTCTCGGGACACGACCTCAAAGACTTAGACGCCCTCCTCAAGCAAACCGAAGGCAAAGGCATCACCGTCTACACCCACGGCGAAATGCTTCCCGCACACGGCTACCCCCAACTCAAAAAGCACCTCCACTTCTACGGACACTACGGCACCGCATGGCAAAACCAAATCCGCGAATTTCCCAACTTCCCAGGCGCAATCCTCATGACCACCAACTGCATCCAAAAACCCGCCGAAACCTACAAAGAAAACATCTTTACAACTGGACCAGTCGGTTGGCCAGACGTTCCACATATCCCCGATGAAGACTTCACCCCAGTCATAAACAAAGCCCTATCCATGCGGGGATTCACAGAGGACACTGAAGGCAAAACCGTCACGGTGGGCTTTGCCAGAAACGCCGTTCTCGGAGTAGCAGACGCAGTAATAGATGCAGTCAAAAAGGGGCACATCAAGCACTTTTTCCTCGTTGGCGGCTGCGACGGCGCAAAACCAGGACGCAGTTACTACACCGAATTCGTGGATAAAGCACCAAAAGACACCGTTATCTTGACGTTGGCATGTGGCAAATTCCGCTTTTTCGACAAAGAACTCGGCGACATAGACGGTATCCCCCGACTGCTAGACATCGGGCAATGCAACGACGCATACTCGGCTGTGGTGATTGCACAAGCATTGGCAAAAGCTTTCGGCGTTGGCTTAAACGAGCTGCCGCTGTCGATGATTATTTCGTGGTACGAGCAGAAAGCCGTAGCAATCCTGCTTTCACTACTGTACTTAGGTGTCAAAAACATCCGTTTAGGACCAAGCCTGCCAGCATTCATAACTCCCAACGTGCTGAAAGTGCTAGTAGACAACTTCAATATTATGCCCATAAAAACAGCCAACGAAGACCTCAGAACAATTCTAGGTTAAACGCTTTCAAGTTTTTCCCTTTTTCTCTTTTTTGCTCCGAGAAAAAAACGGTGTTAAGGTAGGCAGAGCTTTATGCTTTTATTTTTTTGATGAGCCACGCCATGTTTCTGCCCAGCGTTTCCATGGTTTTCAAGCCTTCCTCGTCTGCTTCAACGTCGCCTTTTTTGTTGCCCAAGCCTATGTTCCAGTAGCTGCTGCCTGGGACAATCATCTGGTTAATCAGGAAGAAATGGTTAATTGCATTAAAGGTAGGCATTCCGCCTGCACGGCGAACCGCCACAACAGCAGCACCCACTTTATATTTAAGCATGTCAGGTTGGGCTCTGGCGACAAATCCTGCCCTGTCTATGAGAGCCTTCATTTCAGGAGACATCATGCTAAAGTAAGTCGGCGACCCCAAAAGTATGCCGTCTGCTTTGGCCATTTTTTGGATGTACTCGTTGACTTTATCGTCCTCGATGATGCAGCGTTGGTTTTTTGTTTCAAAACAGGCTCTGCAGACCGTGCAGCCGCGGATTTGCTGTCCCGCAAGCTGAACCAACTCGGTTTCTATGCCTTCTGACTCCAAAGTTTGCAGTGTCCTTCTGAGAAGTATAGCGGTGTTTCCGTCTTTTCGGGCGCTTCCATTGAATGCTACAACTTTCATAACTGTCACTCCGACTGATGCCTATCTCTGGGAACCATAAAAAAGTAGCGCGAAAACTAAAAACCGCCTAGGCGACGTGGCTGAAAACTCGGTTCCATTTTTGGCTTTTGCCCCGTTTTGGTTTACATCCAGCAAAGCATTTGATGTTGGCAGCTGCGGGGAACCCTGAAGATTTTCTCGTCGGAGAAACCTTCCTTGCCTGTATATTGCCCGTTTTGTGGGTTAACCTTGCTAAACCTTATAACGTTAAACATAGGATGAGAATCAGCGAGGATAAACCGAGTTGGCAATAGGTCAATCCCAGTTTCCAAGAACGTTACCAAAAATAACTTCTGCAAAAACCGTCGGCTTAATCAGCGACACTCATATTCCTTCCCGCGCTAAAGCAATCCCTGAGTACGTCTTCAGAGTCTTCGAAAATGTTGATTACATTATTCACGCAGGGGATTTGGTTGATTTATCCGTAATTGAGGAGTTAGAGCGGTGTGCTCCAGTTCTTGCAGTACACGGCAACATGGATTCTGCCAATTTGTGCAGTGTGCTGCCTGAAGTGGACTCGATGAAGCTTATGGACTATAAAATCGGCGTCATCCACGACCCCGGTTCCCTTTACGGCATGGAAAAACTGCGCGAGGTCGCCAAACAAAACCTGTTTGATGTTCTTGTTTTTGGACACACACATTCCTCTAGCGTCAAATGGGAAGGCAAAACCCTCTTTGTCAACCCCGGAAGCCCCACCTGCCCTGAACCGCCCTTCCTTTGTAAACCCACAGTCGGGCTTCTAAAAATAACTAAACAAGCTGTAACCCCTGAAATAATTCACATATAACCTTGTCTGAAGAGTACTGTTAGACAATAATTGTTTTTTCTGTTTTCTCTTACGCCCAGTAAGCAGGCAAAAGTCTCGTTTTCTCCTAAACAGACTGCACTTACGGTGTAATTGTTTCACTTTAACTATCCCCTCTTCCCTGTTTGTAGCAGTCGTTTCTGGCTGCGCTTTAAAAGTAACTTCCGCAGAATGACCAACACAGGAACATCGGAGGCATAAAATTTGGAGCAATGTCAAAACCCGTGGAAAAACACATGCCACAGCGAAAACATAAAACTGTACATTCAGGTTAAAGGCGAGAAACTGCCCATCTGCCAACAATGCTGGATTAACCTTGCAGATAAAGGAGTGGAGTGGTGAGTGCGCATGGAGAGTTTTAGTTTGAACAGCGCTAAATCCTTCATAGGCAAAAACGTTAACCTACACCTGAAAGACGGTTCAGTTATAGTTAACGTGCACCTGACGAGCATCCGAAAAGGCAACTTCGGGAAAGGAAACTTGCTTGAATACACGCCTTACGGAAACCGCAAGTTATCTCTTTTGCCTCTGAGGACTGTGGCTTGGGCGGAGTTGCTGAACCTTAATCTCATGAACATGGCTGGCTAAACACGCTGATTGCGAAGCGTTTTGAGGACAGACAAAAACCGACAAGGTTGGGGGCTATATTGTTGACCAACGTAATAATCCATAATTCAATCAGTTTAGATGGTTCTTTAGTGAACTTCATTCCCAACATGGAATTACACTATTCGATTGCTGCAAAGTTCAAGCCTGATGCTCATCTGGTGGGTTCTAACACCGTGAAAGTAGGGATTCAAATGTTCCAGAAGGAGATTCCTGCTGAAGAAGACAGAGATTTCGTTAAACCTAACCGTGAAAGTGCTTTGGTTTATTGGGTTATCCCAGACTCTAATGGTGCACTAAAGGGTTTGCTTCATGTCTGTAGGCGCTTTGATTACTGCAAAGATGTTATTGTGTTAGTTTCTGAGAAAACCCCTGATGATTATTTGAGTTATCTTACGGAAAGGCATTATGATTACTTCGTTGTCGGAAAAGACCACGTTGACCTCAAGACGTCTCTTGAGGTTCTTGCTGAAAAATACGCCATAACGACGGTGTTGACTGATGCGGGAAGAATACTGACAAATCTGCTGTTGCAACAAGGTTTGGTGTCTGAGGTTAGCTTGCTGATTCACCCTGTAATCGTTGGGAAGGAGCCCTATCGTGTTTTTGATCAGATTGAAGGAAGCTACGCTTTGGCTCTGAAGAACAGTGTACCTTTGGAGAACAATTTTGTATGGTTAACTTACACCGTTAAGGCTGGCGATGAGAAATAGGATGCATGTTTTTGTGGCGCCATTAAATAATGCTGATATAGCCTTTGTAAGAATATATTTTTCATGCGCTGTGCTCGTTGCGGAATCTGTTGTCGGGAAACCGACATGTTGCTTTCTGAAGAGGACATTACACGGTTAGAAAAGCAAGGTTTCACACGGGAGTTTTTTGTTCGGTTCGACAGAGAAGGTTACGCGTTGCTGCGTAATCGCCAAGGGTGCTGTGTATTTTACGATACCCAAAAGCGGGGTTGCAGCGTTTACGCTTTTAGACCTTCTGGATGCCGCGTTTACCCAGTGATTTTCGACGAAGAAAACGGTGTAGTGGTGGACTCTATCTGTCACGCTCAGGCAACCATATCTGAGGCAGAAAAGCTGCGGCGTGGAAAACAGGTGCTTAGGCTGCTGGAGAAAATCGACGCAGAAGCCAAAAGCAGACGTTCCAAATGAACCTTCGGCGATTCAGTATCTGTTTGTTTTTGAAGAAGCTATCTCTTCTTTACACTGCTGACACACGTTTCTGGTTTTATTCTGCAGTTCAGCAATTGGTATTACGCTGACGCTGATTAGTTTGCCGCATCGGTCGCATGAAATACGGATTTCAGCGACGCGACTGTTTGACTGTGCAATTTCAATGGGCAATTCTTATGCCTCCCTGTTTATTCTCATGTGAAACAAGATTTGCTGTTGAGCCGTTTTGCCTAAAGGGCTACATTTACTGAAGTTCAGATTGTTTTTTCTTCTCTTTGGACGCTTTCTTTATCCATCAAATACTTGATGTACTCGGGGATGGTTCGATCGGTTTCTTTAGCTTTCGTCTGTATACAGTGGTAGACTTCATCTGTAACGCATATAGTTCGATATCCCTTGCGCGGCAATCCGTTTTCCTCCTTTATTCTCCCCGTACTTTACGGTACTTCCTAATATAAACGTTTATTGCATCATGAAATGTTACACGCGAATTGTGTGCTATGTGTGCTACACTTGTGTTTGTTGTTGTTTGAATGTTAAAACTTAAATAGTGAGAGTTCCGTACATTACGAATTAACAGAGGGGACATTTAACGCCAAAACATGGCTTCAAAAGCATCACGGTGAAGGCCGAAATTTACGATTACTTCTTTAACGAGTGGCTTAAAGTTAAAGAGGAATACACCATAAAGAAGGGCATTCGAAGTTTTTCAGCTTACGTCACTTACCGTCTGAGTGAACTAATGAGCGCCGACAAGAAGCGTAGCCAACGATAATCTTGAAACAACTTCAGTTGCTTTTTTTTACTTAGGTCTTGACCTTAAGTCTCTTTTTTTGATAACCCCTATTTAACGATAGCGTATTTGCAGAAATTTCTCTTTCTTATAGGTGTGTTCTTTGAAGGACGCCTTTGCCAAACAGATGTGCGCGTAGAAAACAGTGTTTCCTTTTAACCTTACAGTTTATTGTTTTTGTTGTCTGCGTTTTTCATCAACGGATCTGCTAAAAAATAACTTTGGTTAGTCAGTTTTGAGGTTAGCCAGAACCGTTTTCATTTGGGCTTGGCATTCTCTACATTTTTCCATGAACTGCTCATGTTCAAGTGGACCGACGATGTCGCATACGATTTTTTGTTCTCCTTCGTAGTTGAAGCAGCACATGGGGGCGTGCTTGGTTTCTTTGTAGGCTCCGTTTATAACTTTAAGTTCGGTGATGACGTTTTTGGCTTTTTCTTCGTCAGTTTCAGTGCCCATGTATTCCAGTTCATATAAGACATGGTTTAGCCGTTTTCTTACACTTGTCATCTGGATTATCCCCAGTTGTTTCATCAAACGGCTAAACGTGAGATATAAAGTGTATCCCGCGGAGACAGGGAAAATATTGTATTACGCGCCAAAATCGCGGACTTCTGGGCAAACCACAATTAACCTTTCGTTGGCACTTTTCAAAAACAAAACGAGGGCTTTGGGTCTCTTAACCTTAGGTAGATTTGGTTTACTTGGAGAACTGCTCGTCAGCATTACATATTAACAATCCGCCTGCCAACGAAAAAACCAGCGAAGCAACTAGGATACCCCATGGAATAGCCAGTTGGTAGGCTTCAAGCGAAGTTTTCACCAAAACTAGGTTCACAATTAACGGCAAGATGACAGTTAATATGACAAACGCCTGCCCCTTTTTCTTCACAGCCATCGCAGTCCCTGCAAATCCCAATGCTGACGATAGAAACGCCAACAAAGCCAGTATCGTCCAATCAAACCCGTGTAGGGCTCCGTCTAACCCCACAAGCCCCCAATAGAGGCTTACGATGGACGCAGCCGCCAATAGGATGCTTCCGAAAACTGGAAAACGGGCATTCCTTGGTAACGGCGTGTTGCTTGGTTTTTTGAACAGAACGAACCTGAAAATCAACATGGCAAACACCGCTCCTACCCCAATTATTATGGCGTATTCCCAGATGGGCTGGTTTGCGTTGTGGGCGAAGCTGAATCCTGTGCATGTTGTTGTCCATCCTTCTTGGGCGACACCTACGGGGATGTAGGCTGTGGGTGACCAAGTTGAAACGTTGGCTGAATACACGCCTTCTGGTGATGTTTCCTGTGCCTTCACGCCGTTTATGGTTACGTCTAAGCCGTGAGCGATTTTAGGCAGAAACGTTTGACCAGAGTATGTTGCTGACGCTGGCAAGGTTAACCCTTTTTCGGGGATAAGTAGGTAAGTCACGTTCACTGTAACTGCTGTTGTTCCAAGATTACTTGTTTCATGGTTCAGTAGTGCGACGTGGAAGGTGTCCCACCAGATGGTTAACGGTTTTGAGGAGAGCCCGTACAGGTTGTTGTCCACGTCTAGAAGGGTTGAATTCCACTCTGTGTCATTCTGCATAGTAAGTTTAGTAACGTTGAACGTTAGAATATCTGCGGTAGATGACGAATAGTTGAAGGCGAATACACCTGCAGTTATGTTTTCCTCCAGCGTTGCTACACGTGTGCCGTTCTCTGATGTTACCTCGATTGTGGCAGTGGCATTGCTGATTAATTGTCCTGCTTGGTTGCCGTAAGTCCACTGAGCTTCAAACGAAAGAGTCCAGTTTCGCCCAGCCGGCGCGTACAACACGGTATCCTCAGTTGTTGGCTTAACCGTAACCCAGTAGTTGTCCGCTGTCTCTGCTTTGGCTGTTAAGAGGAAAGTCGGGGCTAACACCAGCAATATCAAAAGGCATCCTACGGCAACGCGTGAAACGGTTTTCTTTTTTTGAATCATTGAAGTTTCAAGCATCAGTTCAGTCTAATAAAAATATCTGAAGACCGTTCCCGCTGGGTAAACAAAAACCCATTTGTCTTTTACTCATCATCGACGTTGAGGAACCTTTTGATGGCCGCCATAATTTCTTTAAGTGCCTTCTCGGTCAGCGGGGGGTCATAAGGGATTCTGAGGACTTCCCAGCCTTGCATCTCCAGCAACTCGTCTATTTCTGCATCCCGCTGCTGCGCCTTGTCTTTTCTGTGAACTTGGACGCCGTCGAGGTAGACGATTTTTCGTTTGTTAAGCCAGCAGAAATCGGGAATGGTCGATTTAAGAATTATAGGCTGCTGGGTTACCATACCGCCCGTTAACCCTTGAGCGCTTAAGGCTTTGAAGACTTCTATTTCGGCGTTGCTGACTTTCGGGTGCATTCGGCTCTTATAGCTCAAACTCAATTTCCCCAGTTTCGCTTGTAACTATACTTCTCTCCTTAAAGAACCTTCAAGCTTCGACCGCATTTCCCCAGAACGCAACTATCCGCAGATGCGGAAAAGGCTCATTGTAATCTTCATTTTAAGCTGTTGCTCCTGTAAAGGTTTATATCGGGAAACCGTTTGCTCAAGAATCGGTGACCGATTTGGCGAATAAAGCCGAGAATTATTCTTGGAATGTTGAAGAATATGCAAAGCATTCTTCGAACCAGTTCGAGTGGGCAAAAGAGCTCATTCCCAAGCTTAACCTAACAGGTACGGAATCCCTCTTGGACATTGGTTGCGGCGACGGCAAAGTCACCCAGTTGTTATCCACATATTTGCCCCATGGACAGGTAGTCGGCATTGACAGTTCTGAGGAAATGATAGCTGCAGCACGCCAAAGCTTTCCCCATTGTCATAACCCGAACCTAACTTTCCTGCGTATGGACGCTAGAGAATTAACGTTTCGTGAGCAGTTCGACGTGGCTTTCTCAAATGCTTCTCTACACTGGATAATCGACCACCAAACAGTGTTAGCAGGCGTGCACGACAGCCTTGACAAGGGCGGCAGATTACTGTTCCAGATGGCCGGCAAAGGCAACGCCCAAGACATGATAGCTGTAATTGAAGAGTTAATAAGCGAGGAAGACTGCGAACCCTACTTCAAGAACTTCACTTTCCCCTACGGTTTCTACGGACCCGAAGAATATGGTCTATGGCTTAAACAAACAGGCTTCAAAGCGGAAAGAATCGAATTATTCCCCAAAGACATGACGCTTCAAGGCAAAGAAGGCTTAATCGGCTGGATACGCAGTGTCTGGCTGCCTTTTACTGAACGTGTTCCCTCAAGTTTACGGGACTGCTTTATCAATGAAATTGCTGACCGCTACCTCGCCGCTTACCCGTTGGATGAAAACCAAATCGCGCACATCAAAATGGTGCGGCTGGAAGTGCAGGCAACCAAAATCTAAACGGCAATTTCACTGTTTCAGTTGGATGAACCGTTTTATAATTTCGAGGTTCCTCACTTCGGGGTGAAATAGTACCCCGTAGAGGGGTTTTCTTTTGTGTTTTAGGGCTTGGATGCATTTAGTGGATTCAGCCAAGATTTCGAACTCGTCCGAGGACTCAACACAATAGTTGTGAAGAGAATAAGCCTTGAACGTTCCTGAGCACAGTGGGTTCGCGTTCTGCGTTTTCACTTGTGTCATGCCTATTTCCATGCTTCTTGTCAAAAGCAGACCGAAAACGGCGCCGATGGTTTGCATGCCCGCGCAGACGCCCAAAACTGGCTTATCCACAGTTTTTAACCACGCGAACTTTTCTGTTTGCTCTAACGTAACGTTGTCTTTCAACGTAGTGCCTGAAAGAATTATCCTGCTGCATCCCTGTATGTCGGAATCTGCAACTTCCGAGTAATGTTTCACGACGCATTTCTCACTTTTTTGTGTAGCTTCAATGATGGGTAGAACAAATTCGGAGTATCCCAGCGAATTTTTCTTCCAGTTCATGTCCACAACTAGAATCACTTTGGCACCAGCCTTGCCTGCTTAATCCTGAAAATGCCTGAGTTGCCCCGTGCCTTTACCGAGGAGTTGAGAATTTCAATTCTCTTTTTAAACAGTGGTGCGTCCAAGACGGTGGTTTCAATTTCGCCGCCTTCTCCCGACGGGCTTATACAGTACTCCAGTTGTAGTTCAAGTAGCCTCTGAATTATTTTTGCGTCGATTTGTTTTCCAAGCCACCTCTCATCAAGCGGGTAAGCGAACACGCCTGAGATGACCACATCAAAGCCCTCCTCAACCAACTCCTCCAAAAGGGCTTTCTGGTTTCTTTTCCACAGCGGATTAAAACACCAAAGATCTAGGTTGTGGCAGATACGCTGCACTCGTTCCGACTGATACACCGATTCAACCGCGCCCGTTACGATACCTTCTATACGGAACTTCTCAGCAGCATCAGCTATTGCCAGCTCCAAATCCGCCAACTCCTCCTCTTTCTTGCCCTCGGTCACCTGTATCACCAGCGGAAGCTCAAGGGCTTGGGCTTGCAACGCTGCCAAGTTAATGTTGGGTGTGTGGAACATGTAACTCTCTGGGTTTTTTGACTGCAAAGTGATTAGGCAAGCTACCTCTTCTTTTTCGGCTGCCTTGTGCAGGGCAAGCGTCGAATCCTTGCCGCCTGAGAACAACACCCCGAGCTTCATTGAATGTTTTAGAATGTGAACGGGCTTATAGAATCTGTCGCTGGGAATCGCCGTTTTCGATTTTTGCACTGTAACTTCAATAGCGCTTTTGTGGGCGACTACCCCGCTGTGAATGCCGCCTGAAAGGTTAGTCAAAATTTCTTGACTAAAAGTCTGCGGCAAGAATACCGTATGGTCAAGAAATCTTTACAAAAAAGCCTTTATTCACGAAAGAGCCCATCAAAATTGGAGTTCGGCGGTAGATGTTTACTTGAACGGTAAAACAAAATCCCTTGTTGTTCTTTTAACGTTACTTCTTTCCATATCGTCAGTGAGCACACTTTATTCTGTTGGCAAAGCGGATTTGACTGCCTCTGCCTCTTCAACTGGTGATTGGCCAATGTTTCGTTATAATCTTCAGCGGTCAGGTTGTCCCGACGATGTGGCGCCTCTTGGGCTCGACTTGCTTTGGGAATTTGCCGCAAGTGACGGGATGATTGCGAATTATGTTTCTTCTTCTCCAGCAGTTGTAGATGGCTTAGTGTACGTCGGCTGCCAAAACGGATATGTCTATGCATTAGACGCTGCCACTGGTACTCGTCAATGGTGCTATAGCACTGGAATTGCGGGTTTGTCTTCGTCACCTGCGGTTGTCGACGGAGTCGTTTACATAGGCGGCGCCAACAAGACCGTTTATGCGTTGGACGCTTACAACGGAGACAAAATTTGGAGCTACCGCACTGAAATGGGCATATCCTATTCTTCTCCATGTGTTTCCAACGGCATCGTTTACATAGGCGAATTCGGAGCTTTTGTCCATGCCTTGAATGCTTCAACGGGCGCAAAAATCTGGAGCTTCAAGACGGGCGACTACGTGATTTCTTCTCCTTTAGCTGTGGACGGGCTGGTTTATGTTGGCTCAATTGACGGAGAGGTTTACGCTTTAGACGCCGATAACGGAGGTAAAATCTGGAGCTTCAGCACAATTAAATCCATAAGTGGAGGCGTGCAATCTTCACCTGCTTTCGCAGATGGCGTTTTGTACGTGACATCCTTAGACCACAACATCTACGCCTTAAACGCCTTCACCGGGAAACAGCTTTGGAACTTCACCACCGGTGACATAGTTCGTTCGTCACCTGCGGTTGTTGACGGCGTAGTTTATTTCGGTTCGGATGACTGCAACATCTACGCCTTGAATGCTTCAACGGGCGCAAAAATCTGGAGCTACTACAACGGCGGCTTCCTCATGATGTCGTCTCCAGCTGTTGCTGGCGGGACACTTGTCGTAGGCACAAATTTTGGCAGAGTTCTCGCATTGGATACAACTTCTGGTTTGCTCAAATGGACTTATTCAACTTCACGTGACATCTTTTCTTCACCGGCAATCGTAGGGGGCGTTGTCTACGTTGGCTCCAATGATGGCAAGCTCTATGTGCTGGGAGCGAGTAGTCCGATGCCGACTCTTACCCCAACACCAACACCTATTCCTACCCCTACCGTTCCGCCTTCTTCAGTCCCTACGCCTACGCCTCCTCCTTCTTCAGGTGAATGGTCCACAGTGGCTCCTATTCCAGTGGCAGGCGTCTATGAAGCTGTCACCGTGGACGGCAAGATATACGCGATTGGATACAACTATACCTATCAGTTCGACCCCGTCAGCAGCACTTGGGCGTCTAAGAGTGTCATGCCCACGGTGCGGCAATCGTTTGCTGTGACTGCGTTTCAAAATAAGATATACGTGATTTGTGGACAAACAGAAGGTTCTGTTATCTGCAACTTGAATGAGGTCTACGATACTCTAACAGACACATGGGAGACAAAAACGGCGGCTCCAACCAGCAGAATCCAGATGGACGCCAACGTCATCGACGGCAAAATCTACGTTGTGGGCGGAAGAACAGCTGGACCTTACTCCACCGTCGGATTCAACGAGGTCTATGATATCGCTAATGATTCATGGTCCACATCCGCTCCCCTATTGTACCCAGTTGTTAGCTTCCAGTCAGCCGTGGTTGACAAAAAACTGTACGTCATCGGCGGGCAAGACGAATTCCATTCCAGCATGAACCTTAACACAAACCAGATTTATGACCCTGCAACAAACACCTGGACCCTTGGTGCATATGCTCCTGAGGTGGTTTGGCAGGGCGCCGCTGCTGCAACAGAAGGAATCGCCGCGCAGAAGCGGATTTATCTTTTTGGCGGCATGGCGGGTTTTGCATATGGCTCAAAATCAACGTATAGTTATGACCCTGAAACCAATTTCTGGATTACCGTCGAATCTATGCCTACGGCCCGGTACAATCCCGCTGCAGCAGTCGTTAATGATGTCATATACGTTTTTGGAGGTGGTGATGGCATGCAACTGTTGGCAGTTAACGAAATGTACACTCCCATAGGTTATGGTGAGCCATCACCGTCACCAACTCCAATTTCGTCCCCCACTCCCACTTTGACGCCTTTGCCGACACAGCAAGAAACAGTTACCCCAACAACTACTGCTACGCTCTCTCCATTACCCTCTCAGACTTCGACACCCCCTCCATCTGTTTCCCCTCTACCAACGCAGAGTTCAAATCCAGACCCAACCCCCGTGATTCCCGAACTACCTGTAGCGGCTTTACTGTTAATGCTGGCTTGCTTGTTTGCGTTTTTGGTTATGGCGGTTCGGTTTAGAAAGCGTGGTTAGCTTTTTCTAAGACTCAACATTTGTCGACTAGAGCAACCCCCGTGGCTTTCCTGTTTATTCCTAAGCCGCAAAATTAGTCTTATAAAGCGGCAGTGAACGATGCGCAGTCAAAGGGTGCCCTAGACTTTGACGTCAGAGATGTTGGGGATTTTCTTTAGTACTTCAATAATTTTCGGCTCAACCTTTTGGTGCAGCACGTAAACCGACAGGGCGTAGCCGCTTTTGCCGATTTGCCGTGAATAGTTTGCGCGTATGTTTATTTCGTTGTCAGCCAGCACCTTGTCTATATTAGCAAAGACGCCCGGTACATCTCGGTGGTGAATGAATAGCGGATATACGGGTTTCTCTTCTACCTCTATACTTTCGCCCGCGTTCACGGCGTTTGTAAAGTCGCCGCTTAACAGAAAGCCCGCAATAACCTTAGCCATTTCCAGCGCAGTTTCACGTTGCGCTTCCAATGTCGAAGCCCCCAGATGCGCGCTGAGAACCACATTGTCCAGTTGGGCAAATGTGCTCTTGAATTGGGCGTCTTCCCCCTTGGGTTCTTCCATGTACACATCCAAAGCTGCACCTGCAATCTTTTTGTCCTTAAGCGCTTTGTAGAGCGCTTCTTCGTCGATGTTGGCTCCTCTGCTCGTGTTTATGATATACGCGGTAGGCTTCATCATAGCAAGTTCTTTTTCACCGATTATGACAGATTTGCCGCCTGTGTGAATAGTGATATAGTCCGCTTTGGAGAGGACTTCCTCTTTAGAAATATAGTTAATTTTTGCTTCGGCACACGGGCAAACATCGTAGCCAACAACCTCCATGTCAAAGCCGCGTCTCGCCAACTCTGCCACACGCTGCCCGATTTTACCACAGCCCAAGATGCCCAAGGTTTTGTAAGCAAGCTCTGTACCCTTAAGTTTCTGTTTAGACCAGACGCCGCCTTTCAGGAGCATGTGCGCTTGTGGAACGTTTCGGGACACGTCCAGCATCAAAGCGAGGGTTAGTTCAGCAACCGCGTTAGTGTTCCCTGACGGTGCAGACTTCACCACGATGCCGAATTCAGAAGCTGCTTCAACATCGATGTTGTCGTAGCCAACTCCTGCGCGACCCACGATTTTAAGTTTGCCTTTTGCTCCCGCCTCAAGGACTTGGCGCGTAACTTTGGTGGCGCTTCGAACAATTAACGCGTCAAATCCCGCTATGTCAGTGATTAACGCTTGGAGGTCTCTTTTTTTGGTGTCAATTTCTAATCCAGCTTGCTGAAGGAGCTGTAAGCCCTCTTTTTCTAATCCGTCGTTAAGTAGTACCTTCACTTTTCAGCGGTCTCCTTTGAGGTGGTATTACCCCACTAGAATTTAAGTACATTACCGAACGCAATTATAAATCAATCCCCAAAAAGGCACACAAGTCTTACTTCTTTAGGCAGCAGCGGTCTACGACGTCTTCGATTTTGAGACCCGCGTAGTTGCTATGTTGTAGATTGCTTCTTGACCACAGTAGGGGCATTTCAGGCGTCTGCGGTTCCCATACCGTAGCGAGGTTAAGGTGGCTCCCGGAACCCAGTGGTAGTTGAACTGTTTTTTGCATCTGGGGCATTTAAGCCGCGACGTGTAGTGTGGTCCATACCTCGGAAGCAGAATGAACAATACAACAAACAGCACCATGATTACTGGCAGAGCGATTACAAGCGTCAAGTCAACCATTGACAAGTCAAACCTGAATGAGTTATAGTTCACTTATTAACGTTTAGTCCCGAAAAAAAGCAAAAAGGAGTAGAAAAGAAGGGTGGTTTCCCGATTTTATTTATGCCTTATTGATGTAGCCTAAGGCTTCTTGGACGTTTTGGAAGCCAAATTTGATTGTGTTGAAGCCCTTCTTGAATTCAACAACGTCTTTTTGGACTTCTGCTGGTGTACGTTTCCCCTTGATTACGTCGAGCATAAGGTCACAGAGGTGCTTGATGTCGCCTTCACAAAAGCCCCTGCGCGTTACATCTTGGAATCCAATGCGTAGCCCTGAGGGGTTGCCTTTGCTGCCTTGGTCATCGTAGGGCAGCAGGTTCTTGTTGCAAATTATGTTCGCATCTTCAAGGTCCTGAGCAATTTTGTTGCCTCCGCCGAAGGCTTGGATGTCCACGGCGATTTGGTGGCTTTGCGTGAATCCTTTGTGTTCACAGAGGACTTTGACGCCGTTCTCGTAGAGGCACTGCCCAGCAGTCTGCGCGTTCTTCACGATTTGCTTGGCAAGTTCGTTGCCGAAAAGCTTCATCTCCAATGCAGCTATACCCAACGCTGGCAACCTGCCCAAATGCGTACTGGAGGCACTCAGCGGGAAAATTGCATATTGGATTTTTTTGATGGCTTTCTCAGTCCGCGGGTCAGAAGCGTTACCCATAACGACGCCGCCTTGAGGACCTGGAAACGTCTTGTGCGTAGATGAAGTGATGAAGTCTGCCCCTTCACGGAGCGGGTCTTGGAAGACGCCGCCTGCCACCAGCCCAAGAACATGGGACGAGTCGTAGGCTACGTAGGCGCCAACTTCATCACAGACTTCCTTGAGCTCCTTAATGGGATGCGGAAACAGGAAAAGGCTGCCGCCGAAGGTGACGATGCCTGGTTTTGCGGCGCGGATAACATCAGCGGAGCGGTCGGGGTCAATGTTCATCTCATCAATATTGTAGACATGGTTTATGTCTTCTAAACCCAGCACCGACCCTGCCAAGCCCGTGTAGTCATGACTTATGTGTGCACCGCAACTCAGCGGGGTAACAACCATCTTACGGTTTTTAGTGGCTAAACTCAAACCCTTGAAAGTGGCAAGGTTTGCATGTGTACCGCTAACTAAGCGTATATCTGCCCAGTTACATTTGAAGAGGCTCTTCATGAGGTCAGCGGCGTAGTCCTCGATGGATGACATAAACTTTTGACCTTGATAGTACCGTTTCTTGACATGTCCCTGTATGTTATTGTCGCCTTCTGCATATCTGCCCTCCAAGTCAGAGGCGAAGGCCTGCATTTCTTTGACGGCAGGTGACTTGAGCCCTTCACTGGCTATCATGTTAATGCATTCTTGGTCGCGGTAACGTTCGTGGTCGCGTGTAGCTTGAGTTAGTTTAACTACGAGGTCGTAGAAGTCTTCCATGGCTATTCTCGTCCTTTATTGATTATCAACCGAGATTGTCTTAGTTATATTTAGCCCTTACTGGACGCATATGAAACATTTGTGATTAGCTGTTACTAACGATCACAGTGCGCTTTCTAATTCACAGATTTGCCCTTTAGGGTCTGGAGTACGTATGGAGTCTGTTTTGTTGATAAACCTTTTATGTCGTAGATTCCTTACAATGCATCAGAGCTAATCTGACTACCTTACGGGTTAAAGGCGCCAGGTGACAAACGGGGATGAGCGTGTGGATGTCGGGCATTTAGAATTCGATTTGTTGGAAGAATCGCGGCTGATTAGCTCACCTGCTTTTATGTATGTTTACCACCCTTTTGGAGCCATGAGGTGTTTGCTGAAACTGCGTTAAATGTGGAGTAATTGGCTATGTTTGGCGTTTTGGATGTGGTTTTAGTTTGCGTTTTTGCGGTGGTTTACCTATGGGCCTTCTACAATATACCCGTTTTAGCAGCCGGGGTTCGAAGTAAGCGACGCAGTCAACAACTGGGGGCCAGTACCGACACTGTTAACGCTGGAGTTCTGCCTTCCTTTAGTTTGTTAATCCCAGTCAAAAACGAGGGCAGATTAGTTGGACGGCTTTTCGAAGCATTAACTAAAATAAATTACCCAACGGAAAAAGTTGAGGTTGTAGTGGTCGAGGACGGTTCATCAGATAACACTCTGGAAGTCTGTAAGATATTTGCCTCAGAGAGGGAAAACGTAAAAATTCTGCGCCGAGGCATATCAAATGGTAAACCATCTGCACTAAACTTTGGCCTAAAAAGCTGCAGTGGTGATGTCGTAGCCGTTTTCGATGCCGATAGTGTACCTGCACCTGACTCTCTATTATGTGCTGCCAGCTATTTTGCCGACTCTGGCGTAACCGCAGTTCAAGGCAGAACCTTATCGATTAATGCAGGGCAAAACATGCTTACCCAGTTCGTATCCTATGAGGAAGGAGTGTGGTGCGAAGCCTACCTGCGAGGAAAAGATGCCTTAGGTTTGTTTGTTCACTTACGAGGCAGTTGCCAGTTTATCCGACGAGGCGTTTTAGATGGCGTGGGCGGCTTTGATGAACGGACTTTATCTGAGGACATGGAAATGTCGGCGAGGCTAACCGAACGCGGCTTTGTGATTCGTTATGGCGGGGATGTGTGTGCTTGGCAGGAAAGCCCATCAAGTTTGCGGATGCTGTTTAGACAACGAACGAGATGGTTCAGAGGCACAATGGAAGTTGCAGCCAAATACGGCAGATTGATGGCAAAGCCTAGTGTGCGTAATTTTGACGCTGAAGCCACGCTGTTTGCGCCCTTCATAATTATGGCTTCATTACTCGGCTACATTGCAGGCTCAGGCGTGTTTTTCGCCGAATTTCCATTCAATGTCCTGTGGAGTGCTTTGGTTTTCATATCTGTTGCGACGACCACGGTTACGATGCTCTTGGCTGGAGCGTCTTTGGTTTTTGTTTCCAAGCCCCGCCGCGTCGGGAATTTACGTTGGTTACCCTTCGTTTTCATTTACTGGTGCCTACAAGGATTCATCGCCCTATATGCTGGGCTGCTGATTGTGCTAAGACGCCCAAGACGATGGGTGAAAACAGAAAAAAATGGTGCAGCAGATTCAATGTTAACTTCAGCGCCTAAATAGCCCAGTTGTAGCTTTGCGCCTTTTTTCGGTTAAGCCACAGTTACAAATGTCCAATTCAGAATTTTCTCGTTTTTCATAATGTCTTTTGCGCTTTCTATGACTTATCTGTAGTTCTGTTGTTCTATGAAGGTTTTTGTCCTGTCCTTGGTTATTTTAGCATATTGTTCAGTATGTGTGTGTTTATGAATGAACTTGCTTTTATAGTGTCGGAGTTTATGGGTTTTTTCCTTCAGAGCTGTTGAACCTTTGATTGTTCCTTTTCCGTTAGAAAAGCTTTTATTCTTTGTTAGGAAAGTATTTTTGTTATTAATCTGGGGATTAGGTAAAGTCAAATTGTCAGGGCTTCATATGTTTAGGTTTACTGCTATGTGTTCAAGCGCAAAGGCGATTAGGCGAGGCCCTAGTGAAAAAAACCAATGTTCAAAGACAGAGCTTGGGCAAAAAACAAAATCTGAGTTTAGCAATGCCCTATCTGTCGAGAAGATATTCAAAGCAAAAAAATCTGCCTTAAGGCATGGAATCTGGTTCAGCGCCCTAAACCGGGTTGAGCGAGGCGTAGTAGACCTCACCGTACGGTACGTAGACAGCATCAAAAGCACAAAGCTGGCCACAGTGTTAACGGCCATAATGCAAAAACTGACGGTAGCTGCGGAAAGCATTGTTGACAAGATGGCGAAGTCTGTTGGTTTTGTTCAAGCCCGAAAAATTAGTGAAATAGCTCTAAAGTG
>JAOZIE010000014.1:0-764 GCA_026014485.1 Candidatus Bathyarchaeota archaeon
GGCAATAACTTCTGTTCGCAACCAATACGGTTTTAACACACAACAACCAGTGGGATTATGAGTATGCGACCGTCTTTTCCCATTTATTCATAGACGGGTTGGCTAATAAGACGTCTCCATTTGGCTGGCAAACTTTATATCAGCTAAAACTGTTTAATGACTGTTGGTGTAGTTCGTGGTTGAGGCAAAAGGCACAAAATTCACGGTTATTTTAAGAAAAGAAAATGTTGGCTATTCAGCTCACGTTGTGGAGTTGCCTGGTTGCATCAGTCAAGGAGAAACCAAGAAGGCGGCCATCGCCAACATAAAAGAAGCCGTTGAAGGTTATCTTGAAGCGTTTCCAGAGGAACTTGACCAGCTTAAACGTAAACGAGAGCTGGTGGAGATAACTGTCTGAGAAACTACCCACTCTCTCTTATCGTAAACTTTTAAAGATTCTAAACGAAGCGAATTTTAAAATAGTTCACCAGAAAGGAAGCCACATTTTCCTAACTGATGGTAAACGTAAAGTCACTGTTCAACGTCATGACGTAATCCAGAAGGGAACTCTTTTAGCGATTATTCAACAAGCTGGGTTAACGAAAGAAGAATTTCTGCGTTTCCTTAAATAAAAAAGCTGTCTTCCTCTGGATTTTTGGGCGTTCGAGAATTAAGCGGGTTCTATGGTATGCGTTCGTCTTTTTCCATTTGTGCGTAGAAGGTTTGGGTGTTTTCCCCAGACGTTTACTGCTCTGTGATGTAGCCTGTTTTCTCACTATTTTCTG
>JAOZIE010000014.1:892-100916 GCA_026014485.1 Candidatus Bathyarchaeota archaeon
AGTTGTCATCCTTAGGTTGTTTACAAATTTCTTTGAACTCTGCGGTGGACAATAACTCGATATTTAGGGGGCACACTTGAGCTCCTCGAGAGTAGCGCATGCTCCTTTCTTCATCTCTTGCACTGGAACGATTTATTTCGCTGATTTTTTTCTGCTCATAGAACCTTCTGGTAACGCCTGTATGACTACTTCTTCAATTATGTCTTCGATGACTCTAAGTCTCTCATTTACCCGCCTGACTTCGTATAGATCATTTCAAGAGTAACTTGACTTCCCAGCGATATCCCACAAATAAGAATGGAAAGGCACGCTTATAAGAATAATCACGCAAAACAGTTATTCTTATTTCAGACAGTTACATGTCACCAAGAAAAAGCTGCTAACCTTGTCACTTTGGATGCTTTTTTCTTTCTCTTTGCTTTGGTTCCTTGAATTGTGTGTTTTCCCGCTGTACCCGTTGTATAGTGCGCTAATTGTTTCCAACCAGAATGGTGTTATACCCTTTATCTCTTAGTTTTTCAATGGTTAATGTCAATTCTTCGTCGCCGCTGTTGAAGGCAGCGATAACAGTTAAAGTGGCTGGTGGCTTGACAGCATCAACCATTTTGGCTAACGCCTGTCCTGATGGATGACGTGATGCAGCCATCTGGTTTGCTTCAACCTCCAGCTTTAAAATCTCAATCAACTTACGTGACGCGTTAGAATTTGTACGTTCGAGTTGATCGATAGATCGTTTTATTCTGCGGAGTTGCGGTAACTCTAAGACCTTTACTGACGGTTCAGCAAACACTATTTTTTCAGTTAACTCCAAAGTTTTTTTCAGGGCTTCCCTTGGGTTTATTGGGAATGTTGTTGCTAAAACTTCTTTGTAATTGTAGGCGGCTAATGCAGTTGGCACCGCTTCAGTAGCTAACGTTAACGCTGCCATCACAAAGTTATACGCAAGCATATCTGCTTCTTCGGCGTCTTTAGCTGTTAAATCGGCAACTAGCAATGCGGTGTTCCCCTGTGCACCAGAGAACTCCTTAACAATTAGTTCCCCAAACAAATAGCTGTGTTTCCAATCAAGGTCTTTCCATCGGTCTCCAGGTTGAAACTGGCGGCTACTATAATACTCCACACCTGCTTTTGAAGTTATGGCAGATTTAGCCGAAGGCATGGCTGCTGATGAACCTGTTCCAGGTGAGGTTTGCTGTAGATATTTGTTGGCCAGCCATTGTGCATACTTCGCCCTAGGGATAATGTGTAACTCAAGGGGCTCCAAAATTTGTGCCGTCTGAATCAAGCCGCGGGGGTCTACAGTCATGGCTTGAACTTGAAGCTTTGATGGTCCAGCCAAAGGCGGTGTAAACCGTAGGTCCATCTGTATCTCGTCTTGACCAGAAAAAATGAACTCTGACGGTTCAACGTGAATCCATGATTTCTCTGACGACAAAGCGGCAAAAAGTGGCATACCCGTGTTAATTTTGACATTAACCGCGTTAGTAGCGGTTTTGCCCGCCACAACTCTGTTCCATGTTTTGGATTCCTCGAAGGGTTTTTTGGGGATTTTTACGAAAATATGTGCCAAAGCAAAAGATAGATAGCCGCTTAAGACAGCTGAAGTTACAATTAATGTTACATTCCAAACCAGAATTGAAGCAGTAAAAAAAAGAAGCAAACCCGCCCCCAACGCTTTCAAAACTGCTGTTGGGCTTCTCCCAGTTTTTACAAAGGCAAGACGCTGAGTTGACGAGTAATCCTTTAGGCTTTGATCTAAAAGCAGCAAAGCCGGAACCATAAGTAAAACAGAAAGAGCTTCGCCCAAAAAAGCCTCAAGCGCCAAGGGCATAAAAACCAATGAGCCGATAACCACCACTAACTCTACCCTTGCTCTCGGCGGTTTATATACTAAAACCACTTGAACAGCAAGCAAAACAATTGCTATGCCTAACTGTGGCAGCGGAGAAACCAAGACCGCCAGCAAGAGCACTATTATAAGGTATGCTTTGGCAACGGTTTTAATGGTTAACGGTTTCATAAATCCGTCATCAGTTTGTTGAACTAAATTTTTGGAACGGGAACGCTCTGGAGGACTCTTTCTGCTACCATCTTAGGTGTTATGTCTTCCATTTCAGCTTCGGGTTTAACGCGTATCCTATGAATCAAGACGTAGAGAGCCAACCTTTTGACGTCGTCAGGTATCACATAGTCTCTTCCTTGTAGAAATGCCATGGCTCTGGAACCTTTGAAAAGGGCAATTGTAGCCCGTGTGCTTGGCCCTGACAGTATATCTGGGTCTTCTCTGGCGAGCCGTACTAAAGAAACTACGTAATCTCCCACTTCATCTGAAACATGGACCTTTCTTATGGCTTCTTGAAGTTCTACGATTTCGTTAAGTGACGCTACAGGTTTGACATCGGGCTCTTCGATGTAATCTAACCTTGCGATAACCTGTTTTTCATCTTCTTTTGATAAATAGTCGCTCCAAACCCTGAACATGAACCTGTCAGCCTGCACTTCAGTCAGCGGGTATGTGCCCTCTGAACCAAAAGGTAATTGGCTTGCAATTATGATGAACGGTCTGGGTAACAGCTGAGTTATCCCTTCAACGGTGACTTGCCGCTCTTGCATTGCTTCGATCAACGCGGCCTGTGTTCTTGGGGTCGTACGGTTTAATTCGTCGGATAAAACCACATTTGCAAACAGTGGACCTTCCATGAAACGGGATTTGCCGTCGGGAGTATACAGGTAAAACCCTGTTACGTCGGCAGGTAACATGTCAGGCGTGAACTGGATCCTTTTGAAGTCCCCTCCGATGACCTGAGAAAAGGTTTTGGCAAGCAAGGTTTTTGCTGTTCCAGGCAACCCCTCGATTAGGACGTGTCCTTCGCTTAGTAAGGAAATCAAAATCATTCCTTTGATTTCGTCTTTTCCTACCACAACTTTTGATACTTCATTTAATATTTTGCCTGGAATCGTCGAAATGTCTCTATTGTCTTGACCCATTTTCCCCATCAATCCGCCAAATCGGTTTTAATGATAAAACCAATATCACCGCTATTAAGCTTAGCGCCCCCAACGGTGAAGCTGCGATTCCGTAGACTGATGCGAGAATTTCCTTAGCACCATCTAACGGCACTTTGGGTAAATGTGTTTGGTCAACAAAAACTTGATTAACATCCTTCAGGGATAACACGTTTTGAATGAATTGTTGGTTGTCACTAATTCCTATCATCCCATTAATCAGAATGCTAGGATCAGAAATTGCAACAAGGTAGCCTTGGTCTAATTTGGCGTAAGCGGCAACAGGCAAAGGTCCAGTGGACTCATCTGTATCCCAAGAACCATCCGCGTTTAGGTCGAGGAAGCTGAACTTGGAAGAATACGCCACGACGGTGACATCAGTAGTGGTGTTCAAGCTGGAAGCATGGTTGAAAACTATGCTGCTTACATTTTTTGCAATTGGGGTGTTCGTAAACTCTGTTATCTCAGGGAGCCACTTGTTCTTGTAGTCAAACAAGGGGTCCAAAAGTGGCTTATCGATAAATCTCAAGTTCAAGCCTATCGCACTGAGAATTTGGTTTCCATAGCCATAATCATCAAGTACTGTCAGTATTCCGCCATTTGAAACATAACTCCTGAGTTGGGTGAGTTCAGCCTCAGAAAACGGTTCATAGGGTATTATGAATAGGGTCGTGCCATCAGGGTCGGACGGTAAATCTGAAAACGACTCAATCGGTTCTGCATTCATTTGGGAATTAAACTCTGATATTCCATTCCAAAAAGGGTTCTCAGCTCTGAAGTTGCCGTTTGCGGGGAAAAACCATATCAGGATGGCCATAGACAGCACAATAATTAACATAATTGTGAGCAGGAGTTTGCCTGTTTTCATTTTTCCAGAGCCTCCACTATTGTTGCAGCAAGAGTTTCCGCTTTTGTTACATCCTGTGTTTCTGTGGGGTAGGCTGAATAAAGGGTTCTTTCAGTCAGCGCAGTAAGTTTAGTGAACTCATCTGGCGCCTCAAGTAACTTCGTTTTCGTTTCCTGCAAAAACTCACGTAACGTCATCTGGGGCTGAAGAACGCACCCTGTTATTGACTCGACAATCCTCAAGGCTTTGGCATATGCTTCTACAACTTTGCCTTTTTCGCCTTCAAACTTGTATTCAGGTTTAGCTGGAATTGGCGTAGTGTTTTCTTTTTCTGGCGGTTGAACTTCTTTTTCTGGAAATGCTTCAAGTTTATCTTCTGCTTTTTTACGCTTGGGTCTAGCGAATCTCAAGTAAAACACCGCCCCCACAGAAATAAAAGCAATAGACGCAAAACCCACGTTAGCGCTGTTTACTATAAAGATGCTTGTTTTGGTTTGTGTGTTAGCCTGCCATGGCTCATGTGGCTCAACTGTGATATCTAAATCTTGGGACCCCACAAACATCGCGTTTAAGGGTATGCTTAATGTGGCATTGAATGTTCCATCTTGCATACTCGTAACTGTAACGGATATATCAGCAAATGTTACTGTTACTTCAGCGTTTTCGAGCGGGATTGTTGCCGAACTCACCATTCCCTCTATATGTATTTCTGCTGGAAGCAGCACAAAGGACGGTGCATGAACATCTACTTTTGAAGTCAACTTTGTTACGTTTACTGTTCTTTGTTGGCTTGTGCCTGCATAAACTCCTGCGGAACTAACGCTCACCGCTACTTGGTGTGGCCCTGTTTTAGCATTATCGCTAACCGTGAATTGAACCTTATATATTCCCGCTGAATCTGTCTGAACACGCGCCACGAAGTTATTGTCAAAACGCACGCTAACCTCTCTTCCGCTTAACGGCGCATTCTGTTGGGTGGTAACTTTACCGTTTACCGATAATGGCAACCCTGGATAACTTATGACTGGAACTGAAACGCTAAGAACGGTTTCATAAAAAAGAACTTCAACCACCACTGAACCTGACGACCCCAAATAAGTGCCTTTGTCGCCTTCCGTGGGTGTGTATACTGCTTGTACAGTGATTGAATGAATATACTTGTAGGGCACCTGAATAATCGCATAGTAGGAGCCATCGGAATTTGTTGTTACCTTCGTGACCTGTGAATCATCCAAAAGTAGCGTCACGGTTCTGTTTTGAAGACCTTGTCCATCAGTTGTTAACTTTCCTGTTGCTGCTAAGAATCCTCCAACAAAACAGCTTGTTGCATTCAAGTTTAAGCTCACTGAAGTTGCCTGAAGCTCTTCAATTTTGATGTTTTCGGCTTGTTGGTTCAATCTCTGCAAAAGCGCGTGGTATTCATCTATGAGGTCTTTTAGTCTTTGAAGAAGGCTCTCAAGTTGATTATATGTCTGTCTCAATTTGTTTTCAGCAGTTGCCGCAAAAACACCTAACCGTTGACTCAAGGTTGACGTTGCATCTTGCAGGTCTTCCAAAAGAATCTGCGTTTTAGCTACCAGAAATCCCGCTTGGTCAAGAACTTGGTCCGCCTCGTTCAGCCGGTACTGATCCAGTAGATATGATGCCTTATCTAAGCTGATTTCAAGGTCGCTTAAGACCTGAATTAACTCCTGAGTTAGATTGTTGTACCTGTTAATTATGTAGCTTACATCCTCAGGCACCGAAATGTGGGATAGCTGTTCTGTTAATGCGCTTGCGTTTCCATATTGCTTCGCCGAGATAAGAGCGAGGATTTCCACATACTGTGACAGGAAAGAATACGCATCTAGCACACTTTGGGCGGCGGCTGGGTCTTCATGCGGAACAAAAGCAGGTTCAGCTTTAACTACCGTGCAAGGAAGCAGCATCGACGCAACCATAACCAATACCAGAACAACGGCTAACCGCCTCATAGAAAACTAACCCCCACCAGTATTTCCAGCACCTTCATAGTCACGATAACAACGAAAATGCCGAAAAGCGCATAGCCGATGATGTTTACCGTCTTCTGAGCCTTTGGATTAAAAGGCGAATGCAGAAGCGTCAGTATGAAGTACTCAACAATGTACAAGGAAACGTACAGGTCCAAGCCGCTTGTAGGATAAAATGATAACGCAAAAGTGGTTAACGCGTAAGCAACCGTTAATGAAATTACGTATCTCTCTGGAATTTTCAGGGGAGCCGCCCCGTTAACTTTAGCGTGATAACGCATTTTCCTTTGCTGTATTCCTCGCGTTCGACAGCAATAGGTTTATCCAAAACTTCAGCCACAACCGACGCCACTATGGACGCAAATGGGCTTCCCAAGCTTTCGTAAACCCACATTTTACGGTACTCCAGCCGTGGGTTCGAAATTTCAACGCGAATTAGCCCCTCTTCCTTGGTCACTCTTATGCCATCTGCCAAATTAATCGTGCCTACAAGGACAAGCGTGACAGCAGTCTCTAAATCTCCTTCTGTAGCATCAGTTTTAGCCGTGACCATTCCCGCAACGGCTGAGCCCGGAGTTGTGACAAGTAACCCCAAATCCTCGGCGTCTGGACCGTGCTTCACGATTAGACGCTTGGGTAGAATAATGTTTTCAAGTTGAGGCGGATGCGGATTTGAATGCAGAGGAATTAGCGCTTGAGGTTTCCCCGCGGTCATGGAAGACGGTACGTAAACAGCTTTTGCCTTCAGCCCCAACTCCTCTACAATAGCTGAAACATTTTCTACTCCTGACTGCAGAAGGATTGCACTAGCTTCAGGAGGGATCTTCGGTTGTCCTTTACCCAATGCTAACGAAACTCCACTTAAGATTACAGTGGAGAATCCAAGAGCCGTAAGTGGTGTTGACTGTAAAATGACGTAGGATATTAGCGAAAGCGATAATCCTGCCAAAGTCAAGCAGAGACCAAGCAACGTAAACGAATTTCTAATTGTCTTCACTATTTACACCGAAGGTGATTTAGGAGTTAGCTATTCTTTTTTGCCATGTCTCCTATTTTACTCTCTATGGGTATCGTTCCTTTTAATAAAGCTTAAAGTTTTTGCTTAAGAAACCAATAGAATTAAAAAAGCGAACTGTAACCGCGATGCTCCAGTGAGTTACGGTAACATCAAGAAGATCCGTTTGGAGTAGTAGTCTTTTGGGCTATACCCTTTTAATTAACCAAATTGGCCAGAATGATGTTCTGTTTCGTCGCTTTATAGACCCCGAGAACTGCTGGCGAACTGTGGCAAATTCCGAGAAAATGTTGGCTCACGTAAGCCAGCGTAACAAAAAACAGTGTTTTGCCGTGAGTTTTTTAATCTTTTTCTCTGTGTGTGGGCAAAAGCGTGGATGTTGTAACGGCACTGGGGATAAAAATGCTGCACAAATGAAGGCTTTGACAGCCACATATAGGTTAGTTAAGGAGTAATAGCTACTGGCGCGGGCAGAAGTGCTTTTCTCAGCTTCACTCCCCAAGGGTAGCCAACATTGCAGGAATCAGTCTGTGAAAGATTTGTCCAGCTTGATTATTCTGAACTTAGCCTGTAGTAACGGTACTTTCTTACAAGGGCGCCTGCGGCTAAGGCTTCAGCTAAGACCGCTAAAGAAACCATTATTGGCGTCAACGTGATTCCCCAGGGTGTATAGTTTAACATTAGACCAACAAGGGGAACAATGGCGAGGCTTAAACCGATGGATAGAGCCAGTTTTTCCAGCCCATCTAGTTCTCCCCCTCGTGGATAAAGTGCTGAAATGAGCATGAACCCCGGCAGGAACAATATGAAAACTCCGCCCAGAATATACCTAGCGTAAATCAGTGGGGAAGCGTTCACGGAGAACACAACTATCATTGTCAAAGCAACCAGTGCTGTGATTGCCCAGAACCACAGGCTCTCCAAGTTAAAGGTGAAAGACAGAAGGTTTGAAGGCGGATTCGGTTCCGAAAGCTTTAATCCGCCTTTTTTCCAAAACACATAAACCGCTCTAGATGCCTCTTGAAACTTTAATCTTTTTTCTTTCACCAGTTTTTCCACAAGTTCTGGAAGAGTCGGGTTGTCTAGAGACTCTGCAGTGTCTTTGACTAGTTTCTCTAAGTTATCAGTCGTTTTCTGCTCCTCCAGATTTGGAAGCCCAATCATTATAAAAGCCTATGCAATTTTTATATATGCATTGTGCTTAATCATCGTTGTTTCAGGGAATGAGTCAGGGATGAGAACTGCTGTAAAGCTGATGGCACTATTCTTGTTGGTTGCTGTTTTGCTGTCAGCAACGGCTATTGTTCACGCTCAAAACACGACGGTTGACAGTGCCCAAAACGCTGTTAACGAGGCTTACGCGGCACTGGTTAAAGCAGACAACGCTGGAGCCGACATAACAGTCTTCAGTGAACAGCTTAACTTTGCCTTAAACCTTACCTCCCAAGCCCAATCGCTACTTAGTACAGACCCGCAGGAAGCCCAAAACTTGTCTTCACAGGCTCAGATAATAGCCCAAAACGTAACTGACCACGCGTCAACCGCTAGAAGTGAAGACCCGCTAAAGCAACCCCTGATAGTAGCCGTAATCGTAGCCGCCTTGATTACTAGCGGGGTTCTTGTTTACCATTTCATTCCTAACGCCATCTGGAAAGTGTGGCTAAGACTCAGGAAAAACTATCACGTAAAAACTAGAAATGGAACTACCCAAAATAATGGCCTTGTAATAACTGCCGAACAGCTTTGTGCGGTTATTTTGGGTGCCACAATAGTTGTTGCTTTTTTCGTTGCATCCCCCTTCTTTTTGCCAAACGGTTCGGGCGAGCCGTTTTCTGAGTTAGGCATCTTGGGACCCAACATGAATCTGGGAGACTATCCCTCAAATATAGTGGCGGGTGATTCTGTTGACCTTTATGTTTATGT
Organism: Candidatus Bathyarchaeota archaeon; assembly: GCA_026014485.1. Classification (GTDB taxonomy): domain Archaea; phylum Thermoproteota; class Bathyarchaeia; order Bathyarchaeales; family Bathycorpusculaceae; genus JADGNF01. The sequence continues at coordinate 9,675 of JAOZIE010000014.1, forward strand.
TGGAAACCAGATGGGCAAACCAATGTATTATACTGTTATGGTTAAACTTGGGGATAACGGGACAGCTGTAGACCCCGTTGCAGTTGACCCAGTCCAGCAATTTGTCTCAATCGTACCTCGCAACGGAACTTGGTTTTTCCCCGTGAATGTGCCCTTGACGGAGGCGGGATTAAATCAGCGAATCATATTTGAACTCTGGATTTACAACGAAACCCTGAACCAGAACCAGTACCATGACCGATGGGGGCAAGTCTGGCTCAACGTGACCGCCCCCGCCACTTAAAGCGGCATCGAAAACATCACGATTAAAGGTGAGGAGAGAGTAGGGCGTGGAGTCGATAGCTTTCAAGATGCTTTTTCGCAGAAAAGGCACCGCGTCAACCATTCTCGCGATTGCTCTTCTTATTGCCCTTTTAGCCTCTGTGAATTCGTTGGTTAACAACATCAATTCGCAAGCCGACGCCCTGAGCAGGCTTGCTGGGGTGGGCAAAACGTATTTGGTTGTCAGCCAAAACTCGACTGCATTAGCTGACAGCAAAGTGGACGCAAACATAGTTGATTCGCTGCGGGGAATTTCGCAAATCGACACTGTTTTGCCTCAAAAATTGTTACAGGCATCATTGGAGACCCCATCTGGCAACAGTTACACTGTTACGGTGCGGGGCACAGATAACGTTCCAGCTTTCTTTGATTCTATATGTGCCAAAATTGACGGGTCATACTGTATGAACGGTTCCGAGGCAAACATCGGTTTTATTTTATCTAACCTTGCTTCAGTCGGCAAGAACAGTTCAGTGAGTTTATCTTCAGGAAGTAAGGTAGTTACAATTCAAGTAGTTGGTGTGGTTGAATCCAAAACTTCAAGTGACACTGAAATTGTGGTTCCGTTAGAAACTGCGGATGCTCTCTCAGATGGGAAAGGTGTTCTCTCGTTTGTCCAGTTCTCCATCAAAGAATCAAATAAGGAAAACGAGGTAATGAGTCGCGTCACTCAGCTTCTGTCTGCCAGCGATAAAGTGGTTAAGACTCAGCAGATAGACACGTTTGCCCAAGACATAAACGATCAAATAGTTTCCTTTCTGAATTTGTGGTCTTTTGCTGTTTATGCAGTTGTCGTAGCCGCCTCATATGTCGTTGCCGCAAGGCTAATAGCCGAAGCAAGATTCGAGCTTGCAATGTTTAGAACACTTGGAGCAAAAAAGAGATTCACGTTTGAACTTGTCTTTATACACACAATCGTCACTGCGTTTTTAGGTTCTGTTCTTGGACTGACGATAGGAATCGCAGGAGCACAAGTAGCCTCAACAGCCATAAGGTGGATGTGGGGCAACCTTATGTTATCGCCGTTTCTGGACGGTGGGCAAGCCTTACAGATTATACTTTTGGCGCTTGGCTCCGCAATAGTTGGGTGTATTTATCCCGCCGTTAAATCAGCACATAACTCGTCCAAGGAGGGCTCCTTGTGAGTCTTCTTCGCTTCAGATACCTAAACGGGCACCGCATCCTAACACTTGTTTTAATTCTTACTTTAACCTCTACACTGTTTTCAGTAACTGCCTTCAGTTTTCTTGGTTTCTACAATGGATTCACCGACTACGTAGGAACAGAAAAAGACATAGTAGCCGTCTACGGCACATCAGGCAGCACACCCTTAACTGGTTTAGTTCCAATGTACTTGGCTGACAACATAAGTTCAGTAGATGGAGTTCTGGCCACCAGCCCTGAAGTTATCGCTCCCTGCGTCATAAACGGGCGGTCAGTTTTCATAAGGGGTATTCTTCCCCAATCGCTGTCCAAGCTGACCACACTAACCATAACAGACGGCGTTGACCTAAATTTGAATGATACCACATCCGCAATCATAGGAGTGGGACTTCAACAGAAACTGAACCTGAAAACTGGAGACAAATTCACCGTTTTCAGCATAATGTCAGAGAAGTATGTTGATTTGCAGGTTAAAGGTGTTTTCAAGTCGGGCTCACCTCTAGATGACGAAGCTCTTGTCCCAGTTTATGTGGGTCAATGGCTAAGAGGCGTCAACTATAACCTAGTTTCCGTTATCCGAACTAAAATAAACGAAAATCAAGTTAGCATAAACAGCCTTTATGCAGCACTTACCAAAGGAACTTCCCCCACGGCGCCGGCGAGCCCTTCGCAAACAAAAAGTGACACAGAACAACAACTTGAAGGTTTAATCTCTATATCCAGAGCATACATAAATCCTCAGAGTCTTGGTGTAGATGAAGCCCAAAACTTCATGAAAAGCTACCTTAACCGTTACGGAGTAAGCAAGGACACCCTGATTATATTATCCATAGTTGTTCTCGTTTTCGCAAGCGGAACTGGAGCCTGTGCCCTAACCTTGTTCATTAATCAGCACAAACAGGAAATAGGTATCATGCGTTCTGTTGGAGCTTCAGCAAGAAAAATCAAAACAGACCTTCTAATCAAACTGCTTGGTTGGTCTTTAGTTGCTTCAACGTTGGGCACCATTCTGAGCGCTGCGATTTTGGTTTTTTTCCAAAACATAGGCTACCTACAGGTTTTATCTCATCAAGTTATTTTTCAGCTTGACCCCGTAATTGTAGCTGCTAACTTCGTTTTGATTTCAGCATTGGTTGCAGTGTGTATAATTCGTTTGGAGATGAAGCAATGAAGAAAGTCTTCTATCTCCTGTTGCCTTTGCTGATTGCCGTTGGATTAAGACTTTACCCTGCAATTCTTACGGGTATGCCCTTTTCTACAGATGCGTGGTCTCCGATTAGAAACACCGAACTCCTGCTGCAGAACACGCCAGTACCGTTGAGCGCCACCATATTCGACAGTTACAACAACTTCTGGCCCGCCAACAGCCTTTTTGGTGCAGTCATCTCCGAGGTTACGGGCATGCCGCCAATTGTAGCTATGTCTCTTTTCTTTCCGATAATCGGCGCCGTAGCCGTTCTAGTTTTGTTTGTAATTGTCAATAGGCTCTATAACCTGAAAATTGCGTTCATGGCATCCATGATTTTCGCCACTGCCTATTACCACGCTTTTTTCACTGCAGGTGTCACCAAAGAAACCTACGCCAGCCCACTTTACTTGCTGCTTATTATGCTGTTTCTTCACCCGAAGATGGTGAAAAGCAAACAAATCTTCCTTTTTGCAGTAGCCTCCGCCGCCTTGGTCTTAACTCATCACTTCACGTCGCTAATTGCTATACTTATTCTTACAAGCCTAGCTCTGGGTAACTTCGTGGGCAACATGAGAAAAGGGTTGCCGCCCCAAAAATCTGGCTTTCTTTTACTTGCTATCCCGACGGCTATGAGCATCCTTTACTATGGTCTTTTTGCTCAAACTGGTATGGCGATGCCGCTTACCTTAACTGACTGGCTTTCTTTAGCTTCATTCCAACTGTTAGCTTTCACTTTCGTAATCTATTCGATTTATAGACCCGCAGTGAATACCAACCCCCGAATCATATACATCACGATAGCTGCAGTAGCTTCCGCATTTCTATACGTAATCCTAAGCTTGACTACTAGTCTTATACCCAGTTTCACCGTTAGTATACAGGAAAGCGCTTTACTTTACAGTTCCCCATACCTCATAGCCCTGCCCTTCATTGCTTTGGGCTTTGAGAACCAGCGTGGTTCCAAAGGCAAATTGATGTCTCTATTTTGGATAGCTCCCCTTGCAGCGCTGGAAGCTTACGCGATTTTCGGAAATAGCCTTGAGAGCGTAACTTTCTGGATACGGACCCCCAATTTCATCTGCGTTCCTGCAGCCGTACTTGCAGCAGTCGGTTTGTATTGGGTGTATGAACGAACAAAAGGTATCAATGCCAAAAGGGTAATCAAACCAGCAATAGGGGCGATAATCGTAGCTATCACAATAATAGGTATTTTTAGCATGTATACAACGGTCTCTCTCCAAGACCCCGACATGGGCTACCACTGGGTCTACACAAAACAGGAATTCTACGCTGGAGATTGGCTTACCCAAACAGCTAACCACCAAACAATCGTGGGCGACGTGAAGGTCTTCTATCTGATGAACGACTACTATAATATGTCAACTGACCGAACACAGGGATTCCGCTACCTAAACGGTGACACCTCAACGCAACCGAATATATTATTTACTTACAGTCAGATGCAAAAGAACGGCTACGTGATTGCTCTGCATGGGCTGGACTTGCCTCAAAACTGGACCGAGAAGACTGACCAAATGAATTTGGTTTACACTAACAAGCTTGTAGATGTTTATGCAGGAGTCGATAAACCATGATTGAATTAACTAACGTATCCAAAAAATATGGTTCAACTTATGTGTTAAAGGATATTAACCTCAAAATTGGCGCAGGCGAGTTCATTTGTATACGAGGAAAATCGGGTGTAGGCAAAACAACTCTGCTTAAGATAATGGGCTTTCTTGATGCCCCCGACCAAGGCGAAGTCAAATTGTTAGGAAAAGAAGTCCAGAAAATGGGTGACAGTGCACGATCAGATTTGCGGCTTAATAATGTGGGCTTTGTTTTTCAATTCTTTAACCTTATTCCGTCGTTGACGGTGCTTGAGAATATTGAGTTGCCGCTTGCTCTTGCGAAATTTAGTAAGTCTCAAAGAAAAGAGCGTGCGTTTGAACTCATAAATTATTTTGGTCTGACAAAATTGGCTGATAGATTTCCCGAAAGCCTAAGCGGCGGCGAAAGACAACGAATAGCAGTTATAAGAGCATTAGCAAACAGCCCAAAGCTCATAATAGCTGATGAACCAACCTCAAGCATAGATGACGAAAACACCCAGCTTTTAATTGACTTGTTCACCAGTATTAACCAGCAAAAGAACGTGACCATCGTGTTTTCAACAACCGACCTCTACGAAAAACTTCCCGTAACCACAGATTACCTACTAAAAGACGCTCAACTCATTAAAAACAGTCATGGTGAACGCAAACAAGAAGAAACTTGTTAAAACGTCACCTTTTTCTGGTCTTTCGCTTCGTACCTTGTACACCAAAATGTAGCGCCAACACAAAGACTAGACAACTCTGTAACGTAACCTTGCAACTACAAAGAACCCCCTTTGTAGCAAAGCATAAATCGCATTTCACCTAAAACATCCAACCCTCATCAAGCCTAAAAACACGGAGTCACCGACTTGAACTTATCCACTAAGCGAGTACGCACACTGCTCATCCCCGTGCAAATAGCAGTTAGTATCTTGATTCTTTATTTGCTGTTTCGCAGCGTGAACCTAGCTGAAACCTATAAAACTCTGTCCCAAGTCAACTTGCCCCTTTTGCTGTTGTCGGCGCTGTTCTGCATCTTTTCTTCACTATCCATCGGGTTCGCCCTTCACGGAGCCCTGAAGTCAACTGGTGCAGCCCCACCCATTCAAACCACGCAACTAGCCAACTTTGGGGGGCAACTGCTCGGCGATGTTACACCTGCAAAATCAGGTTACTTCGCCACGCCAGTGCTGCTTAACCAGTTGAAAGCTGTCCCCATAGAAAAAGGTCTGATGAGCATAATGTCTGTGGGCGCAACCAACTTCTTCATAAAAGCCGCTTTCTCAAGTGCAGCGCTGATTTACTTTCTAAACCGCATTAGCATTGACTCCACCATGATGAACGCCATGCTGATTGGCATAACCTTGCTGCTTGCAGGGGGCATAGGCTTAACCATACTCGTCTGGACCAACTGCCTCTCAAGCTTGCTACAAAAACTCTCTAAACTCCCCCTCATAGGCGCAGTTATCAAGAAGCTGGATTCCATACGCGCAACATTTTCCAAAGATAAAGCAGCACTGCGGAAATCCGCTAAAACAACAATCACCTCAATTTTTGTTTCTATACTGTTGAGCGCTACCTCACTCTATATAGTCGCTCAAGCAATAGGCTTAACGCAGGCAACTTTTCAAGACCTGCTTTTTATGGGTCCCCTAACCGCGGTCTTCATGTATGTACCTGTAACCTTCGCGGGGTTAGGGCTTCAAGAAGCGGCATATGTCTTCCTTTTAACAAACTTGGGTGCGCCCCTCGAAATCGCCTTACCATTCGCGCTTTTGGTTAGGCTTTTAGGGTTATCCACTGACCTCATCGGTTTGCCTGCTCTTGTAAAAACCAGCACAGGTATATTCAATCGACTGGGCAAAAAAGAATCTGTGACAAAAGAAAAACCTGCATCCCCTACTATGAGCGAATAGGGTTCCCTTTTCTCTTTTTCTATAAACCAGCGAAACAACTGCTAAAACAGCAACCGCCGCAGCAATGATAACTAGTAATTCCAAAGGCACAAACTTCAAAATGACTTTGAAGACAAACCGCACTGGACCAACAATAGGTTCAAGAACCGAAAGCGGCGGGACATTCGCGGATGAAAGCGGGAAAAACTCATATGCAACATCTGAAGGCGAACCAACAGACGATACTTTGGGCCATTTGTCAGATGGCATTTCTTCTGAAGAATTAGCCAGCCAGCCACAAACAGTTGCTACTCCAAAGACATCTAACGTGGAAATTCCCTGCGCGGGGCTACCCAGCAGGCTCGAAGGATACATTATGTCGCCCAAACTGTTGCAGTGACCTAAACCTAAACTGTGACCCAACTCGTGGAGCACAACATTTTGCATCTCCACCTCGTCTAATGCGATGCCAAAACCGTTGTTTACCGCTAAAGAAACAGAGCTGTTCACGGCGATTCCTGAAATAGAATAGGTTGCAGATAACCCTACATTGTCGCCGCCTCCATTTATCGGCTCTGTAGTCCACGAGACGTAAATGTCAAAACCTGAATGTGCATCGTCGGAAAACGTGGGAACCAAACTGAGCCCCTTCACATATTCAAACTCTGAATGGTTTGCAGCAAAAACTTGGAATGCATCATTCCAAATTCCCACCGCCCGAAGCACTGAATCCACGTAATATGGTTGCCACCAAGACGAGTTCTCCTCGGTAATAACAATGACCTTCAATGTCGGCTGTTCCCATGTGAACTTTTGGATGTCTAAGGTCACGTCGTTCTGTGGGGTCTGTGCATTAACCATCCTAAAACCGTCGCCCACCACTATGGCTGAACTTGTCACAATCAGCAGAATCAGAAAGGCACCAAAAACTTTATTCTCCATTTCCCGCTTAACCTGATAGCTACACATCCACTTGCCTTATTATTGCTTCTCTTCGCAACAGCGTAAACCCAAAAACACGCCTACCCAGCAGAAATTAACGCGGCAAACCAAAGGGGTGTTCCCGCAGCACTTAAAGAAATCAGCCTAAAACCAAAAACGATAAACCTTGCCTTCGTTAATTCGCATACAATTGGATTGCATTCGGGAAAGAGTGGCTTCATGAGTAAAGCGGCTGATTTGGCTAAGCTTTCAGCTAAAGGCGGTTTCAATCTACTGTGGGGTCTAGTTGTCTCCACCGTTATTTCTGCAGTGGGCACAATATTCATAGCAAGGCTGCTGGGTTCAGACCTTTACGGATTATACGCAGTTGTGCTCACCGTTCCCAACCTTGTTCTCATATTCAGGGACTGGGGCATAACCGCCGCAGTTGTGCGCTTCACAGCCCAATACCGCGCAGAGGGTAGACTTGACGAAATTAGAAGCGTTTACCTATCTGGCATAATTTTCGAGCTTATTTTGGGCTTAGTTCTCTCGGTCTTTTCATTTGTATTTGCAGATTTCTTGGCTACCGTTGTTTTTAACCGCCCCGTAATAGCTCCCCTTATACAGATTGCATCTTTTTCCATCTTTGTAAGTGGACTGGTAGCGGTTGCTACCGCCGCGTTCACTGGCTACGAGAGGATGGAACTTAACAGCATTATGCTCATCGGTCAAAGCGTATTCAAAACTGCCCTGATAATTGTGCTTGTAATTTTGGGTTTGGGCACTTCTGGAGCTACCATAGGCTTCACGGCAGGCACATCTATTGCTGGGTTGATTGGCTTAGTGCTGATTTGGACAATTTACAGACGTTTGCCCAAGCCGTTTTCTCATAAACTTGAAATCAAAGCTTACTTAACTGCGATGTTGACGTACTGTTTGCCTTTGTCTTTTGCCACAATAATAACCACTCTTCTTCCGCAGTTCTATGCTTTCCTGTTGCCAATTCACTATACAACCGACAACGTGATGATTGGGAACTACGGTGTAGCCATGAATTTTGTGGTTCTCATAACCTTCTTTGCTCAACCCGTCATCACCATGATGTTTCCTGCTTTTTCTAAGCTGGACGCAGAAAAAGACAAAGATTCACTCAGAAACGTCTTCCAATATTCCATTAAATACGCCTCGCTTCTTGTTGTCCCCGTCGCAGCTTTGGTTATGTGCCTAGCAGAACCCGCCGTTAACACCCTCTTTGGGGGCTCATATACTGCAGCACCGCTTTTTCTTGCATTGCTGGCCATACAGTATTTTTACACGGCTTTCGGTCACTTGAGCTTGGCTGGACTCTTAAACGGTCAAGGTCAAACAAGTTACGTTCTAAAATTAGCGCTAATCACTGGCGCCATCGGTTTTCCTATGGGCTACTTGGCAATTATGAACTTCGGCGTTTTAGGCTTAATCGCCACGATAATTGTGTCACTTGTGCCCAGCTTGGTTATTGGTTTACGCTTCGTCAGAAAAACTTACGGCGCAGTTGTGGATTGGCTTTCATCCGCAAAAATTCTCTTCTCATCTGCTGTGGCGGCTTCTGTAACGTACTTTCTGGTTTCCCAGTTGAGCTTCACCAGTTGGATTAGACTTGTCTTGGGAGTAATCCTGTTCATAGTTGTTTTGGTTCCCGCAATTTTACTTACTAGGGCAATTAGCCGATATGACATTGAAAATCTGCGTAATATGACCAGCAGCTTAGGCATCGTTGGGCGGCTTCTGAGCACCTTACTGGTTCTCCTAGAAAAAATAATGGTCATCGTGAACTTGTGAAAGTCCTTCTTCAATCTCACTTCAATTCAAAAATAGAAAAACAAAAAACCGTTTGCGCCCTTCCAAAAAAACGCATGTCTTAAAAAAGATAGATGATAATATACTTAACAAAACACGATGGGAGGTCCTATATGAAAGCTCTTGTACTCAGCGGGGGAAAAGGCACCCGCCTTCGACCCTTAACGTTCACTTGTGCTAAACAACTCATACCTGTAGCCAACAAACCAATTTTGGGCTACGTTTTAGATCAAATTCGCGAGACCGGTATAACTCAAGTTGGTGTCATAACCGCGCCTGAAACTCAGGGTAACGTCAAAGATTACGTCAAAGACGGCGTGCAATGGGGGTTTAGTGTAGCTTTTATTCCTCAGGAACCCTTAGGATTGGCGCATGCAGTGAAAACAGCCCAGCCTTTCTTAGGCGAGGACTCCTTCGTTATGTGCTTGGGCGACAACGTTACTGGACAGGGTATAAAGGCTTTTGTTGAAAAATTTGAAAAAGAAAACCTTGATGCCCTTATAATTCTCAAGGAAGTTGATGACCCAGCTCGTTTTGGCATAGCCCAATTAGACAAAGACGGCAACATAACTAAACTTGTTGAGAAGCCCAAAACTCCGATGGGTAACTTAGCTATAATTGGAACTTACCTCTTTTCTAACAAAATCCACCAAGCGATAACGCATATTAAGCCTAGTTGGCGGGGGGAACTTGAGATAACTGACGCCGTCCAAGAAATGGTGAATTTGGGTTTTAAAGTTAAGGCGGAAATCCTAAACACTTGGTGGCTTGATACCGGTAAGAAAGATGATATACTTTCAGCGAACGCGAAAATCCTTGACGAGTATGTAAAGCGGGATACAAGAGGAAACGTAGAAAACAGCATCATAGAAGGACGGGTAACGATTGATAATCAAGCCAAAGTGGTTAACAGTACCGTGAGAGGTCCCTGTGTTATTGGTAAAAATGCCTTGGTGGAGAATTCTTTCATCGGACCATATACGAGCGTAGGTGACAACTCGCAGGTGATTAACTCGCATTTGGAGTACAGTGTGCTCTTGGAAAATGTGCTCATAAAAGATGTTGAACGACTGGAGGATAGCCTAATAGGTAAGAATGCTAAAGTCACGAAAAGCCCTATAGCCCGAACCATAAAACTGCACATAGGCGACTACTCCGAAGTGAATGTCTAATAATTCAAACCGTGCATTTTGAAACGGACAACTGTTAAATAATAGCCCAAACAATGAAACAAGTATTATTCAGGAATCGTGAAATGGATGTTGCCCGATATAGTAGTGAAGCTGTTAAAGCGGCTCCCTGATGAGCGCGGTTCATTCACTGAGGTCTTCAGAAAAGACTGGACGGAACTGTTAGGAACCGATGTTGTAGCCCAAGCGAACTTATCCACTACTTACCCTGGGACTATCCGTGCTTGGCATCGGCATCTGCGTGGGCAAGTAGATTACTTTTTGGTTGTGAAGGGTGCCCTCAAAATATGTGTTTTTGATGATGAAACTGAGGAATTAGATGAGATTATTTCTACGGGTCAAAACTTGCAGTTGGTTCGGGTTCCCGGCAAATTCTGGCATGGCTTCAAGGCGATCGGAGACGAACAAGCCCTGCTGGTTTACTTCACCACTAACCTTTATGACCCAGCAAATCCTGACGAAGAGCGTCGGCTCTGGAACGATAAGACTTTAATCCCAAAATCCATAAATGGCAAAACAGAGGACCCACGCGTCGGGAAGCCTTGGGATTGGAATCACCCTCCGCATAAGTGATTACTATGAGAATTCTTGTAACGGGTGGATTAGGCTTCATAGGAAGCCACTTTTGCAGGCATATTTTATCAAAGCACCCAGATTACGAACTGATTAATCTGGACAAAATGGGTATCGGTGCGAATCCTGCAAGCCTACAGGATATCCAAGACAACCCCAACTATCGGTTCATAAAAGGCGACATCTGCAACATTCCGCTTCTACATAAAACAGTTAGCCAAGTGGATGCTGTGGTGAACTTCGCCGCTGAAACCCATGTGGACCGTAGCATAAGTGACCCCTACGCATTTGTGCAGAACAACACCATCGGAACCTACACCGTGTTGGATGCTGTTAGAAAACATAATATGCGTGCGCGGATGGTTCAAGTTTCCACCGACGAAGTCTACGGGACCGCCGTTCAGGGTTCATTCACAGAGCGGGACCCGCCCAGCCCCTCAAATCCGTATTCTGCGTCTAAAGCTGCCGCAGACATGTTTGTTTTGTCCTACTTTAAGACGTACAAGTTGAATGTTTCGATTACTCGGTGCACCAACAACTTTGGAGAATATCAGCTTCCTGAAAAACTCATTCCTAAAACAATCATCCGCGCCTTAAAAGACCTGTCAATTCCCGTATATGGCACTGGAACTAATATTCGGGATTGGATATACGTGCAGGACCATTGTGCTGCTGTGGCAACTGTGCTGGAAAAGGGTGTTGCGGGGGAGATTTACAATGTTTCAGCGGGTAATGAAGTTACTAACATTGAGATTGTGAAGAAAATTCTTGGATTCCTAGATAAACCTGAAAGTCTCATAACGTTTGTGGAGGACCGACCTGGGCACGATGTCCGGTACAGTTTGGATTCTTCAAAGCTTCAGTCTCAGCTTGGTTGGCGCCCTGAGTTTTCGTTCAAGGACGCGTTGGAGTCTACGGTTAAGTGGTATTTGGAGAACGAGCGGTGGTGGAGTCCCTTTGCTACGCGTGATGTTCTTTCGTCTACGCCGTGGAAAGCGAGTGTTAGTAGATGAAGCTGCTGGTTACAGGTGCAAGTGGGCTTTACGGCTCTAAACTTGCTGAGTTGGCGGTTGCAAGGCAGTATCAGGTTTATGCTTTTCACAATGAGCATAAGGCGGCATATGGGATTCCCGTTCAAGTTGACATTTCTGATGAAAGAAAAGTGGATGCGGCGTTTAAAGAAGCCAAGCCTGATGTGGTTGTGCATGCTGCCACTTTGACTGATGTTGACAAGTGCGAGTTAAACAAGGAGCTTGCTTGGAGAGTAAATGTGCAGGGAACCCGTAACGTAGTTCAAGCAGCTAAGGCAACTGATGCTTTTCTTTTGTTTATTTCCACGGATTACGTGTTTGACGGCGAAAAAGGCTGCTACAAAGAGACTGACCAGCCAAGCCCCATTAGTTACTATGCGTACACTAAGCTGAAAGCAGAGGAGTGCGTTGCAAAGTCAGCTCGCGAATTCTGTGTTGCGCGGCCAAGTGTTATTTACGGCGCGAATCCTGCAGCGGGGAAAGTCAATTTTGCATTATGGCTGCTCAAAAAGCTGAGGCGAAACGAAGCGGCGAAAGTGTTTGTTGACCAATGGAATTCGCCTACGTTAAACAGTAGTCTGGCTGAGATGACTCTTGAAGTCGCTGAGCGCAGATTGACAGGCATTTATCATTTGTCTGGGGCGTCGCGTGTAAGCCGTTTTGATTTTGCTCAGCGTTTAGCTGACGTTTTTGGTTTGGATAAGTCGTTGTTGGTGCCGACTCGTATGCGGGATTTTTCTTTTGCGGCTAAGCGACCTGCCGATTCATCTCTTGACACTTCAAAAGCCGCGCAGGTGTTGAAGAGTAAGCCTTTGAAACTTGGTGACGCTTTGGAGCATTTGAAAGCTGAGTTTTCCAGTTAAGAGGGGTGTTGTGCGTGGTTAGGCCGTTTTGGGGTTGGTTGCGTGGTTTGTGATGGTGTTTCTGTGGTTACGACTACATGGAACGAGCGGAAAAACGTGGCGGCATTTGTTGCTGCTGTCCGTTTTGCTCTGCGCGAGTACCCCCATGAAGTTATTGTGGTTGATGACGATTCGTCTGATGGAACGTTTGAGGTTGCTAAGCGGTTTGCTGATGTAGCTGTTAAGAAGGCTCGTGAGGGACAAGCGAAAGGTTTGCTTTACGGGATGCAGCTTGCCCAGTTTCCTGTTGTGGTCACTATCGACGCCGACTTGGAGAACGACCCAAAACATATACCCCACATGCTTGATTTGCTTCGGGAGTTTGATGTTGTGGTGGCTTCTCGAACGGAGATTCCCCGTTTCTCTGAGAAGTTGGCTTCTAAAACTTTGGGTAAGCTGTTTGGGGTGACGGATTCCTTTTCTAATTTTCGGGCTTTCAGAAAAGAGGCTGTTGCATGTTTTCGTCTTCGGGGCGGGGAAACGTTTGGTGCCGAGTTTCTGGTTATCGCCAAGAAACATGGGTTGTCTATAGGCGAGTTACGGTATGTTCCTCCACCACGGCGACAGAATCCTCGAATCGGCGGCACGTTGAAGGCTAATGTGCGGATTCTTTGGGCTTTGCTAAAATCGTTTATTCTTTACCTGTTTTAAGGTTAAGCGCTGCTTGTTTTGTGTTTTGTGTTGGTAGGCTTTGTGTTTGGCGTTTTGGGTGTTATTGGAAGTGTTGTTTGATTTCTTCTAGCGTTAGGGTGGCGACTTGGTTTTGTTGGAGGGCTTTTTCGGCTTTTTCTACTTCTTTGGGTTTCACGACTAGCACGAATTTGCCGTTGTAGTGTACGGCTGAGGAGTATGCGTATTCGATGTTGACGCTGTTTTCTCCAAGTATCTTGGTGATTTTTGAGATGGAGTTTTCGTCTGAGATGAGGATGGCTGTGACTTCGGTGTTTTTCTTTGATCTGGATAGGTTAAAGTTGGCGTCTTCCAGTGTCTGGGCGGCTTTCTGGGGGTCTGCGGTTATCATGCGGATTACGCCGTATTCGCCTGCTTCGGCGATGGATAAGGCGTAGATTCTGATTTTGAGCCTGTCAAGGTGACCAAGCATTTCAGAGAGTGAACCAGGTTTGTTGTCTAGGAACACGCTTACTTGTTGAACGGGCATTTCGAAACACCAATTCCTGTTGTATCTAAACGGTATTTATGCTTTCCAGTTAAAACAACTTGCGGCGTCTGCTGCTCTCTTCAGTTTATACCCCCTTATTTTCCTGCAGGACTTGTTTCTTTTTGCTTTTTTGATTCTAGTTGCTTTTCGAGTTTATCATGTGGTCCAAAACGTCCTGGAATGGTGCAAAAAGGTCTGTTCTGTCCCGCCCAGCAACGCCCCGCATTTTTCTCATTTTTTTGAATTAGCCTTGTGCTTTTTCTTTAACAAAACCGCAGCTAGCGCTCCTGCGGCAACAAGGACCGCCGTAGCTGCAACCCAATACGTGTTTGCTTGCCCGTCTGAGTCTTTGTCTGAGGTGGTGGCTGTGGGTGTTGCTGGCGCAGGTTTTGAGGGTGAAGAGTTTGGTTGCTGTGTTGGGGAAGTTGTTGGGTGGGTTGTGGGCGGCGTTGTCGGTGTTTGTGTGGGGGTTGGTGTTGGTGCCTTGGTTGATGTTGGTGTTGGTTTTGTGGTGTCTGGTGTTGGTGAAGGGGACGGCTGGCTTGTGTTGTATCCGATTGGTGTGTATATTTCGTTGGCGTCGGTTGTAGAGATTGGGTACCAGCCTCCTCCGATTGCGTATAAGCGGTCATCTAGAACGGCTATGGCTAATCCTGTTCGTGCGGTGGGCATTGAAGCCCCAACAGTCCATGTGTCTGTTTTGGGGTCGTAGACTTGGTTATGGCTAAAAGGAATAAAAACGCCCCCGCCGACAACGTATATTCTTGGAGGTGCATGGCTGCCTACTGTTACAGCAGCGGCTGACTCTACTAGATTTTCGCTAATCGGAACTGAGGCTTTTTGTAGCCATTCATCGTTTTTTGGATTGTAGACTTGTAGTGCGTTGCCGCTTGTGCCTCCTATTATGTAGATTTCGTTGTTGTATACTGCTGAAGTGTGGTAGGCGACAGGGGTTGGTGCTGATTTTTTTGTGCTCCATGTGTCTGTTTGGGGGTCGTATTCTTCGGTTGTGTTTGAATAGTCTGGTAGGTACAGTGATTTGGTGCCTCCGATGGCGTAGATTTTGCCGTCTACTGTGTTTGCTGTTGTTGTGGTTCTGTTTGTGGGCATTGGTGTTTTTGTTTGCCAGGTGTCGGTTTTGGTGTCGTAGGCTTCGACTACTGCGATTGCTTCCAAATGTGTACCCTGCATATGGGTGCCTCCGATGCAGTAGATTTTGCCTTCGTAAACGGCTATGCCAAAGTCTGCTCTAGCTGTTGGCATGTCTGCTTTTGGGGTCCACGTGTCTGTGGTGGGGTCGTACATTTCGTTTGTTGATAAGTAGCCGCCGCCTTTGCCTCCGATGGCAAATATCTTGCCATCAACGGTTGCTACGCCTAGGTCACTTCTAGCTGTAGGCATGACTGCCAGCGGGCTCCAGCTGTTATCCGATGAATAGCAAAAGACGTTTGGCGCGGTGGATAAGAAAAGAACCAAAACCAGCGCGGCTGATAACGTCACCAGACAGGAGTTCTTCATTCCCGCTCAATCAATATTGGGTGTGGCCGCTTTTAGCTCTCCCTGCAGAACACCATCGTTCCCCCTCCAGAACAACCAAAAACTAAATGCCTTTTCCCCGTTTCTTTTTGAGTAAGGCTGCAGACAGAACTCCTGCGGCGACAAGGATAGCTACTGTTGTTATCCAGTGTGTGTTTGTTTGCCGGTTTGGGTTGTTGTTTGTTTGGGTGGTGGGTGTTGTTATGGTGAAGTTTACGGTGGAGGTTGCTGTGTTGTTGTGGTTGTCTGTGGCGTGTATGGTTAGGTTGTGGGTGCCTGGGGTTAGGTTTGTGAGGGTGGTGTTGCCTGTTAGGGGTTGGTTTTGTTGTCCGTTTAGGTTGTAGGTGGTTGTGGCTGGTTTGTTGAGGGTGTACTTTAACGTCACGTTTCCCGTCATGTAGGTTTGGTTGTTTATTGGGGAGTGAACCTGCAGCGTAGGCGGCATCGTGCCGTACCCAAGCGGCGTGTAAACTTCAACTGTGTCCGTCGCCTGCCCCGGTAGGACAAAACTCGTCAAACCGCCACCAATCGCAAACAGTTTATCCTCCACTACTGCAACAGCCAAATGTCCACGTGCAGTAGGCATATCTGTTGCGGTGCCCCAAGAATCCGACTCTGGGTCATAAACCCAGTTCTGGCTAATGGCTTCGTAGTTTGCGAGCCCATGGACTATGTATCCTCCTATGACATAGATTCTTTTTGGTGCATATTTTCCGGTGGTTGCCCCAATACCCATAGATATGGCGCCAACATCGAGGTTGATTAGTTCTTTGGGAATTGGGCTGCCGTTGCTCCAAGAATCATTATTTGCGTCATAAATGTGGACTGATCTGCCGCCTTCAGCTATGATGTATATTTTGTCGTTTATTGCGGACGATACGTAGCCTGCTGGCCAATAGGGTATTTTAGTTTTGTTTGTCCAGGAATCTGTGGTGGGGTCGTATACTTCTGTTGCTTCTCCGCTTATGAGGTAGATTTTTCCGTTTGCCACGTTTGCGTCGATGTTTCTTCTTGCCTTTGGCAGGGCTTGTTTTGTTTCCCAAGTATCAGCTTTCGCGTCGTAAACTTCGTTCACGGTTGATGGCTCTGAATTCACGATGGTTGTGGCTGGGATAAACCAGTATTTTTGTCCACTTATCACGTACACCTTGTTATCTATCGCTGCTATAGCGTAGTCTATTCTTGGGGTGGGCATGGTTGTTTTTTGGGTCCAGTTGTCTGTTTGGGGGTTGTACATGTAGGTGGCTTCTTTGTGGAAGACGTATATTTTGTTGTTAACGGTGACTGCTTTTCCGCCGGTTAGTGTTTTGGGTAGGAGTGTTTTGTTTTTCCAGGTGTTTTCCTCCAAGGCGCGGGGGGTTGTTGTTTGTGTAGATGTTTGTGTGGCTGTTTGTGTTGGGGTCTGTGTGGGTGTGTTTGTGTTTATGTTGAATTGTGTTTGGGTTGTTAGGGTAAATGTCACTTGGTTTATGTGGTGTGTTGTGTTTTGTGGGGAAGTGACTGTAAAAGTTTCGTAGGGGGGATAGTTTATTTTTCCAGTGGTAGGGTCATAGGGGTTTGCGTAGGCAAAACTGGAAATCATCGCTTCACTTGCTGCCATACCAAGCAACAAACTGGCTGCGAGGATGATGACTGCGGTTCGTTTTTTCTGTTTCATTTTGTGCAGGAAAAACACGTTTGTCTTGCTCCTGCTGTTCAATTGGGTTGAGGTTTGCATTGATTAAAGCCTTTTTGTCAAGATTCTTTGACTAACTCGCCGTTTTATAAGTCAAACTTTCTTGACTGCCCACAAAACAGCCGAAAAACGCTAATGCACAAAACACCTTTCTATGTTTTCTTCATCAGTTGCTTTTCTGGTTGCTTGCGTCAGCTTTATCGTTTTTGATAGTGCAATATGTGTTTGGGGAAGGCAAAATTATTTTAGAAGGTGAAGCAAGAGAACTCCTGTTTAACAGTCACATCAGGGAAGTCTATTTGGGGCTTTGGGGAACAGTGTGATGAGTGACAGCAAGTATTGGAATAAAACCGTAGAAACTATGCCTAGAAAGCAGCTTAGGGAACTGCAGTATAAGAAGCTTAAATCTCAAGTCAGGCACTGCTATGATAACTCGCCTTTTTATCAGAGAAAATTCAAAGCCGCAGGCATCACGCCCGCCAGCATAAAATCGTTGGATGACTTATCCAAAATTCCTTTCACCGTGAAAACTGACCTGCGGGACAACTACCCCACGGGTTTGGTTGCGGTGGACTCCGCCGAGGTGGTTGAGATTCACGCTTCCAGCGGAACCACAGGAAACCCCATAATTGGGGCATACACTAAAAGCGACATGGAAGCTTGGCAGGAGATTATGGCGCGGTCAATCTATACGGCTGGGGGACGCAGAGAAGATGTCATACACATTGCCTATGGCTACGGTTTGTTCACAGGTGGGTTAGGATTTCATTATGGCGCTCAAAAAGTCGGCGCAGAAATTGTTCCCGCCAGTAGCGGAATGACGCAGAGGCAGATAAAACTCATGAAAGACCTTGGCGTCACGATACTCTGCTGTACCCCAAGCTTTGCCGTTTACCTCGCTGAAACCATGAACACCATCGGCGTTAACCCCCGCAAAGACCTCAAGCTGCGACTCGGCTTGTTCGGCGCTGAACCCTGGTCCGAGCGGACACGTCAACGCGTAAACGAGGCTTTAGGCATAGACGCCTTTGATGTCTACGGGTTAACAGAGCTGTGCGGACCAGGCGTCTCAATGGAGTGCCCCGAGCATAACGGTATGCACATCTGGGAAGACCACTTCATCGTAGAGACAATTGATCCCGAAACAGGCGAGGTTTTGCCTGAAGGCGAAGAAGGCGAGCTGGTTTTCACGCCGCTGTCGAAAATGGGGATGCCGATTCTGCGGTACCGAACACGTGACATTTCAGTTATAGAAACGGATATGTGCCCCTGCATGCGGACTCACTCCCGTATGATGAGGGTCAGCGGAAGGTCAGATGATATGCTTATCATACGCGGCGTCAACGTGTTTCCGTCCCAAATCGAATACGTTATCATGGGGTTCCCCGAGTTAGCTACTCAATACGAGATACACGTCGACCGACCTGACGCGCTAGACACCTTCGCCGTGAAAGTTGAGTTAAACGAGGAATACTCCAAAAGCAGCTGCGTGAACCTAAACGACCTTAAACGCCGCATACTCAGCAAAATCAACAACATCACTGGGCTGAACCCTGAAATCCACATTTTAAAGTACGGTGAACTTGCACGGACAGAGGGCAAAGCCAAACACGTTTTTGATAACCGAAAGGGGAAAACCTAAAGGATCAAAAGCTGATGGTTTCAAAGATTGCCGCAAACAAGCCTAACAGTTACTTGCTGTTCAACGGGGACGAAGCAGTTGCACGCGGCGCATTGGAAGCAAACGTCAAAGTAGCCGCTGCTTACCCAGGAACCCCTTCAACCGAGATTTTGGAAGCTATAGCTGGCGTCGCCAAGCAGTTTGGCATCTACGCTGAATGGAGCATAAACGAAATTGTCTCCATGGAAGTGGCGGTGGGTGCGTCCATGGCGGGAGTCCGCTCCATCGTGTCCATGAAGCATGTGGGCTTAAATGTGGCATCAGACGCCGCGATGACTCTGGCATACACAGGTGTCGTAGGCGGCTTAGTTATTGCCGTATGTGATGACCCAGCAATGCACAGCAGCCAAAACGAGCAGGACACCCGATACTTTGCCGTGCACTCTAACATTCCCCTGTTGGATGCAGGTAGCCCCCAAGAAGCCTACGAAATGACCCGTGACGCTTTTGAACTCAGCGAAAAACTGCAGTTGCCCGTGATTGTGCGGTTAACCACCCGCGTCGCCCACGGAAAAGCCCGCGTTCAAATCCGCGAATTCCAAGACCTCCGCCGAGACGCCAAGTTCGACAAGGATGGCCCCAAATGGGTTATGGTTCCCCAGAATGCGCTTCGTCAGCACCGCGTACTGAAGGGCAGGTTGGCTGAGGCGGCGCGGTTAGTTAACGCATCTAAGTTTAACGTTTTAGAAGACAACGGCAAAGATGTGGGTATAATTGGTAGCGGCATTGGCTTCTACCACGCTAAATCCCTGCTGAACCCCCAGCAGTTTTCTTGGCTGAAACTAGGGTTTGTTTACCCGTTTCCCCGTGAACTCGTCAGGAAATTTGCCTCTAACCTCAAAAAACTCATCGTGGTTGAGGAACTGCGCCCCTACGTGGAGGATAACCTGCGCGGCTTAGACGTGGAGATTCTGGGAAAAAACCAGCTTGGGCTGGATGAAATCGGCGAGTTCAGCCCCGACGGGTTAAGAGACGCCTTCGCCAAGCTTGGCTTCGCCGACCCCGCCCAAAAACCCGTTTGCCTCGACTTGCCCCAGCGTCCCCCTGGCTTGTGCCCTGGGTGCCCTCACCGAGCCTTCTACTATGCTTTAGACACGGTTAACCAATTCATCAAGTGCGACGCGGACAAATGCAGCGGCTGCGAAATCTGCGAGTACGTCTGCTCCGCGGAAAAAGAGCATGTGTTTAACCCAAGTAAATCCCGAATCCGCGCCTTAAGACTGAATGTGCTCTTTAACATGGCGGTGACCTGCCGAGCCTGCATAGATGCTCCCTGCGTGAAGGTTTGCGCCCGAGACGCGCTGAGTCAATCTAAGGAAAATGGGGTCATAATTGTTGATGAGAGCAAATGCGATGGATGTGGCTGGTGCATTGAAGCCTGCGAATATGGCGCCATGACCCTGCATCCTGTAACCCGCAAAGTCATGGTCTGTGACATCTGCGGCGGCGAACCCGCATGCATCACGGAATGCCCCGAATCAGCATTGACTTTCGCTGGCAGGTCAGACGACAAGGTGGTGGCTGGTGACATAGGCTGCTACACGCTGGGTTGTTTGCCGCCTGTAAGTGCTGTGCAAACCTGCTTGTGCATGGGCGCGGGGATTTCGCAGGCTGCAGGCATGGTTCACGCGGGCGTGAAGGACAAGGCGTTTGCGGTTATTGGTGACTCCACCTTTTTCCATGGGGGCATGCCTGGGCTACTTAACATCGCCTACAATAAGGCCAACGTTTGCGTGGTGGTTTTGGATAACAGGACGGTTGCCATGACGGGGCATCAGCCTACGCCTGAGTCAGGCAAAACCGCCATGGGCGACGACGCTAAAACCGTTAAGATTGCTGCCATCGCAAAAAGCTTAGGCATAGACAAAGTTAACGTTGTTGACCCCTACGATATTGAACAAACCCGACAGTTGCTGCGGGCAACTATGGATTTTAAGGGTCCAAGCGTCATAGTTGTTGAGCGCCCCTGCCCCCTTAAAATCGAGAAAGGTGCTGTTAGGCAGGTTCAAGACTCCTGCAATGGATGCGGCGTCTGTGTGAAGGCTTTCGGGTGCCCTGCTATATCGTTAACTGTGGAGCGGGCAGAGATTGACCCGACTCTGTGTGCTGGCTGCGGCGTGTGCGAGCAGGTTTGTCCCTTTGACGCGATAAGGAGCATCGAGCAGAAATGACGCTGGACTTAATCTTCACTGGCATAGGCGGACAGGGCGTTGTGGTGCTAAGCGACATCTTCTGCGAGGCAGCTTTGCTGGACGGCTTTGACGTGGCGAAAGCGGAGATTCATGGGATGGCTCAACGAGGCGGCTCCATAAGCGCGCATGTTCGAGTCGGCGAAAAGGTTCTGTCTCCCTTGATTGAACAAGGTAAAGCCGATGTAATCGTCGGGTTTGAGGTGCTTGAGACCGCGCGGGCGTTAACCATGCTTAAACCGCAAGGCACCGTAATTGTAAACACGAAGTATATTCCGCCAAGCGGGCAACTGGTGGGTTCAACTAAACCGCTTACGACTGAAGCGCTGCTTGCAATAATTCAGGAAGGCGCACTCAAAGTCCACCAAGTGGATGGACTTGCCCTCGCTGGTAAGCTGGGGAACTTCATGGTGGTGAACACTATCCTGTTGGGCGCGGTTTCCGCTCTTCCCAATATGCCTCTAAAAGAAGCGTCTTTTCAGGAGGCTATTGCAAGCAGGCTTAAAGAGAAGTATATCAAGCTGAATCTAAAGGCATTCCAGTTAGGTCGCGAAAACGTGTTATTAGTTTAGTTTTGTGGGCTTATTGGTTAGATATAAAAAGTGGAAATAGGAAAAATCTATTAATGTAAACGAAATAGTGGGTATTGTGGTGTTGACCTCGGCTTAACGAGCGGAAGGGGGATCTTCAATAGTACTTGCAGAGTGTAGCCCCTTTTATGCACGTGGATGTAGGTGAAAACAGGTCATGAGGGGAACGGATAGCTTCAGAGAACACTTAGGCATCGAATGCATCGAAGTCAAAGAAGGCTACGCAAAAATGGTCATGAAGGTCACAAAGCAACACACTAACTCGCTGGGCTTCACACATGGCGGCGCAATTTTCTCGTTAGCCGACTGCGCCTTCGCGGAAGCCGCGAACTTCGGGGATGCCACCGCCGTAGCGGTACAGGTGAACATAAACTTCTTCCGACCCACCAAAGAAGGGGATTTGTTAACGGCAGAAGCCAATCTGGTCTCTGAAGGCAAAACGTTTGGTTTATACAACATTACAGTTTGTAAGGAAGAAAAAATCGTGGCGTTTTTCTCTGGATTATCCTGCAGACATTAGATTCTGTGCACGCAACCGGTTTTTCTGTATTCTGCGGGGCGTAATTGGCAACAGTGAAGCGTACGGATGGCGGTATTCAAAAGTGCCTTGGCGTTGGGAAAACTATTATAGTTTTAATGAAGCAGCTAAGTCAAGTAACAGGGGGAAATAGCGTTTACAAAACACCTTTCAGTGGCGAAATTCGGCGGTAGCCTGCTTGACGTTGAAGGTAGAGGTATCCCGAAAATTCTAAAAAGCATCCGCGGACTAAAGGCTGAAGATTCGGTGGGTCCAATCGCGGTTTTCTCAGCGCCCACCGGCTGTACTGACGAACTTATCCGTATAGGCGAGAGTTGTGCAAAGTCCAAGCGGCGTTCTGTGAACTCCATTTTCAAGATATACGACAACTTAATTGCTGCTTACGTTACGCAAGAGTACAGGGAGCAAGCCCAAGCCGAATTGGATTTTTACAGGAAACATACCGAGAGTGCCTTGGCAAACGTTAACAAACGGTTCAGCGGCACTGTGAAAGCCAAAGCCCTTGCCTACGGAGGGGAACTCGCTACCTCTGCAGTTATGAACTACATCATGAAAAGCAAAGGAATCGACAGCGTTTCCTTGTCGCTGCAGAATTGGCCTATAGTCACCGACGACGACTTTGAGGATGCAACCCCCAACCTTGAGCTCAGCAGGAAACGACTAGATGTGTTGTCCAAACTGCTGCAGGAGGGTAAGACGGTTTCTATGGCGGGTTTCTTTGGTGAAACCTCCGACCGGCTAGAAACCGTGTTGGGCAGAGGCGGCTCTGACCTTTCCGCTGTCTTTGTTTCTTGTCTTCTCCAGGAAGAATATGATTCGCAGACGCTGCTCTACAAGGATGTGCCTGTGCAGAGTGCCGACCCAAAAGTGGTCAAGGGGCAGAAAACCGAGCATGTTACCTGCTTAACCTACAATGAAGCCCACAAGGCATCCATGATGGGCATGAAGATTGTGCAGAGCTCCGCCATCGCTTTAGCTCGGGCATTCAATGTGCCGCTTCGAGTGGTTCCCATAGATGAACCTGAAAACTACTCTGTCATTCAATCCGAGAACGTGGATTCCCGAATTGTCAAGTGCTTAACGGGTAAAACGGATTGCGCCATACTAACCATGCATGACGCGAAGAGCCGTTCGCTGGAGGATTCCCTGCGGATATGGGAGAAACGCAACGACTTCATGGACCTAGGCGCTGAGACGCTGGAGACAGGTGAACGAATTCGTGACTTTCTCTTTTTGGACTCGGATTACCTGAAAAAGAACGAGGAGAAACTGAAGGGCTTCGACGAGGAACTACACGTGGAATACGGATTAGGCGTTGTAACTCTCATCGGCGACCGCATGAAAGACTCACATGGCGTAGCGTCAATCGCCATCAGCGCCATTCAGGGACTCAACATTAAACGGGGCATATTTGCGCCACACACCTCCCAAATCATAATCGTGGTCGAAGAGGAAAAGGTCAAGTCAGCCGTAGCCGCGATTCACCAGAAAATGCCCCAGCTAAACAAAGTACCCGCATAGCCCAACGCCCTCCCCCCCTATCGTTTCCGTTTTTTGGGGTTACATCGGCTTTTGGGCTGTTTGCGTCTTTTCTGTTTCCGACACGAAGAATGCGCTGTTTAAAACAAAAAGCGTTATCAACCCTGAATGCTTAGCTATAATCAATTCTACGTTTGGAAGTAGGGAAAACTTGAATTTCACCGCAAAACAGGTAGCTCGACGGCGCGTACACATCCTCTTCGAGCAAGCAACATGCACCTACGAGGCTAACCCCGAGTTGGCGCAAAGCTACCTGTTAACTGCCAAAAAAATAGCTATGGCTGCAAGAATCCGCATGCCCCCCGCGTATAGACGCCGAATTTGCAGGCAGTGCAACACGCTTCTGGTTCCCGGGCAGAGTAGCAGGGTGCGGATAAAGCCGCGGCGGGAACCCCACGTCGTCGTCACCTGCCTTAGGTGCGGTAGCCAAACGCGGATTCCCCTCAAACCCAAAAACAAGGAGAAACCTCAAATTGAGCAAAATAACTTCAAAGATGAAACGTCACGTTAGACACGAACTCAAAGAAGAAGGACCTACCATCTGGGTAGGCAAAGAAGGCTTGACCCCAGCGGTTATGGTGCAGGTTGAGAATCAACTGCAGAAAACCAAGATGGTGAAAATCCGCATCCTCAAAAGCGCCCTCGCCACGGACACAGCAAAAGCCATCGCCACCCGAACCGCTGCGCAACTTGATGCGGCGCTGGTGGAGGTTCGCGGTCACGTTTTCATCATTTACAGGCGCCGCAGGAAACCGTTGGCAACTGACTCCAAAAAGCCTCCAACCTAACTGGTTTGACGACGGGGCGCGCCATTTGCCCTTCGGGCATTAACTTGCGTACCTGTGGGTTATGTCATTCAACGGGCGGCATTTTTTGTGCGTGCAGGTTTTTCTTTTGTCTTCTTTTACCCCTCACGTAGTGGATTACTACGCCGACTGCAAGAAACCCCGTTCCAATTAACCCTGATGGTGGTGTCGCATAAAATATGAACACCAAAAGCAGGGCGCTGGTAATCAACCCCACTACGGAGACCGCCTTGGGGTATAATCTGCTTTCTTTTTTAAGTCGCAGCGCAGAAATGTTTGCGCAGATGTAGGTGAAGAGCAGCCCAAACGTGGTCACCGCCACCACGCTGGTCAAATCCGCGAACAACACCACCAGCGACATCACCAAGCCGACAATCCAGATGGCAACATACGGCGTCCCGAATTGTCTGTGAATGCGGCAAAGCAGCTTTGGCATGTCACGGTTTCTTGCCATAGAAAACGCCATGCGGGAAACCCCCAGAACAGCCGCCAGCAAAACGCTTGCTGTGGCAATTGCACCGCCCACCGCCAAAACCTCAACCGCCACAAAGCTACCTGAACCGCCCATCGCCACCGTTAACGGCGCATTTGAATCCGCCAAAGCAGCAGGCCCCACCAAACCCACAGCAACGGTGCCCACCAGCACGTAGATTATGGCGCAGATGAGCAGCGAAAGCAGAACGGCACGTGGCACATTCCGTTTGGCGTCTTTGACTTCTTCTGCCATGACGGCGACCCTTGGGACCCCGCCGAACGCAAAGAAGATGAAGCACATCCCCAGCAGCATGCCGCCGCTGAACGGCTCAAACGGCACAAAATTCTCCGCCTTAACAAACAGAGCTCCAAAGCCCACGAAGAAACCCAGAACTGCCAGCTTCACCGCGACCAGTACGTTGTTTATGAGTGCAGATTGCCGTAGACCCACAAAATTCAGGGCGGTGAACCCCAAGCAGAGCAAGGCGGCAACCACATTGGCTGGCAACCCCTCGAACACTGCGCCCAGATAGTAGCCAAAGCCCAGCGAGACTGCTGCGCCGCCGAACGTGTTTGCTATTACCCACATCCAGCCTGATAGGAAACCCAGAAACGGCGAGACCAGCCTTCGCGTGTACTCGTAGACGGCTCCTTCCACAGGCTGCCAAGTTGTTAACTCCACAAAACTCAGCGCCGTGAATAGCGCCACCACTGCCGCAAACGCCATGGAAATCATCAAAGCGGAGCCTGCGTAGCCCGCGACGATGCCTGTGACTACGAAGATGCCGCCGCCGATTATGGCTCCTACATTTATGTTGACGGCGTCCCATAGACCCAATGCACGTTTAAGCCGAGTTGGCGGCTGCTCCGTGTTTTCCATGTAATCACTCTAAAAGAGACTCAGAAGGCAACGCAGCATATAAAACCTAACCGCCCCAAAAAACCCTTGGGCTATCGCAGCTTGTCTTTGTCATCCCAGAACTCTCGCGTGCGTAAATACTGGATTTTGGCCTTCAGCAAGTCCACATAGAATTCCTCTTCTTTGGGGTGCATCTTGCCCAGAATCCGCGAAGCCGTTTCAGGACCCACCCCCTTCACCATCAACGCACGCACTGCCTGCTTGCCGTAGCTGAGAACTAAATCGGCTTTGCGCCTAGCCACAGACAACTCTTTCAAATCGTCAACGCCGAGTTCTGTGCCTTCTCTGCGCTTCTGCAAATCTGCTTTCAGCTTTTCGGCGTCTTGGCGGGGATACAGCAACGTCAGCAAACGCGACCCGCAGTTGGCGCAATTCGGCTCCAATGGTAAATCTCGAACGCGGATTTGCGTCATCCACACTCCGCAGTTCATGCACAGCAACGTTGCCGTTCGGGCGTCTAGAGCGTTTTTCATGCGGTCAATGTTGCTTAGAATCACACGTTCAGGAGCCATCAACTCTGAAACGTCAGCGTACTGCGCCAGAATGTGATACGCCAAAGGCGTCGGCTTCTCGCCGCGAATCAACGTTCGTACCTCGATTTTGCCCGTTTGCACATCCCGCATCACCTGCTTGGCTCTTGGTAAATCCGCCTTCTCCAGCATCGCCTCACGCAACGTTTCCTCGTAAATCGGCGTGTTCTCAAACGAGGCACGCAACGTGGCTAGCCGCTCGTAGCTCATGGTTTTTCCCCGTGGCAAGGCGCCAAACCGTTCTGCAACCGCCTTCATTTTTGGGGCAAACGGGAACTTGGCTTTCACATACCGCCCAAACGCCGCGTCCACTTGCTCGTCGCTGAGGCAAAACAGGGTCTTCGGTAACTCTTCGACTTCCCGCCGCGAAAGCTTACGCGGTGCCTCAACCAAGATGCGGTAGCCATCTGTCCACCAACCCGTGATGACTTCACGCTCCGACAGCACCGAATCAAAAACGCCCGCCAGCGTCCGATTTACCCCCTCGCCAAAGCACGCGTGCACAATCAGATATCGGTCGTAGGCTTCCAGCAGGATGCGGTTCTGCGTGGGTAGTGGTGCGCCCTCTTTTTGGTGTTCGTCGATTTCTTTGATGGTCTCCAGCAGCGTGTCGGGGTCGGTTTTTAGCTCTGCGGCGAGTTCTTTGGCGACTTGTTTTGGGGGTTTTGCTTCTTTTAGGAGTTTGCCGATTTTTTCTCGTTCTATGCCAGTTTGCTGCGCTAAACTAAACGGCACAGGCAGGATTTCTCCATCCCAGCCTGGAATCGCCGCGAAGGGGTCTTCAGCGGGAACCACGTGGACGGTGCCTGTTTCCTCTTCGATTTGGACTATACGCCACACTTTGCCGCGCATAATGAAGTGCAAGCCCACTCTGGCGTCTAACGCCATGAATTCATCGCCGAGCGTGCCGATTTTGCGGTCGCTAAGCACGTTTACCACGGGGTAGCGTCTTTCGTCGGGTATCATGCTGAGGTTGTTGTAGTAGTATTCGCGTGTTCTGCCTGTTTTGCGCAAAACTTTGTCCTCTTCGCTTAAGCGTATTTTGTGGAGGCTCTCTAAAAAGTGTACCACATCCAGTAACTGGCTTTCAGAGAGGGTTCGGTAGGGGTAAGCCCTGCGTATGGTTCGGGCGGCTTCCTCCAGCGGGACGGTTTGTTTGTCCATGAGAATTCCCGCAGTTTGATGTGCCAAAACATCCAGCGCGTTCTCATGGATGCGTACGGCTTCTATCTTGTTGGCTTGGGCGTTTTCTACGGCGGCTACGGATTCTAAGGTGTCGTCGGGGTAGACGGTGATGATGACGCCTTCGCTGAGGCGTTTGAGGCTGTGTCCGCTTCTGCCGACTCGTTGAATTAGGCTGCTGACTTGCCTTGGCGACATGTACTGCACCACAAGGTCCACGTTGCCTATGTCTATGCCGAGTTCCAGCGTGCTGGTTGCGATGATGGCTTTGAGGGTTCCTGCTTTGAAGCTGTCCTCGATGTTTACGCGTTCTTCTCTGCTCAGGGAACCGTGATGCACGGCTATGTCTGTTCGGTTTAGCTGGCTGAATCTGTGTCCCAGCATTTCCGCCATGGTTCGGCTGTTCACGAAAACCAACGTGGACTTGTGCGTGTCAATTAGCCGGGTTAGGGTGCGGATTCTGGCGGCTGCTTCAGGGGCGGTTTCAAGTTTTCCTGCAAGCTCATAGTCTTCTTCTGTGGGAGTCGGGAATTCGACTTTGTAGCGGTAGTTTTTGGCTAAAACGGCTTGAATTACGCTGACTTCTCGGTTTGTTCCCGCGATGAATTTGGCAACTTCCGCTGGGTTGCCGACTGTTGCGGATAAGCCGATGCGCTGAAACTCATGGGTTGCGGCGTCAAACAGCCGTTCCAACGCCAACGCAAGTTGTACGCCACGTTTGCTTTCCGCCAAATCATGAACCTCATCCACGATGACACATTCGACGCTTGCGAGGTGTCTGCGCATTTGTGAGCCTGGAAGAATCGCCTGCAACGTTTCAGGCGTTGTAACCAACATCTGCGGCGGCAGCTGTGCTTGTTTGCGGCGAACCTTCATTTCCGTGTCGCCATGACGAACTTCCACCGAGATGCCCAGCTGCTGCGACCAAAAAGTTAGCCGTTTAAGCATGTCACGGTTTAGCGCACGCAAAGGCGTAATGTAGATAACTTGTATGCCCTTCATTTTTTCGTTTTGGCTTTTTTTCTTGATGAGGTTGGAGAAGACTGGGAGCAGAACAGCTTCCGTTTTTCCTGTTCCAGTGGGCGCAATCAGCAAGACGTTTTTGCCTTCCAGAACGGGCGAAAAAGCCAACGTCTGCGGCAGTGTCGGCTCAGCAAATCCTGCTTGGGCCAGGGCTTTCTGGACGGGTTTGGCAAGTAACTCGAAAACGGACTTTACTTTTTTGCTGCGCATCGGCTGTTCAGAAGAACCTTTGAAGAAAGCCTGCTTTATCCTTTATCTATCGGTTCTGATGTACGATTTTTTGTCCACCGAGATATGGAGAACAGGTGACTACGCGTTCTTTCTTCTAAGGACAGCGGCGACAACTACCGCGGCGACCACCAAAACTACGGCAGCAGCTATGACGGCAAGAGTTGTGCCGCTTAGGCTGGGCTCTGTCGGGGAGGCCGTGGGAGACGCGGCTTCTGAAGATGCCTGTGTGGGTTTGGGCGTTGTGGGATTCGTTGGGTGGATTGTTGGCGTTAGGGTGTTTGTGGGTGATGCTGTTGGAGTTGGGGTGGTTTCAGGTTGTGGCTCTTTTGTCGGAGCGGGGTTTACTGAAGGTGTTGGAAGAGCCATGCTGAAAACTACTGTATCCGTTTTCCCCACATTTCCAGCTGAGTCCGTAGCGTAAACAAGCAGACTATGCGACCCTTCTGATAGCCCCGTTAGAGTTGTGTTACCAACCAGTGAGGAGTTGCCCGCGCCGTCCAAGCTGTAAACGCATGCCGCTGGTCTGTCTACCACAAAAGCCAAAGGAACTTCAGATTCACTGTATATCTTGCTTTGAGGAGAAATCAAAGATATTTCGGGGCTAGTATACCATACCCGAAGAGCTGTTTCAACTGTGCTGTTGACAGTTTGGTAAATTCTTGAGCCATTAGGATAATGGCTGTCAGTAGCATAGCTGCCAAACACAGTAATTCTAAGTACATGCTTTCCCTCAGGTACGCTTAGGCTCTGAGAAAAACGCAGCTTGTTACTCACTGGATATTCAGAGTAAACATAAGGCGGGTAATCGTCTATTGAAACTGTTTGAATCAGGTTTCCATTTAAGTTGTACTCCAAATAGTTTATTTGTCCCCTACAGCCGTACCCTTTAACCCAATTCTTGGGGTCAAATGGTATGCCTGAAGAGCTTGAGGATGGCTTGTAGAACCCGCCATAGAAGCACCATGAGCTTGGTTTTAGAATTTCTAAATTCAACTTTATGCTGCTTGAATTATAGACTTGTATCGGAGTGGGGGAATGAAGTATGATTCGTGGTTGGTTAGGGTCTATGTTTTCTGCTTTTGACAGGTTAACCGATTGCGCTCCCGCCCAAAAAACAAAAAGAACCAAAACTGCAATTGTCACACATGCTTTTCTGCTCATCGCAGTCGCCAACACCCCTTTCTTTCGGCAGCTATTAGCTCTCCCTGAAGAACAGCAACGTTCCGCTAAAAGAACAGCCTTTTTGAAATTTGCGTGTTTGTTTCATGGTCTTCTTTTCGTTAGAATCACAATCCCATAAAGGTGCCGTTTCAATGTGAAGCTTTGTTGGACATTTTTGTGTTTTTTTGGGGTGGTGAATTGTGCTGTAGCTAT
This sequence comes from Candidatus Bathyarchaeota archaeon, assembly GCA_026014485.1. Lineage (GTDB taxonomy): Archaea > Thermoproteota > Bathyarchaeia > Bathyarchaeales > Bathycorpusculaceae > JADGNF01. The sequence continues at coordinate 39,747 of JAOZIE010000014.1, forward strand.
TTTGGTTCAACATGGTGTTTTTGGGGTTGTGTTTTTGCCGTATTTTCGTGTTTGGTGGCACGGCAGTTTTTTGTGTTTATGTGTCATGTCTAATGTACAGTTCGCGGTGTGGATTTAGGATTATTTCAGGTTCAAGTTTGCCGTGAATATGCTGTCTTAATAGATAAATAATTTGAGTGTGGAAAGTGGTGTATTGAGGTATAAATTTGTCAGCTCTATCTATAGGAACTGAACTAGCAAGCGTGCCATTCGACCAGATGATACGCAATCTGCTGTTAGCCATGGTTGCTGCCCAAAACGACGCCAACTCCTCCTTCATTGCAGGTGTAGAAGACCTAGTTGACACGCCCGTATCGTTAAAGTACAAGAAAACCAGCGACAACTCAAATGAAGAAAAAGAACTCTCAGGAAACGCCTTAGCCTTCGGTATACTGCCAACTCTTCTGCAAATCCAAAGCGGTACCATACAGATCAAAATGGTAATCACGATGCAGAGGACAACGGAGGCATCAGTGAATGTTAAAGCCAAAGGTGGCTGGGCATTCTTCTCAGCTTCTGTTGACGCAAAGTACTCCAGCAAATACTCGTATTCCGTTGAAGCTTCGAGTTTCATAGAAATCAAAGTTGCACCTGCGCCTCCACCAGAACCCCTGATGAAAGCCATCGACAAAATCGTTCAAGACACCGCACCTCCACCAGAATCGACGTAGTCGACATGACCTCTCCTTTCACTTTTTTTTCAATTATCTCCGAGTTTCTTTACGAAGCCAACGAAGGCCTAGACCAAGCGACGCAAGCAAGCAAAGACCAGCCTGTAGCTTTCACTATCCCTCAGATAGAAATAGAACTTAACGGTAAAGTTATCAGAGATGAAGAATTGGAGATGGTTCCCTCAAACGCCTTTGAATCAAACTATTACGGCGATAAAGGGGAAAGCAAACTCAAACTAACCTTCAAACTAGTTCCAGGTGAACAAAATGTCTAACAATAAAGAAAAAATTGAAGTAAAAAACCTGACGGCGAGCAGTAACGTTACGGCAGAAAAAGCGGTGGCGCCTGCGTTCGCCGCAAAAATCGATTCATGCACCCTAATCACCTCCATCCAAAAAGACCTTTTGCGCGCACACGATTTTGCTATGAGCCAAGACCGCTCTACAACTTTCGTGCTTTCTGACTTCAACCTGCAGCTTAAAGCCGTGGTTACTCAAGAGGGCGAAAAAACAATGCTTGCGTTGCCCACCAAGCAGGGTGACTTAGACCCCAACACGATGAGCACGCTGAATTTAACCCTTAGACCTGTGCCTTTGACGGTTAAGCCTGTTACAGGCACGCGCCCCGTTGAATCTATAGAGGGGATTGGTTCCGTTTTAGGCGGCAGACTACGTGACATAGGTATCGCAGACGTGAGTGACTTAGCTTTAGCTTCCCCCGAAGACTTGGTTAAGCTGAGAATCCCCCTCACTAAGGCTAACGAGTTTATCAGCATGGCTAAACTTATGGTTAAAAGCAACATAGCCGGCGTTGAAGGCGTAGACGAGCAAGTCGCGGAGTTACTTGTGGTCGCAGCCAAGATTGATTCTAAAGAGAAACTTGCCCAAACAAGCCCCGAAGAACTCACCGCTATTCTGTCTGATGCTATAGAAACCGGCAAAGTCAAAGTGCCCAAAACTTTCAATTTAACAGTTGAAGACTCAACAAGGTGGGTGGCCTCAGCTAAAACTCTGGTTGACCGAACCCGAGCTTCAACCCAGTAGGCGGCGAATTCATGTCTTTAACGCAAGAAAACATAACCTTCGACGAGATGATACGGGACCTGCTGCTTGCCATGGTTTCCTCCCAGAATGAAGCCAACCAAAGCTTCATCGCAGGCATCGAGGACCTTGCGGGAACAGACGTTACGATAAGCTACACCAAGAACCTCAACGGCAAAAACGAAAAACGGGAAATCAAAGGCAACGCCTTAGCTTTCGGCGTGCTGCCCACACTGCTGAGCATCCAAAGCGGAGTCATCGAAATCCGAACCGCCATGTCCGCTACCAAAAACACCAAGTCTTCAGGCACAAAGGCAGCAGGAAACACCGTGAAAGCACGCACTGGCTACCTGTTCAAGACTGACACGGTGGACGCAAAATACCAAAATACCTACTCCTACAAAGCAGAATCATCCAGCGTCATCAGGATAACCGTGGTTCCGACGCCGCCGTCACAAGCCCTGATGGAAGCCATACGGGCAGTGGCTGAAGGCTCCAAAGTCACAGACACCACCGTAAAATAGGTTTTTCCTTATCCTTCTTTTTTGTCTTCCCAGAAGAAACGGCAGAGCTCTTTGTTCACAAATTTCATCGGCTCAAGCATCAAGCGCATGCCCATCGCGCGGAGATGAGGTGGCATCGAATCAATTTTCTGGAGTCCTGCACTTGGAACTGTGAATGTGACTTCCAAGTTTTTGCCTTCTTTCTTTATCAGTTGGTCTTGGTTTTTCTTGAATTCCTCAAGCGCCGCCTGCAGGTTCTTGTTTTCTTTCAGCAGGTTAACGTAGGCTACTCGTGAGGGGTCATAGTAGAATTCGGCGACTTGGTTGAAGAACTCCACCAGCCAATTGTAGTCTTCAGCCGTCGGCTTAATTGCCATAAGCAACATGCGGAACACATCCTGAAAGCCCGTTGTGGTGAACTCCTTAAAAACGCCCAAATAGCTGGCTGGCGCATCACCACAGGAACGCATCTCTGCGCGGTAAAAATTCAGCAGCGACTCCGCCGCAACCTCCGCGTTTACCTGCTCCAAGTTGTGCCCCTGAGATGCATATCTGCATAAGGCGCTGTAGACGGCGTCGGGTTTACTGCTTGCTGCGTAGCCAACTGTGAGGAGCGCATACGCGAGGGGGTCATTTCTCTTTTTGGGCGCGGAAAGGGCAACTTGCATTTTTGTCCATTCCTGAAATTCCCGAAAAGCAACTGACGCTACAAGTCCCTTTGTGGAAAGCATGTAGCCAACGGGTTTCCCTGTTTTGGCGGATTCAATCAGACCCTGCGAGAGCAGCTTCTTTAACGCCTTCATCACGGCTGGTCGAGGAATCTTGAGCGCATCCGTCAATTTAGAAACAGGTGCCGAGTTACAGTTTCCCAAAATGTACAGGCAAGAGAGCCTTTGGAGGGCAGCGTTTTTTTCTGCTTGTGTGTCGGCGGTACAGAAATTCAATGAGGGAAACAGAGGCAAAATGTTGGGGTCGGTTTTTCTGCCGATGAAACGGTAGTTCACGTTTTCCATTTGACCTTGGGCTTTTTTATGGTGCATGCTTATTCTCCTGCTTTCTGGCTCCTAGTTGTTAATGGTTTCTTAAGATTGGGTTTTGATGGGCGCTAACAGAGTTTAACGTTTCGGATTGGAAACTATCCACTTAACTCTGTCAAAACCGTATTTCGCAAGCAGGGGATCCAGAAAGTTCGGTACATAGTCGTCTTTTACTTCGCCCAAAACCACCGTGTCGCCCGCCCTGTAAACCAACGCCACGTTAGCAAGCTCGCCCAGCTCCTCGTATTTGCCGACGATTTGCCAGCTCTCGTCTTCCCCCTCTATTTTTTCTATAACCCAACTGTACTTGCCTTTCGGATGTTGGTCCTCAAACACGTTGTAGGCGCAAACTACTTCTCCGACGGTTTTGGAGGAGTCGGCTGTTTTCACATAAAACCACATAGTCATAAAATTCCCTACAACCATCTACCACGATACTGCTTATTTGCTTTTAGCTCCCAGAAAACAAGCCCCGCCTTTTTTCCGTGAAGTGCCCCTACCTGTGTCGTTTCTTTGGTGGCTTTTTGCTGGTTGATTGTGGGTGTTGTATTGTACTCACAACGGTTTAAGAAGCTCGGCTAATACCTACCTGTAAAACGCATGTTAGGTTCAAACCATGAATTTCGCTGAAGCACTGGAGCTACACAAGGCTATCTCCGTGTTCTGCTCCAAAAACCTGAAAGAAATCCCCCGTATCGGAATCTATGACATACTAAGCATAGACCGCGGCTACTTTCTCTGTGTGAAAGAGACCTCAACCAGCAATGGAAACCTGCGGGATTTTTTGGAAAAAGCCACACAAACACACAGACTAAAACTGACCATGTTCAGGGGCTATTTTGTGCTGGATTCCTCTGGCGGAATAAGACTGAGTGAAAATTGAATTCCGCTTTTGCTTTATTCTCAAGAGACTTTTCGGTTGGGTATGGGAACACCAAAATACTTCGACTCTCTGTCTATGTCTCGGACGATGACGATATCGAGGTACGGTGAAGCTGAAGGCGGGGAAATTAAGCTGGAGGCTGATGAAAGCTTTTTCCGCTACTGAGTCCACTTTAAAAAACCGTAAAAACCGTTATGTCGAGAGTTATGGAATAAACTGGGAAATGTTAAAAGAAAGTGGGCAGGGGATTTTTTTTAGCTGTTTCTTTTGCCCGTTAGGTACGCCCAAGCGCCTACAAGTGCAACGGTTAGGCATGCACCGGCAAACCCTGAAATCATGAAGCTTGTGAGCCCGCCTAGAACTGGCAAAATTGAAATTACCCACGGAATGAAGTAGGTCGCTGCCAACTGCGCAACAACGCCTGCCATGAAACCTAAAATTGCGATGATACCAAATATTCTTAATCTGTCACCCATCAGTTTTTCACCTTTGTATAGCAATTAGACTATGCGTCTCTTTAGTCTAACTTACATGTTTATGTCTATTACCGCAAAAACCCCCGTTCAGCCTTTAACCTTATAACTAAAGCCCAAAACCCGTTTTTAAAGCATGTATATCCGTACATATATACGCGCATATTGACATCATGTTAACAATGTATAAGACAGTTCTATGCATCTCAGTGATGTTGGAGGAATAGAATTGTCCGAAAGGTTCGCTAAAAAATGGGAAAGTAAACGAGAAGAAACTCCATTTACCAATCGCATAAAAGACGCTGTTAAGCCGCCAGGTCCACTAAAGCCACGGTTAGACTTCGCAGTCAGACGCATAGAACTTCAAGTTCAGAAACTTGACCAAGCCACAGATCGATTCAGCCAAAGAGACAGAGCCATCTTCGCCAGAATAGTTGATGCCTACACAAAGCATGACACCGCTCGCGCAAACGTTTTCGCTAACGAACTGGCTGAAGTCCGTAAAATGTCAAAACTGATCATAAACGCCAAACTTGCTCTCGAACAAATAACATTAAGATTACGAACAGTATCAGAATTAGGCGACGTAGTCTCCACTCTGGGTCCAGCAGTGGGCGTCCTACGATCGGTCAGATCAGGATTAGTCAGTGTTTTCCCCGAAGCAGAAAATGAACTGGGCGAAATAGGCAACATGCTAAGTGGAATCATGATTGAAGCCGGTCAAGGCTCGGGCATGACCCTTAACTTCGACAACGTAAACGAAGACGCATCCAAGATACTCGCTGAAGCGGCAACCGTTGCTGAACAGAAGATCAAAGACCGATTCCCTGATCTACCGCCAGGCATGCCAGCATCTCCCACGTCGCAGACTGAGCAATCAACGCAAGGATTCTAAACGGAGGAGCATAAAACATGTCACAACCCCTCTCCAATCTTTTTCTTTCTATTGGCCGACCAGTGAGAGACGAATACGGACGTTTAGTTGGGAGAATAATCTCTTTCGCCACCAGCCCCAGCGGCAAATTTGAAGCTGCATTTATTGAGCAAAGTGATGGCAGATTCTCAAAGCAGCCCATGGAATTTCTCGTATTCAATGGTGCTGATGTCACATTAATCTCACGGATTAAATCCAAAGCTACCGTCTTCTGTGACCAGATTCCCTTCATATGGCGCAAAGACAAAGCCTTAAGAGACTTGGTTGAAAAACGGAAAATCCCGCCGAGTCTATACCAAGAACTTCACAATAACTTCGCCACGGTTCTTAGCCAGCTCCGCAAAGACGCCCAAGTACTCATAGATGAGTGCGCTCAGGGAGTTACGCGTTGCGAAGAAGAGGTAACCGCCCTAAGCTACGGTGTTCTCCACTTGGAACTGGAGCATGAGATAGGCAAAATCGGTGACGACGCGTACCGAGCAGCTTTTGCTCAGTTGCAAGAGACCCTCAGACGCACAACCTCCGAAAAAGCCGATTTGGAAAGCGTGAAAACAAAGCTCTCCAACATACTCCTAGGAGAAACTCCGCCGGCTGTTGAGCCTCCAAAGGTACCTGAGCAGAAAACCAAGGTCTATCCGGAAAAGGCGCCTGAACCTGCTGCTGCTTCTGACCTCCCCGAACCTCCTGTTGTAGTTTACGTGAAAGAAGTCGGAAAGGCTGGAATTTAGACTATAGCAGATAGGACAAGGTAGCCAGGTCGGAGGGGAAAAAAGTTAAAGTCTTAGGCAGCCGCAGTGCTCCTCCACCTGTTAAAGAACTAGCAACCAAATCCATCTACACGCTCAAGATTCAGCAGAACAAGCTGGAGCAGGCAAGCTACCGCCTGAAAGAGCGTGACAAAATTCTTTTTGAAACCTGCATGGGCGCGTTGAAGAAGAACAACAAGGAACGCGCTGCAGTTTGCGCTAACGAAATCGCTGAAGTTCGCAAGCTCCTCAAGTTTCTCTATAACGTTCAGTTAGCCATTGAGCGGGTTGTGCTAAGGCTTGAGACCATTAGAGAACTCAGCGAGATAGTTGTAGACCTAAAGCCTGCGTTGAAGCTGCTGCAAAACGTGTCACAGGAGCTCTTCCAGGTTTTGCCTGATGTCTCTGCGGAACTTAACACCGTCCAAACAACGATAAGCGAAACGTTGTATGCCACAAAAGTCACCTCTGATGCTGACGCGGTGATTCCTGTGGGTAACAAGACGGTGGGCGGAGAAGAAATCCTTCAGGAAGTTTCTAACTTCTTGGAGCAGAAGATATCTGAAACCCTCCCCGAACCCCCAATTTCTGCGCCTCAGGCTCCTGTGCGGCAGAAAGCGCCTCCAGTACGGGAGCTTGTTGCGCTGTCCGCTTCCAACTCGCAGGTTACGGGGCATAAGTCCGTGGAGGAATCTGGTCGTGCTCCCGCGCAAGCAACGTTTTCCTACAGGAAACAGGAAATCAAGGAGATTTCTTTGAAAGTCCAAAAGCCCTCAATTGAGGATTTGCTGTTGGAGTACGTCAGGAAGAGTAACGGTGAAATAGACCTTACACGTTGTTCCAATGAGTTAAACACTTCAAACAGGGAAATTGAAGAGGCTCTTGAAAGCTTAGGCAGCAAGGGCAAAATCAAAATTGAATTAAAATCGCCAGAGTAAAGACTAAACTGAGAGGGGAAAACCATGAGTGCTTCACAAGAACTTGAGAGAGCGGCAACCGCTTACGCATTAGACGCTGTGAAAATGGATAAGCAAGGCAACAAGGGCAGAGCTATAACTCTGTACCAGAAGGCCATTGAGAGTTTGCTGCAGCTTGTCCAGCTTTACCCAGAATACGGCTTAAACAAGGTTTACGTGCAGAGAGCCATCGCGTATCAGGAACGCATCAAAGCTCTGCAGGGCTCCGTGTCACCTCAGGATGTGCGTCACGAAATGGAACGCACAGCAGAAGAAAGCGGCACCGAAAGAACCACACCTGAAGGCAAAGCCGAAGGCGAAGAACTCATCGTCACCGAGAAGCCGCATGTCACGTGGGCTGAAGTGGTCGGTTTAGAAACCGCCAAAAAAGCCGTGAAAGAAGCAATCGTTTACCCCGTGCAGCGCCCCGATTTGTTTCCGCTGGGTTGGCCCCGAGGCATTTTACTTTTTGGTCCTCCTGGCTGCGGTAAAACTTTGTTGGCTGCGGCAGTTGCCACGGAGATTGACGCGAACTTTTACAGCATCGATGCTGCTTCAATTATGAGTAAGTGGCTTGGGGAGGCTGAGCAGAATGTGGCTAAGCTTTTCAATTCAGCACGCAAATCCTCCAACGAAGGCAAACCCGCCATCGTGTTCGTGGATGAATTGGATTCCTTGATGGGTACACATTCAAATGAGGTCGGCGGGGAAATCCGCGTGAAGAACCAGTTCCTCAAGGAGATGGACGGCATCATGGACAAGGGCAAGGCGCTGCACGTTTACGTCATCGGCGCAACGAACAAGCCTTGGGATTTGGATTGGGCTTTCATCCGCAGGTTCCAGAAGCGTATTTTGGTTCCGCTGCCTGACCATAACACCCGCCTAAACATGCTCAAGCACTATACGGGTAACTTGCAGATTGAACAGGATGTGGATTTGCATGAGTTGGCAAGGCTCAGCGAGGGCTTCTCTGGCAGCGATATCCGAGATGTTTGCCAGTCCGCGCAGCTTTCGCTCATCGGCGAGTTCTTCGAGTCAGGCAAAGCCATGGATAGAGCAGCTAAACCTCGAGCTTTGAATATGCTTGATTTCAGGAACATATTCGACGCCCGAAAGCCAAGCGTGTCACTGGATATGCTTTCACTATATAACCGATGGTTCGAAGCTTTCAAAGCACTTTAGGAGCGTTAGAGGGGACAAACCAAAACCGACAGGCAGGTTGGGTGGAAAGGTTTGGGGGACCTCACATTTTTGCACGCTCTCCCTTTTCTCCCCTACAAAACATCCCCAAACCCCACAACCCAACAACCTGCCAAAAATTGTTGAAAAACAACTGGCTGTTCAGATTTTTCTGTTGTCTTAGTTGCTGGTTTTGGTTAGCTGCTGTTTTCTGTTTTCGGTTTTAAGGCTTCTTTTTCGACCAACTCTGCCAAATCCTGCGGGTTTGTTAGGGCATTCACGTAGGGGACTGCTGGCTTGAGGTTTTGGGGGTTGTAGGGTCCGCTAAAGGCGATGATGGGCTGGTAGGCTTTGAGTGCGTACTCGGCTTCTTGCCTGCTTTTGGTGACGGCTATTTTTGGGATATCCAGTCTTTGGCCGACTTCCTGCTTTAAGCCCTCCACAAGGACAACCTCGTTTCCAGCGCATTTTTCTATGAGTTGGTCAAATCGGACGGTTTCTATCGGGGTTTTTTCTATGGTGGCGATTTCGTTGGCTGAGACCGCTATGACTGTTTTGGCTCCGTGCGCTGCGTAGCGGTACGTGTCTTTGCCGGGTGTGTCGATGGTGAAGTTTTCTTTTTCAGGAACATGTTTTACGGCTGCGACGCGGTAGCCTCGTTTAGTGAGTTGGGCGATGAGGCTTTCTGTGGTGGTGGTTTTGCCCGATTTTTTGGTGCCGATGACGGAGATGACTTTGGGCTTCAAGATTCCATTTCTTCCCTGAATATGTCCTCAAACATCTTTTTGTCTATGTGAAGTTCCTCGGCTAAGCCCTTGACCATCTTGACGTAGATGCGGAACAGGTTCTGCATGATTTCAGCTTTTTCCTCTTCGCTGATTTGCTCCTCATCCGCCATGAGCAACGCAAACCATTTGCCCAAATCCGTAAGCTGGTAGGCTTTGACCCAGATGATTCTGCCTTCCTTCTCGTTTTTCTCCATGGCTTCGTCTAACACGCGGAGTTTGGTGAGGGTTTTGAGGTTTTCGATGATGGTTTTGTTTGAGAAGTTGAGCTTTCTGACAAGGTCTTTTTGGTAGATGCTTTTGGCTACACCCTGCTCCAACGCGAACTTGAGCAGGTCAACTGCGGCCTTGCTGCCGAAGATGGCGCTGAGAACCTTATTTTTTTCCTCCCCTGGAAGAAAAACTACATACGGATATAACTCTTCGTTCATACAATGCACTGTTACCCCCTCTGCATTGCTTGAGCTTTTAAGAATTGTGGAGTTTCCAGCTCCAATGAACGATTAAAACGGCTACTACTGGACCCAGTGGATAACCGCCGTCAACACAACCGCCGCTGAAACCACAATCACGAAAAACAGCAGGATGAGGTTTGTGCCGCTAAGGAAAGGTTGATTATCTGATAGGGATGGAGGCAGTGAAGAAGGCGTTAGGGGTGAGAATGATGAAGCAGAAGGTGTTTGCATCTGGGCAACGGTAAATGAGCGTGACTGGGATGTGGACGTTCGGTTTGTGGTCAAATACCCGAGGTACCCTCCAATATAGTAATTTACTGTGAAGTTGGCGGTTACTGTAACAACATGAGTGCCCACCGATAGGTTGCCAAGAACCAGAGAATAATCCAAACTCTTGGGTAACTCATCCCCAATGTTTTTCATATGCTCGGTATAGAGGACGGTCTGGTTTTCGTCCAAGGCGTAAGTGACTTTGTCTATCCATCCGGCGTTTATTCTCCAGCCTTCCGGCGTTAGATGCACCCAAGAGTCGGGTCTGACGACGGAGAAGTTTAGGTTGATTTCGTTATTGTAAGTGGAGTCTGAAGCGGGTGAGTAGACCGTTATGGTGGGCTGGTCCGTGATTGGTTCCCCCGGGAAAGGAACCCAATTGGCTTCTGCCATTTCCACAAACTGCAATTCCGCTAACATAAAAAGAAGCGCCGCGATAGTCATTACTTCGATAACTGTTTTGCTCATAATTCGCATCGTTTGCTACGATGATTTTCTATACCTAAAAAGCCTTTTGTCAAGAATTCTTGACTAACCCTTTTTCTTTTTTTGGTTCTTGGGACCCAATTCATGATGGTGCTCTGTGCAATAGCTTTTTTAATCCTAGCTTTGTCTTCTTAACGCGGTGCATTAAAACGGCTTCCACAGTAGATTGGATTCCACGTGACGGAGACACCTTCGTTACTGTAGAAGGTTTCATAATGAATACTATGGGATATGAGCATCCCGGCGGTAGAGTTTTTGCGTTTCTCAAGTATATCCCCGCGGAGTATCAGGAGCTTTTCCATGTGGAGATGCTTGAGCGCACATGGCAGTTTGGCGGCAAAAAGCTGTTTCGCGCCGAGAAACTCTACACCGCCGCAAACTACCAGAGCTTCATTGAAACTTTCCGCAAGAACTTCCCTGATTACATTTATTTCTGTCCGTTCCGCAACAAGGAACTCATCAGCGCGCCCATAAGCCGCATTGACCAAGTGTTTGTTCCCAAAGACTGCCTCCAAAGAATCCTCCAACTACCCAAATACGACAACATTCAGGCGATAGCCGTGGAACTCATACAGATGCTGAGCAAGGAGTCAGGCGTCCACCTCAGCCACTTTGGCATGCATGGCTCCATCGCGCTTGACATGCACAGCGAAGAAAGCGACATAGACTTCGTTGTCTACGGGTCAGGCAACTTCCGCGTCGTCGAAGAAGCCATCGAACGCCTCGTCAACGCGGGAACCCTGCGGTTCATTTTCGGCAACAAGCTGGACCGCGCCCGCAAATTCAAGGGCAAATACAAAGATAAAATCTGGATGTTCACCGCCGCCCGCCTGCCCCAAGAGGTAACTGAAAAGTACGGCGAATACCGCTTCGTCCCCGTGCAGCCTGTTAAGTTCCAGTGTGTCGTGGCAGATGACACCGAAGCGATTTTCCGCCCCGCCATCTACCGCATAAAAGATTACGCGCCCTCAGACGAAGCCTCCAAGCTTCCCGCAGAGCAAATTCCCAACCGTGTCCTGAGCAACATCGGCTGCTACCGCAACATAGCCCGCAGCGGCGACAAAATCAAAGTTTCAGGTGTGCTGGAGAAGGTGGAGTCCGTAAAAACTGGCGAGGCAACCTATCAAGTTGTGGTGGGAACCGCAACCACCGAGGATGAGCAGATATGGCCACTTTGAAGCTGCGCGACCGCGACGGCATAGTCACCAAGGAAGGCTTGATTTTCCGCGTCTTCGGCTACAGCCACCCCCGCGGCGCCTACATATGCGACGCTGAATACGCCTCCGCAGACATATTCCAATCCAGCGACCCCCGCGCACTAAGGAACGGCGGCACCAGCGGCAAAGTCTTCTACAAATTCTACGACGACGAAGGCTGGAAATTCGTCCACAACAACTACTACCCCCAATACACCCTCATGCACAAGATGCTGGGCGTCAAAGTGGTAGGTATCAAAAAATCCGAAATCGCCGATGTGCGGCTGCCAAAACGGCGGCTTAAAGCGTTAGTTTCAGATGAGCCTGCCGATTCCCTTATCGCAGCCACTTTGAGGGTGCTGGAGATTTCCCTAAAGTACTCTGGCTTGAAAGTGGATAACTTTGGTGTTTTTGGTTCTATGCTGCATGGATTCCATCACCCCGACTACTCTGACATTGACCTGCTGGTTTACGGCGGACAAGAAATCGCCAAGATGCGCGAGGTTTTAGGTGACTTGTACAGTGACGGGCTGTCAGGCTTCCGCAACGAATTTGCCACCTCCGCTGCTATGGCCGGCAAGAAATGGCGGTTCAAGCACTTCACCGTGAAAGAGTTCATGTGGCACCAGAAACGCAAACTTATCTATGGCTTATACGACGACCGAGGCAGCGGGCGAACCATAAAAGCCGAGTTTGAACCCGTCAAGGAATGGAGTGAAATCTCCAGTGAATACAACTCAGAAACAAAAATCGTGCATAAATCGTGGGTGCGCGTAAAAGCCCGTGTGACAGCGGATGTGGATGCGCCGTATATTCCGTCGGTTTACGGCATCGAACCCCTCGAAGTGCTAAAGGGTTCAAAGAAGGCGCTGGAAGCCGTGCGCGTGGTTTCGTACATGGAGGAGTTCCGTCTGCAAGCCCGCAAAGACGAAACCATAATCGTCGAAGGTACCCTTGAAGAAGTCACGTCGCCCAAAGGCAACTTCTACCAGATAACCCTCACCTACTGCCCAAAATACTACGACCAGACGCTAAAAGTCGCTGACCTACGCCTTTAGCAGCGCCATGAAGTCTGCGGGTTGGTTGCCGATTATGACACGGTGATAGCTGCGTTCTAGGCGTTTGTTTGTGACGCGCTCCACTTTGCCTTGAACTAGAATTTCTTCGCCGACTTTGGCTTGCTGGCAGAATCTGCCGCGAAAAGACGCAACCTCCCCAATTGAATCCAGTTTAGGTCCTTCCAGCACCTGCACGTTGCCGATTTGGTAGGTGCAGGGCGTGAACAGCGCTTCTGAATCATCCGTGACTGTGGCAGACAATTTGGCGTACCCCGCTTTCTCGTAGCAGACCTCCCCGTACTGCTCCGTGGTTTCGCTCCAGTTCTTCACGAAACGCACAAAATAGTCGATGCCTTCGTACATGCCTTGGAAGGCTTTGCGGTTTTCGACTTTTTCGAAGTCCTCAAAACTCATGATGGTGTCTTTCGAACGGAAATCGAACAGCGCCTGCAGTTCGCCTCGGCTGTACGGTTTGAAGTGTGATGTCTGGGGTTTCTGGAGTTTCTGCATGGTGGCGTATGCTTTGCGGCAGTTTTCTGTGCCGTACACGAGGGGGTCGATGTCGCTTTGCAGCGTGAACAGCCCCGACATGACTGAGCCTGACACGCCGATGCTGCCCCACGGAATGCCTGATGCCTCCTGCAACTCCTCCGCAAGCATCACCGCTTTCTGCTGTAGAGGCTGCCGCTTCTGAAGTGTGCGCAGTTCAGCCAAAGCCTCCACGGGGTCATAGCGTTTTGTGACTTCTTTTGTGGGGACTTCGCAGATGGTTTCTCCGAAAACGGGGTCAAAAACAATCAGATGCGGCGTTTTCTGCTGCAGGTACTTGAACCGTTCCGCGAGGTTGTAGATTTTACTATACGTGGTTCCGGGTTTGCCGCGGTTGCCTGTGGGGTCGGGGATGTATCTAGGGAACGCCACCACCTTGTCGGGTGGGTGCACTAAGCCTTTCACGTCGAATATGACGTTGTTGTCTGTCTGGATTAAGTCGCCTTCGCGGGCACGCATACAGAATTCCCCTGTAACTGGGTTGTGTAGCCTGTTTTGGTTGTGTGTACCGTTTTACATAACGTTAATAAACCTTTTTTGAACCCTTTCCCATCAGGTGCCCCCTACATGCCATACTTTGACAAGGCAAAACATGTTTCTAACTGTCTCCAGATGGCAATCCTGTTCGAAGTTACCGCAAACAAACCTGGCAACGTCAACCCCGCCGTCGGCTTTGAAGGCACCCGAGTGGAGCACTTCTTGGCGTCTGCGGTGGCGGCGTCGGCTTCGTTTGAGGCGGCGGCGAAACGGGGCATAGCCGTTTTTGAGGGCAAGCTGCAACTTAGCCAAGTTGGCATGGGCGAGTTGATGCGGGACTGCGTGGCGGATATAGGCGCTTGGCAGAGCGGCGGCAACACCCTGCTGGGCACCGTGATGCTGTTTATTCCCTTGGCGGTTGCGGCTGGCATGACGCCCCTAAACGAGAAGCGGGAATTTGACCTGAAGCAGCTGCGGGCAAACCTGAAGTTGGCGTCTGAAGCAACAACCCCTCAGGACGCCGTTTGCCTGTATGAGGCAATCGACATAGCGCAGCCCAGCGGACTCAACGAGGCACCAGAGTTGGACGTTAAGAATTCCCAGTCTAAACAGCGGCTGCTTGACGAGAACGTTTCGCTCTTTGAGGTCATGAACCTGGGCAGAAGCTACGATGACATAAGCTACGAGTGGGCAACCACCTTTGCCCTATGCTTCGATTTGGCTTACCAGTACCTGTGGGGGCAGCTCCAAACGAGGAGCCTCAACGACGCCGTGGTTCAAAGCTTCCTCAAACTCCTCGCCCAACGACCTGACACGTTCATTGCAAGAAAGGCGGGCAAAGAAAAAGCCAAGCAGGTTGCAGAGGATGCCGCGGCGGTTTTGCGGTTGGGCGGCGTTGAAACCGTGCAGGGCAGAGCAGCCATCGGGGAGCTTGACCGAAAGCTGCGGCAGAAAGGTAACAGTCTTAATCCTGGAACCACCGCGGATTTAACTGCTGCCGCTTTGGCGTTATGCACGCTTAGGGGATATCGCCCATAACGTTGGGGTTTTTGTTTTCTGGTTGTTTATTAGTTAGAACAGGAAACTCTACGAGGTAGGTGACGATGGTATGCGTCAAGTTGACATCTTGAAGCTTGACCTATCCGCTGGGCGGGCGGAGAACGTAGCTGATTTAGTGGCTGACGAAGTGCCGCTGCAGATTTCTGTAAACACCAGTTACTCGTTTGTGATTTGGTGCTCGCCCATGCAGTTCAAAGAGTTGGCGGTGGGGTATTTGCTGGCGGAGGATGTTTTGCGTTCTGTGGATGAAATCCTGGACATAGTTGTTGACGAAGCCGCGTTTACCTGCCGCATCACGTTGGCATCTGATGTGGATGTGGGGGAGCGGATGAAGCACTCGCGGGTTCACTGGCGGGTAATTCCCCTCATCAAAGCCAGCACGTCGCCATATGAGCGGCGAGAAACCATCCCTAAAGTAACCTCCCCCTTCAAAGTCAAAGCGCAAGTCATCATTGACTGCATCAACGACATGAACCACCGCGCCAAGGGCTTTCAGCAGACAGGCGGGCTCCACGACTCCGCCATCTACAGAGCCGACGGCTCGCTGGTTGCCTTCTCCGAGGACGTGGGCAGGCACAACACGGTGGACAAAGTCATCGGCACCGCAGCCTTAGCTAAGGTGGATCTTGGCGAATGCTTCATGACGATAACGGGGCGGGTGCCTGGTGACATGATTTTTAAGGCGGCAAAGGTTGGCATTCCGTTGGTGGCTTCGATGGCGGCGGTGCTTTCGTCGGGGGTGGCTTCGGCTAAGAGGGCAAATATGGGGCTGGTGGGGTTTGTGCGGGGGAAACGCATGAACATCTACTCGGCTGCGGAAAGAGTAATCTTCTAAATACCCGCCACACATACCTTATGCAGGTGGACTGGTGGTTCTGATGAATAGACCCGACATTCGCAGGTTGCCTAAACGGGCTAACCCAGAAGAAGCACAGAAACTGCTGTTGGATTCTGTTCGAGAAATTGTTTTGCCCACCGAATCCGTGTCGTTGGGTGAATGTGTCGGCAGGGTTTTGGCAGAAGACGTTTTTTCGGTTCTGAACATTCCTGATTACGATAAAACCTTCATCGACGGCTACGCCATAAACCCAACAGAAACAAAAGCTGCCTCAACCTCCACGCCCGCCGCGTTCAAAATTGTGGGTAAGCTGTTTCCGCCTGACTACCCCACTGCTCTGCGGGTTAACCGTGGAGAAGCCGCCTACGTCGCATGCGGAGCGCCCATCCCCCAAGGCGCCAAGGCAACGGTGAAGGTGGAGGAGACACGGCTGCACGGTGATGTTGTCGAGGTCATCAGAGAAATCAAGGCAGGCGAAGGCATCATCCCGCAGGGCGATGACGTGAAAGAGGGCGACCTGCTCCTGCGCAAGGGGCACCTGCTTAGACCCCAAGATGTGGGGCTGCTGGCATCCAACAAAATGACCACCGCACAAGTTTTCAGGAAGCCTGTGGTTTCGATTATTTCGGGCGGCGACGAACTTCTTAAGCAAACCCAGAAATCGCCTTCAGTTATAGCCAACAACTATGCGCTGGTCGCGGCAGGCTTTGCCTCCCAGTTGGGCGCCGAGCCGAAGCTCATGGGTATAATGCCCGACGCACTCGACAAGGTCACCCAGAAAATCAGCCAAGCCCTCGACGCCTCCGACATCGTGGTCACCATCGGCGGCTCCAGCGTAGGCGTGAAGGACTTTGTTCCCGACGCCATAAACGCGCTGGGCAAACCAGGCGTGGTCATGCAGGGAGTTTCGCTGCGTCCAGGCGCCATCTCAGGCTTCGGCATAGTCAACGGCAAACCCGTCATCATGCTTCCTGGGCACATCGGCAGCTGCATCGCTGGCTTCTACCTGTTTCTGGCACCCCTCATCGGCGTCTACACTGGGCTGGGCGCCGACTCCGCAGTGCCTCAGGTTCCCGCCGTGCTGGGCAAAGCCGTAGAAACCGGTCCACAATTCCGCTTCCTACTCGTCAACGTGAAGCGGGGCGACGGAAAACTGGAGGCGACACCAGTGCAAGGCGGCTCAAGTGCACTAACCACCATCGTAAAATCCAACGGATACACAATAATCCCACCCCACACGCGAAAAGAGCAAGGCAAAGGCGTTACCGTTACCTTGTTCAACAAAATGGAGATGCTCGGATTTGAGTAGTTTTGTCTGTTCCTAGTGGGTTTGCTCTTTGCTAACCTTTTTTTGAATCTTGATAATGCTTATTAGGTTGCTTTGTGTTTGTTGTTATTGTCCAAATTTTGTTTTATAGATTATGTGTTTTGTATAGGAATTTGGAATGAGATTCAGCTATGGGTGTGATTTAGGTGAAAATAAATGTCTGATGCTCAGTCTTCTGCAACAATTAAAATCCCCTTGAGAAAAAGTACCTTAATCGGAGTTTCAGTTATATCCATAATTTTGTTTGCCTTAGTTATGTTTGTCTTATTTTCCAGCGTAAGCAGCCCTAACCCCGAAGTAGTCATGGTTGACGGGTATGAAGGTTTGCAAGGACTAAACTACGTTTATTACGTTGATGCAAGAGTGCAAAATCATGGTGCAAGCGGATGGGTCACATTATACGCGGAGATTAATGGTGCTGGGAGATATGAAAAGCAAAATATGCGAATATACTTAGGGAATGGCGAAATAAAGACCGCGACCTTTACTTTTGATATAACCGTTCTTGGAACCCTGTCTAATCCCTCAATTAAGTATAAAGCATGGGTTACTTCATGAAAGCCATTTTCACGATTTGATTTCAAGTTTTAACACCACAGTATAGAAATCGAGACAAGGACGATTCTGCCCTTTTGTTTGATTGACAACATTCCTTTTGACTTTTAACTTGTGTTCAAGTTGGAGTTCTCATATTTGGATGCTATTAGCCAATTTATGCAGAAAACGAGGAGGCGAGGGTAATGGGGAAAAAAGTGTTTTGAGAGAAGGAACCGCAGACCTTTTTGGCGTTTGATATTGCTTTGTTGCAGAAATCTATAGGGGGAGGTCGCTATTGGCGTTTTTCCGTGTCATTAGCATGTTGAAACAAAAAATGGCTGCCAAAGGAAACACGCAGTTGGGGGTTAGTATTTTGGTGGGTATCGTTCGATGTGTCCTGCTTTGCCCATGACCCAGCTTTCGCACCATGCTTTGTCTGCCCACGCGCGTTCCGCAAGGAATCTGCATTGTCCTGCAAAGTGCATTTTTGCTTCCCATCGGTAGTTTTCGGCGGCAGCTAAAAAGGCGTCTTTGCCCTCGCAGTCTAATTCAGCTGCGTTTTCAGGTGTTTCTTGCCGTTGAGCCCACGCCAGCAGGGTTTCTGCTTCGTTTTCGCGGCTTATGCCTGCCCAAAACGGCGATTGATGCTGCTTTTCCAGTTCGGCGGCGCATGCGGAAAAGGCGGTTGAGGCTTCTTTGAAGTTGTGTTCGTAGCTTAGGGCGGCGGCTTCTTGTAGGCGTCTGAGCTGGGGCACCATTAGGGCGCCTAAGGTGGCTTTGAAGTTTCTTGTTATGCTGCCTTTTGCGGGGCGCGTCTGCAGCTTGGATAAGTCGTCTTGGCGGTTGATGTTCACAAAGCTCCTCAACTCAGGGTCAAACGACCGCATTTCCCCCACAGGCGAAACAAACAAAACCTCCTCTGCACCCCTCACCACGTCGTCGGAGCGGGGACGCCGCAGCCTACAAAGCGTTTCTGTAACTTCTAGGGCACTAACTCTTTCCAAACCCATAACAAGCGTTTCGATTCTGCCGTTTGGCCACATAGGCACCGTTATCTGCGCGCCTTCCGAGGCGTCAAACAGGTACTTGACGATTTTGGGCTTAATCAGGGGCATGTCACAGGGAAGCGTCACACAAAAATCCGCACTTGCCGCTTTTAGCCCCGTCATAATTGCCACGTTGGGACCGCTTATGTGGCTGATTTTCTCGTCCACAACCAGCTTCACGCCGCCCACATGATGCTTCTCCAACGCGTCAGCATACTGGTTTTTCCGTGCTTCGTCATTGACGCAGACAACAATTTCATCCACGATTCCGCTGGCGTTCTCGGCGACGTGAACCAGCAGGGGCTTCCCAAAAAGCTCCGCAAGCGCCTTGTCCCGCCACTCCTCCTGCTTTAGCTGGAATCGGCGAGCTTTTCCCCCAGCAAGGATAAGTGCAGCCCGCGTCGTCATGTCAGTTTCCTACTTGACAGTTTTTCCCGACTGTTGCGGCTTGGCTTTCAGGTATCCCTTTATGAGCTGCAGAAGCTGTTTTCCGTCCGTCTTCAAGTCAAGTATGGGGATGCTGAATCCGCTTATCTGAGGTTTATTCTGAGAAATAACGCCTGTAACCGCAAGAATCGGCTCCGCAGTTCCCTCCAGCGTCCGCTTCAAGTTCGCCTCATCCTCAGCCGTGATTATCTTTGGGACATCGGTTCTTTTCGCTATAAGGCTGTGGAATCCCTCGATGAAAACAACATCCAACTGCTCCCGTTCCAGCAACGCGATGACTTGGTCCAAATCGTTTAGCGCCGCGTCGGTTTTCTTTAACATGGCAATTTCTTCAGGTGAGATGGCAACAATCACTTTTGACCCTGCTTTGGCGTACCTCCACGTGTTGGTGCCTTCCTTATCCATCGTGAAGCCTTCGTGGTGAACATGCTTTATGGACCCGATTTTGTAGCCTTCTGCGGAAAGATGCGAAATTAAATATTCCAGCGTGGTCGTTTTACCTGAACCGCTTGTTCCCACGGCAGCGACAACTAAAACCATGCAGTCACGCTCCCTCTGAAGAGTCAGTTCCACTGGCTCTAATAAACAACGCGATTGCCCCGCACCCAACAGCATATTACACTGTTCCTTTACAGTAACAGGCAGGTGAAAAACAGATGCCTAAGCTGGTTGCAGTTGTCGGCGGAAAACACTCCGGAAAAACCACCCTAATCGAAAACATCACACGGCAACTTCAAAGCCGAGGATATCGCGTAGGCGCCGTGAAAGAGATGGTGCGCATCCCCACCTTGGACACGCCAGAAACCGAAACCGACAGGTACACAGCGGCAGGCGCCGACGCCGTCGTGGCAGTTCCACGCGAAGAAACCGTAGTTTTCATCAAACGCCGCCTCGGCATACAAGAAACGCTGGATTACCTGCATGGCATGGACTTTGTGCTGTTGGAAGGCTTCGAAGCCGAAAAAACCCTGCCGAAAATAATCGCCGCCAAAACCGCAGACGAAGCCACCGCCTTCGCAGACGGCTTAGCCATCGCCGTCTCAGGCATCATAGCGGATTCACCAGAGGAAACAAGCAAAGCCTCCCAACTCCAGATTCCTCTGCTAAGTGGCATCCGAGACGCAGCAAAGCTTGCTGACCTTGTGGAGCAGAAAGCGTTTGAAAAGCTGCCTGCCCTGCCTCACTGCGGCGAATGCGGATACCCCAACTGCTACGAAATGGCAAAAGCCATGGTTAGAGGCGACGCCAAAGCTGAAGGCTGCGTGTTGCCCCGCAAAGAAGCCTTTGTTCTTGAGGTTAACGGGGTCCGAATTCCGCTTAAAGAGTTCCCCCAGCGGTTCCTGCAGAACGTTTTGGAAAACATGCTTTTATCGCTTGAGGGCATTCCCGAAATAAAAGAGATAAAAATTAAGGTAGCAAAAAAGTAGCTGTCCCTTCAGCGGACATCAATTATTGATACGCCTCGGATCCAACGTTGAGCGAATTGGTCGTTGCCTATGATTAGCCGTAGGGGTCCTTCGCCTCCCTCCACAAGCGCCGTTAACGCCGCGCCGTCTTTTTGGTAAGCCAAGATGGTGTTTGCGGCTTTGGCGTCTGCGATGGGGATGGTTGTGCCGTAACCGTCTGCCGCCTGCAGGTACACTGAAGTGGCGTTTTCGAAGGCGTCTGCCTCTTCAAGCACCACCCCCAGCGGAACACCCGTATAGTTGAAGACACCGTTATCCTGCGCGTGGCCGCTGGAACTCAACGTAACCTGCACCGTAACAGGCGCAAACCCTTCCAGTTGACTGTACGTGAAGTTTCCTGGATTTCCCACTTTGCCTTTGATGAGGATGCTTCCTTCAGTTCCAGAGTTCTGCCTCATGTAAACGTAGACGGGCACCGTCACCAAAACCAAAACAACCAATGCAACTAACGCGATTTTGTTTGCTTTCTTCATTTTTTAACCTCCACTGTTTCTTAATCCAAGTTTTTGGGTCCTAACCAAAAGCATGTTCGCCAGCACTCCGCCTAAACTGCCGCTTACCGCCGCAACCAACGCAATGAACAGCAACACAACCTCCGGCAGAACCAGAATCAGCATACCCACCAAAACCGTCCCCACCACATTAGCCACCGCCGCCGCACCCATACAACAGGCCGCGCAACACGCCTTGTGTCTTGACAGCAAAAAGAACCCGTCGATGGCTAACCCCGGTGCAAGGTAAATGACAAACGAGAGCAGCCCAAAGTTGCCAAACGGCAAAAGCAAACTGATGAATGCTTGAGTCAGCGAAGTCACCGTAGCAGCCCCGATTTTACGCACAAAACCAAACGCCAACACAGGCCACATCATGTAAAAGCCGCCCGCCAACGCCCCCGTAGGAATATACAACGGACCCGCCAACGTGGCAACAAGAGGATGAATAACATTCTTAGACGCCAAACCCAAACTAGCAAAAAGCGCCATAACAACCAAATCAACCGTCGCCCGTTTACCCGCACTGGCCCGCACTTTCACGGTTTCTATTTTCATGCTGCATCGATATTACAAGTTTGTAACATCGGCGAAAATAAACTTTCGCATCAAATAACCCAAAACACACCCATCAAAAAGCATTCAAGGGTGCGCTTGTAAACTTTCAAGGCAGCCGCTTCAGGGTCGCATCTATTTCTGCTTGCGCCTTACGGTACCTCGCAACAAGTTTTTTGCCATACGGTGTGACTTCTGAGGAGCCGCCGCCTTTTGCTCCTCCTCGGCTTCTGTTTACCAGCAGCTCGCCAAGTCGTTTCTCTGCAAGTGTGATTCTGTGTAGTGCGTAGCGGTATGACATCTTCAGGTTTTGGGCTGCCTGTAGCATAGAGTGGGTTTTGTCGATTTCCTCCAGCAGTTCAGCTAAGCCATTCCCAAAAACTGACTCTCCCGCCTCGTTAATCATCCAAAGCTTAATTGCATAACTCAAAGTACGCACCACAGCCACATCCACAAGAGAATCCTTTGTCCCGAAAAGCAATTAAGCTTACCGCTCCGCCTGCCGATGGTTTTTTTGTGTTGTGTTTGTGTTTTGCGTTGGATTTGGTTTGTGGGTGAGTGATGGTTTGTTGGTTTGTTTGGTTTGGCAAGGTTTTTATACACGCCATTTGTATGTATTGTATATACTGGTAAATACGATATAGCATCGTATAATCATTGCAGAGGCGTAAAAATGTCCAAATCCAAACCTGCAACTCAACTAAAAGCTGAAACGAAAACAAACACCCACAAAATTATCGCAAAACAAGACTTAGCGTCTAACATCAAACAGATACAAGTACTCGCCCCTGAAATCGCCCAAAAAGCCAAAGCCGGACAATTCGTCATACTCAGGGTACA
Organism: Candidatus Bathyarchaeota archaeon; assembly: GCA_026014485.1. Lineage (GTDB taxonomy): Archaea > Thermoproteota > Bathyarchaeia > Bathyarchaeales > Bathycorpusculaceae > JADGNF01. The sequence continues at coordinate 62,091 of JAOZIE010000014.1, forward strand.
CGAAGACAGCGAAAGAATCCCCCTAACACTTGTCACATGGGATAACGATGGCACAATTACCCTAATTTTCCAAGAAGTTGGATACTCCACAATCGAACTCGGAAAACTCACCGTCGGAGACGAAATCCTCAACATAGCAGGACCTCTGGGAAAACCCAGCGAAATAAAAAACTACGGCAAGGTCGCGGTGGTTTGCGGCGGCGTCGGCACAGCAGCAGCTTATCCAATAGCTAAGGCATTGAAAGAAGCAGGCAGCACCGTAATCTCTATAATCGGAGCCCGAAACCAGCAACTGCTTTTGTTAGAGGAAGAAATGGCAAAAGTTTCCGACGAATTCTTTATTTCCACAGATGACGGCTCAAAAGGGCACAAAGGCTTTGTCAGTGACGTTTTGAAAACACTCATTGATAAAAACTACGGCTTTGCCACTGTCTACGCTATTGGTCCTCCTATAATGATGAAAGTAGCCTCGGATGTAACTCGACCTTACAAAATCAAAACAATTGTCAGCCTCAACCCGATAATGGTGGACGGCATGGGAATGTGCGGTGCCTGCAGAGTCGCCGTTGCAAACCAAACCAAATTTGCTTGCGTGGATGGTCCAGAGTTCGATGCGCACCAAGTTGATTTCAAAGAATTAATGCAGCGCCTAAAAGGCTACGTGCCTGAAGAAAAGTCAATCATTCAACATCTCAACCCACTGGGAGGTAAATGCACTTGCCACCAGCACTAATGCAGCAACAGCAACTCCAGAACCGCTGGCAAGCTATTCCAATGTCCAGTCAAAAACCAGCCGAGCGGATTAACAATTTCAGCGAAGTCGCCAAAGGCTACACGGAAGAGCAAGCCTTAGCAGAAGCCTCACGATGCCTAACCTGCCCTAATCCCCAATGTGTACAGGGGTGCCCCGTGAACGTAGACATACCTGCATTCATAAAATTAATAACAGAACACAAATACGCTGATGCCATCCGAAAGGTGAAAGAAAAAAACAGCTTACCTGCCATATGCGGCAGAGTTTGCCCCCAAGAGGAGCAATGCCAGAAATACTGTGTGCTGGGCAAGAAAGGCGATGCCGTTTCCATTGGACGCCTAGAACGATTCGTAGCGGACCTTGAACTCACGAAACCCCTAACCATTCCGAAACCGCAGACTTTGAACGGCAAAAAAGTTGCAGTTCTAGGGGCTGGTCCCGCAGGATTAACCGTTGCCGCTGATTTAGCCAAACGCGGCTACAAAGTGGTCGTTTATGAGGCGCTTCATGTTGCAGGCGGCGTATTGGTCTATGGCATTCCAGAGTTTAGGCTTCCTAAAAAAATTGTCCAAGCCGAAGTCGACTACATAAAAGCCCTAGGCGTAGAGTTGCGTACTGACTCCCTTATTGGCCGCCTGTTTACCATAGACGAACTATTGGAGGAAGGCTTTGACGCCGTTTTCATAGGAACAGGCGCTGGGCTGCCAAAGTTCTTGGGGGTTCCTGGCGAAAACCTCAACGGTATTTACTCCGCCAACGAATTTCTCATACGCGTAAACCTCATGAAATCCTACAAGTTCCCCCAGTTCAAAACGCCCATACGGGTCGGAAAAAAAGTTGCGGTTATCGGCGGTGGTAACGTGGCGTTAGATTCTGCGCGTAGCGCGTTACGGCTGGGCGCGGAGAGTGTTTGCTTGGTTTACCGCCGTTCCAGAGGCGAAATGCCTGCCCGATTAGAGGAGATATTGCACGCGGAAGAAGAAGGAATCACCTGCAAGTTTCTTGCTTCTCCCACTCGGTTTCTGGGTGACGAACAAGGCAGAGTGACAGGCATGGAATATATAGCCATGAAGCTTGGGGAACCAGACGAGTCAGGAAGAAGGCATCCTGTTCCGATTAAAGGGTCAGAAGTAGTCATGGACGTTGATACAGTAATCGTCGCTATCGGGCGAACCCCCAACCCGATTATCCAGAGCACCACACAGGGTCTGAACACCACAAAAAACGGCATAATCGTAGTCGACACAGACACTGGTCAATCTAGCCTTGACGCTGTCTACGCAGGAGGCGATGTGGCAACAGGCGAAGCCACAGTCATAAGCGCCATGGGGTCAGGTAAAAAAGCCGCTCACAGCATACATAACTCCCTAACCCGATAAGCCCCATAACCCTTGGTCAATTCCTTCAATGGATCCCTGAAAGGAGTTGACTAACCAGGGGCTTCCTTTTCGTTTACTGCAGGTCAGATTCTTCTGGTGCTTCCTGAGGTTTCATTTTGAAGGCTCGGTTTACGGCAACTTCTGCTATGCTTAGAGCGCAGTGGGCGATTCTTCTAATGTTGTCGCGAAGGGTGCAGATGGCGCAGACCAGTTCAGGGCTTTTTTGTTCAATTGTGAACGTTTTTGATGCGATTTCGATGTAGAGCTTCTCCATTCTTTGTTGGCTCTTCATGATTTCAACGGCGAAAAGAACATCTCGGGAGAAGAAGGCGGTTACTGCTTTGACGTATAAATCGATTGTTTCAATTGCGGTGGCTACGATGAGGTCTGATAGGTCATCGGGGATTTTCTGCTTGTTTCCTTCAATCATTATTACGTTGCGAGCGATGATTGCGGCGTAATCCGCTGCGTGTTCCATTCTGTAAACAAGTATCTGATAATCCATGCAATCCAAGGGTTCTATGTGAAGCTCGCTTGCAAGCATGGGATTTTGAGCTGCATTGCGCAGGATTCTGAGGATGAAAAACGCGAAATGATCCACGTCATCGTCAAGGCTGTAGACAGACTTCGCCAAAGCAGTGTCTCTTCTTTTTATGGCGCTGACTGCGCCTTCACACATGGACCTTGAAATCAAATGCATTCGCTGTATTGCCTGTTCAAGTGAGGCTTGTGATTCATCCGTTAAGCTTTGCATGTATACTCTTTTAGAATCTGATTCCATGACTCTCATGAAGAGCCTTCCCGCCATGTTCCGAATTGCCTTTGCTTGCGGGATGTTGAAGATTTTTTCTGAAATCAGTCGGATGCCAGTGTATCCGTTGAGGAAAGATCCCAAAATTTTTTGGTTGATGAGTATTTCTTCTTCATCTTCGCCTATGTTTAAGGTTATTTCCCTTGACTCTGCCTTTTTTTGGCTGCTTGGGTAAACTACCAGAGAGCGGTCGCCTTGGATAATGAAGGACACGCTGTCTCCTTTCTTCAGGTCGTTTATTTGCATCCAATCATGTGGCAGAGATATGACTAAAGATGATTTGCCTAAGGACATAACTTTTCGTTCCATGGTTTTCCCATCGGTTTGTGGTTACTGAGATAGTACAATGTTCACCGAATATATATTGTGTTGTTTGGGTGATTGGTGTTGTTTTTCTTAAACTCTCGCAGTAAACTTTTTATATGTATATATTGTATATGCGCGCATAATCAATATGTACTGTATAAAGAAGGCAAAGGACAAACCATGACACAATCAAACTCAGAACACCCCTACAACATCCTAAAGAACCTCCTGTTACTTTGCCTTCTCAATCACCTCTCTGTTCTTCACCAAAACCCCAAAAACACCGCCAAAACAATAAACCCTGTACACAAAAACAGACAAAGCCCCCTGGCGGTCGCTGTGAATTTGCCGAAGGGGTGCTGTCCGTGAGCGCGGCGATGAAGCCGCGCATTGATGAGTTTGTTTGTGTTTTTGATTTTTTTGTTAACCACAAAAAAGATAATCTCTGGGAAGCCGCAGCATATGCATGTCCATTTTTCTCTGTAGACGCTCCTAACGTTTGTTTATCTGACTTATGCCTTGACTTTGTTGAATTAAGTTCAAATATGCTTTTTGAAAAGTACTCCTATTGCAACTATGAATTAAAACTTATGATTTCTGAATGTTTTGATGCTTTTGAAACAATTTCAGTGTGTGTATGTGGGGAGATGAGTTTATGAAGAACGATAACAAGAGTAGGGGCGCTGAGGTGGAACTGAAAATTAACCGGAAGTGCTCAGGGCAATTTTGCGAATGGAGAAGCTGCCTTGAATTGCAAATTAAGCTGCTTGGTGACATAAAAAGAAAACCAGTTCATTGTGAAGGATGCTCCATGTGGCTGGAATAACAACGGAAAGGCTAAGGGAGAAAAATGGTTGAATCAAAGGTTAGTCTAAAAAAATGCGAAAATAAACACCCAACAAAAAAGCCCACTGCGGCTTACACCACTGATTTGAAAAACATAATCCGCACGAGGAGCAGGAACCACGCATGACATCTCTGCTGTCCCCCTTTGAACTTTCGGCGCTTTACGCCGTTGTTGGAATCGCCATTGCAGCACTGTTTTATGCTCTGCTTCTGCGACGGCAAGTTCTGCGAGAACGCATGGGTTCCGGGAAAGTGCTTGACGTATGGAACGGCATTAAATCAGGCGCAAACGCCTACCTTAAAGTCCAGTTCAAATCCTTAATCCTGTTCATAGGTATCCTTGGAATTTTTCTGTTCTTCTCAGCATCCGTAGATGACCAACCGTTTTTCATAGCTATAGGACGGGTAGGTGCATTCCTGATTGGCGCCTTCTTTTCAGCTATGGTTGGCTACGTCGGAATGAACATGGCTGTGCAAGGAAACATACGTGTTTCAGAAGCCTCAAAGAAAGGCTTCCGCGAGGCGCTCAAAATAGCGTATCGCACGGGAACAATCACTGGCATGTTAACTGACGGTTTAGGGCTCTTGGGCGGCGTCGTCATCTTTTTGATATACGTGGATCATTCGCCTGATGTTCTGCTGGGTTTCGGTTTCGGCGGCACGTTGCTGGCGTTATTCATGAGAGTCGGCGGAGGCATCTACACTAAAGCCGCTGACATGGGCGCAGACCTAGTTGGGAAAGTAGAACAGGGCATTCCTGAAGATGACCCAAGAAACGCAGCTGTCGTGGCTGACCTTGTCGGGGACAACGTTGGTGACTGCGCAGGCATGGCTGCAGACATCTTCGAATCCTACGAGGTAACGATGGTTTCTGCGTTGATTTTAGGTTTATCCATAGCCACACTCGGACCCGTTTTCGACGCAAAATGGATTGTCTTCCCCATTTTGGTGCGCGGTATAGGTGTTGTGAGCACAATTGTAGGCACGTATGCCGTTTCTAAATGGCCTGACCGTTTAACTAAAGGCAGCGCTTTCAAGGCTATGGACCTTTCATATGACCTTTCAAGTGTAATTTCGATAGTTAGTTTTCTGATGCTGTCCATATTCTACGTGAATGACATCCGCGTTTTCTTGGCAACCACAATGGGCATAATCTTAGCCATGAGTTTCAACAAGATATCCAATTATTACACAAGCTGCGACAATAACCCCGTTAAGGCAGTGGCAGCAACAACTAAAACGGGACCCGCGAACGTTATCCTGCAGGGTATAGCCTTAGGTTTTGAAAGCACAGTGTGGACGATTCTGATGATTGCCGCAACAATTGTCGTTTCAATGCTGATTTGGACAGGCGCAGGTATCCTGTTTGCCTTTTACGGGGTCGCACTTGCAGGCATAGGTATGCTCACTCATACAGGTAACAACGTTGCCATGGACACATTCGGTCCCATAGCTGACAACGCAAACGGCATCGGCGAAATGGCTGGCATTGAAGGGGAACCCCGCAAAGTGCTAGCTGACTTGGACGCTGCAGGCAACACAACAAAAGCAATCACGAAAGCACTCGCCATCGCCTCTGCAGTTATAGCTGCGGTGTCACTGTTTTCAGCGTTCACAGAAACGCTAGGCGTGAAACTCGACATGGCTACTGACCCCTTGGTTTTTGTTGGGCTACTGATAGGCGGGGCGCTTCCGTTTCTGTTCAGTTTCATATCTATAAAAGCAGTCACTAGAGCGGCAAGCAAGATAATCGAGGAAGTTCGAAAACAATTCCGAATGCCTGGAATAATGGAAGGCAAAAAACTCCCTGACTACGCTAAAGTCGTTGCAATATGCACCTCTGCAGCCCAACGAGACCTCGCGGGCTTAGCGATAATTGCTATTCTAACGCCTCTCATCGTTGGCACATTGCTTGGCGCCACGGCTTGGGGCGGCTTCTTAGCAGGCGTAATCTTAACTGGACAACTGCTGGCAGTGTTCATGGCGAATTCCGGTGGCGCTTGGGACAACGCGAAAAAGAGAATCGAAGAAGGTCACTACGGCGGCAAAGGCTCCAAGAACCATGAGGCTTCCATCATAGGTGACACCGTCGGCGACCCACTGAAGGATACTGCTGGACCTGCATTGAATCCGATGATTAAGGTGATTAATTTGGTTTCGCTGCTGTTCTCTGGTGCAGTTCTCTCTTTAAGGGACCTACTCGTTTGGGAAATCCCCAACACTGGACTACAAATCCCCGTAGCATCCATTATCCTGTCAATAGTGATGATAGGAATAGTAGCTGGGGCAATATTGCTCACGAAACGAGAATCCAAAGAGACACTCTGCGACATCGAGGAGGAGGGGGCTAGCAAGCAATGACACGAAGAATCTTCGTGTTAGGCTTGTCGGGCACGGGAAAATCTACCGTAATCAAAAACTCCGATTTTCTCAAAACCTTCGACTACATCGTGCTGGGGGACTTCATTAAATCAATCGGCGAAGAAGCAACTGGGCAGACCGATAGAGACGCAATACGACGTGACTCCCAAACAGAAACTTTCAGGCAAATCCAGCGCAAAGCCTTCAAAAAACTCAAAGAAGCCACCGACAAAAAAGATGTCATAATTGATACACATGCGCTCGTTTCAACCAAGTCAGGGATGCTCCCCGGACTGAACTTCGCGTTGCTGAAAGCCCTAAAGCCTGACCTTTTTGTCGTGATAGAATCTGAACCTCAAGAGCTACTTAATCGACGCAAGAAGGATCAGGGAACAGTCAGGAACAGAGATATCAATGACCTCCAAGAAGTTAAGTTCATTCAAACCCTGGAAAGAGACGCCGCTCTCGTCTACAGCGTTTACTCAGCTGCCCCCTTCAGAGTTATCAATAACCGCGAAGGAAAACCAAAAGAAGCTGCTGCAGAGTTCGAAACAGCAGTCAAGAATCTGTAAGCCCCCTTGATTACCCCGGTAATCTTGGGCTATCTTTTTTATACTTCTATAACTTTCACTTTCTCGGCTACTTTTACGTTTCCAGAGCCCTCTTTAACGTAGCCAACTTCAAAATGCCTCACCTTTCGCTTTTCCAGCGCATCCAGCAGGTCATTCAAATCCTTTTCGGCAACGGCTATGAGCATACCACCTGCGGTTTCTGCTGCTTCCCCCTCCATTAATGGGTACCCAAACAAATCCGTCAAAGCAGGCGTGCCGCGGAGCACCGGTAGGCAGTCAAAGATGATATCGACATCGCTGAGTTTTGCCATGTTTTCTGCGTGTCCCTTCAAGCCGAACCCTGTTATGTCTGTGGCGGCGTGTACGGGAATCTGCTGCATCACCTCGGCAACGGGCTTGTTTGATGTCGTCATCAACTCAATTGCGCCTGAAACTGCTGCCTCCACCAAATCCTCTGGGATATCCTGGAGGAACTCTAATCCGTCCTCCTCTTTACGCATGCGATACGCCGCCATGGCAGGCTGAACCCCCAACGGCTTGGTTAAAACTAGCTTGTCGCCGGGCTTTGAGCCGCGGGTGTACATAATTTTCTTGGGGTGACCTGCGCCTGTTGCGGCTCCCCCGATTATCGGCCAGGGGTTTCTGATGGTGTGTCCCCCCAGAAGTGGTGCGTCCATTTCTCTGCAGAAATCTGCGAACCCTTTTAGCATGCCGACTGCGAGTTCATTAGGCATGTTTTCGGGGAAAGCCATGATGGATAGTACAGTTACGATTTTGGGCACCGCCATGGCGTAGATGTCGCTGGTGACGTTGCTGGCTGCGATTCTGCCTTGGATTTCAGGTTCATCTACGATGGGCGTAAAAAAGTCCAGCGTGTTGAGTACCGCAACGTCTTCGTTTACCTTTACGACGCTGGCGTTCTCCCATGGCCCAGCTAACAACTCAGGTGAAGGCGCAATGAATACGCCTGCACTGGCGAGAAGTTTATCCAGCTGGTACTGTGGGAGCTTGCAGCTTCAGCCGTGCACTGGCACAACTTTGGTGAGCCTGTACTCCATGTTTTTCGCCCTTAACTTATAATGGTGCCCTCTTCCGCTATCAATGCTGCTCCAAAGGCACCTATTATTTGAGGTTCTGCGGGGATATTAATCTTTAAACCAAACACCCGCTCCAAGCTTGCCTTCATACCTACGTTTTTGGCAACTCCACCCGTGAAGACCACTTCACGCCTCAACCCAACCTGCTTAACCATCCCCGCAATACGTTTTGAAATTGCTTCATGTAGCCCCGCGATAATCGCTTCTCTCTTCTCACCTTGGGCAATCAGGGAAACCACTTCAGACTCAGCAAAAACGGTGCACATGCTGCTGATTTTTGCAGGTTTCTCGGCTGATATGGACAGCTTGCCTAAATCTTGCAGGGCAACCTCCAGCGTTCGAGCCATAACCTCAAGAAACCTGCCTGTTCCCGCGGCGCACTTGTCGTTCATCACGAAATTGTTTATTCGTCCGTCCTCGTCAAGGCTTATGACTTTGCTGTCTTGTCCCCCGATGTCGATTATGGTCATGGCAGACGGAAACAGCGTTTTAGCGCCTTTCGCGTGTGTAGTGATCTCTGTGACTGCATTTTCAGCGAACTCTACATTTCTTCTGCCATACCCCGTTGAAACGATTTTGGTTAAGTCTATGCGGGTAAGTTTTGCAAGCGCTAATGCTTCTTCTAATGCCTTGGCAGAAGCGTTTCTTCCGTTGGCGCCCGTCGGCACGATAGCATACGCTGATAGTTCTCCGTTTTTCACGATTGCAGCTTTCGTTGTAGCTGAACCCGCATCAATGCCTGCTACCGCCAATTCGACTCAACCTAAACAGTAAACAAAACAAAAAGGAAGAAAAAGGGAACGGTTATTTTTTGCCTCGAATCATCTCAAGGAACGCTTCAAGTCTTGTGCGGATTTGCTCAGCGTCTTCCATGGTGTAGTCGGTTTCGATTTTCAGCATTGGCACGCCTTCGGATTTGAGTGCTTTGCCGACTTTTACGGCTTCAACGTTGTAGCTGTGGCAGAACTGCAGCGTATAGTACACGACGCCTTCGACTTTGAAGTCCTTGGCTAATTTGTCGATGCTTTCTATGCGGGCGTCGTTGGGTGTGAAGCAGGCGCAGGGAATCTTGGCGTACTTCTCAACTAATGCTTCAAGCATATCGTTTAGGCTGTCGCCTTTGGGCTCCACCATGTCAGTGAAGTATCTGGTTCCAACGCAGCTTTCCTCGACGACTATTGAGGCGCCTGCAGATTCGGCGATGCTGGGCAACTTCCAGTTAGGCACAGCCATCGGGCAGCCTGAAACCATAAGCCGCGGGGCGTTCTTGTCGGTGACGCCGACGCCGTTTTTCACGCGCTCCTCTAACTCGTCGCAGAGTTCGTTGACTTTGGCGGTGAACCGTTTTACGTCGTCGTAAAAGCCGATTTGGGTGACGATTAAGGCGTCTAAGCCGCTGATTGGTGCGGGGGTTGCTTTTCGCAGTTCGGCTAATCGTTTGAGGGCTTTACGTTTGTCGTTAATCAACTCGATTGATGCCTTGAGTTTTTCGGCGGTTATCTTGTTACCCGTCAGTTTTTCCAGTTGCGTTTTGAACTCTTCAAGTTCCTTCAGCCACAGGCTTCTGCCTTGTACAGTGTCGGGTTTATGGGGCACCTCAATAATGTAGGTTGGGACATGCTCGTTCAAAAGTTCGTAGACTTTCTTTTTGCCGTCGCATGTGGTTTCCCCAACCAGCATGTCGCAGCACTGGAAATACGGGCAGGTCAAGCCGATTTTGAAGCCGTAGAAGGATTTAATGAGTGGACACAGGTTTCGGGGCAAAACCGCATCTGCATCAGGAATCGAAAAGTCTGCGCCTCCGCATAAGCCCACCATGGTGGCGTTTGCCGCGTATGCAAGTTCTTCAGGAGCATACAAGCAGAAGGCACCGATTATTTTATTTCCTTCGCCTCGAAGCTTAACTAATTCTTCAACTCTGAGGCCGTGAATTTCGGAGATGACAAAGTCAAAGTAATCCATCTTTTTTGGTCTGTTTTTCTGAGACAAAACCAGGTCGGTGTAGATTTGGGGTAAAACCGCCAGAAGCTGGTTGTGTTTCTCAAGGTCAATATCTAAGCTTTTCCATAAATTAACATATTTTTCTGCCATACTACCACTCTGCCTATGTGTGGGTTCAGCAAGCAAGTAACTATTAAAATTTTTGATGTTACATATTAAAAAACTAAATATGTGGTGGTGATTCGAGGCGCTTAACAATCCAAAGCGGACACCCAAAAGGCGCGCACAAAGGCTGAGGCTAACGCCTTTATTGTTTCCGTATCTTGATGTTGAACTCGTCGCCCGATTTTGACGCTTCCACCACTTCGTGCCCCGCGTTTTTTGCCCAACGCTGCACATTATCAAACGCTGGACCGCAGTCTCCGATTACCTCAAGAACCTGCCCTGACTGCACGCTTTCCAGCTTACGTTTGATTAGCAGAATGGGCATAGGGCAGACTTTGCCTTTAACTTCAAGCTTTTCGTTTTCCAACTTCATCACTAGAACACTATTGTTTTGTCGGTGGTGGCTGTCCACTCAACCAGTTCATGCATAGAGGCAATTTTGACGCCTGGAATCAAGTCGCTTTCAGCTAAGCCTCGGGCTTGGCAGCAGACGACGCAAGCTTTCACTTCCACGTTGCTTTTAATCAACTCTTCCAGATACACGAGCAGGTTTGGGGCGTCAGAAGATGGGTTCTGTCCCTTCTTTGCCAAATAAACGCCGTTCTCCATCAAGAAAAGATTAACTTTATGTCCCTCAAGTACGCATGTTGTTGCGAACCGAAGTCCTGTGAACGCGCGTTCTTTAGCTATGGGTGATTCGTTAATTAACACTGTGAAGTTAACCATAAACATCTGCCTCTAAATTTTCTAATAGAGTCTATCAGCGCTACTGATATAAGTTTTTTCCAAAACATCAACAAAAGCGCCAAGTTACCTGAATAAAAAAGAGGAATAACGCGGGCTGCGCGTCTATTCTGAAGCCAATGTTTCTTCTGCTTTTCTGAGCGCTTCTGGGATAAACCGAATCATTTCCCACACCTTCGTGGCGGGATTAGGTTTAGCCAATGTGCCCATGAGCCTGTTTGCTTTAGCCGCTATGGTTGCTGCGTTGGTTATGCTGTAGCCTGAGTCAATCAGGGCAGAGACGATTCCGACAAGTGTATCGCCCGTTCCGCCTACTGCTTCCAATGCTGGAATGCATGGCTCAGAAACCTCAGCAACTATTTTGCCTTCATCCACGATATAGTCGGTGACTCCCTTTACCAGCAGAGCTTTGGCGGCGTTGCCGTTTTGGTAGGCTTGCTGGATTAACGCGGGGACATCGTTTACGGCGTCAAAGATGAAGCTGCGCACGTAAGCTGGATGCATCGCTTCAGGGTCTGCCAGAAAAGCCATCTCTCCAGAATCAGGAGTGAACAGGTCAAAGTCTTTTGCTAACCCCGCTGCTTTGGCAACGTACATGGAGCCCGCGTCAGCAATCAACGTGGTGTTTGCGCGTTTTTTTAGGGCTTTGACGGCGTCTCTGGCGTATAGGACGTTGGGTTTTATGTAGTGCATTGTGATGACGGTTTTCTCTGAAGTTGGTTTAAAGGATTCACGCAGAAACCTGTAAATCAGGTTGCTTCCTTCGCCTGTGCCTATGTCGCCTGCAAGGACAGCGTACGGCTTTGGGAGTTCTAATGCGTTGCATGCTGCGGCTGCGGTTGCGACTAGCGCGCTTGTTCCGTTGATAAGCGGCAGGTCCAGATTGCCCCCTTTGAGTTTTTCGTGGCTGTATTCGCAGAAGTCCGTTGTTAACGGCATGTCTTTAATGGGGATTGTGCCTACAACGACTATCATGGCTGTTTCTTCCTGTAGTTCTGTAGTGCTCTCTCGTAGGCTTTCTCCAGCATGAACGCGCAGAGCGTATAGCCAAGTTCGTCGGGTCGTTTGGTGTCTGTTACGGTTTTGCCGACCATGCTGAGCGCCAAAAAGGGGATGTCTGGGCAACCGCCCCCTGAGACGTTGACGATTTCCCCGCTTTGCTTTTCATACGTTAGTTTCATGTGTCCTGCTTTGACCATCACGTAGTCTCCGAAGTCTACTTCTTTGATTATTTCCAGCGGCTTTAGCTGCAAGTTGCTTAAGGGAACCACGTTAATCGGGTTGATGCCGTTGCTTTTGAGGAGGTTTTCAACTCCGAAGCCGTCCACGAGGCTGATTTCTATGGCTAAGTCGCAGCCGATTCTCACTTCAGGCGGGGGTGCCACAACTTTCACGTCGTACTTCTCTGTTTTCAGGATTCGCTCTGCTTTCATGCTTTCCCGTACGTCTTTCAACAGGACAATTGCTTTTTCGCTTTTGTCTTTTTTAGTCAACCTATTCGCTCCATCAAAACCTGCAAGTTCGGTTGTGCTACTTCTTTTGGATGACGATGGTGAACTGATTTTTTTCTTCTTTGACTTCGAGGACTTTGTTGCCTGCGGTTGTAGCGACTCTTTCCACGTTTTCTTTGGCGGGCTGATAGTTAACGGTTACCTCAAGTATGTCTCCCGACTTTAGACCTTTGAGCTTCTCTTTGGTTAGCAGCACTGGCCACGGACAGGTTTTGTCTCTTGCATCTAAGTTTTCTCTTTTCACTTTCAGACCTCCCTTATAGTACATCGATTATGAATGGTAGGATAACTGCGGTGAACACGACTGCTCCAACATAGAACCCGCCCAAATACGAAATTGAGCTTTTGTCGCCTTCTGAAGCCATGACGTGTTGCCTAAGCGGACAGCCTCCAGCTAAAACCGAAAACAGCCCCAATCCTACGCCTCCGAGCACTGCAAGGAAAACATTTGTCCATAGGGGCGTTGAAGCGGCGCCTGACAAGGGAGCTCCTGGAATCGGCAGCAGCGCCTTGGTTGCAGCCCACGGCCATACAGGGGCACTGGAGAATAGGTATGCAACACCAAAGATTGCGACGGCTCCAATCAGGAAGGCAACTGGCGCTTTGAGCAGATGGGTGTCTTTTACGAGGAAGTAGTCTCGGATTCCTCCGACAAAGCACATGCGTGCTCTTTGAGCGACGTAGCCGATGATTAATCCTGCACCTAAAGTTGCTAACAGGACTTCTATTTGCACCATTTACATGCCCCCCGTGCGGTTCAGCCCTCTTTGGGCACTCCATTTAATGAGTCCCGCACCTATGATTACCCCGACCGCTATAGCTGCAAAACCCACTACAGCGATGATGTCGCCATATGCAACTCTCAGGATTGTTCTGAGGGGGCAAGCGCCGAGAATCAAGGCAAACACCATCACAAGAAATCCGTAGATGAATGACTTGAGGGGGTGTTTGGTGGTTTTGAATTTGAATTCGTGGTTACGCGCTGAAGCTATGTAGGCGCCCACAATTAACCCGATTACAGTTAACACTGGGGCTGCAACGGAAACTCCAGCAACGGACAGGTTCAATCCTGCTGCGTGATTAACTAGCCAGTTTATTAAGTCTCTGGCATGGCAAGCCACACATATTCCATACGCGTATGGCGGAAGGACATTGAAAGAAACTTGGGCGATGGCTGCCAATGCTCCGGTGATTAAGCCGGCAACTACTATTGTTATTTTCTTTTGCATTTTCCCTTCATTCTCCCTTTTGAAATTCTAATTCCGCGTATTAATTTTCCTGATTGATATGCTTTTTGTTTGTGTCTTCCCCAACCAACAATAAAACCCCGATAAACCCGTCCAAAACAGATTTTTTCTCCATGACACCCGCGCCCAACCAAGTGCCGTTCATCTATACGCTTGGCGAGCTTTCCGAAGAAACAATATATAAGTACCTACCGAAAAATTAAGTGACTCTATTTCCAGATAATGTTGAGGTAACGGGAGTATGCGACTGGAGTATTTGAAGACGTTTCTAACGGTGGCTCGGGTAGGTAGCTTCTCTTTAGCCGCTAAAGAGCTGAGAACAAGCCAAGGGACTGTGAGCAACCACATTGCCGCGTTGGAAGAGTACTTTGACGCGCAGCTTCTCAAGCGTACAGCTAAAGGCGTTGATGTTACCGATGCAGGCGTCATCTTTCAAGAAACCGCGGAGAAAATTCTTCAGGATATCCAAAACGCAAAAGCGCAGATTTCTGAGGTAAAACACAAACTCGCAGGGGTCATAAAAATCGCCGCCAGCACCATACCTGAGGAGCATTTGCTGCCTAGCCTGATTGCTGAATTTCAAAAAATGAACCCTGACATCAAATTCAGGATAAGAACTGAGGATAGCGTGACCAGCCTGTTGAGTTTGCAGGCTAACGAGGTAGATTTCGCGGCAACTGGCAGCGTAGGGAAATACGGTGAATTGTTTGACGCCATTGAAATAGGCAAAGAGGAACTTGTGCTCATTGTCCCCCGAAGTCACGAGCTATCCAGACGCAAGTCTGTGCCGCTCCGAGAAATCTTCAAGTACCCCTACATTAGCCGCGAAGAAACCTCCGGCACAAGAGCCGAAATAGAGCGCATCCTCCAATCAGCAGGGACTTCACCTTCAGAACTACAGATATCGTTGGAGCTAGCAAGTACCGAGTCAGTGATTACAGCGGTTTCTGAAGGCAGAGGCATAAGCATCGTGTCCTCGATTGCCTCCAAGAGGGCTCAGGCGGCTGGTTTAGCTGCGATTGTTGAGCTTGAAAACGTGAACTCCACACGCAAACTATACCTGCTACGCCCCAGACGAAACCTCTTAAAAGCGGCGGAGGTCTTCTGGGACTTCTGCAGAGACCGCATCAACCAAAAAAGCTAATTCCTAACATCGGTTAGAGAAAGCGGGGCTAGAACCGTGATACCGTTTGAAAAACTGAAGAACACAATTCCCAAGAACCTGCTGGAGCGGGGGCTAACGGTGCTTACTTCTGAATCTAAACCCATCAAACTGCTTTTTGAGCAGAGACGTGTGCCTGACCGCGGCTGGAAAGACCCCCAGATTGCGCGGCTGCTTGACCTGTTTTCTTCTATGGATTCAGATAAGGACAGCGAGGCGGCATGTGTTGGCGAAAGGATGGGCAGGGTTGCTTCGCCTCTGGTTTCCAAATTGGCTTCAGGGTTCAATCATGGCGTGGGTAGCTCAGGAGACTTAGCGGGGATTCAGCCTAAAGCTGCGGGTGGCTCTCTTTTGTACTACTTCGCTAACAAGCTTGCAACCGACGCCCTCAAGCAGTTCGGGGTTTCCCGTGTCAAAAAAGCTTTGGTTTTGCCGACGGCTACCGGGATGAGTTTAGCGCTTGCGCTTAGTGTCGCCAGAGACACAACATGTGCAACAGAGGTGGTTTACCCACGCATTGACCATAACTCTCCCCTAAAGGCTATTCGCCTTGTTGGATTAAAAGAGAAAATTGTGGAAGGAAAAATCTTCGGTGACTCAGTTAGAGTTCCCGAAGGCGACGTTGAACAGGCTGTTTCAGATAACACCTGCGCCATTTTGTCGACGACCACGTTTTTCTCGCCCAGAGAACCCGATAACATAAAAGAAATCGCCAAAATAGCCCAAGAAAAAAACGTCCCCCACATAATCAACAACGCATACGGCGTGCAAAGCCGCGAAATCATGAAGCTCGTTAACAGCGCAATGGCAGCTGGACGCGTAGATGCCATAATTCAAAGCTGCGACAAAAACTTCCTCACCCCCCTTGGCGGAACCATAGTGGCATCGCCAAACGAGGGCTTATTGGACAAAATCTCGGGCGCCTACGCTGGGCGGGCTTCTGCTGCTCCCGTTGCCCAGTTTTTAGCTGCAATTCTGTCGCTTGGTATAGACGGCTACGAGAAACTCCGAAGTGAACAGGAAGCCAACAGGCGTCTGCTGGAGGAATCTTTGGCGCGTTTGGCCGAGAAATATTCCGAGCGGATTCTTCAGGTTTACAACCCCGTTTCCGTTGCCATGACGCTAAGCGGGGGCAATGCAAAAAAAATCGGCAAAACCCTTTTCGCATCCAGAGTGATGGGCGCAAGAGCCTTGGACAAAACTGACTTCGGCGTTTGCTGCCCCGAATACTTCACCGCATACATCAATCTCGACGCCGCCATCGGAGTGAAACCTGAAGACGTGGTTCTTGCCACTGAGCGCTTGGACAAGGTTATACGAAAAGTAAGGTAGTGACATCACCCACGGCGAATTGAACCCCGGGTCCTTATCGGACTCACCGAATTTGAAGTCTGGTGATCGACTACCTATCTGTAGGCGACATCGGTTTAGCTTATATGCCTGAAGCCTTCGCGGTCACAATTGGCGTTGTTGCTGGCTGTAGTTACCATTCTTCATCGTCGACTTTAACCAAGATTTTTCCTGATTCTATTTTCCATTCGTATTTTACTAATTTCATATCTTTGTCTTCTTCGTACTCTCCTGTTTTTAGGTCAAAGCGCCAGTCGTGGCAGGGACAAATAATCATGTTGCCGTCCAGCGAGCCGCCGGAGAAACCGCAACCCATGTGGGGGCAACGGTTGTCAATAGCGTAGATTTCGCCTGACACCTTAACCAGCAGAACGGGGATTCCCTCTATTTTTACAAGTTTCATAGAGCCCTCTTGGAGCTCCTTCTCGTCTAAAACTGGAACAAACATATCCTGATTTTCGCTCACTTTTAGCCCTTCTTGCTGTTTCAATTATTCGTCAACTTAAATTAATGTGGTTTGGTGCCCAGAAAAATGGCTGTTTAGTTTTTTAGCTCTGTTTATGCGGGTGCATCAATGTTATATACCTCTTGGCTGCTTATTTCCTGTTGAGGAGATTATTTTGCCCGACTTTGTCTGGAAAAAACCTGTTATATGCATCTTTAAAGAACGCTCTCCTAACGAAGCGGACCCTTTTGTCGTCGTAAGAGCAATGCAGCTTACCATTACAAAACCTGAAGATGGCAAATTATCTGGGAAAATTCAGGATTTCTTCACACTCATGGGTGACGCAGACTACATGTCCTCCGAAGCTGGCATGGCTGACCGTTATGTTATGTGTTGGTTTGACGACGCCGAACCTGATGTAACTAAGGATTTGAGGCGGCTAAGAGGCGTCACTTTCCTGCC
The DNA here is from genome assembly GCA_026014485.1 of Candidatus Bathyarchaeota archaeon. Taxonomy (GTDB): domain Archaea; phylum Thermoproteota; class Bathyarchaeia; order Bathyarchaeales; family Bathycorpusculaceae; genus JADGNF01. The sequence continues at coordinate 79,244 of JAOZIE010000014.1, forward strand.
TGAAGTAACCTACGTGGTTGGCGCGGCTCACAAAAGAACCTACAACGCCGCCTTCAACGCTGAACACGGCAAACTGACGTAACTGTCACCCTAGAAGGCTTTCTTCGAGGACGCTTTCGTTTCTTTTTTCCTTTGTTTTTGCTAAAGACAGGGTCGTGAGCGGTCCAGATTCATGGTTTTTCATGGGTTCATACATATTTTAATGTTGAATTTCACGTGTTTTTTGAACTTACTCTTAAATATGACCGCTGGAATTTCTATTGGGTAAGGTCAAGGGTATGGTAGACCAAAAGTTACGTGCAACTATTATCACGGGTAGAACAATTGACCAAGGCGTAGGCAAAGAATTGGGCAAAGGCTCACAGGAATACTATGACAACGCGGCGGTCGTTTTTCTAGACAAAGCAGACATGATGAAGCTTGGCATAAGGAACGGCGTACCTGTTCGGGTAACCTCAAAGTTCGGTTCAGTTATTGTTAAAGCCCGCAAGTTCCCGCGTGGATCCATGCCTGGGTTGGTTTTCATGCCATGCGGTTTATGGGCAAACGCCGTATGCGGCGACGCCACCTACAGTATGGGTATGCCTATGTTCAAAGGGTTTCCCGTTGAAGTTGAACCTGCCCCTGGTCAGCCCGTCTTAACCTTGGATGAGCTTCTCAAAGAGGAGTTTGGAAGGGGATTATAATGACAGAAGTAAAATCAGTTGTTTGTCCAATATGCGGCTGTTTATGTGACGACTTGGAAGTCACAGTGGAAAATAATGCGATTGTAAAAATGAAGAATGGCTGTTCCGTCTGTGAAGCAAAAATGATTCACGGATACAACAGCGAAGAGAGAATTCTAAAGCCGATGATAAGAAAGGACGGCAAACTAGTCCCTGTAACCATGGATGAAGCGATTCACAAAGCAGCCCAAATTCTCACCGACGCCAAGTATCCGTTGCTGTTCGGCTGGAGCAGTTCAACCAGCGAAGCGCAGCGTGTCGGCGTTGAATTAGCTGAAGAGTTAGGCTCAGCCTTAGATAACTGTTGCAGCGTCTGCCACGGACCATCCGTTATGGCTACCCAAGAAATCGGCATACCCACATGCACTCTTGGACAAATCCGACACCGCGCAGACTTGATAGTTTACTGGGCATGTAACCCGTGGAGCTCCCACCCGCGGCACGTTGAACGATACACTTCTTTCAGTGAAGGACGTTTTGAGAAAAGCGAATGGAAAGATTACATACAGAAAGTTAAGGCCGCATCTGGAAAGAAAAAGCTTGAAGCAGCCGCCAGACAGAGCCGCGTCATCAAATATCAACCTCCCCCTCGCCCACAAACCTGCACTGTTGATGCTCCCCCCCAAACAATTCAGAAGATGGGGCGCAAAATGATTGTCTTCGATGTAAGAAAGACTATGACTGCTGAGGCGGCGGATTATTTTGTTCAGGTAGAGCCAAACAAGGACTACGAAATACTTGAAGCTCTTCGATGCCTAATTAACGACCAAGAATTAGACGTTGAAAAAGTCGGCGGAGTCCCCGTTGAATACCTCAAAGAAGTCGCTGATGCTCTGGTTAACTGCGAGTTCGGCGTTATCTTCTTTGGTCTTGGCTTAACCGCAAGCGCCGGCAGATTCAGAAACATCGAAATAGCCATCTCCCTAACACGGGACCTCAACAAAAAAACCAAATTCGTAATCTCGCCAATGCGTGGGCACTTCAACGTTACAGGCGCAAACGTAGTTTTCGCTTGGCAAACTGGCTACCCCTACGCGCTTGACTTCTCCCAAGGCTACCCCCAATATAACCCCGGCGAATTCACAGCCATCGATTTGCTCAGACGCGGCGACAACGACGCAACCCTAGTCATCTCAGCAGACCCCGGCGCGCACTTCCCCAAATCTGCCGTGCAAAACATGATGAAGCATCCGCTGATTGTCATTAATCCTGACTTGAACTGTATCTCAAGGCTTGGCGATGTGGTGTTTCCGACGCAGTGGTGCGGCATAGAATACGAGGGCACCGCCTACCGCATGGACCACGTACCTATCGTGCTTCGGAAGGTTGTTGAACCCCCAGAAGGCGTCCTCAACGATGAGGAACTTCTCACGAAGATACTTGCCGAAGTCAAACGGATTAAGGCGGAAAAAGCCGCGAAGACCCCTCCAAAATCCACCTGTGCTACAAAAAAAGAGGAGGCTAACTAAATGACTGAACTGCTCATAAAAAACGGCTTCGTCTTTGACCCCATTAACAAAATTAACGGCGAAAAAATGGACATAGCCATTAAAGACGGCAAAATCGTTGCGGCAGTGAATGAGAAAACCGCAGAAATCATCGACGCCTCAGGTTTAACAGTGATGCCTGGCGCCGTGGACATCCACACTCATATTGCCGGTGGCGAAGTCAACACGGGGCGAATTTTGAGACCTGAAGATCACGTTAAAGATGTTGAACGTAAAACCGCCATAACCCGGTCAGGTGTGGGTTACTCTATTCCCTCCACGTTCACTACAGGTTATCGATACTCAAAAATGGGCTATACCACTGTGATGAATCCTTCTATGGCGCCCTTGGAAGCCAAGCATACGCATGAGGAACTCAACGATATCCCAATGGTGGACAAAGCTACCTATCCGCTTCTGGGCGATTGGTGGTTTGTTCTGGAGTACCTCAGCAAAGACAAAATTGAGGAGTGCGCAAGGCACATCGCTTGGATGCTGAGCACTACCAAAGGCTACGCTATAAAGATCGTGAACCCTGGCGGTTTGGAAAGTTGGGGTTTCGGTGGCAACGTACACAGCATCGATGACCAAGTGCCCAACTTCTGCATTACCCCTCGAGAAATAGTGCGTGGTTTAGCTAAAGTTAATAAACTGCTGAACTTGCCTCACTCGATTCATCTACACACAAACAACCTCGGGTTGCCCGGTAACTACTCCACTACTTTGGACACCATGAAAGCTCTTGAAGACATCTACACTGGCGACAAGCCTGTCTGTCACATAACTCACTTGCAGTTCAGCAGCTTCGCAGGCGACGGCTGGGGAAACATGAAGTCTGCCGCAGATGAGATTTCCAAGTACATTAACAACCATAACCACATGACCTTCGACATGGGTCAAGTTATCTTCTCGGAAACAACCACCATGACTGCTGATGGTCCCTTCGAATTTACCCTCTACCAGTTGAGTGGTCACAAATGGGTTAACGCAGACGTGGAGACTGAAACAAGCGGCGGCATCATACCCATGCATTACAAACGCACCAGCGCCGTAAACGCCATCCAATGGTCCATCGGCTTAGAGCTTGCGTTGCTGATTACGGACCCGTGGAAAATCTTCATGACCACCGACCACCCCAACGGAGGACCCTTCTTTGCTTACCCAAAAATAATGGCGTGGTTAACCAGCAGAAAAGCCCGCATGGCGATGCTTAAGAAGTGCCACAAGAAAGCCCAGAAGAGAAGCCTGTTGCCCTCCATCGACCGCGAGTTGAGTCTCTACGAATTAGCAATTGTTACCCGCGCAGGTCAAGCCAAAGCCTTGGGACTCCCGAATAAGGGTCACTTGGGCGTAGGCGCCGACGGCGACGTAGCAATATACAACATTAACCCTGAAACGTTGGACATATCCAAAAAGTTCAGGACCGCACGCAGAGCCTTCGGAAATGCCGCTTACACCATCAAAGACGGCGAAATCTTGGTCAAAGACGGCGAAATTGTGAAGACGGCAAGCGGCAGAACCATGTGGCTTGACGTGAATACTGCTGAGCCCTGCGTAGTTGACGAGGACATGAAACGACGGTTCCGAGAGTACTGGACCGTTGAATACGACAACTATCCAGTGTTTGACCATTGCGTGAAAGTTCCTGAAAAAATAACCGTGAAGGCGAGTGTCTAAAATGTTCGTTCTTACTTCCCTGAAAAAGTTTGACATACCCGTCCAAGCAGCATGCATAAACCCTGATGTATTCGAAGGAAAAACCTTGAAGCAAATCGCTGAGTTGCCCATAACCGAAGGCAGCCTTCAGCTGACTTTGTGTGACCTCTTCAAAATCGAAGAGACCCCCGACGGAACCTCCAACATAACCCTAAACGGCGACATAAGCAAAGTCAAACGCATCGGTCAAGGCATGACAAAAGGCGAAATCACCATAAACGGTGACGTTGGCATGCACACAGGCGAGAAAATGGTCGGCGGCAAAATCACAATCAACGGTAACGCAGGCGGCTGGACAGGTAGCCAACTGAGAGGCGGCACCATTGAGATTCACGGTGACGGCGGCGATTATTTGGCTTCGCCGTATCGTGGAAGCGAAACAGGTATGCGTGGCGGTTTAATTCTGGTAGATGGTAGCATCGGAACTGATTCGGCGTGCTACATGCATGGCGGCGTAATTAAAGTCAAGGGCAACGCGGGGCGCTTCTTGGGGTACCACATGTCCAAGGGCACAATCTACATCGAGAAAAACTGTGAATACCGTTTAGCTCCATGTATGACCGGCGGCAAAATCGTGATATCTGGTGTTCTTGATGAGGTAATGCCGACTTTCACGGTTGACGGCGTTAAAGGGAAAGTGAAGATTGACGCTGAACAAACAGCGCAGGGTCCCTTTTACGTGTTCCTTGGCGACTTGGCTGAGCATGGAACTGGTAAACTCTTTGTCTCTAAACCGAGTAATCCTCAACTAGGTCCAATATATGACAAATACCTATAGGCTGTGAGAATCATGCATGAAACTTTGAGTGTTAACGCTTTAGCCTGTAAACTCGTTGGAAAGCTTCTGAAAAAGCAGGCTTTCTTTGGGGTGCACGCTTCTAAAACCAGTGCAGGTGCAACCGTAATTGACGCTGGAGTCAACGTGCCTGGAGGATTCCAAGCTGGCAAAATACTCACTGAACTTTGTATGGGCGGCGCAGGTAAAGCTCAACTTGGCTTTAAAGCCTACGGTGAAGTAACGCTTCCCTCAATCACTGTTTCAACTGACCACCCTGCTATTGCGGCTTTGGGTTCGCAATTTGCTGGTTGGCGCATAAAGGAACCTGACGAATCCATCGCCATCGGCTCTGGTCCTGCACGTGCTTTAGCGCTCAAGCCTAAGGCTGTTTTTGAGGAAATCGGCTACAAAGATGCATCCGACAAAGCGGTGCTTACTCTGGAGAGCAACAGTCTTCCTTCAGATGCTCTTGTTGAGAAAGTTACGAAGGCATGTAACATTACCCCTGAAAACCTTACTGCGGTTGTTGCTCCTACTGCAAGCATTGCTGGTTTAACGCAGGTTACGGGTAGAATCGTTGAAGTTGGCATTCACAAGCTTCGCACGTTGGGCTTAAGCCCCAAACTCATCAAGTATGCTTGCGGGTACGCGCCGATTCCGCCTCAAGGCAAAGACTTCGAGGTTGCTATGGCACGAACAAACGATGCGATTTTGTATGGGGGAACCGTTTACTGCACCGTTGAATACGATGATGAGGCAGCGTTGCAGAAAATCGTGGAGCAAGCGCCATCTAAAATGTCCAAGGACTACGGCAAGCCGTTTCTGCAGATTTTCCGCGAAGCTGACAAAGACTTCTACAAAATCGACCATAACCTGTTTGCTCCTGCAGTGCTCATGATTAATAACGCAAAGACAGGTAAAGTCTTCAAGGCTGGCGAAGTTAACCCGAAGGTTCTGTCTGAATCTTTGGGATTCTGATTTTTTCTTTTAAAATTTTTTAGTAAAAAGAAAAATTAGGTTGTTTTTGTTCTGTTGGTTTAGTTATGCTTGTTTGTTGGCTTTTTTGGTGAAGTGTGCTCTGACGAAGTTGTTGAAGCCTGTGTTTCCCATTAGTGCTGTGATTATTACGCTTGCTATTGTGACTTCGACTATTGCTTTTGGCAGTATTGAATAGATGTAGATGTCTCCGCCGCTGAGGCCTCCCATTATGAAGATGAAGTATCCGTAGGTGAATAGGCCTTCGGGAATGTATGATAGGTAGGTTGCGGGTATGCCGAGCAGGGATGTGCGGTTTGGTTGTCCCATTTTTAGTGTTTTAGCGAGTAGCCCCGCAGTTAAGCCTGAGAATCCTTTTCCAAGGGGTAATCCGAGGAGCCCTGCTGCTCCGCCCATTCCTAGGGGACCAAACATTATTCCGGGTAGTAGTCCTGCTATGATTCCTGCGATGAAGCCTATGGTTGGTCCACCGTAGTAGCCTGCTATGAAGACGGCTATTAGGGAGAGGTCTAGTGCTATTCCTGGTGCGATTTGTCCAGTTGCGTAGGAGATTGCGAAGAGTGCGCTTCCTAGGGCGCCCATCATTACTGCGAAGGTTAGTTTTTTTGTGTCCATGTTAGTCATCTTAGGGTAGTAGCTAAACCTAATTATTTAAGAGTAGTTACCTAAAAAAGAGTAAATATGTTTGGTGCCAAAGAAATTGGGAAAGGCGATAAATAAGGGAAAACCCATAATCCTATCCACAGGGAAAACGCGTTGTCACAAACCAAACTTTCCACCGACGAACTAAAAACATGGCTGCAAACAGAAACAGGCTCAGTTCTGGCTCCCGTTCAAGCGCGTGCCCAAAAACACCTCGACGAAACCCGCACTGCACTGGAGAACCTGAGCGAAGCCAGCAAAACGCTGTCTGAAAACAGCCAGAAAGAAATCGAAAAAAGAAACATGAAGGTCTACAACCGCGCCCGCGCCCTAAACAAGCTGTCTTCCCTGTTTATGGATCGAATTAAGAAACTTAAGACTCCCGACCAAGTCTCGTTTGACTCCTTGAGCTCCTTCGCGGTGGAAACACAGAAAATGATGAATGTGTTTGAAATCGACATCAGGAACTGGTTCCCGCGAATCAGCCCCTTCTTCATTATGGACCGCCGAAAATTCTTAACGGTCTACGAAAAAAACAAGCTGACCATAAATGACTTCATTGAGTTCGTAAACAAAGAATACATTAAATCAAAAACCTTAGAGAAAACTTTTGAGTACTTAGCTGAGTTGCAGACGGTTGAACGGCAGCTAACCGAGATTGAAACAGAAAAAGGAAGCATCGTGAATGAGCGGTCGCTGCTGGAAACGGAAATGGCTGAACTTGAACGGCAAGCTGAAACGTTCAAGAATAAAGCTGTGCTTGCGCAGTTGAGCAGTTTAGACGCCGAATCTGAAACTTTGAACAACGAATTGAAGCAGTTGCTTAGGCACCTGCAGAAGCCTTTCCTGAAGATGCAAGCCTTAGCCACCTACGGGGGAGGCGGCGGTATAACCCCCGACGAGTTGACTATGATTGGGCTTTATATGGATAACCCCTTTGAAGCCGTTGCCGCCGAGGCGCCAGGTTGCCCCGTGCTTAGGCAAATTTTGGAGAAACTTACAAACTTGTTGGCTGAGGATAAGCTGAAGTTGAAGCCTGTTAAGCAGCGAAAAGCCGAACAAGACGTCAACGAACTTCTCAACTCTGAGTCTTTAACGGTTCTACACCGTAAATGTGTGGAGGTTGCTGCGCTTAAGAAACAGCTTTCGACATCGCCAGAGTTGGAGGAGGCGAAAAACGGGTTAAGCCTGTTTCAGCAGCAGATGGAAACCCTGCGGGTTCGTGTGGGCAGTGTAGAAGCTGACGAGTGCATGAAGGAAAACCAACGACAAGAACTGCTGGATAGAACACGATACCTCAAATCCGCCATAGAGTCTAACGTGCTCAGCTTCATGGGTAAACAAGTTCAAATCCAGTAACCCTTGCGGGTCTTTATTGGTTTGTGTAATGCATGCTTTTTCTTGGTCTTTTTGTCATGACCACTGCTACAACTATTGAAACGACAACGCTCACAACTACGACGATTACGATGATTGTTGTGAATTCTGTTGGGAACGGAACAAAGTTTTGCTGTTTTTCTGCGGTTGCGGTGTTTCCGTTGGCGTCATAAGCTACGGCTTTGATGGTGTGGAGTCCATTTGGGTAATTGTCGGTGTTGTAGGACCATGCAAACGGCTCCGCCGTGTCATTAAGCTCAAGTGAGTCGTCCAGATAGAATTCTACCCGCATGGTGTCTTCTGAAACGGTTGCATGCACCGTCCAGTTTCCTTGGGCATCGTTGCCAAAACTGCTGTACCCAAAATCCTTGTGCAGCTTCAACGATATCGAGGGGTCAGCGTTAACTTGAGCGGCGCTGGAAGCGCCAAATGCAATAAGCAAGACCATGAACAGTAAAACAGCAGATTTCAACAAGTGTTTTGTTTCTTTAATCCTAGACCGCCCCTCATTTCCTCCCGATTTTGGGTTTTCTTTTCTTTCATTTAACCAGTTAATATGATTTTAGTTGAAACCCCGCACTTCCATTTTAAACTTTGTCGCTTGCTGGTTAACAAGTGCAGATTTTCCGCGTAAGCTTTAAGAGCCTAAGCCAGATGCATTTTTGGCAGAACAAAGCGGCAAGGAAGAACTCTCTTGAAGATTGGAATTGCAACTCGAAACATGGAAGCATGGAGCAGCACGCAAGTCCGCGAGGCGCTTACTAAACGTGGCATACCCTACGTGTGCTTCACTTTTCCTCGACTCCTCGCGCAGCTTGGGCAGAAACCCTACTTCAAAGTCAAAGACGTTAACCTGCAAGATGTGGATTTGCTGCAGGACCTTGACGCCCTGATTATTCGTCCAATCGGACGCGGCAGCCTTGAGGAACTTGTGTTCCGCATGGACATGCTCTACAAGCTGGAACGCGAAGGCTTCTATGTTCTGAACCCTGCGGAAGCTATAGAGCACTGCGTAGACAAATACGACATCCTTGCCATCTTGGAGAGCGCGGGGATTCCTGTGCCGCGGACCTTTGCGACTGAGAGCGCCAACCAAGCTGTCGAAGCCTTCAAGGCGCTTGGCGGCGACGTGGTGATTAAGCCGCTTTTTGGCAGCCGAGGCATAGGCGCGACCCGCGTGAACGACCTCGAAGTTGCGTTAACCGTTTTCAAGGCGATTACTTTCCAACATGGAGTCATCTACTTGCAGGAGTTTGTGGAGCACGGCACCAGTGACATCCGCGCCTTCGTCGTTGACGACCATGTTGTGGCGGCTATGCGGCGGGAAGCAGACGGCTGGAAAACCAACTACAGTCAAGGTGCCCGACCTGTACCCACCATCCTGAGCAAGGAATTTGAGGATTTAGCGGTGAAAGCTGCCCAGTCCGTGGGTTGCAAAGTTAGCGGCGTAGACATCCTTGAAGGCCCTGATGGACCCCGAATCTGCGATGTCAACAGCCAACCAGGCTGGAAGGGACTCCAAGCAGTCACAAAAGTTAACATAGCCGAAGAAATCGTTACCTTCTTGCTTTCCGAACTCAAAAAGTAACGGGCTGTTTACCGCCCCGCTTTCTTCACGCGGTTTAGTGTATTATCTGTAGGTAACTCTACATTTTTCCCGAGAGAATTCTTGTGTAGGGGTCTTCTGCGGCGTTGGGGAAGGGTGCAGCTTTGTTGTTTCTGGTTAGCGTGTGGGTTTGTTGTTGGGTGAATTTGCCGATGAAGCAGGGTTGTAAGCCGTTTTCTTTGAGGGTTTGCTCGGCTTTTTCTTTGTTTTGCGGATGTACTGCTGCTAAGATGGTGCCTGTTGAGGACGCCGCCAGTAGCTGTTCGTCTGAAAACCCAAACTTCTGCTGCAGTATCTGGGCCTGTGGGCAGATGGGGATTTTTTCCCATTGCACTTCAAACCCGACTGCTGACGCTTCAGCCATCTCGTTTAGTGCTGTGACCAGTCCTCCTTCGGTGGCATCGTGCATCGCGTGGACTGCGCCTGTTTGGGCAAGCTGTAGGGCTTCTTTGGTGCAGCTTTGCATGGGGACGAGTGCGGCGAGGTTTTGGGTTGGTTCTGACCCAAAATATTCTGTTGCCCGTTTCTTGTAGGTTAGGGCGAAGTTGACGGCTGTTTCTAGCCCGACGGGTTTGGTGCAAAGCACAAGGTCGTCGGGTTTAGCATTGGCTGGGGTAATCAGGTTTTCGGGCGTTACGGTTCCATATACCGTGCAGACGCCGACCATCTCGGAGAGGCTGTCGTACATGCCTGTGTGTCCCCTCACGATGGCTATGTCCAGTTCGTCGGCGGCGCTGCAGGTTTGCTTCATTATCTGCTGGAATCTTTCTGGGGCTGTCGGTCGGGGTCCCATGAGGGTGATGGTGCAGAATTCCGGTTTTGCCCCAAACAGCGACACGTCAGAGGCAGCGTAGTTGACGAGCAGAAAGCCGAACCATTCCTCGGGGACGCCTGTGCATGGGTCCGTGGCGACTGCTAAGTACTTGTCTCCTAGACGGTGGACGCCTGCGTCAAAGCCCACCCGCGGCGGAATCACGACGCGGCTGTCCTGTTTTATGCAGTTGAGGAGTTTTTGGAGTTGTTTGGTTTGGAGTTTTCCCGTTTCTGTGTCACACCTGCGGTTACATGTAAATCTGTAGGGTTTTGCTTTTTTGTAGGATGTAGATTATGATGATGCTTATTGCCATTTCGGGGAGCAGGTAGCTTCCGTTGTAGAGTGCGGAGTAGATGTAGGGGTCTACGGTTGGCGCGTAGATGGCGGCGAAGTAGTAGGCGCCTGAGAGGAAGTGCATGATTAAGCGTCCAGATATAGCTACAGCGACGCCTGCGACGGGTAGCTTTTTGAAGAATCCTGCTAAGCCGAGGCAGCCGAAAGCCAGCGGGTAATCCAGCAGCGTCTGAAGCGGATTGTAAGCATACGGGAGAATCAGGAGCTGTACTAAGCCGTAGAGGACGCCTGAGACTACGCCGATTTTCCATCCTCTGCGCAGGGACAGCCAAAGAAGCGGCACCATGGAGCCCGCGGTTATGGAGCCGCCCTGCGGCATCGTGTACACGATTACTAGGCTTAGTGCGGTTGATAGCGCCACAAAAATGGATATCTCCGCGAGAATAAGGGTTGTTGGGGTTTTACGTTTACTATTTTGGGATAGTATCTTATTTGGTTTGTTCACTTTCTTTTCCCTCCGCCAGTATTATCTGGTTCAGGTTCATTGGGTCGACAGCAGGAACTGTCCTCTCAGCCGGGTCATTTCCCAGCTCCCCGAATTACCTTTTGAAGAAAGATTGGAGTTCAGCCTTTTTAGGCTTATCGGTTCTAAGCCTTGTATTAGTAGCCCGTATATCCTCGGTGTAGCCTTCCAAAAGCACAACGCATAACCACCTACAACTGTGCGAATTACTCGACCTGCAGGGTGTGCGGTCTTTTTTTATACTCTTCCGAGTAACCGACTGTTTCTTTACTCCTCTGTTGATAGTGTCAACAAAGAGTACTAAAAAGAAAAACGCTAAAACAAGCGGGCCCGTGGGAAGCTTAAAGGGGTAACCAACAGAAGCGTCGTCAAAAGCCCACTCATAACATAGGTTAAGAAACATCAAAAACGGATAACACCCACCCAATGAAGCGGATAGTATCTTGAGCATATTTTTTCTTGTGATGTTTCCGAAAGTGTGCTTAGTTTCGAGATAAAGCAAAACAGTGAAAATAACTGCTATTAATAACGGAGTTACCCATATGGGAATCAGGTAATTGAAAGTTTCAGCGGTTGATTCTGTGACCATCTTTCTTCCCTCTATAACAATATTGCTGAATTAAAAGTATAAGCGTTTTACCAGTTACTGGTTTAACAAATACTATTTAACAAAAAATATAAGGGTCTACACCTAATCTTATTTCTTGGTGAGAAATTTGGGAAGGCCATCGCTCATTAAGCCTGCAATAATTAGAGTACTCAGCAAAACCGCTAACCCCGTTCGTTTCAACGACTTATGTAATGAAGTTGAAAAAGAACTGCACCGAGCAAAAATCGATCCGAAACAATTTAATGTTAACCTTCAAAGCATGGTTGACGATGGAAGCGTTGAGAAAAAGTTATCCGCGGGCAAGCTCGCATATACGTTGACATCTGGATTTTATGAACAAAAGTTGAAGTTAACGTTGGTTGAACTTCTCAACAGTCGAAAGCTCTCACAATTATATGATCGTATGGAAGGTGAAGAAATACCTCCATTCATCGTTTTTCTTGATCCTCCTGCATTTGACTACAAAACAAAAAAACCATTGTCCCAATCTGATCCAAATTCTTTTGGAGGAGGACCGATGACAGAGCCTGGAGATATGCGGAGCGTCCCAGACTGGAGTAACCCTAGCAGGGCAATTGCCTCGATTATGGTTAACGATTTTCAAGGGTTTCTATCAGCAAAAGAACGTACTAACTTAATCAAATTGTGTAGATGGGCATATTGGGCAGGTTGCCGACATTACATAGAAAGTTCCAGCCTATTTCAACCACTCGAAAAAAATATTGAACAATGCAAGCATTTTACAGAATCATGTATTCAGAAATTTGGTGATGATTCTAGGCGCGTAGAAGCCGAAAAAAAACTTCTTCGAATATTGGACTTGACAGAGGACCTGATAAAGAAAAAAGACCTTAATGAGTTTTTAGAATGCCTAATTGCAAGTCGGGATGAGCACAGACGGTTGTTAAACGAGATTTTATGTACGAAAGGCCCAATGAGCCGCGGTGAGAGATTATTTACTCGTTTCTTTGAATTTGGTTCTCGTATACGTGAGGGTTTAGTTATAGCAGAATTGTTACACGACAATGTCCCCTTGAATGAAATGCCGTTAAAAGAACGCTTCTTCTTGACCACAGGTAACGTTTGGGACGAGTTCTTTAATGATATACTGTTTGGTATAGATTTCTCTAACAGATTCCCCGAAGAAATTGATGATTTCAAAAAAATTAAAGGAAGCATTGAGGACGCATCGGTTGTGCTTAAACCGCTCAAAGAAAACCTAAATTTTCTGCTTGAACTGCCCTTCAAGAGAAAAATAGCGATTACATATTTATGGGGATTTGCGGAGTCAATTCTTTTGTCCGATCGAAGCACGATTCGTGGCTTTGAGGATTGGCGCAATGCTTTGAACAAAGGGGACTTAGATCATCGGGAATGGCTGTTTAATGAAAAGACGATAACACGTTTAGCAGCAGCATACCGAGCAGTGAAACAGCACAAAGAACCCGCTAATGTTAGGATTGACAAAGAAGACTGGTCGCTTCAAGATTTATACAAATATCATCCTTTAGGGAAGGACATAGAGTTTTGGAAAGGAATCATTGATGATATCAACACAAGAAGAAACGTAAACCGAACAATTTACGGCGGCGGTACTGTTCCCAAGGACGTGTATGAGGCATTTAAGAGAAAAGAAACTGAATACGTAGAAAAAATGCTTGATGAAGAAGAAAGTCAATCGGAAAAAACAAGGCGAAGGACAAAAAAATTGCCCAAATAGCTGGTAGCTTAGCCTTATTTGAGGCTGTAATAATCGCAACGCTTGTTAAGAGTATATGCTTTGAACTGAGGATAATGTTTTTAGGTGGTTTTCTAGTTTTCCTATGCCATCACGTTAACGAGGAACAAACAGAATGCAGCCTTTGCCAAAAGAATACAACTTCGCCGAAATCGAGCGTAGATGGCAACAGAAATGGGAAGAGATGGGGATTTTCCGCTACGACTGGAACGACACTAACCGCGTTTCATTCAGTATTGATACTCCGCCGCCTTACCCGTCAGGCGAGTTGCACATGGGCAACGTCCTCAACTGGACCTACTTTGACATGGTCGCCCGCTACAAACGGCTGCGCGGCTTCAACGTGCTGTTTCCGCAGGGCTGGGACTGCCACGGCTTGGGCATCGAAATCCAAGTGGAGAAAGCCAACAACATCCGCAAACGGGACCTGCCGCCTGACCAGTTCCGCGGCATGTGCATGGCGCTGGTTGAGAAGTACATTGCGATGATGAAGGAGGGCATCTTGAAGCTGGGCTGCAGCATCGACTGGACCACCGAATACAAAACAATGGACCCCGACTACTGGCGCCGCACCCAACTCAGCTTCATCCTGCTGCATCAGAAGGGCTACATGTATCAGGGCACGCACCCCGTCAACTGGTGCCCCCACGACGAAACCGCCATAGCCGACGCCGAAGTCGACTACGTCAAACGCGACGGCATCCTCAACTACATCCGCTTCCCCCTAGAAGGCACAGACGAGCACCTGCTCATCGCAACGTCGCGCCCCGAATTCATACCCGCCTGCGTCGCCGTCGAAGTCAACCCCTCCGACGAGCGGTTCAACAAGTACATAGGCAAAAAAATCGTGGTGCCCCTTGTCAACCGAACCGTAACCATAATCCCCGAAGAATCCGTGGACCCCGAATTCGGCACAGGCGTGGTTCAAATCTGCACTTACGGCGACAAAGAAGACGTCAAAACCGTCATGAAACACAAGCTGCCCGTCATCATGCTGCTCTCCGAGAACGGCCGCATAAACGAGAACGGAGGCAAATACCACGGCTTAACCGTCAACCAAGCCCGCGCCGCCATCGTGCAAGACCTAACCGAGGCAGGGTTGCTGGACCACACCGAGAAAATCCAGCATGAAGTCGGCGTCTGCGACCGCTGCAAGGCACACGTGGAGATTCTGGAGCGCAAACAGTGGTTCATGAAAACCCGCGACTTAACCGAAGCCGTGGAGAAAAACGCTAACGAAGTCGTCTGGTACCCTGACTACATGAAAAACCGCCTTATTGACTGGGCGCGGTCGCTGGATTGGGATTGGGTAATCAGCAGGCAGCGGCTGTTTGCGACGCCGATTCCCGTTTGGTACTGCAAAAGCTGCGGGGAGCTGATTTTGGCAAAACCCGAGTGGGTTCCTATAGATCCTAAGCTGGAGCGCCCAAAAATTGACCGGTGCCCCAAATGCGGCGGCTCCGAATTCACGGGCGAAACCGACGTGTTCGACACGTGGATGGACAGCTCAATAACCTGCGCCGTGCATGCGGGGTGGCCTGACCGCGCTGACTGGAAGAGGCTTTTCCCCGCTGACGTTCACCCGTCAGGAACCGACATCATCCGAACATGGGCATACTACCTTATGGTGCGGCATCTGGCGCTTTTTGACGAAACCGCCTACAAGAGCGTGCTCATCAACGGCATGGTTCTGGGGCAAGACGGCAGAAAAATGAGCAAATCCCTCAAAAACTACGTGGCGGCGCCCGAAGCCCTCAACAAGTACGGCTCCGACGCCATCCGACAGTGGGCAGCAGGAGGCGGCGCAACAGGCTCCGACATACCCTACCGCGTGCAAGACGTGGAATACGGACGGCGGTTTCTGGTGAAGCTGTGGAATGTTTCAGGTTTCTGCAGCAAGCTTCTTGCCGACTACACACCCGTCGAGGCAGATTCCGTGGAGCTTCAGCCGCTGGACAGGTGGCTGCTGAGCAAAACCGAAAAAGTCACCCAGAAAGTAACTGACGCCTTCGAGAAATGCCAGTTCAACATAGCTGTGGAGGAAATCCGCAACTTCACATGGCACGTTTTCTGCGACGCCTACGTGGAGGCAGCCAAAGACAGGCTCTACCGCCCCGAAGTACACGGTCAAAACAAGAGGGCTGCCGCTCAATACACGCTCTACGCGGTGCTTTATCGTGTTCTGCAGATGCTCTCGCCGGTGGTTCCGCATTTAACCGAGGAAATCTACCAGACTATGTATGCTCCCGACAAGGGCTACCCGAGCCTGCAGCAGGCGCCTTGGCCCGTGTTTAACGAGGCGTTGGTGGATGAGCCCACGGAGAAACACGGCGACCTTATCGTGGAGTTCATCGGCGAAGTCAGACGGGAGAAAGCCGAAAACCGCATGTCCCTCAACACGCCCATAAAGACGTTGAAGGTTTACGCGGGGGACCATTCGGCTGCGGAAGCGTTGGAAGACGGCAAAGCCGACATCGCGGGCACACTCAAAGCCGAGACCGTGGAGATTCTGCCCGAGGAAGGCAGCGGCAGACCCGTAGCGCAGTTTCCCACGGTGCACTTCGTTGCGGAATACCAAGTAGCCGCAAAAACCAGCTAAACGGAGCCAGAAAATTGAAGACTGTGGGTTTAATTGGATGCGGCGCCATCGGCACAGTTCTAGCCGAAGCCATCGAACGCAAACTGGTGGTGTGTGATGAATTGGTCGTTTTTGACGTTGACAGGGCAAAAGCGGAGCATCTGAAGGCAGCCCTGAATTTTCCAGTCACCATCGTGGAGAGCTTCGAGGAACTGCTACAACGCAAACCCGAGGTCATTGTGGAGGCGGCTTCGCAGCAGGCAGCCAAAGACTATGTGCCTCGCGTCGTTGCGGCAGGCGTCGAGCTTATAGTCTTGAGTACTGGTGCGTTGCTGGATTTGGATGTGGATTTGAGCAGGGTACATGTGCCTTCAGGAGCCATCGGAGGCTTAGATGCCATCTCCAATGCCGCGTTGGCTGGAGTGGAAGAGGTTGTGTTGGCGTCCCGCAAAAACCCCCGTGCCTTCGAGAAAAACAACACCCAGCCCGAAATCGTTTACGAGGGCACCGCAGAAGAAGCAGCAAGGCAGTTTCCACGAGCCATGAACGTTGCCGCCACTTTAGCGCTCACAGTGAAGCCTGCGCGGGTGAAGGTGAAGGTCATTTCCGACCCGAACGTTGAGCGCAATACCCATGAGATTGTTTTGAAGTGGAAGTTTGGCGAGATGTTTTTGCGGTTTGCAAATGACCCTCATCCCGACAACCTTCACACAAGCGCTTTGGCGGCTTGGTCTGCGATTAGGCTGTTGCAGGTTTTACTTGAGCAAGTTTAGTTTTTCTCTTATTTTTTTGTTTTTTCCATTGTATTTTGGTCTGTTTTTTCGATAGATTTATTACCATTTCCGTTATGTATGTCCGTTCATAACGGTGATTGGATGAAAAAATGGCTAATATCAACTCTAATAATAGCTATTCTAGCAATAGGTAGCGTATCTGGGGTTTACCTATACTCGCTCAATTCTCCACAAGAAACCGCAAACACCCGAACAATAATTGATTCAACTGGCGAAGCAGTTGAAGTGCCAACAAACGTGCAAAGAGTCGTAGCACTACGCCCAGGAATCGTAGAAATGCTGTGCATTTTAGGTGTATCCGATAAAATTGTAGGCGTTGACGAACAAACCATTTCAGGAGCAGGCTATGGCGAATTCAACCTTCAACTATGCCCTGAACTATCACATCTGACCGCACCAATATCTGGAAAAACCATAAACGTAGAATCAGTAATCGCTCTGCACCCTGATGTCGTTTTCATCGGCGGGTCCGGCAGGCTAAGCTGGATTGAACCATTAAAGAATGCTAATTTAACAGTCGTTGTTACACACTTTGAAGAAATAGGTAACTACACTCGCGACTTAGGTATACTAGCCGAAGTGATGGATGTAGAAGACACAGCAGGACCAATCATAACACAGGTCCAAAATATTCTCGACGCAGTTGATTCACACGTAAGCAGCTTAACAACCGATGAACAAGTCACAGTTTACTTCTGCTCTCATGACGCCTACCACGCATACGGTTGCACAACATTCGAACATGCACAAATGGTCACCGCAAAAGGCATCAACGTAGCAGAAAGCATTACCACCTGGCTTCCAGAGATATCCGTTGAACAATTAATCGTTTGGAACCCAAGCGTAATGTTCACTTTAGAAGGCACAGACCTAGCAAGCATTCTTAGTGATCCACAGTTACAGTCGATTTCAGCAATAAGCAACCAGAAAGTGTACTCGATACCTGAAGCTGGCTGGGATTTTGGTTCCTTGCGCGCAATCTTTGCCATAGAATGGATGTCTTCAAAACTGTATCCTGACCTATTTGCTGACATAGACATAAACCAGGAAGTTAGCAGCTTCTACCAAGCAGTATACGGCATGGACTACACTGGACCAGAACTCTAAAATGAATACAGAAACTCCACAGAAACTCGATTGGCATGACCTCTGGCGCAGTATAATGGAAAAATGCTCTGGAGTCAACTATGACCAACCAGGGCATCTAAAACGATGGGAAAAAGATCAAGCCAACGACTACCTTAAGCATTCAAGCGAAGAATACCCAAAGGCGTTAAATGACCTGATTCGAATTCGCCCTGAGGATAGTATCCTTGACATAGGATGCGGTCCAGGTGTTCTCGCCCTTCCTTTTTCTTTAATCTCAAAATCAGTAACCGTCGTTGACATATCCGAGAACATGTTAAAAGTTCTACACGAAAATGCAGCAGCCAAAGGCATAACCAACATTAAATCAGTCAACAAGTGCTGGCTAGACACCTGTGTCGGAGCCGATATCTCCCAAGGCTACGATGTAGTCATATCTTCAAATTCAATTAACCTTCTAGGCGCACAGGAAACGACCGTTAATAACCAACCGCGTTTAGAGTGGGACCTTGTTGCAGCCTTGAAAAAAATGAACCAATTGGGAAAACGAATCTACCTCTCATTTCCTTTATTCATTCAAAACCACTTATCTAGCCTTAAGCATTTAGGGAAAAAGTCGAATCCCTGGCCTGATTATGTTATCTTACACAACATTCTATATCAATTGGGCATTCGACCCAACATTAACATTTTAAAATTTACGAATACGCATTTTGATGACGCCTATCTTAGACATTGCAAAAGTTGGGTGCATGATCTACGCGACCACGAAAGAGATGTTTTCGAAAGACAAAACGGTGACCAGAAGGTTCCGGGGCTAAGAAGAAATCAGTTGTGGGGCGTTTTCTGGTGGAAAACTTAAATGGTGGAACCTGATTTTGCACTGGAATTATAAGACTACTCTAATTGTCCTCTTATGTGTTCTAATAGCAATTTTCTTCGCGTCAATCTCGGTAGGTCGATATGTAATCTCAATAGATTCAGTGTTGAAAATTCTCTTTTTTGGAGACAGATCAGATTCAACCGCAACCCTTGTTATATTCAACGTGCGCCTGCCTAGAGTGATAGCTGCCCTTACTGTTGGCGCTTCTTTAGCAGTTACAGGTGCTGCCTTTCAAGGTCTTTTCAAAAACCCCCTTGTCTCCTCATACCAGCTCGGTGTATCTTCTGGTGCCGGCTTCGGAGCCGCTTTAGCCATAACCCTCGCTGGAAGCACCTTAATGATTCAAGGGTACGCATTCTTTTTTGGCATTATAGCCGTTCTGGCGTCGTTTGCGATGAGCCGAATCTACAAAGGCTCCTCCACACTCACACTCATACTGTCTGGAATAATCGTCGGCTCATTCTTTTCAGCGCTTGTTTCTTTAATGCAGTACATAGCCGACCCCCGCGACACTCTTCCTTCTATTGTGTTCTGGCTTATGGGTTCGCTTGCTTCTATCAGGGTCAGCAGCTTACTACCAACAGTTATTGTTATTGTAGCTGGGATAACTGTGCTGATGTTGGTTCGCTGGCGCATAAACATCTTAGCCATGGGCGAGGATGAAGCCCGTTCTCTGGGCATTAACCTCAGAGTGCTTGTAAGCCTTGTGGTGGCTTGCTGCACGATTGTCACTGCCTCAGCCGTTTGCATCAGCGGTGTAATCGGCTGGGTCGGGCTTGTTATTCCACACATCGGCAGGATGCTTGTTGGTCCCGACTACAAGAAGTTACTGCCTGTCAGCCTTCTCATCGGTGCTTCTTACTTGCTGGTTATAGATGATATCGCGCGAACGTTGATTTCAGGAGAGCTACCCTTAGGCATATTGACTGCGCTTGTTGGGACACCTTTCTTTGGGTATCTTTTATGGAAAGCAAAGGCAGGATGGTCATAACATGCTGAAAGTTGATGACGTTGCCTTTTCCTATGATGGAAAGAAGAAAGTGTTCGAAAACATCAGTTTCTCTCTTAAACAAGGTGAAGTCCTTTGCATTCTGGGACCCAACGGCTCAGGAAAATCAACCCTCCTCCGATGCTTAAACTCCCTGTTAACCCTCAACAACGGAAACATTTCTTTGAATGGAAAAGACATGACAAGAATGAGCCGAAAAGAACTCGCTGCACAGCTGGGTTTTCTGCCACAAATTCATGTTTCAACTTTCCCTTTTAGTGTCCTTGAAGTAGCAGTTATGGGCAGGGCTCCTCATTTAGGCTTGGCTGAATCCCCCTCCGAAAAGGACTACGCTCTTGCCAAAGAAAACTTGGAGCTGCTTGGTATATCCCCCTTAGCCGATAAACCTTACACTCAAATCAGCGGCGGAGAAAGGCAACTGGCACTCATAGCGATGGTTCTCACTCAGAAACCCCGAATACTGCTGTTGGATGAACCCACTTCTCACCTTGATTTCGGAAACCAAATCCGCATGTTAGAACTAATCAAAAAACTGTCCACGAAAGGCTTCTCGATTGTGTTAACAACTCACTTTCCTGACCACGCTTTCCACTTATCATCAACAGTAGCCATAATAAACAAAGGAACCTTCATGGCAGCAGGACCCGCAGACACGGTGATTACCGAAGAAAACCTCAAACGAATCTACGGAATCGACGTCCAAATAGCGTATGTGAACTCTTCAAAAATCTGCGTACCTGCAAAAAAATAACCAGCACCCAGGGTAAAAATAGGCGGAAAACTGGCAATTGTAGAACACGTAGCCATTTCAAAACCCAATTTTCCCCATCTACAGCCATTTCTGCCCTTTTATCGACGCAACATAACCGTTTTTCAAACGCTAAATCAAAAAAGCAGCGTTTTGCGGACGCTGTAGAAAAACGGGGGAGGCAGTTTTTGCAGCACAACAGAGGCAAACTTTCTTGGGCGAAATGGTGTTGGCTTAGCACGTTTAATGTTTAGGTGGGCTTTTTGCTCCATGTATTTTTACACTTTTTAATGAAATAAACAACGCAAAACTGCACCCGTTTTGTATGCATGATTTCGATTTTCTTGGCTTTCAAAGCCGTTTTTAACTGTCAGCGATATATGTGCATGTTAACAAACGTTAATTCTTATGCTGTAGCTATGTGTGCACGGTGCCTAAACTTGATTTCGTGGAAACATTCCTTTAATCGTTTAAATGAAGAAAACGAGATGGCTAAGAAAAAGCAGCAAGCCCTCGACGGTTTGCTCCAAAAAGGCAAGATTTCTCAAGCAACACATGATTCATTCAGCGCAGAAATTGCAGCTGTTATAGCTGACATTGAAAAGCAGCAGCAGGAACTAATCCAGAAAATGCAGTCGAAAACAGCAGAACTTCAAAGCCAAATCAAAACCCTCGAAGTGCTCCTCGCAAACTACGAGATTCAATACGTCGCAGGCGAAATCGACGAAACCACATACAACCTTGAAATTAACTTGCTTACCAGCGGACTAGACATAGCTAAACGCGAACTCGAAACAATTGAAACTTCCATAAGCAACATTTCAAAACCCGAAATTCCTGAACCTGAAGCTCAACCCGCAGAAATTCCAACTGTAGAAATTGCCCCCGCACCAATCGAAGAAGCTGCACAAGTCGCGGTTGTGGAAACCCCCATAGAGGTAGCTCCCGCCGAAGTTGTCGTAGCCCCCGAACCAATCATTCAGGAACCAATTGCAGAGCCCACCCTAGAGATGACAGAGCCTGCAGTGGTTGAAGCTCCCGCACCAATTGAGGAGCCTGCTCCAGTTGCAGAAGTCGAAATTGCAGAAGCTGCACCTGAGCCCATGGCGGAACCAGTAATGGTTGAACCAGAGCCTGCAGTGGTTATGGCAGAACCAGTTGAGCAGACCTTTTTCGCTGAAGAACCCGCAGTGATAGAAGCTCCAGTTGTTGAGGAAGCTCCAGTTGTTGAGGAAGCTCCAGTTGTTGAGGAAGCTCCAGTTGTTGAGG
>JAOZIE010000014.1:101016-221011 GCA_026014485.1 Candidatus Bathyarchaeota archaeon
AAGTTTCAATAACTGAGGAAGTAGCTGCAGTTGAAGAGGCTCCAGTGGAGATAGCTCCAGTTATGGAGGAGCCTGCAGCGATTGAAGCGCCCGAGTTTGTGGCTGAAGCTCCAGCTATCGAGTTTCCAGTTGAAGAGCCTGCAGCTGTGGAAGAGCCCGCAGTTATGGAGGCCGCTGTAGAAGAGCCAGTTGCTGAGGCGTTCCCAACAGAAACCATTCCTGAAGCCCCAATTGCAGAAGAACCAGCTTTTCCTGAACCAGAACCCGCAGTAGTTGCAGAAACACCACAAAAAAGTCCCCTGGATGAATTCGAAGTCGCTGAACCAGATGTCGTCCAACAAGAACTCTTGCAAGAGGTTGAGGAGATTGCGGAAAACCCTTTTCAAGAAGCGCCCATAGCGGCGCAAGAAGAGGCAGCCGTAGACATTCCGGCAGAAGTTTCCGAGCCCCCGCAGGTGCAAATTCATATAGCAAAAGAGAGCTTGCCCGACGCCTCTTCAAGTGAAGACGAAACCGAAACCCCCCAGTAAAACAGCTATCTCGTCCAATCTTTTCTTTTTTATCCTCTCGTCTACCAGCCTTTTTCTTTCTTAAAAAAGAAGACTGCTTTTGCCTTGGGCTGACCATTTTCTGTAAGCTGCTTTTGAAGTTACTTTGCCGCAGGGGTTTTTGGTTGGAAGCAGTTTAGTGGTGTTTAAACAAGTAATGATTTGTCTCAACTTCTAATTCGAAATTCGAATATTAGTTAAATATTTATATCAGAATTCAACTAAATGAACAACTACGGGAGACAAGGAGATTTCACGTAATGGTTGTAACCTTGGAGAAATCAGAGGCACAGATTGTAAAAAAAATGAATGAACGCATCATAAAGACCTTTTTAGACATAATCATACTGAGTGAGCTTCGGAATGGCTCTTTCAGCGGCTACGACATAATAAGCTACATACATAACAAGTACCAGCTTCTCGTCAGTTCAGGAACCATCTACAGCCTCCTATACAGCCTTGAAAGAAACAACCTCATCGAAGGGGTCTGGGACGAAAGAAAACGAACCTACCAGCTGACAAAAAAAGGCGCTCACACCATAGGCACCATACTCAACGCTAACCACGACATCAAAACCTTCGTTGGCAGCTTCCTCAAAGTTCAATAACCCTCTTTCTCTCTTTCTGTTCTCAATTTGCGGCTGCGTTCGCCGTTAACTACTGCGTTTTGTAGGTGCCCGCGCGATAATTTGAAGCTAACAACGTTTTAGGATACTGCTCCACCCAGAAGAGGCAAAAAAGACCTAGAGACTACGCCGATAGAACAGAAACGCTAAAAAACCCCCTTGCAGTTTTCCTATCAGCAGCATCCACTTAGGTGGGTCCGTAGCTCAGTCAGGCTAGAGCACCGGACTTTTAATCCGGGGGTCGCGGGTTCAATTCCCGTCGGACCCGCTTTTCCCACCTCTACACTTTTTTGAGAAACCTTTTCGGTGGTTCCAGAATGGACCCCGTTAGTTCTGCTCAAACCGTGCTTGCGCTCTGGCGGGCTTTCTCCATGATGACTCTAACCGCTTCCCGCTGTAACCCAGTCTTTTTTGCGAGGTGCTCTGTATCTTCCTCTATCAGTTGTCTTATGAACACCACTCCTTGATTAGCTAGCCTTGACCGCTCTTCGTTTCTCACGCCTCTGAGGCAGCTGATTGGATACAGCTTCTTTTCCTCAATCATGCTTTCCAGTCCTTCATTGTTGGGGTAGTTCCATCCAACTTGCATTATGTTTCGGCATTTGCCGTACCTTTTTGCATGGTCGGAGTATCTTGTATTGGTGATAATCATGGCTCTGTCGATTCTGAAAGCGGTTCTGCCCGTCTGGAACCCCTCCGAAATATCTTCCAGCACTGCACGGGCAATGCGGCTTTCATCTAACCCGGTTTGGGCATGGTAACTCAGGTGATGTTTTGCTTCCACGAAATACGTCACGCCGTCTTTGCGTGCAATAGCGTCAACTTCGTGTTCGGCGCAGTGGCCTCTAAGAATCTGATTTGAACTGACTTCATATCCGTGGTGGCTCAGCAAAGCTTGAACAAACACCTCAAATTCGGGTTTAGAACCCATTAAGCTCAGTCCCCTTCGCAAATCAAAAAGGTGCCCTATACCCGGTTTATCTTTGCGCATAAACCTAAAAATTAACTGGAGAACCTTCTTTGTTGGCATGCCCTCGTATACTCTGTCTTCAACTTTTTGGGCTACTTGATTGGCGAGTTGCTGGTTTGCTCCCATTCGTAGGCAAGTCTTGACCACCTTGCTTTTATCAAACGGTTGTTTGGAGCCGTCTGCCTTAGTTACTGATATTCCCAGAGGTTCCACCTGCCAAATTTAAGCAGACTATGCTCCTATGCCTCTTAAGTAACTATGCTTTAATCTTCAGAAAAGAAAAAGAAAAAAGGCTTATACAGAAACGTGTGTTGGCTTCTCTGGTGTATTTAACCCTCGACTCAGGGTTATTGAAAAGAGGGGAGTATACTAAAAAATGTGGGTTGGTGAAGGTTTATTCGCCCCAGTCTTCGCCTTCAAGGGTTAGCTCTTGAAAATCTATGGCTTCACCTCCAAAACCTATTCTTTTTACTTCGAGTTCCAGCCCACAACTCGGGCAACTCAGTATTTCGCCTTTTTCTACGTCTGCAGGGATATTCAGTTCTGCGTCGCAGTCTGGGCATTTAGCGGTAAGGTCCTTGTTGTGTAGCTGTAGATTTGTTGGGTTAATCATTTGTTTTCACTTTTTGTGTGGTTTTTCTATAGCTTCGGCGAGCTATTAAATATTGTGACATTTATGTAACAAAATGCGCCAATAATGTTTCTTTTGGTACAAATTTTGTCTTTCAAAAAAGCAACAGCCCACACACCCAACGTAGCAATCGGGCAGCCATCACTGCTAACTGGGTCCCGACTTTGCTGAACCAGTTTAGTCGTTGCCGACGGCTTTAGGCAGAAATTTTAGCAGCTTCGTTATGAGTTCCTCTCTTTTCTCTAAAATGTCTGTTCTTCGGTTTTTGCTTTTACCCGCGTATTCTTGAGAAAAACTATACATAACGTCCACCAATCTGTTTCGAGTTGCCTTCTGTGACAACCTGTAAACAGTTTCCTCTATGGCTTCGTCTAATGCTTTAGCGCAGTTTGCCCTTCCAAGCTTTCTTCCCAAAACGGAAAAACTAATCATGGACGTGACAAATTCGTCTGCAAGGATGTCTTCAAACATGGTTTGCTCTCTGATTCTAAAGTGAAACTCGTACTGCTGCTGAATAAACGAATGCGCAAGCATGCGAACTAAAAGCTGTTTCATAGCGTTTATGGGGTCGTTTTTTGTCAGGAACAGGTTAATCTCAAGAGGATTGTCCTCTTTGAGGTAACTGTTGCGGTTCTTAGGCGATTTCTTGTGTAGAAGAACCACGATTCCTTCCTTTTTGGAGGTGTCTGTGAAAGTGTCACCGCAGGCGCCTTCGATTTTGCTCAGTATTTTTGTACCATTTCTGCTCCACATCTTTTCGAAATACTCTTTTTTCTTTTTCAGCCAACTGCGGTCGCTTTTTGTTTCGCCTTTTCCGATCTTGAAAGCCACAGGTGGAAAATCGTCTATTTCTATCACACCTTGCAGACATATTTGTACGTCATTGCATCTAAATTTATTCCTTACCCGCGCCTGCTGAACGAGAAGTTTTACGGTTTTTCCTCTTTTGGAGGTGGCGCTTTCGTGGGGTAGCCTTCTTGGAAATTTTGTAACTTTAGCAACTTGCGTCTTTGGCGATGAAAAAATCTATTAGGCAATTGCCTGAATCTTAAGTTAGGCGAAAAAACTGGCAATCACCCGAAGACGCAGGGGTACAGCTATAGTTCCCACTTCAGAGGGCATTTTGGTTGTTAGCCGCAACAATCGGACCTTTTATTTGCCCGGCGGCGGAGCGGAAAGCGGGGAAAGCAGACGAGATGCGGCAATAAGAGAGTTGCGTGAAGAGACAGGTTTGCGGACGGTGGGTTGTCGTTATCTGTTTGAGTACCCGACTTTTTTCAACGACCACAAAGTGTTTTTGATAAACACTGCTGGAGTGGCGGAACCCGCAAACGAAATTAAATACATAGATTATTTTGACGGCTCAAACCTGAAGGTGTCCAACACCACTTGGGAGATAATTGAGTTATACAACATCAAGAAAAAAATCGAGAACGCGAAAACTCAAAGCCCGATTCACCATGTCTCCACAACCCCGCCAGTGAAAACCAAATAGCGCCACCCCGAGTGAGCAGCCTACCTGTCGTCGGTAGATAGCTGGCAAACGCAGGCAAACCCCCCGCATATCTTTTCATGGCAGAACATCATTGACTTGGTTGACGTTGCTGAGGACTTTCTCTGCTCCCATACTATACAGCAGTTCTTTTAGTTCTCCTGCAGAAACGTCGGGTGGAACGCAGCCTATTGCCTTGACTCCCGCCCGAACCGCGGCTTTAATGTCGTCTACGCTGTCGCCCACGTAAACAGCATCCTGCACCCCCAGCTTCTTTAAAGCCAACGTAATTGGGTAGGCGTCTGGCTTTGACTTTTCTGGCGGATAATCCTCCATTGCAACAACGACATCAAACAGGCTTTCAACATCAAATTTTCTCAGAACATAAACTGTTTCTTCTCGGGGTCTTCCCGTAACTATGCCTAAACAGTGTTTCTTACGAAGCTCTTCTATTTTCTCCTTTCTCAGTAGCCATTTTTCGTTTTCTATTAATCCGCTTTCGCCTTCAGCGCCTAAGTAGAATTCTTGAAATTTCTGTATTATCTCTTTTTTTGGCGCCTTTTGTCCCTTGCTGATTAAGATTGCTTCGGTTAAGTCCCAATCGTTATTGTAGCCGCCTCTCTCTTTTAGCTCCTGAATTTCTCTTGGCTGAACGGTTTCTCCAGTGAAAAACTGCACTGTTTTCTGGATGGCCCTCCTGTATGACCCCGTTACATCTACAAGCACGCCGTCCATGTCAAAAAGGACCGCAAAGCTCTTGCAGGTTGTGGAAGTGGTGTCCTCTGGAGCGTTGACAGTTTTCAAATTTGCCCCTCTTCTGTTTTCTCGTTGCTTTGACTATTAACCTTTCGCTGCAACAAAAAGAGCGAAATGTCAGATACTTTCTGGTTGCTCCGTAGTTTTCTTACGGTTTGCGGAAAATATCTTCGGTAAACTCCATTTTTTCCGTTTCGCGATAAAACCCGCTGTAACCAATCCTGCCACGGCAATTACGGTAATTAACCCTACTTCTGTTGACCATGGGAAGCTGGGTGAGCCGCCGTTTGCAGTCTGGTTAACCTGTATGAATAGGCTGTCTGTACCTCTGCGTCCTACTGCATCCTTTGCCGTTAACCTGACCACGTATGCTCCCGCTGCCGAGTAAACATGGGTACAGTTCTGTCCTACAGCGGAGTTGCCGTCTCCGAAATCCCATTGATAGCTGACGACTGCTACGTCGTCCCCGCTGCCGACGCCGCTAAAGGTAACCTCTACGTATGCATCCGCCGTGGCATCTCCAATGGCAACTGCTTGCGGTGCTTCCTTGTCAATTTTTATTGTAGCCATTTTGGGCGCTTCCTCTTCTCCGCCTTCGTCTGTTGCCTTGAAATACAGCGTGTTGACTCCGCTTTGTGTAATGTTGAATGGCGCCGTGTAATTGCTCCATGTGACGTTGTCAAAGCTGTAGTTTATGGTGCAGGTTTGAGGCGTCTGGGTTTCAACGGTTAAAGTGACGGTGACGTCGGAGAGAAACCAGCCGTTGTCTCCACTTTTGCCGTCAAGGCTTAGGGATGTTGAAGGCGAAGTGTCGGGTGTTACTGTCGGAGTAGGCATGGTAGTGGGGCTTGTTGTGGGTGTTGGCGACGATATGTCGGGCGAGTTTGTAGGTGCTGTTGTGGTGGTTGGGGCTGGAGAAGCTGGCGTCGCGGGGGGCGTGCTGGTTTGTGTAGGGGACGCTGTGGTAACTGGTTGGTTTGAATAGACAAAAAATACTGCAACGTTGCTTTCTGCTCCAGCCGTGACTGCGTTGCCTAGCCATGACGCTTTCACTTCGTATGAGCCAGCGGCCAAGCCTGACCAAACGTAAGAAAAGTAGCCTGAAGAATCCGTCTGCACCGTTTCCAATGTTATCCACGCAGCTTCACCGCCTGAAATCCTGCCCAAGACTGAAACGTTAACTCCTGTTTGAGACGGAACTTGCCCTTTTACTTGGACATCTAAACCTTCAAGTACGCTGGAGGATTCGACTTGTACCGAGACTGAGCTGCTCAACAGGTTGGCGGTAACTGAGATTGACTGGCTTTCAGCGCTAGTGGTAAGGGGGTCTCCCTGCCAGCTGGCTTTTATCAGGAATGTACCCTCTGTTATGCCGCTCCACAAGTAAGAGAAATGCCCTGACGAATCTGTTGTCACCAAAGCCAGAGTGGTCCATCCTGTTCCTTTAGAACTGCGCGAAAGAGTTACCAGTGCATCACCACGGACGGGTACAATTGCCCCGCTGACGTGCAGTTTGTCGCCCACTGTCGCGGTGGAAGCATTTACGTTGACTGAGATGGCGCTTGCTATTGCATTCACATTTAACAAGGCAATGCTGCTTTCGATTTGGGTCACACCATTAGCGATGAAGGATGCTTTGATTTCGTAGGCGCCTGCTTCTATGCCGCTCCAAACATAAGAAACCGCACCCGCAGAATCAGTGGTGACCAACGCCAAGGTATCCCATTCGCCGCCCAGCCGCCTCATGGAAACGGAAACGGGCACGCCGATGGAGCCAGGAAAAATCTGCCCGTTTATTCCTACCGAGGAGCCAGCGTTTACCGTAGAGGAATCCAAACTTAAGGCGATGGAGCATGACCCGTAGGCTCCCAATAGAACGTCAGCGGCATCCCCTGAAAAGAAAGATTTCGTTTTAAAGTTAACAATGCTGTAGTCGTTTATGTCTGCTTGGTATTGTTCAAAAAAATCGAATTGGCATAGATTCTTTATTCCTGCGTCTCTGGCGGCATTTAACACTGCGTTGTAGTAGTTGACTCTGTCTTGGGTGGTGAAGCTGACGCTTAACCCGAAGTCGTTCCCGTTTCCCACCCACATTCCAAACTCGCCCAAGAGGACGTTTTCTATGGGGAAATCTCCTTTGGCGTTAACCATTTTTCTGGTTAAACTGTTTCTGTAGTAGTTTTCGAAGCTAACCCAGTCGTAAGAGCCGTCGGTCTTAACGTAGTTGCTTACCAGCGTGGCTTCTTCGTAGTAGTGTGCCTCCAAGAAATCTACGTGTTCGCCTATTAGCGGAAGGGTCAGGGCGAAATTGTAGCCTGCTGAGGAGCCTTCGATGGTTGTTGGGCTTGCCATCCAGGCTTTTCCCCCTTTCGAGTGAATGTAATCAAGAAGCCGCAGATTCCACTGCAAAATAAAAGGGCCGTCATGATTACGATTAGTAGCGTCAGTGTTTGGGCCGATATATACTTCGTTGGATGTTACCCAGCCTAAGACTCTTGGGTCCGCGATGAAGTTATGGTGTAAGCTGTTGTCGCCTGCGAGCTTGTCAATTATCGCTTCAGCTTGCTCTATCGGAGTATACTCTTTAGGGTTAGTGTCCCTTGCTTCAGACCCGATAATTCCTGGTGAGCGAATCCCAAATAGCGTTCCATACGCTGAGCCTAGGCTGCCGAAGGATACTTTGATGCCGTGGCTGTCGGCTTGGGCAAGGAAGTTGTCGAGGTTTTGTGCCCACTCGTTGGGGTAGTTTTGGATGTTGAAGTGGTTGATGTCTCCTTCGATTCCGCCGCTGACACGAATCCAGTTGACCCCTGCATCTTTCAGCAGTTGCCAGCCGTTGGGGTAGTAGCTTCTAGCTGACGAAATAAAGCAGTTGGCGTTTACGGCGGCGCCTTGTAAATTGAATCCGAAACCTGTAGTTGTGGGCGTTGAAGAGGCGGATGGATATGGAAACAGGCTTACGGCTAAGATTGCGGTAACCAAGATAGATAGAATAACCCTTTTTTTGCCAAGTGGTTTAGCCCAGAGAAAATGCGCTTTTCACCCACCTCCTGATGTGCAGTGACTGTGGAATTGGACAGGTTTTTACGGCGAGAATCAGCACTTAAAATTAGGTGAAAACACCTTAAAGAGGGTATCGATTTCTTCTTTAAAGTTACGTTCCCTACAGTTTTATCAGTATTTTGTTTCAGTTGTTGAGGGTGCTTCTGAACCCTAGTGAATTTGGCTTCAAGAAAATTTATATGCTAAATCCAGACGTTACTAATCAAGAGACTGAGGGAGAAAAAGGATGCCGCAGAAAACGCGCCAGTCAACGAAATCCGAGTGTTTAGATGACCCTGAACATTTACAGGCAATGGATGAAAGCAACACGGAATGGGTCGAGCAATGGAAACGGGTCGTCAAGCCTAAACCAACTGGAACCCGAAAGAAAAAACCCTCCACCTAAGTCATTTATCGTTCAGCAGTTTTTGGCGTTTATTTGTTGTGTTAGAGAATTTCCCCGACAACTGCGGTGGGTTTTGGAAGCAGCGCCTTCAGGTCCTCAAGCTTCTGCGGGTCTAACGTAACCAGCACTACGGTGGCGGGTCCAGCAGACTTTTCCATATCTAAGCCGCTTTTGTCTGCCAGTTTGAGTTGTCGCCCCACCGCGTAAGCCATCATTCTTGCTTCGTAGGCGATGCCGAAGGTTCCCACGGTTACGATGTCGTGGATAAACTTTTTTTGTGAAAGCCACGAGACGCTTCGTAGGTCTGCGATTTCGCCTTTGACTTCCGCTGGAATTACTTCTTCGCCCACTTTAGGTTTGCCAATTGCCACTAATGCGTCGCCGGGTCTGGTTTTTCCTATGCGTAGTTCTTCTTCGTTTGCGAATCCGACCACTGTTAAGCCCGCGCCAGTTTGCTCCGTTGTGAAGTTTTCCTCCGTGTTTTCCATCAGGACTTGGTTTGGTTCCAGCCCCAAGATTATGGCTTCGTTTTTTATGCCTTGCAGAATTTCCTCGCCTGTCGGCTCTTTCTCGACGCCTAAAGTTACGGACAGTAGCAGGGGGAAGGCGCCTGTTGCGACGACATCCATCAGGGCGACTCGGGCAAGAAACTTTCCCAGCACTCGACCTTTAACTTTGACTTTGTCCAGGGCTTTTGGTCCAACGGCTCCTGACGATGTTGAACCGACGACTAAGGCGTGTCCTGTGGGGATTTTGAGAATTGACACGTCTCCTCTTCTTGTGTATGCGATTTGGGCGGGTTTCACTTGGAAGGCTATGGGTCTGAGCATGGTGCCGACGTTTTCGACGAGTTGTAGGTACACGGTTAGGGCTTGGCGGATGACTTCTGAGCGGTTAAGTTCGTATTTCTTGGCAAGTTTGTCGGTGTCGGCGATTATTTTTTCGGATAACCTGACGTTTGTTACCTTCATACAGATGTCACCACACTACGGTTGTAATACACGCGAAAAGGCTTTTATGAGTTGCCCCCGCATGCATGCCTGAACCAGCTTCGAGAGAATAAAAAATGCAAGACATACTATACGCTCACAACGAAAAAGACGGCAAAACCTTCCTAGCCAACCTAAAAGGGAAAACCCCGCTTTTCACCTGCACCTTAAGCACAACGGAAACAGGCAAAATCTCTGGCATATCAGCCGCGGGAGCAAACCCCGAGATAACTGATTACACGCCGCCAGCAGACATCGAGATGCTGCTTTTAGGCAAATGCAAATGCATCAACGGCGTCCCTGTGACCCCTGATGGCATTCCGACTCCAGCGTTGGTTACCATGTCAGCGCTTAACCTAGCTGGTATAGCTACGTTGCCCGTCAACGCGGGGTTACGGGTTCTGCCACATGTGCCGTTTTTGGAGTTAGGCGCAAAACCTGGCGCAGACATCCGAACAGGCAAAGCCGTCGAGAACGCTGAGGAAGTTTTGCAGAGCGCCAAGCTCGCTGGACAAATCCTGTCCAAAACCGCTGATTACCTTGTGGTTGCTGAGAGCATTCCTGGCGGAACCACCACTGCGCTGGGCGTCCTGTTGGCGATGGGTGTAGACGGAAAAGGAAAAGTCAGCAGCAGCATGCCTGGAAACCCGCATGACCTCAAAACAAAAACGGTTGAGGAGGGGCTGAAAGCTTCAGGGATAGCCTTCGGCGACTTAGCAAATGACCCGTTGAGGGCGGTTTCATGCGTCGGCGACCCCATGATGCCTGCTTTCGCGGGGCTGGTTCTGGGTGCTGCAGAGCAAATTCCTGTGTTGATGGCTGGCGGAACCCAAATGAGTGCTGTATTAGCGATAATCAATGCTTTGAACCCCAACGTTTTGGGCAATGTCGCCATCGGGACAACCCGCTGGATAATCAGCGACGAAACATCCGACCTCAAAGCCCTCGTTAACCAAATCGCAGATGTTCCCATTCTGGCGGCGAACTTGGATTTTGGCAGCTCCAGATTCAGCGGCTTAAGAGCATACGAAGCTGGAGTTGTTAAAGAAGGCGTCGGAGTTGGCGGCTCAGCCATCGCTGCTATGGTGAAGTCTGAAGGTGCCGTAACCAAACAAACCCTGCTCAGAGAAGTCGAACGCAACTATGAGCAACTGGTAACCTCAAAGTAGACTACCAAGGAGACCGATAAGATGTTGATGCAGAAACCAAGCAAAGCCAAACAAGCCTCTATAATGGCTATGTCCGCGGCGCTCTACGCCATATTCTTCTTTCTGTCATGGTCAGTGACGCTGCCTGGGTTCACTCTTCTTTATCTGCCGATTATTCTGCTGGGCGTTTTCCCGTTTTGGTTCGGCTGGAGCGGACTCGTAGGAAGCATGGTCGGCGGCTTCATCGGCGGCGCCTTCGTTGAAGGTCTAGGGTTGCTGGGTGTTTTTGAGATTGTTGTAGCGGTTCTGATTTACATGCTAAACTGGGCGCTCATTCCACAAAAGGCTGAGGACGGAAAAGGAAGAGGCATCTTCACACTTTTGGGTGTGTATGCTTTGAGCCTTTTCGCAGGAACCAGCTATATTCTTTGGCAGTACACGGTTCTGCCGCAGTTGTTCACAGCAACCGAAGCACTGCCCATCTTGGCGACGACGTACGCTCTTAACCTGCCAATTGTGATGATAGCCTGTCCTGCTTTGCTTAGGGCGATTTCCCCGAAGTTGAAGAGTTGGGGAATCTACTCAGGCAACCTCTGGGAATGGAACAGAAACAGAAGCAAAAACTGACGGCGTCGACTCATAGAGTCCGCTGACTACCCCGAATTCTTATCCACTTTTAACCGTGGTTTTTGGCTTAAAACACCCATCCGAATATTTATATGACCTTTTAGCTTACAACAATCGAACCTTAGCCGCGAAGCCGTAAAAGCACGGGGAAAATTGTTTATGCCTTTCATAACGGATTTATTGAGCTGCCCCGAAAAGAGAGAGGGATGATTACCAGTGAAACCTGCGTTGGATTTGGCTAAGGCAAACTTTCGGGGTCTCACGCCATGTGTGCACGGTGCGGACGTTTTGGAAGCGGCAGGTGCGGCTGGTCTTGAACGGGAAGCAATTTTGGATTTCAGTTCCAGCGTTAACCCTTTGGGGCCATCAGATAAAGCGCTGCAAGCCATAAAGGCGGGGTTTAGCCAGATTCCCAGTTACCCTGATTCCTATTCAAATGAGCTGCGGGACGCCATAGCCAGCCATTACGCGGGAGTAGACAGAGGCAACGTAATTGTGAGTAACGGTTCAACGGAGCTCATTTACCTGTTTGCCGAGGCATTCATGCGTAGGGGCGATGTAGCGCTTGTTCCTGCACCATCGTTTGGGGAATACGAGACTGCCGTTCGAAAAACGGGCGAAAAAGTTCGGTATGTGAAGCTCGGCAGAGGTTTTCAGGTTACCTCAGAAAAATTTTTGCGTGCGATGTCTGGGAACGCCAAGATTGTTTATTTCTGTAACCCAAATAACCCCACAAGCATGTTGACTTCGCAGGAGACGCTTGCCTCGATTATTCAGAGTGCGCTTGAGCGGGATATTCTGGTTTTTCTGGATGAAGATTTCTTGGAGTTTGTGGACGGCGAAGAAACCTTGTCTATGATACGCAGGATTAGGGAGTTTCCGAACCTGTTTGTTTTGCGGTCGTTCACTAAACTTTTCGGGTTAACTGGACTCAGAATTGGCTACGGTGTTGCCTCAGAAGAACTCGTTAGCGTGTTGATGAACGCCAAGTTGCCTTGGAACGTTAACTGTTTAGGGCAGGCTGCTGCAGTAGCGGCTCTAAACGATGCAGAGCACCTCAAGAGAACACTTGATTTAGTGCGAGAAGAAAAAACGTTTCTGTTTAGTCGCTTATCCAAAATCAAGGCTTTCAAGGTTTATCCGCCTGATGCCAACTTCCTATTTCTAAATATCAAGAAAACGGGTTTAACGGCTGCCCAGCTCAAGCAGAAGATGCTGCGTAAAGGCGTTTTGATTCGGGACTGCAGTTCCTTTGCTGGTTTAGATGAGTATTACATTCGGGTTGCGGTGAAGACAAGGCAGGAAAACGAGCGGTTGCTTGCCGCGTTTAAGGAGTGTTTGAGCTAAAGCAGGTTTGATGCTGTGGATGTTCCTGTTTGATGTGTCTTTCTTTTCGGATTCGGTTTTGGTGTTTGTTTTAGCTTTAGCTATTGATTTAGCGTTTGGCGAAATCCCCGATAGAGCTCACCCCACGGTTTGGATGGGCTACGTGATTGCGTTTCTGAAAGGCAAACTCAAATCTGGCAATCCCCGCGTGGACAAGGTGAGTGGCGTGTTTTTGTGTGTGGGGTCAGTGGCGGTTTTTGCTGTTCCCGCCTTCGCGATTCTGTGGTTGCTGCGGCAGGTTCCCGTTTGGGGCTGGCTACTCTACATTATTGCGGCGGCGATTATGCTGAAGACAACTTTTGCGCTCAAATGCATGCGGTACTACACTTCGCCAATTGAGCGGGCTTTGAAGAAGGGCGATTTAGCTGAGGCTAGGCGGTGGATGCGGTTTATTGTGCGGCGTGACCCTGAAACGCTGGATGAGCGGCATCTGGTTTCTGCGTCTGTAGAATCCATCGCGGAGAGCACCACGGACGGGGTGACTTCGCCGTTTTTCTTTTTTGCCCTGTTTGGGGTTCCAGGCGCTTTCGCGTTTCGAGTCATCAACACGTTGGATTCGATGGTGGGCTACCGTGACCCCGTGAACATAAACATCGGATGGTTCTCCGCAAAGATGGATACAATAACCAACTATGTTCCTGCAAGAATCACAGCGGTTTTGATGGTTGCCGCCTCTGCTGTGCTGGGTGCTGACTGGCACAGTTCATGGCGGATTCTGAAGCGTGACCGCAACAAAACAGCAAGCCCCAACGCAGGCTGGACAATTTCAGCTATGGCAGGCGCGTTGAACACGCAACTAGAAAAAGAAGGCAGCTACGCCCTAGGCGATGCAAAACGGTTCTCTGCAGGCGACATAACTTGGGCATGGCACATAATGCAACTAACCACAATCCTATTCGGCATCACCGTAATCCTGCCCATTTTAGCTCTGGTAGCTTTCGTAGTGTAGACCACGTTTTCTGTTTGTCTGATGTGCGATTTTTTGTCTATACCCCCTCTATAAATAGTTGCCAAGCGTCGGCTGCCGCGTCTGATGCCCGTGAAACGGTGTTTCTAACTTGCCCTGTGCCTCTGCGGTTTTTCAACATGCTAATGACGCAAAATTTCGCCAATAGGGACCTACCTCTATAGGTTTTTGCATCGAATCAATATTTGCATCCAAATAGGTTTGCGTTTTGTCTGCTGTTGTGTGTAAGCGTGTTCCAAGCAGCTTTAGCGTTTTTTCTTCCTGTGCAGAAACACAGCCAGAACCGTCGCAGCTGCAAGGCAAACGGCGGCTACAGTGGCAATTAGCCAGTACATGTTTGTCTGTTCGTTTGTGTTGTTGTCTGAAGGGGTAACGGTGGGCTGTGGTGAGGCGGATTCTGAGGGCGATTGTGTGGGCTGTGGTGTTGCTGAATTAGTCGGTGCAGTCCCATAACCAAACGGCGTATAAACTTCAACGGTATCCGTCGCCTGCCCCGGTAGGACAAAACTCGTCAAACCGCCACCAATCGCAAACAGTTTATCCTCCACTACTGCAACAGCCAAATGTCCACGTGCAGTAGGCATATCTGTTGCGGTGCCCCAAGAATCCGACTCTGGGTCATAAACCCAGTTCTGGCTAATGGCTTCGTAGTTTGCGAGCCCATGGACTATGTATCCTCCTATGACATAGATTCTTTTTGGTGCATATTTTCCGGTGGTTGCCCCAATACCCATAGATATGGCGCCAACATCGAGGTTGATTAGTTCTTTGGGAATTGGGCTGCCGTTGCTCCAAGAATCATTATTTGCGTCATAAATGTGGACTGATCTGCCGCCTTCAGCTATGATGTATATTTTGTCGTTTATTGCGGACGATACGTAGCCTGCTGGCCAATAGGGTATTTTAGTTTTGTTTGTCCAGGAATCTGTGGTGGGGTCGTATACTTCTGTTGCTTCTCCGCTTATGAGGTAGATTTTTCCGTTTGCCACGTTTGCGTCGATGTTTCTTCTTGCCTTTGGCAGGGCTTGTTTTGTTTCCCAAGTATCAGCTTTCGCGTCGTAAACTTCGTTCACGGTTGATGGCTCTGAATTCACGATGGTTGTGGCTGGGATAAACCAGTATTTTTGTCCACTTATCACGTACACCTTGTTATCTATCGCTGCTATAGCGTAGTCTATTCTTGGGGTGGGCATGGTTGTTTTTTGGGTCCAACTGTCTGTTTGGGGGTTATACATGTATGTGGCTTCTCTATGGAACACGTATATTTTGTCGTTAACGGTGACTGCCTTTCCGCCGGTTAGTGTTTTGGGTAGGAGTGTTTTGTTTTTCCAGATGTTCTCTTCCAAGGCGCGGGGGGTTGTTGTTTGTGTGGCTGCTTGTGTGGGGGTTTGTGTGTTTGTGTTTATGTTGAATTGTGTTTGGGTTTTTAGGGTAAATGTCACTTGATTTATGTGGTGTGTTGTGTTTTGTGGAGAAGTGACTGTAAACGTTTCGTAGGGTGAGTCGTTTATTTTTCCAGTGGTAGGGTCGTAAGGGTTGGCCGCTGCAAATTCGACCAATAGGGTAACTATAATCGGTATGACTAGTAAAGGCAGTAATTTTGCTGTCATGTACCTTTTTTTTCGAGTTGACGCGGTCAAAGCATGCATACTGCATTTTCCCCTTATTCCTAACTAAAAATTGTTAGAAATTCTTGAATTATATGCCTTTTTATCAAGATTTCTTGACCAAGAAGTTTTCCACTGCAGATTTTAGTCAAAGTACTTTGACTTATGAATAACCTGAAACGTTTTCAGAAAATTACGGGCATTGGTGGCGCCCTGTTTTTCTGTTTTTGTGTGCATCTTGTACACATGAATGTTAAATTAGTGATTTGCAGCTTAGCTTAGCTCGTTGGGGTTGCGGCTGTTGGAAAAAAGTGGTTTCGCGCTCTCTGCTGACCGCGGCATTCATGACTATTTGCTTCTGTTCTCCCTGATTCCACTCTACACAGGTGTGTCTGTGTCTTTGCGAAGCTGAGTTGACAATTAGCGTTAGTCCAGTTCGCAACAATTATTAAATTTTCAAGAGGCAAACTTAACGGGCAAGGAATGAGGTGACTCCAGAAATGGTTAGACGTTCAATATTTGATCAGATATTTAGGGAGATGCAGAGCATCCGTATTCGGCTGGATGACTTGGAAAACAGCATAGCCAACTGGAACCCGCAGCCCCTTGAAGTTTCCGAGTCCAGACTTATCTCTTTACCTGACCACCTACGCAGAACCTACTTGGTTGTTGTATCCAAGGGCGAATGCACCGCCATAGACGTATCCAACGCCACAGGCAGATGCCGCGCCATCGAAAGCAACTACCTAAACCAGCTCGCACGCATGGGCTGGCTAAACAAACGCCGCATATCCAAAACAACACATTTCCGCGGGGTCCCAAACCAGATGCTCAAGAAAAACCCGAACACAAGGCTGAACGCAATCACCATAGCAGAGTCCTCAATAGACCTAAAAGAGACCTGCAAAAAATAGCCCACAAAACCGGCTGCCGCCCCGCTTGAAACGTGCAGAGCTGCCGCTATTACAGAAAAAAGTGCCTAAAAAAAGGGTCCCGCCTAAACGCCTGTTAACCAGCCCTCAAAAACAGCAAAAAAGATGCGGTTGGCTGTTTGCTAGGTTTGGCTGAGGATGATGCGTTTTATTTTTCGGGGGGTGCGGTTGAGCAGTGCCTTCTTGTTTAGCGTCAGGAACCTTTGTCGTTTGACGGCGTCGGGAACCTTTGGCTCAATTTTTTGGGAGGGTGTCCGAGGCATCTCGGAGTACTCGTAGACCTCCACGTAGTCAAGCACTACTTCGTCGAGGAGTTTGAGGCTTTTCTGGAAGTCCTCGTCGGTTTCCGTGGGGAACCCCGCAATCAACTGGCTCCGCACAATCAGGTTGGGGTATATCTTCTGCATCGCTGCGATGTATTCTTTGTATTCCTCTACGGTGTAGGGGCGGTTCATCAGCTTCAGGATTCGGTTGCTTCCTGACTCCACAGGCGACTCGATGTACCGAATCTTTCCCGTCCGCAGAATCGGCGCAAACTCATCCATCATATCCATCATGAACCGAGGATGCACATTCCGCAAGTTAATCCTGAACTTGCCCTCCACCTCGACAAGTTCGGATAGAAGGCTGCAGAGGTTTTCACCCAAATCCGCCCCGTAAGAACCCAAATCAGTTCCCAGCAGGCTAAACCGCTTAAACCCCCGCGTCAAGCCATCTTGAAACTCGGCCCGCAACTGCTCGATGGGTTTGCTTTTTATGGTTCCGCGGGCTTGCGGCACCACACAGTAGGCGCACCTTCCACGGCACCCCGAAGAAGTTTTAATGTAAAATGTGGAAGCATCGCCAGCAGGAGCCAAGTTGAAGTGGTTATTCACGTAATTCACCCACGACACACCAACCCGCTTAAAGCCGCGACTCAGAAACGAACCCTGATAACGCAGCAACCAACCCGCCGTCTTCTCATCATACTTCCATGGCGCAACAAGATAATTCCCCACAGCCGCTCCTGACCCGCCAACTCCCAGTTCCTTAAGGCGGGGAAACTCAACCTCTGAAACCGTCACGTCCACAAATTCGTCTTTGAAGATTTCAGGGTAAATTTTGGGCAGGCATCCCCAGACGATGAGCCGCTGGTTCGGATTCTTGTTCCGCTGAATTTCCCGTATGATGCTAAAGGATTGCTTCACTCTCTGCCCATGCCCGCCGCAGCAGTTAAACAGCACAACATCAGCAGCGTGCCAGTCCCCCACCATACGAAACCCGTTCTGGATAAGGAACGTTTCTGCTTTGGCGGCGTCCACACGGTTCTCTGGGCAACCGTTGCAGACCACACAGACAGAACGCTTCTCCACACAACCACCCGCTTTCAGAAATGCTTGGTTTAACGGTTGAGTAACGCGGCAGCTTCAAGCCCGTGGTATGTCAGAATCATGTCTGCGCCTGCCCTCTTGATGGAGTTCAGCGTCTCCATAAGCAGCCTGTCCTCGTTGAGCAGACCTTTCTCTGCCGTGGTTTTAATCATGGCGTATTCTCCGCTGACTTGGTAGGCGGCTATGGGAACCGTGGGGAACTGCTGCTTCATGCGCAGAATCAAATCTAGGTTGGTTAACGCGGGTTTAACGATGATTATGTCTGCGCCTTGGCTGATTTCCAAGTTTGCCTTTTGGATGAACATTTTTTCGTTAATTATGTCGATTCGGAATTTGCTGGAGTCAATTCCTGCTCTTGCCGTCCCCGCTGACTGCGTCATGGTCTGATAGAACGGCTGAAACAGGCAACTGTCCGTTTTTATGTAGCTCATAACCGCGACGTCGTCAAAGCCGCCCGCGTCCAGCGCCGCCCGAATCTGCAGCACTTGCCCGTCTGCCATGGCGGCGGGGGCAATCAGGTCGGCGCCTGCCTCCGCATGGGCAACCGCTATCTTCGCCAGCATCTGCGCGGTTTTCTCATGGAGCACCTTGCCGTTCTTTGAGTAGACGCAGAATTCTTCCCGCGTGAAATCACACATGCACACGTTGCTTATCAGAACAAGATTCTGGTCAAACTCGCTTTTGAGCCTCCGAAAAACCTGCGCGTGAAAACCGTCTTTCTGCAACGCCACCGAACCGTCCTCGTCTTTGTGGTTTATCACCCCAAACACCATGACTCCCGGTATACCTGCGTCCACTGCTTTTTGGCATGTTTTCACAGCTTCATCCAGCGACAGGTACCTTTGCCCCTTCATCGACGGAACCTCAAGGGTTTGGGCGTCTTCCCGAACAAATATGGGGAAAACTAAATCGTTGGTGGACAGTTCAAAGGGTCTTACAAGCCGAAGCATCTGCTTCGATTTCTTAATTCTAGTCGTAACACTCATGTTCAAACCTCAAAATCCGTACCAAAATTCAAACTCCAAAAACGTCAGCTGAAAACAAGCACTGCCACAAGTTAGCTGAATGGGCGATGTTTCTTTCTGGAGGTGAATTTGGTTACCTGAAGAGGCGCCTGCTTTTTCCCTGTTGCGGTGTGTTGTAGTTTGCTGACAGGGTTTCTGCGGCGTCGTAGGCTGCCTTGACGCTTTGGGAGAGTCCCCTGCGGATTTGTTTGTTCGCGCCAGAGTCAAGCCACAATTGATTCAGAAAGGGATTATCCGATACAGCCAAAACCGCCCCTGCCTGTATGCCGCATAATTGGCTGATGAGGAACAGCGCGGAGGTTTCGCATTCTATGCCCA
This sequence comes from Candidatus Bathyarchaeota archaeon, assembly GCA_026014485.1. GTDB lineage: Archaea > Thermoproteota > Bathyarchaeia > Bathyarchaeales > Bathycorpusculaceae > JADGNF01. Next base: position 119,857 of record JAOZIE010000014.1, read on the forward strand.
AGATGCCTTCGCGGTTCAGTTTGGAGATTAGCTGGGTTTCTTCTTTTATGAGGGCAGCTGTGGTGTAGACTGGTCCTTTATGCACGGGGGTTTCTTGGGGCAAAGCTTTTTCAAGCGTTTCCTGAATAGCCGCGCTTGGAGCGGCGGCGACGTTTTCGGGAGCGTAGTATCTGGTTGTTCCTTCGCCTCGCATGGCGGCTGTTGGGAGAATTACGTCGCCCATTTTGATGCTGCCTTGCAGTGCGCCTGCAAACCCTACGCCCACGATTACTTTAGCTGGTGTTTTAGATAGCACTCTGACGGTGATTTCGGTGGCGAGCGCGCCCATGTCTTGGCAAACAACCGCCAAGGGAACCTCATTATACTTTCCTATGTAGAACTGCCCTGTCTTCTTCACTTTGCTTAGCGGCTTTAGAAGCAGTTCCTCATTGTTTCTTTGGATTCCTAGCCCAACCAAAACCACCTCAGGAATGTCTTGCCGCTTGTCTTTGGGTAAACAGCCACGCGAGAATGCGTCGAGGAATTTTTCCTCCCAACTGCCTTCACGGTTTTGCAACTACAACACCCTTTCTTTGACGTGTGGAATCGGGAGATGATGAAGCTGAACCTGTTTATGGGTTTTTCTTAAATCGGTTTCAGTTCGTAGTCAATTTTGCCCACGCCGAACTCAGCAGCGTACTTCAGGTGTCGTATCTGCTCGGGCTTGGGTTTTCCCAGAATCCGCTTCAGTTTCCGCTCTACCTTCACCAAAAGCTCAAATCCATATGCGTCTAAGCTGACGGGGTCGGCGCCTGCATACATGCATCCAAGCTCAGCGGTTTTACCCCCATGCCTCATCTCCTGCGCGCAAATCATCGTTTGAACCGCATCCACAACATAGAAGTCAGGCTTTCGGACCCTGCTGAGTTCCGCAATTGCCTTGTGTATGTCTTTGTTTTTGTTTTGGTGTAGAAACTGTTTTTCGTGGTCTGAGAGGAACCCGTACTGGTTTTTCAACGCTCCCGTCAACCCCGTGGAAAAGTTATACTTTAAAACAGGCAGAGAAACCATGCAATCAAATTCCCAAAGCGCCGATGAAACCTCAAGGTCAAAACCGCTTTGCGTGCGGATGGTCTTCATTTTGGGTTTGGCTAAATCAACAAAATCAACATTCAGGTTTCTGCAGAGTTTGGCTATAGGGTACTGCAGGATGTCGACGGGGCAGTCGAAGGCTTTCCCGTCGCCCACCCCCACTTTATCTGCGCTTTTCTTGAGCTGTTCAACAACCGCCTGAACCGTCTCAAGATGTGTCGTCGTCGGGTAAGCTTCATAGGAAACCATGTTGGGTTTAACCAGCACGGTTTTGCCCCTGACTTTTTCTGCGACTTTTTCCGCGGCAAAGAATTTTTGGACAAACACGCGGCGATTTGTGGTTTTTTCCCAGTAAACCGTTGACATAAATGTTCACTTGCTGTTTTGCTTTGGGCATCTACGCTGTTGGGCTACACCTTTGGGTTTTTCGTTGGCGCGCCCTTTAGTGTGCCTTTAGTTTTCCCTTTAGCCGGTTGTGTATGTATCTTGGGATTTGGGGTGCGTTTGAGATGAAGTCTTTTGCCACCTTTCCCAAGTGTCCCTGCTGGAGGTCGCTGGTCATCTGGCTCCACTGCCGTTTGAATGAGGCTTCACTCACCAAGTACTCTCGGGCTTTCTCCATGTCCCCAGACGTAAACGTCGGCATGTTCAGCACAGGTTTTGAAAGACCATACTGGTTCCAGTCTCTGGTGACTATCCAGCCGTTACGTTCAGCCAACTCGTACAGTTGAGTGCCTGGGTACGGGGTCGCCAGAGAAACAGAAAACACGTCTGGTTTCACCCTGTCGATGAACGCTGCCGTATTCCTCACTGTATCCCATGTTTCCCCAGGTAACCCCACAATAAAATTGGTCTCCACCAGTATTCCTTCGTTCTGGATGGCTTTGATGTTTTTTGTGACGGTTTCCATGTTGCAGGCTGATTTGCCCAGTTTCTGGAAGAGTTCAGGGTCGCCTGTTTCAATTCCCAACTGGATGCGGGTGCAGCCTGCCTTCTTCATTTTCTTAAGAAGCTCCACTGAAAGCTTGTCTGCTCGGGTCTCGCAAGCCCACGAAACCCGTACGCCTCGCTGGATTATTTGGTTGCAAATTGATAGAGCTCGGTTGGTGTCCATGCTGAAGGCTTGGTCTTCGAACCAGACAACTTCCACGCCGTACTTTTTCACCAAACCTTCGACATCGTCCACGATTTTGGTCGGTGACCGTCCCCGCCACTTGCCAAAAACAACGGGGTAAACGCAGTAAATACAGTTAAACGAGCACCCGTGGCTGCCCAACACCGAAGCAAACCTGACAAAACGGCTGCTTGACTCTCCAGCGATAAACGACGACTTCTTCACCGTGTACCTGCTTAAGTCTAAGAGGTGGTAGGCAGGCGGCGGCAGAGAATCAAGATCCCGATTCAACGGGAGACTCAGGAAATCCACGTATCTGCCTTCACTCTGCTCAACGCGTTCTCCCGCTGGGATTTTCTGGGCTTGCTGCACCGCTTCAGACACGGCAAATTCCAGTTCCGCTTCGCCCACAACCAAGTCAAGCTTACTTTTCCTCATGACATCCTGCGGCGTCATCTTACACAGCGAACCCCAACCGACCAACCTGGCTTCTGGAAGCTCCGCCTTTAGGCGAGAAATCACCGTCAAATCGCTGTCAAACGACGGCGCTGAAACCCTGCAAACAATCACATCAGGATTGAACTTTTTCACAGCCGAAAACAGCGTCGACAGACTCAAGTCGTGAATTTGCCCGTCCACCACGGCGACATCATAGCCCTTTTTTTCCAGAATAGCCGCAGCAAACGCTTCGTGAAGAGGCGGAAAAACCGTTTGTCTACTGCCCTTCTTGACGGTGGAGGCGGTTCCGAAGCCTCCGCCAAAGTCCCGCAGAACATGAATTCCTGCTGGACTCGGCAGATTCAGTAACAAGATTTTCGTTTTTGCCTTACACCTCTGTTTGAGCCTTTTTTGAGCTGAATTTTTAGCTGTAGTTTGCGCCTATAACTGTCCGAAGCGCTTCAGAGAAGCCTGCTGTTAAGCCGCAGACGGCATGCGCCATTTTTTCGCCGTAATGGCTGTAGTAGACGGGTAGAATGAGGTTGGTTTCTGGCTGGATTTTTCTTTGCTCCAGCGCCAAGTCATAGAGGGGCGTGTCAGGGTAAATGCGCATGCGGGTTAAACCGAAGGACCGAAGCTTTTTTCGGCTGATATTTAGGAATTTTGCGTGAAGATGCAAAAGCCCCCGGTAATGCGACATGTTGCCTTGGGGGAGGTCATAAACAAAGCAGTAGCCCATGTTAGCGCCCTCTATACTGTTTGCCCAATGAGCGGTATTAACCACGCAGTCCACGGTCATGTTCTTGCAGAGCACCCGCATGGCTTCGTTTGATGCTCCGTCAGGAGAAAAATTGAATTGCGCGCAACCTGACTCCACAGCGGTTTTCATGAGTTTAAACGTCATGTAGTCTGGGCGGAAATCTGCCTGCCACTTGATGTCTAGGTGTCTTCGGATGATTTCTTGGCAGACTTTCATGGCGTGTGAGGCGGGGTAATTGAAGATGGGATCAGAAAAGTAGAATTCTCTGATGCCATGCACGTTGACAAGTTCTTCCAGCTCGTCAACCACCCTTTTTGGTTTTCGAAGCTTAGGAAGCGCCCCTGTTCTCTTCGGATTTGGACAGTACAGGCAGTTAAACACGCAGCCCCGCTTAGTCTGAACTCCCATCGAATAGGGCTGCTTACGGTAGATAGAGAGGTCAAAGTGTTCTCTTGCAGGAGGCGGTAACGCATCAAAATTTGGGTAGGTGTTGTCTCTGGCAGAAAAAATAAGTCTGTTGCCTTTGCGTGCAATCACGTTTTTGGCTTTCTCGGGGTGATTCAGGTTATCCAGCAGCTTGGGTACCGCTGCTTCACCCTCCGAGACGACTGCAAAATCAATTTCAGGGTTTCTTTTCATTATTTCCTTGGGAAAAATCGAGAAACCCGCGCCTCCAACCAGCAGCTTCGCGTTGGGCGCTTCCTGCTTTATCAGTTTAACCAGCGAAACGAAAGGCTCATAGTAAGACCGTGGAAGCTGCCCTGGAGAGCACGTCACGCTGTCTATGTTTCTGAGCGATAAGCCGATGACATCTGGCTGAAACTTTTCAATGCTGGACTTCAAATTCCCGTTAAAGTTGTTAACGTTTGAGTCTAAACATAAAACCTCATGTTTCCTGAGCGAACCCGCAATGTAGGCTAACCCCAACGGAAAAACCGTGCACTCACATGTGCTGGTCGGTGTTTGGCAAAGCAGAACTTTCACAGGTAACTTCCCCCAAATGCTGTTTCGTTGAAGCAGGACTCTGTTCCAATCCGTATTCTGCCCAGTTGCGGACTGCTTTTTCAGTATCCTCCAAGGGTAACTTAACAGGCGACAGCGTCAAGCCATTTTTGAGCCTGCCGTAAAACCCGCAAGCTAACGCGGCAACCGACCTTTTTTGAGAAACGAACTCTTCTTCAGGCACGTTCTGTGGGGCACTGTTGAATGCGCCTATGTAGTGTTCTTCTTGTGGTTTTTTGCCGCTGTATGTTGCTTGATAGATGGGTTTTTCTCGATGCGTCACGGCGGTAACCTGCAGGACGGGTTGAAGATGCGGTTTCCCGTAGTAACCGTTGCTTTCGCCGAAAGGACCCTCCATCGCCCGAATGTTAGGCGGAATCATCCCTTCAATTACAAACTCAGCGGAAGCAGGCACCTCAACGTTCACGGTTTTGCACCTCGTAACCCTCAACGGTTCCCCTCTCAACGCCCCCGCAAACTCCAATTCATCCTCGTCCAGTTCAAGGTCGGTTGCAGCAGCTAAAACCACCGCGGGGTCTAACCCCACCGCCACAGCAACCTCAAGAGGCTTACCCTTCGCCTCCGCCTTCGCATAATGCGCGGCGATGTGTCTTCCCGTCATAATGTTTACACCTAACTGCCGCTTCCCCTGCAACATCAACCTGTAAACCCCCGCGTTGCGTTTTCCAGTTTCAGGGTTCTTCGAAATCACCGCTCCAAGCGTTATGTACGGCGCGCCGTCAAGCGGGTTCCACTTCAGAACAGGCAGCCTAAACAGGTCCACGTCATCTCCTTTGATGACCACTTCGCTGCATTGGCCATCCGAGACTTCTTTGGTGTTTAGCCACTTGCCCTGTTTTCGGTGGGACCACTCAGAAAAAAGGTGGCGTTCAACGGTTTCCAGCGCAAGAGCTATCCGCCTAAAACTGCCCAAAACACCCGCGCACATCGGGATGTCAAAGCCTTTTAGGTTCTGGAAAACCACGGCTTTTTCCCGTTTTTTCTGGAGCCTGTCCAAGATGGCGCTGACCTCAAACGATGAAACCGCCTCAACTTCCCTGTTGATTCTTGCTAGTTCGTCTTCGGCTTCAAGGTGAAGCAGAAATTCTCTTAGCCCCTCAAACGGCATCCGAAATCGCCTCAAACCTGCCCGCGACTACCCTTAACTGCCCTGTGGACGCCTCTATTTTACGGTTGCCTGCAAGATTTTGAAGGCGCGCCGCAACTTGAAGAGGTGTCTTAGTCCTTTTTTGATTCTGATTTTTCCAGTTATCCACGCCTTAAATAGGTCGCCTACGCTTGCGCTTTCGCCGATGATTGACTCCGACAAAGGCAGATATCCTTCGATGACCACGTTGGGGTCTTGGGGTTCCTGCTCGTCTAAGCGGACACCTTGGGAGTCAATGTACACGGTGAATTTTGGGGCGCCCTTAAGTCTGAAAACAACGTTTAGGTTGAGTTCCCCAAACTTTCTTTTAAGCTGCTCATCGGATTCACAGCAGCGGTTCATCCTTTGAAATTTCTCTTTGAGCTTGTTGCAGGTGAAGAGCTTTTTGTAGGCTACCGCGTGGGTGGGTAACAGGACGTATCCCGCCGCAGGCTGATACAGGCTTCTGTTTAAACCAGCGTTGGTAAACATGAAACTCAACAAAATGCCCTTTTTTTCGAATGCCCCTGAAGAACGCAGATGCGCCAAAAGCCCTCTACCTAACCCCTGCCTTCTGTAGGCGCAGTCAACGGTTACATCTCCAGCCAGAGCAGCCCTAACCTGAATGTTCTTTGACAACTTGAGGTTTCGGGGAAGCCAATGGTTACAGCCGATTAACTGCTGATTCTCCTCTGCTAAAACCACAAGGTCAGGGTCAAAATCTGGATTTGACTTGTACTTCCAAACCCAATAGTTATCCTGCTTGAAGCTTCCAAAAGATTTCTTCAATAGCTCCTGCAATGCAGCTTCGTCACCGTCTGAATAAGTCCTAAAAGAGTGATTCATTTCTGTTTCACCCAATATCCGCTCTTGGAATAGCCCACATAGACTTAACCTGCATCAGCGAAAGCAGCCTAACGGTTTTCTGCAGTTTCCAAAAAGGACGCACTTGAATTCGAGAAGACAAAACCGCTTTTCTAACGCTTCCAGCACCGAATAAAACCGACACAAACGTCTGCAGGTCAATGGTGACCGTAACTTCAGGGTTGACTGCGCCATTAATCAGGGAGAAGCCCTTTTTCTCTGTTTTTAGAACAAACTGGTTCTTGAACCAATCGGGGCATTTGGTCACCTGAAACATAAACGTTCCCTCAAAGTCTATGGCTTCCTTTCTGCTTTGAAGAACTTCACTTAGCAGACGGGGCAAGTCCATCACGCTCAAGAAACACTGCTCAGCAGGCGTTTCCACAAAATCCAATTCTTGGCATACTTCTCGGACAACTTGGTTTTCGGCGTATTCGTTTAGGACAAGCGAGTCGCTTCCAACATTTCTAGCGTACTCCGCAGCCTGAGTCAACAGCTTTCTGAAGACCGCTTTGCCGTCGCAGTTTGTGCAGTAACTCATTTCCCAGATGTTCCCAGTTTTTCCAACAACCGCATAACCCACCACTTCGTTTTGCACGGCGGCTACGAATATGCCTTCTTTTTCTACGTCTGGGCGGGTGAGACAGCACCACCTCCAGTAGGCGGGGGTTCGAGGCGCAAAACCCGCCAAATGAGTGTGGGTTTGGTTGAAAAGACGCGCCAGTTCCTCCTCGTCACCCTCTCTGTACGTTCTCAGGACACACTTTTCTGCATCTGTCCTCAAGCTTTGCTTGTTGCCTGTTGGGTTTTGCACGGTTACAAACGGACTGCAAAAAAGTTTTCTCACCGAAAACTGCTTCATAGGGCATCTCCCCATTTGGCGTTAGCTTTTTGCGCTGCCGAAAGCATCGTCTCAACCGTTAACGAGCCATTCCGCACTTTACCTTGAGCATATTTGAGAAACGGCGAGAAAACTTTTGCAACGTATTTCTTTATTTTGTCGTCGGAATCTCCGAAAGTCCACGGGTGAAACCACAGGTGCAGGGGAACTTTTTTGGCTACGGCTACATCCAGTATCCAATCCAAAATCATCGGGGTTACACTAAGGTTAAGGTATAGGCTCGGATGGACATTGTATAGGTTGCCTCTTTTTTCTATGTACATCCCATCACCCAAGGGGCTTCCAGCGGATTCCCTGTAGCATCGGTAGTTAAATTTCTCCAGCAAATCTAAATGCTGCACCATATTTCTTGGGAAAACGAAGCTCTTCGGGGACACCGTGAACTTTCTTAAGCCCACAGCGATTTTTTCAAGTTCTTCTTGGGCTTCTTCTCTTGAAAGAGCCTGAAAATTCCTATGGGTGTACCCATGCGCGCCAATATCATGTTTGACTGGGGAATCAAGCAGTTTATCCACAATTTCCTGTGCGACTTGGGCGAATTCGGTTATTTGACCGCGCAGGGCAAAGGTGGCAGGTACTTCAAACTCGTTGAATGCTCCAAGAAAAACTGGAAGCGCGCGTTCTTCGATGTCGCCGATGTAGGCTTCGCTGAAGCATTTGTGAACGTTCGAGTCGTTTTTTCCTCCGTTAGCCAACCCTAACTCTTTGTTGCCTGCATCTACATCCACCGAGAAAATCAGCATCGCCTTGTCAAACTGGGCTCTTGGCTTCTTCAACTCGAAGGATACCAAATGGACCACTTGAGAAACTAGGGAGACGGAGCTCTCGATAGCTCTGCCCCGTTTCTCGGTTAAGAACAAATCAGAAAAGGCTTTTTTCGCCACAAAATTCGCCAGCCAATTAGATGCTAAATGACAAACTCGTAAGCGACCTTTTTAGCCGCATTAATTTCGTTTGTGGGTTCTGAGGTTTTTGTTTGAAAAATCTTCTCCGCTACAGTCAGCACTTCGCCGTTGTTGCTTAAAGCTGCCTCCCTCAACTGTTCTATGGGGATATGCGCGATTCTTTCGGTGAGTTCACGGGAGAATCTGTCTAAAACCATGAGTTTTTTCTTGTCCAGTTTACCCATTTTGCGGACAGCCCTGTCCAGCTCTTTTTTGCGGATTTCCTCAAATTTCCTGCAGATATCCGTGATTAACGGCTGAGCCACCAGCTTTGAAAGCTCCGCTTCAAAACGTTCAAGCTCCTCCGCAATTATGGCTTTAGATTTCTCCGCTTCTGCCTCTCGGTTTTTCAGGTTCTGAGCCACCAATTTTTTGAGGTCGTCAATTGTTCTGAGGCTGATTCCCTGAAGTGCCCCCACTTTCTCTTCGACAGCGCGAGGCTGCGAAATGTCAATTATAAGCAGCCGCTTTGACGGCTCAAAGCTGTGGACAAAAGCCGAAACCTGTTCCTCCCTAAAAATCGGCTGCGTAACTGAAACCGCCGCGATAACTAAATCCACATAAGGCATGGTTGACAGGACGCTTTCAAACTGCACGGCTTCCCCCGAGATTTTCTGGGCGAGAAGCAAGCTTTTCTCGTAGCTTCTGTTCGCAACCATTATGGCCGCGGCAGATTTGCTTTTGAGGGTTTCAGCGGCCAGCGTTCCTGCTTCTCCCGCGCCGATAATCAGGGCCTTTCTAGATGTTAGGTCCCCTAGTTCTTTTGCGGCAAGGTCAACGGCGGCTGAACTAATCGAAAGTGCGCCTTCGTTTATTCTGGTTTCATTGCGGATTTTTCTGCCCGTGTTTATGGCTTTCATGAAGGCTCGGTTCAGAATCACGCCGACGGTTCCGTTTGCTTTAGCCCTGCGCCATGAACTGTGTACTTGCCCCAGAATTTGGTCTTCGCCGATAACCACCGATTCTAAGCCTCCCCCCAAATAGAACAGGTGCCTTAACGCTTCCTTTCCCTGAAACGCCTGCACTGTTCTGGATATGATGTCTAGGCTGACGCCTGTCTCGGTGCTCCAAAACTTCAAAGCGTTGTTAACTGCCTCGCCGTTTTTCTGCTTTGACGACACATAAAAAACTTCGACGCGGTGACAGGTCTGATGCAGAATACACTCCTGCACTGAACCATTCTCCATCAGTTTATGAGTGAACTTAGTTTCGTCATTAATTTTTAATGCCTCAAGAAGGGGTAAACTAGCGTTCTTGTGGGAGACCGAAAGGCAACCTATCATGGACAAAACCCTGAAAAGCGCTGTTTGCGAGGCGTTAAGAAATAACGATGACTTTCTTGAATTTGTTTTCAAATTCGCCCTGCGGGACAAACGCAACCTCGTTGAATCCTATTCCAACCCGCGTCTTGATTTCCATGGTGATTTCCTGCTTGAGCGTTTTATCCCGGTACGCTGGCAAAGAAGCGGCGGTTTCAACCCGAAGAGTCGCTTCGTGGGCGGGGGTTCGTTTATCAACGATTATCTGGCATTTGCCGGTGACTTCTGGGAACTTTGACAGCAGAAACTCTATGTGGCTTGGAAAAATGGTTACCCCCCGGATTTTAGTCATGGAATCTTCTCTGTCGATGTCTGCGCTGATGGTGGGGTGGCACAAGCCGCATTCGCATTTGGTGAAGCCCAAGTAGGTGGTTAAATCCTTTGAAAGGTAACGCACAAGCGGGAACGCCTCTCTTTGCAGACTAGTGATTACCAGCTCGCCTCGTTCGCCTATTCCCAGAGGCTCATGAGTTTTGGGGTCTACCACTTCAACAAGGTAGTATTCTGGCCAAACATGATGCACGTCAGGGTTGCTCTTGCAGTTAACGGAGAATCCTGGAAACTCCGTGGCGCCGTAGTCTGAGATTACCGTCCTGTAGCCGCCCTCCATTTTAAGAATCTCCGTTTGCGTCTTGGTCGGTTTTTCAGCGACGCACACCGCAAGTTTAAGCTTGTATCTGCTCAAATCTTCACCCAGCGACTTAGCAACTTCCAGGATTCTAAAGTGATAGTTAGTTGCGGCGTAGAGGATGGTGGTTCCAAACTGCTTTATCAGAAGAATCTGCCTCTCCGTCTCTGCTGGACCAACTGGTATGACAAACGCCCCGATTCTTTCGGCGCCCCAATGCATTGACCAAGCAGCCTGCCACAGCCCATACGCAGATGTTATCTGGACGACATCCTTTTTTGTGGCTCCATAGTAGAGGAGTCTTCTTGCGGAAGCGTCAGTGATCATGGCTATGTCTCTTTTTGTGTGGGCAACTCTCAGTGGGTTTCCCGTGGTTCCGCTGGACATGCGTACGGTTGAAATCTCTGAGGGCGGCACGGCTAAAATGCCCTTGAAGTTCTGCTCTAACTCTTCTCTGCTGGTTAACGGAACCTTAGCAAAATCCTTTAGGCTGTTGATTTGCGACGGCTTGACGCCTGCAGCATCAAATTTTTCACGGTAGAAACGGCTTCTATGGTAGACTCTCCGTAGCTGCCTCTGCAGGAGGCTAAGCTGGTGTTCTTCTAATTCCTTAAAAGATTCTCGCGTTTTTTCTTTCAAAAAAAGTTCAGTCATAACAAATCACTTGTAAAAATTGAGGTTTTCTTCTTCAAACCATCAATTTGCATGCATTAAACACGTTTTGTGTTTTCGTGGTGAACAGTTATGCTAATTTGTTTATGTACACGGCATCCGTAGTTGGTTCAGAAAAATAAAGATGCTTCAGGAGAAAACAAAAATGAACAATTCAAAGAAAATTGCAAAGCTATGCGTTTTGATCTTAGGAACTCTGCTGGTTTTCAATGCTATATCACCACTTTTAAGCTCAGCCCTCACAAGCGCCACAGTCTTTCAGGATGGGTTTGAGGGTGCGAGTTTGAGCGCTTGGTCTGTTGGTGGTTCTGCTGCTGTTGCAGCTTCGCCTGTTCATAGTGGTTCTTATTCTGCTATGGCTACGGGTCCGAGCGTTTGGGCTAAGAGTTTAGGTAGCGGTTATGGTGACCTCTTTTTTGGGGGTTACGTGCTGATGCCTTCTATGCTTCAGAGTGGCCAAGTTACGACGTTTGTGGCTATTCAGGATGCTGCGTACTCTCATATTGTGGCTGGTGGTTTGCAGGTTTCTGGTGGTAGTGCGTATTGGAATTTGCGTGTCAATAATAATTGGTACACGGTTCCTGCTGCTGTGAATGCGAATCAATGGTATTTCGTTGAGGTTGAGTACAATTCTGCTGGTACTGCTAAGCTTTGGGTGGATGGTAGTCTTTTGTATACTGCTTCTGGTCAGTCGTTGTCTGGTAATGCTGCTGTGGTTCAGGGTGGTAATCCGTTTGGTGGTGCGCCTTCTGGCTTTGTTAGCTATGGAGATGACTTTGTTGCCGCCACAAGCTACATAACCCCTGGATCTTCGGTGCCTGCTTCTACGCCTACTGCCACAACTACTCCTACTGTCACACCAACTCCAGTCCCAACCCAAACACCGCCGGCAAGCAACGTTGTTAGCCAGGATGGGTTTGAGGGTGCGAGTTTGAGCGCTTGGTCTGTTGGTGGTTCTGCTGCTGTTGCAGCTTCGCCTGTTCATAGTGGTTCTTATTCTGCTATGGCTACGGGTCCGAGCGTTTGGGCTAAGAGTTTAGGTAGCGGTTATGGTGACCTCTTTTTTGGGGGTTACGTGCTGATGCCTTCTATGCTTCAGAGTGGCCAAGTTACGACGTTTGTGGCTATTCAGGATGCTGCGTACTCTCATATTGTGGCTGGTGGTTTGCAGGTTTCTGGTGGTAGTGCGTATTGGAATTTGCGTGTCAATAATAATTGGTACACGGTTCCTGCTGCTGTGAATGCGAATCAATGGTATTTCGTTGAGGTTGAGTACAATTCTGCTGGTACTGCTAAGCTTTGGGTGGATGGTAGTCTTTTGTATACTGCTTCTGGTCAGTCGTTGTCTGGTAATGCTGCTGTGGTTCAGGGTGGTAATCCGTTTGGTGGTGCGCCTTCTGGCTTTGTTAGCTATGGAGATGACTTTGTTGCCGCCACAAGCTACATAACCCCTGGATACTCAGTTTTGGATGCTGCTCCTGCTGCCACAACTACTCCCGCTGCCACACCAACTCCAACCCCTGCACCCTCTTCGGTTGTAACCCCTGCACCTAGCACTGGTGGAGCCCCCTGGCTTCATACTTCTGGACAGAACATCTACGATTCATCTGGTCGACAAGTGAAGTTGTATGGTGTTACAATTCCGTGGGGTCAAGGCAATGAGCAAATAACCCAAAGTGACATACAGAGCATTCGAAGCAAAGGCTTCAACTCAATCCGCATTTTCGTAATGTGGTGCGACGTTCAGCCAACAAGCCCAAGCAGCGTTAACACGGCAATCTTCACTTCAAACTATGGACTTGCAGGAACAAGCATAGACAACATAGTCAGCTGGGCAGCACAAGAAGGTATCTACGTGGAGATATGCACTGGCTGGAGTCCGAGCTTCCCAGCGCCAAGCTGGACCGGCTTCGGTTCAGACATGAACAGTGTAACCACAAAGATACTGCAAAACACCAACAACGTCTGGTCAGGCATAAGCTACATGTATCAATGGATGGCGCAGCACTACGCAGCTAACAGCAACGTGATCTTCGAAAGCTTCAATGAAATGGAGACAAGCACCACCTCACTTGCAGGTTCAGCATTCGCAAACTTCAACGACGCTTGGGTATCTGCAATCGAGAAAGGCGAAGGCAGCAACAGCCACCTGAAAATCATCGAGTTCCTCATACAGAGCGGACCATACTCCCCGATTTTCACGGCTCCCTACATCAGCGGAAGCCACAGCAACATTATGCTGGCATCACATGACTATGCATCTATGAGCAGCGCAGACACCACAGGCGTAGCCGCAAGACTGGTGAGCATTGCAAATGCAGCACACAACGCAGGGCTACCTTGGGTCGACACTGAATTCAGCAAATCCTTAGACCAAGTCGGATGGGACAACTGGCTGCACCTTGTGCTTTCAACTTTCAAGCAATACAACATCGCTGGTTGGTCCTACTTCTGCTACGACGGCAACGTCAACAATGAAGCAAGCGGAGCTGCAACTTGGAACATCAAGAACCCCTCCATAGGAGCGCAGGTTCTGCCGATACTGCAGCAATACATGACTTAAGCATAAACCAAATCCAAACCCCTCTTCTTTTTTTTAAATAAAAATTAACTTAGTTTTTTATGCGTCGTCTGGGTTTCCCGATTGCGCTGGAAGCATTTTGTTTATCGTGTTGTAGAAGGGAATAAGCGCCTGCGTCAGTGTGGGCGAGAAAGAATGCTCCAGTGGTTGGCACAGCTTCAGTTTTACAGCTAGCTGACCCTTAGCTGTTAGGGGCGCGTAGTATCTGGTTACGGGGTACCTTTTGAAGCCGTTGTTTTTCTTGAAGAAGTCTAAACTTGGATTGTACCCCATGTTGCCGTAGGTGAAGAATCTGTAGCCTTTCTCGCTGCATCGCTTCACCGCTTGAGCTATTAACGCGTTGTTGGGCGACATTTTTCTTTGACTAATTAGGGAAAGAAAGCTGCTCATAGCGGCTACTCTGTCTCCGAACTCCACCAACATGAGGCCAATCAGTCTGCCGTCCAAGTAGGCGCCCATAACTTCCGAGTTATCCATTTTCAAAAACTTTCCTCTCACGTCATCCAAGCTTAAGCCGTAGCCACTGTATTTTCTGCCTTGACGCATCGGCGTTTCGTTGTAGATTTGAAAAGCCCCCTTCACGAAATCCTCATCGACATCCACGACGCAGGTCTTCAAGCCTTTCCGCTGCGTTTTCCTGATGGTGCTTCTTTCCCTTTGAGGCAGCGCCTTAAACCATGAATCGAAGCTTTCAATCTTCAGAAGCCCAATGGTTTCTACGCAGCTGAACATTCCCTGCTTCTTATTTGTTGAATGATGCAGAAAGCTTCTTTCGATGTAACCAAACAAGTCAACCCTTCTACTCTTCAGCTTTTCTATAAGCTCACGCCAAGGCTGCACGTCACAGGTGTGCTCTACGGGTTCAGGATACTTGGCTATCCTGTAAAACCACCGCCGCGAAATTCCCGGCATCTGAAGTGTCCTGTTGTTTTCGCAGGCAAAATTCTGAACCATTCGGTCTTCGCTCGCAAAAATCCATTTTGTCGCTGTTTGGTCGCTTTTTGGTGGATAGAGTACAAATTTCGTGGTTTATCTGGCATCAACTGCCGTGACTTTAATGAGCCCCCTTTTGGTGGCGGCACCGTTTCTTTGGGGTTCAAGGTGGCTGCTTATGTTCCTCCTGTTTTTTTGTTCTCTTAGGAGGCATTTGTTTATGCCGTTTATCATGGCTTCTACGCTTGCCATAACTATGTCTTCTCCGACTGCGCGGGCGGACATGATTCTGCCTTTGTCATTTTCAACTTTGATTATGACTTCAGCTACAGCGTTGGAGCCGCCTGTTATGGCTTCTAATCGGTACTCGTTCAGCTTTACGTTGGCGAGGCTGTCAGTGATTTTCTGGATAGCTTTTATGACAGCATCCACTGGTCCCACACCAGTCTCTGCTGCTGTGTACTCTTTTCCATCCAAAGCCAACCGAATCGACGCGGTGGGGATGACTTTTATGCCTGTCACCACAGCTAAGTCGCGGAGCTCCACCGTCTGTTCCTCCTTGACTAAACCGCCCATAACCGCCGAGGCCAACGCCGTCAAGTCCGCGTCGGTGACCATTTTGCCTTTGTCACCCAACTCCTTAACCCTGCGGACGATTTCCTTCAGCTGCTCCGCGTTGGGGTATACATTCATTTCTTCCAGTTCCGTTTTTACACCGCGGGTACCCGCCAGTTTTCCCGCCACCAGTTTCCTTGTTCGCCCCACATACCCAGGTTTTATGGGTTCAAACGTTAAGGGTTTAACAGTCACGCCCCGCGTGTGAATCCCTGACCCATGAGCGAAAGCGTTCTCGCCGACAATCGCCTTGTTAGCCTGCACAGCAATACCCGTCAGCTTAGCCACCAACTTGGAGGTACCGTAAAGCAGTTTAGTGTTAACGCCTGTACGATAACCATACAACAGATGCAGCGCCACCACAGTCTCCTCTAGCGAGGCGTTTCCTGCGCGTTCGCCTAGTCCGTTTATGGTGCAGTGGATTTGTTGTGCGCCTGCCTCAACGGCTGCCAGCGAGTTGGCGACTGCCATGCCGAAGTCGTCGTGGCAGTGTACGCTTATGGGCACTGAAACTGCTGTTTTGATTTCCTGGATTAGTTTGGTCATGGTTTTTGGGGTCATGATGCCTACGGTGTCGGGTACGTTTAGTCGGTCCATGCCTGCTTCTTCTGCTGCTTGGCACACCTGCTTGAGGAATGGTAGTTCGGAGCGTGTGGCGTCCATGGGGGAGAATTCGCAGGTTAAGCCGTGTTTCTTCACGTAGGCTACGGAGTCAACAGCGGCATCTAATACTTGTTGGGGGGTCATGCCGATGGCGTGTTTCATCTGTACGGGGGAGGTGGGTATGAATACGTGTATGGCGTCTACGTTGCAGTCTATGGCTGCTTCTATGTCGGGTTTGTTGGCTCGGGAGAGTGCGCAGATTTCGGGTTGTAGTTTTTCGGTGGCGATTTGTTTGATGACTTTTTTTTCGCCTTCGGAGGAGCTTGGGAATCCTGCTTCTATAGTGTCTACGCCTAGTTGGCTTAGTTGGCGGGCGATTTCGGTCTTGTCTTCTGGGGTGAGGGATACGCCGGGGGATTGTTCGCCGTCTCTTAAAGTTGTGTCAAAAATTCGGATGTGGGTGTGTGCTTTCACTTTTTCAATGAGCCTCCTGTGTTGTGTTATTTGCTTTGTACGTAGATGGCGGCTTTTCCGTTTGCGTATACGCAGCTGCTGTTACCGAACACGTTCTCAAAGTCGGTGATGTACCAGATGAAGCGCTCGTGTTCTATGACGCCGTATACTATGTTTAGTCTTCCAAAACAAACAAGTGCGCCGTTTATCTGCATGTCTGAAATCTGTGGCGAAAGCGTTTTGTGCATACGGGGGGCTACCAGAGCGTAGCTTGCCATGTACCTGACGCCGAAGTCGGTGTAAATCTCTGACTGGTTGATTCGGTTGTCTTGTACCCAGTATGCGCTTTCAACTTCTGGTTTATCCACGTAGAGGTCATGCAGGTCAAGTGGCCAGTTTTTTATTTCTTTTCTGCTCAAGGCAATTGAGGTGGGGACATCATCGGTTACTTGATAGATGAAGCCCACTTGAAAGAGAAAATAGCTCACCAGAATAACCGATAACACAACGACGCCTGCTCTGTGCAGGGACTTGGCGAGGTCTTTAGGATGCGCCATTTTTTTTGCGGCTTTAGCTACTAAACTGCCGATTGCGGTTGCCCCTACGATTAGAAAGGGCGCTAAAAAGTATTGTGCGATATGGTAGAACCTTGAAGCGTTTAAGCTCTCCGCAA
The DNA here is from genome assembly GCA_026014485.1 of Candidatus Bathyarchaeota archaeon. GTDB lineage: Archaea > Thermoproteota > Bathyarchaeia > Bathyarchaeales > Bathycorpusculaceae > JADGNF01. The sequence goes on from JAOZIE010000014.1 coordinate 136,575, forward strand.
ACGTGGGCACTCCCATGCACAGTATCAGAACAACCATGCTTACAATGGCCATTGATGAAAACTCCGAGCCGAACTTGATTCTTTCGCGTCTAATCAGGAGCAGTTTGAGGATTCCAATCGCCACTATGATTTGTAGAGCTAGGAAAAGGTAGGTGCTGACGCTGTGCAGTGGAGAGAAGTATACGGGTGTTAATCCTGCTATGCCTGGCGCTGGGATTCCGCTTTGGATGCTGAGGTAAATCTGTCGGATGATGTTTGTTAGTGCTCCGAACGCTGCGGGGGTGCCTAGGGCGTACCATGCGTAGGTTATGCCGACGCATCCAAGCACGATGGGGGCTGTAACTAACGGTGCGGCTATCTTGTCGATGCGTTTGAAGATTTTGGATAAAATGTATGTTCCGATGAGGAATCCCACCAGCAGGTAGGCTAGGGCGTAGTGCGAAAAAATTAGGCCTACGCTGAAAAGCAAAAAGAGGATTTTTCTTGCTGTGATGTTGATTTTGTCTTCTACCAAAAGAACAATTAGCCCTGCTAAAAAGAATTCGCCGATGATTTCACGGGTTAGACCAAGCATCTGCACAAAGAACGTTGGGGTAGCCATGAAGAAGAACGCCGCCAGAAACGCAAGGTTTGAGCTGATTTTCTTGGCGTACGCTTTGTAGAGCATTACGGGTACCAGCGTGAAAATGAGGGGATAGAAAAGCTTGAAAATCCACTGCATGTTGGTGCCTGTGAAAACTGCAAGAGTGGTGGGTAGAATTGTGATGCTGAGCATGCTGTTGTACTGGTGTGGTAGTGACGGATTCCATGCTGCGTTGAGTGATGTTGTTTCGGCGAAGTAGTATTCCGTGTGGACATCCCAGCCTATGAGGTACTGGGTTGACAGGGAAACGTGGAAAAGCAGAAAGAAGGCGATGACGAGGATAACTATCGGAATGTACTTGGGTTCGATTAACCGTTTTGACATGCTTGCAAACAGTAAACCCGCAACTGCTACAACAAGAACCAGCAGCAGCAAAGCGTTACCGTAAAGGTTGACAAGTTCTGCTCCCACAATCGTGAGCAGCGGGATTACGACTAACAGGTGTATCTTGGGATTTCTAAATGGGCTGGGCGATTTCTCAGGCTCCAGTTTTCCTCTGTCTCTGAGCAATGCCGCTGTAAACATGGATAATGTGATGATTGTGGTGGCTCCGACAAGCGGGAAAAGCGTAAGTGGACGCGGAATACTTAGCAGGCTAAACAAAGTGTTCACAAGCAAGCCCGTGGCCATAACAAGCAGCAAGCTTAAAGCGACGCTGAAGGCGCTTGTGATTTCCCAGTTCAGTTCCTCTTTGACGATGAGGGTGAGCAGTAGAAAGCCTGGGATAAATGCGAGATAGCAGAAACTCATGACGGCTCTTAAAATGGGTAAGTTGAATACTATCGAAAGAATCACTAGAAGCTGGATTAGAATTATGGTTATAGCCGTTGGTTTTTGAAGTTGCACATTCTAAATCTCCTAAGTTTTTCTCAAATTAGCTTGTTTTAGTTCAGAAATTGGGTGATGAACTCATAGTATTTTTTGCAGGTGACTCGCTGGTCAAAGAATTCCTCGGCGACTTTCCGTGCGTTTTCACCCATTTTTCTCAGTTCATTTTGGGGCGTTCTTTTGGCTTCAAGGATCGCTTTAGCTAACGATTGGGGTGAGGGGTCGCAGACGAATCCGCAGTTGTATTCCTCCACGAAGTTAGCTGAAACGTCCAGAGAAGTTACAATCACGGGTTTACCCAACGCCAGAAACTCAGCGAACTTTGTCGGAAGCCAACCGAACGTCCGTCGAACATACTCTGGGTTGCAGTAAAGCGGAGTGGCGGGGTTCCAGTATCGGGGTATAATCATGATGTCCGATTCCCAAAGCTTCTGCAGGAACGATTCCGGCTGCTTATCCGAAACTCTTGGCTGGTAATCAAACAGTTCCGCTTTGTTCTTTAACCGTCGTTTGATGTTTTCCTTCAAGGCGGCATTGTGCCTTTGGAAGCCCAAGAATTTGAATTTCACTTTTTCAGCTTTGAGTAGCTCAATCGCATCTACTAGGTTCTCGATTCCCTGCCACTTCTGATACGCCCCCGCATACGTCACCGTGAAGACGCCGTTGTGTTCTATCTGGCAAGGTCTGAAGAGTTCAGTGTCTACCCCATTGTATATTATCTCGGTTTTCTCTTTTGCCACGCCTTCACTAAGCATTTTCTCCCTCAAGGGGTCTGAAACCGTTATGAAGCAGTCACTTGTATGCCGCGCAATTTCCCAGGCGATTCTGTGGGCAATCCACTGGTAGTTCCCGCTGAATTCAAGTATGCCTTTTTTAGTTAACTCGTACTCTGAGATGCTTCCGTGGATGTCGCAGACCATCTTGAAGTTGGCTAAATGTTTGTTTAAGCTCATAGGAATCAACGATAACCCCGCGGTATGCACGAAGTCGTAGGCTCTCACTTTTTCCAGAAACAACGGGGTGTTGACGGTTGCCAGAATTCTGGGGCTGTTTATGCGGTAATCTCCCAGAAAAAGAAGGTCTGCGCGGACTCCCAGCTTCTCCAACCCTGCCTTTAACACGCGGAAACGTTGAACCGCTGAGCAGTCATCGTGTGATGTGGTGTCAATAACAAACAGTACACTGAAATTGCCTTTCATAGTCACACTGAACCTTTCAAGCACTCCATTATCTGGCAGTGAACAACATCGAAGGGCTGCTCTGCATCAACCGTTTTGATGTTGAGTTGTCTGCCGATTATCTGGTAGTTTTCTCTTCTCAACCGCAGAAACCTCACATCTGGCACATCATTTTTCCTCTCAAAAGCAGTTTGGGCGTCAACGTTTAATCGGATAACCACCGAAAAAGAGGGGTTCAAGCTGCGCATCAGTTTCCCCGCCGTTCGCCACGGCAGATTGCTGTTTCCCGTGTCGGTCATCAACTCAACAAGCGTGTCGTAGACGAAGCGGTCACACACAACAATTATGCCCCGCCAAACAGGCAGGTACACCCTTGTCAGCACCAAAACAGCAAGGTCGAAAAGCTGCACCCAAGGCCAAACTGTCGCAAGAGCCTTGTTTTTGTGGTACTGGTGTTCTTTGCATACGACTCTGTTTTGTAGTATGTGTTTTTTTGTGTAGCCTAACCTGCTGCACAAGAACATAAACGGGTACGAAAACAAGTAAGGCTGACCAAACCAGACGTAACGGCACTTAAATCCTGCCTTCCGTAAGTCCGAGACGATTTTTTTTGCATGCGCCGTTTTTCCAGTTCCGTCTCCTCCCACCAAACAAACCGCTTTGGGCACAGATAATGAACACCGCAAAATCCCTTGCCCCAACTGTTTTGTTACACCTTAATGTAGCCGATTGATTTTCTTCTCAGAATGTCGGAGAAAACATAGTTTATCTGCAGATATTTTTCTGGTAAGGTTAACTGTGGGTTTCTGAGTACTTTCCGCAGAAAGAACAGCGCTGAAACCCCATAAGGTATCTTCTGTAGCCCGCTTGGCTCGAAAGTGACGATTTTACACACCCAACTGGGCAAAGCCGCGATGTCCTCTTCTGTAACGTCAGCGAACACTTTTTGACCAAAACAGCACAGACTCATGCGGTTAACTAAATACTTGTTCAACGCTAAAGCGTCAGTCCACCCCAACTTTTCAGCTTGACTAAACATGTACTCCCAGTCCAAGTTTTCCTCTTGGTTAACAAGCGTGTGAAGCTTCAGCAGATCATAGATTTTCATTTCGTGGTCTTCAAAGAAGTAGTGCGCCACCGTGACGAGTATGGCGTCTTCAACTGACGGAACCAACGCGCCCGTCTCGTCGCTGAGGAACACTCGGGCTCGGTCTCTGAGGTTCTTGGGGTCTGCAAACTCTATTGCTTCCCACTCTACCCTCGTGTGGATGTGTAGCGGCAGTTCCCGCGGCGTCTGATGCTTACGAAACAGGAACTTGTGGGGCTCTCGGGACTCTAAGCATTCGCAGTATCCCTCTTCAGCAAGCGTTCTTGCGGTGGCACACAACTGGCTGGGCTTAATCAAGCAGTCGAAGTTGCTGCTTTCATGAGGGAAATCACCCGCCGATTTGATTAGAAGCAGATGAATATCCTGCTGGGCAAGTTTCTTGCTGACCCTCACAAATTCACTCAGATTTCGTGACCAAAACATATTCAATTCCCGTATTAACCGCCCAAGTTCCCTGAATCTCTCAAACAGTTCCTGCTTGAATTCGGGTCGAGTGTCGATTTCTACGCTGAATTTGGTGAACAACTTGTTTTTACTCAAAACCTCAATTAATCTACCTTCATCTAGACCTGTCAGGTTCTGGTCTTCAAACCTGAATGTTTTACAAAACGGATTCACGGTTTTCAGCACGAAATCCAGTTCTCTGTTGAAATGTTTCAGACCGTTATCCCCGCCGCTAATTTGCTGTCTAACTTTAGCCCGTTTGGCACGCGTTATCAAGGACCCGCGCGAATTGTGCTGCTACGCAGTTCCAGTCAGGAAGCGACTTAGCATACTGTTGAGCGTTTTTTCCGAGAGCCGCAACTTTTTCTGGATTTTGGGCAAGAAGCAGAATCGCCTCGGCTAATTCGTTAGAGTTTCCTGATCCAACTAGAATGCCGCGGTCTTCCCCAATGATTTCCCGTAGCCCACCCAAATTTGAAGTTACAACAGGTTTTCCTAAACTCATGGCTTCAAAAACTGAAAGCGGCGGCTCACTGGGAACTAACCTAAAGGGCAAAACTATCGCGTCAGACGCAAGCAAATACTCCTGCAGCAGTTTTCTATCCAAAAACCCGGGGATAATCTCAACGTGGTCATCCACCTTTATCTTTCTAGCCAGCCCCCGAAGGTATTCTTCTTCTTCCCTGTTGAATTGTTCTTCAGGCGAGGCGTTGCCTATTTTGCGTCTGGAGAATATGAGAAGCTTGACTTTTCGGCGTTGCTTTAGGATTCTTTGTAGACTCAGGATGGCAACGTCGGGTCCTCTGAGTATGTTTGGGGCGCCAAAGTAGCTGAACACGAAATCGTCAGCCTTTAACCCAAGTTTCCCTCTAAGTTCCTTGCCGTTCGTAAGGTTTGTTACGCATGTGTCCTTTGTTTCTATTGTTGAGGGAACTACAGCGATTTTTGTTGGGGACACCCCTCTTTCACAAAGAGTATTCCTGAGATGCATATTTGGCACAATCAACCCGGAAACCAGCGAGGAGTCAGCCACAACCCTGAGTATGCGTTTAGAAAATGCCGCCGTGACTAAGTATTGGAGTAGGTTGCTGTCGGGATGAAGTATTTCTCTGTGAGGTATTCGAAACAGGAACTTTAGGCTGTAAATGTCTGTGTCTATGTCCCAGATAAGCGGCTTCCCCAGCGACTTTAACTTGGACAGGTAAAGCGCGCTGAACGGCGAACCATACCAAACTACAAGGTCAGGGTCGGTGCCCCAGATTTTCGATAGAAGCTTCTTACTGTTCAGGAAGGGTGCAAGCATGAGGTTATTCATCCGAATTACCCGTATGTTTTCGATTTGCTCCTCTGCCTGACCAGACTCTCCATTAGTTATTATGGTGACTGAAGCGCCGCCCGCTGCGATTCGCCTTGAAATTTCAAAGACTCGCCGCCAAGGCTGAAGCATAAGATTCGCCCTGTCAAAGCCTTGACAAACCTGCGTTACCTTCACCTGTTCATGCACCTTCCAAAAAACGTTAAAGCCACAGAATGCCTTTCCTTTCGTCGCTGTTTTTCCCGTTTCTCAGTTTAGCTTCAAGTTTTCGTAAATTTCAAGGTGTTTTTCCACCAGTACATCCCAGTCGTGGTTTTTCTTCACGTAATTGTACCCGTTTTTTCCCAGCTTGGCACGTAGCTTTGGGTCTTCAACAAGAATCTGAATTTTCTCTGCGAGGTCATCTACGTCACCTAAACGCGCTAAGAACCCGTTAACCCCCGACTTGATGATTTCCGCAGCAAACGGCAAATCAAACGCGACAACGGGCTTTCTGCACGCCATCGCTTCCAACACGGCAACGGGCTGCGCCTCGTACAGGCTCGGCAGAACCACCATGCCCGCTTTTTTGATTTCGGTGAGCATTTGTTTTCTGGGGACAAATCCTCGGACACGCACGTTTGGCGCCAAGCCTCTTGCGGAAACTGCACTTTCCACTTTGCTTCTCAGCGGGCCATCACCAAATATTTGTGCCTCAAAATCTGGGTGGCTACCCTTCAGTTTTTGTAGTGCATCCAAGAAGTAGGTCACGCCTTTAGCCCAGTAGAGGCGACCACAATACACAATTGACTCGCCGTTTTCCACGTTTGACTCTACACCGTCGAAGTCGCCGAAGTTTAACCCATTATAAATAACTGACAATCTGCTGGAATCCAAGTAGCTGAACATCTGCTTGAGTTCAGTTACTGTGCTATAGTTGCATACCGTGACGTGGTCGGAGTTTCTGAGGCAGATGTCATGTAGCAGAACCTGCAGGGGGTAACCCGCAAGCTGGAAGCCGACGTCTTTTGTTGTCCAGTTTTCGCGGGGCGCGTCAAGCGACAGCTTCAGGCTGCTCAAATGCAGACCGTGAATCGATGTCACCAGCGGTTTTTTAAGTCTCCGCTTCAGCAACGCCGCGGCAGCGCCTGCCTGTGGGTTAAAAACATGCAGAACCGAGTAATCTTGAAGGAGTTGGGCGAGGGTCTTGAGGTTTAGCAGTTGAAACCAAACGAATCTGGGAGGCGCCTCCAAGCAGGGTAGCCGAACAACCTCCAAGTTACAGTTTACGTGTTCCCTGCGGACTTTCCTGCTTTTTCCGCAGAAAACCGTTGTCTGCACGCCTTTTTTGGAGAGCGCAGCGGCGAAGTCGTGGCAGGCTGAGCCTATGCCACCGAACATGAACGGCGGGTACTCTTCGGAGATGAGAGCAACTTTGAGGGACTTCAAAGCTTCAAACCTGCTGCGGCGTTCTTAGTCTGCGTAGATGGCGGCTCAGTATGTCCTCCAGGGTTTTTGCTAAAACTTTGAAGTCGTGCTCGCGGGCGAAGGCACAGGCTTTCTCGGACAAGTTTTCTTGATGGGCGTGGTCGCTGAGCACGGCGTCTGCGGCGTCTGCGAGTTCATCGGAGTTGCAATAGAAGAACACGTGTTTTGTGTTTAGCGCTGTCACTTCAGGAAGCCGCGTTGACAGGATGGGTTTTCCGTAGGCTGAGTAGACAAAAAGTTTCTCGGGCAGGCGGATGGCGGCAAAGTAACTGTTTAGCTTGTAGGGCATTATGCAGCAGCTTGCCTCAGTAAGGCGCCGCTTCAGGTGCTGGCTGGAAATGTACCCCGTGACTTCAACGTGCTTTTCAAGTCCCCTGCTGGCGGCTTGGCTTTCGAATTGGCGTCTAAACTGAGGCTTCTGCCACGGGCCAATCACCACAAGTTTAAGGTCAGGGTACCTGGCGTTTAGCTTGTGGAGGGCTTTGAGGGGCGTTTCCAAGTCGAGCCAGTCATCGATTACCCCCATAACCACCAAGCTACGGTTCGGGTTCTTTGCGGCGTCTTTTTTTGGTGCTGGGGGTTTGCTGCGTGTGTCTACGCCGTTGGTTACAAGGTAGCAGGGTTTGGTTTTGTCTGTGTTTTGGGCGTTTTTGACGAGGGATTGGCAGACGGCTACGCAGATATCTGAGAATTTTATGTTCAGTTTCGTTACGGCTAAAGAGACGCCTTCCACAAGTTTCTTTACAATTTCCGAAGAGCCCCTGTAGTAGACAGATGCTGACTCGGGGAAATAGTCTGAAAAATCAAAAACCTTCAGGGCGCGTGTTCCCGCAGCAAAAAAAGCTACCAGCCCGCAGAGGATGTTCTCGTTTATAACGGCGTCGATTTCGAGTTTTCGGATAGCTTTGAAAACGGCTGGACCCATGGCGAAGGCGTTTAACGTGAAGAAGGCAGCGGGGTCGCTCAGCGGGAGCGTTTTGGATTTGATAAGCTTCACTTTTCTGGGTAACCGTTTAATCGGCTGGTTTCTGTAGAGGTCAAAGTTCCAAGCGTAAACTCTGTGTCCTCGTGCGGCAAGTTCTTCGGCGATGCTGTTGATGTGTCCTGCTCCCGCAGCTCGGGTCCAATCGTTGGTGGGGATGATGAGTATGTTCACTGTTCTGTGCAATCCTCACTTTGAGCGGCGATGGCAGACGCAGGAGGTTCCTGTTGTGCTGTTTGGTTAGCTGTACTCGTTTATGAGCGTCTTTGTCCGTGAGGGCAGAGTTATGGTTGCCTGCGGGTCTTCAGTCACGGCGCCTATAAGTTCCTCGTAGTAGCTCGTGTTGCCGTTTCCAAACTCGTAGTCGGGGTGCACAAGAAACATGCATATGCCGCCTAAGTCGCGGATTACGCTTGCCATAACAGCCCAGATTTTCAGGGCTTCTTCAGGCTTTAGACCTAACACGTAAAGCAGCTGATGGTCCTGCGGCAGGGTCAGCGGAATTTCCATTAACCCGTTCAGCGTGAGTGGGTAAACAGTTCCGATGCCGTGGGGCTTCATAGTGTACGGGTGCTTGGGCTCCCAAGCGGGAATTGAAGTGTCATAGGTGTATCCTGCTTCGTTTAGGGCCTGCAGTATGGTTGGGTTATGCTGCAGTATAGGTGCTCTGAATCCCTCGACAGGCTGCTGAATTATGGTTCCCAAGGTGTGCTTTACGTCAGAGAACCTCTCAACGAGCTCCTTCTTGGGCAGATGCGCAAGTTTTCCGTCATGTTTAGTGTCATGTGCACCCACTTCACCGTTATTTGCAAGTTCCCTCACTGCTCCGTCGTTTAGTTTGTAGCGCTTGGAGGGCAAAAACCAGGCGGAGCGGGTGTCGTATTTCTCCTCTATTTTCTTGATGAATCTGGCTTTTTGGAGTCCCTGCGCGGTTTCCACGTCATGCGTCAAGAGGCACACGTAGTTATCGAGAAAGATGGGCTTCTTCTCCATCTGTTTGCCTGAGGCATTCTCAATGGCGTTTGATAGCATGTACCTTAAGGCATCCAGAGGGAGCTTGTCACATATAGCCAAGTTTTCGGGTCCACACTCTGTTCTCATCATGAAGTTGCGGATTCTTGCAGGCACCAACCCATAGGGAACAGGTAACCCCGTGAATAAACGGTGAAGTTTTGCTTGCTTCGGATTTAGGGTTGCATCTACGATTCCGTTGAATTCTTTAACTGCGTTAATTTTTAGGGTTGCAGTGCACTCTTTCGGCTTTACATCTGTGGATGTGCTGTCATCGAAAATCGGGTTTGTAGGTAAATCATAACAGTACTGCCTGTTAGGCGTAATCGACAGGGTCGTGTATGAAGTAGCGGGTACGTACACCAGATTTCCTGGTTTGATGGTTACTTTTAGACCGTTGTTTCTTGCCCAAGCTTTGAAGCTTTCCGATTCTGAAGGAATAATTACTGTACTTTTTGCTTCGATGGGTTTTTGCCTGTAAACAATAGAAACGTCAGCGTCTTCTGGCTCCGTGAATGTAACGTTCCACGGAGACAAGAGTTCAGAAATAACTGCGGCGTCTGCGGGCACAGCTTGGACTGCTACTTTCACGTAATCACCTAAAATTCTCTGAATTGTTGCCTATTTTTTTATGCCCGTTTTAAGGTACAGGAGAGGACCCACTATTTGCCACCAGTCGCGGAGCGGAGAAATATTTGAGTAGCCGCCTTTGTTGTTAAACGGGTAAATTTTTGAAACTGGGACTTCTTTTACTCGATAACCCAAAGTTAACGCTTTATAGTGAATGTAGTATTCCAACTCGTATCTGTTAAGCCAGCCTTGGCTGATGTCAATTTCCTCGTTTTTGAACAAGCTTAACTTGTAGGCTCGAAAGCCGTTCGTGACATCGGTACATCTGCTTTTAGTAAGCAAAGTCCACACAAACGGAAACAGCCGGCTAAACATCCTGCGCAGAAAAGGGTTTTTCACCGCCCTTCCCCCATTAAGGAACCTTGACCCCTGCACATAATCATAGCTCTCTTTAAGGATCGGCTTCAAAAGTCTGGGGATTTCTTCGGGCTGATCCTTGCCGTTTCCCGCCATAATAACTGCAATGTCATATTTTCTGCTTATGCCGTATTCTATGCCCTCTCTTATGGCAACACCGATGCCTTCTCTGTTCTGTTTGCTTATTATGTGGACAGGAATTAGCGTTCTGCATGCTGCTTTCCTAATCAATTGGAGGTCACATTGGGGGGCGCAGTCAATGACTAAGCATATTTCATCTACCGTTTTATTCTTAAAGTTGCAGAGGACTTGCAGTAGCTGTTTAGTGTTGTTGCAAGCTGGAATAATCACAATCTTGCTGGGGTTGTCCTCATCTAAAGTCAATCCCAATTCTCCTGATAACCCGTGCTGGATTGCCCGCCACCAACGTTTTATTTGGCACGTCTTTGGTAACTACTGAGCCTGCGCCAACCATGGCTTCTTCACCTATGGTGACTCCGGGTACAATGACGCTGTTTGCCCCTATAGACGCGCCCTTCTTGACGGTTGTGGGCAACAGTTTCCATTCCCCCTGCGCTCTGGGATGCTTGTCGTTTGTGAATGTGACGTTTGGTCCGATGAACACGTTGTCTTCGATTGTGACGCCTGTTGGAATGAAAACGAACGGTCTAATTTTGCAGTTGTCCCCTATGACTACGCCTTCTTCGATGTAAACAAAAGAGTCAACCTTGCTGTTCCTGCCCACTTTGCATCTAAACAGGTTGACCTGGTCAAAAACCCTAGTGCCCTCCCCAATGTGCACGCCGTTTATCAGCGCGTACCTGCGGTTTTTGCGTTGATTCTGCATCTGACTATTCCACTAGTTCAGTTCTGCCGTTTTCCATAGCTGCGCGGGAAAGCTCCAGGAGCTTCACAACGTTGGCTCCGACAAGTCCGTTGTTCTTGTTCAAGAAGGCGTCGTTTGATGCGCAGCCGTCCCTGACGCAATGAACAAAATGTGAAAGCTCAGAATTTATGGTGTTGCTTCGTTCCACGGGTAAATCAAAGAAGTGCCCATCTTCAAACCCTACGAATTTTTGGGTTACGCAATCTATCTTTGCAAACCTGTCTGAACCCATAATCTGCACTTCCCTGACTTTTTCAGGATGCAGCCAACTTATCTCTATGTGAGCCAATAAGTTGCTTTTGAATTCGCTTGTTATGTACGCGGTTTCTTCTCTTTGCCCTCTCCTGTGGGCTTTAGCTACACAGGTTACTTTTTCAGGCCAGTCGTTAGTGAGAAAGTTCAAAATGTCAAAAGGATGCGGCGCCAAATCGGTGATTATGTCTCTGCCAATCATAGGCGGCATAAGCGCCGTCCAAGTAAGCTTCATCCAGTAAAGATCACCGAACCATCTGTTTTCAATAAGCGCCTTGGCTTTTTCGATGGCGGCGTCAAACCTGAAGATGTGGCCAACTGACAGAACCAAGTTTTTTTCATGAGCCAGGCCGACGAGTTTTATGGCTTCAAGCGAATTAAGGGTCATGGGCTTTTCTACGGTTACATGCTTGTTGTGTTTTAGTGCTTCTCTGCATATGTCGTAGTGGGTTATGCTGGGCGTGCAAATGTGGACCGCGTCAATTTTGGGGTTCAGCAGGATTTCGTCGGGGTTTTTGGCTAAGTAGGGGACATCATATTTTTCTTTACAGAACTTTAGATTATCCTCGAAAACATCGCAGACCCCGAGCAGTTGAACGCTGGGGTTAGTTTTGCTCATTAAAGCGTATTCTGAGGCGATTTTTTTGCCCCAGTATCCGACGCCTATCACAGCAACATTCATTTTGTCCATTTTTTGTTTTCTCCTTGCTTTTCATTCCGCCTTCTGCTCAAGTGTTCGGAGTGAAAAAATCGTGAATACTGTGCGAAACCTGCTTCACTGCCTCCTCCTCCATTTCTGGGTACATCGGCAAACTCAGCACCTGGTTTGAGGCAAGCTCGCTTTTCGGGAAGTCTCCTTCTCTGAAGCCATAAAGTTGCCTGTAGATTGGCTGTAGATGAATTGGTATGGGATAGTGGATTCCGCATTGGATGCCTTCGCCTTCAAGGTGGGCTTTCAGTTCGTTTCTGCGGTTTGTTTTCACAACGTAGAGGTGGTACACGGGCAGGATCTCGCGGCTTTCGCTGGGCGGTAACTCTAAGCCGTTCACGTCGTTTAGCAGCTTATCGTACATTTGGGCGATGTTCCGCCGCTTCTGGTTCCATTCCTCAAGTTTTCTCAGCTGAACTCTGCCAATAGCTGCGTTTACGGTGTTAAGCCTCGCCGTCAAGCCAATCAAGTCGTGCTCGTAGTGGGAGATTCTTCCGCAGTCACGGAGTCTTCCGATTCTTTTAGCTACCTCCTCGTCGTTGGTGACTGCCATCCCGCCGTCGCCTCCCACTGTCATGTTCTTAACGGGGTAAAACGAGAAGCAGCCAACCGAACCGAAGGAACCGACTTTTCTGCCTCGGTATTTCGCTCCATGCGCTTGGCAGCAGTCCTCTATCATGATGTGTTTGCCGTCTTCTGTGAGTTCCGCTGCTGCATCCAAGTCAGAGGGGTACCCGTAGAGGTGGACTGGAAGAATAGCTTTTGTTTCGCTGGTTACCTTCTGCTTTGCCTCGTTTGGGTTTATGTTGTAGGTTTTGTTGTCGATGTCGGCGAAAACAGGTGTTGCTCCCGCCCAGTACACGGAGTTTGCTGTGGCTATGAACGAGAACGGTGTAGTCACCACCTCATCTTTGGAGTTCACGTGCAGAGCCTGCAGGGCAAACTGCAACGCGAAGGTTCCTGAACTTGTGGAGACAGCGTGTTTTACGCCGCAGTAGCGGGCGAATTCCTCTTCGAACTTGAAAACGCTCTCGCCCATGACGAACTTTTCGTTCTGCAACGCGTCAACCGCTGCGTTTTTCATTTCTTCATCGAAAACTGGCATTGCTAAAGGGATTTTCATAAAACCTCATACCTGTGAATACACGCTGCATTCAGCGTCTCCATGGTTGGATTTGGATGCTGACTGGGTCAAAGCAAGTTTATGGCGTTGTCTTTTGACTGTTTAACTTAGTGGGCTGTGTGGAGCCAGCCTCGCCCGCCTTTTTTTGAGCGTTGAGGCTGCTTGTTTGTCTTTTTCGGCTGAGGCTTTTTTTGTGCCGCGGCTTTTTTGGGCTGCGTTATTGTGGTGCGGCTGAATTTTCTCCATCCTCCAACTTCGGGGTCTGGAGGTGGAAACCTGCTTTTACCAAGTTGATGCTGTTTTAGGGTTTCGCGGTAGCTTATGGGCTTCACTTTCGCCGTGGCTTTCACGACGGTTCCCCTTTCTACGAACAGCAACGCGTAGTCTTTGTCAGCTACTTTTTCGGCGTGGATTTTATCTCCTTTGAGGTCCCGCCAAAGGCTTCTCCATTGGTCGTTGAACTCGTGGAGGAATTTTTTTTCTTCCTTTGTCTTCACTAGCAATATCCCTCCTTGACAGGAGTGGACGGTTTGCCAAAAAAAGGTCATATGCCGACAAAGTCTGATATCTATCCCCGAATGCGGATTCTTAAGTATGTGTGATTACCCACTGACAACAACAACCCCGTGGTCAGGGGGCTCCCTCAAAACTGGCGGTTTCGGCTGCGCGGCAGGTTTACGCTGCATTATTGCCTGTTACGCGTTTGTCACAGTCGATGGCTCTGACGCCTCAATTCCTTTCCTTCTGGGCACCAAAAGAGTAAAACGCAGCATCCGCCGACATACATAGAAGGAAACCGCCATGCAGACCCGCCACAAAGTCATTATTGGCGACAGCCGACACATACCCGAAGTAGCAGACAGCAGCATCCACCTCATGGTGACCTCACCGCCCTACCCCATGGTGCAGATGTGGGACCGCCAATTCGCCGAGTTAGACCCCAAAATCTCCGCACTCTGGCAAAAGCTGGAGCAGGAGTCGCGGGAAGAAACCGTCACCCAAATCTACAGTGCCATGCATGAGAACCTTGCCAAAACGTGGGCGGAAACCTTCCGCGTGCTGGTTGACGGCGGAATCGCATGCATAAACATCGGGGACGCCACCCGCAGCCTAAACGGGAAATTCCGCGTTTTCCCAAATCACGCCCGAATCATCGAACACTGCGAAAAAATCGGGTTCACGACGTTGCCTTATATCCTGTGGAAGAAACCCACCACCAAACCCACGTACAAGGGCAAAGGCGCATTTTTAGGCTCAGGGTTTTTGCCACCGAACGCGTACGTAACGTTAGACTGTGAGTTTATTCTTATTTTCCGAAAGGGAAAACTTCGGCAGTTCCAGCCCCACGACCCAAGCCGATACGGTAGCGCATTTACTAAGCAGGAGCGGGATGAATGGTTCAGCCAAATCTGGCAGGTTACAGGTACGCGGCAAACCGTTGACAAGTTGGAACGGCGCACTGCTGCTTACCCTGATGAAATCGCTTGTCGTCTCATCAAAATGTTTAGTGTTGAAGGCGATATTGTGTTTGATCCCTTCTTAGGTTCGGGAACTACCACAAAAGCCTCTGTGGAAAACAATCGAAACAGTGTTGGATACGAATCTGACAAGTGCTTGCTTGAGGTTATTAAGAAGAAAATAGGTTGTTCAGCTACAAAAAAACTGGCTGAACTGCAGATAGTTGGGACCTAGGCTTTTGCGCTGTTATCTATTTTGGTTGCTGATTTACCGCTGGCGGTTGCAGTTGCGATTCTTCTATGATATAGCCTTGTAGACAAGGCTAACGCGGCAGTAACTATCGCAAATATGAATGTCCACTGGAATGCAGTTGCTGCTTCTATACTGACGCTCACGTTTTCGCTATAGGGCAGTTGAAGCGTTGTTGAACCCATTACAGGAATGCTAAACGACCCAATTGCACTCGCTGCCCCTATCACTGCTGCAATTTCTGCAATGAATAAAACTATTGCGAATAAGGGCATGGTGTAGCCATATGACATTAACCGCTTTGAATAGGGCTTTAATGGTCGTATGCCGTATATTATCATGGTAGTAGCCCCCAACGCTAAAAGTGCTATGCTGGCAGCGTTTAATCCCACAATGATAGGTATCGTTATAGCATCGCCTAGTATGTCCATGCTGAACTTGACTGGTGAGAGACCAGTGGTAAAGACAGCTGGGCTACCCAAAGTAAGTGTCCACCAAGGCACCAAGATCGAGACGACGATAAGAATTATAGCGCATATACCTGCTGCCAATGCTATTGGGTTGTATCTGGCTTGCATGGGTCTCACCTATTTAGGGGACGTTGGTATTCGCCCATTTTAGCGGTATCGGGTCGCTAATTTGGTAGGTATCTGTCTTCATCGTTATGCCGTTGACTGTAATTTCCGCGTTCTTCAGGTCTATAAGTATCGACGTAGCATTTGTGTGTTGGCTGTTTAGATGTTGCTGAGACGCTTCTTCCCATCCGCCAAAGGTAGATATTCGCGTTGTTTTACCTGCCTGCAAGGTGACAGGATAGTCAAGAGACACTGTTTCAAAAGTATAATTATGGTCCCGGCAGATTATAGTCGCTGAAAAATTGTCCATCGTTAAATCTTTAGTGCCCGAGTTCTCTACGTCTATAGTGATCTTATATGTCATCTGGGCTTGGTTGACCTCCAGAGCCACAAACGTTGGTGTTAGAAGGCCTTTACCGTCGAAGTTGGCGGCGTTCCACACTTTGTCGAACGCGTTTCTTATATCATTTATAGCCACGAACGCGTCCAAGTTTGTACCGTGTGAGTTTGCGATAGCGACCGGCACGGCAATTGCTGTTGCAATTATTCCGGCGATAACAATTGGATTTGCTAACAAGGACCTCAAAAGAAACATTCTCTTTTTTCACTCCCCATAAGTGAAAAAATACTTATCTGAAGGTCTCATATATGTTTTTTGTTCAAGTCACATTCTATTGTTTAATTTGGCATTTTCTACGCCGTTCATCATCAAGTTTTTTGTTTGTCTTCTCCGATTAGCTTTGTCTGTTTAAGGCGCCCTTTGACCAAAGCTACTTTGGGTAACTATGCATTCGCTGTAGAAATCGCCGAATACACATCGCAATGTTCAGCTTCAAGAGGACACTATTCTGGACCCACATAGGCTCTAAGGAACAACAACAAAGTTGCCCTGCAAGATCAACGCCACGGTATAGATTATGAAACCGATCAAAATCAAAGCTCTCAACTATAACCAAAAAAATAACTTGCCCCAAAACTGCCCAAGCAAAAGAAGGGAAAATAATCAACTCTCAATACCTTAAAATGGGCTCGTAATACATGCTTATCAATCAACATCCAAAAAGGCTGCTGCAATACTTGGGTAAAAACAAACTGAACGATAGTCGCCCATTCGGGTTTGGGAACACTTCCAGAAGGTTCCCTCTCTATGTCAGCAAAAAGGAAAAGGGCAAAATTGCCAAAGACCGCTTCGCGTTTGAACAAGACCAGCAGGGGAATGACTGCACGAAAACCTGTAAGGGTGGCGACTTTGTTGTTCAAGAACGCGATTTTTTTGGAAACAAAATCGGCAACCCCACAGTTTATGACGTAAAAACGGGGAATGCCAAGTTGACGGATGCACAGGAAAAGCGGAAGCGCCAACTGGGACGGGACCGTTACAAAATCGTCAGATACTAGAACCACCCTCTCTTCGTTTTAGACTTAAGCGGGTTACGGGCGCCCCAATTACAGCCAGATTAACCCAAAATTTCCCTTTCTGAACCTTTTTACGACGCAGAAACAACCCAAATCAAACGCTAAACCAAAAAAGCAGCCCAAACCATACGCTGCAGCAAAAGGGGGGCGTCGGAGAAAACTCGCAAAGACATCAAACCGTTTATTCTAAGCAATGCGAATACGCTATAAGCCGCGAAGTATAGGTGATTGGAAATGGAACCTAATCAGCAGAGGAACCAAATCAAACTGGGCAGCCGCGTACAAATCGTCTTGAAGCAGGACCAGCGGAGCGGCAAATTAACCGAGGGCACCGTCCAGAGTATCCTTACCAGCAGCGTTACTCATCCCCACGGAATCAAAGTGCGCCTTACAGACGGCAAAGTCGGCAGAGTACAAACAATAATGTAGCCACACAGCTTAGCTGAGGACCCGTTCAGTAATAGAAGAGAAGCCACCTCTGAAGTAGATGCAGGCGGAAATGATGCTTTCCTTCTTTAGGGCGCGTTGTGTTTAGGCTTTCTAAGGGCTGCTGTTTTGCCTTCTGTTCCCTCTAATTCTGCTTTGTTCAGGAATTCTTGTCTGCTTTTGAATTGGCTATTCACTTGGTTTTAGTGGTATGTCTGACCAGTTGAGCATTTCGAAGGGAATTAGCGTTTGGGTTTTTGTGACGTAGGGTAGGCTTCGCATTTCTAGGATTCGGCGGTCTATGTCGTATTTCTTTCCGCTGAGTATTACGATTAAATCGTAGTTGCCGTGGACAAAATCCAGCCGCTCAACCTTAGAATCCAAAATCAAGCCTTTAGCGATAAGTTCATTGGCGAACACCCGCTCTTTGCCAGGTTGAATAGCCACAAGCACGTATGCCCGACTATTTTCGCTACTCACAAAACATTCCTCACTAAAAACAATATAGGGTCAAGTTGCTAATATAACTTGACAAAACCGAGAACCTGTTTGGCTGCTAATTGTAATTTGATGCAGAAATCTATAGGGGGGAGGTCGCTATTGGCGTTTTTTGCAGTCAAACCAACATGGAAAACAATTATTCGGCTGACCCAACCAGATGGGTTGCACAGGTCTTCACGACTTTGACGTGTATGGTTTTTCCCAGCAAATCCGCAGAACTGCGCACGGCAACGGGTTTGTAGGCGAAGTTCCGTCCAACCCATGTGCCCTCTATTTTGCCTTTCTCATCCACAAGGATTTCGCCTGTCCAGCCCAGCCAACGCTGATTCCGCTCAAACGAAACCTGCCTAGCAAGCTTTGCTGCTTCCATGCTTCTCCGCTTGATTTCCGCTTTATCCACGGCTTCGCTGCGCATGTCCCACGCCGCAGTTTTCGGGCGCGCAAAAAACTTGGATACGTTCACCACGTCAGGCTGCACTTCGCGGATAAGCTGTAGCGTATTCTCGAAAGCCTCAGCGGATTCGCCTGGAAAACCGCAGATTACATCCGTGCTCACCGAGATTTCGGGAATTGCCTTGCGAAAAGCAGCCACAATTTCTTTGAATTCTTTGACGGTGTAGAATCGCCGCATACGCCGCAAAACCCCGTCATCGCCGCTCTGCACAGGCAGATGCACAAACTTGAAAACCTTCCCGCAGCCAAACGCCACAACCAACGCATCCAAAAAAGGCTGCAGCAAATTCGGCGTCATCATGCCCACACGCACCCGAAAATCGCCCTCAACACCACAAATCGCATCCAGTAGCCCAGCCAAGTTTGCGCCTATGTCTTTGCCGTAGCATGCGTTATCCTGTGATGTTAACCAGACTTCCCGTGCACCCAAGGCAACATCGCGTTTTACGCGGTTAACCACTTCGGTGACGCTGCAACTGCGCAGGTGCCCTCTGGCATGCACCACACAGCAGTACGCACAGCAGCCCAAGCAGCCATAGCTTACGGGAACCACGCTCACAACTGGGGTTACACGGATATTTGGCAACTCCAAATCTGGCTTTATAGCCAAAGAGCCCTCCAGAGCCGTCACGGTTTCGCCGCTACAAACCCGCTGTACAATATCCACGATGCCTTCGCCGACAGCAGGGCCCACCACGCCGTTGAATTGCACTTCCCGCACAAGCCGTTCAAAGCTGACCAGCGGTAAACAGCCCGCCACAATCACCTTTTTGTCTTTTGGGATGCGTTTTAAGGCGTCGACTACGCGGTTTTCGGTGGGTCCCTTCACGGCGCAGGTGTTGTAAATCACTAAGTCTGCGTCTGCTTCGGTATCGGTAAGTTGGAAGCCTGCAGCGGCTAAGCATCCTGATATGGCTTGGCTGTCGGCTGTGTTGGCGCTGCATCCGAAGGTTCGCACGAAAATTTGCATGTGTGTTCCCGCTGCTGGTTTAGAGAAAACGCTAGCATCGGATAAAAACTTGCAGGTTGCATGTGTGTGGAATATACATGAAGCTGCATCAACACTTCTGTGACGCTTATAAGGGCTGTAACGAACATGTTATATGCATATTTTGTGCATGATATACAAGAGTATATGCCAGAAGTGGCAGTGTTTTGTTCACCGAGGGATAACCCGAATGAAACTAATCACACTTTACCTGCCTGAAACTTACATCAAAGCCTTAGACCAGCTTGTCGACGAATGCTTCTACCCCAACAGAGCCGAAGCCATCCGCGTGGCAATCCGCGACTTAATCAGCGCTGAAGTTTGGAGGAAGAAAGGCGTTGACTAGACATCTACATGACGAAGCCGCCGCCAAGCTTCATGTGTCTCTTGAGGATGCAGACGTATTACTCGCCAAGAAAATGAACCTCTTGGAAAGCGAAGGCTTGGGCGTTTGCGGCGTCGGCGTGAAATCTCTACGTGGCGTTGCAGCAAAGCCCGCCTTAGTTAAGGTTGAAGCCGACGTAAAAGCCTGTACCTTAAAGAGTAAACTGGGAACTGCAGTGCGTGACCTCTTCGACCTTGACGGCGACGGTGCATCCGAGAAGCCGCTGAACGTCGATTTAGGCGTTGACCTATACCAAATGGAGAACTATTAGTCTCCCCTTTCTTTGTGTCTTTTTGTTGTGAAAAGCTTTTACCTACTTTGCTACTAATCTGGTAGCTATGAGCAATCTGATTGCCCAGCTACGTGAGGAACTCAAAGCGAGTGCTGACGAGAAAACCAAAGCAAGTTTTCAGCGGTTTTTCAAAGAAACCGTGCGCTATTATGGTGTGAAAACTGCGACTGTGGGCAAAATCGCCAAGAAGCACTGGAGCCAAGTTGCAGACTTAAGCAAAGCAGAGCTTTTTGCGCTTTGTGAGGAACTCTACAGTTCAGGCGTCACAGAAGACGCGTTTGTGGTTTCTTTTTGGCTGCCCAACTACATGGACAAGCTTGAACCAGCTGATTTAGCGACCTTCAAAGGGTGGATTGAGCGCTACATTGACAACTGGGCGAAATGCGACGGCTTCTGCAACCACACCGTCGGCGAATTAATCGAAAAGCACCCCGAAAGCGTAGCTGAGTTAAAGCGTTGGGCGAAATCTGAGAACCGTTGGCTTAAACGTGCGGCTGCAGTTTCCCTGATTGTTCCCGCCAAAAAAGGAGCTTTTCTGCAGGATGCCTTTGAAATAAGTGATTTGCTGCTTGTCGACGGCGACGACATGGTGCAGAAGGGTTACGGTTGGCTGCTGAAGGAGGAAAGCCGAAAACACCCCCAAGAAATCTTCAACTACGTCCTACAAAACAAGAAGATTATGCCGCGAACCGCACTCAGATACGCCATCGAACTTCTGCCCAAAACACAAAAAGCAGAAGCCATGAAGAAAAACTAAGCAGTTAAGATGCGCGCCGGGAAAGCGTCGACAACTGTTTTTCGCTGATGCGGCAAAACTGCCCTGATGCCCTAGTGTCAGTCTTCATTGGAGCGTAATCTCTCCAGCAAATCGGAAAGCAACAGGGCTTTTGCGGCGGCTTCTTCTTGTTCAAGTGTGCTTTTTCTAACTCCAGCATGGCTGCATTCTTATGCTGCTGGTAAATTGATACCCTTTTCCATCTTTCTATAGCTAAGTTTGGCTTGTATGAAAACAAAAATTAACCTAAAGAATTGTTGTCAGTACCGTACTCATGGGCAAATTTTTTATTTCAAACCATCTAACTTGTTTCTTGAGGCGCATTATTGCTTATGGCTGAAGAAGGAATCCTTGAAATTGGGTCAGTTAAGCATTTTTTCACCAAAATCAGTGTTGCCATAATCGACCTTACTGCTCCGTTATCCGTGGGCGACCATATCCTAGTTAAAGGTCCCTTAACAGACTTCGAAATGACCGTTGACTCCATGCAGGTTGAACACAAAAACATCCAACGTGCGGAGGCAGGAGACTGCGTGGGATTAAAAACTCTGCAGCACGCTAAGGAACGCGACGTAGTCTACAAGAAACTCTAAGTTTCTTTTTTAGTTACGGCGGAGTATTCTACGTGGATTCCGTAGATTTATCCACTATATTTTTTATCTCCGCGTTTAACGCATCAGGCAACCCCATTATGCCCACGTCCATGAAGCCCCTGATTATAAGCGAAACCGCTTGGTCACGTGATAACTTGCGGGTCATCAGGTAAACAATTTCTTTCTCGCTTATCTTGCCAACCGCCGCTTCATGCGTAATATCCACGCCCCGCGTCTTAGCAATCAACTCGGGGATAGAATGTATGAACGACTTGTCATCCATCAGTAAGCCGCGGCATTCCAAGTGCCCTTTGCATTCGGTGGTGTCGCCTTCAATCATGCCCCTAACTATCATCTTGGAGCCTTCCCGGGCTATGGCTCGGCTCACCATCTCTGCTTTGCTGCCTCTGCCCGTCAGAACTGCCTTGGAGCCGATGTCCAGCAAGCTGTTTTTTTGACCGTAAAGGATGGTGTTGAAGCTTACTCGGGAATCGGCACCTTTACAGTAAGCCACAGGGTACATCTGCATGTCCCGCACGGGACGCATACAAACATAGTTGGACACGAACGTGGCGTTGTCCTCAATTACCGCTGCGCTTCGGGGACGCACAAGCGTGTTTTCGCTCCACTGATGAATCATCGTGAAGTTCAGAGAAGCGTTTTTCTTGACGTAGATTTCGCTGATGCCAAGATGCGAAGCATTAGCCACGCCAGAATGCTGAAGGCAACTGGTAATTATATGTGCATTAGAGTTTTCCTCAGCAATTATGATGTTGTGCACGCGCTGCTCCAGATTCCGATCCGTAATCATCAGACACGACTGAAGCGGGAATGTGATTTCGGCTCCCGGCAGAATCCGTATGAAGTAGCCGCCGCTATAATCCTCCGCCACCTTCTTGGTGTATTCGTCTTTGTCTTTGCTGACGATTTTCCACCTGTACTCCTCAAGCCACGGATACTTCTTCAAGGCAGCTTTAACATCCATAAGCTCAAGTTTGCCTTCAAAAAGCTCGTTCACTTTGGCGGCAACAGTTTCTTGGTTCAAATGGAAATATGTGCCTGAACGGTTCTTATCCTGTGTTTCTAAGCCTACTTTCGCGGCTTCTTCAAGAATCTGGTGGGGAATCTTGGTTAAATCGCCTTTACTGTTCGCGCTCACTTTTCCATCCCTCAACGTTTCTTCTTCTGCAAGCTACGCAGCCTTCGTAGCCCAGCTTCTTTATGTCCTCGTAGATGCTTCTGGGCTCAGTGAAGCAGTGGAATTGCCCTGACAGCAAAATGCAAGCGTAAGAAGCCTTCACATGCTCTAAGATGTCTCCTTTATGCGTGATAATCAACGCGCTGCTCCCGCTTTTCCCAACATACAGCTGAATCTCCCCTGCAATCAACCGCAGACTTTCCACGTCCACGCCGCTGTCAGGCTCATCCAGCAGCATAAGCTTAGGCTTGAGGAAAATCAACTGTAGAATCTCGCTGCGTTTCCGTTCGCCACCTGAGAAACCAACGTTGATTTCTCTGTTCAGGAAACCCGTAAGCCGAAACGCTTCAATTTGCCTTTTTTCTTCTGCACTGAAGTCTTCAGATGCGTTTTTGCCCAAGCACAATTTCAGCAGTTCGCCCAGCTTTACGCCTGTGATTTCAGGCGGGTTCTGGAAGCTAACCACGATGCCCAGTTTGGCGCGTTCATCCACAGTTAAGTGGGTTATGTCTTGGCCCATAAAAAGAATGGACCCTGATGTTACTTCGTAGCCCGGGAGCCCCATCAGAGTGCTGATGAGCGTGGTTTTGCCTGACCCGTTTGGACCAAACAGAATGTGGCTTGCACCTTGCCTCAGGCTGAACGAGACGTTCTTGAGAATAAGCTTCCCTTCAACCTTCACCGATAGATTCTTGACTTCAAGCGCATCCATAACAATCACGTAGCATTAGATTGAGGAAAAAATAAACGTTTAGCTTACAAACTCTAAAATTAAATCATCCACTGACTGCAGAAAAGAATCCTCCAAGCTGATGCCGTTAAGCTCAGACAAGACAAACAGCGAAAAAAGCAGGTTAGACAGTAGCCTTGCCAACTCCTCTTTGCTTTCTGGGGAGGAAGATTTTTCCAGCGTTTCTGTTTTCTTCTCAACCTCGCCTGCCCCGATAGCTAATTCTGTAGCTGAACAGAATTTGCGCATGCGGGTTTCATCAATTTTTTCCAGTTTCTTTAGGGTTTTCCACGCTAAATGTTGTGCGTCACGCAACGTAAGTGACAACCGTTTTCGCCTCCATAAAGACGAAGCTTTGTAGAGAATAAAAGGTTTGGCTTCAACCCACTGGGTGTCCGTGAAAGGTTGATTACTGATTCATAAGACTTTATTTTAAATCTAAGGTTACTTCAGGTTTATCACGCTGATAGCGGTCATAACATGCCAGCCAAACCTCAGAAAATGACTGAACAAGAATTCAACAGGCTTTTCCTAGAGGCTATTGATGAAACGTTATCGGCGCTGGGCGAAAGTGCCAAAACCGCAATATACTTTCATTTAGAGCAGAAATTCAAAATAGAAAGAGATACAATCCCCCGCCGCGTGGACAAGTTCACGAAAGCTTTGGCGAAGCTGTTTGGGGTAGGCAGCAAACCCATGGAAATCATGTTCATGCGAAGAATCCACGAAAAAATCAAAATTGACTGTGGACTACCCATGAAGCCTGAAGAATTTACTCTCTCAGCCTACGTTTGCATGCTCAAACAGGAGGTTGTCTTAACTAAAGCCGAAGCTCAAGTTAGCCAAAACAAGCAACCCACGCAGCCAACCAAAGACAGAGAAACCAACTTTATTACCCTCTTAAACTTCATAGCTGACCCCGTTGTGATTTTGGACCGGCGAGGCAACTTCCTTTTCGTGAACACCGTTTTTGAGCGGGAGACAGGTGTCCGCTGTAAAGATTGGATTGGCAGAAGTTTCTTGGAGCTTCCCAATTTTCCTGAAACCAGCAAGATGTTGGCGATGAAAAACCTGCATAGGCGATACAAGGGTTTACCTGTTGAACCTTATGAGCTGGAAGTGTTTGACCCCCACAGAGCGCTCCGCCAGTTTGAAGTGAACGCAAAAACAATAGAGTTTTCAGGGCAACTTGCTGACATCGTAATTTTCCGTGAGGTTACCCAGCGAAACAAGTACGAAAAGCAACTGACAGACTACGCCGAAAACCTGGAGACGCTTGTGGAAGAGAAAGCTGGCGAAATCAAAAAAAGCGAAGAGAAGCTCCGAGCTATCCTGAACTCTTCACCCGACGCCTTGATGGTTTTCGACCCAGAAGCGGTTGTAACAGACTGTAACCAAGCAGCCGTAACGCTGTTTGGCTTCTCATCAAAGCAGGAGCTTATCGGCAAAAATGGGCTCGATTTTGCCTCAGCAGAAGACCGCCCCAGAATTCTGGAGATTGCCGAAAGCTTAGCAGCCAAAGGCGGCGTTTCCAAAAGCATAGAATACATGGCAATAACTAAAGATGGACGTGAATTTTCAGGGGAGTTTTCTTTAAGCGTAATCAAAGGTCAAGAAACCCCGTTCTGCTTCATAGCCGCCACAAAAGACATAAGTGAACGCAAATACGCTGAAGAGAAACTTGTGACTTCTGAACGAAAATATCGTAAACTCGTCCAGCAGCTTGAACTTGCGCAAGAACGTATCACGCATG
Source organism: Candidatus Bathyarchaeota archaeon (assembly GCA_026014485.1). Taxonomy (GTDB): domain Archaea; phylum Thermoproteota; class Bathyarchaeia; order Bathyarchaeales; family Bathycorpusculaceae; genus JADGNF01. The sequence continues at coordinate 161,300 of JAOZIE010000014.1, forward strand.
AAAGAGATCACGCCCAAGACTACCTTGATGTGGCTGATGTGCTGCTGCTGGCTTTAGACATTGAGGGAAACATAACATTACTCAACCGTAAAGGCTGCGCAATTCTGGGCTGCCAAACCGCGGCTGTCTTAGGGAAGAACTGGTTTGACCTTTTTGTGCCTCCTGAAGAGAAAGCTGAAAGAATCCGACTCCACAAGCTAAGGATTAACGGAAAAACGCTTAGCTTTGAGCAAGCAGAAAAAAACGTCAGGTGTTTAAACGGGGACCGACGCATCATCGCTTGGAGACACACGCTTATACGGGACTCCAACAACGTCGTGGTTGGCACGTTGAGTTCAGGCGAAGACATAACTGACCAAATAAAGACGCGCCAAGCATTGAAGGCGAGCGAGGAAAAATTCCGACGCATAGTAGAAAACTCCAGCGACGTTATAATGCTCACACGACCCGACAGGTCCATATCTTATTTGAGTCCCGCAATAACCGAACTAGTAGGTTACCAACCTGAAGAGTTTTACACGCCGAATTCTCCCATGATTTTTCATCCTGAAGACGCAAAAAGAATTCTTTCAATGATGTCCAAGGCATTGCAGGGCAAACGCGGCTCCGACTACCAATATAGAGTAGTCACTAAAACGGGCGAGACACGATGGGTCTCTCATTCATGGTCTCCCATAATCGAGAACGGCAAAGTAAACTTGGTTGTCAGCATAGTCAGGGATATAACTGAACGCAAGCAGCTAATCAATGACCTTCAGGCAAGCGAAGAGCGGTTCCGTGCCATAAGCACCTCCGCCACAGACGCCATTATCTTGGTAGATGAAGACGAAACCGTGGTCTACTGGAATCCCGCATCAGAAAAAATCTTCGGCTACAGCGAAAAAGAGGCTGTAGGCAAAAAGTTATCCGATTTTGACGTTTCTCCACCTGGACGCGCACATCACCTAGCATTCGCACGTGAATTAAGACGCGACTCGTCATCAAAAAAGACTTTTGAATTTACCACAAACAGACGCGACGGCACAAAGATTTCCATAGAGCTTTCTTTATCCTCCATGAAGCTAAAAGAAAAGAACTGCATGTTAGCCCTTGTTCGGGATATTTCTGAACGCAAAAGGATGGAAGCCGCCCTCAAGCAGGAACGAGACATGCTGGAGAGCGTGGCATCCAACATAGGTGCAGGTCTTAGCATAATCAGCAGAGACTACAAAGTGCTGTGGGCTAACAGAGTCATGAAGAACATTGGCGGCGAAAACCTTGAAGGCAAACCCTGTTACTCCGTTTTTTCTCGGTCAGACGGCGTTTGCTCTGTCTGCGGCGTGAAAAAGGTTTTCGAGTCGGGTGCAGCCGTTGACAGGCACGACTATCACTCCAAACTTGACGGCAGAGACGAATGGATTGAACTTATCGTTACGCCCGTCAAGGACAAAGACGGCAACGTCGTGGCGGCTCTGGAGCTTGGGGTGAACATAACTGAGAGAAAACGTTTGGAAAGCAAACTAGCTGAGTACTCTCAAAGGCTAGAGGCTATGGTTGAGCAGCGGACTGCACAGCTTAAGCAGACTCAGTCGCGACTGCTAAAATCTGAACGCCTCGCCGCCATCGGTGAGCTAGCTGGTATGGTCGGACATGACCTACGCAACCCCTTAACCAGCATCAAAGGTGCAGCGTATTTCCTTAACGCCAAGTACTCCCAGTCTCTGGATGACTCAGGCAGGGAAATGCTTGTCGCCATGGATAAAAGCATAGCTTACTCCAACAAAATAATCAACGACCTGCTGGATTACAGCCGAGAATTAACGCTGGAATTATCTGAGGAAACCCCCAAAGCGCTTTTCGAAGCAGCACTGCAACTTGTCTCAGTCCCCCAAAACATCAAAGTCGTAGACAAAACTTCAGATACCCCCCAAGTGACGGTTGACTCAGCTAAAATGAACCGCGTCTTCGTGAACTTAATCAGGAACGCATTTGAATCAATGCCTAAAGGCGGAACCTTAACGGTAACCAACCGAAAACAAAAAGACCTATGGGAAATCCGCTTCGCAGACACAGGCTCTGGAATGAACAAAGAAACCTTAAGCAGGCTTTGGACTCCGCTGTTCACCACCAAAGCAAAGGGTATGGGTTTTGGCTTGCCCATCTGCAACCGCATCGTAAAAGCACACGGAGGAGAAATACGCGTGGAAAGCACCGTTAAACAGGGAACCACATTCACCTTAACGCTTCCCATAGACCCCAAAACCGAAACCGAAGCAACCTGGATTTTACATCCCTCAGCGTCGGCGAAAGGCAAAATCCCGCAGACCCACAAAAACAACACAGAAACTTGAGGTACCTTCCTTATTCAGCCGCTGCGAAGGCTACAACTGCAACTTGAAGCAAACACCCCTTTGCCTTCAAAAGGGAATGGCTTGTTAGCCTTTTTCTCAAGCTTAGGGCTTATCTCGCAACCGTATTTTTTGGTGATACAAAAACCCCTTTATCTGGTACTTGCAAAGTTGATGAACCTACCGAGCGTGACTCATCTTTTTGCGTTTTCTCAAACGAAATAACAGAACCCCCAAGATCGTAATTATAGCTACACTGATTGCTACGGCAGGTATGTAACTGAGTATTTCAAACATTGTCTCTTTAGGACCTAGATCTATATTGGTTTCAAGAAGCTCTAGCCGACTGGAGATGTTTTTAACATTAATTGATAGTAAAGTCGGGTCATTAAGCATATTACCGTTTATCATTATTCCCGTATCAAATTCGTACGTAGCTGAAGACGCTATTGGTACGCCTTTGATTGTCCCAGAGCCTTGAACAAGGAACGCTGCCTGTTGACCTTCGGGTGTGTCACAATATAATGTTTTGCCGTAAACAATGGATGTAATTGTTCCGCCAACGTGTTCGGGAGGGACATCCCATATTGTAACGTTCTGGCCATCAACTGGGGTGGGTTCCATCCATAACCTTGTTTGACCAATGTTGCTTCCATTTAACAAGTAAACACATTTTGTGCGTGTATCAACCAAAATAGAAGAATTTAGAATAACCTGTGAATTGTTAACATTATACTGCAATGAAATTTCAAGGGTGGCTGTGTTGTTGGTTATTGACTTACATTCCCACCGATAAATTACTGATTTATTATCCTTTAATAAAACAAACGAATTATCAGCAAACCCGATGCTTGAAGACTCTGATAAATATGTGCAGAATGTTCCTGTCTGCATCCAATTTGGCGAACAACCTGAATCAGCATTAACTATACTTACAATTTCCATTGTTGAAAAAAGGAAAAAGAGCAGGAAAAACAGGAGGAGTGCTTTTTTCTTCACTTGGTTTTCACCTGTCTACACGTAATATGCGGCTGAATTGCAATGGCGGCGCCTTGTTGTCGCCTGATTTCCAGAGTGGTGGAAGTACGAACTCGCGGTTGTAGTTGCAACCCCAGTATACTACTTGCAGCATTAAATATCTCGAAGTGTAGTCAGGTGACGATTGTGTTGCTGAGTTGTAACCGCCAGTAATTGAGTGGACTTGATGAGTGAGATTGCCGTAGAAAGTACCTGCTGAATGGTTACAATGTTGATAGGCTACTTGGAATTTTTCCTCGTAGACATTTGGGTTATCATTGTGTACCCAAACGTGTGTGCGTACTTCCCAGTTTACGCCGTTTGTGGTGTTATCAATGTCTGAATCCTTTGATTCACATGTGTTTGCAATGGAAACAACACTCCTCGAAATCATTGCGGTCAACAGCACAGCTATAATTTCGCTTACGATTTTTGTTTTCACTTTTGCAAACACCAACAGGCAACTTATGTATCAAAAACTGTATAAATTTTTCCATAATGATTAATTATCAAAATGGATAAGGGCGGGGTCAGATTAGAGCATCCGATAATAAAAACAGTTGATGTAGTTCACAGCTTCGGGCGTAATTTAACACTGAAAAACTTGACTCTAAACGCGCCTTCAGGCATTTCAGGTTTCATTGGCCGAAATGGGTCAGGAAAGACTACTACAATCGGTGTTCTACTTGGTTTAATCAAGCCACAAAGCGGCAAAGCGACTTTCTTTGGTCGGGATTGCTGGAAAGACTCCATAGCGATTAGGAAGCGCGTTGGGGTCATGCATGAGATCAATGCGTATCCTGTTAATTTTAAAGGAGGCGAATTGCTTGAGTTTGTTGCTAAAATTTACGACATTCCGAACTCAGCACAAAGTATCAGACAAGTTTTAGGCGAAGTTGGACTTGAGGATGCACGAGATAAGCCAATAAAAACCTATTCGGCAGGTATGCTACGTCGTTTAGGTTTAGCTCAAGCTTTGATTGGTGAACCCGAGTTTGTTATTCTTGATGAACCAACTGCTAACGTAGACCCCTTAGGTAGAGTAACCTTGCTTGATAACATTAAGAAGATTCACGACAGTAAAGGCACAAGCTTTCTTATCTCCACACATATATTGAGTGATTTAGAAAAAATTTGTAATTGGATTATTATTATAGACGAAGGTCGAATCGTAGAACAAGGATATGTTAAAGACTTGGCCGAAAAATATTCGGCAAATGTTTACAAGATTCAGGTGTCGAATCCTTGGTTATTCGCTGGTGCCGTACAAGAACTGGCAATGGTTCAAAATACCACAGTGAATAATCAGACAGTTCTTTGTAAGGTGAACGATACAAAGGCATTTTATCAGGTCGTACCAAAACTAGTTGCAGACTTAAAGTTAGAGTTAATTGGATTGCAACAAATATCTGGAACTCTCGAAGAAATCTATAAACATGCAATCGGAGTTAAAAGCGATGACACATAAAAGCATTCTGGCTTTAATGCGTTGGGAGCTTAAGGAATATTTTAGTTTTCCAGTATTCGAAATTGTGCTTTTCATCGCCGTTTTTTCTATCTTGAATACTTCTAGCATACTCCCCGTTTATGCAGAAAGATATAGCAATCTTCACTGGGGCATTCAAAACATCTTTTTCTATTTAACGATTTCAATTTGCGCGGTATTTTCAAGGTCTTTTGCAGGTGCTTTCTCCAAAAACGAAATAAAAACGCTTTTGTCATATCCCATTAAACGCTCAAGTCTTTTCTTTGCGAAGTACTTAACTATGTTTTTAACCTTGTTAATCATCTATGCTTCGGTTTGGGCATCACAATTATATATCCAAGCTTTGAGTCCGTTAGAGCCGATGTTCTGGGTATCTCTTTTGGCAATTATACCTGAAATTCTTCTTTTAAGCACCATTACTGTAGCAATTGCTTTAGTTGTAAAAAATGAAGTCGTCAGTATATTCGCCTCAGTACTACTTCTTTATGGTCTCGCGAACTTGGAAAGCGGCGGCATTTCTCTTTTGATAGCAACTGGACGATACAAAGCATTGTTTGGGTATTTTTCAATCCTTACTCATGGTCGTTTACCCATCGGCATGATGTATGTACACCCTCCCGAAGACGTTGTCATTGCATTTTTGGCACCCCTTCTGATATCCATAATCTTGCTCGCTATGTCAATAGCGTATTTCAAGAGAATGCAAATTGACTGAGGAAACAAAATGAATAAACTAACAAGAATTGGTATCATTCTCATCGTTATCGGTATAGCAATTCTACCTGCTATGCTTCTTAAGTTAAACGTACCAAGTAATTCATTTGCAGTTGGCGGGTCTGCTGGGGTCGCCCCAGATTCCTGGACCATATACCCAGATTACTTATGGTCCCCTCAAGAACTGAAAATGAACGTGAATGCAAATTCAACTATAGACCTCTACATTCTAGATGGCGCTGGTGTTCAAGCATGGCAAACAAAAAACGAGCTTAAACCCCTTCACTCTTTCTTAAATATCACTTACCAGATAACAACCATAACAATCCCTTATAGAGGTCACTATGGTATCTTGATACACAACAACCCCGCGTCCGCAACTGCTTTCACAGTTTCAATGGTGTTGTTTGGATTAATCACAGACCTCTTATGGTCAGCCATAGGTTTTATCACTGCCGGTTTAATCCTTATAGTAGCTGGGTATGTACGAGGCCGAAAAAAATATTCCTAAAAACAAGTGAACACCCAAAGTTATTTCTCCGTCGAAATCTCCAAGGCAACCTGGGAAAACATAGCCTTCTAAAGAGAACCATAGGTGCCAAGTTTCACGTTGCGATTGAGAACCATCACCTGTTTAGGAAGCAAAAGCGACACAATAGACTATCCTTGTATTCAGGGGATTATCTCACAACCGTTGTATTTGAGGAATTCAAAGTCGCTTAAGCATATTTTTCCTTCCTCCAAAAGCCGCCTGATTCTTGGCAACTCTAACTCCACAGCGTTAACTAGGCCTCTTACTGTCTGGCAGACTTCCCCGTAGGCTTGGTCGTTCCATCGTTTGGTGATGTTTGCGTATAAGCAGCGTCCACCACAGACACCTAAAATGTCGCAGTCCCTGCAGGGCGTGTTCTGCACAAAGACCTTTTTTAGCTTCAACGGATGCGATTCTGCAATATGCCCCAGATAGTACTTTTTCATTCCCCACATGGTTGGGCAAGGGGTGATGTACCCGTCGGTTTGGATGGCGTAATTTATCCATCCGCTGCCGCACCGCATCAGACTGGGCTCTTTATCAAGCAACATCGAGTTAGCTATACCAAGCAGCGGATAAAGCCGCAGAACCACACCTTTCTGCCCCATCTGATCCGCCCAGAAACGTGCAAGCCTATCCACGCCTGGAATGTAGCTTTCTTGGCTCCACCGCTTAAAGTCACGTCTACCATAATCGTTTCCCCAAAACCCCGCATTCAGCTGCCAATGCACACTCGAAAACGAAAACTCGCTGTTGTCCAGCAGCCACATGATTTGTTTGTAGATGTCGGTTTGCTCCATGACGGTGACGCGGGCTATCAGTTCGCCGTTGAACCCGTTTGCCGTGATGAGTTTGAGGTTGTCTATGACTTTTCGGAAGGTGCCCTTCCCGCGGTAGTGGTCCGTTAAGGCTTCTTCACCGTCTATAGAAACCAAAATGGTGTGGAAACGGTTAACGTACTTGGACTCCAGCCGGTGCAGCAGTTGCCCGTTAGTCTGAATCATAAAATGCCTCGCCGAAACCTGGTCCATGACTTGCCTAACAAAATCCATGTTGAGAAGGGGTTCACCGCCATAAAACGTCAAGACGCAGTCAGGATCCTTTTGGCAGAAACCGTTCAGCGCCTCAACGGGGTAGTCGGCTTTTCTGGGCAGCGCGTAATCCAACTCGAAGTCGCCAAAGTCCTCGTCGAAGTCATCCATGGTTTCGCCAAAACAGTAGCGGCACTGCAGGTTACATTCCGTGGTGGTGACGACGTGAAAGAACATGGATAAGCCTAAGCCGCAGTCTTGCTTAATAGTATTTTTCCGCCAGTTTCCTGGCTTCCTCGTACTCGTCATCGGTTTCTTCGGAGCTTTCCTCATCTTCAGATTCGAGCTCACCGCTTTGAGATGACGTCGGCATGGGGTTCTGCGGCGCTTTTTCAGTTTCCTTCTGAACTTTCTTTAGAGCTTTTTCCACGTAGCTCTTGAGGTCTCGGTCCTTCATCAACTTTTCAGGCAACGTTTCAGGTGTATAAATCAAAGGTAAGACTGCTAAGAACAGGAGGAACGCAGTAAACGAAAACACTGCTTCCCTGATAGATAACGCAATTAAATCACCAACTGTAAGTTGAAGAAACTTAGAGACGAAAAATGGCAAAACCCCAATAGCGTAGTATACATCACTGGGTTTCTCATGGCTAAGGTCCCCCCAAATGGTAACGACGAAGAGTACAAACAGCATTCCCCAAGCAATTCCATCAACGATTGTGTAAAAATACCAGCTTAATAGTTCCCCTGGGTATATGCCTAATATCGAATAGCCTAGACCTAGCATTGTGAATCCTGCAATAGCTATCCGTTTTCTTCCAACTATATCTAACAGGAAACCGCCTGTTAAGGAAAAAATGCCCACAAAAAAGTTTTCAATAATTATTAACGTATCAACATTGGCCTTTCCAATGAGGTCATTTGCTATTGGTATCGTCAAGTAAGTTATTAACGAGAACATTATCCACGGGATAAGATACAAGACAAATGGTCTTTGCTTTATCAGGGAAAGATAGGTTGTGCGTGGACTTTTCACAGGTATTTCGCTTTTGTCTCTCATAAAAACAAAAGGTAAAAGACCTACACCTCTACAGATCGTTAGTGCAATTGTTTCGATGCCTATTTCTCCGTTAGAAATCATGGAAAGTCCAAACATAGTTATGCCGCTTAGACACAGGATAACGCCGCCAACTCGCCCTCGGTTTTGGATGTGAATGCTTTCAGTGAAGTATCCCATGCAACTTGGCATCCCAATACCTAATGAAACTCCGAGAAACGCTGAAAGAAACACTATGTTAGGGAGGTACGTTTTGTCGATTACTATTGAGAGGCAGGATGATGCAATACCCAAGAGCGTCCATAACAGCAGAAACCTTCTTCTTTGTGTCATCCCAGACGATATGCGAGCTCCTGCAACTGCTGAGAAGCATATGCCGCCGAAATGGGCGCCCCAAATTATAAGCGTGGTTGTCAAATCAACGTTTATTGCCGCAGCAACATCTTTCAGGACACTTATAGCAAAAAAATACCAAACAAACGCGTTGGTAACCAGCGCTATGCTAACAAGAACGTTTCTTCCTTTTATTTGTAGTTTATCGGCTAGTTTTTTCGTTAGCATTGATTTAGCATCTATCTGTTCCATGGTGGAGAATGTGCAGATAAGTATTAGGAATCGCTAAACCACATTTTGTATTCATATTGCCAAAAAATTCTTAAAGCAGTTGTGTACAACATAAATACAGAAGGGAGAAGAAATGAACACAAAGAAACCAGTCGCTCCAATAAGAATGGGTTGGGCATAAACAAGAAAATACTTCAATCCATCATTTTATTTTTTTTGTTGGATATAGCCGCAATTTTTTAGTATCCTTCCAGCAACGAAGAAAGGGTTAACAAAAGCATTTCTCGGTGTTCCTTTAGCGGGGTCAACTTTTTCTTTTCGCTTTTTATCAGCTCCTTCATATGCCTCTTCAGTTTTCGTGCTTGCATAGAATTGATGGCTGAATCTATTATGCGGTCATGGTCTTCTTCTGATATTTTTTGTCCCTTAATCAACGGCAAATTGCATTCTTTTGACTGCTGAATCATGTACAGAATCGGAAGTGGCAACCATTCATTTTTTGCTCTGTGGTTTAACTCCTCAAAATCAAATACGTCGATGAATTCATCCCTAATCGACAGTAAAATTCCGAATGTTCTGCCAAAAGACGTAAGGGCATCAATTTGCTCTTCGGAGCCATCGCCTAAGATTGCACCTATTTTTGTTGTCGTTGAAGAGACAGATGCCTTCATTTTAATCATGTCTAAATATTTGTCTGCAGGTGAATTGCCTTTTCTCTTCAGGATGCTTTCATCTGTCTGAGCGCTGCTGATTCCAAAGAATGCTTGCTTAGTCAACTCAAATATCCGTTTTTTCTTATGCTCCTCTAAGGAAACGCATGCTTCCTGCAAAACAAAAAAGCCTTCGACCAGCAATGCATCCCCAACTAGAATGGCAACATCCTTGCCATATTTTCCAAAAACGGTTTCCTTAGAATATTTAGTAGTTGAATTGTCTATGATGTCATCATGTACATCTGCTGCTCCAGCCAAAAGAACATAAGCGACCCCAAACTGACTTGTTGACTCCGCGTTTCCTCCCACTGATTCACACGCCAGCGCCATCAAAGCAGGATGAACCACATCATCCCACGAAAGCATAAAATACTCAAGCGCGTCTTGAAGCGTTTCAGACGGAATTTTTTCGTTTAGAATCAAGTTTTTCGCTATTTTAAGCGATTTTTGACCTTTTTCCACTAGTAACGCTTTAACTTGAAGGGCTAGTTTTGGTTCAGTTGCTGGGGGCACCATATCTTCTTCTTATGCGTCTACGGCTTATTTCTCTTTTAGGGTTTAATTGCTTTAAGCGTCGAAGCGTAACTCTTAATAGGTTACTGGTGGCTAGCTCAGATTTATGAGCTCCCATAGAGAAATCGAAGAGAAATGGCGCAGCCGATGGGAAACCAGCCGCGTTTTCGAAGCCGACCCCGACCCTAAAAAGCAGAAGGTTTTCGTGACTTTTCCTTACCCTTACATGAATGGTCCCCTGCATGTTGGGCATGCTTTCACCGCCACCCGCGTTGATGTCTATGCGCGGTTTCGGCGTATGCAGGGTTACAATGTGCTTTGGCCTTGGGGTTGGCATTGGACTGGGCAGCCGTTATTGGGTGCGAGTCAGCGTGTGGCGAAGGGTGACGAAGCCTACATTCGGGTGCTGCGGGAGGTTGATGGTGTGCCTGAGGAGGAGCTCAAACGGTTTGTTGACCCTCTGTACATGGCGCAGTATTACACTAACGAGGGACGCGCCATCGCCAGGCGCATCGGTTTCTCGGTGGATTGGCGGCGGGAGTTCACCACAGTTTGGCCGACTTACCAGAAGTTCATCGAGTGGCAGTACGCGAACCTACGCGAGAAAGGCTACGTCACCAAGGGAACGCACCCCGTGGTCTGGTGCCCCAAAGACAAGAGCCCCACAGGCGACCACGACCGCCAAATCGGCGAAGGCGTAACCCCCGAAGAGTATGTTCTCATCAAGTACAAACTGGACGAGAAAACGTTTCTGCCCGCGGCGACTTTCCGCCCTGAAACCATTTACGGGGTCACTAACATGTGGATTAACCCCGACGCGGACTACGTTGAAGCCTCCGTGAATGGGGAAACTTGGATAGTTAGCGGCGAGGCAGCCGAGAAACTCAAAGAGCAAGAACGCAGCGTCGAGGTGAAACGGAGTTTCAAGGGCAGAGAATTAATCGGTAAAACCTTTGAGAATCCCCTGACGCACAAGCGGTTCCCGATTCTGCCCGGCTGGTTCGTGGATGCAAAAACGGCGACAGGTGTGGTTTACAGTGTGCCTGCGCATGCCCCGTTTGACTGGTTGGCGCTACGCGACCTACAGCAGAAACCTGAGGTGCTGCAGGAATTCAACGTGGATGTGGCGATGGTGCAGGCGATTAAACCGATTTCCCTAATTAAAGTTGAAGGCTACGGCGACTACCCCGCTGTGGAAATCGTGGTGGAGATGGGCATAAAAGACCAGCATGACTCTAAAGCGGATGAAGCAACAAAAGCGCTGTACAAAAAGGAGTTCCACGGCGGAGTCCTCAAAGAGAACTGCGGCGCCTACGCAGGCAAGTCCGTGCGGGAAGCCAAAGACACGCTTATCTTGGACTTCAAGCAGATGGGCGTTGCAGACCGCATGTACGACCTGCCTGAGCCTGTGGTTTGCCGCTGCATGACACCCTGCATAGTTAAAGTGCTCTCAGACCAGTGGTTTCTGAATTACTCCGATGCTCAATGGAAAGCTCAAGCTAAAGCGGTGGTGGCGCAGATGCGGATTTGTCCAGAATCCGCCAAACCTTGGTTCTATACTGTAATTGACTGGCTCAAGGAGTGGGCTTGTGCACGCACCACAGGTTTTGGGACGCCGCTTCCTTGGGGGCAGGGCTGGATTATTGAGACCCTCAGCGACAGCACCGTTTACATGGCTTTCTACACAGTCAACAAGCACATCCGCCAAAATGATATCAAGCCTGAATCGCTGACCCGCGAGGTTTTCGATTACGTTTTCTTGGGCAAAAACAACCCTGAAGAACTCGCCAAAGAAACAGGCATAACCGCCGATTTGCTCAGGGAAATGCGCGCGGAATTCCTCTACTGGTACCCCCTAGACCTACGCAACTCAGCCAAAGAGCTGGTGCCTAACCACTTGACGTTTTGTATATTCCACCACGCCGCTTTGTTTCCGCCTGAGCACTGGCCCCGTGCGATGGGCGTTAACGGTATGCTCATGATTGAAGGCAAGCAGATGCACAAGTCCAAAGGCAACTTCATAACTATGAAGGGCGCGGTAGACAAGTACGGTGCTGACGCTACGCGTTGCGCGTTGCTGCTGGGCGCAGAAGGCATGGATGACCCTGACTGGCGCGCGGAAAACGCGTTGGATATTCAGGGCAAGTTCGAGAGTTTGCTGGGTTTCACGGGTAACATACTTGCTGGCGCCAAAGACCCCGAGGTGGGCCCGCTGGAGCGTTGGCTGCAGAGTAGGCTGCAACGGCGCATCGGCGAGGTTACGGCTGCGCTTGAGGAGCTGAAAACTCGGACGGCTCTGCAGTCTGCCCTGTTTGACACTTGGAACGACATCCGATACTACATACAGCGGAAAGAGAAAGCTGACTCGGCAACGTTGAATGAGGCGGTGAAGGTTTGGCTTAAGCTTCTGGCTCCTTTTGCACCCTACCTGTGCGAGGAAGCTTGGAGCAAAACCGGCGACGCAGGCTTCATAAGCTTGGCTGCTTGGCCACAAATGGATCCGGCAAAAGTGGATGTGGCGGCGGAGGAGCAGGAAAACTTCATCGCCGACGTCATCGAGGATACGTTGAACATTCTGCGAGCCACCAAAATCGCGCCTAAACGTGTCTGCTTCTACGTGGCGGTTCCTTGGAAGCAAATAATTTTCCGCAAGATTCTAGAGAAGGCGGTTGCGGGCGAGGCAAAGATTGGCGAAGTCATGAAGGCGCTTGCCGCTGACCCCATGGTTAAGCCGCATATGAAGGAAGCGGCAGCGTTGGCGCCTAAAGTCATCAAGGCGTTGACGAAGCTGTCGGGTGAGCGGAAAGCGAACTTGCTGCAGCTTAAGGAGCTTGACGAGAAAGCGATCCTGCAGAGCGCAGTTGGCTTCCTTAAGGACAGGTTCAACGCGGAAGTTTCGGTTTTCGGCGAAGACGACCAAGACCGTTATGACCCCAAGAACCGTGCTGCTTTGGCTATGTCTAATCAGCCTGCCATATTCGTGGAGTAAGTTCTCCCTCTTTTCCTTTTTTGCGTGTTGATGGTGTTTGATGATTATTCAACTTGATGAGGGTTCTTTGCATTGTGTGTTCAACCATAATTATTAATAGCTCGAGCAACAACCAAAATATCTTACTTACAGAAGGAAAAGGGATGGCGGATAGAACACAAGGCACCAAGATAGTGCTTACTGCGTCAGCCACAGAGATGAGCGAGTTCGGCAATAGTCAATTTATTGCTTTCGTAGGGGGATTTGCAAGTGGGCCAGTTCCGAAGTGGATTATAAGAAAATTCCTTTATCCTCCAGTTGAACGCACCGCCAACGGAAAAGCCAAAGTTGCACCTTATGGTTTGCGAAAGGTGGAGGCTGTCCTTCTTCAAAACGGATTCTCTGAGGAAGATGTTGCTGTTGTGCACCCCGCTGACCTGAGCCAGTTTGTTGGACCTAACACGAAGGCCGTGGGGATTTCCTCTATGGATCCATCAGGTATGGGTTACGTCAGCAAGACTTATTCGTCGTTGGTCGGCGGCGGAGAACCCATGAATGCTGTAGAGTTCAAGGCTCTTGCAAAGCATCCAGCTATACTGCGACATAACCCTAAGGTTATTGTGGGCGGATTTGGCAGTTGGCAACTGGAACGTAAACGGTTAACAAAAGATTTTGGTGTTGACTGCCTTGTTATGGGTCCTGGGCAGGAAGGGATAGTTGAGGTTTTTAAGAAAGCTGTGGCGGGTGAAGCGTTGCCGCAGAGGATTCGTTCTCCAGCTAAGCCTGATGAAGAGTTTCCTTTGATTAGGCACGCTGCGATTCATGGCGCTGTAGAAATCAGTAAGGGTTGTGGGAGAAACTGCCAGTTCTGCACTCCAACCGTGCTAAAGAAAGTGGATACTCCTCTTGAAACAATCGTGAAAGAAGTCGAGGTAACTGCCCGTGAATGCGGCGAGAAAGGAACCCAAATCACGTTGGTGACGGAAGATATTTTCCTTTACGGCGCCACAGACAAAACTTTCATTCCGAATGAGGAAGCAGTGCTTAAACTGGTCAAAAGCGTTGCTTCAATTCCGAATGTGCAGGCTATTCAGCCAAGTCACATGTCGCTTGCGCCTGTTGTTTGCAAGCCTGACATGATTAAGCAGGTTGCTGAAGTCCTCATTGAGCATAGCTGGTATAACCATAACGGGAAACCCATCGTGACTGGCGAAACAGGCATTGAAACGGGTAGTGTTCGCCTGATGCGCAAGTACATGGCTGGCAAAATGTTGCCCTACAAGCCTGAGCAGTGGCAGGAAATTGTAACCCAAGCTTTTGGCATCCTTAACGATAATGACTGGTATCCGTTGGCTACTTTGATTGTGGGTTTGCCTGAAGAGACTGAAGATGATGTTCAAGAAACATTAAGCCTCATGGATGACCTCAAAGGCTACAACGCGTTTTATGTGCCTTTGTTTTTTGTGCCTCTTGAAGACTGCTTGTTGATGAACACACGCGGAGCGGAGCTTGATTCGATTACAAAGATGCGGTGGGAGTTTTTGACGCGTTGCTGGGAGTATAACGTGCGGATTTGGCGGAACACCTTCTTGGGCAACAGGATATCTAATCCTACGCTTTTCAAAGCTGTTAATCAAGGGGCAATTCCGTTAGCAGCAAAAGTTGCCCAGAAATACTATGAGTTAACACGTGACGAGGAAATCGGCAACGTAATCTGGAAACTCGCAAATGTAGTCTAGTTTTTCTTTTTGTTCTCATTTTTCTGTTTTTGTTTGGTTGTTTGTTGTGTTGTGGGCTTTTTAGTTTTGTTTGACAAACCCTTAAGTAACTTAGGTGTAGCTTCAAGGGTTATGTTCCGCGACGTTAAGGGGTTTGCCCAGTTCATCAGCGTTGAACGCGGTTTGATGCTTTTCATGATTTCTGTGGGTGCAGTGTTCTTGACGGCTGAGACGCTTGCTTGGTCTTCAGCGCTTTATCTTGGCGTGACCGTGTTCTGTATCTGGAGCGCGGTGGATGCCATAAACAACGTTTGCGATGTGGACTTGGATGTCCTCTCGGATCCTTCGCGGGCACGGTTCACCAAGAAACTGGGGAAGCTGGGCTTGTTTGTTGTCGCTGTTTTCACTGTGGGGTCTTTTGCTTTGGGTGCCATAACCATGATTCCCTTTGTGGTTCTGTTTGTAGCTTTAGGCCTCCTGTTTGGAGTGCTTTATTCGGTTCCGCCTTTTAGACTGCGAAAAACCGCCTACAAACCCATTGTTAACTTCACAGTAGGTGCAGTTCCCGTTTTGATTGTAGCGGCTTTCTTTGATGTGTTTTCTCTAAATGTGGTTTCGCTTGTGCTGCTTATCGGCGTGACAACTGCCGTGAACAGCCTTTGGGAGGACTTGGCGGATTATGCATCAGACTTCCACAGCGGCTCACGGACTGTACCAATTATTTTCGGGTTCCGTAAAGGGCTTTTCCTAACGATTATCATGGGTTACGCGATGATTCCGATGATGGTGTTTGTGGGCTTGCTTTTCCAGTTGGGCTGGATTTACTATGCTTCGCTGCTGGGGCTTGCCATTTTTGTTTCGCTGCGTCTTGTCCAAAAAAGAGTCACCTTGTTCCAAAGCAAAGAAGGCGACGCCACAAAGCTGCATAAGCTAGGGACGGTTTTAGCTAAAGACTTCGTTATAATAGCCATCGTGTTCACTCTCAGCTTGATGTTGAGCAGCCTGATGAAAATCAGTCCCGTTTTCTTCTAAGCTTCTTGAGACCTACCGCCTGTGTAACATGTGTTTTCTTCTTTTTGTTTGGGTTAGAGTGGGAATTCTAAAATGAATTTTGTGCCTTTTTCTACTCCGCTCTCAAATTTTATCGTTCCATCTTGGGCTTCTACGAGCCGCTTAACCACTGATAAGCCGAAGCCTTGCCCCTTCGACTTGGTGGTGAACAGAGGCGTGAATACTTTATCCCTGTTTTCTTCAGATATGCCTTCGCCCGTGTCTTCTATTGTGAACCTGATGAGATTGTTCTTTTGTGAAGCGTTAACGGCGAGTTTTCCTCCGTTTGGCATAGCTTGCACCGCGTTCTGAATTAAGTTCGTGAGCACACGCTTGAGCATAATGGGGTCAACTGTAAGCATAGGTAACTCTTCCTTGTTGGATACGGTGACTTCAATGTTGTTGGGTATAGCCACCATTCCAAAGGATTCCTTTAGCACTTTTTCAACGTAGACTGCTTCTTTCCTTGGCGCCAGAGGTCGAGCAAAATCTTGAAGGTCTGCTACTATCTTGTTTATGTAGAACACGTTTTTTTCTATGCTGTTTATGCTTTCTTTCAAGTTCTCCTTGGTTGTTCCCTCGGCGATTGAAGAAACATCGTCTTTTGCCAAGTATAGCTCGCTGGTTATCGCTTGTAGTGGGTTGCGAATGTCATGTCCCACCATACCCGCAGTTTGCCCGATGGTCGCAAGGCGCTCTGCTTCTTTGAGTTTTCTTGACCGTTCCTCAGCGAGCTCTTCCATGTGGGTAGCGTATACTTCAACTTCAGCGGCTTTCTCCTCCAGTTTCTCCTGCAAGTCCTTTTGATTATGTAGGGACTTAGCCAGCTTGAGGTTACTGTAACTCAGCTTAGAAATCATATCTGAAAGTTTCAAGTAGAAAGTCATGAGGTCCTTGATTTCTTCCCTGCTGTAACGGGGAACACGGTCAAACGCATCCAAGTATTCTTCTTTGTTGAATCCATATTTCTCTGCTTGAGCAGCAAACAGGTTGCGGTCAACTTTTTCGTCTTTAAAGAAGAATTGGCCAAAGAAAACGTTGGCGACATGTTTTTCTCCTATAAATAGTGGTGTAACTACATCCCACATGTTGTTCTTACATTTGTACAGTCTAATTTCTCCCTGTTTAACCCCGCTTGAAAGTTTAACATCGCTTTCTATGCAGTTTTTGAGGGTTTGAGCGTTAACACGATGGAACTGTGTGCAGACATCCTGCCACCCGTTTCCCACAAGTATTTTGCCTTTAAGGTCAATGAGCGCGAATGCCATTTTTGTCACAGTGTATAGGTCATTCATGGCTGACTGTAACGCTGGTAAATCTATGATGTTGGATAGTTCCTGCTCGGCTATTTCTACGTCTGGAGACAGCACTGAATCCAGCTTCATCTGAAGTCTCTCTTCGCTTTCCCTAAGTGCCTCCGCCATAGCTTCCCGCTCAGCAATCTCCGCCTCCAATTTCTCATTGACTTTTGATAGTTCAGCGGCGTGATTAGCCAGACTGACTTCGCTTTTTTTGAGATTATGGAAAAGCAGGTCATACGGTTTGGTTAAGCATGTTTCTATCAACGCCTTATAGATGAGGTAGAACGAGACCACCGTGAGTAAGTGCCCCACCATGTTGGCTATGGCGTAAACGTCGGTGTACAAGGTGAAGGACAACTCTGAGGCGACAGCAACCGCGGCTGCTGCAGCCATCAATTTCACGATGTTGCCGCTGAATTCCCCTCGTTTTCTCCAAAGAAAAACGATGGAGCCGATTAAAATGAACGAAATCACGTATTCGCTAACTATCTTGAACGGTGTTAACCCGGTGTCGGTGATGTAGGCTGTTGGAAAAACTTGCCAATACAGAATAGAGCTGAGCAGCAGCGCCGTAACAAGGGTATAACCCGCAAAAACGACTGCTGGGCGAACTTTTCGGTCTACAAACAGCAAAGCCGCAAGAAATGAAATGCTCAACATGTACCGTGTAGCTAGCCACAACTGTGTTGCCCAGTTGGGGCTGATTCCGGGAAACACACCCATGCCTTTGTAAGTTAATGTGTGAAGCAAATCTATGCTGCCGACGAAGAGGAAAGCTATGCCGATGAAAAGCATGTAGTTGTTGTCCATTATGCGTCGGCTGTTCCATGCAATGGCGAAAATGGTGAAGGCGATTATTATGGTGTAGACTTCGACGATGCTGTGGAAAAGCAGGTAGTTGTATTGGCTTAGGCTATATAATCCGGCTATTGTTGCAGCGACAACTAAAACCAGAATAACGTTTCTGGTTCGCTTGCCTGTTTTCTTCTCTTGGGAATCACCGCTGGAGTTTTCATTTGCGCCAAGAGAAATACCCGCCGTTTTCTTCGCCACTTGCAGGTTCTCCACTCTAACAATTTAACCTATAAGTTCCCCTTAAAAAACATCTTTAAAAAACCTCAAGTCGCCAACAGAACACATCATTTTTTAAAATCATTTTAAAACAGCGGCAAACGCTGGTGAGCAGACAGGCAGAAAAGAAGGTTTATCTCTGTTTGCACAAATACATCTAGACGACAGCGTTTCAGGTGCGGAAGCCCTTGAGCAACAGCTTATTAACAGTGAACATAGCCGGGATGAACCTAGGTAGCCCAACCGCCTTAGCCTCAGGCATCTTAGGATATACGGCTGAATCGTTGCGGCTGGTCGCAGAAGGCGGTGCAGGAGCCGTAGTCACCAAATCGGTGGGGGTCGCTCCAAGACCCGGTTACCCAAATCCGACTGTAGTTCAGGCGGATAGCGGTTTGATTAACGCCGTTGGGTTGCCTAACCCCGGTATAGACTTTTACGTGGAGGAGTTAACGTACGCAAAATCTCTCCTACCTGTTCCCCTGATTGTAAGCGTGTTTGGCTATACCGCAGAAGAGTACGCTTTGGTTTCAAAGAAAGCGGTTGAGGCTGGCGCTGACGCGGTGGAACTTAATGTTTCTTGTCCCCACGTCAAATACACCGGCTCCGAAATTGGGCAGAACCCCAAACTGTTAACTGATGTTGTCTGCAAAGTGAAAGCTGCCGTGCAGAAACCCGTCATCGTGAAGCTGTCCCCCAACGTCACCGACATCACAGAGCTTGCCAAGGCAGCCGAGAACGCAGGAGCCGACGCCTTAACAGTTATCAACACCGTCCGCGCCGTAGCCATCAACGTGGAAACCCAAAGAGCGGTCCTCAGCAACATCCGCGGAGGTCTTTCGGGACCCGCCATAAAGCCCATCGCGTTGCGGTGTGTCTACGACGTTTTCGAAGCCGTTAAACTGCCCATTTTCGGATGCGGCGGCATAACGGATTGGCGTGACGCCGTGGAGTTTTTCCTTGCAGGCGCCTCAGCTGTTCAAGTGGGCACGGCAGTCGGTTCAGAAGACCCAACGGTTTTCCAAGCCATCAACCGCGGGGTAGCAAGTTACCTGAAGCGGAAAGCATACGGGAGTGTAAATGAAATTGTCGGGTTATGCCACCAAGATTAACACGTTGAGAACCACCGCCATTGTAGGCATCAAAGATGAAAGCCCAACCGTAAAAACATACACTCTGCAAGATGACCTCTGCTCAAAGGCGAAACCAGGGCAGTTTTTGATGCTTTGGATACCTGGAATCGACGAGATACCCTTAAGCATCTTAAACGGAGGCAACGGGCAAGTCCAGTTCAGCGTGAAAGCCGTCGGCGACGCCACAAGACACCTGCACGACATGCAGATAGGCGACCTTTTGGGTGTACGGGGACCATTCGGAAACAGCTTCACCGAAACCCGCGGCAGAGTCCTCTTGGTCGGAGGCGGCACAGGAACCGCGCCTCTGCTGTTTTTAGCAAAACGCCTCGCCGCCAAAATCGACCGCTTAAGCTTCGTAGTCGGCGCCAAAACCCGAAAAGAACTCGTGTTTCTCGAAGAACTAGATGCCATGTGCACTGACGAAAGCGCGATAGCCACCACTGAAGACGGCAGCTACGGCTTACATTGCCTCGCCACAGAACCGCTAGAGAGCCTGTTGGATAAGCAGAAGTTTAACATGATTTACGCTTGCGGTCCAGAGCGGATGGTGCGGAAAATCTTTGATATAGCCGAAAAACGCAAGTTACCCATGGAAGCCAGCCTTGAAAGGCTGATGCGGTGCGGCATAGGCCTGTGTGGAAGCTGCATGATTGGCAAGTACCGCGTGTGCAAAGACGGACCCGTGTTCAAGATGGCGCAGCTTTCCGAAATAAAAAACGAGCTGGGCATATCCAAGCTGGGCTTCGACGGCAGCCGAATCGACATATAAGGCAGCGGCAAAAACATGACCCCTTCTCAAGGTGAGTTGGAAGCCGCAGTCAAAAAAACGGTTTTGCTTTTTAATCGGCTGAGAAGCCCCCAAGCCGTGACCCGACTGGTTCACGTTTCCCCCGAACTTGTCATTATAGCTTTCTCAGGCTCGTTCTGCTACGATTGCGGCGACGTACAGAAATTCGTGGTTGACTTCGCCAAAGACTTCAAAGTATTCATAGACTACGCGGAGTTGACAGAAGGCAAAATCAGGGAAACGACCCCCAGAACCTTCGAAGTCAGCTACCTAGTTAAGCCTCGATGAAACAAGCCCGCCATCCCCTGAATCTCATATATGCGTGTTTATTTGTGGTGCTCGGCGGCTGTTATCTGTTCAATTAATCCTATGACTTTGCTTTCGATTTGGTCTCGTATTTTTCTAACTTTCTCAATTGGCTGCCCCTTTGGGTCTTGTAGTTCCCAATCCACCGAAGCCTTGAAGAATGGACCTGGACAAATCTCTGCTGCTCCGCATCCCATGGTCACAATCAAATCCGCCTCGTTAACCATTTGCCCCGTGAGCATTTTCGGCTTGTTTTTGGAGATGTTGATGCCTTTCTCTTTCATGGCTTCCACGGCGGCGGGGTTGACTTTTTCGGCTAATTTGATGCCTGCGCTGGAAGCGGCAACTATGCCTTTGCTGTAGTGGTTTGTGAAGGCTTCCGCCATTTGGCTTCTGCCCGCGTTTTCCACGCAAACAAAAAGAATTTTCTGCATGACTCTTTCCTCAGACTGAAAAATGGGTGCGGCGTCTAAAACCAAAAAGAAGTAGGGAGGGCGTTAGAGTTCCTCTGTGGGGAACCCGTATTTTCTTATGTATTCTCTGGCGAATGTTGGGTCGAAGGCGAGTTCTTTGCTTCTTAGAATCCGCTTGTCCAGTCTGTCCAGTGCCACGCGGAATGTGGGTTCCACGCCGAAGCCTTCTGCTGACGCGTTGAAGAAGCCTCGGACGCCTTTTACGGTTCTCAGTTGCAGGCGGCAATGTATCAGTGGCAGTCCTTTGTGGTTGGTTCCGTGGAGCTTCATGTACACGAACAGCGTTCCCGACTCCAGTAAGTCTTTGTATTTGCGTGTGAAGCTGTCGAATTCTCCCATCATGAATCCCTGCGCGTTCTCGTCAATCACCGCGCCTTTAGAGGCAAACTGAATGGTCAAGCGGCGGTCAAGCTCCTCCATTTGGCTGATGGGTTCAAGGAAATCCAGCTTGGTCACGATGCCCACCAGCCTGTCTTTAGCTGAAACTACGAGGCAGTGGATGTTGAGGTCGTGCATTTTGCTTTCTGCATCCTTCAGGGCGGTTCCAGGCGAAACCGTGATTACTGGGCTAATCATGACGCCTTTTGCTGGGATGCTTAGAACTTGGATTTTTTCGCCTTTGATGTCACCCATTGTCTGGCGCTGGTTTGGCTGGAAGATGTTTTCTATGATGTCGTGGGTGCTTATTATGCCGACGACTCTTCCGCTTTCCATAATTGGTACATGGCTGATGTCGTGTTCCCTGAAAAGACTCAGAACCGCGCCGACTGAGCGGGTAGCCTCAAGAGTGAACGGTGCTTTAGTCATGATTTGCTCAATTGGGCTGCTGCCCCACTCCTGCGTTACAGCTCCATGAATTATCTGTTCATCCGTGACGAATCCGACGAGTTTTTCCTTCTCAAAAACTGGCAGTTGCCGTGCGCCGCTTTCAATCATCAATTTTGCGGCTTTGCTCAAAGAAACCTCTGGCTCCACTTTGGGTGCTGGTCGCATCAGGGTTTTAATTTTGGTTGTTGCGGGGTCTAGTCTTGCGCGTACCGTCCATTTTCTTGTTATGACCCCTGCGTACTTGCCTTTTTCGTCAAGCACCGCCAACACAGGCGAGGTACCTTTCTTGAAAAGGTCAAGGCACTGGGATAACACCTCGTTTTCGTTTACGGACGCAAATTCTTTCGAAAAAATATCTCCCACAGAAATTGAGGTCATCATATAGCTGACTCCATCTTCGTATTTGGTAAAGTAGAATTTAAACGTTGCAAACTACAGGGGACGTGTCGGGGCTGTCTTTGTTGACTTTTTGTTGTCTCACTTTGTAGTCATAAAACGTTAAATTTTCGTACATCGAAGCATGAATTAAGCCTGACAGTTCTAGATTACTTCAATATGCTCTACAGAAAACCTTATCTTTATTCTAGAACACACGTAATGACACTTCAGACTTGACGTTTAAAACTATGGAAGCTTTGTGAAGGGAGAAAGTGAAACGTGAAAATTAATACTGGGCAAATCAACGTTTTTGTTGTTCCTGCAGGAGATAAACGACTATGACTCCGCCGCCGCAGAAAGAGTTGGTAGACGGGCTCAAAGCTGATTGGAAAAAGCTTTGGCAGGAACGCTTCGATGACCGCTTACGCGCCGAAGGCATAGCCGTCACCGACTATTCATCACTGTTTGTTGACCGAGGCACAATCATTCATGCCACCCGAGACTTCAAAGCGTTGAACTTTAAAGAAATCTTGGAGCGCCATCAAGTAGAAAACCCTGACCGCTTAATTCAGCCTAATCCTGAAGTGGGCGGCTGGAACAAATTCATAAAATCCGAAATTACAAGCAGAAAACCCAAGAGAAACCAGCGGGCTGCAGCTTACCAGTTTGAAAAGAAGGAGATACAGCAGCCTAAGAAAGGAGGTCGCGGATGGCTACATAAGTAGTTGCGGTTCACGCAGACGGTCTACGTCTGCTCTTTGTGTTTTAGTTGCCTTTGTTGAAGGCTTCTTGTTTGGAGTTTGATTTTATGAATTACCGAGATAAACTGAACATTACTGCTGATATTTTGACGGTGGTTAGTCGAAACGCCAAGAAAACGCAGATCATGTACCAAGCCAATTTGAGCTATAAGGTGATGACGCGGTACCTTAACGAGGTTGTTTCTGCCTCTTTGGTTTCGTTTGAGCCAGAGCATCAATGTTATGTGCTCACGGCTAAGGGTAAACGGTTTCAGACGGCGTATTTGGCCTACCTCAAAAACCGCAAACGAATCGAGAAGCGCCTTGATTTTGTCCAACGGCAGCGGTTACTTCTCGAAGAGATGTGTAGAAGCCGTAAAACAGACCGTTTAGCCGTGGAAGTAACCAAATGATTTGAAGGAGTGAATAAGTTGAAGAAAAGTATACGACGGGTCTCCTTCGCGTTGATAGTGTTACTGTCAGCTACCGCAATGTCTTTACCGTTTGCAATCGCAGACCAAACAGACGCTAAAGCCGCCATTGCTTCAGCAAAAAAAACTCTCCTCACATGCTTTTCTGCGGTTAAAGAGGCAGAGAACGCGGGCGGCAACGTAACCTCTCTTGTTGCAACGCTCAACGTCGCTTCCGCTTATTTGTCTGAAGCTGAACTGGCGTATTCCCGAAACGACTCCAGCCGAGCCTACAGCTTAGCTGTTCAAAGCCAAACTCAACTCAGCGGCTTTCTCTTGCAGGCTGACGCCGTTAGAGATACTGCGATTGCGCAGAGAAACCAAAGTTTCCTTTTCGCTTTGCCTCATCTCTTTGGCGCCTTACTTGTGATAGGTGTGGGAGCGGCAGTGTGGATTTACTTTAACACAAAAAACAACCCCTCGGAGGAAAAAACAGATGGACTTCGCAAAGTATAATCTGGCTTTTTTGGTGTCCGTTGCGGCTTTGGCGTTGTTTGTAGCTTCGCCTGCGATTCAAACGTTTCTGGTTTTTCCGCAAGCAGAACTTTTTAGCGAAATATCCATTCTGGGTCCTCAGCAAAACGCCGCGGACTACCCCTCCAACATAAAACCCTTCGAGAACTACACGGTTTATCTGGAGGTTGCCAATAATCTGGGTCAATCAGCTTACTTCATGGTTAAGGCGAACCTGATTAACCAAACCCAGTATGTCCCCGCCGACTTTGAGCCTCTGTGCAGCCTCACCTGTTTTGTCGCAAACCGAGAATCAGTAGCCTTCCCCCTTGTTTTCTCTTTAAACTACACTTACCTCGTCAACGACGAAGGCTTGCTCGAGTTTAACCTGATCCAAATTACCCTAAACGGAGAAAACTTTGAAACGCAGGACAGTTCAGTTGCATGGGACCCTCAGGGGAACGAGTTTTTCGGGTATTTGACTTTTGAGTTGTGGGTGTATGACAGTGCGGCAGGCGACTTCCAGAACAGCGGTCTTCTTGTCAATTTGCGTTTGAATCTGGAGGTATAAACTCCGAGATGTCATTTGTTCATGTTTCTTTTCTGCTTTGCGAATTCCGTTTTTGTTGTACAAAAGACGTTTGAAACAGCTTTTGTTTAGGTGAAGTTTTTAATGGAAAAAGCAATACGTATGGGAAAGTCATCAGCGACGGGAAGTTTTCAACTTCTAATCGGCGTGGTATCTTCCACTTTGATTATGGCGTTAGGCACGCTGGTTCTGGGCTGGCTTCTGTCGCGTGACCAACTGGGGCTATACGGAGTAGCCCTGATTCCGTCGTCTATGATTAACTTTTTCCGTGACTGGGGCGTGAACTCCGCCATGACCAAGCAGATAGCCAGCTTAAGAGCAGCCAACAGAGAAGCTGAGATTCACGACGTAATCGTTTCTGGGCTGGTTTTTGAAGTAATCAGCGGTGCAGTTCTGTCGGTTGCGTGTTTTGCTGTTGCGGGTGTGCTGGCGGCGTTTCTGAAGATGCCCCAAGCGTCAGTATTGATTTCCATAATGTCAGTGTCGATTTTTGCAGGTGCAGTGATTGCAGCGGCAAGTGCTGTGTTTGTGGGATTCGAGAGAATGAAACTCAACAGCTTAACCATCATACTGCAGTCAGTGGTTAAAACGGGTGTGGGTCCCCTGTTGGTCGTTTTCGGATTCAGCGTTTTCGGAGCCATCATCGGCGCGGCTTTGTCATATTTAGCGGGGGGCGCCATCGGTATAGCTCTAGTATACATCCTTTTGTTCAGACCGCTACGGAAAGCGAAAGTGGGGAAATGCTGCGTGCGTAAGATGCTAAAACCTATGCTTTCGTATGGAATGCCGCTTACCGTCTCTAACACCGTGATTGGCGTTTTGCCTTTGCTGTTTGCTTTCCTGATGGCGCCTATAGCTGGCGCTTCTCTGATGGGCGACTACTACGCTGCCACTTACTTCACGGTAATTTTGACGTTTTTCACCATACCCATTTCGACCGCTTTGTTTCCCACTTTTGCCAAGGTTAACCCAAAAGAGGAGCCTGAACTGCTGAAAACCGTTTTCTCCTCTTCAGTCAAATACACCTCGATACTTGTAGTTCCCGCAACCATGATACTCATGACTTTGGCTGACCCCATACTTAACACGTTTTGGCCCGGCAAGTTTCCCTATGCGCCGCTGTTTCTAGCGTTATCTGTAGTGCTTAACCTGTACGTTGTAGTTGGCTACGTTAGTTTGGGGACGCTGATGATTGGGCTTGGCGAAACCCGCTGGCTTATGATTCAAAGTTTGCTGTCCTTTGCGCTTAGTCTGCCGCTTGTGGCGTACCTGCTACTGTTCGCGGAAACCATAAACCCGCTTGTCGGCGTGATTCTTGGAATCTCGGGGATTCTGCTTTCAAACGTACCTGGCATGCTGTGGGGTCTTCTGTGGGTGTGGCAACGCTACAAAGTGAAAGCAGACTTCAAAATATCCGCCAAGATTTTTGCTGCATCAGGAATCGCCGCTGCGACAACTTACTTGTTTCTGGGCGTCTTCGAAATGTCTCCCGTCGTGGGGCTGGTGGCTGGGTTTGCCCTGTTTCTTGTGGTTTACTTGGTTAGTGCACCGCTGATTGGGGCAATTAACCAACAGGATGTTGAGAACCTGCGCGGCATGTTTTCTGGGTTAGGTGTTGTCTCAAAAATTCTGGAAGTTCCATTTCGATTTGTGGAGCAAAACCTGAAAATCCGCAACGGAAAAACCTCACCCCCTGTTTAATCAGCCAGCCGATGTTTTGCCTTCCTGTAGACGGGTGCCGAGGCTGAAAATAGATGGCTGCGGGGCGTTGTTGAATAAAAAAAGAGGAAGAATGTTTTGGGTTTAGGCGGTGCCTGTGATGCATATGTTGAAGCTGAACGCTGTTATGGAAGGGTCTATTGTCTCGGAGACTGTAAGCGTCAATGTTGCCTGAATGACTTCGCCGGGCGCAAGCACGCGCGCCTCTTGGTTCCAAGACAGGCTGATGGCTGGGGTAGCATTCGGCGGCGTCCAATCTGTTGCGTCTAGGTTGAGCGTTGCGGCTGAACTGCCGACGTTCTTGACCCAAATTGTTTCGGTTGTGCTGCTTCCTGCTTCGAGCGCGCCCCAATCTACATAAGACGCGTTTTGGCTACAGGCTGCGTCGGAGAACACTCCTAAGTTAACGCTTGCCTGAACCGTTGTTATCGTGCCGCCTGAGGGCACATTTTGGGATGAACTGACTGAGTTTAACACTCCTGAAGACGCAAGTGATAGTGCTACTGCAATGGCAATTGTGACTGCTAAAATCACGGAGGCCTTTTTTGGTGCCAATCTTATTACCTCACACGGAAACTAACTCTTCTGGAGTATTGAGTATTAATAAACATTATCGGCTTGCTGAGCTACACAAATACACATGAAAAAATGTTTTGCTGGGGATGTTTTTGCTGGGTTTTTGTTTTTGGGTGGGTTTGGGGTCCAGAGTTTGCGGAGGATGCTGTGGTGGCGAGCCACCTGTGCATGTCCCTCTGGACCTGCCCATGACTTTGAATGGTCTTTTTGAATGATAAGGTTTGTGAGACTCGAATCTGAACTGTTTCTTCGTTTTCAGTGTGGGGGTGTGTTTGGGTTTGTGTTTCTGGTTGGTTTTGTTTTGGGTGGGTTTTTTGGGTGGTAAGTTTGTGTACCATTAACGTTTTATATTTCCGTAGGTAAACACAGGGCAGTTTGGTGGGTGAACTTTGAACACAGCGGTGGATGTGGTTGGGCTTGGTAAGAGTTTTGGCAGCATCCGGGCTCTTGATGGCGTCAGCTTCCAGATTCGGGAGGGCGAGGTTTATGGTTTAATTGGTCCTAATGGGGCGGGGAAAACCACTACGCTGCGTGTCATCAGCACCCTCATCTTGCCCACGAGTGGTTCTGTTTCTGTTTTCGGTTTTGATGTTGTTCGTCAGCCTGATGAGGTTCGTCAAATTCTTAGTTACTTGCCTGAGGAGGCAGGTGCTTACCGTAATCTTAGCGGCTACGAGTATCTGCATTTTATGGCTAAGTTCAGCGGCTCCGACACTCGGGAAGCCATTGAGCAGGCGGCGAAAATCAGCGGGTTAGGTGACCGCCTCAAGGACAAAGCCAAAACTTACAGTAAAGGCATGAAGCGTCGGCTTCTACTGGCGCGTGCGCTGATGGGTAAGCCTCGTCTTGCCATACTTGATGAGCCTGCAAGCGGGTTAGATGTGCTTCACGCTTACCATATTCGGCAGATAATCAAAAACTACGTTAAGGAACACGGCGTCACCGTTCTGCTGAGCAGCCACAACATGCTTGAAGTCGAGTATCTGTGTGACCGTGTTGCATTGGTGAACAAGGGTAAAATCGTTCTTGAAGGTAAACCTGTAGACCTGAAAACCCAGTATGACAGCCAGAACCTTGAAGAGGTTTTTGCGAAGGTGGTTGGCTATGCTTAAAGGCTTTGGCAATGTCCTTGTGAAAGAGCTAAAAGAGCTCATCCGCGACCCCAAAATCCTTGTCGGCATGATTGTTCTGCCGCTGGTCATGCTGCCCGTGCTGGGGCTGGTTTTGGGTTACGCGCAGGAGACGGCGCAGCAGCAGGCACAGAAGTCTGCGGAGTTGCTTTTGGTTGTGGACAACGACGGCGGCTACTGGAGCAGGCAACTCATCGGCAACCTCAGCCAGTACACAAACGTTGCCGTATTGAATAATACTTCGCCGCAGCAGGTGCTTTCTGGGGGGCTTCTCGCCGAATATAACCGCACCGAATTCATCCTGATTCCCCAGAATTTCTCTGCCACGATTGATGCGCATTTTGCCAGCAACGCCAGCTCAACAGCCACGGTGGATGTTTACAGCGTGTTTCAGGAAGGCGGCATATTCAGCAACATAGGCGCAGGCGGCATAACCCAGCTTACCTACAGCTTTAACCGCGTGGTGGCTCCCGACGTTCTCCACACCGTGCAGTCCACCATAATCAGGGGCGAAATCGCTCAGGGCGTGGACCCCACCCAGTTGTCGTCGCTGCTTTACGTGCAGTCCATAGCGTTGCCCGTAACCATCATGATTCTGCTAACGTACTCTATGCAAATCGCCGCCACCAGCGTGGCTCAGGAAAAAGAGGAGAAAACCCTTGAGACTCTGTTGACGGTTCCTGTGGACCGCTTCGCCATTCTCATGGGCAAGCTCAGCAGCACCATAATCGTTGCAGGCGCCGCCGCCATAGCAATCCTGTTCGGCTACAACTTCATGTTCAGCTCCCTGACAGGAGCAATCCAAAGCACCACATCCATCGATTTGGTGAAGCTCGGGCTGGTTCCGTCGCCACTGGGCTACCTGCTGCTGGGCATTTCACTGTTTGTGACGTTGCTCTCGGCGCTGGCTCTGGCGGTGATTATGTCTGCTTTCTCCGAGGATGTCCGCGGCGCCCAAGCCCTCGTCGGCTACCTCTACCCCGTCATCTACATCCCCGCGCTCGCCCTAATCTACGTGGACATAAACACGCTACCCGACGTTATCAAAGCCGTGTTCTACGCCATCCCCTACAGCCACCCCATAATCGCCTCCAGCGCCGTCGTCCTCGGAGACTACAACATCGTCATCCTCGGCATACTCTACGTTACCGCCTTCACACTCGTCATCATGTACATCGCCTCAAAGCTGTTCTCCACCGAAAAAATCCTCACAGCAAAACTCCGATTCGGCAAAAACAAACGCAAAACAGAACCACAAGAATAACCGCCACAACAAAAAATCCCCTTCTTCCCATTTTTGTCGCATAGAGACCAATGCGTTTCTACACTGGGTTTCCATGTTGGTTTGACTGAAAAATCCGCCAATAGCGACCTCCCCCCTATAGTTTTCTGCAACAAAGCAATATCAAACGCTGAACAGATTGTGGTTTCTTTTCTGTCGCGAATCGACCTCCCCTTTCCTCGTTTTCTGCAACGATTGGCTAACCGCATCCAAATAGGTTGCCTACAACAACTGGTGAAACGCAGTGTGACGCTGTTGGCTTTTCGGTTTGGTTTCGTAAGGGGCAATATATCTTGTTTACCTATGACTACACTTGTCTGCCACTATTTTGTTGGCAATGTTCTTAATTTTGCCCTTGAACATCCTTCAAAGAGGCTTTAATCTGTTTTATTTTAGCAATTCAAATCAAGTTTTGCTTACCCTGCAATATAGTACCAGTTGCGGAGAAATGCTTCAACTAGTCTTTCGGTCAAAAATGCAATGTTTGACGGATAATTGATTTCCTCCTTTTCATGAGCCATTGACACTCTCAGTTTTAGGATGGTGCTTATCAAATGGTCTGATGTATCGTTTCTCTCAAAAATCTTTAGGCTTATGCATGCCTCCTTCAAAGCTCCAAGTGCAGCTCTATCATATGACACAAGTTTGAGGTTAGGCCACACATCCTTTAATGTTCCTTCAAATTTAAATTCGAGCTTTTCTCTGAGGAGCGCTTCAAGCAACTTAGTTGACTTGTTTGTAACTTCATCATAGTTCTCTTCTTTTAATGCCACCTTAATTTCCGATAATCTTCTATCAACATCCGCTGGAACGTTTGCCGACAAAATGCTGGGTGGAAAATTTAACGCATCAACACCAAGGGATGTGAGAAGTATCTTTTTTGGTGGTTGTACTGTTAGAAAGCCGAGAATTCTAAGTCTTGTTAAACGTTGTAGCAGCATTTTTAGTGATATATATTTTAACACTTCAGGAAAGAACTTGTTATACTCTCCCCCTTTTGTTTTGATAGCTTTCAGAATTTCCCCATCGATGCTGTCTACACTTAATTCTGTAGTGGTTAACATATTTGCTATTTCAGTTTCGACTGTGGACTCTATGGCATTTGTAATCAAGAGGTACCCTTCGTTGTCTACGAAGTTCTCTTGAGTACAGGTTTCTTCCAAATCTTCAACATTCCTTTTTCTGCGTGCTTCACGATAATCTACCTTGAATCCTTTAGTGTGATATAGCCACACATTTGCGCTTTCTGCCCTCTTTTTCAATGAAATTACTGTTATGTTTGAAACAGAATCTATGGTTCCTCCTTCGATTGTCTCACAATATAAAGAATCACCTAGGCGTCCCATTGTGTTATACTTAATAACAAATGCGACAGTATTCGATGTGCCCAAGTCTGACTCAACAGTCAACTCTTGATTAGCTAACTCAACACCCTTTAGTCTTCCATAGTATAAAGGGGCTACTATGTGTATAGCGTTAAGAATATCAGAAGTGTTACTAACAGAGACCCCTGTATAATATCCAACGGCATACATGGTGTCTGTAAATGGTATGTCATTTGATTCAAGTTCCAGACTTCTTGAATCTGGCAGACCGATATTTTCTTTTTCGCTTATGCGCCAAATGTTGACCGCGTAATCAATATTATATGACCTTTTGGCTTGGTTGCTTTCATAAAAATATCTTCGATTGAAATTAAATGGTCCCTTTATGCGGTAATCATCTATGTCGAGAACTTGTTCAATAAAAAAACGTTTTATCAATACCTTAAATTTGTCTATTGTAATAGCTGCCGATAAGATGATGAAATTATTTTTTTCAAAATGTCTTTTCCACGGTCGGGTCTTTCCTGATTGAAGCATTTTGAAAAATGTAAGGTAATTATGCCATTTGTCATCATCAAGTTTGCTTATAACGCTCTTAATTTCGACAAACCTGTAACCTTCATGTTTCTCAAGCTCACTAAGGAGGTCTTCTAAAATTTGGTTT
Source organism: Candidatus Bathyarchaeota archaeon (assembly GCA_026014485.1). Classification (GTDB taxonomy): domain Archaea; phylum Thermoproteota; class Bathyarchaeia; order Bathyarchaeales; family Bathycorpusculaceae; genus JADGNF01. Next base: position 192,215 of record JAOZIE010000014.1, read on the forward strand.
CGTTGATTTGAAGACACGGTGATCCATCAATTATTATATTGTGGTTTTTACAAAAAAAGTTTTTCAATACTCCGCTTCTTTGAAACCTTTCCGCGCTCAGGATTTGAGACCGTAAGTGTGTTTTACTTCTGAAAAGCGGAAGGTTAATTTGGGTGTTTGTGTAATGGGGTTTCTTGTTTGCCGGTCATAGGGCGCGGGTTCCACCTGATCCCGTTCCGAACTCAGAAGTTAAACCGTGTTCCGTTCCCCGCTGTATTGTGGTCTTCGGCCATGAGAACCCGGGAAAGCTGGCAACACTTCAACCTTTTACTTTTCATTTTGAGTAAACCTTTGCTTTTTTCCTCAAACGGTGCTGGACAAAAACGGAAAAGGGGAAGGGGGGTTTTTGGTGTTTAGACTTCTGCTTTGGTTAGGAGTTCTTTGGCGTTGCCTTCTGCTACTTTGTAGAAAATCACTGTCAGCACGGCTGCGATGACTCCGCTGAGTATGAGGACTTGGTAGAGTTCCAAGAAGACGCCGATTTGCATTCCCGCGAACAACAAAGCTACGTAAGGAAACAGCGGAAGCAGAACTGCCAACCCGACTGCGGCGCATGTTGCCATGTTGATGATGCTCCATTCGCCGCGTATCATTCTGGGACGGGGAACTTCGTTGAAGTCTGCGCCTTTTATGCCGTTAGCCAGTGACAGGGAACCCACAGCGAAAGCCACAAACACCGATTCCAGCAGCATCGTAATTATCGTGTTGATTGAGGGGTTGTAAATTATGATTCCTATCGTGCCGGTTATGGGCAGGATGATTAAGGCAAAGAAAAGCATGAACGCCAGCTTGCTTTTTACGAAGTTTTTCGCGGAGACAGGTGAGATGTAGATGCGCCAGATGCTTTGTCCTTCCTCGCCAGTCATGAAGTTGCCCAAGCTCATAGCCATGAGCCCAACAGGGAACAGAGACGTGAAGGCAAAGCCCATTTGAGGTGGGAAACCCGCTGTGGCTCCTCCTGACCCGTTCAGGGTAGACATCACGGGGATTATGAGAAACACTATGGGCACTATAAAGGCGGAGACAAGTTCTCTTCGGCGGGTGAAGGCTTTTAGGTCTTTGCGGATTAAAGCAGCTTCAACAGAGGAAAACCCAAACCTACCCAAAATGCCTGCTTTGGGCACGTAGACGCCTCGGCTGATAGTAATGGCAGGTGGCTCGTAGAGACCAAACCGCTTGTTCAAAGTAGTTCCCAGAAAGAACAAGCCGAATATGAACAGCAACGACAGCGCAAGAAAAACCACGCCATTCAAGAGTAAACCGTTCGCCAGCGAGTAAAGCATTATGCCCAGCCAAACAAAAGGCACAAACCAAAGGGCATTCTGCACCGACGCCACCGACTGAACAAAGTTCAAGGCGTTTGCACCTGACGTCATGGAGAAATAGATAATGTAGAACACTACGAAGAACATTATGGAGCTTGCAAAGCGAACCCAAATCGCCGCGCGCCCAGTTGACTTGTAAACAGCGCCTGTGAACCTGACTTGCAGAATCCTGAAAATCTCCATTATAGCACTTGCCATGAACGCCGCGGCAAACATCGACAAAACGGCTCCGATGGTGGATGGAATCAAACCCGTAACCGCCGAGACAATAAGTACCGCGGGAGCGATGGCTGCTATGCTAAGCATGGGTAAACCAAGCATATCCGCAAGAATCCCCGCTAACGTGTGCTCCTGCCAAGTGACAGGCAACCAGTAAGGCGCCTGCCGCTTGAAGCTGGCTCCGCTGCGCTGGATTTGCTGCATCATCGAAAAGATGAAAGTGAAAATCAGAATCAACGTAGGCAGGGAATACTGAAAGTTCGCAAACCCCACTTCAAACAGACTCTGGAAATTCGCTTCGGCAGCTAAGGCATTGTAAATCACGAGCGCAATCACACCCGCCACGACGCCTATGGCAACCGCCGCCACATAGGACAGGTAGCTAAATATCCTGCTTCCCTTCACGTTGTACTTGATTAGGCGTTGCCCACGCAGAAGCCTGCCTGACTTCATGTCCACGCGGACAAGCTGCAGAACGGTTTTCCAGTTCATTTCACTAGTTCCTCAACGACGGCTTTTATGTCGCCTGTGCCTGTAAGCTTGAGGAATATGTCTTCCAGCGCAGAGTTAGGTAGACTCGCCATTTTCCGCAGTTCCTCCATGTTCCCCAAAGCCAAAAGTTTGCCCTGATACATGATGCCGATGCGGTCGCACACTGCCTGCGCAATCTCCAGTATGTGCGTGGACATTATGGTGGTTACGCCCTGATTCTTAAGCTGCTGCAGAAAATCCTTAACTATCCTTGCCGAACGCGGGTCCAAAGCGTTCAGGGGCTCATCGAGAATTAGCAGCTTGGGCTTGTGAAGAAACGCCGCTATCAAGGCGATTTTCTGCTTCATGCCTTCGCTGTAGCTGCTTATCATGTCGCCTTCCCTGCCCTCCAGTTGCAGGGCTTTGAGGTACTCGTTGATTCGGCTGCGTTTCTCCTCGGCTTGCATGCCGTAGATGTCGCCTATGAAATCCAGAAACTCGATGCCTGTGAGGAACTCGTACAGATGCGGCGCTTCAGGAGCGTACCCCACAAGCCGTTTAACGCCGACAGGGTCTACTCTGGAGTCTATCCCCAAAACGTTAACGTTACCCTCGTCTGGCTGAAGCAACCCCAAAAGCATCTTCAGAGTGGTGGATTTGCCTGAACCGTTAGGACCCAAAATCCCAAAAATCTCCCCTTTGTCAATGTTTAAATTGAGGTTGTTTACAGCTACGAGTTCGTTGTAGCGTTTGGTAACATTTCTGAGTTCAACCGCATAAGTGCCTGCCAATATAAATCCCCTGTGAATTCAACAGGAGCATAGTCGATATTTAAGAATATCGTATATAGACCGCATCAGCAGCACCGAAAAACCGCCATTTTCGCCTTGAAAACACAATACACAATCAAATCTGGCTTCTACAAACGCCTCTTCTGCGTCTCATCCAGCCGCTCGTTAACCAGTCTATCCGCCTCCTGAATAAACCTGTTGCTTCGCGGCACATGCACAAAACGAACCTCCCTAAAACCCCGATTCAAATCCTGCACCCTCACCCAAAGCAGCCGCAACGCAGGATGCTTCACGCGGTATTCGCCTGTGAGGTGCTTGCAAACCAATTCGCTGTCAAGATGGCAAACAACCTCCTCTGCATGCAACGCGATGGCGGTTTTCAACGCATCTATTAACGCCTCATATTCGGCTTGGTTGTTGGTTCGAACTCCCAAATACCGCGAACCCGAACGCAACATCGCCCGCTCATTTTCATCCAAAACCACATACGCCGCCGCTGCAGGTCCAGGGTTACCTCTTGCGCCGCCATCAGAGTAAACATTAAGCCGCATACACTTGACCTCGATTAACATCAATTCATGTGGCACGGGGACTTTTTCAGTTTGTGGTCACACACGCACAGTCACACACCCTTATATCATGAATGGGGCATATCAGCAACCAATCGCCGATTTTTAGGGAGGGATAGGAAAGTGCGAAGTAGGCTTTTTGAAGAAGCTCTAATCCAGACAAAACTTCAAGCCGTACTGTCAAGTCCCATAAAAAAAGAGCAAGCCCTCTACCCAAAAGGCGCTTCAGGTTGGCTGGTCGGCAACGTCTTCCGAGAAGACCGCCTAGACATAATCGAGGAAGTTTTGGTTTTTTGCAGGAAACCCCAAACCCGAAAGGACATCGCCCAAACAACCAACTTAGACACTGACAATCTATACGGCTGCATAGAATACATGCTCTCTCAAGGTCTGCTTTTGGAATACGGCAGCCAATTTTTAACAACCGATAAAGGCGAAACCCTGCTGAAACTGTTTGTCAAGCTCCGCGGCTTCTTCGGCATCGACCCGCTAGAATAACCCCAACCAACTCAGATACCTTATAGGTGGCTACCCGACGCAAACAACGCGTTTTCTGACAACCGAAAAATTGGTCTGCTGTCTGCCCAAATCTGAGAGTTGCTGTTAAGAAAAACGGCGCCACGGTCCTTACGGGACCTCACCAAAATACGTTAGGCTGACTCTGCCCTTATGTTGTTGTAATGGTTTTATTTGAGTTATCTGACGCGCGCTCTTTCTAGTTTAGTATCAAAAACGGCATTTGGCAGCGAGCGCCTGTGACTTGACCTCAGTTTGAATAATAACGGGGTTTTCTGTTGCTCTAACGTGGCAAAGTTTCAATTTGCGGTTTTTTTCTAAAACTTAATATTCAAAAAGCAATTAATACTGCTATCACGTGGTAACATGAAAGCAACGGCTCAGATACCCTTACTCTTTTCTCGCCTATCTACTGGTAACGAAAAGAAACCCGTCTGTGGAGGCATCGGAATATGACTGGTTTGAAAAAAGCCGCGGCGGCACTTCTTTTCGTTTTTCTTTTTTTAACCGCTTATGCCTTTCCCGTTTTCGCCACCGAATACCATCCCGGCGTTAAAACGGGGCAGTATGTGACGTATGGCCACTTCATCGGCTTTGGCAGCAGCGATTTTTATGGTCAATACGACTGGGCAAAAAACGAGGTAACCGAGGTTTCTGGGGACGAGGTCACTTTGTTTTCAACTGGGTTGTTAAAGAACGGCAGCCCTATTCCTGAAAACGACATCCAGGTTGTCTGGAACGTAGCAACTGGAGAATTGAATGGTGTTACCAGCACGGAAGGGCCACTAATCGCTGCTAACTTGAATCGCGGTGATTTGATACCGCCTAACGTTTATACAGTTAACCGAACCGAGACCAGACTATACCTTGGCGTCTATAGAACCGTAAGTATTCATGAGGTTTCTAGTTCTTCCCTGTTATACGAAGCTTCCACCACATACATTTATGACCAGGCCTCAGGGATGCTCTTTGAATTAGCCGTGGAGACAAAATCAAAGGACCCCTCGCCAGTTAGGTCTGGATATGCATTCACCATTACAGACACCAACATTTTTTCTCCAACAGCCACTTCAACCCCGATTGTAGTTCCTAGCTATTCTGCAGCTCTTTCTCCCACAGCTTCCTCAACGCCTATCCCCACCGCTACGACAACAGAAACGCCTTCCTCAACCCCTCAACAAAACCCGCAGTTTATGATACCCATAGAATACGCTATTGTAGCAATCGCTGTGGTAATCGTTGTTGCAGCTGTTCTGGTGCTGAAAAGCAGGAAAAATAGCCAAACGCCTCCCCCTTCAAACCGCTGAAAGCCTCTCCCTACAATATCTTCAGACGAGATTTTCCTGACTGGTTTTTATCGTAAGCAAAAAGCCAGAATACACCACCTTGTCGTAAGTCCAAAAATAGCTCTTGTTGTATTAGGCAGAATTTTTTGTGCCTGATTATTATGTTACTGCTGTCAGCGGTTTTTGGTTTTTGGTGCTCCAGATGTGTTCAAAATAGTCTTTGGCTATCTCCAATAAACTTCCGCTGTTTGTCCATAAGCTGGCGTGCTCCCCAAAATTTCCTGTTGGGATGGCTGACATGTATATTTGTTGGTTGTCTATGATTATGAATTTGCCTTTGAGGTTTTTGGTGACGGTTTTTAGTTTGAAGTTGCGGTGTGCTAGGAAGGGTTGTGTGTTTATTTCGCTGTTTTGGGGGTTTATGTTTCCGTTTTTTTCTATAATTAAGCGGATTTTGACGCCTCTCTTCAAAGCTCTCATATGTGAGTCAGCGAAAAGAAGCATTGTCTGCGTAAACACACTATAAGAGCACATCATATCTAGGCTTTTCTGGACGTTCTCCAATGCGTTTCTTATCCTGAAGGTGATTGCATCTTTTTCAGAAATCAACATAAATTGAGCAGGGTCCTCTTTAAACGAGTTTGAGGCGTTATCATTGGCTTCTTTTATTTTTCTAATCAGTTCTTCTATTTTTTCCTGTAAACTCTTTAACTCGATATTTCTTTGTTTAACTAACCGAGGTAAACCGTGCTCTACCGGGGTTGCTTTGTACTTTGTTGGTGCACAAATTATTTTTTCTACTAAGCCCTTTTCCTGTAATTCGGTGAGTATGCGGTAGACCTCTTGTCTGGGTACCCGTGTATAGTCTGAGATTGTTTTCGCCTTGGCAACTTTCAATTGAATAAGCGAGATGTATATTTTCGCCTGTATTTCCGTACATCCTAGTTGAACCAGCGTATGAGTGTATTCTTTTTGAATTCTAACCCCTCCCTCTTCTTTTCATTACTGTTTTTTGTGTAAGCGGCGTTTTTTGTTCTAACAGGGTATTACGGGAAGTGTTTAAAAATTATTCGCAACTAACTGTGTGCTCACTAAGAAACGAACGCTGAAAAAAAACAAAAGCCGAAAGGCCTTAAGAATCATTGGTCTTGGTTGTGAGGCTTCATGTTAAGTTTTGAAAGAACTTTTTGCCAGTACGTGATTTTTCCATACCGTGCTTGCTTAATTTGAGAGGAAAAGATTATGGAAAAAACAAAAAGAAAAACTATAGGCATCTCAACTGTATTCTTGTTGGCTCTGCTGCTCTCTTCTAGTCTTGTGATTCTATTAAACGTGCAAAATGACAACATGGTATCTGGTGCAACCACCGACTACGGGGATATAATGCAATATGAATGGCCCCAGTTCGGCTACAACGGCGGCTGGCAACTTTTCTCTCCGGGACCTGCACCTGACAGGCCAGATGTGCTTTGGACTCAAAGAGTCATCGGTCTTAGTCAAAGCGCTGGTGTCCCCGGTCTAAGTGCCACAGTAACCGCTTTCGACGGCAAAGTCTTTGTCGGCGTCGCTGGAAGCTCTCGTTCTCCAGTTAACGAAGTTTACGCATTCGACGCATTCACTGGAGAACTGGTCTGGAGCACACCCGTTTATATGCCGCAAACTGCCCCGACAAAACTTGATGATACTTATCTGTTCGTGGACGGCGACATCGGTGAAGCAGGACTTGGCTACGCACCAGTAAACACTGTACTGAACTACACAATCACTGTTCTGAAGACATCTGACGGGTCTTTCGTTTCCGACCTTACGCTTCCAAACATAGCCTACACTCCTGGCGCAGGTGGATACTTCCCAGGTGTATACGACTCAGGGCTACGCATGAAATACGTGCGGGGATACAACTATCAAACCAGCGAAATATCCTACTATGGCATCAACCTTACCGACCCATTCAACCCGAAAGTTGCATGGAAAACAGTGTTTGATCAATCTGGCGAAGAACTGGCAGCTGCAGACGGAATAAACTGGGTGGGAACTGTAAACGGCGGAATATTGGCGTTTAACGGTTCTACTGGCGAGTTCATGTATGAGACAAGGAAAATCGGTTTTGCTCAATATTCAGCAACCTACATCGATGGTATGCTCATTCAGGCGCCATCAAGCACATCACTCACAGCTTATAACGCAACAACAGGCGAAATATTATGGGATCGAGACCAAGGTGGACGAGCGTTCTTCTCTTTCCCAGGGGCTGCTGCTTACGGTCGGTACTATGCCTGCAACGTAGCGGTTCCAACGGGCTTTGTTGGCTGCTGGGACCTTAATAATGGTGACTTGCTTTGGAAACAGCCCGCTGTCTATAACTTCGGATATAACATGCCTGTCGTGGCTGACGGAAAAGTTTTCATTCAACGATACAACGGAGCTGCGGGCGGCGCAGAATTGATGCCGAATACCTTCTCATGCTTTGATGCATTCACTGGGGATCTTTTGTGGGAGTTGCCCAACACTTTAACCATGGATCCTTCTGTTGCATACGGAAACCTCTACGCAATTATAGGTGACACAATCTACTGCTTCAGCGAACAAGCGACTCAAGACTGGTCTATGTGGCGTGGAAACGTCGAAAATCCAGGCATCGTTCAGGGAACAGGACCTGCTGACATCAGTGTACCTGACTGGGAATTCCAAACTCCCGGGTCAATCACCAGCTCACCAGCGGTGGTTTCAGGCAAAGTCTACTTTGGCTCTCGCGACAAAAACATCTACTGCGTTGATGCTTACAGCGGCGACTTGCTCTGGGACTATGCAACTGGCATGCCTGTCATGTCTTCTCCTGCAGTGTCCAACGGCGTAGTATACACAGGCTCTGACGATGGCAACGTTTACGCATTAGACGCCAACACTGGAGAAATGAAATGGACAAAGCACCTCACTGACGAGACAACCTTTGTTGCAGCGTCAACTTGGCAGCCACGGTCCTCGCCCATAATTGTAGGTGATTCGCTGTATGTGGGCGCTTGCGATGGCTTTTTGTACTGCTTAGACAAGGACAATGGCAATATCTCGTGGAAAGGACCCACAGGTGCAACTTCTAGCCACCCCATAGCAGGATCCGCAGCATACAAAGACGGTACCATCTACATATCATCTACAGACAACTACCTTTACGCCTTAAATGCCGACACAGGTGCGCAAATATGGAAAACTAGGTCAAACGCAACAATGGGCAGGGCATACAATAGCCTGTTTCCGTGGAGCACCCCCGTAGTTTTCAACGGTGCAGTCTACTGGGCCGCAGGACCCGTTTACGGTATGCTGGCTTGGTATTCTCTTAATACAACCACTGGGGAGCAAATCTGGAACATAACCAACGCACGAGGACAGACAATCCCAACTGAATACCAATTCACAGGAAACACTCCCGCATGCCACACACCAGTGCTCTTACAATGGAACTCGTCGCTAACCGTGGTAATCTTGCCTGAATTCATGGGCGTAGCAGTCCGCGACGCAGCTGATGGCAGACTAATTTCCCACCAGTTCGTCGGTCACGAAGTATACTCTTCAATTGCATACGTTGATGACTTGCAGGGACCAAAAATCTACGTTGGCTCCGACACCTACTCCATAACCTGCATAAACGCAACCGCTATGGTGCTAAACGAAACCGCGAATGCTGTGCTATCTGTCTACACAACCAAAGCGGAGGTTCAATCTTCACCGACAGTGTGGGGCGGAAAACTGTTCGTGGGCTCAACTGACGGCGCCATGTACATGTTCAGCGACAACCCGAATGTAAACATGAACTTGTATGCTGTTTCAGACAAAGGCGAAGAAATGTGGAACAACGAAACCATCACCGTCGCAGGCAGACTACAACCTGCTCCTAACGTATACGACATCGCAGGTGCAAACTTTGGAACTTTCGCCGAGAACGGTCTCCCAAACACCGAGGTCTGCCTATCCGTTACCAAGCCTGACGGTACTTCCATGAATCTCACGGCAACAACAGACAACCTAGGCAACTTCCAAGTATCCTTCAGCCCAACAGACCTTGGCAGCTGGGGATGGGTAACATACTACAATGGAGAAGTCAAACCAAGCATAACCTACAACGCCGCTAACTCAGAATGGACCTCTTTGAATGTAGTTGCAGCCCCAAGTACATCTGCATCACCTCAACCAACCGCAACACCCACAACCTCCCCAACGCCCGCAGCCTCATCATCACCTGAAGCCACATCTACACCCGCAGCGACCTCTTCCCCTGAACCATCCGCCGCTCCTGAAGAAACCGCGACTCCCCCCGCTACTGCGACCCCTGACGTAACCGCTTCACCCAATGAAGGTTCCGATGGACTACCCGTTGAATACATCTATGCAGCTGTTGCAGTCATCGTCATCATCGTCGTTGTCATAGGCGCATACGTCTACATCGCACGGAGCAAAAAATAGACCAACAACCCCCTCCTTTTCTTTTTTTGTTTAAAAAAATGAACGATAATTTGACGAAAAACAGCAGCATAAAAAAGGGCTGAATGGGTTTCAAGGGGTCAAGTTTCATCTTACAAAGACTTGAAACTTGTTTTCCATTCGTTTCACATCTTCCCCCAGAAACCCCAGCAAACCTGCTGCTCTAAACGGCTTTTATGGTTGTTCGCCCAAAAACCTGCAAGGTGACGAGAGCGGTACACAAAAGAGCGGCATTTGCCTTGTTACCCGAGATTGAGAAGTCATATTGGTAGCCCGGAAGAGACTCGAACTCTTGTCAAGGGCTCCAGAGGCCCCTATGCTTGGCCACTACACCACCGGGCTCCTAAAATCTGGTGCGCACTAAAACAGGGTAGGTCTCCGTAATAACCTTAACGTTGCTTGGTTGTTGCTTCTTTGGCTTTTTTTGCTTCTTGTACGCAGTAGCAGTCTTGGCTCACTTGGCTCCAGTCGCTACAGCACCATAGGGTGTCTACGATGGGGTTTTTATTTTGGGCGTAGCGGGTGCTGCAGAAGATTTTGGTGGGGTAGTCGTAGCAGTTGTGTCCGTCGCAGTTTCCGCAGAACTTTTGGCTGTTCTCCATTTTAGTTTTCTCCTGTGCTGGTTTTGGGTTTGCGTTGGAATTCTTCGCCTAGCCGTTCTAAGACGGATGCTGCCATGAGGGGGAAAACCATGGTTGCTTCTCCGATGACCATGACTTTGTCGGCTTCGTCTTTGACTTTTCCCCAGCTAATTGTTTCCTTCAGGGTTGAGCCTGATAAGCCGCCTGTTTCGGGGCGGTCCATGGTGACGACGACGGCGTAGTCCATGCCTTTTTTGGATGCTAACGCTGCGGATTGGACGGTGTTGCGTGGGACGCCTCCGCCGATGACTATCATGCCGTTTTTGGGGGATTGGCTGCATATGTTGCAGATTTCTGGGACCTCTTTGAAGGCGTCAAGGCAGAGGGTGTTTTTGCGGTTTTGCTGTGAGGAGTGTAGCCAGTGGATGAAGCCGAATTCGGAGTCTCTTGCGGCGGGCATGAAGATGGGTACGTTCATTTCGTAGGCTGACCGCAGAATTGACTGGGGGTCGGAGAGGTATTTGCCGAGTTCCCATGTGAATTCGCGTGAGGAGAGGGGTTCGCCTTTGCGTTCGTCGGCGATTTTGCTGTACAGTTCGGCAAGCTGGTAATCTAGGCGTACGTAGTCTTCTTCGGTTACGAGGACATCGTAGATGCGGAATATGTGGTACTTGTAGAGTTCGCGGTCATCTACCAGCCAGCTGCCCTTGTAGTGTCTGCCGCCCACGGCTTCTATGGCGTCGTGGACCATGCTTGCGCCCGTGCAAACCACCACGTCGATTAGTCTTCTGCGGATAAGGTCGCTGACGAGCGCGCGCAGCCCCGCCGGGATGACTGCGCCGGAAAGCGCAAGGAACACCGTGCATTCGTCGTCCCGGAGCATTTTCTCGTAAATGTCGCATGCCACCGCGAGTCGACCTGCACTGAAAGACCCTGAGCCGCTGAACTGCCGCATAAGTTGGTCAACGGTGAGGGGCGCCTTTATCTTCATGTGCTCAACTGGGTTTAGAAGATAGTCCTTTCGTTGCATCCGAAGTCCTCGCTATAGTTATGGGCTATTATCCGCGGTTCATTAAGTAAATATGTTTCCCAATTTATGGCTGAAAACGAATTCTTCTCGGTTTTAGGGGGTAACTACAGTCACAAAACAGGATATTCGGGTTTTTCTTTGCCTATGCACTGATTTAAACGGGAATTCGCCTTCTGCAGTCCGATGCTGAGCCTGCGTTGCCGCTTTTTAGTGGACGCGTGTTTTCTGTCCGTTTTCAAACAAAAAAACTTCCCCCACAACCGAAGCGGCGCCGCCGTCGTAGATAAGCGCGGCTCGTTGGGGTATGGCGTAGATTTTTTCTGTTTTCGAGAGTTCCTTGAGCAGGTTGTCTTTGTCGGGTTTGTAGTGGACCTTCACGGAGAACTCCACAAGCCCCAAGCCTGAAACCACTCTGGGGGCGCCTGAGTACCTGTTGGTTACTAAGCAGTTTTTGCCCAGAACCAGCGCGCCTGCGCTTCTGCCCACAATTACCCCACGGTAGCCGCGTAGGATTTCGTCTACACCCGTGTTTCTCAGGCGGCTTAGCAGCGTGCTTGTCTGTCCCCCAGTCAGGTAAATCAGGTTTGCGTGGTCGGCTTTGGCTTTGATGTCGTTTGGGGGGTCTGAGAACTCGGAGAATTCAACGTTTCTTGCGCCTAGGCTTCGAAGGTAGTCCAGCAGCCGTTTTCTGCGTCGGTATGTTCTGTCAAAGGATGGTCGCGCCCACGGGAAAACCAGAACCTCTGGGGCTCCGCCTGCGTCTTCGAAGGCTAACGTGTTGACTTCTTGGGCGTCGCGTTTAGCCACGTTTTCTCCACCCAGAAAATACAGTTTAGCCATGAAACAAAGTGCATTTGCCACCTTTAAAAGAGTGCTCAGACACGGCTTTCTGTTGGATTCTGTGGGTTAGCGGTTTTGTCTGCGGCGCACGGCGGGGTTCTCGTCGGCAAGATGTTTGAGTGCTAACTCGAAGGTTTCGTCGGGCGTCAACTCCTTTTTTATGAAGACGCCTGTTCTGCCGACGGCGTCGCGTTTTTTGAGGGCGTGCACTCGGTCCAGCACGGTTTCCACTGCGACCCTCAAGGTTTTGGCTGCTTGCTCCTCGCCGCCTACGATGCTGCTTTCAATGTGCCCTGTTTGGGTGGGTTCGATGAGCATTAGCCGCTTGTCTACACCTGCTACCCGTGTGTTCTGTTTGAGTTGGGTGAGGTTGACTTCGCCGCTGAATCGGTAAAACTGCCGCTCTACCCTGCGTAGCTCCATCAGGGGAAACGAGACGGTGGTTGTTGGGTCTACTTCGATGTAGGCTTTCATGGCGTAGGCTGGTGTAGCCTGAATTAGTGTGCGGTTGGAGATTGTGATGTTTGCTTGTTGCAGGGCGGTTTCAACTTGGAAGCTGCTGGGCGGGTTAAGCACAAACACGTCTATATCGCTGTCCTTGTTGACGTCGCCGCGTGCGATGCTTCCGTGCACGATGGCTTGCATGTGCCGCATGTGAAGCGCCGCGATTACGTCTTGGGCTTTATGCCTGAGCTGCGTCAGCTGGCTCCAGCGTTCGCTGCTATAGGTTACTTCCACGGTGTCAAAGCGGCTTTGGGGTTTTGCAGCCAACTAAACCATCTCACACTGAAAATGCAGGCACTAACTATTATTCTGTACGTGGAAAAAGGGTTTTCTGTGTGGATTTTGGATGTGGTTTTCTGGTGCGTAACTCTTTAATTCGCAAAAAGCCGTTTAACGTTCAATAGCACACGAGGAAAACCCTATGACGATGGCATCTTTGGATAAGGATTTTGCGCCTAACCCCGCAGGGTCACTGCAGGATTACAACAAACTTTTGTTTGAATCCATCGATGAAGGCTTGTCTACTTTGGGTGAACCCTCGAAATCCGCCCTATACGACGCTTTGGACCGCTCATTTAACCTGAAGAAAACCGATATTATATTCCGAACAGGCGACTTTTACAATGCACTTAACCGTATATTCGGTTCAGGAGCAGTGCACCTTCAGCGGCTGTTCATGAAGAACTTTAGTGAGAAAACTGGATGCTCCTGCGTGGCTTTTCCGCTTTAACCTTCTCTACCGTGTCGCTGTCGTTACCGTCTCGTTAAGCCGTAGTTGCGCCTGTCATGAGCCGTACCTTGGAACGGCGGGTTTGGGCAAGCATGGTTTATTAGTGGTTTTCAGGTTTCAGTAGTCGATTGTGCTATGAGTTCCCTTGCCTCCCAATGCTCTGCCTGTAAACGTAGGCAGCCTTTTTTCAGCCGAGCCTACAGCGGAGAGCGTTTGTGCAGGCGATGTTTTGCTGAATCCGTTGAGGATAAGGTTCGCGCAACCATAGTCCGTCATAGAATGCTGGAGTACAACGACCATGTTGCCGTTGCGGTTTCAGGCGGCAAAGACAGTCTTACCCTGCTGGAGGTTCTTGCGAAGATGGAGCGTAACTATCCGCGGGCGACGTTGGTGGCGGTTACGGTGGATGAGGGCATCCGCGGCTACAGGGATGAGGCTATGGAAATTGCGGCGGCAACCTGCACGCGGCTGGGTATACAAAACCACACGGTCAGCTTCAAGCAGCTCTACGGCTACACGCTGGACGAGATTGTGGAGCGCATTCGAGAAAGAAAGAACCCTTTGACGCCCTGCGCGTTCTGTGGGGTGCTACGTAGGAAAGCCCTCAACGTTGCCGCCCTGGAAGTCAACGCAAACAAAATCGCCACAGGGCACACGCTGGACGACGAGGTGCAGACGAGCCTGCTCAACATTTTCCACGGCGACGTACCCAAAATCGCAGCGGAAGGCCCCGTCACAGGCAAGGTGCATCCAAGGCTGGTGCAGAAAGTGAAGCCGCTGTGCGAGATTCCCGAACGGGAAAGCGCCCTATACGCCTACGTGAAAGACGTCGCATTCCAGAGTACCCCATGCCCCTACGCGGGGGAAGCCATGCGCAACGACATCCGCGCCCTGCTAAACCGCATGGAGGAGCGGCACGCAGGAACCAAATTCACCGTCTCCAAAAGCATAGCACGGCTTCGACCCGCACTGGCTGGACTGAACGGGAAAAGCGAGTTTCAAGCATGCAGGGAATGCGGCGAACCCGCAGCAGGCGAACTATGCATGGCATGCCAACTACTAAAACAGATACAATAACCTGATTATTAGGTAGCCGCTTTTTCTGTTGCATGATTTTGGCGGATTCTTTGCTTTCTGTGTATACTTCTTTGTTAGAAAGATGTTTTATTCTGCGTGGGATTTGTGAGCAAACGTTAAATTTATGAAATTGGGTGCCTCAATGTTAGCTTGATCGGCAACAGGGGTTTTGACCTGTTGACCTTGGCTGGCTAACGGCACGGGAAATGTGTGCTTTATCTGCCTCAGGAGGAAATGAATGCCAAAGCAGACGTTAAAAATCGGGGTTATACTGGCTGTTGCGCTGCTTGCCTTCTCTCAAAGTACTCTGCCCACAGCATTTGCAGAGCAGTCTGTAGCTCAGGAACTGGCAAGAACATTCATAGAAGAGGTGCTTCCAGTTGATTTATCCAAATATCAAATAACCTTCATAAAACATTCAACCCTTGAAGTGCCAAATGATAGCGCCGTGGATACAGTCCGATATACCCTAAGTTCCAAGGAAAGTACCTTTGATGTTAGTTTCAATATTGAAAATGGCGCTGTAAGGTATTGTCAAGTTACGGAGAAAACTGGTTCCATAATAAGCGACAAGCGGTACGTCAATCTGCTTGATGCAGTGAAGGGGTTCTTTGAAAAATACCAAAATTACAGCAAGATTGATTCAACCCACCTGTTAGATATGCTAAATGACGTTGACCTGACAAAAAATACTACTTCCACAATAGGAAATATCAGGCTCACCGTATCTAACTTGGTTTGGGCTGGAATGGACCTGACTGAAATCACCTGGGTGTACACTGTAAACGGCGCTGACTACACTTCACTGCAGTTGATCCTTCAAAAGGATGGCACCCTGCGTTCTTTTCGTGATGAACGAGTTGTCTACACAATAGGCGATACATCGATAAATATCTCAAGGGAACAAGCAATCGAGATAGCCCTAAAAAATCTGTCAACCTACTCATATGAGATGCCCGATCACACCGTAATACGCGACTTTAATGTAACCGAAGACCAAATAATAACCAAACTAGCAACAACATCTGTAAACTCCGTGCTTAGACCTTACTGGGACATCAGGATGCCGCTAAACCAGACCTATCCGGGCAGCGTCAAGGGCATTACAGCGTTCATATGGGCTAACACTGGCGACATCATCACATACGGAAATGTAGCATTTGGCGGAGTCGATTACAGCGAAAACTCCGACTCTGAAACCACAACCTACCCCGAAACAGAAATCTCCCCCTCGTCCTCTGAAGAGACCCCTTCCTCATCACCCGCTGCATCTGCAGAAAGCAATCCATCATCGCCAGACACGACTTTTGCAATCTGCATTACACTTGCAATAGCATTTGCCGTAGCTTCTGCGGTATTGATTAAAAAAACCAAAAAATAGCCTTCTTTTTTCAGTTCAGACTAAACTCATCTGCATACCTGCTTCTCCTCGCCAATTGAAGTTAGTCAAAAAAGCTTGACTTAACAAATGGCAGATTAGTCAAAATTTCTTGACAAAAAACCTCATAATGCCAATAAGCCCATTCTGAAAACAGCCAGGAGGACAGAATACAACGACAAAGAACCTCGGGTTCCTGCTCCTGATAGCATTCACGGCAGCACTCTGCATTGCTTTTGCCCCGTTTGGGCTAGCCTCCAGCTCAGAACGTTGGACAACAAAAACACCAATACCGTACCCTTTAACAGACTTGCCCTCTGCACAAAGAAGTGCAGTTCTAGATGGCAACATATACGTGGTTACGTCTGGACCGCACTTTGAAGTTTACAATCCGACCTTGGATGCTTGGACTGAAAAAGCTGCACCGCCCTATATAGGCAACTTAGGTACGTGTCAGGGCAAAATCTACCTAATCGGAGGCGATACCTATTACCAAAGCTGCTTAACCTACAACCCCGCAAATGATTCTTGGGCGCCGATAGCTGCCATGCCCACCGGCAGATACTGCATCCAGCCCCAAGAGGTAGCGGGCAAAATATACGCCATCGGCGGAGGACACGTAATAGGCCTGTTCATGTTCCAAATATTTCACGCAAATGAAGCCTACGACCCCACAACCAACACCTGGACAAAACTCGCGTCAATCCCCACAGCAGTCTTCAACTACGCATCAGCAGTCGTTGATGGCAAAATCTACATCATCGGCGGAATTCAAAACTTCACCTACATAGGTGGGGACACTATGCAGCAGACGTACACGAATCTGGTTCAAATTTATGACCCCCAAACCAACCAGTGGACAATTGGTACGTCGATGTCTACCCCAGCAGGCAGTTTGGGTGGAGCCGCAACTACGGGGGAGTTGGCGCCTAAACGCATTTACGTGGTCGGAGGCAACCTAAACGGCCGCAAAGGAGGAACCGATTATTCTACGGTCAACTGGACTCGAATATATGATCCAGAGACAGCAAGCTGGTCTGAGGGGGCATCTATGCCTACTGCGCGTTGGGGCATCTCCTTAGTGAACGTTAATGACAGGCTGTACGCGTTAGGGGGCGGCACAGCAGACGCAATTGACCGAGCACTCACGATAATCGAAGAATATGTGCCCAGTGATTACGGTTTTCCTACGCCGTCTTTAACTTCGACTTTGCCCACCGTTTCCCCGACTCCGCAGCACACAAACACCCCAACCCCATTCCCGGCACCCCACTCCACTGCTTCGTCTTCTGAGTCCTTCTTGGTGACGCCTATTGTTTCTCCGTTTGGAGATGGCTCAGGCTTAGGGGTGCATGGATGGTGGCTGATTGCGGGGGTAGTGGTTGTTGGCGCTGGGGTGGGGGTTCTGGTTGTGATTTTGCTAAGAAAGAAACGTTAAGAAAAATCTGACAAAACACGCCACCAGATGCCCTACTACCATACAGGCGTCGATTTCAGTGCTTGGTGAAAACGCCATTTGGGCGCCTCTAGTAAAAGGGAGGCGCGAGCCAGAAAAAGCCAAAACCACCCGTTTCCATCCATTTTCAGACACAACCAAACCCCGAATCCAGTTCTGAATCAAAAAAGCAACGTTTTGCGGACGCTGCAGAAAACGAGGGGGATAGCTTGCAGAGAGCAACAGGCAAGGAAGGCTCAGCAAAAAGTGATTGAGTGCAGCCCGAAGTAGTTGACAGTAATTTTGCTCCGTTTGCTTTTGCAAACAGATATACAAAAGAAAAATAAAGAAAAGAAAAGGGTTTATGCTGTTTGTTCGACTTTTTGCTGCAGCTTTGCCCAGCGCTCGTCAGTCCAACGCTGAATCTCATCCAGCATGTGTTTGTTCTGCGGTGCAAACAGGTGTCTGTATCTGCCTTGTCCTTTCAGATAGTCTGCGACTGGTTTCTTCTTTTGGGGTGCAAGTGCAATTAGCTTGCTTGGTGTTGACAGCGTGTACTTGCCGTTGACTACCTCATAAACTGGGAACACACAGGACTCCACAGCCAGCTTCGAGTAGTTGATTGTTTTTGCGGGGTCAGTTCGCCAGCCTCTTGGGCAAGGAGCAAACAGATGCAGGAACGCTGGTCCTTCAACCTCTAAGCCTCTGCGTACCTTCTGCAGCAGGTCCTTCCAGTAGTAGGGCGAAGCAGACGCAACGTACTCCATACCGTGAGCAACCATGATGTCCGCAATGGGCTTCTTGTGCTGAAGCTTTCCCGGCATCACACTGCCCGCAGGAGTTGTCGTCGTCGCAGCACCCATGGGGGTTCCACCGCTACGTTGAATTCCAGTGTTCATGTACGCCTCGTTATCGTAGAGCACAAACAGGAAATCGTGACCCCGCTCTACCGCACCAGACAACGCCTGAAAACCGATATCAAAGGTTCCGCCGTCACCCGCAATGGCAATAACGTCAACATGTTCCTGCTTAAGCTTACCCTTCCTTTTTAGCACCTTCAAAGCAGCTTCAATGCCTGACGCGTTAGCAGCCGATGTCTCAAATGCCGTATGCAACCATGGAACAGCCCACGAAGTGTACGGATAAATCGACGTAACGACCTCCATGCACCCAGTTGCCTCGGTTACAATGGTTGGTCCCCGAATAGCCTTCATGACCAAACGCAACGCATGAGCAGGACCACAACCCGCGCAAGCACGGTGACCAGGCATTAAAATGTCAGGTTTTTCCGCGATGTCTTTTGCCGTAATTTTCCATTCTTGTGTTGTCGCCATTTTCTTTTCCTCCATTACTCCCTTAACCCCGTAAAGTTCACCAGCTTATGCACACGTTTACTGTGCGCTATCTGGCGTAGCTCGTTGAAGATTTTCTTGAACTCTTTAGGATTATAGTCTCTGCCGCCTAAACCGTAAATGTAGTCCACCACTAACGGGCGTTCCGCAAGGTCATAGAGCGCATGACGGACCTCATGGAAAACTGCTCCGCCGTTGCCGCCAAAGCTCATGCTTTTATCCATAATGCCCACCGCATGCACCTTCCCCAAAGCGTTCTGAATCTCTTCTACAGGGAAGGGTCTGAACGTGCGCAGCTTTAGCAATCCCGCCTTCACGCCTTCCGCTCTGAGTTCATCCACCACGGTTTTCATCGTCCCCGCAGTTGACCCAACGCAGACAACAGCGATTTCGGCGTCATCAAGCTGATACTTCTCTACAAGACCGTTGCCGTAGCTTCTGCCGCTTAGCTTAGCGTATTCGTCGTGAACTTGCCTAATCAATGCCAGAGCGTTTTTCATGCCTTCTTCCTGTTGACGCTTAAACTCGAAGTAGTAGTTTTGTAATGCAATTGGCCCCATGGTCATTGGGTTGTCAGGGTCAAGCTTAAACGGCACAGATTTACCCTCATGAGTAAGCACGTTAATCAGCTTGCGTTCCCCGATGAACTCTTTTACGTCAGCGTCGGACAGTGCAGTTACGTTCTCCAATGTGTGGCTCAATGTGAAGCCATCCAAGCCGACAAGCACTGGAAGCAAAACGCTTGTATGCTCAGCTATACGGAAAGCCTGAATCACCGAGTCATACGCTTCTTGTGCGTTCTCAACGTAAATCTGAACCCAGCCGCTGTCCCGTTCCGCCATAGTGTCAGAGTGGTCGCCGTGAATGTTCAACGGGGCAGACAACGCCCTGTTCGCTACCGCCATAACCACGGGAGTACGGCAGCCTGAAGCGACAAACAGCATTTCATGCATCAGAGCCAACCCTGCCGAAGCAGTCGCCGTGAACGCTCTGGCGCCAGTCGCTGAAGCCGATATAGAAGCCGCCATGGCGCTGTGTTCAGACTCGGTGCAGACAAACTCGGTTTCCACTTCGCCGTTGGCAACGTATTCACTGAACTTCTCCACCATGATGGTTTGAGGCGTAATCGGGTAAGCAGCCACAACATCAACATCAGACTGCTTCACAGCGTAAGCAACGGCTTCGTCGCCGTTCAAAGCCAAAGTTTCTTGTTTAACATCGCTCTTCATATTACTCATCCTCTTTTTCAGGTAACTTCATAGTTATCGCCTTAGTGGGGCACTCGTTGGCGCAGATTCCGCAGCCCTTGCAAAAAGAGTAATCAAACTCAATCTTGCCCATTTCAGGACGCCAACGAACAGCGCCCTCTGGACAGTAAAGCACACACATAAGGCACGTAGTGCATTTTTCTAGGTCACGCACAGGCATGTAAGTTTTCCAGTCACCAGTCATGAAGCCGATGCTGGATTTCGGAGAAACACCTGCAGGCGCAATTTCTTTCCATCCTTTATCTTTGCTGCTCATTCTGATTTTGCCTCCTCATACGCTTGCTTGATAACTGCAAAGTTCTTCTCGGCAATTTGCTGTTTGAATCGTCCATGCACGGTTTTCTCTATACTCTCCAAACCGACTATGTTGGTGGATTTAGCGACGACGCCCAGCAATGCAGTGTTGGTTATGGGTGCCCCAAGATATTTTAGGGCGATTTCAGTGGCGGGAACCGTCCAAACTGTGCCCACGGTCACTTTGAGGCTTTTTCGGACTTCAGCAGGTTCCTCCGCTGAGTTAATTATAATTATGTCGTCTTCGCGGTTAATCCCCGAAGTCACGGGCACAGTCTTCAACAGTGTGCTGTCCAAAACAATCACAACATCTGGGTCATAGACCGCGCAGTGAAGCCTGATTGGTTCCGTGCTTATGCGGGTGAAAGCTGTTACAGGTGCACCCATCCTTTCTGGACCAAACTCTGGAAAAGACTGGATGTACTTGCCTTCGGATAATGCGGTTCGAGCTAGGAGTTCGCTGGCGGTCCATGCGCCTTGTCCTCCTCTGCCGTGCCATCTGAATTCTAACATTTTTTTCAAGGTTTACCCTTTGCTCCCGATGGTTTTTCTTCTAATATCAAAATCCCTTCATATACATTGTTGTGGAAAGCGCAGCTTTTGCCCTCACTAATGGCAACCTGCCCGCTTTCTAAGGGATATGTTGACGTTTACTTTCATGTAGGAAGCCTCTCGGTGCATATAAGTTTTACACACTCCCTTCGGGCAGACGCAACAATTCTCCTTCAGACATGTATAACAGTAAAGTTATATTAGAGCGTAGTTTCCAAATAGAAAAAGGGTCGGGGGATAAAACCTGTGGTGAAAATACTTTTAACCAGCGACCGAACCTTGATGAGCAACTACCACAACAACGAATTTTTGGGCTTCGGAACATGTGCACCACCAAATTTCTTACCTGAAAGACTCTACAGCTACCTATTTTTCCCCAGCATAAAAACAAAAAAAGGCCTACCACAAGCTGCTCCATACGGCTTAAGAAAAGCTGAAGCGCAACTGCTAAAAGAAGGATTCGATGTTGTAACCGTTAGTCCCGAGCACCTGCACCGATTCATAGGTGACGCAAAAGTTCTGGGAATACACGTTATGGACCCATTCGGTTTAGGTCCCGCTTCCACGACTTTAGCCTTTCTTTTCAAGAAGGAGCCTTATCTGGCAAAACACTTCAAGGATTTGCTTAGACGCCCCGAAATTTTAGAAGCTAAAAAACGAGGCTTAAAAATAATTGTTGGTGGACCAGGGGTATGGCAGTTTCAATACCGTTCAGACTTTGCTGCGGCGAACGGTATAGACTGCATAGTCGAGGGTGAAGCGGAGAAGACTTTGGGAAGCGTTTTCAGTGCAGCATTAAACGATGAACCCTTGTCTCCACACCATGAGATTTCGGTTGTAAATGCACCTCACCTTGGAGAGATTCCTGACATCGTTTTTCCGTCTGTAAATGGTTTGGTAGAAATCGGCAGGGGCTGCTGTCGCGGATGTGAGTTCTGCAACGTGACGCTGCGTCCGCTGCGGTGGTACCCCCTTGAGAAAATTATGCGCGAAATCGACGTGAACCTCAATGCTGACAAGAACGCGGGGTGCTGCCTCCACGGGGAAGACGTCATGCTCTACGGAAGCAACAACGTCACGCCAAACGAGGAGAAGCTTCTTGAACTACACGAGGCGGTCATGAAGAAAACAGACAACATCGCGTGGAGTCACTGTTCATTGGCGGCAGTAGCATCTAAGCCCCAGCTGTTTGCACAAATAAGCGAAATTATCAGGGCAAAGCAGACCTGGTGGGGGGCAGAAATCGGCATCGAAACGGGTTCAGCTGAGCTAGCAAAGAAAATTATGCCTGCAAAGGCGCTTCCGTTCAAAGCTGAAGAATGGCCCGAGGTGGTGAAGCAGGGCATGGGAATTATGCATGATAACCTGCTGGTGCCCGCGGGCACACTAATCGTGGGGCTTCCCGAAGAGCGTGAAGAAGACCTGTTACGAACAATGGATATGATGGATGACCTAAAAGACTGCCGCAGCCTAATTGTACCCCTGTTTTTTGTCCCGCTGGGCAAGCTAAAGAACCTAGACTGGTTCAAAGACGCTGAGCTTACTGACCTGCATCGGCGGCTGCTTATCCAATGCGGGGAACACGATTTCAAATGGATGGGCAACCTCATGGACATGGCGTTTAAGGGAAAATGGTACAGCCCAGCATTGAAGGGCGGCTTCAAAATGTTCGCCTACATAGCCAAACGCAAAGCCAGACAGAAAGAGCAAGACGTACTTTCCCAAGGATTGGAGACCTACGCTTAGATAGAGGGTTCCGCGGAAGGCATGGCCTCTTTATGTGCCTACCTTCTACGGTTATTATCTTCACAAGACGCTGTCTTCGGAGACACCCGTTGGTCATGCAACTGGGGATTAATGAGGCGGAACAACAAATGAAATCAACGAAATACAAAACAATTTTGTTCTTTGTAATTGCTATGTTCTTCATATCTTTGACGTTGCAGACATCAAACGGTGAAACCGCACAGTCTACTGTAATAGAAAGCTTTCCATTATTTTTAAACGACGTTTTGGGTATAGAAACATCAAACTATGAGTTGACAAGTCAGAGTTATGGGTATCGCTACCCGTCTATGTATGGCGGTCTTGTTAAGGAAGAAAGTGCTTGCTTTAGTTGGAATTCCAGCGAAGGTGACTATATCGATGCAATGTCCGTTTTTCAAAATGGATTCATAAGAGGAATAATAATTCGGCTGTATGGTCCAGTAGCGTATGCTCAGCAGTACTTTGATAATAGCCTTGAAAAGATGGGGGATATACTCTTGAGATACGAAGCTTTTGCTAAAAGCAACGGAATACCCTCAGATTCTGCGGCATCCGCCCTTAGAATGCTTAGCGATGATACCCTTAGGGGTTCAAATACTACGCAAGGCAATGTTAAGATGCAATTTACCTCCTCAATTCAAACCCCAGACAAGAAGCTGTCGTGGGTCTACACCTCCAATGGGGTTGATGCAGTCGAGAAATGTTTGAGCATAGAGTTTGACGATATAGATGGTGGGGTTGCAGTTATTTTTGCGGACACTTGGGGGCTTTGGTCGGTTTCTGATGGTGGGCTTTCTGAGGCTGAAGCTACACGTATCGCTTGGGCTGCTGCTAAAAACTGTAGTTTAAACATTATCAAAGAAGATGACTCGGTGACTGTTCTCAAACCAGAATGGACTACTGAGACCCCCTTTACAGAAGTAGGGGTTGTTATGGCGCCGGGGCAATGCTACAACGATAGTATGCTGAATGCTCATAATCTGTGGAGTATGGGTAATGCTTCTCGGGACGGTTTGACGCTTTATCCTCTTTGGAAATTTGTGTTCTATTTTGATAAGCCACAGGCGATTGGAAACCTTCACGGAATTCAGGTTGGCGTTTGGGGCGATACTGCGGAAATCGCTTATTGTAGTGGTGTGGGCATATACGGTGAAGTTGAGGAAACCTCAACAAGCCCACCCTCAACTGTTCCTCCGACAGCCTTACCTTCCATCCCTGAACTCCCCGCTTGGGTCATCCTGCCTTCTGTGGTCGTGACAGCCTTTATTTTGGTTCTGACAAAACGAAGACACTGAACGCCCAAGCTTCATGCGCAATATCCGTACAAACAACCTTTTCGTTGGAAACCCCTATACTTAAATAGTCTTTTTTGGACTGAAAGTGGGGTAGCGTACTGTTGTGCCGTCGTGGCTCAGCCCGGTAGAGCGGCTGGCTGTTAACCAGTCGGTCAAAGGTCCGAATCCTTTCGACGGCGCCATTTTCCCCTTACTCTCAATCAGAGCCTACTTTTGGGTTTAAATCAGTGACTAGTTATCCCCGACGAATGGGCATCGATGGGGCTCAAATCACCGACGATAGCTCCTCTAAGCTTTTGTCACCCTTGAAGGTAGTAGTAGCCTGAAGCTGAAGTAATGCTCTAAGGCTGGAGCAAAGGTGTTGTTCGTGGAAAGCAGAATAGCGACTTAGGCGGTTATCTCTTGGCGGCATATGGTCTTTGTTTTGTGTTGCTTTTTTCGGTGGCTGAAGCTGGTCTGGTCGGGTGGCTCTTTTTGAACACTCTTTTCTATATAAGGTTGGCTTGTTTGCCACATTTTTTGGAAATAGACCTTCGTGACTTCTACAAGGCAGGAATTGTCTGTTACTATAGTTGGTGAGTTTTTAAGTTCGGCGTCTGCTTCTGTGCAAATCAACGCGTGTCTTTCGTCATATAGCACGGTTATTGCTGAAGGCGCAAAAGGAATGGTTCTGTATTCAATAAGCTTTTGAGTTTTAATTGAGCTGATGATGTCGTTTATAGAACTGCCATTCACTGGTCTTTGGACGACAACTCGAATTTTTGCTCCTCTATTTTGTGCGTTCACCAGTGCATTGGAGAGTATAGGTATTTTTGAGAACCATTTCCATGAAGTAACCAGATCTACACTACATTTGGTGTTTTCAACCAATCTTTGAATGCAACCAACAATTGCTTCTTTGTCAGATACTAAAACAATCTTCGAATCTTTTTTTCCTGAAACACTTTGCTTTTGACCAAGGTCACGCAGTAAGCTAGATACCTCTACGCGCAAATTTTGGTACTCCTTCAGCTTTCTTTTCAACAGAAAAGACCTAGCGTCACTAAGAGGTATTGCTTCAAAGGTTGTCGGCGCTGTCATAACCTTGGTGATTATGCCTATTTCCTGAAGAGCCTCTAGTGCCTCGTATACTTTTGGTCGAGGTACCCCTGACTCTCTGGCGATGTCTTTTGCAGTAGCAGTTACCAGTTGAACAAGCATCAGAAAGACTTTCCCCTGATATTGGGTGAGTCCCAGCCGTGTCAAGATTTGGATTCTGTTCTCTGTTTGAGAGGACATATCCCCCATAACCCCCACACATCACGTTATCACTGCTTTGTACACATAAGCTTTGCGATATGTCCTCCCTTTCAGTAGTAATAGGCGCCCTATTCCTCGCCATTCCTACTAATCACATAAGCTTTGCGATATGTCATTACCCTCGGTAGTGACAACATCTTAAATATTAACAGATCAAATGCAGTTCCACCAATTTAAAAGGAGAAAAAATATGGAAAAATCAAAACATAAACTATTCAGAGCAACAGGTGCACTCTTAATCGTGCTATTACTTTCCTTTATTCCAACGATATTTCTAGATTCGGAAACAGCACCGGCTATTGTTAATGCAGCTGACTATGGGGACATAATGCAATACGACTGGCCTCAGGGCGGATATGACGAGGGAAACTCCGGATTTAATCCTGGACCCGCACCTGACAGACCTAACATACTATGGAGCGCTGAAGTGTCTGGTTCGGGCATGGTAAGCGTCTTCAACGGCAAAGCCTACATGATTCAGGGTATACAAATTAGCGGTACAGCGGGCGCAAGCGTTGTCGCATTTGATGCTTTAACCGGCCAGAAAGTCTGGACTGCCAATGTTTCAAAGCCCTTCAGAGGCGTGAGCGGTGTGCAAAAACTAAACGATGATTATCTGCTGGGGTACGATAACGGCTTTTTGGCTGCTATAAAAACTGATGATGGCACAACAGCTTGGGAAATGGACATTCCTAACGGAAGTGGAATTCCTGGAAGCGGCTCATACTTTGCTGGACACTATTCAGACAGCCTGAAAATATTCGCTTGTGCATCCTGGGATCCAGTTACGAACGAAGCCAAGTTTTTGGGTTTTGACCTATCAGACCCTTCGACAGTACCTACGATAGCTTGGACATACCTAACCGATTCTCCCGCTGAAATGCTTTGTTCAGGCGACGGCAAATTCTATCTAGGAACTACAGAGGCAACAGTGGTTGCCATAAACGGTGAAAATGGAGAACGTATGTGGGAGACATCTTCAAAGGGTGGACTAGTGCAGCAATCAGCTATCTATCAAGATGGTAACCTCTATACTTCAGCGGTAACTTGGCAAATGACTTGCATTGATACTGCTACAGGCGAAATCAAATGGCAGGCTGAAAAAGGCGCACGAGCGTTTTCGGCTTACAGAGGCGCGGCAGGCTTGGGCATGGTATTTGACGCCACGGTTGAGCTTGACCCCCATGGCACTATAAGAGCTTGGGACGTGGAAACAGGCGAAGAATTATGGCGACAACCAGCATACTTCAACATTCACTATGCAACAATGGCTGTAGCGGATGGCAAATTATACTCTTCAACATGTGATCAGCCAGCCAGCGGACAGACAGGTGGACTGCAAATGCCTGGATACGAAACTGCATGCTTTGACGCATACACTGGTACGCAACTTTGGAAGCTTCAAGGAATAAACTTTGCTCATATCTCAATTGCTTACGGAAACGTCTATGGTTTCTATGGTAATCGTTTATACTGTATCGGAGGCGAACCGGCAGACTGGACGAATGGACTTCAAGGAACTGTTGAAAATGGGCGAGTGGCTGTTGGTCAGTCAGGTCCATCTGATATTTCCACGCCACGGTGGACTTTCACAACTGGCGGTGACGTTAGCAGTTCTCCAGCAGTTGTAGATGGCAAGGTGTACGTTGGGTCTCATGACAAAAACTGGTACTGCCTAGATGCATATACTGGCGAAAAAATCTGGACCTTTACTGCTGAGCACTTCGTGCGCTCTTCTGCTGCTATATCTGGCGGTAGGGTTTTCACGGGTGCTGACGACGGCTACTTCTACTGCTTGGACGCAGATACAGGTACACAAATATGGAAAACCTCTGCAGGCGGACACTTCCCGAACACGTTTACGGCAATTGAATATCAATCTCGTTCCTCACCAATCGTTGTAGGCAATAAGGTCTACGTTGGTTCCTTGGACGGCAAAGTTTACTGCCTTGACACTGCAGAAGGAAACGTACTAGCTACATATGACACTGGAAGCCCCATATTTGGTTCTCCTGCATATGCTGATGGTACGGTGTACATAGCATCCACCGACTTCTTCCTATACGCTTTAAACGCAAATGACCTAACTCTGAAATGGAAGAGCATATCATTGACCATGGACGTCGCTGTTCCTGACCGCTCTAAGTTCACTACCGATGGCACTCCTGTCATAGGCGGTGGTCTAGTTTACATGGGCGCAGGAGTCTACAGCGGCACTGCAAAGCCCGGCGTAGATTACGCTGCAGCTGGACACAGCTTACCTTCAGGAGGCTGGGGCGGTACAATGAGAATGATGGCATTTGATGCGCGCACTGGCGAAAGCGTCTGGAATGTGACACGCGCTGGAAACACGCCGCTTCACGTCCCCGTGTACTGGCAGGGAAGCTTGTATGAGCCTGAATTCTTCTACATAGTACGCGCGGATGCGACCAACCCCAACTCTGGAGACGTAGAGCTGGGTGACTTCGGACGAGGCGACCCTCGGCTGGCTGGAAATCGTACATGGGCACAATGGCTAGGCTACCAAATATCTTCTTCAGCGGCATACGCAGATGACCCAACTGGACCAAAAGTCTACATCGGCTCTGACATTGGAAGTCTTTACGCCTTGGACGCCAATACTGGCGAAACGCTTTCAGTATTCACAGCTGGCGCAAACATACCCTCATCCCCAACTGTATGGGATGGCAAACTGTACGCTTGTGCGGTCAATGGTAATGTCTACTGTTTCGACGACTCGCCAACGGTTGACTTCAGCATCAACGCCGCTTCCAGCAAGGGAGACGCGATGTGGGCATCAGAAACCGTTACTATAGGTGGACGACTAGTAAGCAAACCACAAGAGCTAGTTTGGACTGACGACTCAGTTTACGTTGCTACTCCTAGCAATATGAACCCTGGACTACCCGACGCTGACGTTATTGTCTCTTTCACGAAGCCAGACGGAACATCGTTAAACTTGACCGCTACCACTGACAAGGCTGGCTACTTCTCAGTTTCCTACACTCCGACAGATGTTGGAGCTTGGGGCTGGGTAGCCTACTATGAAGGCAAATGCACAACAGGTCTCACCTACAACGAAGCTTACAGTGAATATGCAGGTTTGACAGTCGATGCACCGCCAAACGGAAACACACAAACAGCCGCACCACAAACAACCGCGCCGACAAGCGTTGCACCTACTGCAGCTGAACCTACAAGCACACCCGCTGATGACGCTTTCCCGATGGAGTATATCTACGCAGTCATAGCTGTTATTGTAGTCGTGATTGTCGTAGTCGCAGCATACCTCTACTTTAAGCAAAAGAAATAGGGAAAACCTCCCTTTCCTTTCTTTTTTCTTTGAACAAATCCAGTTTAGGAACTTAGTTTCTTAGGAGGTCTTCCTGTGTCTATCTCCAAAGATAGATAGGAAAATAAACAGCACACGTACACAGAGAAACCAATTGCCTTACAGAGTTACATAGTTGGGTTATAGCTGCTTTGGCTGTTTTGGATTAAGTTCTGGCAAAAGGCGATTGTGAAAACAGGGGTGTTCTTTTGGCGGAACGTTGTTGTTCTTCAGGGAGAGCTATTAGCCGTCGACGGGTCATATGGGTTTGGCGGTTGTGATGCACAGAAGGGTAGGCGTAGTAATTGTGGTTCTGATTCTTTTTGGTTTTTGGGCGGGAGCCCAATCTGTTGAGCTGTCAAAAGCAGAAAG
>JAOZIE010000004.1 GCA_026014485.1 Candidatus Bathyarchaeota archaeon
CTTGGATTCAAGTCTCAAGTGCAACAGACGAATAATGTTCAAAGAATACCTCAAAAGGTGAATTGAAATCAAGACATTTACGAGGGCGATGATTGAGTTTGTGCATAATGAGGTCTAGTTCCTGATTAGAGACCGTATTCAGGTCACGATCTTTGGGAATATATTGTCGGATTAAACCGTTCATGTTCTCATTGCTGCCGCGCTCCCAGGAAGAATAAGGATGAGCAAAATAGAAATCTGCCTGAAGGTCCCTGCTAATACGCTCATGTTCAGCAAATTCCTTCCCATTATCGCCTGTAATGGTGTGTAGCGAGTGACCAAAAGGGCGAAGCAAGTGAATGACAGCATCCCCCACCAGATTGGCAGTTCTGCGGTCTACTTTGCGGAGTAAAGCCAGCCGAGATTTGCGTTCCGTAAGCGTGACAATGGCATGGCGCCGTCCCTTGCCAAGTATGGTATCCACCTCCCAATCCCCAAAACGCGTGCGCTGATCTACGACCTCTGGCCGCTGGTCGATACTCACTCGATTGGGTAAATTGCCTCGCCTGTCATAGCTGCCATAACGTTTGCGGCGTTTCTTTTGGCAGCGCAGGTGACTGTATAGTTTGCCGCCAGCCTGTTTGTCTCTCAAAATGTATTGATAGATGCGTTCATGACTGACGTGAATACTGTGCTTCTTTTTTAGCCAAATAGAGATTTGTTCTGGACTCCAATCCCGGCTCAGCTTCTCTTCAACCATTTGCCAGATATGCTTCTTGATCCTGGTCTTGGCTTTCCTCTTCCTGTTTAAAGCCATGGTATGTGCTTGTTTGGGCCGATAGCCTCGTTGCCCCTGGTTGCGGCGTAGCTCTCGGCAAATTGTTGATTTATGAACAATAAGACAGTCTGCTATTTCAGTTTGGTTATGACCCATTTTCAACAGCGTGTGAATCTGGTATCTTTGTGTTTGGGTAAGTTGTGTGTAGCTCATAAGCGCTCCTTTGACTTGGCGGTCTAAAGAGGTTTATCCTACACCAACTTACCTCTTTCAACCTTCAAAGTTGCACTTGTGAGTTGAATCTACA
>JAOZIE010000012.1:0-163493 GCA_026014485.1 Candidatus Bathyarchaeota archaeon
TGCAGCTTTTGCTTTGTCAGTTGGTATTTACGGCATATCGTTTGAATTTCAGTTCTGTTTCTTTGAGTTCAACCGCATATATGGTAATTCGCCAAGTTACAAAAAGCATTTACCCTTTTTTATGCTTTTAAAAAACCTTGTAAATTGACTATTTTCGCCTTTAAAGCTTGTTTTAAGTTCTTTATGTGGCGGGTATGTCAGCGTTCCATCTACAGTTAACAATTTCATGCGCTTCAGCGCCCATTTTCTATTAGAAAGAATTCACGATGAATCGCAGTTCCTAGTGGCATCAAAATTTTGAGAAATGCCCGATACAACCATTTGTGGAATAAATCTAAATATTTGAAGGACAAAAGAGACCCTATAAAGTATCCCTCCAAAATTATTTGGCAGACGATTATGAGCGCGATGAAAATTGATTGGTCACGTGCCCCGAATGCCCTGATCAAGGTACAATATGCACGGGAGATTCTAGAAAACGCTGCATAAAATGCACTGGAGCAGGAAGACGAAACCCAAACGGTTAAGCAATTTAAGGTATGAGTCTAAGGTATGTATCGACGTAGCAAAATAATTGTGGGCATTTTCGTCGCGGTTCTTATTGCCATGATCTGTTTCCTCGCGTGGACTGAGACTGAGCGTGGACCGATTTCAGAGGATTACATAACCGTAATAGGTTTGGCCGCAGCGGCACTGGGTGGTTTTTCACTTTTTCCTCAATTACTGAAAGTTTTGAAGACAAGATCCACCAAAGACCTCTCTCTTGGAATGCTTATTGTTTTTTCCAGCAGCATATTTTTGTGGCTCGTTTACGGAATTTTAGTGAATAATCCCCCCATCATAATCGCTAATTTTTTTGGGTTAATCGAAGCTCTCATCACCTTATTATTTAAAATAAAATATAAATGAAAAATCAACATTTACCATCATAACAGGAAATGAAACAGCAACAAATGAAGGCCGAAAAATCGCTATTACCAGCGCCAGAGAAGACCTGGACTGTCATTTCAGTGAAGAGTTTGTTTTCCGGTTTTCACAAGATTTATGGCGCGAGGCGTTTCAAATTCACACCCAGAAGGGAGTAAAGCTGCAACCGCGTACTAATCGCAACTACAAACAGGAAGGAAGACATAAAAGAGCTAATCAAAAACATAAAACCACCCAAAGGCCGATTCACAACAAAGATCACAGACAAAAGCCCCTGCGATGACTACATGATAATAGACCACAACAAAGCATTAATAGTCACACAAAAAGAGCTATGTCTCGAATCGTTATCCACAAACAACAGGAGTATTGTCAGAATTTTGGAAGAGAATTTTGAGGCAGCATGGACTGATCCGAAGTCGAAAACTCTATACGAACAATGATGCAGCGGGAAAGATTCGTATTTAAAAGGTGAATTTGAACAAGCAACGACCCCCGTAAACTCAATAATTAAGTGCCTTAAGCATAAACGTAACTTTGCTTTAGAGAGCATTCTGTCATTGAAAGGTTTTTGACCCCAAATCAGCTGCTCTCAGCGTACTCCACAGACTAACTGCAACAAGAAACATGGTTTTCCAGCTTCAATGCAAAAACAGAACCAAGAGAGTGGGCAGTTCAGTGTTTTCGTTTTTCCAGAACCATTATCAACAAAACTGCAACCACTAGAACCGCAACCACGACGAGGATGACCGTTAAAGTTTCGCCGCTCAGGAAAGGCGTAGCTGGAGAAGTAGAGGGCTCAGCAGTCGCGGATACAGAAGGTGAAGTTGGGGGTTGGGGAGTTGAGGTGGGTTGGGCTGTTGGAGTTGCTGTTGGCTTTGTTGTTGAGGTGGGAGAAGGGGAAGGGGATGGAGTGGGAGTTGAAGTGGGTATTGACGGGGGCGCTACACCAAATACTCTCACCGCAGAGGCACCAGTTAACCCTTCTCCCACAATGGCGTAGACCACGAGGTTGTGTCTGCCCCCCGACAAGTCAGCTAAAGTTGCGTTATTAGTCAAAGTCACATTTGCCTGTCCATCTAGGGAGTAGAACATTTCAGAAACTGGTTCCTCCAAAGCGAAACGTAGGGGTATCTCGGATACGTTGTACGTTAAGGGTTCAGGAGACAAAATCCTGACCCGGGGAGGGGTAATGGTATCCACCGTGAAACCGACCATAAGGGAATCCCCACGGTTATAGCCATTCCCGTCAGTCGCCGCTTCAATGCGTATAGTGTGGTAGCCATCACTTAAACCGGTTATATTCAAGGTTCCGTGATACTCCTGAAAACTTCCCGGAGGCGCTTCATTAGGAAGCTCATAGAACGTATAATTTATCCAGTAAATGTTCTCCCATTCGCCCTCGTCTATACGATAATTGATGACTCTGATGTAGGGGTCTTGTGTGGAAACCTCGAATTCCACTAACAAAGGGCTTCTAACCACTGCATTGTTTTTGGGGTAAAGGATGGAAATCTTGGGAAGCCCCGAATCAGAGGCTTTTGCCAAAGCTACGAGCAAAGCTGAAGCCAACAGCACCAAGAGCAGAATTGAGATGAGCAGTCGTCTTTTGCGTGTTTTGCAGAGCGTCCTTGTTACCCCCTACACTGTTTCCCAGCATAAAACTATTTTTTCAGAAGAAATTTAAGCGTTCTTATCAAGGTTTCTTGACTAAGTCACACTGACGATAATCATAAACAGCATTACCGTAATTACAGTTGCTGTAACAACGCTATTTTACTTAAGAAACGCTTTTGTTGAGGATGTTTCGCGTAAGTTTAATTGATTTGAAGTTTGATTAGTTGGTATGCCTCGTTTGTGGTTTGATAAAGGCACGCTTCTGTTGAAGGGAGAGGTGGGGACGCCGTATGGTAAATGGGACCCGAGGAGGGGTTGCTACCGAATTAAAGCCTGCCACTACAGGGACGTCTTGGACTATTTTCGGGAAAGCAACATCAAAATTGACGATGCTGCCCCGAACCCGCCTGCTCTGGAACAAATAAACAGCAGCATCGAGTTAAGGTCGTACCAAAGCAAGGCGCTGGACAAGTGGCAATCCTCAGGCAACCGAGGCGTAATGGTTTTGCCCACAGCCGCGGGAAAAACATTCATCGCACTAAAGGCGATTGCGCTGTTTAAAACGCAGACCATGATAGTTGTTCCCACGCTGGACCTGCTGGACCAGTGGAAAAAACGAGTGAAAGAATGCCTCGACGTGGATGCGGGGGTGGTGGGCGGCGGCGAAAACGACGTGCGAATGATAACGGTTGCAACCTATGATTCCGCGTACGCTCAGGCACCGCATTTAGGCAACAAATTTCTGTTTTTGGTTTTCGACGAAGTACATCATCTGGCTTCGCCGGGTTACATGCAAATCGCGGAAATGCACATTGCACCCTACCGCATGGGCTTAACCGCCACGTACGAGAGAAGCGACCAACGCCACACGCTGCTACCCCTGCTGGTAGGCGACCCCGTTTACTCTGCCTCTGTTGAAGAACTCACCACAGAAAAGCATCTCGCGCCCTACACATACGAGAAAGTATCCGTGGAGCTCACGGCTGAGGAGCAGCAAACCTACGATGCGCAAATGGGCGTTTTCAGGAAGTATCTGCGGGATAGGCGCATTGTTCTTGGCAGCGCCGCTGATTTTCAACGGTTCATAATGACCACAGGCAGAGACCCCCGCGCCCGAGAAGCGCTTCTTGCAAGAAACAAAGCCCTAAAAACTGCTGTTAACTCCCAAGCTAAGCTGGATTTGCTGGCGGAAAAACTGGAAGAGTACCAAAACGAGAAGATACTGATTTTTACGCTTCACAATGACTTAGTCTACGCCATAAGCAGGCGCTTCCTGATACCAGCGGTCACGTATCAGACGCCCAGAGAAGAACGCCGCAGCATAATGGCTAACTTTGGAAGCGGCAAGTACAAAGTGATTGTCACCTCGCAGGTTCTGGACGAGGGCGTAGATGTCCCAGACGCATCCGTCGGCTTGGTGCTTGGCGGAACAGGCAGCAAACGCGAATACATACAGCGGCTGGGGCGGCTCCTAAGAAAGAAAGAGGGCAAAACCGCCAAGCTGGTGGAGATAATCTCCAAGGAAACGGTGGAGGTGGGCATCAGCCGTCGACGCCACCAAAAAACGGAGGAGACCCAATAGGTGCTTCCCAGCAGCCTACTTGTGGTGTGGAAGCGGAAAGGAGAAATCCAGCCCCGCTACGCAAAGCTGTCTTCAGACAATCTTGAGGTAGCAAATCGCCTAATCGAAGCCTACAAAGCCAGTGTAGGAAAGAAGAAAAGAGCGCTCAAAGAGTTCGTTGTGGACTTGGAGAATCAGGGATACGAGTACCGTTTCGTTAGGGCGTTGGCGTTGCTGCTTGACCGAAAAGGCACTTTCGTCTGCAACAGCAAAATTGACCCCGCTGATTTGAGACGGAAAATCTTTGAAGCTACAGAAAAACTTGGGTTACCCACCACGCCAAAACAGCGACAGCAAATTCTCGGGTTTGTTGCTTCTGAAACGGGGCTGACAGAGGAGCAGATTGAGGAGCAGTTATACGCGGATTTAGACGCGGAGCTGGTTCTCACAGAATTTGATGCGCCCTCGCCGTTGGAGTTGCTTCAGCAGTATAATCTTAGTTTAGTGCAGACGCTTCTTTTCGACTGCTCCGAGCTAAGTTTCAAAGCGTCGGGTAACTGGCAGTGGCTGTTTTATTCCGTTAAGAAGTTGGGACTCATCTACGAGGTTCTCCGCGATGAAGGCGTCTTCTGGGTGAAGGTGGATGGCCCCGCCAGCCTCTTTAAACTTACAAAACGGTACGGAATCAACATTGCCAAGCTGCTTCCGGTAATCACTGCCAATCAGGAATGGGTCATAAACGCGAAGATACTGTGGAAGTACACAAATGAGATATGTAACTTTAAAATGGAAAGCACAAAACACAGCGCCCTAATACGGAAGCCCAAGCTGCAACCGCAAACCTACGACAGCGCCCCAGAAGAGAGTTTCGCTTCGCAGTTTCAAGCCTTAGAATCAGGCTGGGCACTCAAAAGGGAACCAGAGCCTGTTTTGGCGGGAAAACAAGTTATTGTGCCTGATTTCTCGCTTGAAAAATCGGGCTTGAAGATTTACTTGGAAATTGTGGGGTTCTGGACGGAAGAATACCTGCTTCGGAAAGCCGAAAAACTCAAGCACGTAGCAGACAGGATGATTCTGTTGGTTAATGATGCGTTGGCGTGTGAGAAGCTTGTTCCGTTAGAGAAGCGCCCGCAACTGCACTTCATTTATTATCGGGACAAAATCTCGTTGGCGCCCATTCTCCGCTATCTGCAGGCGGAGTTTGAAGAGGTTAAAGCAAAAGAAATCGAGTTGCTGAAGAACCTGCCAGTGAAGTTCACCGAGCCAAACATCGCTTACGCCGAATTCGCGG
Source organism: Candidatus Bathyarchaeota archaeon (assembly GCA_026014485.1). Taxonomy (GTDB): domain Archaea; phylum Thermoproteota; class Bathyarchaeia; order Bathyarchaeales; family Bathycorpusculaceae; genus JADGNF01. The sequence continues at coordinate 5,397 of JAOZIE010000012.1, forward strand.
GCAGAATCGGGGTTTCAATTGAAGCTGTGCAGGCAGTTCTCGCCGCTAATCTGCCTTTAGGCTACGTGTCACTGCCTAACAGTTTGGTAAGCAAAGAAAAACTCCAGCAAGCATCCCGTGCCCTCAACCAAGCCATGAAACAGGCAGGAAAACTGACGCTTACCCAAGCAACCCAGATAGTTGAAGCAGAAGGAATAAGCGAAGCCTCTGCAGCGTTAACTCAACTGGGCTACAGAATAGTTTGGCGTGGAATAAGCAGCGCCCAAGCGGAAGTCTTGCCTCCGAAAGACAGGTAGAAGAGTTTTTGGGTTTATCCGACGCACCATCCGAAACGTTCCACCTCTGAGGGCGCAATTCCCTCTTCTACGAGCAGATCCTGTAGGCACACAGGGTCAGATTCTAGGTAGTCGCCGGTGCAGGCGTAGGCGCGTCCTCGACAGCCGCCGCAGACGCCTCTGTAGGCGCAGTCGCCGCATTTGCCCTTCAAATTGCTTCTTTGTCTGAGTTCCTTGAGGACGGGGGAACCGCGCCAAATCTCCGTTACGCTTTGCTCGCGGACGTTGCCGACTTTGATGGGTAGAAACGTGCAGGGGTAGATGTCGCCGTTAGGTCGCAGACTGAAGTACACAAGCCCCGCGTGGCAGCCCACGGAGGAGTCAATCCAGAACTCTTTAAGCAACAGGTCACGGGGTTTTGAATCGGCGTGTTTGTGCATTTCAGAGACGACTTCGGGGAAAAGCGGAACGCCGCCAGACATCGTGAAAACCATGTCCCGGGCATCCTGCATCTTGTGAAGGTACCTTATCAGGTTCACCCGCTGCTCAGCGCTCATCGCCTGATCCATGATGTCTCTGCCGCGCCCGACAGGAACCAAATCGTAAACGGCGACCTGCTCCACGCCCAGCTTGGCGAGGAACTCGATGCGTTTGGGCATCTCGTCGTAGGTATCCCGTAACGCCATGGTGGTGACGACTACTTCCAAGTTGACTTCTTTGCAGGCTTTGATGGCTTTGACGGCTTTCTCAAACGTGCCAGGCAGGTTTCGGAGTTTGTCGTGGTTTTCAGGCACAACCGAATCTATGGGTATGCCTACTGCTTTGATTCCGGCGTCCTTCAACTGCCAAGCCACCTTGCGGCTCAGCAGCAGCCCGTTGGAAAGCATCGCAGGGATGATACCCAAGTCGACGCAGTAGTCTGCAAGCGCCATAACAAAGTCTTTTCTGAGAAGCGGCTCGCCTCCGCTGAAAATCAAAGCTTCAGTCCCAAGCCCCGAAAGCTCATCTATCACGCGCGTGGCTTCGGTTAGGTTAAGTTCGCCCTGCATGGCTTCTCTTGCGGAAACGTGGCAGTGCAGGCAGCGGAGGTTGCAGGCTTTGGTTACGGCGTAGGAGACAATTAGCGGGCTGTTAGGTGTCGCTGATAAGCCTTTGCCGAGGAGTTTTTGGCGAAGCAGCAATTCCAGCAGCTTAAACCCGACGCCCATACAGATGCCTCCTTAAATGTGCCGTTGACGTTTGCCGCCGCCGCTTTTCTGATTCAATCTGCAGTCTCCAAGCAAGCTATTTTGAACGGAGTACCCACATCTGGACTGCTCTGCGCAGAAGCCACGCCACAGCAAAGATTGTGGATACCGCGACTACGGCTATCAGCAGGTTGGGTCCGATGTCGATGGCGGCGTCAAGTGTTGTGGTTTCGGGTGCGAGGTCGCTGATGTGTACTTCGTCGATGGTGAGGGTGGAGTCGTGTCCGATGTAAACTTCGGTGCCGTTGACGATGGTGCCAACGGGGTTTTGCACGCCGTGAATTGCCTTGACAGCCTGCTCGTATCCGTCCACGTACAGGTGCATGCCTGTGGAGTCCCGCACAAATGCTACGTGAGTCCACTCGTTGAGGGTTACAACGGGTTCAGTGGTGACGATTTCGTTGAATCCTCCAGAGTCTGTGCGTACAAAACCGCTTAAGGCACCCACAGAGGCATCGATACCTGTTTCAAGAGTGGTTCCCCTCAAGGAAAGCCCCATAACTCGGCTCACGCTCTGCCACTCCGCATCCGTACGGGTGCATTTGACCACGATGTTGTTGTAGGTAGCTTCGGTGTAGCCTTGCACGTTTATCCAAGCTTCAATCTTTACCTGCTCCTGTATGTCCAAGTTAGGCGAAATTGGAATGAGAATAGGCTCAGGAGCAGGGGGAAAACCTACCACAAACGCGATGGGCACATAAACGAAGTCGCTTCCAGAAAACTTGAATGCCGCGTCAAATTTGCCCTCCACAAGCGCAGGCGGCGAAGGGTAACCGCCCAAGATTCCAACGTTAACTCCTGACGCGTCAGGCGTCACCTCTTGATAAGAGTCAGGCAGGATTTCGTTAAGATGCCACAAACCCACCGTGTTGTGGTTAACGGCGTCCTGCGCCTGCACAGGCGAAACCGAGGCGAAGGTGGACATGCCCGAAAGGAACAGAGCCACTATCAGAACCACAACGGCTTTGGATAATGGTTTGTGCATTAAGAGCCCTCCGTTGCCTCAACGCGGCGTCCATGCAAATCCAAAAAAGAAACTAAATCAAAGCTGTTAAATTGAAAGTGAATCCCCGAGTTCATTTTTAGTCACAGGTTTACCTCTGGCTAAGTAACTTTTAACTCTCCCTGCAGAACAGTGTGTTCCGCAAGCGGAACAGCACCCCTACGGAAGAGAGGCTTACGGTTCCAAAGTCAGCGGCTGCATCTGACCCCTCAAAACCTGGGGGTTCTCCACGCGGAAAAGGTGGCTTGTGCAGCGGCAGTCTGAGCAGCCGAATCCGCGGACAGGGTCACCGTGGCATCCGACTTTTTCGGCAACTGCGCATTCCACGGATTTTTTGCCCTGCAGATAAAGCACCTCTACAATTTGGGCGGCGTCGCTGTCTAATAGGTAGTCTATGTGCCAGAACAGCCGCTTGCCTTTTTTGAGGTGTCGCTTAACCCGTTGCGGTATGCCGTTCTGAGCTGACCCCACATAAACGTAAAAGCCTCTCTTGAAAGCGAGTTCGCCCAATGCGCCGACATTGACGACAATGTCTTCTTTGAAATGTACGATGAGGGCATAAATTCCCGTTAACATAGTCTCTTGATGATCCCCCGTTGCTGCACGTTCAGTGGTCAAGTGCAGGTATCCTATGAACAGTTTTAAAGTTCTTTGGCGAAAAAGCCGCTTGTTTGTATGTAAGGCACACCTAGAATTTTCCGAGGTGGTTTTCGAGTTTTCGTGTGAAAAGCGGGGGTAAATAGTCTCGGATGGTTTTCCATGTGTTAACGGTTTTGTTTCTGCTTATTATAAGAAAATTTCCTGTACAAGTAAAGGGAACCCAAACGGTTGTTTGCCTGCGGAAGGAGCCGCCGACCTCTTTTTTCTGCAGGAAATGCCGTTCCGCTGGATTGTTAGGCGTTGACCCCAGTGACACAACGTTGCATCCTTCCTCTTCGGCTTTGTTGACCTCTTTCCAAATCAAGTAGGGAACCACAGGATATTTGCGGCAGCGTTCTCGGTCAATCCCCACGTATGCGCCGTACACTTTTTGCTTATACTTGAAGTTTGCAGTTCCCCCTATAATCTGGTTTTTACCAAAAAGCCAAATCCGCAAGTTCTCAGGATGAAGCAAATCCCAAGCTTTTTCCAAAAAAGCATACGAGAAAGGCGAAGCACCGATGTACTCCATGTTTTGCCTGTAGAGCCGATAGAACTCTTTTAAATCGGATTTTGTCGCCGCTTCTTCAGCTTGGAACCCATTTTTTTCAATGGCCCGCATCTTGTTTCGGAGCTTCGATGTGAATTTTTGGCTCCACAGAAACGACGGCGGCGTAGTTTTAAGGTTGATTTCCAGCACGCCCGTGTTTGACTCCGTGAATCCGCTGTCGAAAAAGAGCTTCTTTGAATCATCTTCCATTAGGCACATCTTCGCGTAAGTTACTCCGATATCGGAGGATACGCTTTGAAGATAGTCAAACAGAGCCTGACATGCCCGAGCAGAATACTGCCGCGTAACTAGGGGTCCCGCATAGTCAGAGCGGGGCGTTGACTGGTATATTTTGATGCGTCCTGCATTCATGATGAAGCCGGGACATACGGCAACTATCGAACCGTGCTCGTTTCGGACACCTAGGTAAAGCGGATGCGTATAAGTATGTTGAAGGACTTGTTTCCACTGGGGGCTATGGTAGAACGTCGCGTTTGGAGAATCCTGCAAGAACTGTTCCCATTCCCGCGTGTGTTCCAGTTCCTCAACATACATGGCTATCTTTCCATCTAAGAAAGTTTTTCAAAGGCTGTTTGAATGATAGTTCAACTCAAAACGAATTGACTTTGAGTTCAAATCCTTTTTCTGAAAACTAAATTTGCTGTTTTCGAAACAATTACTCCACTAATACTTGTGCAAAGTTAAACTGATAAAGATTTTCTAAACCCCAAACCTCAGGAAGACACCAACAAAGCGGTAGCCTAAACTAGTAGGCGAGTAAGACCCTTTCCAGAATTGGGACAGCCTGATTTAGGCTTAAAAACCTGAAATTGTAAGTCGGCATCCACCTCTTGAGAAGCGGAGGAATCTCAAAAAAGTCTCTGCCGCTATGATACACTGAGATAATCAGAACAGGCTTAGACGCCTTAATGGTTTCCTCAGCACCCTGTATGGCATAAAGCTCAGAGCCCTCAATATCCATTTTTATCAACCCGACATCCAAGCCGTTTTTTTCTCGGAAAGAATCAATCGTGGTCACAGGCACGCCTTCGCCTTCGCCGTTGGTTAGAAACGAGGCGTTTTCCCAAAGAAACAAGTTCGAAACGCATTCCCTGTTGCCTAAGGCTGCACGGACGGGCTCAACGTTTGTGAGTTTGTTGAGCTTCACCGTTTTCTCAATGAAAACATGATTAGCCGCGGATGGTTCAAAAGCGTAAATCCGCTTCGGTTGCAACTCGTTGAAAATAAGCGCAGTATCCCCGATGTATGCCCCTGCATCAATGAAATCTTTCCCAGCCAGATTTTCTTTAACTGCCCCAGGCAACGCATCGACACCGTATTTGTGGAAGAAAACCACCTCTTCAAAATGGTGAATGGGCAGAGTGTAGGCACGGTTTTCCGCTTCAAGAACATAAGCGCCGCTTCTCTTCTGGATACGTCGCCGTAAAGCCGCATATTTTCGGCGGTACTCCAAGCTGGTTTTGGTTTTTTGGGGATAACCGCTGGATAAGGCTATGTAAATGTTGTTCCACAGGTGTTCTAAAAGCAGTTTTCTGTCGGCTTCGTTCTCAAAAAAGGCAAGGTCAAAGCGGAGGTTTCCTGCGTTTTCAAGGCAGTAAGCAAGAAAGTTTAGGCAAACCATTTTGTTGTAACGAAAATCAGCCAAGTCACCGTCCTGTCCAGAGGGAACAGAAGACAGCGAAAGGTTGTTTACAATGAAATCAGGAGCCACGCCTCCAAGCTTGCGGAGAAGCCTCTTTGAGCGGCGTTCTTTGTCTTTTATCTCCTGTTTAATCTCTTCAAGGTTCTCCTTTTCTTTTAGCTCTAAAACTGCCCTAATCACAGACAAAACATAGGCTAGGTCCACTACTTCGCTTTGCAATAGCAAAAACCTCGGCACTAATTAACTATGGGGACACAAGGATTTTAAATCTTTCACATCCAGCAGGATGCAAAGCTAGTTTAGCCTACGCATTTGCAAGAAAAGGGAAAATTAAAGGTTGGGCATCAACTGTTTAAGGGCTACTTCGAGTTCTCCGAACCCTTTTAGCACCATGTCTGAATGCACGATGACCCATGGGCTCAGGCAGGGCATGTCGGAGACCACGACGATTTTTTTGCCTTTTCGTTTGGCGTAGAAAAGCTCCATGCAGGCGCCCGCTGAAAGCCGTGGCAGATACACAATCATCACGTCGCATTGGTCTGCGTCATCCAAGTCTCTCTGAACAAACCCGTCTGCGGGAACCTTGTCCCACCAGCACGGCTCCTCCTTGTTGTAGAGGACTTTTTCTCGGCGCCACGGGTCAATAACTTCAAGCCCCAAGCGGAGGCAGATGTCGGCGATGACTTCGCGGTAGCCCTGCTCGGTTTCCATGCCCTGAATGGGTCCTGAAATAAACGCCTTCTTCATGGTTTACGTGTCTCGCTTAATTCGATTTAACGGTTTCTGCGGCTAACCCAAGTTGCTCAAGCATTTTCGAGGCGCGGTTCGTTGGGGGTAGACAGGTTTGGTTGCGGCAGACATATGCAGTGGCGGCGCCCTCAATTTGCGCGTAGCCTAAACCTGCTTTGTCGGATGATTTAACCGAAACAACCGTGGTGGGCAGGTAATGCCGCTTCAAAGCCTCCAACATATCCAACGTGTCCTTTCTCGTAGCTTCACCCACTAACACGACGCTAAAGGAGGGGCCAACCGCGAAGTCTACGCCAGCCAGCAGCCACGTAAAAGCTTCAGGAGCAGACTGCACTTCCAGCGAGAAAGCCTTAACCAGCATGCGAGCGTGCATCTCAAATGAGGAGTCGTTGGTTAATCGGCTAAGCCGCAACAAATTATGCAAAGCCACCGAGTTACCTGAAGGAAAAGCGCCATCGTAGACCTGCTTCATTTTAGGCATGCCTGATTCAGGTTTGGCGGAAGTCAAGTAGTATCCGCCGTTTTTGTCGTCCCAGAACTTTGCGTTCATTTCCTGCGTGAGCTCCACAGCAGCCTGCAGGTACTTACCGTCAAAAGACACCTCATAAAGCTCAATGAGACCAAACACAAGGAAAGCGTAGTCGTCCAAGAAACCCGCCACGGCGCGTTCGCCCTTCGCGTAACGGTGATATAGCGCTCCGTTTTTGCCCCGCATATCTGCCAAGAGAAAATCAGCGGTTTTAAAAGCCGCTTGCAGAAACCTCGGCTCCCCAAACGCGGAGCTTGCTTTTGCTAACGCGGCAACCATCAAACCGTTCCAGTCAGTGAGAACTTTATCGTCGGTGGCTGGCGGCACCCGCCGTTTGCGCGCTTCGAAAAGGGCGCTCTGAATTGTACCTAGCCTCCCGATGAGTTCGTCAGCAGTCAACCCTTTTGCAGAGGCAACCTCATCTAGAGGCTGGAGGAGGTGTAGGATGTTTTTGCCAGTTCTCTTCCCGATGGAAGCGTCAAAGTAGTTGCCGTCCGCCGACAAACCAAACAGGTGAACCGCCAAATCCGCGTCTGCGGGGTCCAGCACGTCCACAACTTCCTGGAGAGTCCACAGGTAAAACTTGCCTTCTTCGCCCTCTGAGTCCGCATCTTGAGATGAATAAAATCCGCCTTGAGGCGAAGCTAAATCCCGCAGCGCATACTCCAAGGTTTCCTTGGCGGTGAGCTTGAACTCGTCTGCGCCTGTTGCCTGATACATCTCCGTATAAGCCAAAGCCAAAAGCGCCTGGTCGTAGAGCATTTTTTCGAAGTGAGGCACAAGCCACGCGGCATCAGTGCTGTAGCGGTGGAAGCCAAAACCGATTTGGTCAAAAATACCGCCTAAACGCATCTGCCTTAGCGCCTTCTCCGCCATGCCTAATGCATCTTTTGCGCCGCTTCTCTTCCAGTATCGAAGCATAAAAAGCAGGCTGTGAGGTCGAGGAAACTTGGGGGCGGTTCCGAATCCTCCGTGTTCCCAGTCAAAATTCCTTGCCAGACCCTCGTAGGCTTCCTCCAAAACCGAACTTCCAAGCTCGTTTTCGGGGGTACGTTTCTCCATGCCTTCGATGCGGCTTTTGATGTCTGCACCGACGATTTCCATGTGGTTTCCCCGCATCCTCCAAATCTCCATGACCTGAGGCACAAGCTCCATCATACCCACAGAGCCCCGCATGCTGATTTTGGGTATGTAGCTGGCGGCGAAAAACGGGTTCAGCCGCGGCGTCATCAAAATGTTCAACGGCCAACCACAGTTTTTACCCATCGCCTGACAGACAGCCATGTACGCGGCGTCGAGGTCGGGTCTTTCTTCGCGGTCAACCTTCACGCATACAAAGGCGTCATTGAGGAGTTTAGCTACCTCTTCGTCTTCAAAGCACTCCTTCTCCATGACGTGGCACCAGTGGCAGGAAGCGTAGCCGATGCTGACAAAAATCGGCTTATTCTCCGCTTTCGCCTTGTCGAACGCCTCTTGACTCCACGGATACCAGTCTACGGGGTTGTAGGCGTGCTGGAGCAGGTATGGGCTCTTCTCGTGGATTAGCCTGTTGGGTTCCCTTTTATGTTCGAAGTGACTTGCCAAAGAAAAAACTTCCTGAAAGTCAGTAGTTGCTTGGTGTTTTATTAAGGATTCGCGTTAGGTTCACCTTAATACTCGATGCTCATGTACAGCAGCACCGACAGCGCCACGAGTTCAAACATGTCGGGGAGAAACGCAAAGGGACCTAAACCTAACAGTCCAAAGCCGAACCAGCCAATCACGAAGGGACTCCACGTTACATCTTTAATGAGCAGGAAAGCCGAGAAGAACATCAGTCCAATTGTGAATTCTGACTTTGTCTTCAAGTAAATGCTAAGGTAGTTAACCATAAGCACAATCAGAAGCGCTATATTGATTGAGGATAGAACCATCCGAACCACATAGTACAACTCTATGTCAGCAGGGTTAATTCTGGTTACCGTTGACCTAGGACTAAACGGAAAAACAGACGGTGAATTCTGCTGTTCATACCCCACTAAAAGAATGGTTAGTGCAGATGCAGCTAACAAAATCGCAAGAAGTATAAGGATTTTCAGGTTCTTGCTCATCATTATTTCTTCCCTCTGTTATGCTCCTTTTTCTACTTTTTCCATATTTTCTTCAGAATCTCCTCAAACACGCCATAGTTGTCTTCCATCATCTGAGTCAGAAAATATGTTGCCCCATACTTGTCCCCAACCGACGTTACAATGCGGTTTTTCTCCAAAACTTCCAGATGATACCGTACAGTTTTATAGTCGACCTTCAGTGCATTTGCTAACTGGTTTGCGTTTTGTGGAGTCTCACGAATAGTCTTAATCAGTTCAGCACGTGTAACTCCGCCGCGGGTGCCTGCTATCAACCATCCAAGAAGGTACTTTAGAGGACGTGCGCTGGCAGCCATGTCTATGCTCCAAGAGATTCTTCTGTCAACTAACCTGAATTCCGCTATAAACTTGTTCCCAAATCTACCACATCAACCCGTAAACCAAACAGTAATTTGGAAGAGAATTGGGTATAATCCTGAAAAACCGTTTTAAATATTCCAGACCAACTCATTGCCGAGAGCGAAACGCATCACAAACCCCCCAACTCGCCCTCAAAAACACTCGTGACAGGGCAGGCAGCGAGAGGACGCATCCCTCTTTTTCATCGCTGCTTGACCCTTAACGAGTCGTCAAAGTCAGTTTCGTTAGGCAACAAGAGGTATAGTGGACAGTATGCACGTTACAAACACGAATCAGTCTGGCAAACGCAACGTCCAAGCTCTCTCTGGTTACACACGACGGTCAAGTTGCTGCATACACTGAACGCTTGCTCTTTTTGAGTGACGGAAAAATCACTAAGGAAAAAGAAGGCATGCATTTGGCGAAGAAAAATATTTGCCCGTACTGCAGAAGCAAACTGCAGCCTACAGACGAGAAGTGTGCTCACTGCGGAAGAAAACTGCCGTTCAAAAGAAAAACTTCAACTTCCACTTCTACCTTTACTATTAAACGAGACGCCTCATCCCGTTAACTAATAAAAATTTTGAAACTTAAAGGAGACAAAAAGGATGGAAAACTCAAACGGGGATTTTCCTCAGCAAGTTCCACCGCCCCCACAGCAAACTCCTCAGTCGCCAGAGCATAAGCCAAAGGCTAAGCGTTCTTCGGCTATTGTTTTAGCGGTTATTCTTTTGATTGGCTTGGTGGGAGGCGGCTTAATCGGGTACTCGCTGAGCTACGTAACTTTCAACGGAAAAATCGACAGCTTACAGGCGCAGTTGGATGATCTGTCGTCTGCGAACGCCACGTATGTTTCTTACGCTAACACCTCGTATGTTATCGGAGACAACGTTTCGCTCGCCTCGTTATATCAGCAGGTCAAGTCGTCGGTGGTTGTCATCCAAGACCTATTGCCGCAGTACAATTTCTTTGGCTCTCTTGTCGGCTATGTTCAGCAGCAGGGTTCAGGGTTCGTGATGATGGCTAACAATCAACCCGTTGTCGTCACAAACAACCACGTTGTGGAAAACTCAATCAACGTGACCGTAACCTTCGCAAACGGAGACAGCTACCCAGCCACACAGTTGGGCGCTGACCCCCAAGCGGACCTTGCGGTTCTTTCCGTTAACGGCGCAATCTCCAGTGACCTGCAGCCCCTAACCGTTGTGGCATCTGCAACTTTGCAGGTAGGCGACCCCGTTGTGGCGGTTGGGTCACCCTACGGGTTATCGGGGACACTCACCACAGGCGTAATCAGCGCGCTGGGCAGAACAATAACCGAATCAAGCAGCACAGGCTCAGCAATCACAATCCCAGATGTCATCCAGACAAGCACGGCAATTAACCCGGGTAACTCTGGGGGTCCACTCATTAACTACAAGGGCGAAGTTGTGGGCATAACCACGGCGGGTGTAAGCAACTCTGAGGGGTTAGGCTTTGCCATCCCCTCGGGAACAATACTGCGGGAAGTCAACTCGCTGGTGACCACAGGAAAATACGATAATCACCCATCTATAAACGCTGATGGAAAAGACATGAATTACCAAATAGCCCAAGCCATAGACACAAACGTAACATACGGCTGGCTAGTTGAAAGCGTTAACACAGAAAACGGACTCAAAGGCGGTACATCCTACACCACCGTTTTGGGTTCACAGATTGCCGTTGGCGGAGACATCATAGTAGGCATAGGCGGAACAAGAATAACTAACGAAGATGCCTTGCTGTCGTATCTGGAGCAGAACACGCTACCAGGACAAACCGTGGATTTTGAGGTCATACGAAACGGGCAAACCCAAACGGTGGCAGTCACCATCGAGAAACTGTCCACCTAACCCCATTTTCTTTGCGCTGCACGCCCTACAAAAAGGGAAACATCGTTTACAGAAAGCACCTTTCGTTTCAGTCATCAAAAGCTGATAAAAATGCCAAATGAACATACATCACATTTTTCTGAAAAATTATAAAAAACTGTTTCATAGCAAATGTTAAATATAAAAACCGATTCATTGTATTATGGGGGTTAGGCGCATGGCTGCGACGGCTGCTACGGATGTGTCTAATTCAAATTTGCTTGTAAAAACAAGTATTTTCGTTTTTTCGATAGGAGGAACCGCACTAGCCATTTTCCTTTTTGGCTACTTCGCCGACAAAAACACCCCCATGTCCTTCTTCTTTCTGCTGCTGTTCATAGCCAGCTCTGCCTCATCAATGAGAAACCGCCGTGGCTTGCACAACTGGTTCAGCATATCCCTGTTTGCGGCTGCGCTTGTAACGGTTTTCTCGTTGGGAGCCCTCTTCAACCTAACGTTGCTGAATGAGGTTTGTTACGGAGTCGTCTCCGCGGTGGTTGTATCTGTTTTCAGCCTCGCGTACGCGTGGAAAGAAAAGGACTCTGCAGGCAAAAAAGCAGCCGTTGCCTTCAACATCAACTCTAACCGCTCGCTGTGAACGCAGCTTCAATGTTTACTGGTTAGTCGCTATTTTTATAAGGAAAAACCGATGACTAACCGTTTTATGCAAACCGAAATTGGAATCATCGGAGGAACAGGTCTCTACGACCCCAATTTACTCAAGAACATACGGGAAGTTGAAGTTAACACGCCCTACGGTGCTCCCTCTGACTCGTTTATAGTCGGCGAGTTGGCGGGCAGGCAGGTGGCGTTTCTGGCGCGGCACGGACGCAAACACACCATACGCCCCACCGACGTGAACAGCCGAGCAAACATGTACGCCTTCAAGAAGCTGGGTGTAACGCGGGTGCTGGCGGTCTCCACAGTTGGATCCCTCAGAGAAGAATACAAACCTGGAGAGCTGGCGTTTGTGGATCAGTTCATCGACCGAACCACCAAGCGGGAGCAGTCGTTTTACACTCAAAACCGCGTATGCCACATTTCAGTGGCGGACCCGATGTGCCCTGAAATACGCAAAACGCTAATAGAGGTTGCTGAAAAAGCAAAAATTAATGCGCACCCAACAGGCACATACGTGTGTATTGAGGGACCACGGTTCTCAACCAAGGCGGAGTCCCGCATGTTTCAGATATGGGGCGCTGATGTCGTGGGCATGACGATGGTTCCTGAATGCGTGCTGGCACGGGAAGCTGAACTTTGCTATGCCTCGACAGCCATGATTACCGACTACGACTGCTGGAAAGACCACGCCGTCAGCACTGAAGAAATCGTCTCCACCATGCGAGCTAACGTTGAGAAAGTCAAGAAAATAATCGTGGACACTGTGGCGGCGTTGCCCAAAACCCGAGAAAACTGCCCGTGTGCATCCGCGTTGGCAAACGCATTCATGTAACGGAGTGTAAAACAAAAATGGATTTAAAAGCAATAATCAGGAGATTCCCCGAGTTCAAAGGTGTAGTCTTCTGGGACATACTACCCCTGCTTAAAGACAAAGCCGCCTTCAAAGAAGCCGTAGACAAACTCGCCGCGCACTACAAAAACAAAAACATCGATGTTATTGCCTCTAACGAGGCAAGAGGCTTCATCATCGGCGCACCTCTGGCATACGCTTTAGATGTCGGTTTTGTGCCTATCCGCAAAAAAGGGAAGTTACCAGGAAAATGTATGCCTTTGACTTACCAGAAAGAATACGAGGAAGACACCATTGAAATTCAGGAAGACGCCATCAAAAAAGGCGAAAAAGTCCTTCTAATCGATGACCTTCTTGCCACAGGCGGCACCGTCAAAGCCAACATAGACCTCATCGAGAAACTCGGCGGCGAAGTTGTGGGTTTAGGCTTCCTGATTGAACTGGACTATTGCGGTGGACGCAAACTGTTGGGCGACAAACACGAGATTTTCTCGCTCATCAGATACGAAACCCCAAACCCATAGCGGCTGGAGAAAGTTACTCCGCCGACCCCAGTTTTTTATCTGCTGCTTTCAAGAAGCAAGGAATCTTTCTGCTGCGCATCTGCAACTTTTTTCAAGGTGCCCTTGCTGCTCAGCGTAAGCTGCTTGACGCCTCGGAAATTGGTTACGTATACGTTCTCAACCTCAATAAAATCACCTTTTGAGACTGCCTCCACCTGCTTTCTCCAGAGGCACAGATTGATTTCGCCAGTTTCATCTCTTAGCAACGCCTTTGCTAGACGGATTTGGCTCCCGAACTTGGTGCTTACGTATAAAGGCTTTGAAACCTTCACGACTTTAGCTCTCAAGTTAACGTGTTTCTTACCGACTTTCAGGTCGGATATCTTGCTGTAAAAGGGGCCTTCAGATTCATCAGGTTTATAGTTTTGCACCATGTCGGTTTCCATGTAGTTACGAATAGGGTTCCTCTGCTTAGCCATAAACTCTTCCGACACGGGAAACTGAGCCACCACATCGGAGTCGTTCCGTATCAGAAAATATATTTGGTTGCCCACTTTTCCGCGGCATTCAACCGATAGCGTGCCGCATTTAGCTTTTCCTATCTCCCCTGCTGAAAGCAACGCGCAGAAAAGCAGGTCAGGGTGAACATCATACTTCACAGTAAGATACGCCAAGTAGTCTCCTTTGTTCTTTCGTCTTCTCAAACTCTTTTTCACCTCCAACTTTTTCGATTCGTAAATTAAGATGGGTAAGCAGGGAGGTGCCGTGTGGCTTCTGTTTTGATTGAAAATAGCGTCTCTCGTTGGATCCAGTCAGATTATTGCAAAAGCCGCGAAAGCCTCTCCAAACTCTTACTAATATTTAGGTAGGCACGTTATATTAAGGTAGCCTAAAGAAAAACGGGTTTTGTATGTTGCTTGCCCAGTTTTGCCTTTTCAAACTGCAGTAGAATCCGTGGCTGAATATCGGAATTGGATGGGGGCAGTGCTTAGCCGCTTATACTGGAGATACTTTGTTCGGGCGCCTCTGTTTCTGAAGGCCAAGGTGGAGATGGCTTCCCACAGGAAAACCCAGCCGCCTATGCTTACGCCGTCGACTAACGTTGTGAAAACGGCGTTGCCTGTGATTTGCACCTGCAGCGAATAAGACGTGAACAGAAGCAGAAACGACGCCAACACGTAAAGTCCACTTCGCTCGTAGGATGTGCGTATTTCCCTCTGCACCGAGTTCCGGATGAAAGCAAAATACGTTCTTAAACCCAACTTTATGCGTTCTTCTTTTATTGTATCCTGAGTTTCCTGAGAAACACTAAACTGCAGGATTATGTCGTATTTCAACGGGATGTCGGAGGAGGATTCCTCCAGAAAAACCCTCAGGTCATAGTCTAAGTCTCTTCTCCGCCAAGGCGCCGAATCCAACTCGTTGAAAACATCAGGGTACTTATCGATACCTATACTTATGATGAACTCGCCTGTGGCGGCGTCACGCTCGTATATGCGTTCCAGAGTTTTCTCGACTCGCCTCATGAATAGAAAGTGAAGTAGGACACCGTTAAAGAGTTATTGCCTCTTCTGCAGCGCATAAAACACAAATAGGGAATTCCTCAGTTAAGCAGTTGAAGAAAAACTGTAAACAAAACAAAAGAAAGGAAGAGAGGAGAAGAAACTGCACTTACTTGTGCAGTTGTTTGCGCATTTCTTCGTAGGTGTTCTTTATGTCTTCTACGGACGCGTCGTCTTCCAGGGTGGATACGTCGCCGATGGGTGCGCCGACCAAGACGGCTTTGAGGATTCTGCGCATGATTTTGCCGCTTCGCGTTTTAGGCAGCTTGTTGACGATGACTATGGCGTCGGGTGTAGCGATGGGACCGATGGTGGTGCGGATGTGTTTAACAAGTTCTTTTCGGAGGTCCTCGCTTGGCTGGAATCCGCTACGGAGAACCACGAAAGCCACTGGAACTTCGCCTTTCACAACGTCTTCTTTGCCCATCACTGCGGCTTCGGAGATGGCTGGGTGCGAGACCAATGCTGATTCTAACTCGACGGTTCCGATTCTGTGTCCTGCCACCTTGAGAACCTCGTCGGCTCTACCCAGCAGCCAGAAGTAACCTTCATTGTCGCGGACAGCATAGTCGCCTGTGTAATAGATGTTTGGCCACCTTCCAAAGTAGGTCTGCTTGAAGCGTTCAGGGTCTTTCCACAAAGTCGTTAGCATACCGGGCCAAGGAGATTTTACCACGAGAAAGCCTTTGGTTCCAGTCGGCACTGGTTGACCCTTATCGTCGTAGATGTCTGCGTTGACGGCGGGCAATGGAAAAGTCGCGGAGCCTGGCTTTTGTGGAGTGAGTTCGATGCCGCTGAGGGGTGCAATCATGAAGCCACCTGTTTCTGTCTGCCACCATGTGTCGATTATGGCGAGTTTTTCTTTGCCGATGACAGTGTAGTACCATTTCCATGCTTCGGGGTTGATGGGTTCACCTACGGTTCCGAGGATTCGGAGGCTGCTTAGGTTGTGCTTGTTTGGCCATTGCTCACCGAACTTCATGAACATACGTACTGCAGTTGGTGTGCCGTAGAGGATGTTTATGCCGTGACGTTCAATCATGTCCCACCAGCGGTCCTGTGCGGGGTAGTCGGGGGTGCCCTCGAACAGGAATGCGGTTATGCCCAGGCTCAGAGGCGCGTAAACGTTGTATGTGTGACCAGTAATCCAGCCGATGTCGGCTACGCACCAATAGATGTCCTCGTCGGTCGGGTTGAAAGCCCACTTAAGCGTCCAGTAAGCCCAAACCAGATAGCCACCTGTGCCGTGCTGCACTCCTTTCGGCTTGCCGGTGGTTCCTGAAGTGTACAGAATGAACAGTGGGTCAGATGCCTGCATAGGTTCAGGTTCCACGTAGGCGCTTGAACCCGCTTTTGCTAAGGCTTGGTCGTACCAGACATCTCTGCCTTCCTGCATCTGAATAGCTTGACCTGTACGTTTGACAACAATGACTTTTTCTACGGTTGTCGCGATTTTCAGGGCGCGGTCAGCGTTGTCTTTGATGGCAACGGGTTTTCCGCGTCTGAAGGAGCCGTCGGCGGTAACTAAGATTTTTGCGCCTGAATCGTTTACGCGGTCAGCTAAGGCTTCTGCGCTGAACCCTGAGAACACCACTGCGTGGACTCCGCCGATGCGTGCTGTTGCAAGCAAAGTAATTGGAAGCTCGGGAATGACGGGCAGGTAAACGGCTACGCGGTCTCCTTTTTTAACTCCTAAGTCTTGGAAGACCTTTGCAAGCCTGTTAACTTCCCTGTACAATTGGTAATAGGTGTAGGTTCTAACCTCACCCATTTCGCCCTCCCAGATATAGGCGAGCTTGTTTTTCTTAGCGCCCTTTACATGCCTGTCCAACGTGTTATAGGACACGTTTAGCTCGGCGCCTGCGAACCACTTATAGAACGGCGGATTAGAATCATCTAAAACCTTGGGTGCTGGCTTAAACCAGTCTATGGCTTTTGCTTTTTCAGCCCAAAACTCCTGCGGATTTTTAAGGGATTCCTCCCAGACTTGTTTACGTTTATCTCCAGAACCAATTTTTTCGGCGCTTGGATAAAACTTATCATTGAAAGGTAAGCTTGCTTCCGACATTTTTTCCCATCCAAATATTTTAGGTGGGTCAACCTTAAGACTCAAAGAATATAAGCTTTTCACTTTTCAGTCATCTAAAAAAATGGGGAAAAAATAGACATTTCCTGTTTATTACACGTTTTATTTAACGTCTGTCGCGCGAAAGAAAACCAACAGACACTTCCCCAAAACAACCTCACGGTAAACCAAAAAAAAACAACCCTGCAAGCACACCTCTGAGCAGCCAGCAAAAGCACACGACAAAGCGCGAAACGAAAGAATCAGGTAAGGCGTAAACTGGAGGCGTTTGCTCTGTTACGTTTACGTTTCTTAAAGTAAACCAGTTCACCCACAGACAGCATCAGTACTAATGTCACTATTACATATGAAATCAAATCTGTGCAAGGATTAGCTCTTGAAGAAGGATTAGGCGTAATGGTAGGCTCTAAAGTTGATTGCGGGGTTGTAGATGGAGAAGGATTAGGAGAAGGGGAAGCACCAAGTGAAGTCGAAGAATATGCGGGGGTAGCTGCCGCATTTGGTGTTGGTGAGGATTGTTCAGGGGGGTCGGGTTGAGTTATTGTTGGAAGAGGGCTAGGCGGTGCTTCTCCGTCGTACACCCAAAAGGTAGCATTTGAATTCACCTTAGCACCAAAAGTTGTTTCTCCATAAACGGTGAGCTGATGCAACCCATTAGGCAGACTAAATAGGCAAGTGTTTGCCAAAGTAGGGTAAGGATGCTGGTGAGGCATGAAGGTGATATTCGTAAAAGAGTATGATGCGCCGTCTATGCTGTAATTAAGCCAGGCTAGGGTTTCAAATTGAGCGGAACCATTTAAAACAACCCGTTCTGCTAGGGTTTTTGTCTCTATAGACACTTCGGAAGTATTGTAAACGGCACCATCTACAGGCGAAGAGATTTCTACTTGTGGAAGGGGTGGAACTATTTCAAAAGGTTCTATCTTTGTCGTTCCTGTAATGCTGTTTTCATCTGTCACTTCCACGTAGATTTGGTGTTCTCCAATAGCTAAAGTGTTTGTAGAGTAATATGTTGAACTTACAGATGAGGTGGTGACCTCAACTTTTTGGTCATCGATATACCAAGTGTAAGTGTATTGTTTCTGTGCGCCTTCAACATGCACTGCAAAGTTGATGGTTTTACCGAAATAAAGAGGACGTCCTGGTTCACGCAATTTGGCTGTGATGGTAGGGGGTGGTTTGGGGTCTAAGGATACTGTAAATTTGTGGGTTTTAGTGGAAGTAAAACTGTGTTTTACATCTTCCCCCTCGTAAATACTGTATGCTGGAACATTTATTGTAAGGGTGTGTTCACCAAAAGCTAAGGGTCCAACCTTCTCTACATAATTAAGGCGTCTTGAACCCCCACTGCTTGAGTAAACACGTGTGGTGTCGTCTTTAACTATCTGCTTGCCGTCAAGAAAACACTGTATGGAAGTAACAGTGCCTACGACACTCCCATTCCAAGAACCAGGCATGCTAACGGTGAAAGCCACCGTAACATTCTGATACATTACCCAATCTGAGGGGCTTGTCAAAGAAATTGAAGGCGTAGATATGTACCTATAACCTGGATGATAAGGGTTGGCACTAACTCCAGCAATGCAGCCTACCTCAATTACGGAAGCAAACAGCAAACAAAGCAGCAGCGTATAAGTTAATGTTTTATTGTTCACAGGCATCAATTAGATGCTAGATTTGCTTGGCTTTAGAGGGTTTTTGTCAAAATTCCTTGACTAAACAGCTTTGAAGGTTAGTCAAATTTTCTTGACTAAGAAAGACGAAAAGCAGGCTCATCGTCTCTATTCAAAAGTATCTAAACTTCAAAACAGAAAAGTCCTGAAGAGACAGGGTATAGTAAGGCGAATTTGGGAAGTTGAATGGTTTTTTGACCATACAGGCAAATCAACAAAACAACTTATTATTCAGTTTGTGATAAGTTAACAAGGGCTGGGTAAATGAGTGATGAGCTTAAAGAACTGAAGAAAATATCAAAAATTCTAACATTGGCTAATGCGGAGTTATTAGAGAAAACAATAGCTGATTATGCTTCAACTAACGAAAGAAAAATGATTTGGGTCCTCATTGACGGAGTCAGATTTCCTAAGGATATGGCGTCTGAGATTGGCAACATCAAAGTCAGAGCAATTGAAATTTTCCTTGAAGAACTTGAAAAAGCTCAGCTAATCGAAAATCCAAAAAGGAAAGCAGCTGAAAAACTAATCGAATATGTACCACCAAGCTGGATTACATTACTAGAAGAAAACAAGAAGCAAACAAAAAATAAGCCAAGAAAAAGAGCAACTAAACTAAAAAAGTGAAAAACAAGCAACACAAAATAGATACGTTGCACGTATTGTTCCCCGCTGTTCTCTGAAGAGGAAAACACAAACCTACCAAACAGTATTTGATTACACAGCTTTTTCCTCACAGGGAACAGTATCAGGAATAAGAACTGGACTTGGAGTAGACAGAGTTTTAGTGAATGTTGGAAAAACAATAGACGAAGGAAGCAGAGCGGGCAAAGGAGCTAAGAAAGCAAAGTCTGTTTTGGCATCTCTATCTGATTATCTGACCTAGTCTATGTTTCTTCTTGCAGAATATCACTCCTGCAAATGTCGACACTATAACAAAAGCACCCATAAGGAAAGGTGGAAACTCGGGAATTGAAGGCGAAGGCGACGGTGATGGTGACGGCGTGGGTGTCGGCGTGGGCATCGGGGTGGTAACTGACTCGTTCGAAAACGCGTACACTACAGACCCATCCAGATACGAGTATCCAGTGGTACGAACGTTCAGGTAGCACAGGTGCGGTCTGCCCTGTGAGTCAAGCGCCAAAGGCATAGTATCTCCCAAAAAGAAGGCTTTGTCCGTCACCAACTGAGTGCTCCAGCCAGTGCCATTCCAGCTTGCCAAGTAAACTTTAGCGCTGCTATACGCGTAGGTGATGTGTGGATAGTCATTCGCATCTAGCCCCACGAAGCTGCCGTCCCATATCCCGTAAATTGGAGCCACCGTCTGCATGGACAATACTGAACCATTCAGGCTAGCGTGTACATTATGGACCCGTTGATGGCGCATGTGAAGTGTGGAATGTTGTTTGAATCTAAAACCAGGTTGCCAATTCGACCGCTGTAGTTTGAGAGCACCGTTTGAATTTCCCAACCAGACGAATTGTGCGTAGCATAATTAACGGAGGAGTCCACGTTGTAAACAATATGCGGGCAATCCTCTGAGTCTAATGCCAAATACTGAACCATTTTGATTGAAAAAGCACGTTCTGAACCCGAGCCAACTGTCTGTGTCGTCCAGTTACTCCCGCTCCAACTTGCATACTTTAGCAGCCCATTTGTGCCCATGTAGGCTATGTGGGGGTTACTCAAAGAATCCAACGCAATAGAACCTGAAATGCCCTCACCTACAGTTTCAATTTCCCAGCCGCTTTCAGTATGAACAGCAATCCTTAAGTAATAAGTAATAACGCCAGTATCATTATCTTCGATAGGACCACTCGTATATGTTACGCATAGGTTGCCGTTGGAGTCAAACACCATGGCGGCGTATCCAACACCCGCTCCTTTGGCTATTTTTTGTATGTTCCAGCTTGATCCGTCCCAACTGGCAATGGCTAAGGACCGGTTTGAGGAAGTGTAGCTTGAACCCGTTTCAGTGACTATGTAGGCTATATGCAGGTTGTCCTTTGAGTCCACAGCTATGGATAGGTGCCCACCTAACGTGGCTGTTGTGTCAACGCCATGAATATCCCAGAATGCACCAGCACAGACAGGTGACACATAAAACGTTGCAACTATCAAAATTGCCATTAACAGTAGGCAACAAACACTTCGACTCATAACCCTGTCCCCCTATTCTGCAAACAAACATCAGGCACAGCAAGTGCTCCGCAATTAGCCCTGAGCCACCTCAACAAAACTTGCATTCCATCAACTAACGAAATCAGAAATGCACAGGCCATCAATGCAGCTATGAACGGTTTCTTATTCATAGGCATCAAAAAGATTCTGATTCTCTACATGTAAAAACGTTTTTGTAAAGATTTTTTGTGTCAACAAAAACTTAACCTTCTTGCTGACCACCCAATTTCCTTTATCATAGTTATTTCTACATTTGCTTGATAAGTAACCTTTTTTGGGTGCAGCATCTGAACAGAAAAACACAAACCCGCCAAACAGGTATTTGACTAAAACAGGTTTCCCCACAGGATGTACAGAAAAGCCCAGTGCTGCCTCAGCAAGCGTTGACAGCATTTATAGAGGGGCTATAGACAAAAAAATCGCAGTTGAGAGCCGCAAAACCAGAAGCTTCTTAGCCAAAAATCGCTTCAGACCTGTCAATAATATAGAAATATCGCTTTCCGCTTTCTCAGTTTGCGAGTGCCATGCAGAGAACGGGTTTTGCAAGTTTGCCTCTTCACGGCGGAAAAGCCCCAGCTTGGTTAACAGGTAGAATGCGCAGACTCGCCAAAGAAATCAGCGCCATCATCATCGACGAATACGGCACAGACACTTATCTGGCAAGGTTAAGCGACCCCTACTGGTTTCAAGCGTTCGGATGTGTTCTTGGCTATGACTGGCACAGCAGTGGCGTAACCACTGTTGTCACAGGAGTTCTCAAAACCGCGCTTTCACCCCAAGAACACGGCATCGCCGTTTGCGGAGGAAAAGGCAAAACCTCAAAGAAAACACCCACAGAAATCACAGAGACAGCAGACAAATTCGGCTTCTCAGAAAACAAAACCCAGCAACTCACCTACACAAGCAAGATGACCGCGAAAATCGACAACACCGCCATCCAAGCAGGCTACCAACTTTACCACCACGCATTCTTCGTCACCGAAAAAGGCAAATGGGCAGTTATCCAGCAAGGCATGAACCCAGAAGGCAAAACAGCACGCAGATACCACTGGCTAAGCGACACAACCACAAACTTTGTAGTTGAACCACACAACGCCATAGTCTGCGACACCAAACATCCAGCCGTACTGAACATGACGGCGAAAAACAGCGAAGGCAACCGCAAGGCATCTGTGGATTTAGCCAAAGAACCCACCAGAAAACTCATGCGCCTAACCCAAGACGCCACCGTGCCCAAGGAAAAACAGCAGACCATGCTCAGCAAATGGCTCCCAGAAATCCAAAGCCGCCCCCAACAAAAGCGAATCGCGACGCTATACATGCCTAGAAACATTAACTGGACTGCACTTGCCGAAGCCTACGAAATCCAGCCAAGCAGCTACGAGGAACTGTTAGCTGTGAAAGGCGTTGGACCCGCAACCGTAAGAGGATTAGCCTTAGTGGCGGAACTTGTTTACGGCGAAAAACCCAGCTGGCAAGACCCCGTCAAATACAGCTTCGCCTACGGCGGCAAAGATGGAGTCCCCTACCCCGTGAACCGCCAAGCTATGGACCAATCCATTAGCATCCTTCGTGAAGCCGTGCAGGCAACCAAAGTCGGCGACAAAGAAAAAACCCGGGCGCTGCAGGGGCTGCGCAGGTTTGTTCCGCTGGACGCAAAAAGCTCTTAAGCACAACAAACAGAAGTTTCTGTGGAGAGTTGGATAATTGGACAGAGGACTCAAAACCTCAGGGATAATTGGCTTCGCGGCGCCAATCTTCACGTTCACCTGCATATTAGCCGCCATCGCTTCTTGGCCACAATTCAGCTGGACAAACAACGCGTTAAGTGATTTAGGCGTGCAAAGCGGATTCACCGCAATACTCTTCAACAGCGGACTAGTAATTGGCGGAATCCTCTTCGCCGTTTTCGCCACTGGACTGTACAGCTTCGCGGGCAAACGCTTCATAGGGAAAGTTGGCGCAGCATGCTTCTTTCTTGCATGGATAGCACTAATTGCCATAGGCATCTTCAACGAAAACTTCAGACCCACACACTACATCGTTTCCGTGATGCTCTTCGTGTTCTTGCCCATTTCCCTGCTTATCTTCGTAGCAACGTTCTGGATTGAAAGCAAACGCAGGTTAAGCGGCTTAACTTTGGCGTTGGCGCTGGTTGCAGCTGCAGTTTGGGTGCTTCAACTCACGGTGGAATACGTTCCCAACGTAGCCATCCCCGAATTTATCTCTGGCTTGGCAGGTGCAGCGTGGGTTTGGGTCTTAAGCTACCTGATGCTGAAAAAAGCGTCACAAACACCAAACACGTAGAACCCGAATCCCTGCTGAAGACCTGTTCGAAGCATCGAAGTTAAGGTTCAGCTAAATCCGCAAAGATTTGGGCACAGCAAAACGGCGAAAACGACACCGCGAACCCTGCTCGTCGTGCATAACGGATTGCTTCTTGGCTTGGAAACGCCATCCCATCCACACCAGCCTTCAACGCTAAAACGTCGGTTTCGGCTCTGTGTCTGCCTTTGGGTCGCATGCATCCCAGCACAAGGGGAGTCTGCGGGAACATTGTTCGGGCGGTTGCGGTTGCTCTGGCGATGTCGTGGGGCGACGGCGGCTTGGTTTTCTCCATGGCTGTACCTCGAATGGGCATGAAGCTGATTACAACTATAGCTGAAGGGTTATACGGCTTTATCATGTTGAGCGCGGCAAATTCACCTTTCAACTCGCCGTGGTGTAAGCCCACAATTACGTGGGGAACAAAAGCGATTTCTGCTTCGTGCAAGGCTCTGAGGGAATCCTCGTAATGCTTGGCGGTAACGTCTAAGTTGTAGATTTGCCGTATGGTTTCGTCACTGCCGATAACATCAATCAATGCTGCGTCTACACCAGCGGTTTTCAACTGCGAAACGATTTCTGCATCAACTATGCCTGTGTGAACAAAAACCGTTAAACCCAAACGCTGCTTAACCTCAGCCAATGCAGGTGCAAATCTGTGCAGCGGCACGGAACCGTCAGGCAAGCACCCGCCACTAACCAGAACGCCCAAAGCGCCGTTTTCCTTCAGGTGGGCACATAGAGCCACAAGCTTGTCTGGTGTAGCTGCGGGATGCATAGTTTCAAGGACTTTCCCGCCACAGTGTCTGCAGTTAAGGGCGCAGACGTTGCCTGTTACGGAGATTGTTGGAAACTCCTTGGATGAACTGCAAAAGCTTGGAGTCTTGTAGTAGCTAAAGCTTGGCGCGTAGAAACAGACTTTACGAGGCTGAGGAGCAAACATCTTAGAGTTCAGAGTCTGCTCAAGTTCACTTGCAGTGGAGTTCCAGATTTCCAGCGGAGAAAGTGTAGACATAGGCATCTGTGGATAGAACGTGTTGAGGTTTGTTTATTTCTTTTGGTTGAGTTCATCAGACGAATATTTATGCAGGTTCACCAAACTTAAGAGTAGATGAATCTTCTTTGGCGGAGTCCAGATGAGTGAGACAACAATAAGGAAACTCAGAAAAGTAACCGACGGCGTAAACGTTAAAAGCTACTTTTTCATGCCGCCGCTCAACTGGCTGAATGTAGTCGAGAAAAAAGAGGGCAAAAAAATCCTACATTTCGCCGTTAAAGCCCAAGATGAGGTGCTTGTTCTGAACCCTGTTTTCGTGGAGCCTACGGTTTCGGGTCCTAAGAACACGGTGCCTGAAAAGGTTACGCAGATGCTTAAACAGGGCAACTTGATGGTGAAGCTACGTGAAGTTCACAAAGGAAGAAACATTTACCGAATAATCAACGTGCCCAGGAGTTGGGTGAAGGCAGAAGAGGGACAGAGAAACCGCGCCGTTGTTGCGGTGCGGGTAACCACTGAACCGGAAAGCATCACTGTAACACCCATCTTTGGCAGCAAACTAAAGCCACGATGAAATGAACAGGAGTGACTTTTCGCGGCGGTTCTTCACCAGCCGAGTTTTGACCTCTTTCTGTTGTTCGGGGAAGAAAGAGCCAGGGGCTGGAGTAGGATTTGGGTCTGAGTTTTGAGCTTCTCAAGTCGTTTAGTTAGGTCTAACGTTTTGGATATGGCTAACCCTCTTTGCGTTAAAACGTAGTATGCCTTGTTATCAACACCGACTTTTAGGGTTACAATTTCGTGGTTGACCAGAAAATCCATCCTTTCCTGAAGCAAAATACAGTTGGTACTACAGTCGTAGGCTAATTCATCTGCAGTTTGAGCCTTTTTGGCTAAAGCACAAACGATGTCATGGTAGAGTTCCAGTTTGGATCTTCGCATCAGTCAACCCTATCTGTGGATGGTTAATTTTTTAATAAAGCGTTTATGACTCCAAAATCCATAAGCGAAATCAATAGCGGAACACTCAAAGCCAATAGCCCATGACAAATACGTCAGCGGTTTTCTTCTGGCGGGAGGCTGCTCTGCAAATGGTAAGCTGGCGTGCTTTTTCGGTGGTTGCCTAGAATTATCGTAGTAGGGGGATTCGAAGCGTATCCAGACGTGACAAGCAAACATTTTTTTATCAAGTCACCCCGCAATCAGAGCCTGTCCAAAAGTAAATTGCAAAAGTTTTAAAAACGAAAGTGAACGGAAATAGGTATCTGTGGTTCCTTTGGAGAGCTGGATATTAGGGGTAATACTGGTCTTGGTCGGGGTTTTGGTTTTAACCTGCGGCTTCAAAGAAGTAGAGTACTGCGTTTTCTTCAGGGCAATCGGTGCGGGTCTGGCAAGCGTCGGATTTCTCACTTTCGTCGTGAAGTTTTGGAAATGGATACAAAGCATCTAGCACAATCGAGTTGAAAAAGACCGCGATAAAAGAAAAAAGTAGGTTATTTTGTTGGGCAAATGGGTAGGACTGTTTTTGCGTGTACTTCGTTGAGGACTTCTGCAATTGCCAAGTAAACTGCGCTTAAACCGCAGATGACGCCTTCGATGCCGGTTATTGTGTTGAAGGTTATGTTTCCGAAGAGCACTGGGTTATGTGTCAAGTCTCTGATGGTTAGCATAAAGAACAGAACCGCTAAGCTACCGAAGACGAACTGTAGAGCGCGGTTCGCCTTTAGGGTACCAAAGAACATCGCAAACGTAAACAGGCCCCACATGAAGAAGTATGCCGCCGTAGCCGTTGATGACGGTGAAGTAAACCCAGACAGGAAGGATATTTCAGGAAGAACCCAGAGCAGCACCAGACTCCACCAGAACAACCCGTAAGACGTGAATGCTACTGTGCCGAATGTGTTGCCCTTCTTGAATTCCATGATGCCGACAAGCACCTGCGCTAAGCCACCGTATGCCAAGCCCATAGCTAAAATCATTGTATTCAACTGAAATAAGCCAGCGTTGTGCAGGTTCAGCAGAACCGTTGTCAAGCCGAAGCCGAGCAGCCCAAGCGGTGCAGGATTTGCTAATTTAGCCACTTTATCACTCATTTTTCCTCATCGTATCCGTTTCAGTGTTTTAGACGCTTGTTCAATGTTTTCTCATATATCTTTGTTGTAAGCTACATGGTTCCGTTTCTTTTACATGCAACATATTTGCCTATTTCTATTGCACTAAACACTATACCCGCGAACAGTACTGCAATTCCCCAGTCGGCGTATCCGGGCGCGTTTACGTCAAAGATTCCCTGAAGACCTGGTATGTAGAGTATTAAGAGCTGCAGCGCAAACGACGAGATTATGGCGTACCAAAGGTACTTGTTCTTGAACACACCAACTTTGAACACTGGAAACTTGTATGAACGCGAAGACAACGCTATAGCTAACTCAATCAGGATCATAGCGGTTAAGAGTTGAGTGCGAGCCTCAATCAGTTGATGCTCACCAAGCCAAGGCTGATGCATGAAGTACCCTATCAACAGCAACGTTGAAGTCAAGATGGGCGATGCAATCAGGAACGTTTTGACGTCACGCGTAAATATGCTTTCTGTAGGCTTACGTGGCTGGCGTTCCATCAGGTCGGGGTCGCCTGGGTCTACACCTAAAGCGATTGCGGGTAAGCCGTCTGTGACCAAGTTCATCCAAAGCAGCTGCACCGCAGTTAACGCAATGGCAGCGCTGCCCAACGTAGGCGTATCTAAGCCTGGCGACAGCAAACCTGCTAGGTGCGGGACAGCAACGATGGCAACAAACATGACAAGGATTTCCATGATGTTACATTGCAGCAGGTAAGTGAGGTATTTCTTGATGTTGTCGTAGATTTCTCTGCCTTCCTTGACCGCTTTAACTATGCTTGCAAAGTTATCGTCAGCCAAAACCATGGCGGCAGCTTCTTTGGTGACCTCCGTGCCTGTGATGCCCATCGCAACACCTATGTCAGCCATTTTGAGTGCGGGTGCATCGTTCACGCCGTCTCCAGTCATAGCGACAACTTGGTCTTTCGCTTTCCACGCTTTGACTATGCGCATTTTGTGTTCAGGTGCAACTCGAGCGTATATGACAACGTTTTCGACTACGTCGACGAGTTGCTGGTCAGTCATCTGTTCAAGTTCGCTGCCTGTGAGAACTTTGCCTTCTTCCTCGTTTTCGCCCAGAAGGTTGAGTTCTTTTGCGACGGCGGTTGCGGTGAGTTTGTGGTCGCCAGTTATCATGATTACGCGGATGCCAGCTTGCTTGCAGATGGCTATGGCATCTTTGACTTCGCTACGCGGCGGATCAATCATGCCCATGATGCCCGCAAAGATGAAACCTTCTTCGATTTTTTCATCGAAGTTTTCGACGGTTGGGGGCAGTTCCTTGTAGGCGAAGCCCAAGTTCCTCAGCGCCTGTAAAGCCATAACCTCAGTGACTTTACGCAGTTCGGTACGTTGGTCACTGGTTAATTTTTGGACTTTACCGTCGAGTAGGAGGTGAGTGCATCTTTCCAGAACAATTTCAGGTGCTCCTTTCATGTAGGCTATTTTTTTGTCGCCTGCATTGTGGATGGTGGTCATGCGTTTGCGTTCGCTGCTGAAGGGAACTTCGGCTATGCGGGGTTCCTGCTGGTCAAGTTCTTGTTTGGAGATTCCTGCTTTGGCGGCTGTGACTATGAGTGCGCCTTCGGTTGGGTCGCCTTTAACGGTCCATTTCTTGGTTTCCTCGTCTTTTTCAAGGGCTGAGTCGTTGCATAAGGAGGCTATTTTGAGGAGTTCTTGCAGTTGCTTGTCAGGCGCATATGGTTTGTTGTCTTTTTCGAATTCGCCGTCAGGAGCGTAGCCTATGCCTGTGACTTTGATGGCTGCGTTGTTGGTGTAGATGCGCTGCACGGTCATTTCGCCTTTGGTCATGGTACCTGTTTTGTCGCTGCAGATGACGCTTGTGCTACCCAAAGTTTCTACTGCGGGGAGACGTTTGACGACGGTGTTGACTTTTGCCATGCGGTACATGCCTATGGCGAGTGCACCTGTGACGATGGCGGGTAAGGCTTCGGGAACGGCGGCTACTGCAAGGCTTACTGCCCAGAGAACCATATCCAGTATGGGGCGTCCTTCTACGACTATGCCAACTGTTGCTACGCCGATGCAGACTGTAACCGCAAGGATACCTATCCACTTGCCAACTGAAGCCAGCCGCTTCTCCAGCGGTGTTTCTTCAGTTTCGGTAGTTTGAACCATCTGGGCAATTTTGCCAAATTCCGTTTCCATACCCGTAGTTGTTACAACAGCTTTTGCGCGACCGTAGGCAATGATTGTGCCTGTGTAAACCATGTTTTTGCGGTCGTTCAACTGGGCATCTTCAGCGATGGAAGCGGTTGTTTTCTCGACGGAAGTTGACTCGCCGGTTAAGGCGGCTTCCTCGACTTTGAGGTTATGAGCTTCAATTAGGCGTCCATCCGCAGGTATCTTGTCGCCCGTATAAAGCAGAACAATGTCACCTGGGACAAGCTGATTAGCAGGAATTTTAGTTTCTTTACCGTCACGTATAACCGAAGCAGTTGGAGCAGTCATCTTTTTGAGTGCTTCAACAGCTTTTTCGCTACGGTATTCTTGAGTAAAACCTAAAATTGCGCTGGCGATGACGATTATAAAAATGATTAAGGCATCTATGGCTTCGTCAATCGAGTTTTGGTATAGCCCAAGCCCCAACGACAGAAACATAGCAAAAAGAAGAATAATCATGAGAACATCGGTAAATTGACTCAGGAAAAGCCTGATGGGAGATTTACCTTTAGCTTTCTTGAGTTCATTAGAGCCGTACGTGGCAAGGCGGCTTTGAGCTTCCTGCGAAGTTAAGCCTTCCTCGCTGGTTTTAAGTTCCTCTAGGGCGTCCTTTGTTTTTAGGGCGTGCCAAGTTTTCACCGCGTTGCAACTCCGATTTAAAGTAACTTACGCGATAGCCCCTATAGGTTTTTCTGAAGGAACACTCCAAACGCGACAAGCAGAACCGTTAAGTGAACACATGAAAATATGACTTCTGGGTACATGCGTCGAAAGGTTCATAAGTGAATAGGTCTTTCTCCTAACGGCAATAACCAATCCAAATTCACAGTTAAGCACAGACTTGCTCCATTTAACCGTGGAAAACGAGTCAGTGCAGGCTGAAAAGGTTAAAATACCCGAATAAAGAGGTGAAAAGATATGGAAAACATATACGCAGCTATGCTCCTCCACAAGGCAGGGAAAGAAATCAACGAGGAAACAGTCACCGCAGTTCTTACCGCAGCAGGCGTCACCGTAGACCAAATTCAAGTTAAAGCACTAGTTGCCTCACTCAGCGAAGTCAACATTGATGAAGCAATTAAAGCCGCACCGACCATGATGGCAGCAGCTCCAGTAGCAGCAGGCGGTGCACCAGAAGACAAGCCAGCAGCCGCACCACCAGAAGACAAGAAGAAGAAAGCTGAAGACGAAAAAGCCAAGGAAGATGCAGCTCTCGAAGGATTAGGCGCCCTATTCGGGTAAACGCCAAAACCCTATTTTTAACCCATTTTCTATATTTGCCGTTTTTTATTTCTTAAAAGCAGAGCACATTTTGGAAAATAGAGAATCCTGCGCCAGTTTTAGTTCTGCGGCAAAGTCCACTGTTGAGCAAGCGGCGCGGCGGATTCTGGTTTAGGCTGTTGCCGTCGGCTAATCAGCAGCCGTGCTCCGATAACGGGAAGCCAGCCTAAAAGAATAGGCAACGTTGCAGGAAGCGCTTTAATCGGGAGAATATCGGCTAATTCAGGATTCATCAACATCAGTTCAAACAAGCCGAAAGATATTGCTATGGCAGCCAAAGAAATCACGGTAGTTTTTGTACCAAATTTCTTGAGCGTCTGGAACGACAGGGAGCCCGAGAAGAAGAGGTCGCCCAACCCAAGACCATGTAATATGAGAATCCCCTCAGAGGAAAATAGCGGGGGGACATTTGGAAACCACACTAGCACAGGCAGATTCATGCTGGTGAGGGTGTTTGCGGCTTGAATCATAAGATGACCCGGTCCCCAAACTAAGATTATGTCCATCACGGTTATGGCGGCGGCGTATGCAAATAGGATTTTCCAGTTGAACATCGGAGATAAGTAGATGATAATCAAAATCGCAAAAAGTAACCCGTACACGTCCAGCAGGTAGGGGAACCAGAGTTGTGTTCCGTTGAAGAATATGAAAAGCAGCAGAAACAGTGCAGGTGACAACGCAGCCACGTACCATTTATGTGTCGGTCGGCTTCTTCGCTGAATATGAACCAAAACGCCCAAAGAGCAAGCGGCCAGACACGTAAACGCTGTGAGGGCATACGGCTGCACATCTGGGGGCACCACACCTAAAAGACTGGCAATTGCCGCTAGCGCGCTGGCAGCAATGAAGAGTCCACAGTATAGGATAGCCCGTTTAGGGCGCATGTCAGAGTAGGTGTAGGAAACCGTAAACAGCAGGGAAACATAAGAGAAAAGGAAGAAAGCCAGAATAGCCATATTTGGGATAAAAGTAACCACGGACACCGCCGCAACAATCATTACGATGAATAGAGCAGTTTCTTTGTTTCCAAAAGTGCGTTCTTCAAGGGTTGACTGGACTTTTGCTTCGGCCCGTTTACCCAAAAATATAGCCACCAGTGTAACGGAGAACAGCAACGCAGGCATCAGGATGTCAAAGTACATAAAAAGAGATTCCTCAAAGCCGCATTTATCTCTTTAGCCGTTTAAGCAGAGATTGAACCGTTCAGACAAGCGGCTATAGTGCAACGCAAAAACCGTCGGAAAGTAGTAGTGAGAACAGAAAAAACAAAGATGAAATAAGGATTTTGGAACGAAGTAAGATATTTAGCTTGAATGCTTAATATCGGCGTGGTGGTCTTCGTTTTGAGTAGCATTCTCGGCAGTAAACTGGCCTGGTGCCGTCTGGCTTGAACGGAACTTCACATTCCTTCCCGCAGTCAGCGCAGGTTGCCTTGTGCATCTCTCTTGGATATGACATTCTCTTTTTCACTTCCTATTACGTTTGGTGCAAAAACGTGTTTTGCACAACCCAATACGTGCACACTTAGGTTTAAACTTATCCGTGGCAGAATCATATTCAGCCACACAACTTGAGCCTTTCCACCCGGAAACCGTAAACCGAACCTGAAGCCCTTAGCGCGGTGCAACATTTTACCCGCGCATAACGTTCAACTGTGAACCCTTCAACCAATTTTAGGGTGCATACGTAAACCTGCTGAATGCACCTACATCGTCCTCGCTTTTTCTCACGTGCCCGTTGTCTCTTCGCCTCGCCCAGCCTTCTTTGCCTACGGCAGGGGAAACGGTTTTGCTTGCTGTCTCTTGAAGTTTCTCACGGTGTTTTGAGAAGCATTCCCTGCAGTAAACAGGTTTGCCAGCGGTTGGCTTGAACGGAACGGCGCATTCTTTTCCGCAACTTGTGCATTTAGCGTCAAACATTGTTCTCTGTGTCATTATTTCACCTCGGTTACTTTTTGAGGTAATTGAAAAACAAATTTCCAATTATCACCCAGAGCAAAGACACGCGGCGAACATAAAGGTTGTCGTCGCAAAAAAGAGAAAGCTTCAAGGTTTTCTTACGTTTTTAGGAAAGTTTACTAGATGATATTTCGGATGGTTTATCAAATTGTTGTTTCTTCATTTTAACATACTCAGTGAAGGTGAGTTCAGCTGAGGCCTGTGTTTGGATTTTTGT
The DNA here is from genome assembly GCA_026014485.1 of Candidatus Bathyarchaeota archaeon. Taxonomy (GTDB): domain Archaea; phylum Thermoproteota; class Bathyarchaeia; order Bathyarchaeales; family Bathycorpusculaceae; genus JADGNF01. The sequence continues at coordinate 36,964 of JAOZIE010000012.1, forward strand.
TTGCTGCACTCTGTTTAGGTTCTTGTTGAGGTTTTTCATGACCAGAATTTCAAGGTAACCCGCACCAACGCCGAAAATTTTGTAGAGAGCACTTGAAAAATCGTCTATGCGCGGAGGAATCTGCATTTTGGGTATGCCGAACTTCTTTTCCAGATGGAAATAGATGGCTTCTTTGGGCGAGGGACCCAGAGAAGAAAAAGCTTCATCTACGGCTTCGAGAAGGAACTCGTTAAAAACGGTTTCTCGATGCTTTGTGCCATATTTTCCAGCTGTCAGAGGTCATCGTCTCTTCTTAGCCTAAAAGTGTGATACTTCTAGATTTGGTTTTTCTATTGTCTGTTTTAGGGTGTATTCAAGTTCCAGTTGGTCGTCAAAAGGGTCCAGCTCTGTTTTCTCCCATACGAAACCCACGGACACAGATGTTGAAACGTCACTGAAGACTTCAAGAATAGCTTTTATGCTTTGAATTATTTCGCCCTCCTTGCCCTTGGGACAGAAAGCAAGAATGTTCAGGTCTTGGTCTCCGTATGACCGCACAAGAAGTTTAACGTTTCTGTGAGCTACAAGCAAACGTGATGCCTTATCCAAATCTGCCTGTGCCATCTTCACGCCTATGTAAATTGGGGTTATGTCCAGTCGATCCAAGTTTATGATGCAGCGGATGGTGTTTTTTATGATGCCTGCATTTTCTAGAGCGGCTATGCGTCGGTAAATGGTGTTGCGGGTAACTTTGCAGGTACGTGCAAGTTCCTCATATGAACTAATGCCAGTACTTAGATTCCGCAATATTTTCTTGTCTAAATCGTCTAGTGTTACATCATCGCCCCCTTATTTCACGATTCAGTGGAAAGCCAGTAATTTGAGGAAACTCAACATAATATCCTTTGAAGTCTTCAGGCGCCATTTTTCTTGCAAATTCAGTCTTTTTTTGATCTGCAGTATTGCGGATGGTGCTGTACTGGAGAGTCCTCCATGTCCAGAGGTAAGCGCCGTCATGCAGGTACGGAAAAACGGTTCTTATTAAATTGCCATCCCCCTAAAGTCTGCTCCATTAAGAATTAATATATCAGGTATTCTATAAGAAATGGTTGGTGCGGGTTGAGACAACACTGCGATAAGTAACAGTGCAGGTCTTTGAACTGAGTTCAAACTTAAAATCGGAGGGGCTACGTAAATAAGCAAAGAAAACCGCGACACTTTAATCGACTTCGGGTTAAACGGTTCCCAAGCTAGCGTCTTCTTAGCGCTCCTTGAGGGAGGAGTCGCCACAGTCAGAGAAGTCTCCAAAGCGTCAGGGGTTTCCCGCCCAGACACGTATCGAGCAATCATCAAGCTTGAAGATATGGGTCTTGTCGAAAGAGTAATCACTAAACCAACCAAGTTTAAGCCCCTACCGATTTATGATGCTTTGTCGATACTGGTTGGGCGCAAAGAGAAAGAAAACATTGAACTGCAACATAAAGCAGCCGCACTCTACGAAAGCTTCAAAGGAAACTCGTATGCAGTAACTGCAGAAAACGCCAGTCACCAATTCATTCTTATACCTGAGGGCGAGACGCTTTTGCTAAAACTGCAGAAGATGGTGGATAACGCCCAAAAAAGCATACACGTGGTTCTGTCTCAGAAGAAACTTTTGCCTTGGCTTCTCAACGATGAAGCTGTTGAGAACGCCTTAGTAAGAGGTATAGACATAAAGGTCCTCACTGAAAAAAAGGCGGGGCTGATGGTTCCAAAAGATGTGTACGAGCTTAAAAGATGGCACTCATTTGACATCAGGTACTCACCAGCTCCGCTTTCCGTGTGTTTTAGGATTTACGACAACAAAGAGACCCTGCTGACAACTTCAGTGAAAAACGACCACACCGAATCTCCTGCCGTGTGGTCAAATAATCCTAGTTTTGTGGAGCTATCCCGAAACTACTTTGAATCCGCATGGTTCGCAGCAGAACAAGAACAGGAAGTTAAGCGGGACAACCGACAAATGGAATATTTGCTTGCAAACATGATGGAAGGTTTCGCCTACAACCAAATCATCTTCGGCGCAGATAATCAACCCACAGATTACATAATCCTTGATGCAAATGACGCATTTTTTGCCATGACAAACTTAAGCAGACAAAGTCTAGGAAAAAGGGCTAGCCAAGTGCTTCCAGAACTACAGCAGAACACTTCTTTAATGAAGGCATTGGAGAAAGTAGCTCTTGGGGAAGGGACAAAACTTGAGCATTACTCTCGCCTACAGGACCAATGGTACTCTATCGCGGTTTATAGTCCAAAAAAAGGCTATTTCGCTCTAATAATCGAAGACATAAGTGAATGCAAAAAAGCCTTAAAGAAACGTCAAGAAGCCGAGAAGAAATTCAGGAACTTAGCCGAAGAAGCACCAACATAATTTTCATACACAAAAAGGCAAAACTGTCTACGCTAAAATGAAATGTAAAGAAACAGAATACACAGATTTTTTTGAATAAACCAGAATGAGTATAATGGCGGTCACGAGAACAACAACTAGGACAAGCACCGCAATTGCCGCATCGTTTAGGAAAGACTGCGCAGGGGAAGGAGATGATGAGGGTAGCGCCGATTCCTGAGGTGATGGTGAGGCGGTTGACGTGTTGGAAGTGGGAGAGACTGCTGGTGTGAGAGAGGGGGAAGGGGTAGAAATTTCGGTAGCGCCCGGCGTTGGGGTTGGAGAGATGGTCGGGGTAGGTTTTGGTGAGGTTAAGTTGTTTTTGTAGCCAATAGGTATGAATTTTTGGACAGTAAGGTCTTTGGGGTTTAATCCGAGCGCCCACATCGATGCACCGCCAACAACATATAAAACATCTTCAATGTTTTCTGAGCAGGCTCCAAATCTTGGCGACGGCATCGTCGTCGTGGACCAGTAACCTCCTCCAGAAGGATCAAATACTTGCACAACATCGATGGGGTCCATGCCTTTTGGGGATGTTCCTCCGAAGACGTAGATTTTCTTGGGGGCAAACAGACCTGTAGTGTGGCTTGCAGTTGTATGTGTGACAGCAACAGGCATGGGGGTTCCCAGCGTCCAACTATCAAGTTCAGGGTCGTATACTTGAACTGCGTTTGTATACGAACTCCCATTTACTGGGAGATTTGTTGATCCGCCCATAATGTATATTTTGTTGTCTATTACGGTGGAAGCGTAGCCGCTTACTGGAATAGGCATAGAAGCCTTGGTGACCCACGTCTGGGTGGATGGATCATAGACCTCGTTTGTACCTACATTGGAACTTGGTCCGCCCGTATGACCACCTATAATGTATATTTTTTCGCCAACAACATTTGCGGTAATTTGGCCTCTGGGAGTGGGCATTGATGTTTCCAGCTGCCAGAGATCAGACGCAGGATCATAGGTCTCTGTTATCCCCATATATGTCCACCAATTTACTCCGCCGAATGTGTATATCTTGCCCTGAAAATAAGCGATACCAAAACTGCTCCTGGGATTTGGCATAGACGTTTTAGAAAGTAGGGCATTGGTGAGGGGATCATATAAGAAAGTTTGGTTGGTATCTCCCTGCGTGAAAATGTATAATTTGTCATTAACCGCTATGACCCGCGTAATTGATGAATCTAAGTCTAATGTGCTCAGAGTCCAAGTGTTCTCAGTCTCGGCGTTGACAGGCATTGCAGTAACTATGAAAGTTATGAACAATACACTAAGTATTGTTGCTGTTTGCGGCTGATTTTTGTTCATACGCCATTTTTCCACATACGTCTTATTAACAGCCGATCAACCAATCAGGTATTAGAGCTTTAACTATTCAAGCCTTTTCTGAAACCAAATTGCAACAAAATAGAACCTGAAAAAGACGAGAGCGGCACTTAACGCTTCGGCGCAGTCTTTAAGGTGTTGGAAAAGGTTCACACACTCTCCCGATTTGGCAGACTTAAAGAGCGGAAAGAGCGGAAAACAATTTGCAAAAATCAGCTATCTGGACAAGGCATAACCAAGCAGAAGAAAAGCCGCAAAAGCTGCAGGCTAAGCGTTAGGCTGATTTGTAAATTGTACGTTTAGGATAGCCAAAGTCGCAAAAAGGGCTTCTTCCGTTCGCACCGTCTCAGTTCCCTGCGCGGGCACCGTGTTGACTACGAAATCCGCCAAGTCGTTCAGGTTGACGCCTTCATCTTGGGCTATTTCGTGCAGTCCCCGCGCGGGCGCCCCAAATAATATGAGGATGCTGTGGGCTTTTCGCCATCTTTCGCCAAGCCGCTGGGAGGCGTCTTGGATGCGTGTGGCGAATTTGGAGGTAGCCACCGTCAAGTCGAAGCTCCGGTGCTCCAGCAGTTTACTCAGCGACTGCCGCTCCGCCGAAACCGTGTAGCCCCAATACTGCGAGATTTTGTTGCGGTCAGCAACTTGGACTTCCACGCGGTCGCCGATGCCTGCGACTTTGACGGTTAGCCGACTGTTGAGGGCAACTTGGGTCTGCGGTATCACAGCAGGTTTCTCTACGCCGATGTCCACCAGCGTGCCCTCTTTAGATTTGGATACGGCTACAGCTTCTCGGAATTCACCTACACGCAAATCGCGGATTCTGCTCTGCAAAGGATGGTTCGGTGTACGCAGAGGCGGCAGTATCCCAGCATACTGTAGTTCAGGTTTAAGCTCGAAAAGCCGTTTACGCAGATATTGGGGGGTCTCCATGTAGCTCAGCAGCGTAGCGGCTAACTCAAGGTCTCGGCGCTGGTTTACTTGGGGATTGTCTGGGTAAACTACGATTTCGTCAACGCGGAATATGGCGGCTGCTCGCCCAATGAACCCAATTTTGGAGGTTTTTTCACGCAAATGCGGCGTATCCGCAATCATGGACGCTGGAACCGCCACCGCCAACCGTTTCTTAGCCATGTATAGTCCCACTTGCAAACTAAGTTGCTGCTATCTGATAACGAGGCTATAGAGTGAAAAACCAAATATAAACCTGCAGAGCATTCACTACTGGGAGATGCCGTGCCAAACTCGATTCTTGACGATATGGAAGAAATGCAAAAAATAGACAAAAGCAGCACGATAAACTTCTACGTCAACGCTGCAAGCCACTATCGGCAGTCGCTGGAAAACGCCCAAAAAATCAAACTTGACTACCCAACCCCCAAAAACATCGTCGTGGCAGGCATGGGAGGCTCAGCCATCGGAGGCGAACTCCTCAAAGATTACACTCGCACAACTGCAAAGGTTCCCGTGGAAGTCAGCAGACATTACCATCTGCCCGCGTACGCCGACAAAAAGACCCTTGCGGTCTTGGCAAGTTACTCGGGAGACACAGAGGAGACCTTAAGCAGCTTCTTGGATGCCGTTAACCGCGGATGCATGGTTTTCTGCGTGAGTTCAGGCGGAAACCTCATTAAATACGCAAAAAAACTCAACGTGCCCCGCCTTCAGGTTCAGGGCGGTATGCCCCCGCGTGCAGCGCTACCCCACATGTTGATGCCGCAGCTTAAGTGTATGGAAAAACTTAACTTGATACCATCCTTCGCAGACGAGTTCGTTGAGGCTGAGGCGTTGCTCAAGAAAGTCAGCAGCGAAAACGCGCCCGTCACCCCCGCAGGCGGCAACGTCTCCAAAACCCTTGCCGCAAAAATCAATGGCGCTATCCCAGCGGTTTACGGGTTCGGGGTCTATCGCAGCGTCGCGTTGCGTTTTAAGCAGCAGTTCAACGAGAACGCGAAGGTTCCCTCGAAGTGGGAAATATTCAGTGAACTCAACCACAACGAAACGATGGGGTGGGAAGGCGCAAAGGAGCTTGCCCGATGCTACGCCATCGTGTTTTTGAGGGATAAAGCGGAGCCCGTGGAGATTCACAGCCGAATCGAAAACACCAAGGCGCTGATACAGCCCACAGTTCCCAAGATGTTTGAGGTTTGGGCGCAGGGCAAAAGCAGCCTCGCCAAGATGTTGTCCACAAGTTTAGTGGGCGACTTTGCAAGCGTGTACCTTGCTATGCTTCGCAACGTGGATCCCACACCAGTGAAAACGATAACGGTAATGAAAAAGAAGAATGAGCAAAACGGCGTGAAACAGAAAATCCTTCAGGAACTGGAAAAACTCGCCTCCAAATGAAACCCGCAACCACTTTGTAGAAAAGGCTACGGGAGCAAAAAGCTCTAAAGCGCATCAGATTACAAATGGAAGCAAGAAGGGAAGAGGTATGGTTGGGAGCCGCTGGTTTTCGAGTTCCCGTTTGTTTTTAGGATTGGGGATTGCGCTTGTTGTTTTGGCGTTTGTCAGCTTTCCAATTAGAATACCTCTTCAGGCTCAGCCGGGGGATGTAGAGTACTATAGGGCAGGATGGCTTTTTGCGCCTATAGTCGGCGTGTGGGGACTTGCAAGCGCTGTTTTGGGGCTGGTTCAGTCTTCGCTGCCGAAAAATAAAATTGAAACTTACCTGCTGCCCGTCTTGGCGGTGGACAGCGTCGGCTTGGCGTATGCGGGTTATCTGGCGGTTGTTTTCGGTTCAGGCATAATACGCAGCGTTGGTAGAGGTGAACCGTTTTTTTGGGTTTACTTTGGCTTGTTTCTGGTGCCGAGCGTCTTGATTTATGCCTTCTCAATTAGGTTTATGCGGGCAAAAGAGAGAACGGAGTTTTTAAGAAACAAAAGGTGGAGGGCAACCGCCTTTGTTTTGTTGGCTGCGGTACCCCTATCTTATACCGCGGGGTTCCTTCTTATCCTGTACCTGCTGTGAGGCACCCATTTTTAGGCGGTTTGTGTGACGAATGTTTGGAAGGCCTCTTCAGCTGCCTCCAGCGCCATCATCTTAGGCGGATGTTTGAAACCGTAAGCGCAAACTGCGTCTACTGCGCCGCCCTGTTTCTTGTTGAGCGCCAGTTTCACGGCTCGCACTATGTCTAAGAGTACGCTGCCCGCGTTTGGGGCGTCTACGGTGCAGAATTTGAGGTCTATACGCATGGGGGCGTTGCAGAAGTATGTGCCGCTTATCCAGAAGTAGCTGTCACGTTTGTTCTGCAGAAAATCCACGTAATCTGTGGAGCCCGCAACCACTTCAGTTTTGTATGGCAACGAGGAAGCTACAGCTTGAGTTTTAATTTCACGTTTGGAGTCGCGTGTCCGCTCCATGGTATCTAATGATTCGGTGCCGCCGCCTACGTCTAGCTGGTAGGTTTCATCAATTTTTACGCCGTTCTTGGAGAGCAACTGCAGCAGCGTCTTGTGCAGGGCAGTAGAGCCAACTTGGTCAACAAGGTCATCACCCACCAAAGGTAATTTCGCGTCTGTGAAGCGTTTTACCCATTGGGCGTTGCTGGCTATGAAGGTGGGTGTAGCATTTACAAAGCCACAGTTTGCAGCCAATGCTTGGTGCGCGTAAAATTCGCAAGCTGCGGATGCCCCGCTTGGAAGCAAACATAAGACAATTTCGGCGCCTGCCTGTTTGAGAGCCGCTGCAACATCAGCGTCGGGGGCTTGGCTAATCTGCACGACATCTCTTGTGGATTCTCCTACACCATCAAACAGTGAACCCTTCTGTACAATTACCCCTGTATTGGGTACGTCAGCAACTTTAGGTACGTTGTTTGGGGATGCAAAAATGGCTTCAGAGAGGTCTTTGCCCACTTTGCTTGCGTTTACATCAAACGCCGCCACAACTTCTACGTCACTGGGGGTTAAACCGCCTAAGCGGGGATTACGTAGCCCCGTATAGTCTTTTTGCTCAGGCTTACCGTAATATTGTAATCCTTGGATTAAGGCTGAAGCGCAGTTACCCACGCCAATTAATGCAACTTTGACTTTCGGCATCCATCGCCACCTTATTTGGCTTTTCTTATTCACGATTGCCTATAAAAGGATACGGTGAAGTAAAGAAAGGCGGCATCTTTGCAGAGGGAAAACAAAGCTCAGGCTTTTATTCGCAAGCTAACACTGTATAGGGGGAGATAAGATACATGAGGGTTTTTGAAAGAGCAGGTCCAGTGAACACTAGCCAAGTTGTGGATGCTGCAGCGGATGCCGCGGCTCGTGTAGACAGCGTGGTTGTTGCTTCGGTTACGGGTGAAAGCGCGGTCAAGGTTGCACAGAAAATTCGGGATAAAAAAGTTGTCTGCGTGACCTGTCCTCAGGGTATGAGTTGGCAGGTGAATAACATGGGTGAGGATGTGTTTGCGGAAATCCCCGAGTTGCGGCAAAGGCGTGATGCATGGGTTAGAAGGGGACTTGAGGAGGTGCCTATGTGTATCACGCAGGAAAATCAACAGAAGCTAAAAGAGCTCAAAGTTGAAGTTGTACGGGGAACAATACCGCTTTTTGGACCAAGCTTTTCCATGAGAAGCCACCTACAGAAAACCACCGCTCTTGACGTAATGGCGAAAACCCTTGAATTAATCTCCACAGGCACACTGGTATGCATGGAAACGGTGCTTATGGCAACCGATGCAGGAATAATACCCCAACACAAACGGGTTCTTACATGTGCAGGCACAGAAATGGGGCTTGACACAGCATGGATTACGAGAAACTGCCCATCAGCCCAACTGTTTCACCCCACCGAAGGCTTCAGATTCTTAGAGTGCCTAGCCAAGCCAGAACTCTCCCAAATTCCACGCATAAACGCAAAATACCTACGCTAAAACCCACCTATATTTTGCCCAGCCAACACCAAACACCTGTGCTCATCACCATTCACCAACCTATCAGCAGCCTATTAGGAGCCCAATAGCCATTCAATGTAGAAACCTATAGAGGGGTCTATACGCACACTCAATACTAAACTGCCATGAGAAATTTGTTGAACTCTAGCAAGCTTTAACTTCTTAGGGGCATCTAAGCTAAAAACGGGTCGTTAATCAATGAGCGATGAAGTCAAGTGTGACAAATCTCCATGTGACAAGTTCACAGCAATCAATGAGTTAGCCCGGCGCAGAGGCTTCTTTTGGAATTCATATGAGATTTACGGCGGAGCAGGCGGATTCGTCGCGTACGGTCCACTGGGCACCCGCCTAAAACAGAACATTGAGAACAAGCTCCGCGAACTCTTCGTGAAGCAGACTGGCATCCTTGAGATGGAGTCCAGCGTTATCACGCCTGGCAAGGTGTTTGAGGCTTCAGGGCATGTTGACCACTTCAAGGAGCCCATGGTGGAATGCGTAAAATGCAACAGGCGGTTCCGCGCCGACCACCTGCTGGAGGAATACGCCAAGATATCTTGTGTACAGGCAGAGAAGATGACGCTAAAAGAAGTTCAAGCTGCCTTAGAAGAGAACGGCGTCACCTGCCCCGACTGCGGCGGAGGCTTCAGGGCACCCCAGCAGTTCTTAACCATGTTCACGACAACCATCGGCCCCTACTCTGGCGCAACAGGCTACGGCAGACCCGAAGCAGCACAGGGCATATTCGTCGAGTTCAACAGGCTCTACTCGGCGGCCCGCGAAAAACTGCCGTTTGGCGTCATCCAAATTGGGCATGCGTTGCGCAACGAGATTTCTCCTCGGCAGGGTCTGATTAGGCTGCGGGAATTCACCATCTGCGACTTAGAGTTCTTCTTTGACCCCGAAGAACCCAGCTGCCACCTGCTCAAAGAAGTAGAAACCGAGGTCTTGCCCATGTTGCTCTGTGACAAACGAGAAAAGGACTGCGAGGACATAACCAACTTCACGGTTCGAGAGGCACTAGACAAAGGTGTTATCCACAGCGAATGGCAAGCTTTTTTCATGGCTATGGCAAAACGTTTGCTGACGGAAATCGGGGTACCCGCCGAGAAACAGCGGTTCATCGAGAAGCTTCCATGGGAAAAAGCCCACTACAGCAGCCAAAGCTTCGACCAGGAAGTGCTGCTTGACCGCTACGGTTGGACAGAAGTTTCAGGGCACGCTCACCGCACCAACTTCGACTTAGGCTGCCACATGAAAGCCAGCGGCACCGACATGATAGTCTTCAAAGAATACCCTAACCCCGTGGAAACCGAACAGCTTACAGTTAAACCTGTCCTGGCAAAGCTGGGTCCAGTGTTCAAGAAGGACGCAGGCAAAGTCGGGGAACTGCTCGCCAAAGCCGACCCCAAAACAGTTGAGGCAGCGCTCAAGAAAGACGGTTTCTTCATGGTTGAAGGCTTTAAGGTGCTTTCGGAGCAGGTGCAGATTGCGCCGCAGAAAGTGGTTGTGCGGGGCAGGCATTTTGTGCCGCATGTGGTGGAGCCCAGTTTCGGCTCAGACAGGCTTTTCTATGTGGCGTTGGAGTACGCTTACGGCATAAAGGAAGACCGGGTCGTTATGAGTTTCCCAAGGAGCATAGCCCCCGTGCAGGTCGGGGTTTACCCGTTGATGAGCAAAGACGGTTTAGCTGAGAAAGCCCAAGAAATCCGCAAGAGGCTAGCCGAGGCAGGCTTCATGGTGGAGTATGACGAGGCAGGCTCTATAGGCAGACGCTACGCGCGCGCAGACGAAGCAGGTATCCAACTGGGCATAACCGTAGATTACGAATCCTTAACTCAGGACACCGTGACGATTCGCGACCGAGACTCTTGGCAACAGGTCAGAAGCGAAATCAAAGCTTTACCTGAACTGTTATACAGTTACTTCCAGCGAAAAATAAACTTTGAAGATTTAGGCACATTAGTTAAGTGTTAAGGGGGTAGCTTTTTTAATGCACCCACACACTACCAATAGGAAAACCAGCGTTGAATATGGATGGAATGAGAGATGGTACTTCCAGCAGAAACAGAAGAGCGTGTCAAACGTCGGGCTTTAGCCGCCTGCCAAGATAACCTACGCAGAGTGCTGGAGGTCACCCGAAAAATCCCCCAGATGGCTGAACACTTCGCCCGAGGCGACAAAGAAGCGGCTAGGCAACTTTTCAGCGAAATCAAAAAAGGGGAAGAAGAAGTCATCAAAGCCAGACAACTCGTCAGCAAAGAACTAGCTGAGATAGGCGCCATCCTCATCAGCCGAGAAGACTTCCTTAGATTCACAAATTTAACCAGCGAAATCGCGGATTTTTCCGAAGGCATAGCTTTTTACCTTGTTGAAATAATGGAGCACAACTGGAACGTCCCCGCAGACGTACGCAATGACCTCCAAAAACTCGCCGACTCCGTTTTGGACGCGGTGCTTAAGCTCAGAGAAACCATGATGGTTCTAAGCTACGGCTCCACTAAAACGCTGGAGAAAGCCAAAGATGTTGAGATTGCCGAGAGAGTTGTGGACGAACACTACCGCGCCTTGGCGATAAAAGTTCTCAGCAGCAAAATGGACTTGCCCGCGCTGCTTCTCATGAGGGATGTTCTGCAGCTACTGGAGAACTCAGCTGACAAAGCCGAGGACGCCGCAGACGCCGCTAGACTGCTTTCCTTCATAATGTAGGTGCAGGCGGCGGTTCTATGCCCAAAAAGCCCCAGAAACCACAGAAAATCGGCGTGGAACTTCTCGAAAACTTTCTGGTCGTCTGGGACTCCACATCTGGCTCGCAGCTCTACAAAAACGGGTACTACGGCAAACCTTTGGGCATTGCAAAACCTAAGATTCCAGAGTTTGATGTTCCGCTGATTCTGGATTTAATGGAAGGCGTCTACCTTACCGAGAAAGGTACCATAACCGTTTTTGAAGGCACAAAGAAAACCAAAGTCGGCTTGGTAAAGCTGAAGCAGAAAGCAAAGCAGCTCTACAGCGAATTCGACGAGAAATACACCGTATATCAAGACCTACGGGATAGCGGCTTAATTGTCACTCCTGGAATAAAGTTCGGCTGCGACTTCGCCGTCTACAAGTACGGTCCAGGCGTGGAACACGCGCCCTACATGGTTTCAGTTAAAACGGCCAGTGCAGATATCTCAGCAACGGAAATCGTGAAGGCGGGGCGGCTGGCAACGACCGTTCGGAAACGGTTCATAATTGCGGTTCCTGGACTGGGCGAAGATAAAGTGAAGTATCTGATTTTCAAGTGGTTTAAAGCCTAACCCTTGGTGCCTCAGTTTGTTATCAGGATTTGGTTGAAGAAGTCGCCTCTGACATGCTGATGGGGATAAATTTTTGATGCCATTAGTGAACTGCCTTCTTCGATGGTGACGTCGTCGGCGACAACGGAGACTTCTCCAAGCTTGGTTTGTTTACGCATACTTGAAGACACCGTGGTGTGTCTGCCGATGATGCTTTCCCGTATTTGAGCGTGCTCTCCGATGGTGGCGCGGTCCATGATGGCGGAGTTCTCTATGACGGCGCCTTTACCGATTCGGGTGAAGTTGTCTATGCAGGAATCCACGATTTTCACGTTGTCATCAATTTCGCAGTGTCGCCCAATCAGAACGGCTCCTTCGATTTCGATTTTGCCCTGCCTAATCTTGCGCACAATCTCTTGTCTTCTGATGGCGGCGTCGTTGCTTTCGCCCTGAACCCAAATCTTCTTGTCGGGGCTGATTCTGCCGCCGAATTCAGTGAGCATCTTAAAGCCGCCGTGCAGCAGGTTTTTCATGGCTTCCAGATAGTTTTTGGGTGTACCCACATCGAACCAGCTGCCTTTCAGCGTGTAACCGTAAACTGGACGCCCCGTCTGTGTCATGTAGGGGATGAAGTCGTAGCCGAAATCAAGGCGGTGCTTCTCGGCAGCTATGTTTTTGATGCCGCTTTCTTTGAATACCTTTTTGATTTCAGGTGAAACCACGTACAAACCTGTGTTGGCAAGGTTGCTTGGCGCGTCTTTAGGCAAGGGTTTTTCGACGAATCGTTTGATGCGGCTGTTTTTGTCGATGTCTGCTATGCCTAAGCCTTCCACGTTGTCCACCTCGCGTAGAACAATGGACATGAGGGCTCCTTTATCGCGGTGGAACTGCATGATGTCTTTCACGTCTATGTCAAAGATGTTGTCGCCCTGCACTGCGAAAACAGGAGTGTTCACCTCGTAGTAGTCCATGTTGATGCGGGCTGAGTCGGCGCTGCCGATGTCCTCCACGTTAGGCTGATATTTAATGTGAATACGGGGTTTAATGTTGTATCGAACTGAGAAGCCGTATCCTGACTCAAAATAGTCGTACAGGTCACGATAGTTAGTGTAACCCTTCACGCCAAAGATAAAGTGGCGTATACCCTGATTTGCAAGCGACAACAACGAAAACTCCACCAGAGGTCGGTTCAGCAACCTAATGCAGGCTTTGCTTGTCTCAGCCGTGAGGGGCAGCAACCGCGTTGCTTTACCGCCCACCGGAATTATAACTCTTATCCGTTCCGGGTCGTAGTTATCTCCAACCAATGGTGCGTAGTTGTCGCTCAAAATGTTTCACCTGCAAATGTAGATAGTACTTTAACTCGGGATGTAATTAACCTTTTTAACATTAAAATCTGCAGATTTCAGGGAAAAACAAGCCTAAAAACCAGTTTCACAGCTTCTCCAGCGCCGCCTTTAAGACTACAGCATTATTGTGCAGGGGGTCTCGAGCGGAATAAACCAAGGTTACAGTGCCTTTTTCTTTTTCCAGCCGCTTGATTTCGCCCAGCAGGTCTTTTTTTGCGGAGAGCTCCAGTTGGTAGGTTCTTTGGAATTCGTCCCAGTTTTCAGGTTCATGGCTGAACCGCCGCCGCAACTCGGCGCTGGGCGCTACCTCCTTCATCCACTGGGCAAGGCGGGCTTTTGCTTTAGACATACCTCTGGGCCACAGGCGGTCAACAAGAATACGAAAACCATCATCATCACTTGCCAAATCATATACTCGTTTGATTTTTATCAAAAAATCCGCCACTTAAAGCACATCTTACGAGTGCTTATATGTTTTACGCAGGGCACCAGCTTTTCCTTTGAATAACCCACTGATTTAGCAGGTTACCTAAAGATACGTACTGTAAAGAAGCATTTGGCGTCAACGGGAAGAGCGGTGTAAATGGGAAAAGCTTTTCAGGTTCAGGGTCTAGATGTGTTCTCGCACTAGGGGAAATACATGAACATTAAACTTCCTTCCGAGCAAGCTGTTGTTAAGGCGTTTGCGGAAGCAAGCCAAGCTCTGGGGGTAGAGCAAGTTGATGACAGCTTGAAGGATTTAGTAATCTATGAAATGACGGATGGCATGAGGACATCAACGCAGCTGGAGGGGGATAACGCCTACTTTGACGGCGGAATATTCTGTTTAAGATTCATCCACATGCTTAGAATCCTTGGCATGTCATCCTGCTACGTTAACGTCATCGAAGAAAAGCACACGCACCGAGAAAACTACACTCACATCTTTGGGGGACTCAGAAAACTGTACCCTATATACGAGGAGTACGCACAGCAGCACAACGTGAGGCTGATTTTTCTGGGTGACTTGGAGGGGTCGCTGGAGCCGAAAGGCTACGAGGGAAACTTCTCGCAAGCCCTGAAGCATCTGGAAAGCAAAACTGAAAAGAACTCGGGGTTCACAGCGTATTTCTTGATTAACTACTCTCTTGACTGGGCGATGAAAAACGAATCCAAATTCGCGTCTATGCCTATGCTGGATGTTACGGTTCGCCACACTAAATTCCAGTTCCCCACAGGCATGATGCTGCCCGCCGCGAAGTCAGATTTCTGCAGCCTCATATACGTTCAGCAGGGCTCCGCGGGCACAACATGGAGCGACGAGCAAATCATCCAGCTAATCACGCTTGCCCTAAGAAGCAAACTTCTCAACAACGGAACACAGTACCTGAAATGCTACAAGGAAGGCGAAAAAGACGCAATCAGGTCCAAACGAGAAACCGAGCTGTTCATGGTTCACCGCAAACTCAACGCCGAAAAAGCAGCAGAGGCTTCTGGGGGGGCGGTCAGCACGAAGCGGGCGATTCTCGCGGGACCTGCGGGACCCGAAATATACGAGTTCTAGCAAGGTGAAACTTGACGAGCAAAGCCTCCGCCATTTTTAGTCTTGGAAGACCCTTCACGTCGCTGCTTGGGGCAGTGGCGATTTTCGCGGCGAGCTTTGTAGGCGCAGGAACCAGCCTTGGAAACTACTGGATAGGCGTAGCCCTCGGAGTAGCCATAGGATACCTGTTCACTTCGGCAAGCAACGCCTTAAACGACTACTACGACCGCGACATAGACCGCGTCAACCACCCCGAAAGACCCCTCCCCTCAGGCAGAATCAGCCCAAAAACCGCACTAGTTTTTTCCGCCACAGCGTTCGGCATCTCAATTGCCCTCGCCATCGTGCTAGCTATCGTTGCTGGATTAGTCACGTTTGGCGTTTTTTTGGCGGCGTTAGCGGTTCAAGTCGCCTACGATTTGAAAGTAAAAAAAATCAAAACCATCGGGAACCTCTTCATCGGATTCCAGACCGTTCTGGCATTTCTCTTCGGCGGCGTAATCGTTAACAACCTTGGTCCAGTGGCGTTCATGGCGTCAGCGTCTTTTCTGGCTATAACGGCGCGGGAGGTCGTCAAAGACGTCGAAGACATCAAAGGCGACGTGGACAAGGTCAGCCTGCCCAAACTCATCGGCGTAAAAAACGCCAACTTCATCGCGCTGACGCTTATTTCGCTTGCACTCGCCCTCAGCATAATTGCCTACTACCCGCTGGGCATATTGGGGGTAGGCTACTTTGTTGTGGTGCTTGTGGCTGATGCGGTTTTCGTCGGTTCGATGCCGCTGCTGTTTAGAAACCCCAATGCGGCAAGGAAAACATGGAAGTACGCCATGCTGTTGGCGCTGATTGCTTTCGTAGTCGGCGGAGTCGCATAAGCTCAGTTGACTTGCATTACTGTGTCTGTTCGGCGGAAGCGTAAAGCTCCAGCAAATCCCGCTTGAAACGTTCAGGCTGACCCACGTAGGCAGAGTGCGCTGCGCCCTCGTAGGTTACCAGCTTCGCCTTGGGAAGTTTGTCAGATAGAACGCGCATCTCTTCGCCTGAAATGACGTTGTCTTCTGAGCCCCAGATGATGCGTACAGGAAACCTAAACCGCTCAAACAGGGGGACAAGGGCTTCGTCGAGGGCTCTTGCGGGTGCCACAAGCAGCAATCCTTTAACTGGAAACTGCGCCGCATACTGCAACGCGATGTGTCCGCCTAAGCTTGCGCCGACCAAAACGGGCTGTTTTTCTCCAAAGGCATCATGGATTGCTTGTTTGGCGAAGGCGACGTTTTTCTGGGGGTCATGAGTTTTAGGTATGCACTCACTTTTGGAGCCATACGGCATATCTAACGCTAAAAAGGGCACATGCTTCTCCATAAGCAGAGGGGTAACGCCGATGCGTTGCCAAACCTCACTGGTGTACGAGAAACCATGCAAAAAGACGACGGGCACGCCCTCTGCGTGGAACAATATACTTCTGCATTGGAAGCCACCTAATTTCAGGGTTTTTTCAGACAAACCGTTTACCCGCATACATCTTGGCGACGCAGCTTATAACGGTATTTTCGCCGCCGCATCAGGCAGTGACCCCTCCTGTGCGATGGTGTCAATCAGAAAAAGATATAGGTTCCTTGGAGACTGGGAAAGGGGTGCGTTCTTGATGGCTAACGTGGCGAAAAAAGGAGTCCGCGACGCTTCACTTGAACCAGAGGGAAACGGAAATCATGCTTGAACTCTGCAACACATTAACCCGAAAGCTTGAGGTGTTCCAGCCAGCTGAAGACCGCAAAGTCAAAATGTACACGTGTGGGCCATCTACGTATCAGCGTCCCCACATCGGCAACTACCGCACCTTCCTTTTTGAGGATGTTTTGCAGCGTTACTTGGAGTATTTAGGTTTCAAGGTTTCCCGCTTGGTGACGTTGACAAACATCGAAGATAAAGCCGTAGACTACGCCGAAGTCGCTGGAGTTTCAGTTGATGAACTTACCGACCGCAACGAAGCCATATTCTTCAAAGACTTCGAATTACTCCGCATTAAACCCCCTGACTACTCTGTCCGAGCCTCCACCATAATAGACCCCGCGGTAAAGCTTATTCAGATGCTTATGGAGAAAGGCATCGCCTACAAATACACACATGAAGGCGCAGAAAACATCTACTACGACCCCCTCAAATTCAAAGGCTTTGGCAAACTCGCCCATCTAAACATGCGTAAGTGGCCAAAACAGAAACGGCGCTTTCACCTAGACACCTATCAGGGGTCGCCTTGGAATAGGGGCGATTTCGTTTTGTGGCGTGGCTGCAGGAAAAACGACAAGGTCTGCTGGGACACCGATATCGGCAGGGGCAGACCCGCGTGGAACATTCAGGACGCCGCCATGGTGACTGAGCATTTGGGGTTCCAGATTGATGTGGCGTGCGGTGGCGTTGATAACCTTGTGAGGCACCACGACTACACCATTGCCGTGGCAGAAGCCGTTTCAGGCAAACCGTTCGCAAACTATTGGTTGCATGGCGGGCACCTGTGTGTGGACGGCGAAAAAATGTCGAAAAGCAAAGGCAACGTTCTCTATCCTGAAGACCTCACCGAGAAAGGCTACAGCGGCGAGCACATCCGCTTCTTCTTAATTTATGGTCGCTACAGGCAGAAACAGAACTTCACTTGGGAAAACCTGGCGCAGACAAGCCAAAAACTCGACGCCCTCAAGCAGGCGGTGGCGGCGCTGCAGAAAACCGAAACCGAAGGCTCAACTCCCGCGGGGAAACGTGCAGCGGAAAGGTTAGTTTCGGTGTTTGAGACGCATATGAACAACGATTTAGACCTCAAGTCCGCTTTCGACGCCGTTCAGTCCGCGGTTGGAAAGCTTGAGGCGCTGAGACAAAAGCAGAAACTGGGCAAACAAGACGCAAAAGCCGCGGTGGATGGCTTGCGGAAAGTGGATCAAGTGCTGCAAGTCATTTTCTGATTCTGTTCAAGAACGATTCGCGTGCTTTTGTGAGGCGGGTGGAAAAAAGAAAAAGTGAGGGGAAATTGTGAAAGCAGCGTGGGCTGAGAACTTACCGAGTCATCGGCTCTACTTTGATGGCGTTCTTTATCTTCTGTGCCAGCTCGGGAGAAACCGTTTGTATGTTATGCACCGACGCGGCGTGGGCTGTAATTTTCTTCATCAATTCTTCTTCGGTTGCCGCTGAAGTTTCAAAACCACATTTCATGCCAATGTCTGCACACTTAAAAGAAGGCAAAACATCACCCTATAGTAAGGGTTGAAACTTTCTAATAAGAGTTCCCAGACAGAAACCAAACACTGCAGAAGGCGCTATCTACTGTAGTACGCCTACGATTTTGACGCGGTCCACGTTTTCAGGGCCATGAGGTGCCATGTCAATTTCTTCGGTGAGGTCTTTTCCCGCTTGGTGCGCGCCAAGGTGGTCCCCATCCAGCCAGAAGCTGCTATCGGAAACATCGTAAACTTTCCCCTTGAATGCGATGTATGCGGGGTTACCGTTTCTTCCGTCGAATTTTGAGAGCTCCTCAACTGTAAACTTTTTCTCTTCACCCAAAAACGTCACCTTCGTATGCACTGTAGATAGCGAAGGTTTTGTTTAAAGCTTTAGGAGGTAAAAGAAATGAAGTTTTAAGGTTGACCTGTTCAAAAATTTCCTCTAGTTCTCTTTGTAGCCCTTCTTGAAGTAAATCGTTAAAGCTAAAACGGTGATTGCTATCAAAGCAGTTACTCCAACAAGAATGGACAGGCTGTTGTTGTCTGGTTCTGAGTTTGGCTTTGCTGTAGGAAGAGCTGTTTGAGTAGGTTCTGTGGTGGGTTCTTGTGTTGGGGCTGGTGATGAGTTAGAAGACAGTGAGGGATTCTGTGAAGGGGGTGGTGTGGGAGTTGGGGTAGGTTCAGTTGTAGGTTCCATGGTTGGTGTGGGGCTTGGTGTAGGTGTTGGAGTGTTTACAGTGAAGATAATAGTGTCAGATTCGCACATTGTGCCAGCTGAATTGTTTGAGTAAACAACGATACTGTGAATGCCCTCAGATAAATCTGTCAACATACTTTTTCCCTTTATGGTAGAATTAAAGCCAGTTAACACAGCTTTCACTGATACGGTAGAGTTTTCTTGGTTGTCTAAGCTGTAACCTGTCCAGGAAGGTTGATTATCAACTGTGAAATTAAACTCAAGATTAGGAGAAGTGTAGGTTTTGTTTTCTATAGACAGATTGGAGATTTTTGGAGGATTGGCATCAACGTAAAATGCTATCTGGATTGATTTGCTGTTCTGTTCTTTTTGAGGTGTGGTGGTCAAGCCTCCATAGAAATGCCATGCGTGCACCTCGATTCCCACTTCATGTTTACCCCCTGTCAAATTCTCCAATTTAATGGTGTACTGATTTTTTTCGGGTAGCCGATCATCTATTCTGTTGCTGTTGTAAACAAGAACATATTTCCCGTCTATGTAGTAACTGACGCTTGCTATAGCACTGCTGGGAGGTATTCCATATCCACCCCAAAACCATGAATTATCTGGTTTAGTAACGTTGAAATCTAAAATGGCTTCACCTATGGGGTAACTTCCATTTTGGGTTGGTGTCTGCACAGTTAATATTGGCAGAGTCATATTAGGGCTGTCTGGAAAGATTACAACGTTGGGGTTGGCTTTAACAAAGTTTTCAGTCATGAATATAGAAAGTAGGAGTGCAGAAATGATTGTTAGCGTCATGAATGTTCTTTTGTTTACAGGCATCAGTTAGATGCTAGTTTTGTTTGTCTTATGAGGATTTTTGTCAATTTATCTTGACTAAGCCGCTGGAAGATTTGTCAACTTTTCTTGACTAAGAAAAGCATAGACTGCAAAGAGTAACCTTAGAATTAGGATTGCCCTGTCAAGTATCTGTTGGCGTATCCATTGACCAAGCTAAAGGCGTTTCAGGCCTAAAATTAAGTTTTATGGTGGGCGGGGAGGATTTGGCCCTTCGACCCTAACTTAGGTGGTTACTGGGCGAAAACGTAGTTTTTCTCGGTGATTGTGCTGTTTTGCCATGTGCCTTCCCAAATTACCCTGTATGGTATGCCTGTTTCCTGCGTTTGGTAGTCGGCTGTGATGCTGTAGATGGGGTTGGGGATAACGGGGTATGTCATGGTGAAGTTCCATCCGCCGCTGAGGTAAGTGTAGAGTTCCGAGCCGACAATCATTCCTCTGTCTACTCTGCCGCCTGTCCAGCTGAGGTTGTCCATGAACTGCGCTGTCTCGGGGTGATTCGTTTTTATGTAGGTCATGGCGGCGTCTCGGATTTGCTCCTGCAGGGAAGCTTCAGCTGGTTGGTAGGTTGCGGTTATGTGGACGCTGCCCGTTGTGGTTTCCAAGTTCATCAAGAAGTTGCTTGCTGCGGGGTAATTGTTGGAGTATATGGGGGATTTGTCGCCGTTGAAGTTCTGCACATCAACAGATATGCTTCCAGTGGTTGTGTGTGACGTTAAGTGCGCTCCCACGTTGCCGCTTATGTCCATGTCGACGTTGACGCTGCCCGTGGTTGTCACGGCGTTTACCGAAACGTTACCTGCAAGCGGCGGGGTTTGCGTCACGTTTGCGTTCACAGAACCTGTGGTTGTTGCCAAATTCAACGCGGCATTACCTGTGACCTGAACGTTATCCCAGATGAAGCGGACGCTGCCCGTTGTGGTGGAAAGGGAAACGTTTTTCGTTAAAGTGGTATCCTCCGTAATGTTGGCTTCGACACCGCCCGTTGTGCTCCGCAGGGTTAAATCTTGGAAAGCTACGGGGGAGCTTGTGTTCATGCTTATCCGTCCCACTGAGGTTTTTGCGTTTATGTTCAGGGGAACAGAGGAATCGAGGTAGATGTTGCAGGTTACTTGCAGGTCAAATGAGAAGGGCCATAGCAGCTCCCTTGAAATATCCGAGGTTACGGTCAGGTTACCTCCCAAAGTTTGGTTAGTGAAAACTACTTCGAGCGGATGCGTTTCTGAGCCGAAGAGCCCCGTGTTGCCGTTCGCAAAAACCTCCATCTTCACGACCTGAGTGGGTAAATCGGCTACAATCAAGTTGACATCCGCAACGTCCGCGTCAAAATCAAAGTTAACCGTGTCCACACCTGCAATCTTTGAAGCTTCGTATGTCCTGTTGAAGTGCACCGACTTAACGGGGAAGAAGGCGCCGATTGCAACAAAAAACGCCACCAGCAAAAGCACTATCGAGATAATGGCGACCACGGTGTAGCCTGCTCGGGGTCTTCTTCGCGAAGGAACCTCCGCAGGGACAGAAGCTTCTACGGGTGCACCGCAGACGCGACAAAATTTTGCGTCCTCATCCAGTTTAGCTCCACAGTTACGGCAATAAAACATAACCAGACCCAAAACTACAGTGCAACTTTTAGAATTTAAGCGTTACACCAGCCAAGGGCTTATCTGAAAGCAGATATATCGGAACACCATAAAGTCTCGTGAGGAGACTGATATGCCCTACTGTAGGAAATGTGGAAACGAGTTAACTGCACAAGACATGTTCTGTCCCAAATGCGGAACATCCGTTGCACCTGAGCAAGCAACAGCGGCGGCGCCAAGGGGATCAGATGCACCTGTGGCTTCGGGGTTGAAGCTGGCGTTCTGGGGGGAACGGTTTGTAGCGTGGCTCATAGATGCCATACTCATCTCAGTAGTACTTAGCATCCTTGGCTTGTTCTCTTGGCTGGCGGTCGGTCACTTTGTTTGGTGGTCTGATTGGCCCGTCTGGGTGCCTTTCTTCAACGTTAGCGGTGTCCTGTACTTCTTTTACTGGTTCTTTATGGACGCTTCCTATGGGCAATCAGTAGGCAAGAGGGCTATGCGGCTGCGTGTGGTTCGAGTGGACGGCGGACGTATAACTACAGGTCAGGCGGCCTTGGAAACCGTGGGAAAAGCCTTCCTGCTGCCGATTGATGCCCTATTAGGCTGGATTCTCTACCCGAAATCGCGGCAACGGCTCTTCAATCACATAGCCGAAACCGTGGTTGTCCGAGAAATCACCGCTTAAACGGGCACACCCACCCATTTCTTTGGGAAACAGGCGGGGTGGTAGCGTCTTTGCTTTGGGGTTGGTTGATGCTGGAAGCTGCGTTGTCACCGTTTAAGTAATAGAATTTATATCACCTCTAAACATCAAGCTTACAGTATTGGAGAGTGCTCATACGCCAGAAAAAGTTCTTGTAACCTCTGCTTGGCCCTACATCAACGTGACGCCGCACCTTGGCAACCTTGTGGGCTCCGTGCTTTCCGCTGATGTTGCCGCACGGTACTACAGGCTGCAGGGCGAAGATGTCCTGATGGTTAGCGGCTCAGATACCCACGGCACACCCATCGAAGTTGAGGCGATGAAAGAAAAAATCACGCCCAAGGCGCTGACCGACCGCAACCACGCCAAAGTCGCTGAACTGTTCCGCAGGTGGGATGCCAGCTTTGACAATTACACCAGCACCGAAAGCCCCGTTCACAGGGAATTTGTTCAGCAGCATATGATGAAAATTTACCAGAACGGCTACATTTTCGAAAAAGAAACGGAGATGCTGTACTGCGAGCATGACCAGAGGTTTCTGCCCGACCGCTTCGTAGAGGGGCACTGTCCACACTGCGACTACGAACACGCCCGCGGAGACCAATGCGACCGATGCGGAAGGCTCTTGGAACCCACCACCCTTAACGAACCGTACTGCATCATCTGCCACAACACACCCGTCATCAAAAAAACCAAGCACTGGTACATCGACCTCTCCAAGTTCGCTGAGCCCCTATGCAAGTTCTTGGAGGAGAATAGACAAATCTCCAGCAACGCCAAAGCCTTCAGTCTGAACTGGATAAAAGAAGGTTTAAAGCCACGCGCGGTCACACGCGACGTCGGATGGGGGATTCCCGCGCCGTTTCCAGGCGCCGAAGGCAAAACCATCTACGTCTGGGTTGAAGCGGTTCTCGGCTACGTCTCTGCTACCATAGAGCAGTGTCAGCGGATGGGGGAACCTGAGAGGTGGCGGGAATTCTGGTTCAACAAAAACGCTAAAACCCTCTACTTCGTGGGCAAAGACAACATACCCTTCCACACCATAATTCTTCCTGCGCTACTGTTGGCGTCAGGCGAAAACTACAACCTGCCCTGGAACGTTTCCGCCACCGAATTTCTGCAGTTCAAAGGCGAGAAAGCCAGCAAAAGCCGCAAAATCGGCATCTGGATAGACGAAGCCCTCGAAATGTTCCCCGTGGATTACTGGCGTTTCTTCCTCATCGCCACCCGCCCCGAAACCAAAGACAGCGACTTCACATGGGAAGTTTTCACCTCAAAAATCAACGCAGACCTCAACGACACCTACGGCAACTTCATCCACCGAACACTCACCTTCATCAACTCCAAATTCAACGGCGAAGTCCCAGCCGCTACCAAACTAGACGCTGACAATGAAGGGATCCTCAAAACCATACGGGAAAAGGTCGAAGCCATTTCAAGCGACCTAGAAGCAGCGAGGTTGCAGTCTGCAGCTAACACGCTCATAAGCCTAAGCCGCGTGGGCAACCAGTACCTCAACGAAAAGGAACCCTGGAAGCTCCTCAAAACGGACCCCGCTAAGGCAGGAACCATCTTCTACGTTGCAGCCCAAATCGTCAAAGCCCTCGCCGTGGCTTCAGCGCCCTTCATGCCCAGCAGAGCCGATGAACTGTGGCACACGCTGGGTTTATCGGGCAAAGTGACACGCTGGGATGAAGCCGTCACGCCTCTGGAGGCGGGGCATAAGGTGGGTAAGCCGCAGCCGCTGTTCCACAAAATTGACGCTGACGCGAAGGCACTGGATGATCTGCTGCAGAAAAATCGAGAAGAAAAATCAAAGGCAGCCTAAAAAGTGGAGCAGACGGCAAATGGTTGTTAACGCTGACCTCCATGTTCACTCCATCTACAGTTCAGACTCGTTCATATCCCCCAAAGACCTGATCTATTTTGCAAAGAAACGCGGTTTAAACGCGGTCGCGGTCACCGACCACAACCGTGTGGAGGGCGCCTTGAAAATCGCCAAAGAAACCAGCTTCCGCATCATCCCAGGCATCGAAGTCTCCAGCATGCACGGGCACATTGTGGGGCTCAACGTCACCGAAGTCATCCCAAAAGGTCTCAGCGCAGACGAAACCGTGGATAGAATCCACGCTGCAGGAGGCGTCGCCGTAGCCTGCCACCCGTACACTTTCTTCAAGTACAGCCTCAAAGAACATGTCTCCGCAAAGTTTGACGCCGTCGAAATCATTAATGCCCGAGCGTTCCCGTTTGGTCGAAGCGTCAGAAAAGCGGAGGAGGCAGCAAAACGGTTTGGGCTTTCGCGTGTGGCGGGGACGGACGCGCATTATGGTCCGCAAATAGGCTTCGCCTACACAGCCATTGACGCTGAGCCGAACGTAGATGATATAGCAGAAGCCATATTGAAAGGGCGCTGTCAACCCTTCGGGACATCTGTACCCTGGATTTTGAATTTGCAGCAGCAGTTTCAAAGGCTGCGAAGACTCGTAAACAAAGTTGGCAAAGCCCCCGCTGACGTCTTTTAGCTTTTGGTCGGCGTGAAAGGCACCCGTTTTTCTCTGCAGATTTTCCTGATGAGGTTTCGTCCCTGCGCAGCACATCCTGGAATCCCCGCGCCGCCTGCGGTGGCTCCTATCATGTAAAAGTTTTTTAGCCGTGGCAAGGTTTGGGGCGGTCCCTTCAACAGTGACATGCCTTCGAAGAAGCCAAGTTTATTTTCGAATCCCTGTCCGACGCCCGTGTAGCGTTCCATAGTTATCGGTGTGGCTACGTCTTGGGCTTCCACTTGGCTTGTGATATCGGGAAAACGGGTTTCCAGTTCGGTTAGCAACGTTTCTGCTACAGCGGCTTTTTCTTTTTCGTATTTTTCGTGGTTGTCGTAGTAGAGGTCCTTCCAGAAGCTGTAGCTGGTGTCCAGCAGAATTTTGAGGACGGAATTGCCCACGGGGGCAAGCGTGGGGTCGTAGCCGAACAGTTCAAGGTCCAGTCGGTCGTGTTCCCTGTCGGCTATCTTCACGGGTTTTTTGAGGAAAAGCACCATTGCGCGAGGCTCCTTGGATAGGTCTCTGGCTAACCCAAAGGAAACTTGAATCCCCATTACCGCGTTGTCGGAAGGTGTAGAATATTGGTTTCTGATTTTTTGGTTCCCAAAGCGCCCGCCCAGCAAGTCAAAGATTGTTGTGTACGCAAAGGCGTCAGAAACCACAACATCCGCTTTGTATAGGGTTTCATCCACCAATTTGACGCCCACCGCCTTGTTGTCCTCAACCAGAACCTCCTTAACATACGAGTTATAGTTCAGTTCGCCGCCCAGACGCCTGTACCGCTGCTCGATGGCTTTAGAAAACTCCAAAGAGCCCCCTACGGGAACCCCATAATTTTTTGCATCACAATTCCCAATCATGTTAAGGTGCACAAACACAGGCGTGTCGGGCCAGTCATACTGGATTGTGGGGAAAGCTTTGCGCAGAAAAGGGTTTTTGAATTTTTCCGCGTAAACCTTCATGGGTGCCCCCAACCTTGCCAACTTCAGCAAACTGGGAAGACGTTTGGCGAAGGCGCCTCCGCTGAGAAGAGCAGTTTCCAGCAGGTCCAGATGCGTGAACCCACTGGCGCTTTTTATGTATCGGTCTATGGCTGAGGCGTCTTGAGGCGCGATTTCTTTCATGTGCTGCTGCAGTCGGTCAAGGTCAGTGTACACATGGAAGGCTTTGCCGTTCTCGTCCTCGACCTGCGTCATGTCCTCTGGAAAAATGATTGTGCGCGTGGGTAACGCTCCAAGTTCCTCCCACATGGAGTACAGCAGGTATCCGGGTCTGCAGCCTGCCAAGTGATGAATGCAGCCGTCGAAGACGTAGCCGCTTCTTTTCCAAGCGGTACATTGTCCGCCGGGCTTGTTATGCACCTCGAAGATTTGGCTGTCTAAGCCGCTCATCTGCGCGTAACATCCAGCGGATAAGCCACCTATTCCTGCCCCGATTATGATTACACTGTTTTTCGACAAGCGTTTTCTCCTCGATGAATATGGTTTCCTGAGGGTAAAAAACTTTGTAGGCAGCTACAAATGAAAACGGTTTCTGTGCAGGGGTTTCCGCGCAAAAGTTTTTCTGTGTTACTCTGGGGAACCGAGTGCGCGTGGGTGTATTTGCGTAAATTACATATATCACTTGTGGGGCAACTGTTTCATTCAAGAAAGGCTCAGACTTGATTCTTGGAGGAACAAATTTGGTTTGGCTATGTGGAAACTGCGGAGCCGAAATGCCAGATGAATGCGTTGTCTGCAAGCGCTGTGGCGCCGTCAAAACGGGCTCTGATGCCCGCGAAGAGGACAGCAACCTCGAAGCGGAATTCTGGAAGCAGGAATGGGGCTAAAACTCCGATTTCAAAACAGAACCACTACAAAAACTAAAATGCTAATTGTAACAGGAAAAAGAAAAGAAGGGAAGGTAGGGGCTGAAAGGGGGAGCGGTTAGGTCTGCGATTTCGAGTTGGCTGAGCCTGCAGTTAACCCCGGGGGTAGGTCGGGGAAGTTTGCGTTGACTCTTTGTTCTGCGACGGTGGCTGCTTCTGCAAGTATCTTGGATGCGTCTTCGTTTACGTTGCCGAAGTTGAGGGTCATGCCGCTGCCTGAGCCTGCTTCTAGCATCAAGCCGCTGAGCATGTCGCCGATGCTGCCGAGTTCGTTTTCTGCTTCAGGTAGAACGCCGCACATTCCAACGTTTACGCTGCGTAGGACGCCTATGGCTGGTCCCAATGTGGTTACGATGTCTCCGAATTCTGTGACTGTCTTTATTCTAAGGGAGACTTGGTCTAGAGCGAGCCGTGCATTCATGGTTAGTCGTGACATCTTGCGAACTTCTGCCAGCTCATTTGCGTAGATGTTGGCGTGTGCTGTGTCGTGTTTGGTGTAGGCGTCAACAAGTTTGGTGAAGAGTGCTTTGTCTTTCTGCGCGAATTTCTCGTTGGCTTGGTCTAGACGGTTAATTTGCATGTCAAGACGCTTAACCGCTTGGTCAAGCCGAGGTTTCAGAGGCGGTTGCTGCTTAACTGTCCCGCGTAAGGTGTCAAGAAAAGAGTTATCATCTCTCTTGCTTTCCCATTTTTTAGTGAATCGTTCAGACATGTTAACATCCTCTAAGCCCAAATCAGCAAGTGAAGTACTTATGGCTTGTTAACATGCAGATATATACATGAAAGTTGAAACTTTTCTGGGAATTGGTTGCAGAAACAAATTGGCTACTTTCAGGATTTGATGCGCGGTCAATTTTCAAAAAAGAATAGCTGAGGCTGAATGCGGCTTCGGGGATGGCTAGAGGTCTCTTAGCGTTCGTTGGATTTTGCCGTGACGAGGTAATGGTATGGTCCCACATCTTTTACGTTAACCACCATGAAGCCTGCGGTTTTCATCAGCTCCACGGCTTCTTGCTCGCTGAAACGAATCTCAAACGGTGGACCAGAAGCATTACGCTGTTTCTTCCAGTCTAAATCCGCAAGCATCCCCGTGGGCTTCAGCATTTTTTTGGCGTTCCGCAAAACCTGCAATGGGTCCTCGAAGTCATGGAGCGCCATGCTGTAGAAGACAAAGTCTGCGCATGCAGTGCAGAAAACGGTTTCCTCCGCGGCTCCAACTTTGACCCTGATGTTGTAGAGGTTCTGCTGTTCAGCTTTGGCTTTTAACCGTTCGATGGCTTGAGCGTCCCTGTCAACAGCATAGACTATTCCGGTTGCGCCCACTGCTTTGGCGGCTAAAAGGGTGAAGAAGCCGTCTGCGCAGCCTACATCTATAAAGACCCTACCTGCCCGCAAGCCGAGGTCATGTAGAATCGCGTCAGGGTTGTACCATGCACGTCGTTTGGCGTCGTCCAAAGAGAATCCGCCGTGACAAACCATGACTGCTGTTTACTCCTTCTGAAGCAACTGTTTGATTTGCTTCGCGTGGTTTTCACGGGTGGTTAACGGGTACACTTCGCGCTCCAAGTGAAAGAACAAAGGGTCATCACCGATAACCCGTGACAGCACCTCATCAGAATCCACGTTTAGAATAAGCATGCTGCCCTGCTGACCGATGAGGTGGTAGTCTACTTCAAGCGTTCCCTGTTTATTCAATCGGTCAAAATACTTGAATTGAAGCGGAAGCAGCTTTGCCCACTTCTCCATTGGAACCTCCCGCTTCACTTTTTGGATTATCAAAAACTTCACAGGCTTCACCTAGAGAACGGAATTTTCGGGGCGGGTATAAAACGTTTCTAAACTTGAGTTTGGTTTGAAAAAAGGATTAAGAAGAGGGCAACGGTGAAGGCGTGTTAGGCGTTACTTTTTTTCTTCTTCGCCGCGCTTCATCATCTCGGGCATCTTCCAGTGCATCTTGGTCATGCCTTCTTTGATTACGTCCATGAGTTCCTCGTTGATTTCTAATTCAAGCGTCAGCTTCACTTTGCCCTTCTTCTCAGACATTTCAGACATCAAACCACCTCCCTAACGTTTTAGAATACTTGGGTAACACATGAACGAAAAAGTGGTGCAGCTGATTCTGGTTAACTTCTAAATCCAGCTTAATTTTGTAGTGAAATTTGCCAAGCCGTTTAGTGCGGATTGCGTAGTCGAGTATATACCCCTGTTCTTTCCAGCCACGCACCTGTCTGGAGGTAAAAAACGAGATAGCTGTTGGAGCTAAGGGTTCAAAAGCTAACGCTACCCTCAACAAGAAACGTGTCAGCCTCGGATTCAGGATGGTAACTATCCAAATTTCCCTCCTACAAATCACAGTTAGCCACGAAACAGCGAACTCTGCTTTAATATAAGAAACGTTTTACTTTAAACACTTGTGATTGTCAACAACCAACAACAAGGTAGAAAACATGTCGCTTAAGGATTTGAACACAAAAATAGCGCAGTGCAGAAAATGCAAGCTCTGGAAAGACACAAACAACGCTGTTCCCGGAGAAGGCCCCGCAAACGCCAAGTTAATGCTGGTGGGACAAAACCCCGGCGCAGAAGAAGACAAAACAGGCAAACCCTTTGTTGGTCGAGCAGGCAAATTCCTCAATAAGGTGCTGTCTGAAAACGGCATCGACCGAAACGAAGTTTTCGTATCCAACATTGTTAAGCATGTGACGCCTCAGAACAGACCCCCGTTTCCTGATGAGGTAGAGGCTTGTGTACCGTATTTGGCGGCACAAATGGAGTTAGTGAAGCCTCGGATTGTGGTTTTGATGGGGAAGGTAGCGTGGCAAGCGCCCAGATTGGAAGGCATCGAGTACATTGAAACGGTTCATCCGTCGGCTGCGATGCGCTTCACGAAAATGAGAAACAGGTTCATGGAGGATTTTGCGGCTCTGAAGAAACGGCTGAACGTATCCAGTTGAGCCTCAAGTGAACGTGGTCTGCAGGCGCATCCATCTTTTCTGAACTTAATCGCCGTGTCTGACTTACGGTTTAGAACGTTTGTTCTAAGAATTGGACTTATATCTTTCTAGCTCCCAATTTACTCCCTGTGGAGTCGTCACGATTGAACTCTCAACAAGAAAATGAACTTGAATACTCCTTACGGGGCAAAGCTTGGAAAGTTTACTGGTTCCTGCTCAAAAGCGGCACGCCCCAGAGCGTCCGCGAGGTCCAGCGTGGACTCCACTTCAGCAGCCCAAGCGTGGCAAATCACCATCTGGAGCAGCTGCGCGATTTGGGTTTGGTTGAAAAGCAGGAGTTAGGCGGGCATTACTTCTTGGTTAACGAAGTAAAAATCGGTGTGCTGCGGCATTACGTTAAGTTGGGCAAACTGCTATTTCCAAGATACTTCTTCTACGCTGTCTTCTCCACCACATTTTACGTCGCGTTCTTAACGGTTCTCATGCAGGGATTAAACTGGCTTGCCCGCGAAAACTTGTTCATCATAACTTTCGGCGCAGTTGTTTGTGTGGTATTCTGGTATGAAGCCTACCGCATGTGGTCGCTGCGTCCGTACTAACAGATGGAACAAAGTGTACTCAAGCTTAGCATAAAATAAACTCATGCCAATAGGAAATCAGGTGAAAAAACATGGTTCAGAAAGAAGTCATGAAAAAAACCCGAAACTACGGCTTAATCGGTGTTCTCCTTGCAGTTCTGCTTGTAGCAACCATTTACAGTTACGGCGTAACACCCGGGATTTCCCCTAACATTCCGCCTTTTGCAGCCCATGAGGTTTCGCCGATGAAAACTTTTGAATCCTACGACGAACTCAAAAGTTTTCTTTCCGCAAGCGAAACTAACAATGGCAACAGTTACTGGATGACGGTACCTGGAGGAGGCGTAGGGGAGTTCACACTATCGCTCGACACCCGGAATAGTGTTCCAACTGTAGCTCCAGCCCCCGCCGCTGCTGAACAAGGTGCAAAAGATTTCTCTACCACTAACATTCAAGTTGCAGGTGTTGACGAAGCTGACACAGTCAAAACCGACGGCGAGTACCTCTACATGGTAGGCAACAACAGCCAAGCCATCTACATCTTGGATGCGAATCCTCAGAATGCTAGGGTGCTTGCCAAGATATCCTTCAGCGACGCGTATCTTTCAGGGATTTACCTGAGCGAAGACGGCAGCAAACTTGCGGTGTTCGGGAACCAGTACGTGCGGTACTTTGTGGACAACAAAGTTTCCGATGAGTACTCCTCGGAATTAGCGTTGCCTTACTGGAACAGCGGAACAACCTTCGTGTACGTTTACGATGTTTCCAGCAAAGCCAGCCCCACGTTAGCCCGAAACTTCACCATGAGCGGCAACTACGTTAACTCACGCATGATAGGCGACTACCTGTACGGCATCGTAACCGAAACCGCCTACGTGGTAAACGACACGGTGATTTTGCCCGCGGTTTTCGCTGGACCTCAAGTGGCTAACGTTTCACCCAAAGACATCTACTACGCAAGCGCATCAGACACCTACTACAGCTACACCACAGTCGTAAGCTTGAACATCATGGACGCCACACAGCAACCGACAAACATGACCATAATGATGGGCGGCACAGGCAACATCTACGTCTCAGCCAGCAACATCTACATAACTTACCCCGATATTGAATACGAAACCATAACGCCGACCACATCCCCCACAGCTACCCCTACACTGGATAAGGATAACTCATCTCAAACAATCATTGCCCGACCAGAATATCCCATAATGCATCCAATTTGGCAAGGGACAATCATCTACCGCGTCAGCGTTTCAGGTGCCTCCTTAACGTTTGCGGCACAAGGCAACGTCACAGGTAACGTGCATAATCAATACGCCATGGACGAAAGCAACGGCTACTTCCGCATAGTCACCACCTCCTACGAGTACGAATCAGAAACATCTTGGAGCGGCATACGCCAGAACAACGTCTACGTCTTAAACATGGACCTTGACGTGGTGGGTAAACTGGAAAACTTGGGCACAGGCGAAAACTTCCACTCCTCCAGATTCATCGGAAACCGCCTGTACATGGTAACTTACCTAAATACTGACCCGCTTTTTGTCATAGATTTAAGTCAACCCACTAACCCCACGCTTCTTGGCGAACTGATTATTCCAGGCTACAGCGACTACCTGCACCCCTACGACGAAACACATCTGATAGGCTTGGGCAAGGATGCTGTGGTTGAAGAAGGCATAGACTTTGCGTGGTACCAAGGACTTAAACTGTCGCTCTTCGATGTCAGCAACGTTAATGCACCCACAGAAATGGCGAAAATCATCATAGGTGACCGCGGCACAAGCAGCGACGCCCTCTATGACCCCAAAGCGTTCCTGTTTGACCCCTCAAGGAACATGCTGGTGCTTCCGGTGAATCTGTACTTGATAGTGGAGCCGACCTATGAACCAGATAGACCGACACCGAAAAATGACGACGCCGTCGATACTATGCCGATAAAGCCTATAATCGGTTCAGGCTCCTCGTCGAGCCAGTACGGCACGTTTGTTTGGCAGGGCGCCTACATCTTTGAGGTCAGCTTAGACGGCGGTTTTGTGGTGAAAGGCAACGTGACCCAGCTTGACGACGCAGCGGCTTTGATGAATGACCCAACGCTGCCCATAAGAAGCGATTACCCGTGGACAGACTACAACCACTACCTTACGCGCTCGCTATACATCGACGATGTGCTCTACACATTCAGCCAGAGCAGAGTGCAGCTCAACAGCCTCGATGACTTTTCGGTCTTAGCTATAGTAGAACTGGATTAAGCAGTTCCCTCTTTTCCTTTTTCTTTTTCTTTGTTTTTGTTTTTTCTTTTGTTTGTTTCTGTTTGTGGGTTAACTTTTTTTGGGTGTTTTTGGTTTTTTGGGTTTTGGTGGGGTGGTTTTGAGCGTAAGTGTTAAATATATCTGACGTAATATAATTCTAACGTTAGAAATGTATTACATCAGGACTGGATGAACCATGAAAACAAACAAACTCGGATACCTCGGATTCCTCGGCTTAACAGGACTAATCGGCTTAGTCAACCCTTGGCTGTTTGCCTTCTTCAGTTTCTTCACACTATTTGTCTTCCTAAAAAGCGATGAACGCATTGAACAAAATATTGGACGCGCCTCCCGAAACGCCTTCATCTACGACACCATCATAGCAACTCTCACAATGGCATACATCCTAACCGCAGAAGCCTACGCTGCCATGCCCCTTTTCGCTGCCATGCTCTCCCAAGGCTTAACCATTTTCACCCTTTCATACGGGTTCTACCAACAAGGAGCATAAACCGTTGAAAACAAAAATGAAGGAGCACCGCGAAAAACTCGGCATCACACAAGAAGCCCTCGCAGAAAAAGTCGATGTCTCCCGACAAACCATACTTTTCCTTGAAAAGGGCAAGTATAACCCGTCGCTGCGGTTAGCATACAGGGTTTCCCGCGTACTCAACGCCACAATCGAGGAACTCTTCTCATTTGAAGACGAAGCCTCAGAGAAATAAGATACCGATTTGGCGTTGCTATCCTCATTTGTGGGTTTCAGCTTAAATAACTGCCGGCAGATTCTTTAGGTTAGTATGGGGCTTACGGAGAAATTAAAAGATAAAAACTCGGTTTTCACAGGCAACTTCCTAATCCTCATCGTCACCTGGGTCTTGATGTTCAGCACCCAGCCAATTCCCGACACCTACAACAGCCTCTACTTTCTGAGCCTTGGCGCAACGCCCTTCCTGCTATCCGTCATGTTCTTCATCGGCTCACTGGTTATCGCTTTCGTGCAGTTTCCAGGCGGCTACCTCGCAGACAAACATGGACGCCGATGGCTCATAGCCACCATGTCCTTTGGCATGGCGTTAAGCTACCTGTTCTTCGTTTTGGCTCCTTCATGGCAGTTCATCATCTTGGGCATGGTTGTACAGAACTTCTGCCTGCTTTACATGCCTGCGTTGATGGCTATGATGCTGGATTCTTTGGAGCCCAGCAAACGGGGCACGGGCTTGAATTTCCAGTCAGTTCTCATGGCCCTCATTGCTCTGCCTGCGCCCCTCATCGCTGGCGCCTTGGTCCTGGTGAATGGGGAGTATGTTTCCCCCCAGTCAAATGCGGGCATGCGCGTCGCCTACGCCATAGTTTTCGTGGCGTTCCTTGCAGCCGCCGTCCTGCGGATAAAGCTTAAGGAGACTCTGCCGCCCAACGGTGAATCCAGCCGCCCCCAAATTCTGCGGGCTTTCCGCGAGTACCCCAAGGTGGTTCGTGAAAGCTGGCAGGTTTTCAGCAAGGTACCCCGCTCCGCCTACTACCTGTTCCTAACAACCATTGGTATAAACAGCCTCGTGGCGGGCTGCCAAATATACTTCGTGGTTTACGCCACCGACGTACTGGGCATTTCAGGCGCGCAATACGCTCTGGTCATGGCGCTCATGTACCTTAGCATCGCCCTCCCCGCGGTTCTGGCAGGCTTCAAAATGGACCTTGGAGGCAGAAAACGCTTCCTCATCTTAGGCTACATACTATACATACCTGCGATGCTGCTTTTTGTAGTGGCGGACTTTTATCTGCTTTTGCTGTCGCTTTCCCTCTTCGGCTTAGGCAACATGCTCCGAGTAAACAGCAGCCAAGTCATACTAGGCGACCTCGTACCCCGCGACCTAAGAGGCAAAGCCGTCGGATTCCTCCAATTCTTCCTCTACCTCGCCCAAGCACTCACGTACCTACTGGTAGGCTTCCTATACGCATACGTAGCGCCATGGCTACCCTTCGTGCTGCTTGCAGTCGCTGCAGTGCCCTTCGGCTTACTGGCGTTTCTCAAAATCTCCGAACCAGAAACCAAAGAAATCTAACACCCAACAAGCCTCGTTTCAACGCATAAAAAAAGCGCAAAGATAGACCCCGCTATAGTTTCTGCATCGAATCGCTATTAGCAGCCAAATAGGTCGGTTAGCGTAGAGTTAAGAGGCGGGGGTTGGCAGTTTTCCGCAGGGGCCTTTCCATTTGTCGGCGTTTTTTAGGAATTCTGTGTAGCCGTTTTGTCTGATGAATTCAAGCTGTTTTTTGTACTGTTGGTATTTCCAGCCTTTTTTGCTCCAGAACCCCATCAAAATCTGGCATGGGTAAGCTGGGCAGTCCGCGCAGGTTTCTAAGTTTTTCTCTCGGAAGCAGCAGACTTTGATTTCGCACTTCGCCTTGCTCAAGTCCCGTTTGCCTGACTCGTACCCCAACTTGCAGCCCAAACAGCCCCGCTCATCTGGGTACTTCTGCCTCTGCTGCACCATACAAGTCCGACAGTATGCCCCGCAACAACCAATTTCCCGAATAGTCATAACAACTAAAATACCGTTGTTTTAGTAGATTAAATTTTAGCCTTTCGCTATACTTCTCATCTTCAGCTACTCTCTCGTTCACTCTACTTACTCAGCAAAAAGTTTGAGAATTAACACTTATTAGCTCAAAGCAATCAGTTCAGGTGTGACATAAATATTCAGGATTTTAGATGAAAGGAGATAAAGCTGGTTTTCCTTGTTAGATTGAGGGTGACGGGAAATGCGGGACAGCACCAAAATCCAGATGGAAGAATTCACCGTTAGATTTGCCGAGGAAGAGGACGCATCAGCAATTTTTGAGATGGTTAAGGAGTTGGCGACCTACGAGAATCTGCTGGATCAACTGGAAGCAACAGAGCAGCTCATAAGGCAGGAGCTTTTTCAACGTAAAATAGCCGAAGCATTAATCGCGGAGTATCAGGGCGAAGCGGTTGGGTACGCCATTTTTTTCCAGAGCTTCTCCAGTTTCGTGGGGCGCCGAGGCATCTACATCGAAGACCTATACGTCAAGCCAGAGATGCGCAGAAAAGGGTTCGGCAAAGCGCTTTTTTCGGCGATAGCGGAGCTTGCAGCGGCAAGAAACTGTGGACGGCTGGAGTGGGCGTGTCTTGATTGGAATACGCCCGCCATTGAGTTTTATAAGAAAACGGGTGCTGCAGCCATGGACCAATGGACAATTTACAGGTTAACCAGCAAAGATCTGCAGGCACAGTTAAGAAGCGTGGTTTAGGAAGTTTAAAATAGATAGGCATTTACGTTTGAAAGCAGAAACTCAAGAACGGTTGATGCAAGATGGCTCTGGTGAAAATCAGCGAAATCCTCGGCGGTGACTGCACGGACAAGCAGGTTTCTGTGCGCGGCTGGGTTTACCGTAAACGGCAAGGAAAAGAACTCATATTTCTCGTGGTTAGAGACGCAACAGGCGTCATACAGTGCACAGTTAAAAAAGCCAACGCCACCGCTTGGGCGGAAGCTGAAAAACTCACCATCGAATCTTCGCTTACGTTGGAGGGCGTCGCCAAGCCAGATACGCGGGCGCCAGGCGGATACGAAATCGCGGCAGAAGCCGTCTCCATCATCGGGTTAGCTGAGGTTTTCCCCATAGCCAAAGACAAAAGCGAAGAATTCATCAGGGACATGCGTCATCTGTGGCTGCGCAGCCGCAAAATGAATGTAGTCATGGATGTCCGCGCTAAAGTGTTGGAGTACTCGCGGGAGTACTTTAGGAAAACCTGTTTCACGGAGGTTTCACCGCCTATGTTCATCTCTGCAGCGGTGGAAGGCGGCTCCACACTTTTCGGCTTAAAATACTTTGACCAAACCCTGTATTTGACGCAGAGCAGCCAGCTTTACCTTGAAATCCTCATCTACTCGCTGGAGAACGTGTATTGCATTGCGCCGTCGTTTCGCGCTGAAAAAAGCCGCACCATACGCCACCTAACCGAGTACTGGCACATGGAAGCAGAATGGCCATTTGCCGACATGAACGACCTCATGAAGTTCGAGGAAGGCCTCATGGAGCACATCTGCAAACGCACGGCGGAAGACTGCCAAAAAGAATTCGCGGAGCTAGGCGCCGACATCAGCAAACTCGCGCAGGTGCAGGTGCCTTTTCCCAGGATAACTTATGCGGAAGCCATCGACAGACTAAAGGCCAAGAATTCTGCGTTGAAGTGGGGCGACGACTTAGGCTACGAAGACGAAAAGCTTCTGGCGGAAGAGTTCGGCAAACCGTTCTTCGTGTACGATTATCCGAAGGCGATTAAGGCGTTCTACTGCAAAACACGCCGTGACCAACCTGAAATCGCCCTGTCCGTGGACATGATGGTTCCGCGCATCGGCGAAATCAGCACCGGCGGGCAACGTGAAGAAGACAAAGACCAGCTTATCCAACGCATGAAAGAGCAGGAGCTGAAGCCTGAGGACTACGAGTGGTACCTTGACCTACGCCGCTACGGAACCGTCCCACACGTTGGCTTTGGCATGGGCGTAGAGCGGCTGCTGGTTTGGATGCTGGACCTAGACAACATCATCGACGCGATTCCGTTTCCGAGGACTACCCGCCGATTCTACCCATAAACAGGCAAACAAAACCCTTTTTTGGGTCATCGGCGTTTCCTTCGGCGTCTAACAATCGCCACCGCCATTATGGTCAGCCCGACTCCTACGGCGATATACGAGAAGATTTGGTAGGGGTCCAAACGTACTTCTGCGGGACCCATGTCAACGTTTGTGGTGCCTATATCTACACTGCAGACAAGATCCTTTAACTCGAAAACTGAAATGGCGGGTTCATTTTGTTCTATTGAAGGTAAACCAACGGGTAGACCCGTGTCGTACTCAAACCATAATTCGCCCGGAAAGAAACTTATGGGTTTTCCACCTAAAGTTCCCGTGATGTTACTTACAGAGTAGAACTTTTGCACGCCTTGAGGCGTCTGGGGCGTAAACAGAGGGTTCCCGTCGCGGGTGAGGGAAATTGTGCCTGTGGCGCTATCAGGGGGATAATCCCACAGAACCATTTCCTGATTTTCCCTCGGATGAGAAGGCCCCCACAAGTGAGTGGTTCCAAGGAGAGTGCCGTTTTGGGCATAAACCGCCCGCGTAGCGGGGTCAACAAACAGGGTAGCCTTGTGGTCTGTCGGCTCAGATTCATTTCGCATCCATAAACTGAGAACAACCTCAATCTTTACAGTGGACGCATCCAAATCTATGCAGATCCAGCGGAAGACGCCTTTGTCGAACTGCTTAATGGTGTAGTTTTCAACTATCTCGGTTCCTTCAAAAACGATGACGCGCGGTTCAGGTGCCAAAAAAAAGCCCGACCGAAGGGTATACTCCATGTAGACATCTTTCTTGAGCCAAGTGGGCGCAGCGTCGAAGGACTGTACGTGGCAGCATAAAAGCAGAGGCGAAAACATCAGAGCAACGATAACTGCGATGAAGCAAACCACTTTAAGCAGGCGACAGACAATCATTTTTTGTTGGACCTCCACGATGAAGCAAGCGAGGCTGCTGCGAGTATGATGCCAGCGACGGCTGCGCCGATGCCTATCCAAAGCAGGTCTTTTTCGTAGCCGTAGATGGTGCTGTTGATTTCGTAGCCTGCGTTGTCGCTGGTGGGGTTATGAATCAGCAGCGCGTAGTTGCCTCTATGAGGAATCTCCACGGTGGCTATCTGCGTTTGGGTGTTTTCGAAAGTCAGCGTGGGCTCAAGTTTGCCTTCGTTGACCCATTTTTGCATGCCGTAGCTATCCAGAAGGTAGACGTCAAGGGGGGCGTTGGTTTTGATTTCCATCCGGAGGGTGCGTGGCGCCCAGAAATATGGAAACGTAAAGCCAACGTTGCTGTCGGGGTTCCAAGCGTCTGGTTTCAGGGGCATAAACTCTAGGAGTCCGTAGCCGAAGCTGTTGGTTGAGCCGCTTCTGTAGAAGGCGCATGCGAGGAAGGAAACGCCGATTATGAAGATGAGGATACCTGTTTTTGTTAACCAAGTTATTTTGACCATGCTAGTCAACCTCCAGGTAGCGGGTGAAGTACACGTATGAACCTATGAGCAGCAACACGGTAACAACCGCTGGAAACAGCACTGCAACGGTCACGTCGTTTGCCGTGACGATGAATTGGTCGCCTAGAGGTGGGCTTCCATGGGTTAATTCCCCGTAGTACTGGAACAGGTAGTAGAGTCTGCCCTGCGCTGAGAAGTAGCCTTGGGTGCCCACCACGCTGTCGATGCCCATCAAAAGGAGAACGGCGGCAAGAATCGACATGATTTCGCTTTTCGTCACCATCGAGACAGCTATGGAAAAGGAGCAGGCCAACATAAGCTGCAGCAGGAAACTCAGCAGCGTCACGAAAAACATGGGTTCTGACAAGGCGATGCCGTCTAAGTAGAAATGCATAGAGTACGTGGCTCCGTAGATGACGAAGATTATCAGGAACATGGCGGTGAATTTGGAGAAGAAAAGCTGCCACCGTTTGATGGGGTAGGAAAGCATGATTTTGGTTTCGCCTCTGCTGATGCTGCCTGCGTATGTTCGCGCAAAAAAAGCGCCTGCGCCGATAGTCATGATGAGCATGACAGTGTCAGAGCCGTTGTAAAGGTTGATGTAGGCTCTGCCGGGCATGGGGGACACAGTGTTGGACTGCGCTAAAACCGCTACGATGGCTGAAGCGACAAGAAACGCAAGAACGGGCAAACTCAGGTACTCTTCGAGTTCCCAGCGGACTAAACTCAAAAACGTTCGCTGCGCCATCTCAGGTGCCTCCTGCGGTTCGCGTGTAAATCTCCTCTAAGGTACCCACCATATGCTGGAAGTTTTTCAGCTGCAGGTTGAGGTTGGAAGCAATTTTGGGGATTTCACTATAGAAAACTGTTGGGTCTTGAACTTGGCAAAAGACGTTGTCGCCTTCAATCCAGGCTTTCTTAACGATGGGTAACTCTTGAAGTTTGGCAAGGAAAACGGCGGGTTCAGAGACACCGATTTTGTACACGTTCGCGGAGTACTTCGCCGCAAGGTCGGTGACGCTGCCTTGGTCAACAAGTCTGCCCCCGTCAATTATGCTGAGCCAACTGCACACCTTCTCTAAATCGCTCAGAATGTGGGTGGATATGAGAAAGCCAGTTCCGTGGTCTTTGTTCATTTCCTTTATTTTTTCCAGAAGCGCGATGCGCCCCAACGGGTCAATGTTAGCCGTAGGTTCGTCGAGAATGGCAAATTCGGGTTCGCTAAGGAGCGCTTGCGCAAGCCCCAGCCGTCGGGTCATACCCGCGGAATACGCCTTAATCGGTTTGTCTTTGGCATCAGCTAAACCTACCTCTGCCAGCAATTGGGCGATGCGCTGGTCAGCTTGGGTTACGCCGTAGATGCGGGCAACATGCTGCAACAGACGTTTTGCGGTGAAGCCGCCTGGGTAAGCGTTGATTTCATGCATGACGCCTAGCCTGCGCCGAATCTGAAAAGAATCCTGCCAACAATCTAAGCCGAAAACGGTTGCTTCGCCGCCACCTGGTTTAAGCAGCCCCAGCAGAACGCCGATGGTGGTGGTTTTTCCTGCACCGTTTCGCCCCACAAAACCCGAGATACCGTTAGGAACCTGCAGATCAAGCTGGTTAATTGCGAGGCTTTTTCCAAACGATTTGACTAGTTTGGTTGCTTGTATTATTGACGCGGCAATCCCCAAGGCAACCACAAGGCTAAAGCCCTAAAAAGTCTTGTTATAGAACAGCAAAACACGCAACTGTTCGACTAATAGAACACTTATGAAAAGTGGAAAAGAAGAAGGGAACGGCTTTGGGAGCTATACAGTCCTGATTGGAGAGGATTAGTAGCCAGCGAAGTTTTCCAGCTTCAGCTGCGTCTCGGGTAGACCTAACGCTTTAGTGAGGTTGGTCATAGCCGCAACCATGCCGGGTGGTCCACAGGCATAGAACATGCGTTCTTTGTAGTCAGGCAACATCTTGGTTAGCAGGTCAGCGGTTATGTTGCCGACGGGTCCCTTCCAGTCGCTGTCGGGTTCGTTCACGATGAAGACCAGTTTGAGGTTTCTGTTCTGTTTCTGCATTTGCTCCAGCTCGTCTTGGAAGGCTATGTCACTGGGGGTTCGGCAGCCGTAGAACAGGGCTATGTCTGTGTTGAGTTGTAGGTCAGTGGCGTTTTTGATTATGCTTCGAAAAGGCGTTATGCCTATGCCGCCTGTTAGCAACGCGATTTTTTTGTGTTCCCCTTCAAAGGTGAATTGCCCGTAGGGCGCGTCGATGCGTGCCCAAGCGCCGGGCTTTAGAGTCCGCAATGCAAGGGAGTACTCGTTAGGGGTGAATTTCTTGGTGAATTCTATGTGCGCCTTTTCGGTGGGGCTGCTGGAGATGCTGAAGGGATGCATAAGCTCCTTCTCGCCCGATTTAATGGTGACCAGCATGTACTGCCCAGGCTTATACGACAACTCAGCAGGTCGGGGAAAACGGAAACTGGACACATCCCGAA
Source organism: Candidatus Bathyarchaeota archaeon (assembly GCA_026014485.1). Taxonomy (GTDB): domain Archaea; phylum Thermoproteota; class Bathyarchaeia; order Bathyarchaeales; family Bathycorpusculaceae; genus JADGNF01. The sequence goes on from JAOZIE010000012.1 coordinate 77,494, forward strand.
CTCGGGGAACAACCTCTTCTACGATAGTCTCAAACTTCATAACAACAACTCACGAAAAACATACTAACACTACCACAAGTCAGCATTAAAACTTTCTGCACACCCACTCCTCCAACAGTTCCTACAAACAAAAACTCACGACGGAACTGAACATAAAAAGAAAAAACAAGATAAACAGAGTTTCACGCCCCAAACGCCAGCTAACCAGCCAATCCGCAACCAAAAACAACCAGAAGCTGCCTTTTTTACCCTTTTTCAAACGCAACATAAACCCTTTTCGGGCTCTGAATCAAAAAAGCAACGTTTTGCGGGTGTTGCAGAAAACGGGGGGAGGTAGTTTTTGCAGCACAACAGAGGCAAAAAGTAGCAAAGAAGAAACCTCCAAACAACATTCAAAAACAGAAAAGGAAAAGAAAAGAAAACTGTGGAACCCAGAAAAATTGGGTTTCGGTTATGCTTTGGGTTTTGCTTGTTCTACTGCGTTGTTTAAGCTTGCCATTTCGGCGTTTGCACGGCGAATCAGGTCCGCAATTGTATCTTTGGTTACGATGCCAGCGCTGACTGAAAGTGCAGTAGCTTTCTGATGGGCAACCTGCAGAAGTGACTCAATTGTGTCCGCTGAAGGATACGCAAGACCCAACGCCAAAGCAAAAGCGTCAGATTGACTCTCCAAAAGGCTCTTACGTGTGGCTTCAACATCAACGCGCAACTGTTCCTCCAAAACCATTAAGCCTTCATCGTAGGCAGCACGCATTGAAAGCCCAGCCTCAACCGCTTTAATGCCAAGCTTTGACAGAACACTGGCAAGGCGCTCGTTGATGGCTTCGCCCTTGCGGACAACCAAAGTGTCCTTAGCAACCCAGACGCTGCCAGACTCGATTCGAGTAGGCAAACCTACACCGTTAAGCTGGCTGATTATTGGCCCAGGAGGCTGCCCAGTGTTTCCCTGAGGAACAACCACATCCATCGCGGCGATGTCACCCGATTTAGCCGTGGTTTTCACCTTGCCCTTCTCGAGCATAAGCGCCAACTTGAACGGGTTAAGATTCGTGAACAACAAAATGTTCGAACCATCTAAATAGGGCTCAAGCTTCTTGAGGTCTTCTCGGTCCAGATTTTCGATGGCGAGTTTCATCAACGTATTTTTCATGACACGTAAATTCACTTGTCCCTGCAGACTCTTCTTCAACTCTTGAAGTTGAGTTGCACGGACCTTCTGCAAGCTGGCTACACCGATGGACTTGTACGCGACAAGCCACTTCTTGATTTCTTCAACTTCGCCAGCTTTTTCCTGTAACACGATCTGAGACGGCATACAAATTTCACTCTCAACTTAAGGTTTAATCTTCACAGGACTACCCATAGAAGTCTTAATGAAGGCAACATCAACGTTTTTAAGCCCACGCTTTAGCTTGCCCTCCAAAACACGGAGAACAGCCAAAATGTTATCGGTCAAATCTTCATCCGACTGATCCACGGTACCGATACTCATTTGGATAACAGGTTGATTGCGCATACGCACCAACACAGTCTTGCGGTACTTGCTAATTAAAGCCTCAATATCAGCGTTCGGAGGAATAGGAATAGGCATTTTCCCTCTGGGACCCAAAGCAGGACCTAAAACTTTACCGACAGTAGGCATCAACGGAGCTTCAGAAATGAAAACATCAAACCCGCTGGCTATCTTACGCAAATCCTTCTTTTTGCCAGCCAAAGCCTCAAGGTCAGCACGCTCAACAACGTTATCAACGTTTGCACGCCTCGCTTTAAAAGCTAACTCGCCAGTAGCGATAACGCAGATTTTGTTGGGTTTAGCTGAAACGTGAGGAAGCTCAACAACCTCAGTGATTTTGCCTTCAGGAGCCTTCATGTCGATTTCTTTGATGTCCAGAATGAAGTCTACAGTCTGGTTGAATTTTTTCTGCCCAGATTTGGCTTTTGCCTCTTTCACAGCATCTAACAGGGTTTTCTTGTCTAAGGGCATTTCGAAGCCTCGTAATCAAACTGGATTAGTTTTGGATTATAAATATATTCGCTTATTATTCGTTGCTGCTGAATATCTCGTCGTACGTTCCGTCGTCAACTTCCTTTTGGACATCACGCGGATCTTTGCCTTCAACGGTGACACCTAAACTCACGCAGGTCCCCATCATCTCTTTAGCAGCACCCTTCAGCGTACTCGCCAAAAGCTCAGGTCGCTTAATCTTGGCAATACGCACAATTTGCTCCACGGTCAAATCGCCGATTTTAACAGAGTTGGGTGTTCCAGAGCCTTTCTCCACTTTCAGTTCTGCCACAAGCAAAGCTGAAGCGGTTGGAGTTCCCACGGTAACCTCGAAGGATTTGTCTTCGGTGTTCACGGAGATTTTCACGGGAACCTTCATTCCAGCGTAATCTTTGGTAAGCTCGTTGATTTTGGTTACGACAGCCATGATGTTTATGCCCAGTGGGCCAAGAGCGGGACCAAGTGGAGGTCCAGCGGTTGCTTGTCCACCAGCCACAAGCAGTTCAACAGTTTTCATTTCAACCATTATTCTTCACTTCTTTTTCCTTTTTCAATCAGCTTTACGTAATCTGAGTGAACTGTGATGGGCAAAGTAAACGTTGCTTCCAGCAACTCTAAGGTTACTTCGCCTTTGGATTTGTCGATGCGGGTAATTTTAGCGCGCATACCCTTGAAGGGTCCACCAGTGATTTCCACCACGTCGTCTTCGCCCAGATCTTCGATGACGGGTTTGCGGACGATGTAGCGTTCAATTTCGTTGAAGCTGACCAAACCGGGAATTCGGCTTCGCACGTGCCGTACACCCGCGATTGCTTCCTCCACAAGATGTGGACCATCAGCTTCCATGAACACGTAACCTTTAAGGGTGTCGGGAACAAGGATGGCTTTTATGGGGATTTTCTCCATTTCAATTTTGGCGGACAGAAGCCTAGCTACGTTTTTCTCTTGACCAGTGGTGGTTTTAACAGCGAAAATTTTGGTTTGAAACTGTTCTTCTTTTTTTTCCATTACTCGTGCCTTCTATGCTGCACCGCGGGTCAGCTAATTATTTCAACAGCGATTAATCGGATGACAAAGCCGATTAAACCAATTGCACCTATACCTAAGAAGCTGATTTTGACGGATAGCCACAGCTCATCTCTGTCTGGTTTCTGAGACAGCTTTAAGGTTCTGGATGCCTGTTCTAGCCATGAACGTATTCCCATATTAACCGCACACTCAAGATTTCACTTAGCCATAATAAACATTACTGTAACGATTTAGGCTTCCAAGATTTGACTCTGTTGCCGCTACAAGCTTTGGCTTAATGCGGTGTATTAAACTTTCCTTGTCGACAAACCAGACTGCTGAAGGTCCGCTAAGAGTTTAGGTTTATCTTGGCTCCGTATACCTTTCCAATCCAGCACCACACTGTCTACAGGCTCCAAAGTCCGCTCTGCCAGTTGCCTCAAAAGCGCGCCATCTACAGCGGAAACCGCGTATTTGGGCACCATATGACCAAACACTACTTCGCCCTCCAGAGCCATCTTTGTAAATTTATGATTGTAGTGGGTTCCGCCGATGCCTAAAACTGCGGGCAACGTTGAGTCGCCGAATTTAGCGATGGCATCCATAGCGGCTTGGGCAACTACGGATGCGGCGGTTTGGTCACGCCATTGCATTTCGCTGCTGCCAAGCTCCACAAACATTGTGGGAACCTGCAGTGAAGGACCATGATGGGTACACTCAAAAGAAACAGCATAATCAAGGCGCATTTCCTGTTTAAGGCGGTTTAGGGCTTTGAGGGCATCAGCCATGGCATTTGCGGGTGAAACGGAAACGCTACGCGGCAATCCGCCAAGTTCAGCTTTGCCAAAGTTTCCAGGTGTATGCACTGAGAGCGTGGGGGTTCCGCTTTGGCTGCTGTGCCGCGAAATAAAAACCACAAGTTCTGCGTCTGCAAAGTCTGCTTGGAGGTTCTGAGCGTAAACGGACTCCTCGGAGAGCGTGACGAAGTCAACGTGTTTTCCGCTGATTTGGGCTTGATATAGGGGGTTTTCTTGGTAGGTCTGGTTTGTTTTTGTGAAGGGATAACGCTGCAGGACCTGTTGGGCTATGTTTTTTCCTGCGATGTCGCATGTGGAGTGAACAAGCAGAATCATCCAGATTGCACTTCCAAAGGAAAGTGTATTATGCAGAGAAAAAGGTTTCCCGTAAAGCTTAATTGCCGAGTTCCGCTTTCACCCTTTGTCTGCGGAGGCAAAAAGGTATGCATCTGATGAACTTTAAAGAATTATCCAGCCGAGAACTCAACAAGTTAGTCGACGACGCCATCGAAATCAAGCATAACCCAGAGAAATTCGAGAAAGCCTTGGAGCAGAAGTCTTTGGCTTTGGTTTTCCAGAAAACCAGCACGCGCACACGTGTTTCTTTTGAGGTTGCAATGACGCAGTTGGGTGGACACGCGCTGTTCATTGATTGGCGGACTACGAATTTTGGGTTGGCAGACCTTGGGGATGAGGTGCAGTATCTTTCGCGTAACGTTGACGGAATCATGGCGCGTTTGATGCGTAACGCGGATTTGCAGAAGATGATGCAGGCATCCAAGGTTCCAGTCATAAACGGCTGCGACGAAATGTATCATCCAAGCCAATGCCTTGCCGATTTAATCACCATCAAAGAGAAAAAAGGCGCATTGAAGGGCGCAAAACTCGTGTACATTGGCATCCACAACAACGTCTGCAACTCCTTGATTGAAGGCTGCACAAAAACAGGCGTCCAGTTGACGACGGTTACGCCGATTTTCAACGATGCTTCTCGCGACGAGGAACTGTTAGAAGAAGCAAAAAGAACAGGGTTATGGACGCAATCTTTAGACGTTAAAGAAGCAGTTGCGGATGCGGATTTTGTTTACACTGACACGTGGGTTGACATGGAGTTCTTCACGGATGCAAAATTCGTTGAAGAAAAGAAAAAACGCATCGAACAGATGATGCCCTACCAAATCAACCCTGAACTGCTCAAAGCCAGCAACGCATACATCATGCATGACATGCCGATACACAGAGGATACGAAATAGCAGCAGAAGCCATTGAAAACCAGAAATCAATCATCTACGAGCAAGCAGAAAACAGGCTATACTCAGCAAAGGCAATTCTTCTCAAATTGTTGACACAGACAGATTAACTTGTGAAAAGCTTGCAGCCTCAAAGCTTTCGATTACAGCTTAAAAGGACCTGTTTTGTTTCTAACCACGAAAGATTTTAAAGGCCTACGTTATTAATTTTCTAAGCTAACAGTGCACCGCTTAAGCAATGTAGCCAAATAGAGGGGGATTGAGAAACAATTAAGAAACTATACTTAGTGACCTTCGTTGTCATCATTGTGGTTAGTTTATTGGCAGTTGCGATATTTTTGCCTCCTGCACTTCAAAAACCATCGGAAGAACCAAGAACCAGAGACCTGCAAGAGGCAACTGCGGATGCCATCAGCTTTTTGAAGGGGACATACCAGCCAGATGCCCTGTTGATGCTTGATGTGATGTATAGGCGCTTTGGAATCGGAGAGTTTTCTGGCGCATTAACACGCTATGACCAAGTTATGGCGGCTAACCCTGATGATGCTCCTGTTATGCGTGTGCTTCGCCGCATCGCCGTTCATGATAACCCGTTGCAGGAGGGCGATTTAAACAGGGTAAGCGGCGAGCTAGACCTCATCATTGTGCCCGCATTGTACTGCGACATAAATGGAACACCAGACTACTACCCTGAATTACTAAACACTGCAGCAGACAGAGGAACATACTATTTGACGCATGTACTACTGGCAAGCATCTGGATGCAGGAAAACGGCTGCGAATTCCCAATGCCGCTTGAAAACGTTTACAGCGCCACCGCAGCGCTGATTAGCGACTCTAAAGTGATTAACGACTTAAAGCTTGAAGCCGCCGCATTTCTCTATCTTGCAGGGCAAGGTTCACGCGTCAGCGAAAGCTTCATCAACCGAGTAATCGAATTACAAGCTGCCGACGGAGGCTGGCAGATTTCCAGCGACGCCCCAGGCAGCTCATTCTGGCACGCCACCGTCCTTGGACTAATGCTGCTGCTACATGTAGAGCACCCCTCCAACGCGTACCCACAGATGCTTGCTCCCGCATAGGGAAAAATGCGTTTCCCGCTTTTGGCAAGGCGTTAGGGGTGTACTTTGTAGTCAACAAAAAGGAAAAGGGTTAGAGTTGCTTGACGGTTTGGACGTATTTGTCAGCGTCAAATTTCCGTTTTAACCCATTCGCGTTCATATACCGCACCATACCAAACACTGGGCGTTCCCGCCATGGACGGTCATGCTTACCAAAACACCACGCCACGCCTGTGTAGCCGTTGGGGTCTCTGCCGTCAAGTTCATACTTATCATTCAGAAACAGAGCCACATCAAATGCTTCGGGGGCTGTTTTGGTCCACTCCAAAATTTTCTTTCCCCAATACATACGCATGTAACCGTGCATTTTCCCCGTTAGGCGCATTTGGGTTTGGGCAGCGTTCCAGTAGGGGTCATGGGTTTGAGCGTTTTCCAGCGCCTCAAGGCTGTAGTCATACTCGCGTGCGTCTGCTTGATGCTTAGTCAAGGTTAGCTTAGCCCAGTTAGGCAACCCCGCAAAGGAGTCATAATTGCCGCTGAAGTAAACGTAGTTTAGGGCTAATTCGCGTCTGACGATGAGTTCCTCAAGAAAGGCGTCCTTAGCTTCGGCAGGGGCATTTGCGTCTGAAACTTGGGCGGCAACGGGAACTGGCGAGATTTGCCCAAAATGCAGATAGGGACTCAGGTTAGAGGTGAAGTCAACGGTTGGGTCATTTCGGGACGCAGGGTAACCGGCTAACTTGTTTTGCAAATAGTCATCAAGCCGCTTCTCTGCTTGGCTACTGCCACCTTGAAAGCCCTTTGCTTTACACACTGACGCATCCACGCCTAAACGGGAAACGGCAGCGTCAACATCGGCTAAATCCACAGAATCAAACCGTAAACCCAGCGAACTCCGCTTGGGCATATTACGCTCAGGTACCTGCAGGAAGCGGCTGCGGTTTTTATGAATTTTCGGTCGCAACGTAGCTGCAGAGTACTCCTCCTTGTTGGAAGCGACCTCAACAGGAACCACAACATTGTCCTCCACCTGAACCAACGGAACCCGCATTTGAGCAGCGGCAAAACTGCGCCACCGCCTAAGTATCTTTAGGTATCCCCTGTCAGTAACGGTGAGGCAGGCGTCTTCTGAGAGGGCAACCGCCCCCAATTCAGGAGATACGTTTTGAACGACCAGTTTCACGCCGACGCTTTTAAGTTCCGCTTCCACATCGCGCATGCCCTCAAGCATGAAAGTGTAGTGCCGCAGATTGGCTTTTGGAAAACGAGGCGTTAACCCAAAAAACGTCACCAGCGGCTTTTCCAGTTTATTAGCCCACGAAACAGCGTATTCCAATGCCATGTTGCAGTTGGTTCGCTGCGAGGACTGCATCCAGTAGAGAACGTAGCGTTTGTCGGCTACGTCGGCGGCGTTGAGGCGGGTTACACGTTCCTCAGGTAAAACAAACATGTTCTGCAGTGCACCTCCGTTTAGGGCGACTTTAACCCGACAACGTCGGCTACATCAACAAGCTTAACGATTATCTGCGAGGGCACCGAATTCAAAGACGGCCAAGCAGAACCTGCAGGGAGCCCGTGAGCAGCAAGAAAATTAGGCGACAACCCCTTCTCCTTGGCGACCTGAACCATTCGCTTAACGGCTGCGGTTTTCTCTTCCAAATCCACGACTACCTGCAGGTTGCCAACTAACGTGACGAAACTGTACTGGGCAAGGTCAAGCGTATACTGTTCAACTTCTACACAGACGCGGCTGTCCTCTTTGAGCAGACCAAGTTTTTTGCCGTATCCCGTGAAGTGAAAGTAGAGGGCGCCTTTGAGGAAGGCGTATTGGAAGGGTGCAATGTAGGGGGCAGGTTCCCCGTTGAAGGCGATGCGGCACAAAAACTGCTCCGAAAGCAACTGGTCAATTTCAGGTTTAGTCATCTTCGGCAACTTTACAGAAACCAAAAACAGACACCACCACTGAATAAGTATCTAAGAAGAAATATTTGTAATTAACCGTTCCTTCAGCCAGCCACACATCGAGAACGCTAAGAATTCTTTGGCGGCCAGTTACCGTAGAATCATGTTGACGAATTTTTCGGGGTTAAACACTTCAAGATCCTTGTAGCTCTGCCCCACCCCGATGAATAAAATGGGCTTCTGCGTAATGTAGGTCACGCTGAGCGCGGCGCCGCCTTTCACGTCGGCGTCCACTTTCGTCAAAATCGTAGCGTCTACACCTACGCACTTGTTGAATTCTTCGGCTTGCTGCACTGCATCGTTGCCAGCCAGTGAATCCACCGTCAAAATGGTGAAGTCAGGCTTCACGACGCGCTTCACTTTGGACAGCTCGCTCATGAGGTTCTGGTTGGTCTGCATCCTGCCCGCGGTGTCTATTAGGACAATGCTGGTGCCGTGGGCTTTGGCGTGGCTCACCGCGTCGAAAGCTACTGCGGCGGGGTCTGCGCCGTACTGATGCTTAATCATCTTCAGGTTCAGACGCTTCGCGTGCTCCTCCAGCTGCTCGATGCTGCCTGCACGGTAAGTATCGCTGCCTGCAAGAACCACGCTGTATTTTTTGTCTTTGAAGAACTGCGCCACCTTGGCTATGGTGGTGGTTTTTCCCGTGCCGTTTATGCCTACAAAAAGCAGGGTAAGAGGATCTTTTCTGCCGCGTTTCTCATCTGCTTTGCTGAGGAGTTCAATTTTTTTGTCGGTTAACATGACTTCCAGCAGAACCTGCCGCAGGTTTTCTTCCACGATTTTTCTGCGGTCCTCAAGCCGCTTCACCTGCACGCCCGTCAGGCGCTTTTCCAGTTCGTCACAGACTTTGTCAGCGACGGGAAAGGCAACGTCGTTTTCTGCAAGAGTCATCTTAAAATCTTCAAGCAGCGGACGCATGTTTTCAGGTTTAAGCTCAGCCGTGGTTACTTTGGTAACTAAACCTTTGAACCCAGACTTGAGCTTATCAAACATTGCGCTACTGCGGTCCTGCTCTTATCCCTGAAAGGAGACTTTCCATTCGGCTTCGGTCTTGGTTGATGCGGTCGACGACTTGGGTTAGCTGCTGTTGCGCTTGCTGTCGAGTGTGCTCCAGTTCGTCTAAGCGTTGCTTCACGATGGCTTTGGCTTCAGGTAGGTCTTTCTCCATGCTAACACCTGCACCCATACCCACAACCACTTTGTTTGGGTCTGCAAGCTTAACGCGTATATAGCTGCTGCCGCCGATAGGTACAAGCATCTCAGCGTTTTCCTTTTCGGTTTCAACGCTCTCCAAAGTCATGTTGGCGTAGGTTAAGTCGGTTAAAGCGGCGTTTAGCATGCTTAAGCGTTGCTGTAGGCTCTCTGCGGTCTGCTCAAAATAGCGCAGCTGCATGCTTAGTTTACGAACTTCATCTTCTTCTCTGCCAACAGCTGCCAAGGCTTACGCCCCAACGACCATTTTCTTCAAAATTGGATTTTCAATTTCTTCCGCGGGAACTTCTTCAACCTTGGTTACTTTCATGTGGCAACGTTTCACGCGGTGCCTGCTACCGATTTCGGCGTAGACGCGTTCTTCGGCGTGCTCAGGCTTGTCCGCTATCATTTCCCTGACGAAATCCGTTTTAAGGTTCGGCTTGTAAATCTTGCCGGTTACTCTGAAAACCTTCATCTATTCAACTTCCTGCACAACATCCAATGCATTCCCAATTATAAACATCTCGGGTCCAGTTGTCATAGAACCAGCAACCGCCGCATGAGAATTCGCAATTAGCCCTGTACCCACGTAGGGTATGCCGCAGTTTATGGTGCCCACATCCACAGGAACCTTAAAGACAGATTCCAGAACTTTTTTCTCTTCTTCGGTTAGAAGCGGATGCGCCAAGACCCCTTTATTCGTGGCGGCCCCCAGCGAGCCAACGTATGTTAGCCCTGCGATTCTGCCCGGAACCACCTCAACCCCTAAAGCATCGGAAACCTGCTTCATGATATGTGGCTTCATCCGAGCATCCACCAAGGCGCCTTTGTCGTTGGCTAAAACCAAGTTACCAAAGGCTGTTTTTCGGCTCTCCATCACGAAGATGTTCCCGTCAAAGCCAGCCTTGATTGTGTCGATTTCTTCTTGGCGGGCAAACGGAGAAAGAATTATGCCGTTACTGTTTGCACACGCCAAAACGCCTGCGAGCAAGCTGCCGCCGATGCTTGCGTGTATAAGTGGAACGTTAAGCCATTCAGCCGTTTTGCTGGCTTTGTCTTGAGGAACCATTTTAGGAATTAAAACAAATTTGTCAGTGGCTAAGGAGTAAACGCCGATGCTTGCGCTGCTTACGATGCTAGTCAGAAAAACCGGCAAGGAGACTATGCTCCTTCAGCCAAGTGTACGGTAACGTTGCCCTCTTTGTCCTTTGTTGCACGTACGCGGATTTTTCGCGGTGGCTTTTCGATGCCTCTGCCCCAGACGAATTCATTAACTTCAGGACGGATAGTTAACGTTGGGGGCAATTCATCTTCTTCTTCAGCGCGGCTGGGAATCTTCATGTGTTTAATCACGAAGGCTCGGAGTATGCGCATAGCTCGAGGGGAACGTTTACGCGGAGGCATAATGAGCGCTTTAGACAGAGGTATTGTGTAGGTTTTCTCTTCGACAAATTCTTCCTCTTCGCCTTTCTTCTTCTTTTTCGGCTTCACTTCTTCCTCAAGAGGTTCCTCGACTGGTGTCTCTACAGTTTCCGCTGATTCTTCAGCTTCAACTTCCTTCTCCATAGTTTCCATAAGGTCTTCTTCAGCGGGCTCCTCTGGGGCTACTTCCGCTTCGGGTTCCAGTAAGGTTTCTTCTTTCTCTGCTTCAGATATCATAGTCATGGTTCTCCTATGCCTTTATGCTGCCAGTCCGCCAGTTCCTTCGATGTTTAGGGTTAGTTCTAACTTTGCCGTCTGTCCGCGCAATTACCCATGTGGGAACAGACTCTGTTTCTTTACCGGCTTTGGCTAATCGTCTTTTTTTGGCTGCAGGTTTAATTCGCGCCATACACTTTCAAATCCTTGTTATTTTTATATCCCGCTTCCGAGATTGAAGCTGGATTAATATCTGTTTCAGTTGCGCATCCGACAGAGGAATGGGAATTTTCCCCAACTGCGCCAACTGAATGATTTGTAACTCCAACTGATCCGTGAAGTCACGCTTGACCATCTTTAGGTTTGTAAGCCGCTGACGTGCTTCAGGCGACAGTATCTGCCTAAGCAACGCCTCCTTTTGGGCGTCTATTTCTTTTTCGGCTTGAGCTTGCCTCTGCTCGTCAGAAGCCCGCTGTTGATACTGTGAGAGCTTTTTGCGGCGGATGGCTTCAAGCTCTTCATCGGCCATGGTTTATTCGCCTTGATACTTCTTGAGTTCAGGGGTTACTTTGACTATTTCCTTTTGAAGGTCTTGGCTTACTTCCTGCATCATTTTTCTGCCTTTAGGAGACATAACTCTGCCCTTAGGGCGGTTTATCTGAATGATCCCCGCGGTTTCTAGCTGCTGCAGGACTTTACGTAAGTTGCTTCCGCCTGCTTTGGAGGCGTGGTTAGGTTTAACGGTGAAACCTTTTCGTCCACCGTAGTCAGACCGAAGCTTTTCTAAGCCGATGGGTCCGTGAACGTAAACTTTGCGAAGAACCGAGGCGGCTCTGATGTACCACCAGTCAGGGTTCTGCGGCGGCTTCTCGGTGTGACTGCCCGTTTTGGAAACTGCCGCCCATGCTGGAGGCTGAACCTGCTCGATGTTTTCTTTCAGGTACTTAGCTAAACGTTCGATGAACTGTGACGCTGGGACATCGTGTGGAGTTGTCAAGATTCTCTACTCTTCTAGGCTGTTCCTTGCAGTAAGACAACCTAGCCTAATATAAATATTCTCTGGGGAAGAAATTTTTCGTTTTCGTCTCAAACACACGTTTTCTGAAAGAGTTGCAGACGCACATGTGTAAGAGGCGCCTTGGGAAAACGCGCGACCACCAGAAACGCGGGTTCTCAGGCGCTTATTTTAGGCGGAGGCTTCACACGTCTGCCCAGTTTTATCCGAAGTGCGATGCGGTATAGTTTACGCAGCGACTTTACCAGTTGCTCAAGACTGGGTGAGTCGCTGTAAATTAGGGGTATCTGCTCGTAGTCGGCTAGCTCAACTGCCTCGTTGTCGGGTTTTACGCGGTGGAAAACGACCACTTGCGGTTTAAGGTTGCTGACGCGGACAATCATCATGGCTAACGTGGGGTTCTCCACGTTCGTAAAGACCAGCGCCCGCTCCGTTGTGGCCCCCAAAAGCTGCGCGTACTCTAAACCGCTAAGCGCCTCAACTGCTTTTCTTGCATCCACCACGGTGTAGCCGTTGATTTCTCTGCCCGATTTCTCTGCGTTGCCCATGACCTCGCCGTTTATGGCTTTGCACAGGTACTCAACGCGGACGGGAATGGGAAACTCACGCAAATCCACCACTGCCATGCTGGGGGAACTGGTGAGCTTGGCGAATTCGCGGATGAACCTGCTGCCTTTCTCCTCGTCGATTTTGAGCAGCGCCCAGACAAATCGTCTAATAAATTTGGCGCCGGGGCTTTTGCGTCTGCCAGCTTCGTAGTCGCTTATGACAGTGCCGCTGCTGAGCTGCATGCGTTCGCTGAGGCTGATTTGGCTGACAGCAAAGAGCTCACGCCATTTACGCATAGTGGACCCTGGCTTGCTACTGAAGATGATTTCTCCTGCGATTCTTCGAGCTAAGACTTCTCGGATGCTGGGCGAAACAGACACGACTTCTCCTCGTGCATCCACTCTAAAGATGAGGTATAAAACTGTACCGCTTTAAAGGAGAGCTCAAAGCCGAGCCGACCTCGCTTATCACCAACCGCCAAAGCTGCTCAGCACAGCCGCAACTCACCGTAGACGGCGACAAAACTGCCCTAAACCATGCACATATCAAGGTCTAAGAGGCGAAACAACAGCAAAAGTTATAGGCTTACAGCCAAACACTCAAGCGGTGCACACGCGTGTCGTTTAAGCAACAAATGGAAGAGAACTCAAAAAACAAGCAGTCCAGCATCATTTTAGCGTTGGATTTTCCTTTTCAGGGCAGGCTGGAGCGGGAGAACCTGCTGGCTAAAGCAAGCAGCCTGCTGGACATGGTCAGCCCGCATGTGTGTGCCGTAAAATTCAACCATCACCTCACGTTGCCGCTGGGCATTTTCGGCGGCGTTCAATCCCTCGTGGAGCAGGCGCATAGAAGCGGGTTGCTTGCCATTATGGACTGCAAAGTCAACGACATCGGCGCCACCAACACCGCCATTGCAGAATACTACTATGACGCGGGGTTTGATGCGGTCATAGCAAACCCGTTTGTGGGCTGGGAGGAAGGCTTAAAACCCATATTCGATGTGGCTGCGAAGCGTCAACGCGGAGTCATCTTGCTGGCGTACATGAGCCACAAAGGCGCCGTGGAAGGCTACGGGCAAACCGTACGCGACGCAGAAACAGGCATAGAAACCAGACAGTACCTTGCGTTTGCGCGGAAAGCGGGAAAGTGGGGCGCAGACGGCGTGGTAGTGGGGGCAACGGTACCTGAGAAAATTCGGGAAATCCGATTCGTCCTAGGCGAGGAGGTACCCATCTACGCTCCAGGAGTTGGGGCTCAGGGCGGCTCGGTAGAAGCGGCGTTGAAGGCGGGTGCTCGATTCCTGATTGTAGGACGCGAAATCGTCCACGCAGCAGACCCTGCGGTGAAGGCTGAGACGCTTAGGCAGAAAGCGGAGCTGGCAAAATAGAAGAAGAGCGGGGTTATCTGCCGCGTTTGTTTTCCCAGAGTTCCTTTTTGAGCAGGTCGCGGACTGCTGAGCGTATGACGCTGCTTCGGCTTGGGTACATGTTTGCTCTGACGAGTTCATCTAAGCCTTCGAGGTAGGCTTCGGGTAGGAGTACAGTTACAAGTTTCATATGGTTCCTCATCCTCAATATGTTATGTGCATATATCTGTGGCAAATATTTAAGAGTTCACCTGCAAAAACGCAAAAACGGTTTAACCACAGCCAGCCACAACAGCCAAAACAAGAAAAAGCAAAGCTAGGTATATGGTTAAATCCTTGAAAAGCAACTAGCCTATCCGAGAGTGCAGACGATATGTTCCGAGTAAGAGTTAACAAAATTGAGTCAACCCGCGACGTAGACGGTAACCTAGGCAAACGAATCGAACTGGTTGAAGAAAGAGAAATCTCCGGTAACAACTTTGTCATGAGACCCCAAACCGACGAAGCAAAAATGATCCAGGACGTGCTTCAGGCAGTGCAGCAGCAGATGCCCATGTTCCCGCAACGGCAGCAGGTAGCTATGCCCAAGATTCTGCTGTTCCTCACAGAGCAGGAATACGACAGTTTAGGCATAAACTTTGACGTGAACCAAGTCTACGAAGTCACCCTAGCAAATCAGGGAATCCAATTTACGAAAGTGTGAAAAGCGTTTTCCGCGCCTGCCTAAGCGCCGCATAACGGGGATGAAACGAAAGCACAAACATCATGCTGCGAATTTTCGAGGAAATCTCCGCTAAATCTCCATTTTTGCCTTCATCGCAGTAAATTGGGATTGGCTCTTGCCCGCCGCACTCATAATACACGTAGATAGGGGAGGGCCCGCTTGCTTGCTTAACCAATTCAAAGCTGAGGTTCAGCTGTTTAGCCATCTCTTGAGCGGCGGATTTAACCGATTGAAGCCGCTGCTTGGGACAAGAGGCAGCAGACACATACACCATGAGTTTACCTGAGTCAGTTTTGAACATGAGGGTTCCTCAGTAGCGGGGTTACCGTTTGAGCTTTTAAGACACATGCACAAACAACCTGCACACACAGAGGGGAGAGCCCAGTTAAAGTAAACAGCCACTTGGAAGACAGGCTTTTGTTGCCATGTTTGAGGGAGCCAACGCCTTCTTCTTTTTCAACGTATTAATTAGCCCCTGCCCAAACTGTTACCGTAAGATATCTTTGAAGGTGTCCTGTAATCAAAGCCCGAGCCCACATCCACGTCAGCGGCAGAGTTCAAGGCGTCTTCTTTCGAGCCCGAACCACCGAAAGAGCCGTGCGGTTAGACGTAACAGGTTGGATTTGTAACTTGCCCGACGGTAGGGTAGAAGCGGTTTTTGAGGGGGAAGAGGAAGCTGTTGCTGCGATTGTGGAGTTTTGCAGGCGCGGTCCAAGCCGCGCAGTCGTGACGGATATGGATGTGAAGTGGGAGTCGCCGACTGGAGAATTTAAAAATTTTAAGATGCAACATCGATGAAGCAGCGGGGTTTTGTGGTTACGGTTTAAATGGATAAGCACCCAATTGGTGGGTGAGGAATATTCGGTGAAGGTGCTTGGTTTAGTGGGGAGCCCCCGCAAAGGCGGCAACACAGACCTGCTAGTTAGCGCGGTGCTGTACGGCGCGGGCGCAGGCGGTCACGAAATAGAGAAGATTAACCTCTACGACATAGACATCTTGCCCTGCATGGATTGCAAAGGCTGCAAAAAAGGAAATTTCCAGTGTGCACTTAAAGACGGCATGAAGAAGCTTTACCCCAAGCTTGAGGAAGCCGACGTACTCGTTTTCGGCACACCCCTGTACTGGTATGGATCCACAGCGAAGATGAAGCTGATGGTTGACCGCCTACGACCCTACGTTGCCTCCAAAAAGCTGAAAGGCAAAAAGACAATGCTTTTGGTACCCTCCGAAGAAGGAGCCGACGCCTGCAGCTGCCTCGTATGCATGTTTGAGCTTTCCTTCAAGTACTTAGAAATGGAGCTATCGGGGAAACTTTTGGTTCAAGCCTCCGAGAGGGCAGAAGTAAAAAACCAGCCCAAAGTTTTAGATGAGGCGTTTGCGCTAGGAAAAACGCTAACATAAAGAAGTGGTTATTAGGGTTTTTTCTTGTAGACTCGGAAATGTGAGTCTCTGCCTGCGCTGACGTATTCGCCGCCGACTCCACGTACGGTTGAGGCGATTTTTGCGAAGTTCTCGCTGCCCAGAAACTGCTTGGGTTTAATCATAGTGTAGTCGCCTTTGTCTTCAAAGAGGAGCAAGCTGTCAAGGTCTTGGGGGAACATCATGCGTATGTCTTCGACGTTCTGGGATTGCGGGGTTGCAGACGCAGCGGCTGCGGGAGCGGGTGCGGAGGGTCTAGGCGCAGGAGCAGCTTGAGGGCTTGCGGTTATCTGTGAAACAGCCAATGATTTCACGCTGGCGGAAACCGTTTTGAGGTCCGCAGTTACTTCTTTGAGAACCAAAAGGAGGTCATCAATTTTCTGTACAAGCTGGTCCATTTTCTCTTTATCTGCACTCATCCAAGTCACCCAGTTTAAAGTACTTAAAGTGCATTTTATTATTTGAAATTTGCCATTAACCCATAAAGGAGGCTCCAATGCATGTTTGAAATTGACGGAAGCCAGAAAAGCGGAAGCGGCACCATCCTCCGATTAGCCGTAGCCTTAACCGCCATCAAAGGCGAAGCCCTCCACATAACCAACATCAGGCATAACCGCCCCAAACCGGGCTTGAAGCCGCAGCATCTGGAGGCAGTTTTGGCAGCGGCAAAACTCTGCGGAGCCGAGTTGGAGGGCGCCACTCTTGGCAGCAGAGAACTTTGGTTTAAGCCGAGGGAAATACGGGGCGGCGAAGTGAAAACGGAGATTGGAACCGCAGGCAACATCCCCATGCTCTTCATGACGGTGCTACCCATGTGCATTTTCGCCAAGGAACCTGTAAGGCTTCACGTCGACAAAGGCGGAACAGACACCAGAAACGCGCCCACCATGAACTACTTTCGCAAAGTGTTTTTGGCGGCTCTGCGGCGGATGGGCGTGGAAGCTGAGGTAACGGTACAGCGTTATGGCTACTACCCAAAGGGAAACGGCAAAGCCACTCTAACAGTGAAGCCCACAGCCAAGCTGAAGCCGTTCCGCGCAGAAAACTTTGGCACACTACCACGCATCAGCGGCGTTTCGGTTTGCACATTTTTGGCGGACAGACAAGTAGCGGAGAGCCAAGCCAAAGCCGCAGCCCGATGTCTCGCCGAAAAAGGCTACAGCGCCAACATCCAAGTCGTAAACGACACCTCAAACCCCATACAGAAAGGCAGCAGCCTCGCGCTATGGGCAGAAACCAACGCCCAAGCCATCCTCGGAGCAGACGCCATTGGGGAACCAAAGAAAACCGCCGAAGCCGTCGCTGCAGAAGCAACCCAGAAACTGCTCGCTGAACTTGCCTCCCAAGCCACCGTGGACACCTACTTGGCGGACATGCTGGTTCCTTACGTGGCGTTGGCTAAGGGGGCGTCGGCTTATTTGACGGGGACGGTTTCGGAGCATTTGGAGGCGAACCTTTGGCTGGCAGAGAAAATTGTGGGCGCCCGCTTCAAGGTTAATAGAGTCGGCGGGCTGTATAGAGTGGAAAAGCTGGCAAAAGCCGATGCCTAAAGAAGCCGTCTGCCTCAAAATCCCCAAAGCCGAGGGGCAAAAAACGCTTGACTTAGCCAACAGGCTCGGGTTAACGGATAAAACCCTGCAAATCCAAAGCTGCAGCCAAGGTTTTCTGTGCATTCCGCTTAAACGGGAGCCAACCGAAAAAGAACAGACCGACTTGAAACGTCAGTTGACCGAAGCCCAGTTTTCTGTGCAGGTTTTTGCTGAAAAGAGGCAGCGGGAAAAAACCCTCAGCGAAGCCCTCGCGGGTAAGTTGCCGCCGCAGTTGCTGTCGAGTCTGCCCCGAGCCTTCGACGCAGTGGGAGACATAGCTATAGTTGAAATCCCGCCTGAACTGGAAGCCTACAAAGGCGCGGTCGGCGAGGCGGTTCTTCAGACGCACAAGAACATGCAGGTGGTGCTGGCTAAGGCGGGGAAAGTCAGCGGAACTTTTCGTCTGCGTGACTTCGAATTCATCGCGGGAAAACACCGAACCAGCACCATGTACAAAGAGTACGGGTGCAGCTACTACGTGGATGTAGCGAAGGCATATTTCAGCCCTCGGCTTGGACACGAACACCAAAGAGTCGCCGAGCTTGTGGAGGAAGGCGAAACCGTCGTGGACCTCTTCGCGGGAGTAGGCCCCTTCGCCGTGCCCATAGCCAAAAACCGCAAAAACGTCAAGGTCTACGCAGTGGACATAAACGCCGACGCCGTCCAACTCCTCGAAAAAAATGCCCGACTAAACAGGGTGGAGGGCAGGGTGCACCCGATGGTCGGTGACGCAAGGCAAGTTGTCAGCGAGAAGCTTTCGGGCGTGGCGGATAGGGTTATCATGAATTTGCCTGAAACAGCCAGCGCATTCATTGATGTCGCCTGCAAAGCGGTCAAACCCTGCGGCGGAGTGGTGCATTTTTATGGGTTCATGCGGGCGCCCGAAACGCTTGAAGACCAAAAGAAACTCTTCTCCAAAGCGGTCGCGGACGCGGGCAGAAGAGTGGAAGACTTCACTTGCGCCAAGGCTGTGCGTGAAACGGCGCCTTATGAATACCAAATAGTTCTAGATGCAGTAGTCCGTTAGCCTTCCTGTTAAGTTGTTTTTGTTCAATTAGGTTTATCGTATTTTTTGAGTAAGATTTGGGCTTTCAGAGGTAGGTCCGTCGTGTTTCTTCGGTTCAGCTTAGGATACTTTGCTACTGGGAAAAGGCGAAACGGGTCCTAACTTGAGTTGGGCATTTGGGGTTAGTGGTTCATTGTGTATTAGTTAAAGCGTCCGAAATGTTTTTAAGATAACATCGCTGACTTGCCATTAATCGATGTGATTAAATGATAATATCGACGAATGTGGCAAAAAACAACACTAAAATCTACCTCACCACAGGATTAATCATCATAATCTTGGTCGCTGGAATAGTAACATGGCAACTCTACCCCAGCAGCCAGAGCCCCAGTGCTTCCCCAACCCCATCGCCCTCCGCCAACCCAACAGCCCCACCCACAACACCCCCCGAATTCGACTTAACCATAATAGGCGCCAACGGAACCACCATAGTCCTAAACAAAAATGAGCTACTTGCCCTCTCAGCATATACTGCCAGCGGAGGTTACATAAGCCAAAATATCATCCACGGATACGGCAACTACACAGGCATCCCCGTCTACACTCTCTGCGAAATAGTAGGAGGCGTAGAAAGCGACGACACCGTTGAAGTCACCGCTTCTGACGGATACACCATGACCTACACCCGTGGACAAGTAAACGGACAAGGCTTCGCATGCTATAACCCAACAACTGGAAGCGAGGCTCCATCCACAGACACCATGGTGCTTATGGTGGCCTACTACCAAGACGGCGCACCGTTATCTTCAGACCAAGGTCCACTAAGAATAGTAATTGTTGGACCAGAAGGACTCGCCACTCCAGGCAATCAATGGGTCAAATACGCAACAAAGATAACCGTAATCGCCTCAACATCTCCAACAGCCAGCCCAACTCCAACAACCAACCCAACAGCCAGCCCAACTCCAACAACCAACCCAACAGCCAGCCCAACTCCAACAACCAACCCAACAGCGTCACCATCAACTGCCTCCACGCCCACTGTCTCGCCTTCACCCACTGCCACTCCAACGCCAACATCCACACCAAAACCCACCGCCACACCCGCCCCAACAGCCACGCCCACACCTGAACCCAAATGGTACTTAGGATTCAGCGGCGGAAACACAGCCAACATGAGCAGTTTAACCTTTGAAGCCCAAGCCAGCCAAAACGCAGTAACATACGCTGACTCTAGCAGCACATGGTCCGGCATACCGCTGTATCAACTGGTAGACTGGTACATCAACGCAGGAAACATCAATAGCGGCGCTTTAACGGTGGGCTACAATGTAACCGTAATAGCTGGTGACGGATACACTTGCGAATTAAATGGCACCCGCGTAAATGCAAACAACAACATCATCGTAGCCAACGTAGCAAACGGCACCGCCCTTACTGGCTCAAACTACCCCTTAACGCTGACGGGCTCGGACTTAACCAAAAAGGAAACGGTCAAGAACATAGTACAAATCCGAGTTGACGTTGCACTGCCAGACCTGACCTTAACCGTAGTCGGCTCCAACGGCACAACCCTTGTCTTCAACTCTACAAGCATCACAACGTTACCGTCAGTCAGCGCAATGGGAGGCTACAACGCGCATGGCACAATCACAGGCGTCGGCAACTACACAGGCATATCCGTTTTGTCACTGTGCAACATGGTCGGCGGTATCAACAACAACAGCTTCATACAAGTAACCGCCTCCGACACATACACCAAATCGTTCACCTACGAACAGCTCACAGCAGGCACCGGATTCGCCGTCTATGACCCCGAAACAAACAACTCCACCACCGCAACCCAGCCGTTAACAGTCATCATCGCCTACGCCGTCAACGGCACCCCATTACAGCCGCCACACGGACCCTTGAAAGTAGCCATCGTTGGACCAGAAGGACTACTCACCATCAGCAGCCTATGGGTCAAAGACATCATACAAATCAACGTCTACCAACTCGCATAAACGCCACGCAAACAATCCAGCTTCCTCTTCTTTTTTTAGTCAACTAAGGCAGAAATAATTAGCCGCTTCCTCAGGCACCTTCAGCCAGAACTCCGTTGCCTTCAGTTTTACTTTTTGTAGACTCGGATGTGGCTACCGAGTAGCTTTAGACGCCGTAAGCCGTTAGCCTTCCGGTTAAAGGCGTTCTTTCAAGTAGGTTTATCGTAGTTTTTTGAGTAAGACTCTGGCTTTAAAAGGCAAATCAGGTGTGTTTCTTCGGTTCAGCATAGAAAACAGGGAACCAAGAAATATTAGGGCAAACCCGAAAGCTGCTACGCCTTCCACTGGAACAATTTTCCATTGAAGCAGAAAGGTGAAGAGGATTAGTGCGCTTCCGATGATGACCATCACTGAGTTACTTCGGGATGCTGTGGAATGTAGGGCAAATTCTTTTTTTCCGTCTTCGGTTACTGCGAAGTAGCCGTTTTTTTCTTCAATCATGCCTGAGCTTATCAGGTAATTCCAATCGTGATGAAAATGTCCATCAGACTTGTAGCCTAAAGCTGAACAAATCTGTGATTTCACTCCGGGTATTGCGTTGACTCTGCTGTGGGGAGCACTGTAAATAAGGTACAGTAGTTTGGTTCTTGGCGCCTGAATATCCGCGTTTATTCCACGTACCTTTGACACACGCATCTCCCGCTTTCAAATATGCATGCTCTGAAATAAGCAAATCTTGGAAACCTGCTTTTTCGCTTTGCACACACACCAACTGGCGATTTTTACTTATGACTCTATGTCTTAGAGTTCAAGCTCTAAATGGTAGGGCTATATCCACAGTCTACACACATTAGAGCAGTGACCTAAGATGGCAGCACAAATAGAAGCAATATTCGAGTACACTGCAGAACACCCTGCTGTGTTGATGATTATAGGCGGGATGTTTTTTGCGATTGTCTCAATTTTTACAGCACCTATAAACGGAGAAACAACCTCTTTCCTCAGAAACCTAACATACTTGCTAATCGTAGGCGGCGTTCTACTTCACATACTAAGCGGGGGACTGAGATTTCTGGTGCGGGTGTTCAAAAGAATCTTCAACATACAGGATTAATTTCCCAACAAAGACCAAGATGAACCAACAATGCGGAATATGAGCAAAGCAGGGGTGTAACTTTGAAGAAGCTGCGTCTGCTCAAAATTTTCACTTTTCTGTTTTTCACACTTTTCGTGATTCTGATTGCGTGGGAGACGCAGGTTCAGAACACTTTGGTCTCAGTGTCAGCTTTGATGACGTTTACCGCTGCAGCATGTTTATTGCTATGCTATGCCGTGTTGGGGGAAACAAACAAGCCTCAAACCAACTTCACTCGAAACTATCCAATCATCAAAAATGAATTGTGAGGGTGATTTTGGCTTTTTGGTGGGGGTTTTTGAGTTTCTCAACGAGTTTTCGTGAGAGGTCTTTGGCGGCTTTGTCAGCGTGCACACCCAGCGTGCGGTCGGAGGCGAAGTCGCTTTTGCGAAGAACCATCTCTACGGGGTGCGTCAGAGCCAGCTTGGGGGAGCCTTCCGCGTGGATTTCCTCGGAGACGTCGGCTGCCTCGATTTTTATGGTGAGTTTCGCGTGAGGTTTTTGGAGCGCCGCCCTGAATTGGGCGTCTAAATCTGCTAGACCTTTGTCGGCGGCGACGATGAGTATGCAGTCTCCGTTTCTCGTTAGGTGTTTGTCTTTGGTGAATTCAACCGTCGAGTGGTGGGTGGCTTGGATGTTTTCGTGTCCGAGCCCGAAAATGACCTCTGTCAGAACAGGCGATGGCAATTTTATTCTGGAACCTCTATAGAGTCCACTTTGCCGTCGCCATCCAAATCGTAGCCTTGGATGACCGTTGCGAATTCTCCGTGGTTTTGATATTTGCGCAGGGTTTTCTGCCAGAAATTAGTAAAAGCCAAAACGCAGGCTTTTGTGCCCACCGCCTTGTTTCCCGCAAAGACAATAACGCGTTTGCTGCTATCCCACGGGTTAGGAATATTCGCGACCAGCCCCGCCACATCCGCGGTGTAGACAAGCCCCGTTTTCTGCGAAACTAAACCGCCAAAGAGGTAGCCCTGCGCCGAGGACTGCATGTTAAACCGAATCGGCAAGTACTCGTTGAGCTCTTGAGTAAGCAGATTGGTACCTGGTCCCCCGACGAGGATGAGGTTGTTTTTCTCTTCTTTCTCAGCTTTCACATCCACGTCCAGTTTTATAGCAAAGTCCGTGGGCGTCTTCATGAATTGCCCCAGAAAAAACGTGAGTTGCGCCGCGTAGTGCCCGTCTCTGGCGCTGGTTTTAAAGGGACCATGTGGGGTGGGGCTGCCGACGACTATTTTGCCGTCGAATGCACCGTCTTTGTTGATGAAGTCTTTGAAGAAGGCTTGAATCGTGGGGTTTGCCGCCACAAGCGAGGGGCGCTGCATGGGTTTGTAGCCGTCTGGGAACTCGATGCAGAATGCGGAGGAAACGGTGCGGTAGTACTTGGCGGTGGCGCCCTTCTTCTTCTCGACGCGCTCAACGGTTATAGCGCCTGATTTCTCCAGTTTCCTTATGTGATAGTAAACTTTCTGTTCATGCATGTCTAGGTGCCGCGCGATTTCCAGCGGGTACATGGCTTTCTGGTTGAGCAACGAAAGAATTCTCCAGCTTAGGCTACCCAGCATCATTTTGAGGTCCTGCGGGTTCTGTACGACGGCGATTTCTTTGACTTCCTGCTGGTTGCCTTCTTCTTGGAGGAGCAGCTTCTTGTTCAATGCTTTTGTCCCCTGCGGATACAACTACACAACCGTTAATAAAAAATTTTTCATGGTTAAGGTTTCTTCCAGCGTTTTCGCAAGTTTATTTAACCAGTTTTCCGCCATTTAGTTGTCGGGTGCCAGTTTTGGGTGTAAACCTGCGTGACATTATATCGAAAACCGTGGTTAAGTTAGAGGATTTAGGCGGCAAAACCGTTGCCATAGACGCTTTCAACGCCATCTATCAGTTCCTCAGCATCATCCGCCAGCCCGACGGCACGCCCCTCATGGATGGCACAGGCAAAGTCACCAGCCACCTCAGCGGACTGTTCTACCGCACCTGCAACCTCGTCGAAATGGGCATAAAGCCAGTTTACGTTTTTGACGGGGCGCCCCCAGTTTTCAAGCGGCAAGAAATCGAGCGGCGAAAACAAGTCAAAGTAGAAGCTCAAGTTCACTACGAAAAAGCCGCTGCAAAAGGCGACACCGCCAAAATGCGAAGGTTCGCGCAAGCCACAACCAGCATGAAGGATTACATGAAAACCGACAGCCAACGGTTGCTGGAGCTCATGGGGCTACCTTGGATTCAGGCGCCCAGCGAAGGCGAAGCGCAAGCAGCACAAATGACCCGAAAGGGCATGGCAGATTACTGTGCAAGCCAAGACTACGACAGCCTACTCTTTGGCGCGCCACTGCTTTTGCGGAACGTAACCATTTCGGGCAGGCGCAAACTACCCAGCAAAAACGTCTACATAGACATCGTGCCTGAAACCATATCGCTCAAGGAGGCTCTCAAAGACCTCGAAGTCACCTACGAACAACTCATCGACATAGGCATCCTGATTGGCACGGACTTTAATCCGGACGGCATCCGAGGACTGGGACCAAAAACCGCCCTGAAACTCGTCAAGCAACATGGCACACTTGAAAATGCGTTGCCATATATCAAGAACGCTGAGTTTCCGCATCCGCCCGAGGAAATCCGCGAAATCTTCCTTCACCCGCAAGTCACAGACGACTATAAGCTGGAGTGGCGGGAGCCCAGCGTCGAAGGCATCGTCGACTTCTTGGTCCGCGAAAAAGACTTCAGCGAAGACCGTGTCCGCAAATCTGTAGAGAAAATGCAGGCAGGCGCAGCAAAGCAGAAGGGTAAAATGACGCTGGAAAAGTGGTTTGGCTAAAGCTTGTGCCCTAACGCGCCTGTTAACGGCACAAACGACACTGCACCCAAGTTTTCCTCAACGATTTTTCCATCCGATTGTTTTGTTAGTTTGATGAGGTGCTGGAACAGGAACGGGCTGCCCACGGGAATCAGCATAACACCCCCACTTTTCAGTTGGTCCACCAGTGGCTTGGGGATTTGGGGGGCTGCCGCAGTGACGACTATGCGGTCGTAGGGTGCCTTGGCGGGGTAGCCTTTGGAGCCGTCGCCGTTGACTATGGTGATGCGGTCGCCGTAACCTGCGTTCATGATGTTGCGGCGCGCGGTTTCAGCCAGCGCATGAATAACTTCCACAGTGTAGATGTGCCCCCACTCGCTTCTAGGTGCCTCTTGGGAGGCCACAATCTCCGCCATGGTTGCGGCGTGCCAGCCTGAACCCGCGCCGACCTCCAAAACCTTGCATCCGAGCCCTAGCTGGAGCGCTTCGTTCATGACGGCAACGATGCGGGGCTCTGAAACTGCCTGGCCAAACCCGATTTGCACGGGCGTATCCGAAGCCGCATAAGACTGCGCCCCAACAGGGACAAAGCTGCTTCTTGGTGTAGCGCGTATTGCTTTGAGGACGGCTGGCGTTTGCAGCACGCCTTCTTTGATGAGGGTTTCGATGAGTTTTTCCCAGTTTGCCTTCTCCAACTGGAGCACCACTCTAACTAGTGGCGTATTCTGCCTTTTAACGTCTGCGAATTCAGAATAAGGAAAGAAAGTTTATAGTGAAAAGGAGGGTTATTTGACGGTGACGGATTTGGCTAGGTTCCGCGGCATATCGGGGTTGATGCCTTTCTCCACTGCCATATAATAGGCGAAAAGTTGTAGGGGAATCACAAACGGAATCGGTGAGAGCACCTCGGGGATGCCTTTGGGGACTTCCACGTAGTCGTCTGACAGCGCCTTGATTTCCTCGTCGTCTTCCTCGATGATGCTTATGATGGAAGCACCGCGGGCTTTCATCTCCTGAATGTTGCCGATGAGGGTCTTGTGGGTCTGCCCATCCCGCGGGCAAATGAACACAACGGGAAAGCCATGTTCGATTAGGCTTATGGGGCCATGTTTGCTCTCGCCAGCAGGAAAGGCTATGGAGGGAACGTAGGCGATTTCCATGAGTTTTAGCCTGCCCTCATATGCGGTGGCGGTGTTTACGCCTCTGCCCAAAAAGAAGAATATCTTTGCGTCACGGTACTTCTTGGCTAGCTGCTTGATTTTGTCTTCTTGGGAGAGGATTATGGCTTCGACTGTTTCAGGTAGCTTGTCTAGTTTCTCGGCGAGGTAGTCCATTTCGTCCTGTGAAACCTTGCCTCGTTTTGTTGAGAGTTTTAGTGCTAACTGGGCTAGCACGGAGAGTTGTGAGGTGAAGGTTTTGGTGGCGGCTACGCCGATTTCGGGTCCTGACTGTTGCCCGAGGTAGACGCGGCTGACGCGGGTGAGGGTGGAGCCGACGGTGTTGGTTAATCCGAGTACGGTGGCGGCGCGTTGTTGGCTGCAGGTGACGGCGCCTAGGGTGTCGGCGGTTTCTCCTGATTGGCTGACGGCGAGTATGGTGCTGTCTATGTTGACGGATTTTCCGTGTTGCTCTATGAATTCGGAGGCGTAAACGGGGTATGTGGGTAGGAATGCGAGTTTGCTGAACATGTATGATGCGGCTAGGCAGGCGTGGTAGCTGGTTCCGCAGGCGACGAGGAAGACTTCGGTGGCGCGGTCCAGAAACGTCGAAAGCAACTCCAGATAGTGCTCCTGGGCGCGTAGAGTGTTGCGTAGGGTGTCGGGTTGCTCGTGGATTTCTTTAATCATGAAATGCGGATAGCCCTGTTTGACTGCCATCTCGGGGGTCCAGTCGATGGTTTTGGGTTTCCGCGTGACGGGGGCGCCGTCTTGGATGCGGATGATTTCGTATGCTCCTGGGGTGAGGGTGACGAGTTCGCCGTCGTTTATCATGACGGCTTGGTTGGTCATGGGTAAAAATGCGGTGAGGTCGGAGGCGCAGTAGGTGGCGTCTTGAGCTACGCCTATGACAAGGGGGCTTTCGTTTCGGGCGCACACTATCTTGTCGGGTTCCTTGGATGAGATGACGGCAAGCGCGTAGGAGCCGCAGAGCTTTTTGATTGTTTCCACGACGGCTTGGGTGAGGGTTAAGGTGGGGTTTTGTTTTAGGGCTTCTTCGATGAGGTGCGGAATGACTTCGGTGTCGGTTCGGGATTGGAAGGTGTGTCCGCGGTTTTCGAGTTCGGTTTTTAGTTCGGCGTAGTTTTCTATGATGCCGTTGTGGACGGCGATTATTTGTCCTGTGCAGTCGGTGTGGGGGTGGGCGTTGATTTTTAGGGGGGCGCCGTGGGTTGCCCATCGGGTGTGTCCGATGCCGATGTTGCCTTGGAGGTCGTCGAGGTTGAGGAGTTTGTGGACTTCGTCGATTTTTCCTTGGTCTTTTTTGATGAAGACTTCGCCGTTGTTTATGGTGGCTATGCCGACGGAGTCGTATCCGCGGTATTCAAGCCGTTTGAGTGAGGCGTGTATGGTGGGGGCTGCGTCGCCGTTTGTTGTTATGCATCCAAAGATTCCGCACATTGTAAACTTGATTCTCCGTTCTGTAGTTTGTCGTGTTATTCACGGTTTGGGAGTGCTAATAAGCATTTTTAGGATAAACGTCAACGCTTAAAAGAAAAGTTATAGCGGTTTCTTGGGGGTTCGCCTTCGCAAGCCGCCCGCTGCAGGAAACGCCTAAAACAAAACTTTTAGCGGTTGTTCCGTTTCGTTTAGAAGCCCGCGGCAATCAGGTTCTGCGGCTTCATAATTTCCCGCAGCAACACCGTCGCGTATGCGCCCCGAAGCAGCCTAAACTCCAGAGGCAACCGCAAGTCCCCCTCAGAATCTGCGGAAACAGCACCTGTTGAAAAATCCGCAACGGGGCAAACGGTCGCCCGCAGTTCCCCCTTCGAGTTAACCTCAGGCAGTTCAGGCACGAAGAAGTCGTTTGCGTCCACGCCCTCCTCCGCGAGCACCTCATGCTCCAGCGTGCCCATGGCGCCTTGGGAGAGTTTTTGGCGGGAACCGAAAAGGGGCAGGGCTACCCGCATTTTGCCCGCAGCGATTTGGCTGTTGACTGCGTCTACGTCTGGGGCGTTTACTATTTTGCCTGTTCGAGTCATGGGTAGTCCTGTGCGTTCCACGTTGACGGCGAAGTCGCCTGCCTGTGCCTTGCAGAGCGAGAAGCCTGCCCTGATTCGTGCGCTGAGGAATCGGTTGAACAGGTAGGACTGCCATGCCTGCACAAACATCATCCGCAGCTTCAGGGGCAACCGTCGAAATGCGCCTGCGAAGTCGGTGGGAGCCTCCGCCAGATGCCCCAGCATCGCCCGCTCAAACCGTAGCTGCAGAGGAAACGTCTCAAGGGCCCGTTGAAAGTCGCGGCTTTCTTGGAGGTCTGTGCGTGCCTGTTGGGATTTTGGGTGCTCATCTGGGCTGGGTTTAGCAAGGAAAACCATGGCGGCGTCTTCTAGGCTGCCTTGCAGCATGGCTTTGCCGACTAGGTGGGTGATGGCGCGGGTGGTGCCGAAGCGTTGGTGTCCGTAAAAGTTTGGGATGCCGCCTGCCTTGGCGATTTGTTGGGTGGCTTTTGTGGTTTGCTCTTCAACGGCGGCTGGCGGGGGGGTTATGTGGGTTATGTTGATTTGAAAGTTGTTGCCCAGCAGGTAGAAGGGGCAGAGGGGCTCGCGGAAGTAGCCGACGGGATGCAGCTCTATGTCCCGCAGTTGGACGACGGCGGCTTCTTGTGCAGAGACGCCGTTTATGGTGATGTACTGGGCGGTTTGGGCTTTGGCGTCTTTTATGCCTGCGATTTGAATTCGTGATGTGTCAATGTTGAGGGCGCGGGCGAGGTTTTTGAGGGCGATGAAGGTGTCCCAGTTCCGCTTTACCAGCACGCAGAGCAGAAACGGCTGCTGTTGCTGTTCGGAGGCGCCTAAAGCGGGTTTTGCCGTGGTTTGTGGGGTTGCTTTGGCTTTGGAGCCGTCTACGAGGACTTCTTCAACCACGAAATCGTCTACTGCGGCGCGTATAGCTCCTCCAATGCCCTCTGAATTGGTCGCGTAAACTTCAATGCCTATCTGCCGCTCAAGGTCAGGAACAGCCAAAACGAAAGCCTTCTACAAAAGCGCAAGTTTCCCAGTCAGGCGGTCCATCATCTCGGCTGGCGCGGGACCAATCCCAAGGCAGGTGACGGTGCCCTCAGGAATCTCGGTTAACCCCGCATCCACAATCAACGCATGGGGCAATCCAAGGTCTTCAGCGGCTTCTTCGAGCTCGTGGAGTTCTTTTTCGGTGGGGACTTTGACGGCGATTTTGCGTTGCCCCTCAAACATCCACGTCTCCCACCAACCCCGATGATGAATATGAGCCTCCTGCGCCGCAGAAACCGCCGCATGACCCGCCTGCGCCGCAACCTTACCCTTACTCAACTGCAAATCCTTACGGAAAACCAACACCTGCTTATACTCAAACACACGCATAACCCAAACACACTCTAACCGCTACAAAATTATCACTGAATGCTTTAAGCATTTGCAGACAAATGGCGCTTTTTCTGTTACAGGGATACTACACAACCAAGCGTAGCAAAGTCTCTTGAATCAATTAATCAACAAAAGAAAATGCAAGATCAGATTATTCAAGAAAAAATGGACCAAATGATAGATTCAGGTCCATTGAGAAGCTCATTGCAAATATAAATTTCAGACAAGAAAAAAGACATAAAAAATGGCTTTGGAACTAATTACTGTACTTGAAGTTTACTCAAACACAAGCTATAGTGAAAGATTAAACGCTGTTAATACGCACAAGTAGAGGTAAACGCAATCGTCTTTGACCACTATTATGAATAAAAAGAAGGCATTTGAAAAGAAAAAGAAGCACTGGTGGCAAAAATCTTAAATCTGCAGTGTAAAGAAATACCTCCAATATGACAAGAAAAGAGATTGACAAAATTTTTGAATTATGCCTTCTACTTGTTACTGTCATAGGTGCCGCTGAACTTCAATATGCAAGCTATTTTTTCGGTCAGATTCCACCAGAAGACCCACCACTTTCAGCACAGAAAATAGCAGAACTTATGCATTCTAATACCATACTTGTAAACAGCATCTTTCGCTGGACAACTTTTACAATATTCGTTCTTGTTCTGGCTTGGATAATTCTAATGATTTTTCCATCAGTTACCATCAAGCAGCCTATCTTGAAAAGATTCTTTAAGAGAAGATATGGAAAAGAATTCTGCTGGTGTCTTTTTGGAAACCTCTTCCTTATGGAAATGATAAATTTCGTCGCAATCAGTTTCTCAGCTGGGTCGTTATCAAAAACCATTGTAAGTGCCACAACGCTGTCAGCTTTCTTTTTAACGTTTTACGCAACATGGAAATATCGAAAAGAGGACATATATGAAATGCGAACATTAACAAAGACATCCATGTTTTGGTCAGTCATTGAACATACTATCATTTACATGATATCGTACATTATTATGATTGTAATTTGGGGATATTCTATAATCATCCCAACTCTTTAACAGCCAAAAACACTTCGCCTAAAACTCAATTTGGTATCCAAAAAGATATCTTAAACCAGTTATCACGGGATTAGTCAATACCTGATTAATGCAAAAAACTTAAAACTGCAAGACGCAGATACAACATTTTGTGGACCCACAATGACTCGAAGAAAAGAAAAAAACCCTTTTGTGCTTACAGAGGGCAATAGAAGAAGATACGTTGAAAACGTTAATCGGTTTTTCGGAGACCCACACTCCCGACACAGAAGTGAAGATGGTCGTTACGCAAAAGACCTTCCCATAAATTTTGAAATCTGTAAGCCAAAGCGGAAAAGAAGACAGACACTTTCCTAAAAAGGTGAAGATAGTGGCAAGAAAACGTTCAAGCAAGAATAACCCCCTTAGTTTTGGCAGGTTTTTTAACATGTTTGGTCAACCACGGTCTGAAAAACAGCGAAAAAGAGACCAGTTAGCAACAAACCAAGAAAATGGTTTACGCAAACAGAGAATGGATGAACTGAACTACAGTATACAAGGTTATAAAGTAATCAGAAGGAAAACAGGATACGATTTTGAGGCAACAAGAACTAATGCCTTCACTGGAAAAAAAGAACACCTCTATGTAGAATCAAAAAGTAGTCCAAACGCTCCTTTGAGACCCCTGCAAAAAAAGATGCAGAAGAAAAAAGGTATGAACTATAGAGTAGAGCGTGGCGGGTTTTTTGTGTAAGTCTTCAACAAATATTCAACGCCCACAACATGGAATCCAAATTTCAAGACGCTGACGGTTAAACATTTATGATTTTGCCTATTGCCTGTTCTATTTATAGAAAACATAAAAGCTTTAATAGACATAGCAAGGAAAAGGGCCAAATAACCATATTTTGCTTCTATTCGCTAATCTATGCAGAAAATGAGGAGAGAGGCTCAAACCACGGCAGAAAGCAGGAACGCTTAGGTCTATTTGGATGCTAATATTGATTCGATGCAAAAACCTATAGAGGGTAGGTCACTATTGACAAATTCTGCAACCAAACCAACATGGAAACGCAGAAAATTGAATTAAAGTTGCAGGTACAGTCCAAGTAGGTATGCTAATGTTGCGTATGCTGCTGGTTTGCGTAGTACTGTTAGTAGGGTTCTGCCTTGGAAGTCGATTTCGTCGATGTCGCGTAGTGATTTGCCGAAGCCGACTTTTTGGGCGAAGCGGATTGCGCGGTCAAGTTTTGTGTCAGAAAACGAGTTTATGGCTTTTCGGGCTTTAAGCATCACATCAACATCAAAACCTAACGCGTCCATAAACTGTTTCTGGTAAAGCCCCAATGTCTCAGCTGACAAATCCCCTTTCCTGAGCGCTTCGGCTGCAACTTCCGCTGCGATTTTGGCGCAGGTTACGCCGAAAACCACGCCGCCGCCAGTTGTGGGTTTCACTTGGGAAGCGCAGTCACCCACAGCCAAAAACCCGTTCCCAAAAGCCCTCGGAATTGGACCACCCAAAGAAATCGCATGAAAAACCAAACTCGTCACTTTGGCGTTTTTGAGTTGCCGTGAAGCCACAGGATGCACACGAAACAACCGTTCCAAAAACACCTTCGGATTGCCCCTGCGCACCGCAAGCCCAACCTTCGCAGTGCCATCCAAACGCGGAATCAACCAACCATAAAAACCATCAGCGTAAGCCGAGCCGACATAAACCTCAACCGCATGGTCCTCCACCCCGCACACGCCGTCTACTTCAGCCTCAACTGCATAAACCAGTCCGTCACGCATAAGCGCCTGCAAACCAGCCTGACGCAGCAAACGCGAAGAAATCCCCTCAGCATCCACAACCAACCGCGCAGGAACTTGCTCCTCAGCCCCGTTGCCTTTGGCGACCTTTACGCCTTTGACGTGATTGTCCTCAACAATAAGCGAAGAAACCCGCTCGCCCAAACGGAAAACTGCCCCCGCACCCTGCGCTTGCTCAGCTAAAAACTGGTCAAACCGCGCGCGGTTAACCGCGCAAGTCACAGGTGAAGACAGGGTAACGCTGAATTTGCTGCCGTTGGGTGAGTAAAAGTTCGCCGCAGAAAACGTGTTCTCCACAACCCCTTCGGGAAGCGGATACAAACCCAGACCCCGCAAACTACGAATACTCAAGTGCCCAGCACAATGCGACGGAAAACCAACCCGGGGATGCTCCTCAAAAACACGAACGCCAAACCCACGCTTGGCAAGCTCAAAAGCAAAAGAGGAACCGGCAGGTCCACCACCAACAACGATGGCTTCCTGCACGGCTAATTCACCACGACCTGCAGAAACTACTGCACAAGCTCAATGCGTTTCTTTCCACGGGAAAGCGACGTTGTGCGGATTTTACCCGCAACCTCCAGCTTAAGCAGTAAATCAACAAAGTCTTTGTAGCCTAAGTCATCAAACTCCGACTGCAAAGCATTAAACAGGTCATTTTCTGGCAAGT
Organism: Candidatus Bathyarchaeota archaeon; assembly: GCA_026014485.1. Taxonomy (GTDB): domain Archaea; phylum Thermoproteota; class Bathyarchaeia; order Bathyarchaeales; family Bathycorpusculaceae; genus JADGNF01. The sequence continues at coordinate 110,048 of JAOZIE010000012.1, forward strand.
CGCCTTTCTTCTTGAGCGTCTCTAGCAAAACAAAGTATGCAGGACGCGTTTTCCAAATTTTTGTCGGTAACGGCATTTATCTTTTCCCTCCTAAGCAACGGGTGTTGTCGGCTTCTGTACCTGACGAACCTGCTGCATGAAACCTTTATACCACTTCTCCATGTCAGGCGAAACAGAAGGACCAACCTCTTTTATGGCATCTTGGAAATCCTTCATTGTAACTTCACGCGACTTAAAATCTCGACGCAAAGCATGCATCGCAGCCTCACGGCAAATATTCTCCAAATCAGCGCCCGAATAATACTTCGTCTGCAAAGCAACCTGACCCAAATCCACATCTTTGTTAAGCGGCATAGTCTTGCTGTACAACTTGAGAATCTGCAACCGACTCTTCTCATCAGGCTCAGGCACATAAATCAACCGGTCAAACCTGCCCGGACGCAAAACCGCAGGGTCAATCAAGTTAGGTCGGTTAGTTGCCGCAACAACCACGATATCACGCAAACTCAAAATCCCATCCATCTCCGTCAACAACTGGCTGATAACCCGCTCAGAAACGCCACTGTCAGAACCAGCACCACGCTGAGGAGTCAACGAATCCATCTCATCAAAGAAAATCACCGCAGGAGCAGCCATCCGAGCCTTACGGAAAACCTCCCGAATAGCCTTCTCCGACTCACCAACCCACTTACTAAACACTTCAGGACCCTTAATCGAAATGAAATTAGCCTCACTCTCAGTCGCAACCGCACGCGCCAACAACGTCTTCCCACACCCAGGCGGACCATACAGCAGAATGCCCTTGGGCGGCTTGATGCCTAAACGCTCAAAAACCTCAGGCGTCTTAATCGGCCACTCAACCGACTCCTTCAAATGCTGCTTCACCTCATCCAAACCGCCGATGTCACTCCAATTCACCGTAGCAACCTCAATGTAAACCTCGCGCATAGCAGTCGGCGTAACCTCCTTGTAAGCATTAATGAAGTCATCCATCTGCACCTCCATCTTCTCCAAAACCGCAGGCGGAATCCGCTCCTCCTCCAAATTAATCTGAGGCAAATACCGACGCAAAGCCTTCATCGCAGTCTCCCGACTTAAAGCAGACAAATCAGCACCCGTATAACCATGAGTCATCTCAGCCAAATGAAGCAAATCCACACCCTTAGTTGCATCCTCACCCGTAGCACCCTCAACAATCGGAACAAGAGGCATACCACGCGTATGAATCTGCAAAACCTCATAACGCCCCTTCTTATCCGGCACACCAATTTCGATTTCACGGTCAAACCGACCTGGACGACGCAAAGCCTGATCCAACGCGCCAGGACGATTAGTCGCACCGATAACTATAACGTTGCCCCTGCCCGACAAACCATCCATCAAAGCCAACAACTGCGCAACAACACGACGCTCAACCTCACCCGTAACTTCCTCACGCTTCGGCGCAATAGCATCAAGCTCATCAATGAATATGATGCTGGGCGAATTCTGCTGAGCCTGCTGGAAAATCTCGCGCAACCGCGCCTCAGACTCCCCATAAAACTTGCTCATGATTTCAGGACCGTTAATGGAGTAAAAGTTCGCCTCCGACTCATTAGCAACCGCACGCGCCAACAACGTCTTCCCACACCCAGGCGGACCATGAAGCAACACACCCTTCGGCGGCTCAATCCCTAAACGCTGAAACAGTTCAGGATGCCGCAGCGGAAGCTCAACCATCTCCCGAACACGCTGAATCTCATCATGCAACCCACCGATATCCTCATACGTAGTTCGAGGAAGACCCTTAGCCTCAGGAGCAGGCTCATTAAGTATGGTTAGACGGCTCTCCGCGGTGACTTTAACAATACCATGCGGACGCGTTTTACTAACCGTGAAAGGTATCGCATGCCCCAACATCATAACCAACGTCGTGTCACCCTCAACAAGAGTACGCTCCATAAGACGATTCTTCACAAAATTAGTAAAATCCTCATCCACATTCAACCGCATATCCACAGGCGCCAACGTAATGCTCAAAGCCGTTTTAACCCTAGCAGACCGCACAACAACATACTCGTTTATGGCAACCCCCGCGTTCTTGCGGGTAAACCCATCAATACGAATAATGTCACGGTTTTGGTCTTCACTATAGGCAGGCCAAGCTATGGCGCTAGTGGTGCGTTTAGCGGCGATTTCAATTACGTCGCCTGCACTTATGCCTAGTTTCTGCATGGTTCGTTGGTCTATGCGGGCTATGCCTCTGCCGACGTCTCGTTGGCGGGCGTCGCCTGCGCGTAGTTGGACTTCATGTGTTTCTGCCATTTGAGAATTTCTCCTGTAAGGGGGATTTGGGTTATTTGAATGATGGTTTTGTAACCTTATAAAGGTTTGAGCGGAAATTAGACGCCTTCAGGGGTTGGGCGGTTTTACAACTTGCGGTTGCCGCTGTAAACTGGAGGAGGGGGAAGTTTGTTTATCGGCTGCTTCTGCGAACCATGAGGGTTTGAACTTGGCTTATGCCGGGGATTTGCCCAAGTTTAGTTTCAAGTTCGTCGACTATGCCTTGTTGATCTTCGGGAAACTTTATTTGTACAAGCAAAGCGACCAGACCGAACGCAACTGGTTCTTCGCCGTATCCAGTGATTTCTGCGAATTCGGGTGTGCGGGTTTGAATTTCGTTTTTAAGCGGAGTGAAGTCTTTGACTATGTCTTCGGGGAAAATCTTGTAGGTTACAATTACGCTACCCATATGCAATCGCCTGTTATGGTCCTGTGAAGCCGCATTGGGGGCATTTGTAGGGTCTGCCGAATTTGCGGCATTTTCCGTCGCGTTTGATTTGGATTTCTCCGCAGTTGGGGCAGGGGAATTTGGTGGCTTCTGCTCCTGGAGGAATTGGCTTTCCGCAGCTTGTGCAGGTAACCAGTGAAAGGGAATGTGCTTGTTTTTCCATGAGAGATCACTTCTATGACGCAAAACCTTAACGCAGCACTCCTTAATATCTGCTGTGCTCCCCAACACAAAAATCCAGTTTCGCAACAGACCGTTTGCGCGGTCGACTGGGTTTTGGTTTTCCATGTTGGTTTGACTGAAAAAATCGCCAATAGCGACCTCCCCCCTATAGATTTTCTGCAACAAACCAATAATAAACGCCAAATAGACCTGAACGTTCCTGTTTTCTGCATAGATTAGCTAATAGAAGCAAAATATGTCTGCTACCTCCCCAGTCTTGTTCTGAGTTTTGCTTGCTGGTTTAACGCCTTGTGGATTATCGAGATTACAAAATCACAGGCGGGATAATTCAGGGTAACTCTCTTGTTGGATAATCCACATTTACTAAGAACCCCTAATTTCTCACTAATGGGTTAAGTGCTTCATCACTAATAATTGCCCGTAACATGTTTTTCATACATTCACTATTATCGCGTTAAGCTTATAGAAGTGCACAGCTCACCCTATTTTATACGATAGTTTTTAATATCGCATAACTGATTTTATCACACATACGATATCATTATATATCGTTTGTTCCTTTATAGAATATCACCATGAACGTCATGAATGAGAAGATGTACAACAGGACACTTCAAAAGAAGCTTAAGTTAGATAGGAACCGCCCTTTATCAGAAGCCACCCTCTGCAGGCTACGCCAAAACATGGAAATCGAATACACCTATAACTCAAACGCCATCGAAGGCAACAGGTTGACGTTGCGTGAAACTCAACTTGTCATAAGGGAAGGCATCACGATAGGCGGAAGAAGCATTCAGGAGCACCTGGAAGCAAAGAACCACCCAAAAGCAATTGAGTACATTGAGGAGTTAGCTAAGCAAAAGGATATGGATAGAACCCTTGTGGAAAGACACATCCGCAAGATTCACGAGTTGATTTTTTCGGGTTCAGAAGAGAATGCGGGGAACTATCGCAACTGCCAGGTGTACATTGAAGGTTGCGACCAAATGCCGCCTCCTGCATGTGAAATACCTGAACTTATGAAGGAATTAGTGGGTTGGCTAAATGCCAACATGGAAGAGCTGAGACCCATCGAGTTGGCAGCAGTCTTTCACCATCGGTTGGTGTCAATTCACCCGTTTGACGATGGCAATGGGCGAGTGGCAAGGTTGGTAACTAATTTGCTTTTAATGAGCCATGGATACCCAATTATGGTGGTTAGGCGAGTTGACAGAAAAAAATATTACAGCACCCTACAGAAGGCAGACCAAGGCAACTTGAAACCTTTCGTTAACTTCATTGCCCGCTGCGTAGAGCAGTCTTTAGATATTTATCTAAGCGCAATTGAGCCAGGCACAAAGAAAAACCAGTTCCTAACACTTGCGGAAGCCGCAAAACTAACCCCATACAACAAGGGGTATTTAGGGTTGCTGGCAAGACGCGGACTCATAGCCGCCACCAAGATTGGTCGAAACTGGCACATAACCCAAGAAGCTTTGGAACAGTACATGAAGAACACACACTCCAAAAAAAGAGGAAAATCAACCAATATAGAAAAACAGTAACCACGTTAAAACAACGGAAACGCCTTTTCCACGATTTCAGCCGTTTCGTTGAGCCATATTTTGCGTTGTTTTTCTGTGCTGGTGATAACAACTGAAAACATACGCCGACGGAAGTCCGTGACTCCACAGAGTTTGAAGAGACAATTCTTCCACAGGTTCTCCAAGGGGTCTCCGAACTCTTTCTGTTCCCGCGCGGACGCGGTGTTTGAAGTGTTAAAAACGACGGCTTTTTTGGCTTTCAGCAATCCCACGGGTACGCCTTCGCCGTTGTCGCCCTCCACAAATCGGTATGCGATTTCTTCGCGGAAGACGCGGTCTATCCAGCCTTTGAGGATTGCGGGGGGTTGTCCCCACCAGTTGGGGTGTATGATGATTATGCCGTCGGCTGTGGCGAGTTCTTGGCAGTGCCGTCTGATTGTTTGGTCAACTTGGGCTTCGGCGGGGATTTCTTTGGTTTCCAAAATTGGGTTAAAGCCTTCGGCGTAGAGGTCGTGGAAAATCACGTGGTGCCCCAGCCGCGTGAGTGTATCGGTGGCTGTTTGGGCTATGGCGGAGTTGAAGCTGACCCTGTCGGGGTGCGCAAGGATTACAAGGATGTTCATGGCGGGTTTGGTCAGTTAGGCTTTGTCGGTTCGGTTGAGGTCTCGGATGCGGTTGATGCCGTCGATTTCGGCTATGAAGTCTACTACGGGTTTGGGAACCAGCGTTTTCCAGCTGTCATCCATCTGCTGCATTTTCTCGCGTATAATCGTGGAGGAGTAGAATTGCCTCTCAAAGAAGGGGATAACTTTGATTTTGTAGCCTGACTCCATAAAAAGCCGTTTTGTGAGGGGCTCGTTGCTGTAGACAATTTGGAACTTGGGCGTGTAGCCTTCCACGGCGGAAACCCACATCATGTGCAGATGCACGTCGGGAACGGGGACCACCCATACGCGGCTGAAGTCCACGCGGGCTTCTTCCAAGGCGCTGCGAATCATGACCAGCCGCTCGCCAGCCGTGAACGGGTTCTCCCGGTTGTGGCTGTACTGGGCACTGCCGATGACCACGACAAGCTCCTCAACTTCCTCAAGAATACGCTTTATGGCTTCAAGATGCCCCAAGTGAAAAGGCTGAAACCTTCCAACATAAAGACCTCGGGTAGGCATAGACATTCACTCTGCTGTGCCCTTCAAAAGTGGACGATGGAGGCTTTTATGATTTACTGTCCAACAACCAACTAAACCGCCAAGGCTAACCGCCTACCACGTTCGCCGACGGATGAGCCTCCCGAATTTTCAGCACCAGATACTTGTCGTTCTGGTAGACAAGCTGCACCCAGCCCGAACAGAGAATTTTAGGGTCAAACCGCGTCACATCAAACACGATGAAGACAACATTGTTGTCGCGGATGATGGAGGCAAAGTTGCGGCAGACAACCTCAAACGGTTCAGTCCGCAAAGTAAACAGGCTATCCATGTCCCGTGGATCCGCCAGCGGCGGGTAGCTCTCCATCGAAAACGTCAAGGTCTGATAACGCACAGAGGAAGGTTCAGCAGTGACTTTGAGGAAGTGGTATTCCCAGTGGAAAACATCCACGCGTCCATTCCCCAACGCGCCTATGATGCCCCAGTCAGGCAAATCCGCAAAACGGAGGGCATAGGCGGTTCCGTTTGGCTGGGAGTAAAAGTCCGCGCAGGCGCCTTCGGTGAGGTTATCCCGCGAGAAATACGTTATTGCCCAGACGCCAGGGTCCTGCTTAGACGGGTCATCAACGGGGTTTGACCAGTTAAGCACACCAGGGAAGTTGACTTTGTCAAAGAAGTAGGTGGGCTCAAAATACTCCGACAAGTAAAGCACGCCGTAGTTGAGGTCCTCCTTCAACGCCGACACACTCCACGTTGTCGTCACGGGGTATGTGTTGTTCTCGATTTGAAGGGTCTGCTCCAAAACGAAAAGGTCGTTGGAGTACGTCACCGTTACGGCAGGCGGATAATGCAGCACATCCATAGACACCGTGCGGGTCAAGTTGGAAAGCGGAAACATACACAGCGCACCGTCGGGGTCGCGGTAGCTGAAGTAGGAGCCAGACAGCGGAGAAAACGCTACCCGATGCCACATCGTGTTCATCCTCAGAAAACTCTCGTCAGATATGTCGGTTTTCGCCGTGTAAAACTTCACCATAGTCAACGGATGCATAACCTCATAAGACAAATCCAAAATGCAGTCCGCATCGTAGCTTAAATCCACCAGCGGGTCAGTCTCAGTGATTATGGTCTTATTGGAGAACATGGTAAGCCAGTGCCCAGGCTTCTCCGTCACCACCCCCTCATCCAGCGGATCAGGAAAATTCTCATTCAAAAAGCCGCCGACCTGAAACGCCCCCATATCCGACGACGAATAGTACTCCACGTCCTCGCTGATTTTGCCCGACAGCGTCTGCAACTGAACCACCATCACGCCGACAAGCGCAACCACCACCAAAAGAGAAACAGCCTTCAACATGACCCGCTTTTGCCCCGCGAGGCGGTTGAAGAATGCGGCGAACGCGCCGTCTAAGACGAAGCTAAACGTGACCGCGGCGAAGATAATCAGGGGCGGTAGCAGGAAGTAGATGAACCGCTGATAGGGCAGGTAGATGCCAAACAGGTATGATTGGGACAGAAGCAGGGGCACTAGGAAAGCCAAAGCTAAAAGCAGATAGAAACTCAATGAGTGCTGGCGCCGCAGCTTAAAGAAAGCCAGAACCAGCCCCGCAAAGCCGAAGAAGAGCACAAACCCAAAGTTAATAACGAATTCAAAGAAGCTCACCGACGGAATCTGATACACATACAGGGTTATTTCAAAGAAAACTATGGAAACCAGTTGCCCAAGGTAGGGCAGAAGGGGACGCACGTAGTAAATCAGGAAAGCTATCGCGCCGCCCAGCACAACGGCTAGCAGCGCCTTGAAGTTTTTGCCTCGGGACTTCACCATCAAAGCCAGAATGAAAGGCGGCAGGATAAACACTGCCAAGAAAGTGGCGAGTTGATGGGATATCACCACGGAAAACGCGAAGATAAACGCAACCAACGTGTTTCCCACATCTTTTTGCGGCAGAGCCAGATACAGAGCCGTCAGCATCATGAACGCCAAAGCAAGTATGGTGGTGTATCCGCCCCACGAGTTAAGCTCGATGAGGGGGAAACAGATCATAATCAGCGCGGCGGCGAGGACGCCTGTTTTTTTCCCGAAAAACTTGGAGGAGAGCAGGTAGATGGAGAAGACTAAAAGCCAGTCTACGAATGCAGTGAAGACTTTCATTAGAGTCATCATCTGCTCGATGGTTGTGGCGCCCGTGAAAACGATGAGGGTGTCTAGTATGATGTGGTACATGGGGGTGTACCATGCGATGTCGCCCAAGGGGATTCTGCCCACGTCAAGGTAGTATTGGGCGGTGAACAGGTGAACCGCGGGGTCGTTGCCTAAAACCAGACCGTTCGCGCTTATGATGGAGTAGAAGAACGTGAAGACAAGCACAGAAAAAACAGCAACGAAAACTAACTCTACGGTTTTTTGTCTTTTTTCCACGCCAGCCAAGCTACTTGGTCCCCTGAGCAGTTACGGATGTCACCTTTGCATGAATTAAGGCTACTTAACGTTAATAAACTCACGGTAAAAAAGGGAAAACTGAGAAAAACGCCCAGCAGCCCAGAAGAAGCCGCCGCTCAACCAGCAACAGCTTTTTGTCAAACGTTAAATAGTTGCGCTTACTGTTCATGTTTGTTGGATATGAAGAAGCTTGCTTTGGTTTCGCTGTTTGCTACGGTTGCTGTGGTCGTTGTTGTGTTGATTGCCCTTTTCGGGACGGGCATGACGAAGGCTCCAACGCAGGAGAGCAATCCACCGACCCCGCAGGCATCAGACGAAATAGCAGTCGCAACGGCTGAAGCCTACTATTTGACTACGCCGCCGTATTTCCCCGACAGCACCTACAAGACAACCAAGGTGTTTCTTGAAAACGCCACTTTATGGTCTAATGCAACGCTAGAGGAGAACGCAGCCTTTTCAGTTCCTGAAAATAATTCGCTGTTTGTGGTTAACGGCACAATCAGAAATGATTACAGCGTATCAGAAATCATTGAACTGTCAAAAGAGGGGCAGCCCTACTGCTCCATCGGCTTAGACATATACCTCTATGACAGCCAAGGAAATCTGGTAAACACCCTAAACCAAGGGAATCCGTTTCGCGGCTGCTGCGTGTTAACTATGATAAGTGGGGAGGAATCCAACTTTAAAGTAGCCTTCGCGTCACCAAGCAGCGAGGTTGCTTGCTTTGAGGTTTACGTCAGCTACCTTGACCCGATGCCCCTGTTCTGAGAAACTTCAAAAATCAGGTTCTTGAGTGCTTGCTTGTTTTCGTTTAGGCCCCTTTTGCTTATCCTTTAACCACGTTGAAGATTACTATGCGGTCATTTTGGTATACGGGTGTAAAGTGGCTGGTGTCGGCTGAGAAGCGTTGAAGCTCTGTGTCCCGATACTTGTTGAGCACGATGTAGCTTACGTTTAGCTCGTTGAGCAGGTCGTATGAATCATAACGTTGAACCGTTTGATCCTCAGTTGCGGGGTCAAGAGAATTTATGGTTACTCTGAGGTGCACGAGTAGGTCGTTATTTGTGGGCTCAAAGACGTAGTTCACGATGGGCGTTGACGACTTGGGGTTTTCGAAGAGAACTCGGGCGGTCATTAATTCGCCGTTGGTTTCCACAAGGCGGATGGTGGCGTTCAAGTCGGTTTCAGAGGACTGTCCAGAGAGCATGACAAGGGAATCGTTTTGTATGCTGCAGTTCTGAAGTGAAGTAGGAAATAGGGACCACAAGTTAATTTTGAATGCATGCAGCGTGACGTTTATGGGATGTATCTGGTAGAGGATGTCCACAGACGTGTTCTCTTCGCCCAGTATTACGCTTCGGGATAGCTCAAACTGGGAGGTTTCATATGTGACCAAGAGATTTGCGTGGGAGCTGCTGTTTTGGATGTTAACGGTTTTGCTTTCATCAGAGTAGAAGGGCGCTATGGACATGGCTTGAGGGTTTTCGGTTGGAGAGTAGAACAATTGGTTTTGACCATCGTTAACAGTAAGCAGACCCACATTTTTGTTGCCGCTAATCAAGGAAATTTGAGGGTTTTTGATGTTCGCGGGGTAAGAATCCGTGACTGACAGGTTTCCGCATTCAAAAACGGAGGTCCCCGAGAAAATTCGATTTGTCGTTCGGACATTGTCCCGTTCAAACTGGAAGGAATAGTATTCTAGGTCTCCTGTGAACATGCAGGTTCGGTTGGAGTAGCCTTCAATCCACCAAGCGTATGAGTTTCCGCCTCCGCCGATGTCTAGGTTGGTTCCTGAAGTAGCTAAAACCGCATCAGCAGGTATGTTATTGACATCCTTAATCCAGTTTAATGCCTTAACTTCTTCGTTGCCTATAAACTGGTAAAACTCTGTCGCTGCAGAGAAATGCCGCCCAGTCAAATAGGAAGACTGTAGAAGAATCGTAATCATGAAGAGGGATGTGAATAGAATAATAGTGATTCTCTTGACTTGCCTAACGTCAAAGTGTAAGTGTTTCAGGAAAAGGGTGAAGCCCAGCAAAAAGGGGATGGGCAGGAAATAGAGCCAGCGGATGGGCTGTGCAGTTGTTAAAACTAAGATGAAGGGTGCTAAGAGGATGCTTAACAGAATCAGGTTGCTGTTTTTGTTTTCCTTAAAGTATTTAACCATGGCAAAAAGTCCCAGTGCCCCAACTACGGCTATCACGAAAAACAGTATCATATCCCAAAGTCCAACAAGTGAAAAGGTGCCCATCTGTATGTCGAAAAGGCGGAATCCAACCATTTCGCTGGATGAGTTTCTGAAAAACGTCAAGTAGAAAGACACGTAAGGGAGACTGAAGACGGCAGCTGCCAGACCCAAAGAAAAAACTTTCGCAAAGTTTCCCTTGATTGTTTCTTTACGTTTTCCCACAAAAACAATCCTTAGAACAGCGAAGAGAAACAGCGAGCCGAAAGTGAAAACAGCAACCAGAATATGAGTGCCGATAACTAAACTTAGAAATAGCCCTGAAAGCACGATGCTAATTTTTGAGGGCTTGTTAACTACGTCAACAATAAAACACAAAGCAAGCAGCATGAAAGAGAAGCCTAAGAAGTTGGGGTCGCCGCCCCAAGAAATCATCTCGGAGGAACTTATGAAGAAAGTGAATAGCGCCGTGGTTATGACGGCGGCGTAGTTGTCTCCTGAAAGCTTTCTCGCTAACAAAAAGAAAGGCACAGCTATAATGGCGAAAACAAACGCAGAGGCAACTTTCAACGCAGTGAACGCATCAAAAAAAGTCATGACGCCACTTAGGAAATAGAAGAAGAGAGGTTGATGCCTAAGCCCCCACCCTCTTAAATCGTTCCCCTGCAGAATATTTACTTGAGTAAGGTAATTTCCGTAATCTGCGCCGGGGGGAGCCGTGTTGCTGTTCAACATGGAAAAATTTGCGGCGAAGGACACAATTACTATCACCGCCACAAGAAGGAAGGGAATAAGGGATTTCAGCTTATTTTCCAGATTCAGTCACAACCATGTTAAAGAAATCTTCCATCCGGTCAGTTACCATATCCCAGTCATGTCCTCTGGCTACATTTAAAGCATTACTACTTAACGCCTGCCAAGTGGTTTCATCACCGAAAAGCCTGATTATGGCTTGGGCAACGGAACTTTCAAGCGGTGCAACCACAAGCCCGCAGTTGAAGCGGCAAAACTCCTTCGCGGCGTTATTGGGATAATCAAGCGTAACAAAAGGAACACCTGCAGCCATAGCTTCCATCGCGGCTATGCCTGAACCTTCCCTCTCGCTGGGCAAGACAAACAGCCACGAGCTCTTCACCAACTCAATCATCTGCTTTTCAGGCAAAAACCCGTGAACATAGCAATCTTTGATGCCTGCCGCCCGTTCCTTAATGGACTCAAGAGACAAACCTGAACCGACAATATGCAACTCGGCTTGAGGCACCTTTTCCTTAACCGCTCTAAACGCTTCAACCAGCATCTCAACACGCTTATGGGGCACAATGCGCCCTGCATAGACGATGCGCCCCCAAACCTTCTTGGCTGAACTGGCAAACCGCGCGGAGTCAACCCCATTAGGAACCAAAAAGATTTTTTTGCCATCAATCTTCAAAGAAGTCATTAACCGTTGCTTTGTGAATTCAGAAACGGCAACATGGTAATCCCCAACGTGCCGCAGCATCTTCTGCATCAACCTCACTTTCAGGGGGTTATCCCAGACTTCACACCACTCTTGAATAAGGGGACTAACAACAGGCTTCACGAACAAAGAGTGAAGCATAGGCCACTGATTAGAGTAGTAAATATCAAATTTAGACGCCTGCAGCTTAAACAAAGACGCAAACGAATAATTCGCAATCCCTCTAAAAGAGCGGAAACTGTCCTGTGAAATGTAGCTCCGAGAATACGCATACCGATTTACCTTAATTCCACAAATCTCTTCTTCTTTGGCTAAGTTGCGGTCAAACTGAATGGTGAAAACATGAACGTCATGACCTCTATCAACCAATCGGCGTCCAATTTCGAAAAATCGGGTCTCGCAACCGCCTATGTGAGGATAGAAAAACTCAGTTAAAAAGGCAATTTTGAGTCCAGTCACCACAACAAGCGTCCTAACATAACAGTTTTCGTTCTTCCAGCGTCACCCAACAGCAAGGCAACAGCCTTCCTGTGTAAAGATAACGGTTGACTCAACGGGAAACAGGCAAGGCTGCCGTTTTTGGGTGCCCAAAGACCAAAATGAGCAGAAATCTCGGCTGTTCCTGCCAAGTTAAAGCCAGTTTGAACGGTCGACATGCGCTCATCCACTTCTCCAGACGCCTCTACACCCTTAATAATGACCCTGAAATGTAATGTGAAGTGTACGCAGGAGAGTTATATATTTTATTTTATCAACCTGCACGGAAACTTTGCCCAGCAAGACAGCAACTAACTGTTTATCCCACATTTATCTGCCTCTCAAAGACAGAAACTGGAAAAACATTTAAACTTGGTTTCTTTATTGAGGGTTCATCCGCAAGATTGGCAAAGGGTTGACTTAGGGAAGTCAGTTAATGCTTAAAGTTTCAAGAAAAACTCTGTCATTATCCAGTATTCTAGTGTTTGCGTTCATCTACCGCGCTTTCTTGATGTTCCGCGAGGGCTATCCGCCTGGAGCAGACATTGGCTTACACAACAGCATCATACACTCAATCACCCAGTCAGGCAACACCAACTTCCTTTGGAACAACTACCACATGGGCGGCGGCGTCTCCCTGACTTTTCCAGGATACCACATTTTCGTCTCCTACATAAACATGATGACGGGGATGCCTGAATTCGTGGTGCATGGTCTCGTCGCCTGCCTGTTCTCAACGCTCATCGTAGCCGTCGCTTTCTTGATAACACAGAGAATCTGGAGCATATCGGCAGCGTGGATTGTCGCCATCTTGGTGACTTTTTCACGTTTCGACATAGAGATGCTGGGCTGGGGAGGCTACCCCAACGTCATAACGCTGATGCTTATCCCCTTGACATTCTTCATTTTCCTGCAGAAAAATCGGTTCTCTTTCCCATGTTTCATCACGGTCGCCTCGCTTCTGTCAGCCTCAATTTTCCTAACACATAGCCTCAGCACAATAATCTTTGCCGCCATAATATTTTCAGCAGCTGTGATAAGAGGAATTTTTTCCAACCGATTGGAAGTTCGAAGAAGCCAGTTTCTGGTGTGGTTGCTGCCTCTGGTTTTAGGCGTAGTCATCATATCGCCGTTCATAGCTGAGATAGCCCCGCTTGTGCTAGGCGCGAGTTCGGACCCGTTTGCAGGCGCCACTTCAAACGTCAGTGAGGCACTGCTTACACTTCAACCGTTAACGGCGAGTTATGTTTTGCCGTTTGCCCTCTCGGTTTGCCTCATTTTCTTATTCTCCAGAAAATACCAAGGCAGACTATTCAGCGTTCCAGCACTTCTAGTTGCCCTGTGGATTTTGGTTCCGCTGGTGGGAACCCAAGGGTACCTTGCGGGGGTATACACGGACTACACCAGATTCAGCTACTTCATGTATCTGCCAGTCATCATCGTGTTAGGGCTTGTAATTGAGTACGCCTCGCAGTTCATTGTTAGGATACCAGACTTTGTTATAATCCAGCTTAAGTCTCATCCGCCTACGGTTGTTAGAATCGGCAGAGTCCTGTCGAAGCTTCGCCCGTTTTTCAGCCGCAAAATCATCTACGTCTGCCTTATCATTGTGTTCTCAGTTTATTCGGTGGCGTCGTTTTCCTTCTTTGCGGCTCCTGCCGAAGGCATAGGAATCCAAACCTTCTATCAGGTCATGAATAACCCACGATATGAAGCGATACAGTGGGCTCAAAATAACACCTCAGCAGACGCTGTTTTCGTAACCGACGCATACTATGGATGGTGGTTTTCAGGTTTTGCCCAGCGAAAAACGTTCAGCGGCAGCGACCCCCAGTTCCTTATACTTTCCAGAGAGTTTGCGCCCGCCGAGAACGCCAAAAACCTGCTTGACACCGACTTCATGATTGACAACGGCTTAATTCAGGTCAGAGAAGACGGCGGCTACAGTGCAAGGCATAACCCGCTGTTTCTAACCAGAATCGACAATGCCTACAAAACCTATGACCTCTTCCACTTCAACAGTAGCGACAACACCATAACATGCAGCCAAGCAGGTCGCAGACAAACCTTTAGGTTATCCGAACTTACCGTGGAGAACATGCATATGGAAAACTCGTCTGACCACGCAACCATCACCGTCACAAGCGGAAATCATCTCTTTAACTTAACCGAGACGTTAACGGTTTATCAGGGAACACGATTCGCAAAAATGACCTACACATTAACCAGCGACCTTACAGACATTCACTTTGACAATGCCAGCTTCCTCATACACACGAAGTGGGCAAAGCTTGTCCAGAAGGAAAATACGATGGCGCTTCTCGATGACCAGGTCACCAATGTCATGGGACAGTTTATCTTCACTGAAAACCAGCCAGCCAGCCATACAACAGAAGACCCAGAGGAACTCACTTCGCTGGAACTACAGTACGGGTTTGGCGGCAACTCCCAAGCGCAAATCCAGTTTTTCGTCGGAGTTTTCCAGATACCTGACGAAGTGTTAGGTGTGCAAAACGGAGACCAAATTCAAAGTTTCATCTCAAACAACACACAAACGTACACTAAGCCAATTTCGAGCGCGCCCCTTGACGTGTTCAACTACCGAAACTTTCTGGAGAACTGGAAAATCGACTACGTTGTGTGCCGTGATGCGTTGGTACTGGACAAGTTCGTGAAGGACCCGCTGTTTAGTCTTGTGTACGCCAACAGTGACGTGTCGATTTTCAAAGTGAACCTGAACAGCAGGTAACGGCAATTCCGACAGATAACAGCCGACGGGGACACCGCAAAAACCAATGTTTTCTAAGAAATAAGCGGCGGCACCGCGATTTTTGGGCGCCAGAAACGGCGGTTCAGATTATGGGAAGGTATCTTTCGGGTTAATTTTGGTGTTTTCAAGCAAACGTCGGTTACGTCAAAGTTTAAATAGCTATTCCAATATAAAACCCGACGGTAAAACAAACCTAAAAAACATAAACAGGTGTGTTTGAAAATGTCATGGCTTAAATCTATGATGGAAAAGGAACCTCCAGAACCAACAAATCCAATCGCTACCGTTGTCATCGGTAACATTGAACCCGACATGCACGACACAGCAAAAGAAGCAGTCCGTAAAGCACTGAAACGGGCAGGCTTTAAGACAATCGACGCAGGCAAAAGCGCACCAGTCGACGTCTTCGTTCAGAAAATTAAAGAAAATAATGCTGCATTGCTGGCACTCTCAGTTAACACAGTTCCAGCAAAAAACAACCTCCCCAAGCTTGTTCAAGCATTGAAAGATGCAGGAATAAGCGTCAAGATAATCATGGGCGGCGCTGCAGTGAAAAAGGAAGACGCAGAGGCAATTGGCGCACTCTTCGGCAAGAACAAAGAAGAAGCCCCCGAAATCGCAAAGAAAGCTCTAGCACAATAAACTGTAAATCGGTTGACTCAGCATGAAAAAATTCAATACCGAACAAAAAGTTTACGACATAGCCAAAGTGAAAGTTGGCGGTCAGCCAGGAGAACTGCCGACTTTTCTGATCGGCTCTATTTTCTGGCTCGGTCAAAAGATGGTTCAGGACGCAAACAAGGGCATTTTTGACGCTAAACAAGCGGAAAAAATCATCAACACGATGCACACTCAAAGCGACATGACAGGCGTTCCCTTCGGGTTAGACGTTGTAGGAACCACTGAAGAAGCCTTCTCTAAGTACATCGATTTCGTTGCCACACACAGCGATTGCCCAATCATGTTAGATGCGATGAGCCCCAGAACTCGTATGGCGGCCTCAACTATGGCTAAGAATATGGGTCTGGCGGACAGATGCTTCTACAACTCAGTCTACAAGGGTGTAACCGAAGCTGAGTTGGCAGTCCTGAAAGACAGCGGCATCAAAATGTCCATAGTGCTAGCAGACAACCCCAAGGACAACAGTTTAGAAGGGAAGATGACGGTCATCGAGGAAGCATTGGCTTTGGCAGATAAAGGCGGTATCACAAAGCCGCTGATTGACACAGCCATACCTGCGTTCGCTCCGGACATGGGTACAGCGGTCAGAACTATACCAATCATGAAAGAGAAGTATGGTCACCCCGTTGGCTTAGGCAGCGGAAACGTTGTCACTACCATGGGCTGGGTAAAAGCGCACGTTGCGAAAGAACTTCGATATGGCTGCCGAACTGCTACCAACGCAATCATGCAGACAATGGGCGCCAACTGGCTTATGATTGGTCCTGCTGAGCAAGCGGAGTATGTTTTCCCTGCTGTTGCTGTCGTCGACACTTACATTGCGTCTGCAGCTGCTGACTTAGAAACTAGACCGCTAAACGAAGAGCACCCAATCTTTAAGCTGTTCCTCTAAACATCCCCCTCTTTCATCTTTTTTTGAGGTAAACAAGGAGAAAACGGTGAAGCCCCTCAACTGGTTTGGAATTATCCTCGTCTACACAGCGTTAACGTTACTTTCTGTCTACTTGATTCCTGTTGACTCCGCGTTTGTGGCTGTCCGCGCCTTTTTGGGTTTCACGTTTGTTGTTTTTGTACCAGGGTACTGCCTGGTAAGTTTGCTCTTTCAGGAAGGCAAACTGGACTTCGCCGAAAAGCTTGTGCTGTCAGTAGCTTTGAGCTTTAGCCTCGCGGGAATCTCAGGATTATTCCTCGGCTTGTCACCCATCGGCATAAACTTCGCATCAATCACGCAGACACTTAGCGGGATAGTAATGGTTTTAGCTGCGCTGGTGTTTCTGAGTAAAATGGGCTGGGTAAAGCGTCCTTGGCGTAAGCATCCCGTTCAGACGCCACAGGTAACCAGCTAAACTGGTTTGCCACGGTTTTTAGTCTTAATGTCAACTTCGCAGTTTCTTTGAAATAATCAAAGCCGCAACTGATGCAAGCAAAAATGGAACTATCCAAACGGGGAACTCGGGGATTTCGTTGTCAGGGTAAACACCCAGCGAAGAAATTAAAGCGCGGATATCGTGTAACTGACCTGTATCTGCCCAGATTCCAATGTCTAATCCGTAGACGTTACCAGGGTAAAGTGCGTCAAAGTACAGTTTGACTCTCCAGCTGGGATACAAAGTTAGGGGGTCTTGGTTGCGTGACTCGTTTTTAACCGCGTAATTACCAATTGATAGCTTTGGTTCACTTACGCGTACTATGTTAAATTCGGTTACTGTCACTGGGGCGTCGCTGCCCATGCTTAAGGTCCAAGAGTAGTTTTCTGCCGCGGTCATCGCGATTTCCACGGCTTCTTCCTCTGAAATATTCAGGCTGAGGCTACCTACGCTAAAGAGACTCCACGTGTCGATAAAATAATCCAGAAAGCCGTTTTCGAAACTCAAAACGACACATTTTGAGGGCGCTTCGACACCGTTGGATATGTAAGTCCACCGGAAAGACTCCGAACGTGCGGTGACGGTAGCTTTAAGCTGAATATCTCCAGAGATTTTTGAGACGTTTTTGTCTGCTTCAATTTCACCCAACAAAGAAATCATCGAACTATAATATGAAGCGCCTGAGCAGACTTGGTATTCTTCTAAGAAGCTTTTTGCCATTTCGTAGGAGCTACGGGGCAAGAAGGTTGTAAGGGGTACACCCTCAGTTACATAAGTGTGCATTGAACGAAGTTTACCGTCTGCAAACGAGCAGAGTACATCAAGTTTGCTTTCATCAGATTCTAGGGCGTAAGTTACATCTTCTTGGGGTAAAACGTCATAGTACAAAAAAGGCGTCTCGCTGTAAAACTCCAAGTCCGCACGGTACTTTGCCATATCAAGACCCACAACAGCCTCTAAGAGGGTTAACACTTTTTGGGGAGCCGTTGAGTCTAAATACTCTAGTTCAGAGGCATAACAAACTGAAGACCCCGCTAATCCGCTGACTACAATTAGAAAAGAAACAGCCGCCGCCCAAAGAGAAAAGCTTCCTTTACACTTTTTTCTGCGCCTAATCAATGCGTATCCTTCGTGCATGCTGACTTTCTGTTTTAACACGGCAAGCTACCACCACAACCGCGGAGACAAAAAATGCAATAAGCAGCAGGGTCAATGAGGGAAACTCGGGGATAACCGTGGTTGCCGCTTGCATCAGAGGGTAGTTGTCTTGGTTGTTCCCGTACAGATAATACGGCGCGTCTGCTACGCCGTTTCCGTCGGCGTCTGTACCGTTGTAGCTACTCCAATAGTTGCCGTGGCTGCCGTTATCCCAAACGTTAACGGAAAGCGGAGGGGGACCCACAAAATTAACGGGCTCAACCGACACGTGGGCAAACATCTGCACACTCACACCTGAAGAGAACGTGCTTGGGGCAGCGGCTGGAACTACTGACGCGTAAGTGTTGTCTAAGCCGTAGTCGCCTACGTCGCGAGTGTTGTTTTGGAAGTTGTTAAGGAAAATTGTGTTGTCTGAGGCGCTGTTGAAGTAGAGGGCGTTTTGGTTGTCGGTGAAGTTGTTGGCTGTTACGGTGTTGCTTGAACTGCTAGAAAAGAAGACGCCGTGATTGTTGTCGGCAAATATGTTGCCGGATATGATGTTGTTGAAGCAGTAGTATTCTAGACGTAATCCCTGATTAGCCCCTGTGAAGGTGTTGTGGGTTATGTTGTTTGCCGAAGAAGAGTAAAGATGCACATTGGAGTTGCCCAGCAGGGTATTGTTGGCGATTGTGCAATTGTTGGTGTATGCCAGCAAGATGCATTCGCCTGCATCCACATACGTGAAGCCTTCAATGGTCATACCCGTGCAGTTCACCAGTTCAATGAATCCTGCTTCTGATGGAACCGCCTTGTCCACCTGATTAACCAAGAAAATAACTGGTTTGCCGTTGACGGTGTTGGATGTGTCCACGTCGTTTATCCAGCCTTCAGCAGAGTAGGAGGTTACGGCGAAGTTTTGGGTGTTGTTGGTCAAGCGGTTGCCTTTGAGCACGTTACCGGACGCGGTTGAAACGGCTATGCCTGAATTGTTGCAGTGTGCCACGACGTTATCGGTGAGGCTGTTATTTGAACTGCT
The DNA here is from genome assembly GCA_026014485.1 of Candidatus Bathyarchaeota archaeon. Lineage (GTDB taxonomy): Archaea > Thermoproteota > Bathyarchaeia > Bathyarchaeales > Bathycorpusculaceae > JADGNF01. Next base: position 129,221 of record JAOZIE010000012.1, read on the forward strand.
TATGTGAATACCAGAACTGCAGCTTACGATGTTGTTTGCCTCTAGGCAGTTGTTTTCGGAGTCGCCTTGCAGATTAATTCCTGTCATCGGGAACCCAGTTATCGTGTTCATGCTGATTGTGCAGTTTGTGGAGCCGTCAAATTCGATGCCGAAGGCAAGCTGATACTCGGAATCCTTGTAGGTGAGGGTGTTGCCTACGATTACGTTGTCGGTGGAGTAACCGCAGTTAACGGCGTCTATCATTTGGGTTACTATAGTGTTGTTGGCTACGATGTTGCTTGTGGAAGATGAAAGGGACAACCCATACTCCACACGTGCCTCAATATGGTTACCCGTAAAGGTGCAGTTGGTTACGTTGCGGACTCGGATGCCTGCTCTCTCCGCTTGCAAAGTCACGTTAAGCACGTTACAGGCTGAAACTTGGTTAAGCAACATTCCCGTGCCAGAATAGGAACCCACCGAAAGGTTCCGTATAGTAACGTTGCTTTGGCCTTCTATTGTGAAGGCGTCATCGCTTGCCTGCAACGCAAAGCCCACGCCATCAACTATGATGTTGCTTTTTTCAATAACGATGGAGCCCTCCACATCAGCCGTAAACATGTAGAGGTCGCCGCTCCGCTGGATTAGACTGGTTCCGTCAACGGAGCCATTTTGCCGGATAACTATCTGGTTTGATGCAGTCTGGGCGTCTACCATCTGGGGAAACAAAATCGATACTGAAAGTAAAACAAAAAGGGTAGCTATACTTAGAGCAGATTTTTTCATGTCAAGTTACCTCTTGAGTTGTTTGGAGCCAATTTAGTTTTGATGTGCAGGGCGCATATTGACGCCGCCGCTAAAAATGTGAGGATTAGCCATGCGGGGAATTCGGGGATTGAAGGGGAGGGATACGGTGAAGTTTGTGAAGGCGCCCTTAATTTGACGAGCACAACAGAGAAAGAGTCTGAGACATCAACTTTGGGCGTAACTCCAGCGGAGACATAGCTGTTTTCGCCCACTTCGATGATTTTTATGAGTTTAAGGCTTGGCTGGGTTGAGTTCAGGTAATCATTTGTCCATTCGGTGTTTCCTGAGGTGTCTAGCTTGATTATGGAAGTGCCAGACAGCGAAGTTTTTGAGGATGCATCAATCGCCACTGCAGCAACATATCCGCCATCTTGGGTCTCCAAAACAGAATTTACAGCGTCCTCAACAGCATCATCGCCATACGTCTTGTTCCACAGCATGTTTCCCTCCGAATCCGTTTTAACTAACCACGCATCATCTTGGAAGAAAACAGAGGAACCAGAAGTGTAATTCTGCATTGTTGCTCCACCTAACAAGTACCCTCCATCCGCAGTTTCAATGAAGGCACAGGGACGCTCATTGTAGGGTCCGCCATAGGTCTTGTTCCATTGCACAGCGCCCTCCGAATCTGTTTTTATCAGCAAGAAATCAACGTTTTCCACCGTTGGAACAGCCTGCTCAGTAAAGTCAGCAACAGACAGCAATGCGTACCCTCCATCCGCAGTTTCCACAACTGCAATAAAAACAGAAGCCCAATGTGCATCGGCTTCAATCAGCTGTTTCCATTGCAGGTTACCTGCGGGGTCAGTTTTAACCAGACAGATGTAGCCAGTTCCAGAACCCATTATGGTGTGCCCAGTCTCGGCGTACCCCGCCACAACATAGCCCTCATCGCTGGTTTTGATAAGAGACCTAGCAAGAAACGGAGTTTCCTCGGTTGAGAAGTTTCTGCTCCACTGCATATTTCCAGAGGCATCGGTTTTTAAAAGATTGAAAAGCGTCCCGTTAGGACCTATGAAGTTGGGCCACGGAGTCCCCTGCCCCGCAAGAACATATCCGCCGTCGTCAGCTTCCACGATGGCAGTGGCAAAGCTTTGGAAGTCTGCGTCGGTTCCGTACGTTTTTTCCCATTCAACATAGCCAGAAGAGTTGGCTTTGAGAAGCAGAAAGCCGCCATTCTTGCCTCCCGCTATAGCGTAGCCTTCATCAGATGTTTGTATAAGCGAATTCCCTGTTCCCAAAGAAAACTCCCCAAGATTCTTTATCCACTCGGTTGAGGTTTCATCCGCTGCCATTACTGGAACAAACACAGATGCAGTCAATGCCGAAATCAAGAGCACCAAAATGGCGCCAAACACTACAGATTTGTTCATGAAAGGGCACCATCTTGTTTAGCCGTTCTAAGAGAGGTTCGCTTACAAATGACTGCCACAGCCACAAAAACAAATAATACTGTTAGCAGTAGCGTTCCTGCTGGAAACTCGGGAATCACGCTTATCGGCACCGGCTGCACAAGCGGGTAGTTGTCGGTGTTGTTGGCGTAAACAACATATCGGGTGTCGCCGACCCCGTCGCCGTTGCTGTCCACGCCCGTGTAGTCGCTCCAGTAGTTGCCTTCGGCGCCGTTATCCCAAATGTTCGCCGACGGCGGAGAGCCCTGAATCGAATAAACACCTGCCACATCGTAGAGGGTATTGTTGTTGCCGACAAAGTTGTTACCGTAAAAGATGTTGCCTGAGGAAGGCGTATAGGACGTAATAATCATGAAAGTGAAGGTGGCGCCGTGAATGTAAACTGCGCAGCCGTTGTCTGTTATGTTGTTCCCAAAAATTCGGTTGCCAGTGGAGCCGTAGAAGTATATACCGTTGACGTTTCCCGTTATTAGGTTGCCAGTGATGGTGGAGTTGGTGGTGAAAGCCATCAGGATGCCGTTTGCCTGATCAGTCAAAATCAGACCTTGAACCGTGACTTCGGTGCAGTTCACCAATGCAACATAACCTGCGTCGCCTGGCACGGTTTCGTTGTGGCGGTTGACCCAGTAGTAGATGGGTTTACCGTTTAGCGTGTTTGAGGAGTCAACATCGTTTTGAAAGCAGGCTGCGCTAATCTGCAGGGCTTCGGTGTTGTTGGATAAACGATTGTTACGAAGCACGTTGTTGGTTGTTTGAAGAATTATGGCATAACCGTTGTTTGTCAAGTTGTTGTCGCTTATCGTGTTGGACCCACTCGAACACAAAATGGCTTGGTCGTTGCCGACGAATTCATTCTCGGAGATGGTGCTACCGCCCATTGTGGAAATGGCAAACCCGTTTTCAGTGAATCGGTTTTTCGTGATAAGATTGCCAATTGAAGGGGAATCTTGGAAGGCGGCTAAGGCGTAGCTGTTGCCTTCGAAATTGTTGTTGACGATAGTGTTGTTGTTAGAGGCGGCAAAGCGTACACCTCTGGTGCTACAGTTGGCGATGACGCATCCAGTTATGACGTTGTTTGATGAGCCGTCAAGACCGATGCCTATTGCTTGGAGCTCAACCACACAGTCAACGATGTTGACGCGGGAGCAGTTAAGAAGGGAGATAGCTTCGCCGCGGGTGGTTATAATAACATTGGAGACCGTGCAGTTAGTGCAAGAAATTGCCACTACACCCTTTGGGCTCATATCTGGAACAAGAATGTTTGTGCAATTCACCAAAACAACATATGCCGCGTCAAAAGGAACTGTCTGGTCATGTGCGTTCACCCAGTAATAAATTGGTTGCCCCTCCACAGTGTTAGAGGGGTCAACGTCGTTACCGTAACTGTAGGTGCTGTATACACGTACAGAGAGACCTTCACTGCAGTTAAACATACTATTTCTTTTAAGAACACTACCTTGCGCACTCTGCAACTCTATACCCACAATGCTATCGTAAATTTTGTTTCCTAAAACCACGGTGCCATTTGACCAGCCGATTGAGAGAGCATTAAAACAGTTCGTTATAGAGTTGTTTTCAAACACATTATTTTCGGCTTTAAGCAAGTTTATACCTATGGGTCCAGTCAGCCGTGTTGGCGGCGGCAAATCAGGAATCGGCTCTGGCGTCCCAATCAAAACGTTATCGGAGAGAGTACAGTTAGAGGCATAATCCATATCTACGGTGTAGCCGCCGTCAAGCGTCATAACCAAGTTCTTCACGGTTACGTTAACCCGCTGCGTCAAAACGACACATCTGCCGTCGTCACCCTTGAGAGTGAACCCTGCACCGTCGATGACTATGTTGTCTTTTTCAACGACAAGTTTACCTGAGACGTTGCCAACAAAAGTGTAAACGCTACCGCTTCGTTGGATGCTGCCTAAGCCTGTGCCTTCCACGGAACCATCGTTTCGAATGTAGGTTGCTCCCTGCACCTGCGCAGACGCGGCGTTAGACAGGGGAAGAAGAATCAGGGATAAACACAGCAGGGCAAGTGAAACGGTAACGGCGGGCGCCCATAGTCTCATCGTGAAGCCTCAAGTAAGAAGCGGACGTTTGCTGTTAAATTGGTTTTTGTCAAGGAATCTTGACCAGCACCAGTTGAAGTTAGTCAAATTTTCTTGACTAAGAAAAAAAGCACAAAAAGCGATGCTTTACGAAGCTGCACTAAAGGAAAAATAGGAAAACAGAAGGGTAACTTAGGAAAGCCTGATGTGCATGGCGCGCAGTGCGTATGCTGCTGAGGTTTTCAAGCCGGATTTGCCGTAGACTCCGCCTCTGCGAATCATTCGCAGCACATAGCTTGGGCGCAGGTAAAACTGCTGGTAGGCTTTTTGGCGAATCTCAACCAGCTTATCCATGCTCAGCCACGGCGTCTCAAAGGTGGGTTCGGCGGTGTCGTATTTGTCAAAGTCAGTAATTCGCAGCCAACCATTCTGCTTCACCTTCTCATACATAGGTGTACCAGGATACGGCGTAGCAACATAGAAGCCGACGCTGTCAGGGTTCAATTCTTTGATGAATCGAACGGTCTCCCAAGCCGTCTGCTCGGTTTCACCTGGAAAACCGATAACGGTGTTTGCGATAGTCATTAACCCCACTTTGTGCGCAGTCTTGAACGCTAACCGTGTCTGGTTCAGTTGGATACTTTTGTTCATAGCACCAAGAATTGCTTCGGACCCAGACTCCACACCCAGCCAAACGCAGAAGCACCCCGCGTCCCGCATCGTCTGCATCAGTTCTCGGTCAACCATGTCCACGCGTGTGCCGCAATCCCACGTTACATCCAACCGTCGTGCGCGGATTTCACTGCAGATTTTCACCACACGCTCCCGGTCCACCGAAAACGCGTCATCATAGAATGTGACTTGATCCACGCCGTACTTGTCATGCACTAACTGGATCTCGTCAACCACGTTTTTTGCACTTCGCCAACGGTATCCTCTGCCGAACATGCGCACAGTACTACAGAAGTCACACCAGAAAACGCAGCCACGACTCGTGACCAACGGAAAGAGAATTTTGCCTTCGTGCTTGTATCCTTCCAGCGGCATCAAGTTGTGGGCGGGGAAGGGTAGTGCGTCAAGGTCTTCAATGAAGGGTCTTTCGGGGGTGCGGATGACTTTGCCGTCTTTGCCGCGGAAGGTTATGCCTGCAACACTGTTGAAGTTGCCGCCTGTTTTCATTTTCTCCAGAAGCTCAATTATTGTTTGTTCGCCTTCGCGACGCACAACAACGTCTAGGCTTGGGTACTCGTTGAGGGCATTCTCGTCCCAGAAAGTCCCGTGTGAGCCACCTAAAACGGTAAGCGCCTGGGGCTGAACCTGCTTAGCTATGGTGATTAGCTGCATGGCAGACTTGTAGAGAAGCGTAGTTGCAGTTACACCTATAAGGTCTGCAGGTACTTTGCCAATGCGGCTTCGGAAAGCTTCAACCGTCAACTTCTCAGCTTGACAATCAATGACAGTGACCTCGTGACCCGCTTTTTCGGCAACTGCACCCAAATAAGCTAAGCCTAACGGAATAAAGGGTGGGTGGGAGTGGACGCTTTTCGGGTAAGGGGGGTTAACCAGAGTGATTTTCATGTTTAGGACAGCCGAATGTGCATTGCGCGCAACGCGTACGCCGCCGACGTTTTCAAACCGGATTTGCCGTAGGTTCCGCCTTTCATCATCATCTTCAGCATGTATCGCGGGCGCAGGTAAAACTTCTGGTTAGCTTTGTAGCGGATTTTGGCGAGGTCCTCCATGCTGAGCCAAGGCGTTTCAAAGGTGGGGTGAGCCGTGTCATACTTATCAAAGTCGGTGATTTTGAGCCAGCCCTCATTCTTGACTTCCTCATACATTGGCGTTCCCGGGTATGGAGTAGCGATGTAGAATCCGACGTCGTCAGGGTTGAGGCTGTTGATGAAGTTTATGGTTTCCCATGCTGTCTCTTCGCTCTCGCCTGGGAAGCCTAAAACGGCGCTGCCAATGGTCATCATGCCTGCTTTCTGCGTCATCTTGAACGCTTCCCGCACTTGGTCACGGTTAATTTTCTTATGCATCTTGCCTAAAATCTTCTCAGAACCAGACTCTACGCCGAACCAAACGGTTATGCAGCCAGCGTCATGCATCTTCTCAAGCAGTTCCTTATCTACGGCATCAACGCGGGTTTCACAATCCCACTCCACATCAAGTTTGCGAGCTTTAATGTCGGCACATATTTCCAGCGTATGGTCGCGGTTAATGGTGAATGCGTCGTCGTAGAACGTGAATTGGCTTTCGCCGTACTTGTTATGCAGCATCTCGATTTGGTCTACGACACGTTTGGGGCTGTGCATGCGGTATCCTCTGCCGAACATGCGCACTGTGCTGCAGAAGTCACACCACTGAACGCAACCGCGGCTTGTGACCAACGGAAAAATGGTTTTGCCCATGCGGTGGAACGAATGCAACGGAAGCAGGTGAAAAGCTGGAAACGGCAACGAATCTAAATCGTGCAGGAACGGGCGGTCTTCGTTTCGGATGGGGGTGCCGTCGGCTCCACGGTAAGTTATGCCCAGCACGCCTGCAAAGCGCTTTCCCGCTTGGATGCGTTCAAGAAGTTCGATAAAAGTCAGTTCTCCTTCGCGGCGTATAACTACGTCTATGCTGGGGCACTCGTTGAGGGCTTTTTCATCCCAGAAGCTCACGTGGCTGCCGCCCATCATCGTGACCACGTTCGGGTGAGCCTGCTTAGCTGCAACGAGGATGCCTTTGGCGGAGTTGTACAGAAGGGTAGTTGAGGTTACGCCGACCACGTCGGAGGGGACCTGTACGATGCGGCTGCTGAAAGCTTCAACAGTCAACTTCTCAGCTTGGCAATCGATAACAGTAACTTCATGACCCGCTTTTTCTGCAACTGCACCCAAATAGGCGATTCCCAGCGGAATGAAGGCTGGGTGTGAATGTGCGCTGGGGGGATAAGGAGGGTTAACGAGGGTAATCTTCATTGATTGTGTGCCCTTCTGCGGGGTGTTTAAAGCGTGAAGATGGATTATATAGTTTTCTAAGCTGAAAAAGAAAAGGCAGCCAATATGCAAAGAAGGAAAATGCGGGGGAAATGTTTTTTCTGTCTGTGAAGCCGCCTTTTTGGGTGGCTGCTGGAAGGTTAGCTAGGGCGGTTATTTGGTGAAGGTGATTGTCTGATATGCAATTTTTTTATAGTCCTCTTACAAAATAGGTTGAAAGCAACAAACCGCCTCTAATTTAGAATAACAAAATATTTAGTTGTAAATGATTGTCCTTGTAAAGGAACGTACCATAAAATCTATTTAAAATGATAACTTTCTTCACCAGCTATGTCAACAATTGCAGAAACCATAAACCTTGACAAAAAGTACGGTGTTAAGCAACTTTCAGTTCAAGCACTTCATAACATCAACCTCAAACTCCACCAAGGCGAGTTCGTAGCTGTCCTTGGCGAATCAGGCTCAGGAAAAACCACCCTCCTAAACATCCTAGGCACCCTAGACACACCGACCAGCGGCAAAGTCGTCATAGGCGGCAAAGACCTCTTAAACCTCAACGAAAAAGCCGTAGTCAAGCTCAGACGCGAAAAAATCGGGTTAATCTTCCAATTCTATAACCTCATACCTGTGCTTACCGCTTTCGAAAACGTCGAGTTGCCGATGATTATAAGCGGGGTACCCAGAAGGGAAGCCCAGAAACGAGCCTATGAGTTGTTAGCTGAGGTCGGTTTGAGTAACCGAGCGAATCATCGACCTGAAGAACTTAGCGGGGGTCAACAGCAGCGAGTCGCCGTCGCCCGATCCTTAGCTAACAAGCCGATGCTGATTTTGGCAGATGAACCCACAGGCGACCTTGACTCTGCAACGGGCGAGCAAGTCATGAAGCTACTGCAAAAGCTGTCAAAGGAGCAGGGCAGCACGGTTTTGGCAGCGACCCATGACGCCTCAATCCTGAAGCTGGCGGACCGCGCGCTGAGAATGAAGGATGGAAAAATCGTTTCCGACGAGAAGGTCAGGTGACGTTTGTGGCGATGCTTAAAATTTCGCTGCTCCAGATTAAACGTAAAAAGTTCCGAACAGCAATCCTCATAGTAAGCGTCATGCTTGCGCTCAGTCTCCTTATAGGCTTAAACGCAGGCGTCAACGGGCTGCAGAAAACCTACCACAACCTAGTCGGAACAAGCTTAGGCTACACCGATTTAATTATCAAATCCAACACCACCACACCAACTTTCAGTACCCAAACATTTGAACCGCTTCTACACGACGACGCCATCGCGGCTTATTCATATCGGGTTCAGTACTGGATGCCTTTCGCTTCGGCAAACGGACAATTTAATGGGACAAGCGGCGGATATCTGGTCGGCATTAACCCCCAAGTGGAGGATAATTTTGGCTCGTACAAAATTGTTGATGGTGACTATGCGTCTATTTCTCAAGCGCTGGCGGACGAGGGTAACTGCGTATTGGAGGCAAACTTCGCTGATAGACTAAACGTGCATGTGGGAGACTCCTTGATGTTGGGTTACTTTGACATCGCTGAGCCTTTGCCTGAGCAGCCCTCGCAAACCCTGAACTTAACAGTGGTATACATCATACAGGATTATGGTCGAACGTACTGGTTTGACGCAAAAGACCCCACAAGCTTTGCCAGAGTAAACTCGGATATAACTGTGAACCTAAACGTCGCCCAAGCGCTCTTCTGTTTGAAGCCAACCGATACAACTCAGGTCTACATTCATCTTACGGACCTAAAACAAGCCCGAAGTGTACAAGTCAACCTGCAAAACGAGCTGGGCTCTGACTATGTCGTGGGCAACTTGAAAGCCACCATGTATGAAAGCGTAGAGCAGAACTTTGCAGCCTACCAAACCATCACCTACATCATCGGCGGCATGGCACTCATGATTGCCGCAATCCTTCTACTCAACACGATGCTGGCTAACGTAAGTGAACGCAAACGGGAAATCGGAATAATGCGGTCAATCGGAGCCTCAAAAACGCAAGTTTTCGGCGAATTTATTGCAGAGTTGCTTCCCGTTGCGTTCGTTGGCGCTTTAGCTAGCATCCCCTTGTCGATGGTTGCCGCACTGGCTATCACGTCCATTCTGCCAGCCGGCTATGTTGCGAACGTGGGCACAGCATCCGCCATAGAATTTAGCTTCCCGCTGTCCACGTTAGGTTATGGCATCTCAATCGGCATCACGCTGACCTTGATTGTTGGTTTAGTCCCCGCGTTGCTGGCATGCAAAGTTAAGCCTGTTGAGGCGTTGTACCCCCACATGCGCAGGTTTCACACCAGAAAAAAGGGGAAAATTCTGTTGCCCACAGCTGGGTTAGCTGCTGTTCTGTTGGGGTTGCTGCTGGTTCAAAATGGCTTCTCAGCTTCAAGTTCATGGTTCCCAACGGCGACCGCCCTCATCGGATACGTTGCGACACTTACGGGGGCAGTTCTTGTGGCTTCTGCGTTTTTGCCGATGCTCTCTAAAGCGTTCGCACAGTTGCTCAAGCCATTCATAGCCCAAGCATCCGTGGTTGTACACCGAAACATCACACTGAACTTTAGGCGGTCAGTCTTTTCCTATGGGGCGTTGGCTATCTCAATTGCGGTTTTGGTATCGTTTAGCTCGCTGGTGACAACTGCCGCAGCCTACAATATAGCAGTCAACAAGCAGTCCATTGGCGCTGATATGCAAGTCTGGGTGAATGCCCCCGCCACCTTTGCAGACCAACTAAAAGCCGTGGAAGGTGTACAAGAGGTTGCGGGCGTCGGCTACATCAGTTACGGGCAAAGCAACATGGCTTTCAACGGTCAGCAACAAGCCAGCATAACGGTAACAGGTATAGCCTCAAAGGATTATTTTGGCGCCATCTACCAAACCCACCTGACCGACACACTGGATGACATGCCCGCCGAACAGGTTTATTCCCTTTTGGATGAAAGCAACGGCAGCATCATACTGCAGGAGTCGCTTGCAAGAAACCTGACAGCACAAGTCGGCGACACCATCATCTGGAGCATAACCAACCAAACAGGCACCCACCAACAAGCCTTAAAGGTTATTGCCACGGCTGATCTCGTCGCGGGCAGATGGGAAACAATCGCCCACTTCGCAAAGGGATACTATACCGCCATCGTAAGCTTTGGTGACATGCAGAGTTTCAGGCACGCTTTGTTGAAATCTAACGTGGACGAATTCTACGTTTCCCTCAAACCGTCAGCAGACGTAACCCAAGTGGTCAACGACTTAACCCAGACCTGCAAAGACGCAGGCTACAACCCAACCATATACACCGCAAAAGACACGTTGGCTCAGACGCAAGCAAGTTTTGACCAGACGGAGATGCTGGCGGTTTCCGTCACTGCCTTTTTTGTGGTCGTGGGAGCGTTGGGGATAACTGCCGCAACCGCCTACACGGTAACGGAGCGGAAACGCGAAATCGGCGTGCTGACCGCTCTAGGCATGAATAAACGGCAAAACCGAGTGATAATCGCAGGAGAAGCCCTCCTACTAGCGCTCATCGGAACCTCAGTTGGGGTTGTTTCAGGTCTGGGACTTTCACTCTTCGCCATAAACGCTATCCCATGGTGGGCTAATGTGCCTACACCGTCACTGGTTATGTCGCCGTTCACCATTTCAGTCGCCGCCGTAGTCATTTCTGTGGCAGCATTGCTAAGCGCGATATATCCAGCCAACCGCATATCCAAACTCAACACAGTGGAAGCGCTACGGCAATAACTAAGCGAAAAAAGCTGCGTGCTAAATCCAAACTTTTTTCACAAATCAATAAGGGGTAACACAAAAACAAAGAAAAAAGAAAATGAAAGATTATGCTCTTTGCATTTTTTCCCAGTTGTTAAATAGCTCTAGCACTTCGTCGCCGCCGTGTCCCTTGAGGAACTCGCGGCTGTCTTTGTCTGCAACAGCGTTCTTTTGGAACTCGTGGATGTAGTCAGCTTTTTCAGCGAGGAATATTATGCCGTCGATGCCTGTTCTGGCGACGCGGGTTGCCACGGTCATTACCTGCTTTGTCGGCGCCACGGTGTCCCATGTCTCGTTGGGTCCGCGCACGTAGAAGTTCACGAACACGGGTTTCTTGAGGATGCTCTTGAAGCCTCGGGCAAGTGACTCCCAGTACCACGGAGTCGGATAGGATTTGCTGAACATGGGAATAACAAAGTAGTCAGCGTACTGCGCCATTGCCTCAAAGTCGTAGCCGAAACGTACCTTCCCCAGCAATGGGTCAGGCAGGATGTTCACGAACAGCGGTTTATTAGCAACGTGTTCGCGAACTTCAGCGAGAAATTCAGTCACGATTTTAGCGCGCCAGTCCACCCAGTTCAAGCCGCTTTTGCGCCACTGCTCCACACAACGGGGGCAAGTGCAGAAAGCGTGCTCTGCAAAGTGTTGGCTGCTGATGCTTACACCAGGCGTTTGTCGTGTGGCTTCGTCGATGAGTTTCAGGTTGTATTCGCGGACTTCAGGGTTCGTCATGCACAGGACGTCCCAACGCAGATTGAACTTTTTGTTCGTGCGGAAAGCAGGACCATCTGCGCTGACAGATATCCAGTCGGGTCGTTTAGCAGCAAGTGCGTTGTCACCGAAAACTGCGATGTTAGTGTACATTTCAGGGTTCGGTTTACCAACAGTTCCAGATTCAGGTTTCAAGCGGTAGAAATTGTACTCGACGCCTTCAGCGGGTTCAGGTTGATAGAGGAAAACTCCGAATTTCAAATGTTTTCACCTTTTTGTGTCCTTATTGCTACGGAATTGATTTCGCAGGTTATTTAAGGTTTTCAGTTTTCTGCATCGCACAACGCATCCACAAGCAAAGCAATCAATACGTGCTTAACAAAAATTGGCAAATCAACCAGCGCCAACTCTTCCTCGCCCACCACAGACAAACCGCTTCCGCAGTTTCCGCAGCCCCGACTGACCAGCACGCCGAACTTTCTGCTCAATTCGGCAACGTCGCCAATTTCGGGAGGAATCAATCCGCTTTGGACTTCCTCGTCAAGTTTCACTGCGGAAAGCACCGCCGCAGCAGGTTGAGGCTTCTGAAGCAGTTCAGATAGGGTAAGCGTCAGTTTTTGCTTGTCGGCATGGAGGCTTTTGGCTTTGGATAGTTCCTGCGTCAGCTTCTCCATGGGCAGATGTCTAGCGGCAAGCCTGCCCAGAAGGGACCTGCGGGGGCTGCATTCTTGACCCTTCGTGATTGCTTCGCGTACTGCTTGTCTTGTGCAGGACGCTACGAGTTGACCAAGCGTGGATGCGGGACCGCCAAACAATAGCGGCTCGCCTTGACCAGTTTTTGCCACAACTATCGCGTCGGTTATGGTTCCTGTGGCTGCGGCGCCTGAGTAGCGGCTTCGGATATCTAGCTCCAGCATAGCAGCGGTTTTGGCTTCGGTCGCTGTGATTATCGAGCTTACAAGGCAGCTGTCAGTTGGATTTCCGTCGATGACCACTATTACGTTTATGGTACCCCTTTCGTGTACCTGCCCGTCTATCTCTTCGCCTGCTGACTCCGCGTGGTCACATGTGTTCCCCGCATCGTCCGCCGCTGTGGCTACAACACTGACGCCTAAGTTGCCTTCCCGCTTAGACGCCAAAGCGAAGTTCTTCACGCAAGCAGCAGTAACCATACTCACAAAGTCACCTGTTACGCCCACCTGTCTGCCTGACTCTAACATGAGCGCGTCGGGATCCATGTGCAGGCTTTCGTCGCCATAGTCTTTTGGAACCTCAACGTTGAGAATTACACGGGTTTCCTTTATGCCGCCGTTGTGGAATGCAGAACTCACCGTCTTAAGGGGAGCCTCCGAGAAAACGCCTAAAACGTTTCCTTCCAAAACCAGCTGGACGCCGTTTCCTTCAAGGTTATACTTCTGCATGATTTCGCCTACTGCCTAATGCTGCCCTTTGCGGAGGTCACCGTGATGGCTTTCGTGGGGCACAGGTCTGCGCAGACTCCGCATTGAGTGCACGCGGAGGCGTCTCCAACTTGCGGTTTCTTGTCTTTGCCTTCTTCCAGAACGCCTTGGGGACAAACGCCCACACAGACTAACCCCGGGCAAGGAGCACACTTCGTAAGGTCAATTGATACATGCTGCCTATGTGTGTCCATAAGGAATCAACAGTTTATTAAGTCCCAAAGATATATTTGTTGCGCGTAAAGCGGTAAGAGACATGAAAATCGGATTAGTCACCTACGCGCCTGAGAAAGTCGACGGATATGACATTCACGTTTACTACTCAAAATGGTCTGACGGACAAGCTTGCCCCGCCGCCAAGAACATGCAGAACGATGTAACCTGTTTTTGCGACGCTAAAGCCATCCGCGAAGACCCCAGCATAGCGGCAGTTTCAAGGAATGGGTCTGCCCTGCGGAAAAACAGGCTTTTCAATTTGCCCTTTGACTACGTTTGCCCCACGAATCCACAGTACCGCAACAAAGTGCTAGACTACATAGATGACCTCAACAAAGAAGACATCGAGGGCGTAACGTTGAACCTGTATCATTTTCCCGACGAAGAATTCTGTGTCTGCCCCCGATGCATGGAACTCTGGCGCAAAAGCGGCTTGAACTGGACTGAGTGGCGAGCCCAAACCATCACTGAATTCATAAAGGAAGCCAAAGCGAAGGTGAAGGGCACATTCGCGGTGGAAATGTTTCCTGACCCGCTCATGGCAAAGGAACGGTTCGGCATAGATTTTGAGGCCATCGCTGAATTGGTAGATTACTTCCATGTACCCCTCTCGTCACGGGACTACTTCACCAACTATTGGGTCGACCTGCTTACACGAGATTTCATAAAGCTGCTAAAGAAACCCGTGGTGGTGGAACTCAGCGGGGAGATGCTCACCGACGAAAAAGCTTCTGCTCTCCTGAAAACGGTGGCTTACCTGAGCAGACACGACCTGATGGGTACACTGCTGCTGGTGCATGACAGCGAAAACGCAAAACAAATCGCAAGGTATGCTGTGCATAACAGTGAATTCCGCGAGTGGCTCAGCAGATACGAATTTACTGAGATGAATCGGATAGTGGATAACTGGGCGAAGTTGTACTAACTGCTTCGTTTTGGAGCCGCACTATGCTTTGCGGAGTTGTCTTCGGTATTCTCTAAGTTTTTCCATGTCGAGGTCTCTTGTTAGAATTGAGTCTTCCAGTGCGTCTGAGACTTCTTGCTCTACACCCCAAGGTGTTATGAAGGCGCTTCTGCCTCCGCGGGCGTTGCTGCTGACGTTGCCCACCTTGACGACGTAGATGCCGTTGTCTGTAGCGAGTTTTTCGGTTAAAGGGTGACCTTTCACATGTGGATGTGTGCCCATTGCGGCGACGGGTAGAAAAACCAGTTCCGCGCCTAAATCCACGATGTCTTTGATTGTTGGGGGGTCAAACATGTCGGCGCATATGAGCATGCCGACCTTGCAGAGTTCTGTATCGAAGACGACGGGTTGGCTGCCTCGGCTTACGCCTGCGTCCAATTCTGCCTTGATGGGATTGCGTTTGCGGTATTTGCCGATGAGGGTGCCGCCGCGCCAAAGCGTGCTGATGTTGTAGAAAACGCCGTTGTCTTCCTCCAGCACTGTGCCACCCATGAGGTATGGTTCGGGCACGTCTTTGCTGACTGATTCTAAGAAGTTCAGGGTCGGCTTGAAGGTTTCCCTGCTTATGTCCCGTGCAGATGTGAAGTGCTCCATGTTGTTTGGAACTGAGAAATATTCGGGGAGAGCTATGAAGGCTGGCTGCTGCTGGGCTGCTTTTTGGATGCCCTGTCTTGCTGCGTTGAGGTTTTCGTTGAGGTCAGGGCGTACTTTCATGTGAACGAAGCTTACTTTCAAAGGTTACACCTTGGCTGATGCTGATTGCTCAGGGTTTGTTGCTTTGATAAAAACGGATTTCCATAACTTTTAAAGGTAACTGAAGCGCCTAAAGGATAGTTTCGGAAAGCGGGTGTTCACTGTTTCAGCCTCTTTTTCCACACCTGTTTACAAATTCGCGTGTTTATTATGCATATGGATACACTTAAATACTGGCGGCGAGACAACTTCTGATATTACGGGGAAAAAACATGACGCTTGACAAAAAAGAGTACGAGAAGATTTTACCCGAAGTTAAACCCTTAATCAATAAAGTAGTCCAAAAAAACATGGCTGACGCCATGCTATTCTCGGCTGGAACCGACACCGCTATAATCGCCTACGAAGCGGTAAAATATAAACCCGACATCCCGTGCTTAACGCTTGCCTTCAAACATGGAAGCCCAAAAGACACCAAATACGTCACGGAAATGGTCGCTTTCCTAAAGCTGCAACAGGAAACCCATGTTTTTGACAAAGACGAGGTCCTTGAGTTCTTCCCGAAAGTGGTAAAAGCCCTCAAAAAATTTGACCCCATGGAAATCCGCAACAGTCTCCCAGTGTACATAGGCTTAACCCTCCTTAAGCCCAAAGGCATAAAAACCGTGTTCACAGGCGACGGCTTAGACGAGCTTTTCGGCTACCCATGGCAGTTCCACCTAACCCAAGAGGAATTCGCCAAAAAACAGGAAGAAATGTGGGCAGAAATGGGGTTCAGCAGCATACCCATGGCGGAATCTCTGGGCATGAGCATCAAGGCACCCTACTTAGACCCACTGTTCATGGAGTGGGCACAGAAACTGCCCATAAAAGTAAAGATAAACTTGGGCGAAGATGGCACAAGGTTCAGCAAATGGATTCTGCGCAAAGCATACGAAGACGTACTTCCCAAAGATGTAGTCTGGCGACCTAAAGCCCCGCTGGAGCAGGGAACAGGAACAGAAGTTCTGCGAACCTACTTCAACGACATGATAACCGACACCGAATTCGCCGAGAAGAAGAAACAGATACTTGAAGCAGACGACGTAGAAATCCAAGACAAAGAACAACTACTTTACTACGAACAGTACCGCAAGATATTCGGCAAACCCAAGGACATGTTCCCGAAGTTTGAGGGCGCAATTCAGTGTCCCAAATGCAAGAGCTACCTTAAAACCAAGATTCAGTTCTGCAAAATCTGCGGAGCATACCCCATCTAAATTTTCTCTCCCTTTCATTTCTTTTTTGTCTGAAGCCCATAAAAGTCTTTTAGGCTTGGGCTTTTGGGGAAAACCTTAATTCTGTAGTCGTTTCTGTCTGTTAAAAACAGAGGTGTGAACGTAAACATGGCTAGGCTGTCTCAGTTGAAGTGGGCTATGGGAGCCAGCATATTCGCAGCCGCCTTCATATTCGGCGCATTCCTAATCGGAGCAATATTCCTTATCCAATACTACGTTGTGGGTTTTGACGTGTTCACGGGTGTTCTTCTCGCCTTAGGCGGCACGGCGCTGTTCATACTGTTCGAGTACGCAATCGGCCCAGTCATAGTCAGCGCCACCACACATCTGCATTTCCTTAAGCCAGGAGAAAATCCGTGGCTGGAAAACACCGTTAAAGACCTTGCCCAGAAAAGCGGCATACCCATGCCTCGTTTAGCTGTTGTGCCAAATAATTCGCCTAACGCATTTACGTATGGAAGAACTACCAGCAGCGCGGTCTTGGCAGTTCATGAGGGACTGCTAAGAAGCCTCAACGAAGACGAAGTTAAAGGCGTAATAGCCCACGAGCTAGGCCACATTAAACATAAAGATTACATTGTGATGACGGTGCTTTCAGCTCTGCCGCTTCTTGCCTACTGGATATCTCAAATCACCCTTAATGCAGCGTGGTTCAGCGGCGGTTCCAGACGGGGCAGAAACCGAGACAACTCAGGAGCCATACTGATAGCTATAGGCGTCATCTCATTTGTCGTCTACATCCTGTCGTTTTTGGCGGTTATGAGGCTGAGCAGATTACGCGAGCACTACGCGGATTCATACAGCGCCTACTTAACCAATAACCCCCGAAGCCTCCAAAGCGCACTGGCAAAAATCACCTACGGCCTATCCATTGCACCAAAAGCCGCAACGGAAGCCCGAAGCTTCTACATCGAAGACCCCACACAGGCAAAGCGGGAAGTCGCCGAAATCATGCAGAAAAAGAACAAGTACGATTTAGACCACGACGGCGTCTTAGACGAACGCGAACTGGAACACGCCATGGAAAAAGAAGCTAAATCCACTTGGGTCCAAATGAACAGCCTCTTCGCCACGCACCCACCCACTTTCCGACGCATCCTGCTGCTACGCGAAATCGAAAACGAAATGAAAACGGGAGCCTACACAACAGATAAAGTGCACTACTACGTGTAGGAGTTATACGACTGCCGTTATAACACAAGGTAGGCAGCAAATTAGAAAATTATTCTAATTCCAAAATATCTAATGTTATATTGAAGCAGGTTCAGTCAGTTTCTTCTGTTTCCTTCTCGCATGCTTGGAAACGGCGAAAATCGCGCTAGCAATAACGATTCCTATAACTGCTATTAATGCGCCCTTAATGTAAAGGTTCCCGCCAGTACTGAATATATTTATGGTATTTAGATAATCAGGCCCCATTTCATTGCCGTTGATTTTGAGAAGGTAAAAATCATTGAGTTCGATTACACTATTGTTTACTATCATGAGGTTACCGGAGTATCCTGCAACCGCTAATCCCCCATCTTGAGTGTTAACGACACAATATCCCTCGTTTTGCTGGTTGGGACCTTGGTAGGTATTGCTCCATTCGACGTTTCCGGAGACATCAAACTTTACTATCAAGCAACTAATTCCATGTAATGTTCCACCTGTTCCAACTACAATATACCCTTTGTCCTGAGTCTCGACAACTGAACGGCCCGAACAAGATAAAACGTGATTTTTGACTTTATTCCCCAGATTAAAAGCTTGATCCCATTGTAAATTGCCATTCGAACTTACTTTGGCTAACCAAACGTTTCCAGTAGACCCAGTATCAGAATCCCGCGGAATTGATATGGAGCCCGTAATAACAAAATCCCCATCGGCGGTCTCCAATAGTGCCGTCGCAAAGCCCTTCTCAAACGTCTGACACCACAACTTATTTCCTAAACAGTCTGTTTTTATCAAATTGATAGGTGTAGGAGCTCCGTAGTAGTGTCCATAATCCCTACTTATGAACGCATATCCGCCATCGTTGGTTGCAATCGCGGCTTGAATTCCCCCATAACTTACGTTCCATTCAAAAGCTCTCTCTGGACTAATTTTGACTAAACAACTAGTGGTTGCCAAAAGATAACCCCCATCACCTGTTTGAAGAACCGATTTCCCTTCACCTTTATATTGAACAGTTACGTTCCACTTTTTGCTTCCCGAAGAGTCAATTTTTATAAGACAAGCATCATTCAAACCTGGAGAACCTGCTATTACATATCCTCCGTCAATTGTCTGGATTATCGAATTAGCTTTTTCATCATATTGTTCACCAATTTTTCGATTCCATTGCATGTTTCCTGAAGAATCAGTTTTTACTATCCAAATATCGACCCCTGTCGCACCTGAAGAATTGGTGAAACCAGCAAGAGCATAACCTCCATCGTTTGTTTGGATTATAGAGTACGCCTCCTCATTTTCTTTGTCTCCATAGGCTTTGCTCCATCCAGCTGTAGCAAAGCTAAACGATAAAGATAGAAGTATAGTCAAAAGGGCAAAGCAGACGATAATTTGTACTTTGCTTTTCAAGCCATTTCCCTCCGTTTCTTGTCTTTGGTTTCAACTTAAATAATTTAGTGCCCTTAGAGGGTTTCAGAAAGTAAAAAGGTATTGTTCTTTTATTTACAGATTTTCTAAAACTAAACTTCAGACATAATTTTAGACTTATTCGTTGAAAAGTATCCTAACTCATGCGAAGACTAATATCTCTGGCAGGGGGTTACTTCATGAAAAGCAACTTAAGAGTGAAAACAGAAGATGCCGTATTGTCCTGAATGCGGTGGAGAAATGGTTTACGCCATAAGCACCAAACGCTTAAATTGCAAAAGCTGTGGCTTATCCGTCACTCAGCAGGAACTCATGGAGCTCCGAGAGAAAAACAGGCCTCCAGAGGAAACTGAGGACGAAATCCGCCAAAACCGCAGAAAAGAGTACCTGAAGTGGTACCTCAGTAGTAAGAAGTAACAGCCGCGCAAACTGCGTTTTTTGCGGTTGGTTAGCGAACAGTATAAAAGTGAAGTCTCTTTTAGAGAAAGTCTAAGCTGCTACAGGGAGCCGCTGCAATGACTGTGGATATGGAAATAATCTGCGTGGGCAATGAACTGCTTATCGGAAAAGTCGTAAACACCAACGCAAGTTGGCTGGGCAAACGAGCCACCGCGCTGGGCGTAGCAGTAAAACGGATAACCGTCGTTGCAGACGTAATCGAAGAAATGTCCACTGCCTTCCAAGAGGCGCTTTCCCGCAAACCAAAATTCATCGTAGTCACGGGTGGTTTGGGACCAACCTTTGACGACAAAACCTTAGAAGGCATCGCCAAAGCGTTAAACCGCAACCTCTCAGTTAGCAAAGAGGCGCTGGATATGGTTAAGGCAAAATACGGGGAGTACACTAAAACCCGAAACATCCCCGAAGACGAACTGACCCCAGCCAGAGTCAAAATGGCAACCCTCCCCGCAGACACAACGCCGATTCGAAATCCCGTTGGAACAGCACCGGCCATCCGCGCTGACTTAAACGACACGGTTTTGGTTGTGTTACCTGGGGTGCCAAGGGAGATGGAAGCCATTTTTGAAGAGTCAGTTGCGCCCTTGCTACGTCAGGCAGCGGGCGACAGGGGCTTCTTTGAACTCAGCATCTACGCCGAAAAGATAATGGAGTCAGTTATAGCCCCACTTATAGATACAGTGATGCATGAGAACCCGCTTGTGTACATAAAGTCGCATCCTAAAGGTAGAGAAAACCAGCCCCACATCGAACTACACCTGTCCACCTCAGGCAAGCCCTCAGATAACCCCCAAAACAGACTTGCTAAGGCGGCCTTGCAGCTTTCCGCGTTAATTGAGAAAACAGACGGCGAAGTCGTCAAAGTGGAATCGCAAGGACAGGTTTAGCGGATTTCAGCATAGGATTTATTTGACATTTATAATACCTTAAGCCGTCTGCCAAAATAAGGAGCAGTGAAATGCGTGAATGCTAAACTGGCGGCGGCTCTGGTCATGGTTATCTTTTTAGTGTCAGCGTTGAGCTGCGCGGCGCCGCAGGGTTTGGCTCAGGAAAACAACCTGTCATTCACGCTTCTTAATCAGGCAGACCGCTCTTTCAACTGTACGCTTAACGTATTGGTTCCCCAGTCCCTAAGCCAACACTATGAGAATTTGAGTCACCGCGCAGTCTCAGACCAAGATTTCCCCATATTCGTCACACCCTACGCCGTCGGAACCCTTGTGCCCCCGCTGAGGCAGATTTACCCTAATGATGAAGACTTCGCCAACGGCGTCCTTGACCTTGTGCATCAAATTCCCTACGAAGAAATTGCTACTCCGTTTTATCCTGTTGAAACTTTGCTGATGAATAGAGGTGACTGCGACATGTTTTCGTTCCTCGCTGCGTCAATCATGAAGGCAGGAGGCTTAGACGTTGTGCTTCTGCGTTACCTAGCTCAGAACCACATGAACATAGGCGTACACCTTGACGAAGCACCAAAAGAAGCACAAAGAGAGGTGGGGGCAATCAATTACAACGGCATCAAATATTACGTAGCCGAATGCACAACCTCAAACTGGAAAAACGGCTGGCGCGTCGGGGAATGCCCCCCAGACTTGAAAGGCATAGAAGCAGTGATTATTCCGCTTGAAGATGTTGAAAGAACCGCGCCGGGGCAGATTTCTGCGAGCTTCAAAAAACTACAAGGCACAACGCTTACGTTGAGTGTTTCGCCTGCCCTTACCGCGGAAGGCATCACTGTATCCATGAACGGGCAGATTTCTCCGGCTTTGCCATACCAGAACGTGACACTACTTTACCGCACAAACGGCGGGCACTGGGAGGCGTTTGCGTCAACGTTAACTGGAAGGGACGGCAAGTTCCTTTATGCATGGAAAGCCGAGGTAACAGGGCAGGTCAACTTGCGTGCAAGCTGGATTGGCAACAAAGAATATGCAGGCAGCATAAGCGCAAACCAAGAAACCATCATTTTACCATTCTACATTGTCATATTGATATTTACTGGGTTTGGCGCCGGAGCCATTTATATCACGACAGAAGTGCTTTCAAGAAAAAACAGACGGAAAAACCGTAGCAAGTCACCAAATACAAGAACTGAAAAAGGAAAAAGGGAAAAAGGGATTTAGGGACTTTCTCAAGGATTTCCTGCTTACTGGGCAAGCCATCAGTTCTTTTGTCGTCTTAGAATTATCGCAAAAGAGACTAAAATTTGTCAGCACCAGAACAGTTGCAATAACCATGTAACCCATTGGAAAAGCCGAGTTGCTGTCTCCGTTTCCAAGCGAGTTGGTTACCTGCGGTTCAGATGACAAAGTTGGTGTACTGCCATTGAATGTTTCGATAAGTGAAGGCGCTATTGTGGTAGATGTACCATTTGAGTCATCCACTAACCCACCGTAACCCATTGGACGAATCTCAAACGCCTCACCACTGTCAGCCCAAATCAGCACTTCAATGAAGGCAACAGAGCCGGGGTATACTTTGTCTAAGGGAAAATCTACAGTCCAGTACGGATACAACTCCAGAGGATTAGTTTTGCCTCTCGTATTCAGAACAGCGCTTATGTTGTCTTTTGCAACGCTGAAGTCATTGACTTCTTGGTTGGCGTAAACATATGAAAAATTGTTAAGCGTTATAGTTGCAATTTCAATTGCGTCTTCGCGGGCAACTTTGACTTCGGTACTTCCTATACTGTAATAGCTACGGTCATCGCTGAAAGCGTATAAGCCGCCATTTTCAAATGATGCAGTTAAGCTGCTGTATACGGCGCCGTTAAAGGTTTGCTGCCAGCTAAAAGTAGCCCCAAACTTGCCGTTCGTTACTTCAAGTCGTATGTTATCAACCGTTAAAGTTGCATTCTTTGAAGCATCAATAGAATTCAGTGCGCTCTTCATAACATTAATGCTTAAGTCCCCTGTGTATGACTGATATCTTGTTAGGAAGGTTGCAGCTGCTTCTACGTTTGAAGGTGCTTTTTCATGATATTGGATCGATCCTTGGTCTTTGCTCAGGGAACAGTAAGTAAGGGTGCCGTTTATGAAGTGAAAGCTTGCGGTTACGACGCTTGTTCCACCAGTTCCAGTATCTGATACTGCATAGCGTTCAGTTATTTGGGAAAGACCGCCAAGCCAGTCCCAATTACGTACAAAACTGTTTTCTAAGGTAACGGCATATTTTTCTAAGTCCAACTGCGCTATATCTTCCAAGAAAAAACGCGCTTGGCAGTAATTACCTGAATCGGACCCACTTACTGCGGGAAGCATTACGAAACCGAGCGCTATTGTTACCAATAAGCCTATTTTGACCCAAGTAAGCTTTTTGTTCAAATTACATCCCTCTATTTCGGGCATCTTCAAAGGTTCATCCACTCATACACGCATTTTGCTCGATTCTTGGGTTTACCATGAAAGTTTAATCTCGCATATGCTCTAGGAGTCAACATTTATTAAATAATTAACTTACGCCATAATTAATGGCAACTCAAGCAGAAACAGAATCAACTTCATCGCCCCGACGAAAACAAAATTTCAACCCAGAAAACTTGGACCAAATAAACAAATTCAAGTAACTAGGCAAATCAGCAAGCAGCAGTCTTTTTGCTTTGAGAACAGTTTTTCTTTCAGGAGGACCGTCGTCAAGCAATAACGAGCGGGGAGAGTTTAAACAAACTTCAGCCTAATCTTTTGCGCCTCTGCCTCACTATTGCCAGTTGAGCCCAAATTACCTAAACGAGCATGTAAAAAACTGAAAAAGGAAAAAGTGAAAATATAGAAGAGGCTGGGTTAGCCTTTTGGGGTTATTTGTTGAGTGCTTTTTTGAGTTCTTCGGCTTTGTCAGTTTTTTCCCATGGCAGGTCTATGTCTTCTCTGCCGAAGTGCCCGTAAACGGCGGTGTTGCGGTAGATGGGTCTGAGCAGTTGCAGGTGGTCTATGATTGCTTTGGGTCGCATATCAAAGGTTTTGAGCACCAACGCGAGGATTTCGTCGTCGCTGCATTTGCCTGTTCCAAACGTGTTCACAAGAACGCTGACGGGTTTTGCGACTCCGATGGCATAGCTGATTTGGATTTCACACTGGTCTGCCAGCCCCGAGGCAACTACGTTTTTGGCTACGTAACGTGCCATGTAGCACCCGCTACGGTCAACTTTGGAGGGGTCTTTACCAGAGAAGCATCCGCCGCCGTGGCTGCCGACTCCACCGTAGGTGTCTACGATGATTTTTCTTCCTGTTAAACCTGAGTCTGCAAGGGTTCCACCTATAACGAAGCGTCCTGTGCCGTTGATTATGTATTGGGTGTCTGGGCAGAGCATATCAGCAGGGATAACGTATTTGATGACTTTCTCGATGATGTCCTGTTTCAGCTGGGCGTCATCGACTTCGCCGTTGTTCTGCGCAGCAATAACCACTGCAGTTACGCATTGAGGCTTACCATCTAAGTATTCGACGGTGACTTGGCTTTTGCAGTCGGGTCTCAGGCACGGAATGATTTGTTGTTTTCGGCAGTCCGCCAGCCGCTTAACCAGCTTTTGGGCAAGCAGTATGGGTAGGGGCATGAGCTCTTTGGTTTCGTTTGTGGCGTAGCCGAAGACCATACCTTGGTCTCCTGCGCCTTGCTCGTGTCCCTCGGATTCGGTGACTCCCATGGATATGTCGGGGGACTGCTCGTTAAATGAAGTGAGAACTCCGCAGGTTTCCCAGTCTAAGCCGTCTTTGGCGTTGTCTAAGCCGATTTCTTTGAGGGTTTGGCGGACGATTTTAGGTATGTTGATGCTGGTTGTGGTGGTGATTTGTCCCGTGACAACGACTGTGCCTTGCATGACAAGGGTTTCAGCGTCTACGCGGGCTTTGGGGTCATTGCAGATTATTGCATCTAGGATGCTGTCGGAGACTTGGTCTGCGACTTTATCAGGGTGCCCTTCACCCACAGATTCTGATGTAAAAAGGTATTTGCCGTCTTTTTTCATGTTAACATCCTTCAGCCATTCGTGTAATGAGAGTCTTATTAACCAGACATAGTTCTTAAAAGCCTTTCTACAAAAATGAAGCCCGCAAATTCCGTTAAGTTGCACAGAGCATCAAAGTGAAAGCTTATCACCAACCGTGACACAATTAAACAAACGGTTTTCCATATGAACCCTGCAAAAGCTGCTCAAAACGCCCTCGAAGGCGTACTTGAGGCCAAGAAAAGTGACAGCATAGTCATATTCTGTGATGATAGCCGTGCTCAAGTCGGCGAAGCCTTTGAAGCAGGCGCCTTGAACTTGGGACTGGACACGAAACTGGTTCTGCTCGAAACTGCTCCCGAAGTGTACCGAACTGAAATTCCCAAACCGCTTACCAAGTACCTTGTTGACCAGCACGCGGATATTTACATTAACCTACTTCGCGGGGTCAGGGAAGAGACTCCGTTTCGAATTAAACTTATACACGCCGAAACAGCGGATGGAAAAACCCGTTTGGGGCATTGCCCAGGCGTCACCGTGGACATGCTCACCCAAGGCGCCCTCGCCCTCACAGCAGAGGAGCACAAGCAGATGCAAGGCTTCGCGGCGGCTCTCATGGAGAAACTCAAAAACGCGGTTAAACTGAAAATCGCCACGCCTGCGGGAACCAAGCTCTCCCTCAGCGTCAAGGGGCGCCCGTTCTTCACGGATACGACTCTGGATTGGCAGCTTATGAAGTGGATGAACCTGCCCACGGGAGAAGCCATTGTGGCGCCCGTGGAGGATTCGTTGGAGGGCAAACTGGTGTGTGATTTGGCGGTGGGCGGAATTGGACCCGTATCAACGACACCCGTGACGCTTAAGGTCAAAGCGGGCAAAGTGGACGCTGCAACCTGCAAGGACGCAGCGGTTCTGAGGCGAGTACAGGAGTCGCTGCATACTGACGCGAGAGCTAAGGTGGTGGGCGAATTCGCGTTTGGCATCAACCCAAAAGCCCGATTTGTTGAAGAATTCTTGGAAGCCGAGAAGATGTATGGCACCATCCACATTGCGTTTGGCGACAACACCGACATGCCAGGCGGAAAAAACAACTCTGGCAACCACATGGATTTCATGATGGATAAACCTACAGTTACCGCCGAAAACGCAGATAGCTCAACAATAAAGGTGCTGGTTAACGGCGTTTTTCAAGCGGCAAACGGGGAACCAACTGAGCAGGAGGAGAAATTACCCATCAGCAACTTCTACAAGGTCGTCGACTACGTTACCATATTCAAAACAGACTTGTGGTGGGAAGCCATTGTCGTCTTCGAAGCCTACGACAGACGCCACATGGGCATGTACCTGTGGCAGAAACGTAACGGTGCTTGGAAACGCAAAAACAAGTTCGCCTTCCGAAGCCTTGACGAGTGGAATAAACTCAAAGACGCAGTGGATCAGCTTGCCTCGAAACTAGCGGCAAATAGCTCCCAAAGCAACAGGACAAAGAAGTGATGTTGAACAGATGACCAGTTGGGTTTTGGCTGTGATAAATTATAATAGTTACCCGTCAGAGATTAAGGGTAGGGTGCGGGGTTAAAGACTTGACTATGGCTACTTTAGAGTTTAAAAGGTTCATCGAAAGCTTAGCCAGCGAGAAAGCACCAGGTCCATCCACTACATTCTCGATGTTCCACATATTCTTCGCTCTTGAACTTGTGGCGGAGAAGCCCATCGGAAGAAACAAGCTGGCGGAAAAAATGAAAGTAGGCGAAGGCGCGATACGCACCATTATAAGCCGCCTCAAAGACGCGGACCTTTTAATCACAAGAAAAGAAGGCTGCAGCCTAACCGAGAAAGGCAAAGCAGTCTGGAAAAAGTTTGAGGAGCTTTTCCCCAAACGCGGCGAAGTTGAAAGGAACGTGCTTGCCCACTCAGCGCACAACTATGCGTTTCTAGTGAGGAACAGCGGGCACAAAATCACCTCAGGCATAGAGCAGCGAGATGCGGCGATAATGGGCGGAGCAGAACGCGCCATCGCCATAGTTTCAAAGAACGGTCACTTATCCATCGATTCAGTAAGTGGCAGTATCGAGAAAGAGTTCCCCAAAGCGGCAGAGAGAATCCTCAGCGACCTCAAACCAGAGGACAACGACGTCATTATAATCGCGGGCGCAGACACGACGGTGAGGGCGATGAGGGGAGCCTTTGCGGCGGCGTGGGTGCTCATTGGTAAGGGACCAAAAGTCAGTAGTTAAGTCGTGTATTTTTCGCCCTGCATTAGCAGTCGCTCCAGCACCGTGTTCACTGCGATTAAACCTTCGTTGGTTCTCGCGGACACAGGCGTCAGATGGAACTGTAAGCCAAGCTGGTTTATTGAACGCATCATGCTCTGGCTGAAGATGCGTTTGGTGTCTTCGACCTTGGTCTGCAAAGCATCCTCCAACGCGCGGGGGTTCCCTGACCACTCCACAATTTGCGAAACAGCTTTTTTGGGCAACAGGTCAACTTTGCTGAGCAGGTGTAATTGAGGCTGGAAGAACCTGTTGTACACAGCGGCCGACAGGAACATGTTGCTGACGTAGTTGAAGGGGTTCGCGCTGAAAACCGCGTCAAACAGGTAAATTAGCGCTTTTGGCTCCCGCGTTAACTCGTTGACTATGTAGGGTCCGCTGGCGCGAAAAGCAAAAAGCTCCATTTGCCCAGGGGTATCCACCAACACGAAGTCAGCGTGGGCCTCATCTATGTCTCGGGTGAGGTTCTCAACTTCGTCCGCCACCAAATCCGCAGCCATCACAGCGGCGCCGTTGGGTCCCAAACCGTACTTCTCCATGACATCACCTGCATCCACGTAGTTCCGCACATCCACGTCAGGCGAGTATGGCAGCTTCAACACTCCAGGATCCAAGTTGACGGTGGCTACATCTTGCTTGCTCATTTTGAGCCAGTCAGTGAAGGCGGCGGTGAACAGAGATTTACCTGAACCTGCAGTTCCGATGATAAATACAACGGGCAATTCAAAGTCTCCTATACATGACGGCAAGTGTCGCTTGACAGTAAATAACTTTTCTACGTTACCTTCACTCTTTTAAGAAAGGCAAGAAGATACAATCATTGAAAATAAAGAGCGTTCAGGAGTGATCCAATGAGTGAGGCGCAACCTGTTAGGTGCCAGAAATGCGGCAAACCCATCGGCTATGTCACCGTGTTAACTAGGGGCTTGTCGCCGTTTCAGCAACCAGCTCCAAACGTCAAGATAGTTGCCATATGCATAGAATGCTACCAGAAAGCAAAAAACAAAGCGTAACCCAAAAAACAAAAGGCTATGCAACCGATTTCCGTGCTTCGCGGTAGACGCTGAACATTTTTTCTGCACAGACATCCCAAGACAGCTCTTTCTTGACGAACTCGCGTCCTTGAGCGCCCATTTTTGCCCGCAAAGAAGCATCCAAGAGCAAACGCATGATAGCCTCAGCTAAGGCTTCGCTGTTGGGCTTCACTAGCAAACCCGTCTTGTCGTTTCGTACCGCCTCGGCAACCCCGCTCATGTCGAAAGCCACAACTGGTTTACCTGATGCCTGAGCCTCAAGCAGGGCGATTCCCTGACCCTCCTGTACAGAGGGAAAAGCAAACACGTCCACACATCGGTAAACGGCTGGCAAGTCGCCTTCGGCTACGTCACCCAAGAAAACGAAGTTGCCCGACAAATTCGCCTGCGTCACCTCCCAGATCAAGCGGTTCCTGAGTGGACCATCACCGACAATCACAAAAACAATTTCCCGATGCTCCTTCACGACGCGTTTGGCTGCCTCAACAAGGTAGGATAGCCCTTTTCGCGGTATTAGGCGACCTACGAAAAGCACGCTTTGCCTGTCGCCTAATTTGATGCGTCGACGTATTTCTGCGCAGTCCCCTTCAGGCTTGAACCGTTCAGGGTCCACGCCGTTGGGAACTATCCGTATCTTGGCGGGGTTTATGTTGTAGAACTGCCTGATTTTCTGTTGTGAATACCTACTTATAGTCACAACTAACGTGGCGTGCTGTGCTGCCTCCAACTCTTTCTGAGCAAGCTGCCACATGAAAAAATTTGCCACTCGCGAACGCAACGATAACCCCCCGCGCAGCCGCGCTTGGGCATATTCGTCTGCGAGGACGCCGTGAACTGTCTGCACAAAAGGCACCTTGACGCCGCGTTTCCTGAAGGCGGCAAGCAACCCGTAGCCGCTTGCGGTGTGGGCTTCATAAACATCTGCGTGGAAAGCCGCGGCGTTTCGGGCAAGCGTCTGGTTAAAAGTCCAGTTGTCCAAGGGAAAAGCCGTGTCCGTGCTGAAGCAGGGAATCACTTTCACGCCGTTGACCGATTTGGGTTCGTGTAAGCCGCCTTTGGAGCCGCTGTAAACGGTGGTTTCAGTTTTGTCCTGCAGGCGTTTGGCGGTTTCCAGAATGCGACGTTCGACTCCTCCAAGATATGTTGGCGGCTGAGTGTTAAAGACGGCTAAGCGTAGCTTCTTCATGGAGGAACAACATTCCCGGATTGCCCTTCTCAAGTGTCCTTGCATGTCGTATAAAACTGTTGCCTAAACGTGGTTTTACACAGGCGGCTTTTTACGGTAAATGTAAGCAGCGACCACAATCACGAAAATGAGCGCGCTAACCACGGCTATGTAAAGGTACAACAGAGGTATCCCCGCAAACGTCAACTGCTCAAACGGCACGAGAGTAGGAGTTGGAGAACTCGACGGAGAAGGCGAAGGCGAGTCCGAAGGCACAGCGGTCTCAGTGGGAGTCGGCGTGGGAACAGCTTGAACCAGCAAAGTCGCCTCCGGGCTTTTTGCAGAAGTGTAAAAGCTCTTGTCTGAAACCCACTGAGCCGACGCAGACCAGTTTCCTGTTGTCACAGGCTGGAAAGTGAACGTGAAAACACCTGTGGCGGATGTTTCAGCGGTAAGGTTGTAGGAGGAACCATCAGGTCTAGTCAGAGTCACAATAATGTCGGTGTGAGGTATTCCCGGTGTAAGTTGCCCCCAGCCAGTCATGAGGTCTCCTGAAAAGGCTTCGCTGCTGCCCAGGGACAGAGTCAGATTGCTGCCTAAAGCAGGGTAGTCGGCTAAACAGTACACGTTCCAGTCTTGGTTCCCAACGTATACTCTTCCTTCGTAGATGGTTGGGGAAGACCAGAAATTGGAGCTAGGGACAAACCACGAAAGCCTCTCGCCGTCGCTGGCGTTAAGCACGTAAAAAGCACGCATGCCGCTGGCAACGTAGAGTTTTCCATCTGCGTATGTCGGCGAAACCGAGAATTCTGGTCCGATGAAAGCTTTCCAGACCACTAGGCTGCTGGAGGCGTCAAGGCAAACGACGAAGGAATTGTCAATCAAGAACAACTTGTTGTTGACGCAAACTGGCGAACCGACAAGGAAATCACCCTCGGGGTTGCGGTAGGTCCACACGATGTAGCCGCTTGCCCCATCTACTTTGTATAACATGCTGCTGGAAGACACAAAAACCGTGGTTCCAGACACCACAGGCGAAGAGTACATCTGACTGGAGCTGGAGCTTCCCTGGTTCAGAAGCGGGATTCGCCATACAAGAAAGCCGTCGGTGTCGATTTTATAGAGGGCACCTTCAACTGCTTCCTGCAAAGACACATAAACGGAGCCGTCGGCTACGGCTGGCGAAGAGGTTATGAAGCCAGAAGTCAGGTATTTCCAGATGACGTTACCCGTTTGGGCGTCTATACAATACAAATTAGAATCCATCGAGCCAACGTATACCCTGCCTTTAACTACGACGGGGGAAGAACGCGTTTTCTGAGCAGAAGCCAAAACGGCGGGGAAATCGCTTCCGATGTACCTTGTCCACAGAGAGTTTCCGTCAGTGGCGTTTAAGCTGTAGAGGTAACCGTCGTCGGAGACTATGTAGACGCTGCCGTTAAAAACCGCAGGGGAAGATTCAATGCGGTCACCAGTCTTGAATTTCCACACAAGACTACCACTTCGAGCATCAAGACAGTAAACAAAGTTATCCTGCGAACCCACGTAGATTCGCCCATCCACCGCGCTGGGAGAAGAAGCAACAGCGCCAGAGGTAGCAAACGCCCATGTAAGCGTAAGGTTTGTGGGACCCGACTGCCCCACTGCTGTGTGCTGCGCGTCACGACGGTACATGTTCCACGGTTGGGTGCCTAACGCCCACACCTGACCAGGCGTGATGTAGCTGTTCAAGGCACCTACGTTCACGTAGCCAGGAATAATGTAGAGACGCCCGTAAGCGACAGCAACAGATTCACGGGGTGCGTGAGCCTCAATCGGCAGCGTCCACACTAGATTTCCTGAAAAGGCATCCAGACACGCGAACTGTGAGGTGCTGCTTTGGTTGGTTGAGGGGTCAAATGAAGCCCTTTGACTGGTGGTGGCGTACACTTTGCCGTCGGCAACTACTGGATAACCAGGGAAAAAGAGGGATAAGGAGCAGTTATATTTCCAGACCACAGACCCATCAGTGGTGTCCATGGCGTAAAGGTAGCCATCCTTGTTAAGCGCATAAACCATACCGTAAGCAACCGCGGAGCCCGAACACCAGTAGCCGTTGGAGGTTTCCGGGCTGGAAGTCCACAGGATATCCCCATTTGACGCATCAAAACAGTAGAAAGTGTTGTCGTAGGCGCCTCCGCGGAAAAACTTGCCGTCAGCATATGAACCTGCAAAAAGCATCGACGCCTTGGTTTCTTTGTCCCAAAGTACGTCTCCAGTTTTTGCGTCAAGGGCCACTTGGTGAGGGATAAAGGAGCCTACAAAGACTTTGCCGTCTCCATACTGCAAACTTGAGCCGCCTTCGCCTAATCCCGCAACGTATGTGTTCCATGCAAAAACAGGCGGTTTTGTTGGGTCGGAAAAGTTCCAAGCGTGCACGGAAGAGTTGGTTTGGGTGTAGAACATTTTTTCTGTTGGGCTGTAGCATCCAGATGCAAAGTTGGTTGCGGCTGCAGAGAAGTTCCCGCTGACCCAGAGGACTTTGCCAGTTTCTGTGTTAAGACAACTGCTTCCCGCAACAAGGCAGGTGTCGTCAATCTTGTAGACAGATATCCACCCGTCCGATACTGAGACCTCACGTGTCCAGAGGGTTTTTCCCGTGTCTTTGTCCAAAGCGATAACGTGGTTTGTTGTGGTTACAAAGATTTTGCCGTTGAAGGCTGCGGCGTAGCTCTGCAGTCCATCTACGGGTGCTTGCCACAGGATGTCTGGCGCTTCAGGTGCGGGTCCCTCGGAGAAACGCGTTGCAGAGGGGTTTCCTTGGAGCTGGGGCCACTCGTACTGCAACAGGCTGCTTTCGGTGAGTATGGATGTTTCGTTAGGGTTAGGGGTTTGTGCAGTCACGTTAAAAGTGATGGGGGGGAACATGGCAAAACTTGTTATAATCAGCGCCAAGGCAAAGAGTGCCATGAAAGTAGCAATTTTAAGTTTCATTTTTCCGCTCCAAAGATTGATTTGGGTGAATCATAAGCGGATTTGTCCCCGTCACCGTTAAACATCTGATAGGATTCAGGTTCACTATAAACTTTGTGGCGTGCCCCCTGTGAGCTCGAAACCTGCAAATAAGGGCAAGTTTTCGTGGTGTGAATCTGCAAGAACTTATTTAAGCGCTACAGAAATTGTATAGCCACTTGAAAGGAAGCAGCAACTCGGTGAAAGCCAAACCAGAGAAGAAAAATGCGAACACAAAAGCCGATGCGGACGGTTTGAGAGTTCCAGCTTTGGTCATGGCGGGAGGAAGAGGCAAACGGATCGGGATGCCTGTTGAGAAGCCGTTGTTGCCGCTGTTAGGAAAGCCTCTGATAGATTGGGTTACTGATGCAGCAAAATCCGCTGGGAGAATTTCAGAGGTTTATGTGGTTACAAGCGGGAACACGGCGGAAACAGAGAAGCACTGTGTTGAGCGGGGCTTAAGGGTTGTGCGGACCGACGCGAAAGGCTACCACGATGACTTAAAGCAGGCAATTGCGAAAACAGGCATAGATTCATCGGTTTTGACTGTTTCTTCCGACGTTCCAGCGTTAACTGGGAGATTCCTTGACAGGGTCGTTTTGATGTATGAGAAAAACGGCGTGGACGCGTTGACAGTTCTGGTTCCCGTGGAGAAACGCAAAAAGATGGGGCTGTCGGTTTCGTCTGTGTACCCGTTTGGAGGAGCAGATTACTGTGTCTCAGGAATCAACGTTATAAACGGGAAAAAATCCGCCGACGAGAAACTTAGTGAACGCGCGTTTATAACCGAGGAGATTGAAGCCGTTTTAAACGTGAATACACTAAACGATTTGGAGATTGCCACAAAAGTTTTGACGCAAAGAAAAAACAGGTAGATTCTCGCAACATTTAAGCGTCTTACGTTTAGGGCAGCGTCTATTTACGGGGCGGGTTGTTTTCGGCGGGTTTAGGCTTGCGAAGTCGCGTTTTAAGCTTTTTGAATATGCCTCTGAGACGGAATATGTCGGGCTTGCCTACCGCGTGAATTTCGATGGCGTCATGTCCACAGGCCAAGTAGCACTCCATGCATTTGGTGCATCGGTGCATGGAAGCGTTGTCCACCAATTTGATGTCTGCTGGGCAAACCTTTTCGCATTTGCGGTCGTCCTCTTTGCGGCAGGCGCCGCAGTAGCCTATCTTGCTGTCTTCGCAGCCTTCGGGGCAGCCGTTCATTATGCATTTTTGCTGGTTCAGTTTGATTTTGATAAAGGGATTCAAGCTGGCTATGCCGCCGATGATGACTCCGACGGGGCAGAGTTTGTTGCACCAGAAGCGTCTTTCTCTGAGGCTCACCAAGACGGCTATAACGGGGAAAATCAGGAATTCAATGAAAAATGGGTTAATAACGTTAGTCGTTAGGTATGTTTTGGAAACGTAGGTGGTGCCTTTAAGGTGGAATAGTCCCCGAGTGATTATCCCTATGGGACAAACAAAGCAGAATATGTTGAACCCGATGACGGCGGAGCCAACGACTGTTCCAGCTACAAGCCCAGTTGCCGCAACCTCATTTTTAGTCAACGCCCTAGCAACTGGACACAACGCACAAGATGAACTGTGACTGCCCTTTTGGAGGCTGCGGACCTTGTTTTTGGCTCGTTTAGCTTCAAGTTTCGGAAGGAACCTTTCGATGAATCTGTCAAAGCTGTCCACCAAGGTACCTATGGGGCAAGCCCAACTGCAGAAGGTTGCACCCAACAAAATTATGATGACGGCAACAATGCAAAATGAAATTATGGTGGGCATGAGAAGAGCGATATCGACTTTGCTGGTTATCAATGCCTGAATAGCACCCAGCGGCTCAACCAACCATGCTCCCGCAGGCGAGGGGTTACTCCAGCCGTTAAACCAGATGCTGCAGGGCGATTCAACCATGGGCACATAAAAAAACGGTCGGGCACCGGGAGAGAATATGCTGGTCACGCCAGTTGAAGGCGACTGCCAGTACAGGCTGGAGGGCACATACTGAAAAGGTATTAAGAAGAGAATCAGGAAGCCAAGCTTGCATGCCCATCTTATGTACCGTATGGTGTTACGACGCTGCAAAGATTCAAAGTCCCTCGGGGTTAACTATATTATGGGTTTCAAGTCAGGTTTAAAGATATTGTAAAAAACGCCCAGTCTAAAGGTAAGTCAAAATCTTAAAGAAAAGAGCGGTCATTTATTCATAAAGAATGTGTTTTCGCAGGTTTTCCTTAAAGAAACAGCATTCTAACTGTGTGGTAGTTAAAGAATTTCTTAACAAAAAAAGAAAGAAAGTAGAGGAATTCTACTTGCGTTTCATGTAGAAGTATACACCGACAATTACGACAACAATCACAACGACTGCAATTATTGCGTAAATGTATTCGATAGCTAAGCCGCCTGCGGGTTCTTCAGTTGGTTCAGGTGAAGCAGTGGGAGCAGCAGTCGTTGGAGCAACAGTAGGAGCAGCAGTCGTTGGAGCAACAGTAGGAGCAGCAGTCGTTGGAGCAACAGTAG
>JAOZIE010000012.1:163593-216185 GCA_026014485.1 Candidatus Bathyarchaeota archaeon
GTTGGTTTGATGGTGCTTGATCTACTTGAACCGTGTGGTACTCTGTGTATGCTTCTTCGAATTCAATCCAGCCTAGTTCTTCGCCTGCAAAGAGCGCTACCCAGCCCCAGTCACCTACTGAAGTCGGACTGAATGAAAAGCCGAAGTAGCCATCGTTGTCGGTTATCGCTGTCAACATTTGATTTGAACCGTCAGGTTTGTCAAGTGATAGAGCAACTGATGCGTTAGCGAGTCTGTTGGTGTCGTACACGCCCAAGTTCGTCGGGTCACCTTCGGGGTCAGTGTAGGTCTTCGGAGTTGGCCATAGCCTTCCTTGGATGCTTATTGTTTCGTTGTTCCACACCACATCGCCCTTGTCGGCTTCTGCGTATATTGAGAATGCCTGTGTTGGTAGGGGGTCACGGAAAGCATACAGGAAGCCGTCTTGCGCACCTATGTATAAGGTACCATTGTAGATGGCTCCTGTGCCAAACACTGGACCGCCAGTAGCGTATGCGGACAATGCTTCGCCAGTTACGGCATCGACAGCAGTTATGGAGAACACGTCGTCACCAAGGTAAATCTTTGGACCCTGCAGGTCATTCAAATAGACCGCTGAAGAGTAAATCTGGTGACCAAGCCACCTCGCCCACAGTTGAGGAGCAGCAGTTTCGTTCGCGTATGCTCTGCCTAGAGTTGAGTTGAGGTTAACATTGTTTGCTGTTGTAGCGTTAACAAGTACAATTTGACCAGTTGTTGTGTCGTTGTAGTAGACGTTTGTTGTAGCAGCGCCAAAGAATCCGCCTGCTTGTGTGCCGTTGACAAAGAGACCTGGACCGTACTGGAAGTTCGTCACGTCGAAGGCGATTTCCTGGAAACCGTCACCGACAAAGCAGTAGTAGCTGTTTCCAACCTGTACCACGGCAGGAGCTGTGATGGCAGGAGTCATTGTACCTGAACTCTGAGAGTACGGCAAGTAAATTGAGTTCATTATCTGTCCTGTTGTAGTGTTAATTCTATCGAGCAGGAATGTGTCAGCGCAGACCCAAAGGGAGCCGCCCCGGGGATCCATCGTCGGAGTGCTAACAAAAGCTCTTGCATCAAAGCCAGTATCAGGGTTCACCATTGTTCGCCAAAGCAGGTTTCCGTTATCTCTGTTAAAAGCATACAAGTAAGCATCGCTGCTTGCAACATAGACTACATCACCGTCTACAAGTGGAGTACCGCCTACGGGGAATTCTGGAGTTCCAGCGGCTGATTTCCAAAGTACATCGCCATCAGAAGCCGACAGACAGTACAAGTTTCCGTCAAGCGAACCCACGAATACTTGACCGCCATCAACCTGAGGTGAACTGCGTGGTTGCCATGCAGGAATGAACAAAACTTCTAATTTGCCGCCTGCATAGGTTTCCCAGAGTTTCTCGCCAGTTTCTGCGTTCAAAGCGTAAATGTTACCGTCGTCAGCCCCTGTGAAGACTCGACCGTTAACTACCGCAGGTGTAGATGCCACGCGGTAGCCTGTAGTGAAATCCCATATCTTTTCGCCGGTGTTAG
Source organism: Candidatus Bathyarchaeota archaeon (assembly GCA_026014485.1). Lineage (GTDB taxonomy): Archaea > Thermoproteota > Bathyarchaeia > Bathyarchaeales > Bathycorpusculaceae > JADGNF01. Next base: position 165,127 of record JAOZIE010000012.1, read on the forward strand.
CATTGAGGCAATAGATATTATTGTCAAGAGAGCCGAAGTACACTTTGCCGTCTGCAGCAACAGGTGAGCCAGTAATTGAACCGTAGTTGTCAGAGATCCACCAGGGTTCACTAATGTCGCTCGGACCTGGTTGCCCATTGATTACACTTGGGTTATGGAACTCGGGATAGTCAGCTGGGTCGTCAGATATACAGTATAGTGTGCCGTCGCCTAGAGTGTAAAGATTTCCGTACGCAACGATTGGGGTGTTCCAAGTGACATCAGGTATTTCCCAAACGATGTTACCAGTGAATGCGTCAAAGCACGAGAATGTGTACGTTTGTGCTTCGACACCGCCGGCTGTTCCTGAATATCGTTGTACATAGATTTTGCCGTCAGCAACAACTGGAGTCAAATATGCAATGCTGTACAGTGCGGGAGTTCTCCACAGAACTTGTCCTGTGTCAGCATCCCATGCGCCGACATAGCTGTTTGGTAATGCAATGTTCTTGCCAAGATACATACCGTAGGCTAAAGAGTCACCGAACACGAAGAAGGCACGACCACCTTCATCAACATCGAAGATCAAATCGCCGTTTGTTGCGTTCCAGCAAGTCAATCTGGTGCTTGAAGCAGAGTGGTAAATCTTTCCTTCATAATAGTTGCAGGCGTAGCCAGCGTTGCCAGCTTTGAATGCTGTCCAAACGATTTCACCGTTGGTTGCGTTTAAAGCCCAGATTTGACCTTCCCCATAGCCGCCGAAAATTGCCAAGCCAGGAGCAGAGCCAAGAGCTTCAATGCCCGTGGGAGCAATCCATGTCCAGGCAACATGTGGATTAGTCGGGTCAGAGCAGTCTACCGCTGTGCCAAGGTGTACCACTGCGTCAATACCAGGATAATAGCCAGGTTGTGCTGCTGCTGTGCTGTATTTCATTTGGTCAAAGTCAGAATAGAATCCGCCCCAATACATAACGGAGCCGCCGCCGAAACTGTCAAAGCCGTTATCAGTCAGGTTTACTCTCAAACTTCCAGTGATTGATCCATCTGTTGTGCTTGCGATGTAGACACCGTTGCTTCCTTCCCAGCCAACGTGTGTATCGTCAACTTTGAAGAAAGTGGCAGTGCCAAAACCTCTTGGACCCTGAGGCATAGCTGCAGTCCACAGGAGGTTACCTGTCTGAGCGTTAAGTGCGACTAAGTTGGTGGTTCCACCGCCAAAGAAGCCGCCACCGGAATAGCAGAAGATTTTGCCGTCGAAAATAACTGGGGGAGCACCAGAAAGAGCAGCTGACAGACCAAGAGAACTTTGAGTAGCAGTCCATTTAATGGTAGGAGTATTGGGCGCTGGACCCGGGTTAAACCATGTGTTGGCACCACTGCCGCCAGGACCAACCGGGTAAGCGTACGCTTCATTGTTAGGGTCACCATAGTTCGAGGTGATCTGCGCTGAAACAGGGGTTGTAGCAGTTAAAGCACCTATAATCAATATACTTGAAGCAATCAGCAGAACCGCCAGAAAGCAACTTAAGACTTTCTTTGTATTGTTCTTGTTTTCCATTTATATCACATCTTATCTTTTTTCAAAGATAATCTCACTTGGTTGTCAAGAACTTATAAGTTTTTTCCAATTACACGCATTTGCTTGCACACAAAGCAAAAATAAATCAACATCACAACAATAGCAAAAAATCAAGCCGATTTTCACAGAATTTTCAAAGCAATCACCAACTGTACAGAAAAGCAAAAACGCCCTAAAAACGGACAAGCTAAACAAAGGTTAGAAGAGTGTCAGGCAGCAACGAGTAAAAAGGGAAACAACCTCAAAAATGACTGCTAAGAAGGTTTTTGCCGATTCACGGGTACATGACTGAGTTAGTGTGGGAAGTATCCTAAAGATTTTAGCAGGTTTCGGGTGAATGCCCGGTTTCTGAGCCGAAGATGCAGGGTCTGCAGTATTTCTTGAGATGGAAAAAGATAATTCAGAACAGGAGTCAACTCCGATATGGATGTGCCTTTGAATGCGAAGTTCCGTATGTAGAAAAGGAAAGCCTGCTGGCGTGTGTGAAAATGAGGCATGTAACGTTCAACATGGAACCTGCGGCACTGGGAAATGAATCGCCGATACAAGACGTACAAATATGCTTCATCAGGATAATACGAGTAGGAGCCATCGGGCTGTCTGTAGAGCTGCTCATACTTTGGAGCAAGATGCGGATACTGCGCTTTTAGAAACTTCTGGATTCCCGCAGGAGACCTCATGTCCAAGGCTCCGCCCAACACAAATTTCGCCCCGTTTTTTACGGCTGCTTCAACAATTTCTCCGATGTTTTCTTCAGTGTCGGTTATGTACGGAAGTATAGGGGATATCCACACGCCCGTGTTTACGCCTGCTTCTGAGAATCGCCTCAGAGTTTCCAGCCGCCTCTTCGGCGAGGCCGCGTTAGGCTCCAGTTGCTTAGCCAAAGATTCATCCAAGGTGGTTATGCTTAGAGAAACAATACAGGGCGCCTTCTTAGAGGCCTCAGCAATTACATCGATGTCCCTCAGAATCAAATCAGATTTTGTGCCAACCGCAAACGGGCAGCTGTGCTCCTTGAAAACCTCCAGAACTCGCCGAGTTAACCGATATTTTTTTTCTACAGGCTGATAGGCATCCATGGCTAAGCCTATGCTCACCACGCCTTTCTTCTTTAAACGGGACAATTCCTCGGCTAAAACTTGCGGGGCGTTTACTTTCACGCAGACTGGAACAGAAAGCTCCTCCGAAGCAGTGTGCCTAACAGCGCTGGTGTTACAGTACACGCAGTTAAACTCGCAGTTAGTGTAGGGGTCAAAGCAGTGTTTCGTCCAAAGCCTAGTGTTTAAAACTCCAAGATCCCCTAACGCACTCTTGATGTTGACCTCTTCATACTTAACGGGCATGCACATCGACTGCTAAATATGAGTAGCTTTCGTGAACTTATTAACCTTGACTGCGACACATGCAAAAAACGTTGAGAAACACAAACTCAGCAGTATTGCCAAAGGTAGACCCAATCAAAAGCAACGTTGGCGCGGTCAAGAGCATCTACAAAAAAGAAAACGGGAAAAAGCTACTTTTGGTTAATTAAAACAAAATTTGATGAGAACCTCTGAAATCGGCTATTATTCTTATTCAAACAGCAACTCAGGACTCCTGTCTCAAACAGAAGTTAAAGGGAAAAACAGAAAAAGAAAAAGGGGTTGAGATCACGGGTTTTTTCCGCGTCTACTGTAGGCGTATGCTCCCACGATAACTACAACTATAACGACAACTGCAATTGCTACGTAGATCATGTCAAGGTTTCCGCCGCCACTGTTTTCAGTCGAAGTGGAAGTTGGCTCCGAAGTAGGTGTTGAAGTTACGCTGGGGGAGGAGGTTCCTGTAGGCGTCGGGGTTGGGGTTGGTTCACCTGGCGGCAAAGTTACGCTAAGGGCAGTATATTCAGTGCAGGCAGCCGTGTAAGTTATGGCTGGTTTCATCTCGCCGTAGTAGTAAACTAGCCAATTCCATTCGCCGACTTCAGCAGGGTTGTAGGTGAAGACAAAGTTGCCCAAGTAATCTGTAGATGTAGTCAGGTTCTCGGAGGTTCCATCAGGTTTAACAAAAGACAGGTAAATCGTAGCGTTTGGAACTCCATTTGCGCTAAGGGAACCGTATCCAGGCAGGTCGGCAGTGGGGATAGTTGCTGCGGGCGTTAGTCTACCAGCTATTTCCAAGGTTTGATTGGTCCACATTGAATTTCCTTTGTTAGATTCAGCAAAAATCGAGAATTGGTTTTGTGCTCTATCTTTGAACATGTATAGTTTAGCGTCCGCTGAGGCTACGTAGAGCATCCCAGCCCAAACGGTTGGAGAAGCCTGAATATGCGAGCCAGTGGTGTAAACTGAAAGCACACTGTTAGCTGCGTCGTTTATCATGGCGGCTGTCATGTTGAAGCAGGTTATGGCGTAGGTGTCTGAGCCGATGTAGAACTTTGGACCACGCGAATCGTTAACATAGCACGCTGAAGAGTACACTTCATGCCCAAGGAACTGATAGTATATTCTTTCTCCGCTGTTAGCGTTGCGTATGGATACGCCTAGGTTTTCGCCGACAATCATCACGCTTATGGAGTCATTCCAAGGCACAAGCACCGGCGTCTGACATGTTGGAGTGTTCCCTAAGAAGCGGTAGTCTGCGTCAGGTGTTTGATCTCGGTTGTTTGTTACGTTCCAGATTTGCTGCCCAGTTGTAGCGTCCAAAGCATACCAAATCAGTAAACCATAGACGGGACCTGCGCCCCAGTACACGGTGTTGTTAAAAACAACGGGTGTGCTCCAGGGGAAGAAGTTCGTGTATGCTCTGCTGATGGTGGCGTTTGAAGTTGTTACCCAAATGATGTTGCCGCTGGTTGCATCTATCTTGTACAGGTTGTGGTTTGTGCAATCGATGTATATGTAGCCGTCAGAGTAAGCTGCAGAACCCGCTATTGGAAACGTCTCGTTCCCTAGCGCCCTTGTCCAAAACGGTGTTCCATCTGAGGTATCCAGGCAGTAAAGTTTGCCGTCTAAAGCGCCCACGTAAAGTCTGTTTCCGACAACAATTGGGGAGGAACGCGGTTGCCAAGTTGCGGCAAAAACGTAGTCTGTTAGACCGCCAGCGGGAGTGGTCCAGATTAATTCTCCTGTCTCAGCGTTTAATGCGTGAATTGAGCCGTCGTCAGCGCCAGTGAAGACCCTATCGCCAACCACTGCAGGGGAAGAATAAACCCTGTGCTGAGTTGTGAAATTCCAAATTGGGGTTCCGTCGTATGCGTCTATGCAGTAGATGTTGCCGTCTTGAGATCCAAAGTATACTTTGCCGTTGACCGCTGCAGGTGAAGAAGTTATGGGGCCTTCTGTTGTGAAACTCCATTCGGGAGCAAGACAAAGGGGACCTGTACCTTGGACAACACCTGGTGTAGCGGTATTTCCTCGCCACATGGACCAAGGTTCAGGATTGACGTCGCTGAAACAGTAAAGGTATCCGCTTTTTATTCCGTAAAGGTTCCCGTAGGCAACTGAAGGATTAGTAATTGATGTATCAGGCATAGCCCAGAGCAAATCACCTGTAAAAGCGTCGAAACATGAGAAAGTTGACGTTTGCGCTTCAACGCCTCCTGCGGTTCCTGAGTATTGCTGGATATAGAGTTTGCCATCAGCTAAAACGGGGGTTATGTATCCGATCTGGTAGAGGGCGATTTGTTTCCAAAGTAGTTCACCCGTTTTAGTATCCCAACAGCCGATGAAACCTGAAGGGAGGGCTATGTTATGCTGGTAGAAGCGACCGTAACCTGTGGCACCTGCAAAAGCAAAGAAGGCTCTGCCGCCCTGTTCTTTGTCCCAGATTATTTCGCCGTTTGTGGCGTTGTATGCTGTTAGTCTAGTGCTGGCGGAACCCTGAATGAACATGCCGTCAACGTATGTAGCCGTATACTGAGCGAAGCCAATTTTCTGCGAACGCCAAATAATATCGCCTGTTGTGGCATTCAAGCCTAATACGGCCCCGTTGACTGTTCCCACCAATAGGATTCCCCCGCCCACTGACAGGTCTTCGCCTGTTTCGTCAAGAACTGTGTGCCAGCCAAGTGAGGGGTTAGTGGGGTCAGTTAAATCAATGGCGTAGTAGGAGGCTTCGTTTGTCTGCGCATCATAACCACGGACGTACTTCATGTGTGTTTCGGGAGAGTATCGGCCAGGGAAGTATCCGCCAGCGCCTGGCTGGAAACCGACCCCAACAACAGTGAAGTTAGAGACAAAAGTGCCGTCTGCGATTCTAAGAACGGTTACGGTAGCGTTAGTTAGCTCTCCAGGAGTAGGAACATAGCCTAGACCGCCTGCACCTGAACCGCCGTCAAGGAAGAGGTAGGTATCATCGATTTTTGTTGGTGAACTTTGGAAGTTGCCGTTAGCTTGAGTGTAGGTCCATCTAATTTGGCCTGTGAATGGGTCATATGCATAAAGTGTGGTAAGAGATAAACCGAAGACAAAACCTCCGAATGCCGTTACAGTTGCAGCGAATGCGAAGGGCGGTAAACCCGTGATGGGCTGGGTCCATGCGACTGAAGGGCGGTTTGGCGCGGGACCATCGGAGTAGAGTGTCCAATCGCCAGTAGCGCCCAACTGAGTCCATTCATATTGCATAAGGTCAACGTCACTGGTTTGGGCTTTTGCTGTTCCAACAGAATTTGACAGAAGCACAAAAGTTGAAAATACCAAAAGTAGTACTGCGATTATCGCCGAAGTTTTAAAAACGTGTTCATGTTTATTTCCCATCTCTTTCACCAAAGAAGGAAATTGTGTTTTTATTTTTTCGCCAAAAGGGCTTATATTTTCATTTTTTGGACTAAAGTTTAAGCGCTTTAATCCGCAAAACGATATATTTCTAGTCTCAGCGTTGCTAATAACACTTCCGTACAGAGCCATGGAAGCCACAGCAAGCTAAAAACAGCCAAAAAGCGCTTAACCCAATATGTATAATAGGTTGGCTATCAAGAATAATTGTTTAAACAGCGAATTGGGACACGCCATTGATTAATCGGAGAGTAAGTCCACATTGATTCTGTTGATGACAACTGCTCCACCCTCAAACGCGCCATGGGTTCTTGGGAGAAAACTTCCACCGTTAGGGTTAGCTTACGTGGGCGCGGCGCTTGAAAAAAGCGGGCATAAAGTAGAGATTTTGGACAACTACCTTTTGAAGAAATCCACTGAAGAAGTCAAACAGATGATTACCAAGCTGGAACCAGAGATTGTAGGCATCACATGCGGTTCAGCAACCTATCGGCGATGTATCGAAACAGCTCAGGCAGTTAAAGAAGTGCGCCCGAACTGCAGAGTTGTAGTTGGTGGATGGCACGCTTCATACGCGCCCGACAGCCTGTTGCAGCATCCCGAAGTTGACTACGTAGTCATAGGGGAAGGGGAGCAGGCTATAAGTGAGCTTGCAGCGGCAGTAACGAAAGGTGAGGACCAGAAGGCAGTCGAATCGATTGCAGGTGTCGGTTACAGGCGCAACGGGAAGCTGATAAAGAACCCTGCGGAGTTCATCAGCAACTTGGATGAGGTTCCGTTTCCAGCCCGTCACCTGTTACCTATGAATCTTTACGGGAGAAGAATCGAGTACCTGAATGTGGAGCCAGTTGACATAATGACCATCACTCGTGGCTGCCCCTACAACTGCGCGTACTGCGACATCGAGAAGCTGTGGGGTAAAAAATGCCGCATGTTCAGCCCACGCAGAATCGTGGACGAAGTCAAGCATTTAGCCGACAACTACGGCTCGAAAGGCGTGTACTTTATCAGCGACAACTTCACGATTAGAAAAACCGCAACCATGGAATTTTGCGAGTTATTGAAAAAAGAGAAACTGGACCTTGAGTGGGTTTGCGACACCAGAGCAGACTTGCTTTCCAGAGACCTGTTGAAGGCGATGAGGCAGGCAGGATGCAAAACCATCTGGTTCGGGGTGGAATCGGGTTCTCCACGCATTATTGATATAATTAACAAGGGCATCACGAAGGAGCAAACGGTGAAAGCATTCAAGCTGTGCAGGGAAGAAGGCATACAAGTTGCCTGCTCATTCATGATTGGCATCCCAGGAGAAACCGTTGAAGACATGGAGGCTTCCCTCAAGTTTGCCAAGCAGCTGAACCCTGACTGGTGCGGATTCAACATCTACGTGGCTTACCCAGGCAGCATACTGTACGAGGAGATATTGGAGAAGCACCTCTACGACCATGTGGAGGACTTCCTGTTTTACGTGAAGACCAAGGACTTCGATTTTGACGCGCTTGTTGAAATCCAAAAGAGGTTCCACATGTCATGGAACAAGTCGCCCAAGAGGATTCTTCGGAAAGTACAGCGAGAAGGCGCCTTAAACGTGATGAAACAGGTTCTGAGGCGCCCGCAAGCTCCAGCCCCGCAGTAGCCACATGTGCGGTTGATGGCGGCTTCAGTGAAGCATGCACTTTTTGCGTGAATTTGCGGAAATGAGTTAAGCAGGGCATTGGAGCTTTTTGCGGGCTAAATCCAGCGTTGATGAATCAAAAGGGAGTTTGTGAGTCTTCTTTCGTTGTTTTGGGTTCATCTGCAAGGCGGCATCGTTCACCCAAACCTTATAAAGGAGGCTCAAGACAAAATTTGTTAATCAACATTACTCAGGACAGCAACGTTTCCTAAACGATTTAACCGTTAAGCGGTTGTCGTCCGTCTGGCTGATGAAAATGAAAAAAACAACCAAGGTAGCACTAATCAATTCTCCAGTTCAAGAAGAATCTTTTCACCATCCGCTTCTTTTGCCGCTCAGTCTAGCCTATTTAGCTGCGGTTCTCAAAAAAGAGGGGCATGAAGTGAAGGTTATCGATTGCCCTGCATGCAACATTGACCATGAGAACCTGAAGGGAGAACTTTCGGCGTTTGACCCTGCATTAGTGGGCATCACCTCAACGACTCCAAACATTTATTCTGCCCTTAAATCAGCGGTTTCATCCAAGGAGGCATGTCCCGACGCAAAAGTCATCATGGGAGGTCCCCATGTTACATTCAGGGATGAAGAGACTCTCAGCGAAAACGCAGACATAGACATCATTGTGAGGGGCGAGGGGGAACTGACGATGCTGGAGCTTGCCGAGAAAGCGCCTTACGCAGAGACCCTCAACGACGTTAACGGGATAACGATTAGGCACAACGGGGATATCGTGCGCACTGCCCCCAGAGCCTTCATCGAGAACCTCGACGAGTTACCCCGCCCAGCCTACGAATTCTTCAATTTGGAGAAGTACAAGCTTTACGGAAAACGGTTCATGCCCATAATAACCAGCAGAGGATGCCCCTTCCAATGCGCCTTCTGCGTCACAAGCCAGCTTTTCGGTCCAAAATTCAGGGCGAGAAGCGCCAAAAACGTGGTGGACGAGCTGGAATGGCTAAAGAAGGAGCATGGCGCTGACGGCGTATCCTTCTACGACGACACGCTAACGCTGGATAAGAAACGGCTGTTTGACATCTGCGACGGCATGGCAGAGAGAAAACTTGGGCTTCCATGGGGCTGCCAAACCAGAGTGGACATGGTCAACAAGGAAGTTCTCACGCAGATGAAGAAGGCATGCTGCGCTGAAGTTTCCTTCGGCGTAGAGTCAGGATGCCAAAAGACGCTGGACAAAGTGAAGAAGAGAACGTCTGTTGACCAAAACATAAAAGCCGTCAAGTTGGCAGAGGACGAAGGGCTTTTTGTCGCCGTCTCCGCGTTGGTGGCGTATCCAGGCGAAACCCTTGACGATGTGAAGCAGACTGTTGACCTCCTGCGGCAGATGAAGCCTGACGACGCATACATATGCATCGCAACGCCCTACCCCGGCACGGAGCTGCGCAAATTGGTGGAGAACTTGGGCTGGAAAATCAACGACAACTGGAGCCTGTACAACACCATGAACCCCGTCATCGACAACCCACTGGTGCCCGCCGAGGAAATCGCAAAGCTCAGAACCAAATTCTACAACGAACTCTACTCGCCAAGCTACGTGATTCGCCAAACAATAAAAGGAAAAATCAGAGGCAACTTCTACAGCCAACTGATGATGAGACTTGCAATCGGCCACCTGCTATGGCGAGCCAAATCCATCTTTTAACCCCAAAACCTTGAGCGCCCCGAATAAGCACAACGCGGTTCAGCAAAAGATGATTTCACAGAATATTTTTTATCCGCAGCCGTCAATATGCAAGTTATGAAGTGGGCGGGCGGCACCAAAAAGGTTCTTTGCGTTTCTGCGGCGTTTTTGCTTGTCTTTTCCTTCGTTGCAGCTTCAGTTTTGTTTGTGCCCGAGCCCGAAGAATCGGTGTTTCCTGACGTGTTTGTCGGTGTTGACGCGGCTTTTGCGACGGTTGAGGAAACCAAACAAATCATAGACCAAGTCAAGGAGTACACGAATTTTTTTGTTGTGGGAAGCACAGCTATCACGTGGGACGTTGAGAACTTAACGGAGGTCTGCCAGTACCTCAATGACAGCGGACTGCATTTTTTGACGTTTGCGCATTCAGCCGCCGACCAGTATTTCTCACAGCGCCAATGGGTCAAGGATGCGCAGCAGAAGTGGAACGCCAGGTTTTTGGGTTTGTACGCTTACGATGAGCCGGGAGGTCACCAGATTGACCATGACTACATGTTTATGTGTGCGCAGAAAGCGGCGGATTACACGGATGCAGCCGTTAAGTATGTTCAAAACTTGACTTACTACCTTAACGACCTAAAGGGGGAGTGGGAAATTGGCGATTTGCCTTTGTTCACGTCGGATTATGCCCTTCACGAGTTCACTTATCGAGGCGGCTACGATGTTGTCTTCACGGAGTTCAGCTGGAACAGCAACCGACAGCTAAATGTGGCTTTGGGCAGGGGCGCTGCATCCGTCCACGGCAAGGACTGGGGGGTCATGATTACCCGAAACATAAACGACCCGACTCCGCAAACTGGGCAGGAACTATATGAAGATATGGTGTTAGCTTACCAGAACGGCGCCAAATACATTGTTGTTTTTGACTACCCGTCCTTGCAGCAGGGAATTTTGAATCAGGAGCATTTCGACGCGCTGAAGCAGTTCTGGGAGTACCTGCAGAGCCATCCACGCAGCCAAACCCCAGCCGCTGACAGAGTTGCTTACGTGGTGCCTAAGGACTACGGTTACGGGTTTAGGGGACCAGCAGACAAAATTTGGGGTTTATGGGAGGCGGACAGCCAGTCGGCGCCGATTTGGAATCAAGCAAACAGTCTTCTGCAGGAGTACGGAACAGGGTTGGATGTTATCTATGAGGATTGCCTGAAGCTTAACCTGTCTGCCTATGGCAAACTTGTGTTTTGGAATGGAACAACTCTAACAGTTTAAGAAAGCACCTTAGTGTGTAAGCAAAAAAGGAAAGGTGCTTTGGTCTGTAGCGACGGGGAATGAAGTTTCTCGACGCAAACTTTATTATGTCTTCGAGCGCTTTTTAGCTCTTGGACTCTTGAGGCTTCAAGATGAAAAACTCAACTCCCGAGAATAAATCAGACGCTTATGAAGAACGCGCTAACTGGCCTCCTCACACGTACAGGGATTACCCTGACATTAAACCTGAAACTTATCAGGAGTTTATGGAGTTCCTCAATACTGAGAACACGTCGGGTAGGCTTATGGAGTTGCAGCCGTGGGTATCGGTCTGCGACAGTCGATGCGCGTTCTGCTATTTCCCAACGACCGCCAGCGCCAAGGTGAAGATAGAACCTTACCTTGAGCTGTTGAAGAAAGAGCTTGAAATGTACGCGAAAACTAAGTACGTTAAGACAAGCGTTTTCGACGAGATTGTCCTTGGCGGGGGAACGCCCAGCGTTCTTTCAGCTGAACAGATAATTGACCTTGTCGACTTCTGTAAGGCACGTTTCAACACAAACGACGAATACTTCATTAAAGTCTCAGGCTCCTCAAAGACCCTTGCGCTGCCAAAAATTGACAAGTTAGCTGAATACGGCGTGTTCCAAGTGGACATGGGCGCCCAAACCTTTGATGATAAACTCAGAAAAATGCTGTGCCTCCCTGACTCCGCTGAGGAAGTGGAAAAAGCAATTCGGCACGCACGGAAACTCGGCTTATGCGTGTGCGTGGACCTTATGTACAATCTTCCAGGACAGACCATGGAAAGTTGGGTAAGCTCGCTGAAGAAAGCTATAGAGTTAGATGTAGAAATTGACGCGTACTCCCTACACGTGGACCCCGGCACGCCGCTTGAAAAGATGATAGAGACAGGCGTGTCGCCTCCGCAGGGAGACACAGAATTCGAGAAGCAGATGTACTTAGCAGCCTACAAACTGTTAACTGAAGCCGGCTACAAAGCAGTTGGACACGACCGCTATTCTCGGGTAGAGTGGCACATGAGAGAAAACTGCCTCAACGGATGGCCTTGGGGCGGAATCCTAACAACGGGCGCAGGCTGCTTCATGGGCTACCTGCAACGGTTCAGCTACAGCAACATGGAAAACATATTTGAATACATGGAAGCAGTGAAAGCAGGCAAACTACCAATTCAGAGGCTTTCAAAATCCGATGACGACGACATGATGCGCCGCGAAATGAGCCGACTGTACCTACGGTTACCCGTAAGCAAAAAAGAATTCATGGAGAAATTCGGCAAACTCCCCGAAGACGTTTTTTCCAAGCAACTGCAGAACCTGAAGGAGAAAGGCTTAATCGAAATCGACGACAAAGAAGTCAGGATAACCAAAGAAGGCGAGGTTTGGAAGGCCAACATCGCTTGGGAATTTGCTTCTGAGAGCCAAACTCAAAACAAATAGAAAGCCGTTCCTCAGGAATAAGGCGGCGCCGTTGCCAGTGCGGTGCAGGTTCTTTCTTGCGTGAACTGGCGCGCGGTTTCTTTTTTCTCTTTTTCACGTGAACTTTCAGTTGCTCAAAGTTATGTTGCACTGTTTTAAGCATCTGGGTGAAGGTTTCACAGAATGATATTTCCTGCTATGGAAAACTTTGATAAAAAATGAAAAAGGAAAAGGGTGGTTATGGTTTAGGATTGGCCGCCTGGATAAATGCCGTACCACGTCATGACTTTGGCTACTATTGGACCGATTACGCCTAGGATTACCATTGGCAGCATTGTTGTCCAGAATGCGTATAACGGGTCGCTTTGTGTCATCCATGCACCGAATGAGACTTGGTAGTTCAAGACGAATTGCATTATACCAACGGTGAATGCTGCTGTCATGCCTGCGCCGAACATGCGTTTGAAGCTCCAGGATTTGTTGTTTAAAGCACCTGCGATGTATCCGATGAGTACGCCGCCGACGATGTAGTTGCCGATGAAGCTTGGGTCACGATACAGGCCACCTGGGTAGTAGGGGGCACCCCATTCTGCAGCAATGCCGACTGAATAGTAGCCAGCATAGGCGAGGTAGTACAGTGTGCCCAGCAAGAAGCCTGCTGCGCCGCCAGCCCATTTATTCCAGATTAAGCCGACGAGAATTGGGATTGCGAACATGACCATGAGTGCGAAGCCGTGGGTGAGAATCTGTGGCAGTGGAGATTCAGTTCCGAATGCGCTGTTTGCTGCTGGACCGATGAAAACGGGGAACAGCATGATTATGACGGCAACGATTATTGGCACTACTAAGCCGAAGCCTAAGTCTTTCAGTTTAAATTTTTCTGTTTCCGTGTTTATCCCTCTTTTAATTGTTCTATTACGTTTAGGCGCGTTTATAAATTTAATCCCTAAACAGAGCAGGAAACGACAGAAGCACACAGATAAGTGTTCCAGAAACTGGACAGCCCATCAACAGGCGGGGGTTTTTCTGTTTAAGAAATTAAACAAGCTGGCTTATCACAGCTAACAAAAAACAATTTACGCTAAAAAAGGAAAATAGGGGGATTTACTGTCCCCGTAATGCGCCCTTTGCTTGGAGGACGCTCTTTCGCAAGTCAATCCTTGAGGGGCAAATGAACGTGCAGTGTCCACAGCCAGTGCAGTAGTCAGCGTGCAGTTTCACTAAAGCATCGAAGTCCTGCTTGTCAAATGCCTGCTTAATCAGAATTGGGCTCAGATTGTGGCAGCAAACACGCATACAAGCGCCGCATTTCATGCATCCGTATTCTTTGACTTTCTCTGCTGGGAAAGCTTTAGCTTTGGGTAGCTTGGGTTCTTTGGTATCCGTCGTAGGTTTCAGTTTACCAACTTGGTCAAGCTTAGCTACGGCTAAGTTCATGATTATCAATGCAAGGATAGAGCCGCCGAAGAAGTTCATGTAGGTCTGAATCAGCACCGTCAGTACACCTAAGCCGACACCGAAGATTATCTGTCCTGTATACGTTATAGGCGTGGTCGCGGGGTCAGTAGCCATGAAAAACCCTAGAAATATCGAACTGCCGATGAAGACTTCGAACACAAGTCTAGTGATTAAGTCTGCGTCCGCGTACACGGTGGACATGATAACAGACATGATGGCGATGGATACGAAGTAAGTCAGAGTGATTCTCCATTTAATGTAGCGACGAGCAACGATGAACAAAGCGACACCAACGATGATAACGGCGAGGCTTGAAGCGCCACCTACCCACCCGTGATACTTCTCCAGCATCATGATGTTGTTAACATCAGGGTAAGTCATGGCAGTTGGGTCTGGGAAAGAGTAGCACTGCTGCAGGTATGTTCCGAAAGAGGCTAAACCGTTATTGTTAATCGCTTCCATGCCGCCGCCGATTGGCCCTGCAAGTTTAGGTACACCTAAACCGCCGGACATGTAGTCGGCGAAGTGTTCTTTTGCTAGAAGCACTGTGGAAACGAAGGGTAGCAGAACTATGAATTTTGCTGCTGCTGCGGGGTTGACTTTTTTGCCGAGAAGTTTCTTGAACAGCACTAGACCGATGAGTGAGATAAGTGCAACGTAGATAAATGCGCTGGGTGGCTCCAACATGGAGGAAGCTACGGCGCTTCCCTCAGTTTGACCCATCAGGGGAGAACCAAGAGAGTACGAGAGGGCAACGATTAAGCCGAAGACTGCGGCGGACATAGTGTTTAGTGGGCTGTCAGCGGTTAGTTTGTAGAGAAGTGCATCAACACCAACAGAGATGCCGACTGCGATAACAGAGATTATGGCAACTGAGAGACCAAGATTCCAGCCTGAAGGTTCAGTTACGGATGACCACATAACTGCGGATACAATTGCGAGCACTAGAAGCGCGATGAAGGTGTATGTCATTAGTTTGTCTTTTGTCATAGAAGAATATTCTTTTGGTTTTGACATCTTTACCTAAATCTCCTTTTTTAAATCTGCCAAAACGTTCTATGACATTGAGTTTATAAGATTTTCTAGTGTAATCACCAGATAAGTCAGGGGGAAAGCAATTGTGGCTTTTTCAGAATGGCTTATGAACAGGAATGTGCCAAAAGGGTTTTCTATGCCCATTTTAGAACCCAACAGTCAACTTTTGAGGAGGAACAAAATTTTTCAAGTTCCAAAGATTTTCACAAAATGATTTTGCCTAAATTCAGCAGTTAGCTCAAAAGGAAGATGCAGTTATAGGTCCATTCTAGTAGGAAATTTTATATCCAGAGGCATCGTCTATTTGGTTTCGTGAGTTTGATGGCTGACTCAAAAGCGCCATTGTGTATGATCACATGGCGATGTACACGCAACTGTGTAGGCAGTTGTCTATACTGCAGCTACACTAAAGAATACGCAAAAGACTCCGAAGTAAACACCGAGCAGGCAAAAAAAATTGTGGATGGAATTCACGATTTTGGCTGTGAATATTTAGGGATAAGCGGCGGAGAACCTCTGGTTCGCCCAGACATTTTTGATATTATAAAATACGCCAAAGAAACATATGGCATGCAAGTTAGCTTAATCACAAGCGGTTTTGCTTTTGACCAAGAACGGCTTGACAAGCTTGCCAGATATGAAGTTTACACAGCTGTAAGCGTGGACGGCAACAGAGAATCAAATGACATAATACGCCGCAAAGGTGGCTACGACAAAGCAATCCATGCAATGGAGAAGCTGTCGGAACATGGCGTTTTAGACTGCATAGTCACAACAATGACGAAATTCAACATCAAAGACATGGCGCACCCTGCAGCTCTAGCTGAAAAATACAAAGCTCGAATGGTTGTTTACCACAACTTGGTTCCAGTAGGCAGAGCAGGAAGCAACATGCCTGATTTGGCGCCTTCACCAGAACAGTATGAAGAGGCATTCGACGAAATCTACGACCTTCAAGTGAAGTTGAAAGGAAGAGTCAAAGTAAACGTTTACGCACCCTTCTACGCCCGTATTGTCCGCCAAAAGAACCCTGTAGACTTCTGGGACTGGTTCCAAACCAGCTTCTTAGGACGCTGCAGCATAGGCGGCAACTACATGGGTATAACGGAGAATGGTGATTTCCGAAGCTGCGGGTTCCACGAAGGATACCGCTTAGGCAACATAAAAGACAAGAATGCAAAGCAAGCGTGGAATGAACTGCAACACAGCGAACTGCACCTCAAGCTAAGAGACAAAAGCAACCTTAAGGGTAAATGTGGTGTTTGCGAGTACAGAGAAATCTGCGGCGGATGCCGAACCCGCGCCGAATACTACACCGGCGACCTCTTCGAATCCGACCCCGCATGCAACTACATACCCAAAGTTCTCCGAGAAGACCCCAACTACCTCAAAAAGCAGTAAACACCCTTTTTTTCCTTCTCTTTTATTTTTTAGATGCAAGTTAGCTTTTAGCTGCGCTTTTCCCAGTGGATATCTCTGCTTTTTCTCTATGGAAAGTTTATTGAGCCAGTTATGAAGCAAGCGCGGGCGCGGTAGTAGTTTGCTGTCGCTTTGAGTAAACCGAAAGCCACGTGGGGAATGATTTTCAAGATTGTTGGATGTTTAGAAAAAGTTCTTTTAGGCAACTAGCCTATATAGGTAAAGTTCTATTGGTATGGGATTGTCGGATTCCTCAAGAAAAAGGGGCAAGCTGCTACCAGTGATAAAGCGCTTTTTCATGACACTTCTGACGGGAAATATAAGGGGATAATCAGTGAATCAGAGAAAACCAGTGCTAAGCGAGCATCTTGCTTTCCTTTCAGTAAGGTACGATGTTTACTTAGAAGAACTTTTTGAAGCCACCGTTTTGGCAAAGCAAAAAGGAGAAGCAACCTGCGCAAACCTGAAAATCGAGTACCGAGGCAATGTTGAAGGTGAAGCAGTCTTCCTCATTACAAAAGAAAACACGGTGATAATGCAGTTCCGAACATCAGAAGAGCTTCTGCTTAGAAAAAATATACCGTTTGAAAGCTGGCTGAATACAGACAAAATTCGTAAACAGATAGCTAGACAAAACAAATCTCCCGGCAAGTTTAGTCTAATTCAGGACCTGCGTCATGGAATGAAAAAAGTCAACTTAGAGGCTCAAGTTCTTGAAACCCCGAAAAACTCGCTTGTCCATACACGTTACGGAAACAGTGCAACCGTAAGCAGCATCTGGATAGGGGACGAAACGGGAAAAGTTAAGCTTTGCCTGTGGAACGAACAGATAAGAGCGGTCTCGGTGGGCAACTTCATACAGATTAAGAATGCTTCGGTCTCCACCTATAAAAGTGAAAGGCAGTTGTTTATAGGAAAAACGGGAACAGTTACCGTATTGCCTAACCTCACCTCAAAAACGGTGCATCGCGGGGATATAACAAAAAAGGTTATTTTCGCCTAAAACCCTAATTGAAAACTCGGGTTTTCGAGAGGCGAAATCAACGCTTGATTATGAGCATATGTCCTTTGTGTTTGACCATTCTGTGTTCGCGTAGCTCTTCAGGAGTGGAGAAATAGGCTGAGCATAACCTGCATTTAAAGGTACATATTTTGGGGTTGAACATTTCAATTCCACCGTTTTAAACAGGATTCGCGATGCTTGCGCCTTTCTTCTTGGTAGCGGCGAAAGATTTCTTGCTTGTTTTCTTTTTTGCCGTGCAAGTTATTCGAATGGAAGATTTACATTTCCTGCAGTTTTTTACTAATCCCGCTCTTAACATACACATTGATGTTTACCTCGTCATGACATTTAGAAAAGAATCAGATACTTTGAACCCTAAGCCCAGAACGTAAGAGAAACTCTTCAACAGTACACATGTTTACCCCCGCTTATAAACGCATTTGCCAAAAAAAGAATCCGGTAGAGTAAAAAATAATTCTAAAAAAGCGCGGTGTAGATTCATAAAAATAAACAGATATACAATTTTTTCGAACAGCATTCCATTTGGCGATTTCTCGGCAGTACGCCTATATATCCCCGTATACAATGCTATCAGGGTTAGAATTCTTTAGAGGAAGAGGACATCAACCAAGCACATGCGTGCGTCACTTTTTCTCAAACTATTCTGATTACAAAAAACTGGCTGCTCAAAAAAGCAGCTGGGGTGTTGAAAAAATGGGTAAACGCAAAATAACCAACGAAGGAAGACTAGACCAGATGGTGCTACCCTCACAAAACGACGTGTTCGGCGTGGCCGTCAAGATGCTTGGAGCAGACAGAATAATGGTTAAGTGCCAAGATGGCAAAGAACGATTATGCAGAATTCGAGGAAAACTAAAACGCCGAGTGTGGATTAGGGACGGAGACATCGTTTTGGTTTCGCCGTGGGAATTCCAGTCGGACACCCGCGGAGACATCTTCTGGAGATACAGACAAAACCAAGTTAACTGGCTGCGAGAACGCAACTACCTCAAATTGTAAGAGGCGAAAAAACGGCAAATCTAATAGTTAAATGCATGGAATGCGGAAACACATTCAAAATTGCAGACCACCCAGACGATGAGTTGGCGACCTGCCCTGTTTGCGAGGCAACCTACAAAGTACGGGTGGAAAACGGGAAAGCAAAATTAGAGGAATTCATCTACGAGGATTCAGATGAACGTCTAGAGTAGCAGCAATCAAATTAGCAATCATCCTTAGATATAACCAGCAAACGGTAATTCAAGTTTTCTAAAGCAGCTTACACTGAGACAAAACCCCGCAGATTTAATTATTCAAAAAAAGGGAAGCGGCGAAGCACCCGCTAAAACTTGGATGTTGCCAGCGCAGTTAGGGTGTCTGGTTGCCGCCTTGCCGTTTTTGGTTCTGGTAGCTGTAGGCATAGCAGTAACAGTTCTGCTCCGCGTCGGCGTCGCCGCTGACGGTTGTTTGGTTACCTGCACCTTGTTGCAGGCGCGTCTGGGTTTGCTGCTGGGTTTGGTTGCAGTCGCCGTCACAGGTGCCTGTGGAGTTGCAGTCGCGGGTTTGTAGTTGTTGGCGTTCCTGAGTCTGGGTCTGGTTTTGGTCTTGGGTCTGCTGTGGCTCTTCTGTCTGCTCGGCTAGGGGGGCTACGGTGCTTGCGTATTGCTGTGTTTGCATTTGCTGCTGACTGGGGGTTTGCTGGGCGCCCCCTTGCGCTGCGGTTCCTGTGCAGTCTTTTGTCTGCAGCTGAGTCGGGTCTTGTAGTTGATCCTGAGTTTGCAAAGTTTCCCCGTTCTGAGCCATCATGGGGGCAGCCGCAACCAGCGGCGCAACAATAAGTCCCAACGCGAGGGTAGCTAACAGGATTGCTTTCACATTCATTCATTGTTCACCTCCATTTCTCTCAAGCACCAATTGGGTGAAACGGAGGTTTAGTTGTTGGCTGTAACATGCGTTTCAGAAACTGAAACACCTTATAAGCCCAACGTAACATACTGTTTCAGGCGACCTCAGCATGCAGAAAACCCTCCTTGCAGTAATTGCAGTGCTTATACTGGTGAGTTTAGCGGGGCTGGTTCTGTTCTACTCGGCGGAAGACGTCAACGGCGGCAGAGGATACGGCGCCCAGAACGCGCAAAGTCAGCGTTCCAGTTGGCTTCTGGTTTTTGCAGTTCCCTTGGCTGCCGCGTTAGTAGTGGTTGTTTACTGGGTGCTGTTTCCTGAGATAAAAGTTGAAAAGCAAAAAACCGCGAGCGACGAGTCGCCGCCTGCTGCCCCCGTTCCAGCCGAAAGGAACATGACGCTTGATGCTGTTCTGCGTGTGCTGAACAATGACGAGCGAAAGGTGGTTGAGGCACTGGCTGCCTCTGGGGAAGGGTGGCTACTGCAGAAGGATATCCGCTGGAAAACGGGGCTGTCCAGAGTGAAGACTCATCGGGTGCTGGCGAGGCTGGCGGCTAGAGACATCGTTAAGGTGGAGAAATACTACAACACCAACAAAGTAGCTTTAGCAGGCTGGGTAGGCGAAGACGCCAAAGCCCCTGACGCAAACTAATCCACCACGCATAAGCCGTTTGGCTACGCTACTTTTAAGCTCCTGAGGGTTCAGGCGAATGTGTCCATTGATGAAAAATGTTTGCGGCAGCGGGGTGTAGCTGTCGAAGTGAACCAACAAACGGATATATCCCGTCGGCAGCCTGTCTAAGGCTCAGATAGCAGGTGTGATTAAAATTGAGTCAGGTTTTCAAGAAACAAGATGTCTCAAGAATCCTGTCCGCTGTGCCCCCCGAAAAAGTTTTTCGATTCTGCACCGCAAGCGGCGTGTACACAAACGTGACCGCCAACAGCCTCGAAGACTTCACCAACAAACTAGAAAGCGTAGATGCCTCAGCCATCCTGTTTCATTACCCAAGGGGCGACTTCCAAGCTTGGATAAACAATGTGGTCGGCGACAACGTGTTAGCTGACCGAATGTGCTTCATTCAAAGAAACATCCCAGGAGAACGCCTCAGACAGGACCTGCAGAAAATTCTCAACAGAAGAATCACAGAACTCAAGACACAAAGCTAAACACCCCACACCCCTCCCCCCATTTTCCACCAAGCCCAACTAATCCAGTCTGTTCACAAGTGTATGCTTCAGGACAAAAGTTTCCCACATCAAAAGACAAGCCGTTTGGCAGCCGCAAAACTCACAATACAACCATTTCAAACCATTCTAAACCAAAATCTGCCTTTTTCACCCTTTTCTAGACGCAACATAAACCCAAAACAGGTTCTGAAACAAAAAAGCAACCCAAAACAGACGCTGACAAAAAGCGGGGGAGGTACAAACCGCACACAAGCATCTGACAAACGCTGCATCAGGGTTTTTGTGTAGAAAACTTGGGGAACTGTTCTTTTGCAATGCGCAGTTCGTCTACTGTGTTTATGTTCACGGCGACTTCTGCTTTGTCTAAAACGTAGATTTCCTGTTCCAGTTCTGCATCGTCAATTCGGCTTCCGTCGTTAACGTTTATTCCAGCGTAGACTACGCGTTTTCCTTGGTGCTCAAAAGTGTAGCCGCCGATAAAACCGAGTTTTTCGCGTGTTTCTTGGGGAACCGTAACTGCCAAAGCGGCTTTCCCGCAGAGTTGGTAGCGCTCCAAAATGTCGTCGACAACTGCGCCGGTTAAAAGCGGTAAGTCAGCGGCCACAGCCAAAACCGTTTCTAGTCCAAGCGTCTTAACTGCGTAACCCATGTCGGAAACGTACTCTTTTCCAGGGGTCATAAGCACCTTCACAGGTAAAGCCGCTAAATGCTGTGCAGTTTTAGGAGTATTACGGCTGACCGCGACCACCACGGAATCTACGCGTTTCGCATCATGTAAAGCGGATAGCACCAGGTCAACGAGGGATTTGCCGCCGACGCGTAGAAGCGGTTTCTCCTCTGTCAAAGCCAAACGCGTGCCTTTCCCGCCAGCCATCACAAGCGCAGTTGTGGTCATTACAGCACCGCCAACAAAACCACAATGCAAACTGCCCTGACCAGCTCGTTGGTTGCGCCTAAAACGTCTCCGGTTACGCCGCCAAAGTGCCGATGTGCAATCACAACCATGAAAAGCCCAGCTAAAGCTGCTGCAAACACTGCTGCAAAACCAGCTAAACCCAACAGCGGCACTGCAACCGCAAACGACAACGCCAAAGCAGTTGCCAAACGTAAGCCGCCATTTTTCCCGTGCATTACATCCATAAACGGCGAGTTCATGCCTTTGTGCACGGCTTTTCCCGCCCAAGTTGCTACAACCATCGACAACTTGGCTGCGAGTTCAACCACAATTATGCCTGAAATGATTACGGGGACACCAAGGTAACCTGCACTGAAGGTATTGCCATAGCTTGCAAGGGAAACAAATGCAAACGCGGTCGTCAAATAGGTCATGACGCCCAGTCCGATGGCACCTGCGCCTGTTAACTGGTCATGCATAACCTCGATTTTGCGTTCCGCTGAACCGTGACACATGATGGCGTCACCTAAATCCAAAAGCCCATCTGTGTGGTGCAGACCGGTCAGAAACAGCAAGGCAGCCAACGAAAGGGCACCGACAACTAGGGGGGGAAGAACAAAATTTGTTGCCCAGCCGAAAACGCCGGCTAGTAAACCCAGAAATGCGCCGACAAGCGGAAAAAACCACATGAGCTTTGCGGAATCGGTTAAGCAGTCCATGTCCATGCTGAACGGCAGTACAGACAGAAAAGCAAAAAGATTCCGTATTTTCTTCCACATGGCGACTTAGGCATCCTGTTTTTTCGGCTCTACCTCAAACCGCAAAATCTCTAAGCGTCCAAACCCGTTCCGCGAAGACTTTTGGGTTTCGACAAGTTTTATGGCGCTGCTGAAAGCTGGTCCATCAGTTACTACTGTGTGGTATTCGCCGCCTTCTCCGCAGGGGTCAACGTTTCCCAGTGCAAGAACATCTGCCAAGAACTTTTGGTCTAGTTCGCGACCCAGCCACTCTTCGCCTAGCATAGACATGTTAGTGCGGACAACTGTAGCCTTGAATCCTTCCGTCGTGAACTCCTGGAAAATCCGTTTTGTGTCACCCATCCATAGCGGTCGAACAGGCTCTAAACCTACCTCGCCGCAGACACGTTCAAGCCAGCCTTCCTCGTGACCCGCCACCTCATAAATGTCGCCTGTAACCAAACCCACTGCCCCCTTCGCTTTACACTCTTTTAGGGCATCCTTGAACTGCTGCTCGTAGGTTCCAGGATTAGTGACGTTTTTTGTGATAGGCAAACCGAGGGCTTTTGCTTGGGCGTCCAGAAGGTCAGAGCGTATGGCATGGAAATTGGATGCTTTTTCGTTCTGCATAAAAGTAATCAAGCCCACAACTTCGAAACCCTGCTTTACCGCTTTGTGGTATGCAAGGCAGCTGTCTTTTCCGCCGCTCCACGCGGCAACAACCTTCAATGTTGCATCCTCCTTATTCAATTATGCATTTTCAACCTTGTTTGTTATATCATTTTCCGTGGAGTCATCCTTTTCTTTCAGTTGCTCAACGGCGCCTTGTTTCCCGCAGCCCTCTTTTGCTTTCTGTTCAGAAACATTCAGCAGATGTAAAAGCGCTTCTTGACCATTCACAAAAACGGCGCCTAACTTTTTCAGTTCAGAAAACAGCGTCTTCGCTTTTCCGCCCGTGAAATCCCTGATTTCGATAGGCACCTCATCAAGCACATACGTTGCGATGCCTGCCTTTAACGCCTCTTTTGCCGCCTCCAAATTCTGCAGGTTCCCCGAACCGAACGGAACCGAAGCTAAAACCACGATGCTTGCTTTGCGTATCATTTCCAAGTTGGCTTTTTGGGCTTTTTCAGTAACTGGAGAAAACGGCGCCTCACTAACCACTGGAATCTTTAGGTACTGCGCTGTTGAGAAGTCCGTGTCCAACACGTTCAAAACGCCTGCGGTCACGTTGTAGCCTGAGTCAGTTAGGATTTTCATAAGTGTGCTACCTGTTCCAGCTCCAGAAATCAGGTGAACAGAAAGGCTTCTTTGCCGTTGGTCTTTAGGCTTAGAAACGGGGATAACAAAGGGCAAATCAGTGACGGGGTGCTTGTTTACGATGACGTTTATTCCAAAGACGTTTCGGATGTTCTCACAGGTTAAAGTTTCTGACGCTTTTCCTGCAGCCACGATTTTGCCGTCTTTTAGCATAATGATTGAATCGCAGTAGCGAGCAGCCAGATTGAAGTCGTGGAACACCCCCACAATCAGCAGTTTCTTTTCGACACAGAGTTGCTTGAGTAAATCCATAATCTCAAGCTGATTACTTATGTCCAGATGGCTTGTGGGTTCATCCAGCAACAGGATTTTCGGCTGCTGAGTCAAAGCCCGCGCAATTATGACCCGCTGCCGCTCGCCACCGCTCAGTTCAGTGATTAATCTGTTGGCAAGATGTATCGTTCCTGTGTACTCCATGGCTTGCTTGGCTATGGCTATGTCTTTGGCGCCTTCTGAAGCTAACCTAGCCAAATGGGGAGTGCGCCCCATCAGAACGATGTCGAAGGATTTGAAGCTGAAGGTGATGTTGCTGTCCTGCGGAACCACAGCCATGCTTTTTGCGACATCTGTGTTTTTCATGCTGTAAATGTCGGAGTTATCGAGAACTATGGTGCCTTTGCGGGGTTTCAGCACTCTGCTGATGCTTTTTAGCAAAGTTGTTTTTCCTGAGCCGTTTGGACCCAGAATGCCCAGAAAAGTACCGGTTTCCACGGAGAAGCAAACGTCTTCCAGAATCTTTGCTGAATCGTAGTAGCAGGCTACGTTTTCAATTTTCAGATTTACCATGTTTTACGTCCTCAGAATACATCCACTCGTTTCTTTTTGCGAAGCAGGAACAGGAAGAAGGTTACTCCTGAAAGAACAGTTATTACGCCAACAGGCACCTCGCTGGGCATTGAAATAATCCTTGCTAAACCATCACACAGTACAAGGAAAGAGGCGCCCATAAGAATGGATGCTGGAAGTAACACCCGATGGTCAGGACCAACCAGCAGCCTAGTCATGTGTGGAATCATTAAGCCTATGAAGCCTATTAGTCCGCTTATGGAAACTGCTGCAGCAGTCATTAAGGCACCGGACATTAAAAGAATAAACTTTACGCGCTCGGTATTGACGCCTAGATGCTGAGCTTGGTCTTCGCCTAGTGCAATTATGTTTAGGTCACGAGAGTACAGGAAAGTAACCGCAACACCAAGAAGTACAAAAGGCAAAATACTAAACATCCCCGACCACGTAATGCGGGAAGAGCTTAAGCTGCCTATTATCCAGAATGTCAGGTCACCAAGCTTGTCACCTGCAATTGACTGAAGATAGGTTATAATCGCCAACTCAAAAAGCCCCACGGCTATTCCTGAAAGCAGCAAAGTAGTCATCGGAACCTTTGAACCAACTCTAGAAATTGCATAAACCACTAGCACCGAGATGATGCAGCCGATGAAAGCCGCCACAGGCAATGCGTTTGCGCCCAAAGCTGATGAGCCGATGCCTAAAACAATTGCTAATGCGGCACCCAGCGCAGCGCCTTGTGATGCACCTACAACGAAGGGGTCAGCCATGGGGTTACGGAACATCCCTTGAAATACGGTACCTGAAGCGGCTAACGCTGCCCCGACAAGCGCGCCTGTTAGAATTCGAGGCAGCCTAACCAGCGTTATTATTGCTTCTTTGTTGGCTTGGAAGTCGGTTAGCTGAATGTAGTTCCCTATGCCAGGTATATTTTTCAGCAGAATCTGGGTTATATCCTGAAATGGAATTTGACTGAAACCGAAGTTGAGAGACAAAAAGACGCAGCCAATGAAAAGCAGAATTAGCAAACCAAAATGCCTTCGCCATTTGGAAGACCGCGTAATTTGAGGGGGCTTACTGCTGCCTGTCTGCAAACTTTTGCTCTCCGATGCGCAAGATAAAGAAAAGGGGATATTTATGTTGGATTGATGTATTCCCCGAATATCTCAGGGTGAATTATCTTTGCCAATGCCTCTAAAGCGTCCACTTGCCTTGGTCCAGGTTGGTTTATGGCGTCTGCGTTTACAACGTAAAGCTTCTGGTTCTTGATTGCACTTATACTGCTCCAGCCCGGTCTGTTTGACACATCATCAAAGCTTCCCCAGAAAGCTGTTGGACCCATGTCACTGGGGAAAACTATAACATCAGGGTTCAGTTCGATAACCGATTCAGAATAGACAATTGGATACGGTTCCGTTGCATTTTCGAAAATGTTCTGCCCACCTGCAAGTGCGATTAAGCCGTCTATGAATGTGCCGCTGCCAACACTCATGTATGGGTCGCTGAAGATTTCATTGTAAACTTTTGGTCGAGTCGTGGCGCCTTCGACACCGGCAACTACCGCGTCTATCCTCTGCTGAAGGCTACTCACCAGCGCTTGAGCATCCGCGGCGTGGTTCGTGGCGTTCCCAACTAGCTGTATGTTTCTGAGGATACCAAAGATGTCAGGAGGATTCAAAGTTAACACGTTGTAACCCAAGCTTCTCAACTGAATTGCGCAGTCGTCACTTCCGAGGGCGGCAACGACCAAATCAGGGTTAAGTTCAACAATGGGCTCAACAGTTGGATTAAAGTAGCTTCCGATACTGGACATGTTACCTGCCTCTACCCAAGCAGAGAAATCGTATGGATAATTGTCGTAATCGGTTACGCCAACAACTTTGTCTCCTGCGCCAACTGCAAACAATATCTGTGTGTTAGCGGGAGCCAAAGAAACTATCCTCTCAGGGTACTCTGTAAGAGTCAAAGTATAGCCGCTGTCGTCAGTCAAATCTAGCGACATCGGCGAGCCAGAGGGACTCGGAGACGGACTGCCTTCAGGTCCAGGATAAAGCGAAACAACAGCCACGGAAGAAACCGCTATAACAACGATGGCTGCCACAACTATGAGGTACAAAGTATTCTTTTTCATTTTACAAACCCATATCAGTTGGATTATCCAGCCGATAATGAAAATATAAACATTCCTAAAACAACAAGAGAATTTGCACTTCCCGTCCTGATGATGCGTTTTGGGGGTTGAGCGCGTAAGGCTTATGAAAAACCCTGCTGTAAGAAGGATGGATTAAACATGAACTCTAATTCAACTGCCCCACAGCCGCCGCTGCTAAAGTTCCTTGAAGAGCACGGCGTGACGCTAAATGACCTCATAGATGCAACGCTTGAGTTTTACGTTCCCCATCCAGGCGTGGAAACAAAAGAAAAGGCCATCCAGATACTTACAGAAGAGTTTCTTGATGTGCTTTGGGACGTGAACATATCCACTTTGGTGGCGGGCGCTTTTCTTATGCAAAAAGAAGCTGAAGCAGAACGAATCCCGGGGCTTTCAAAGAAACGGTTCGAGGGCAGACCAGGCTTGGTTGCTGACGAACTCATCGGGATGGCAATAGCATCCTACATTGCAGGTTCAAGAGGCGTGTTTGAGTTCACACGGTTTGACCAAGCTAAACCAGGCATTTTGAAGCGGCTTGGAGCAATAACCAACGACGCCATCGGCGGATTAGTTGCAGGCGTCTCTTCGAACATGTACACTAAAGCCACCAAGAAGGCGGGAAGTCAAGCGCTGTTTTAGAGGTTATTCAACCAACATAAGCGTGGTTATAGTGTAGACTCCGCTTAGCCCCCAAATAGACAGGGTAATTATTTCTTTGAGTTTATCTACGGAGGTTGCTTTAACTTTGAGGGCTAAGTTGTAAACGCTGTAAACCGCATGTGCCTCTTCAACGCCTTCGACACGTTTGAGGCGCTCCAAAATTTTTGCTTGGTCACCTAAATCTGTGTTAACTAGAAGTACTGCAGAAACCAAAAAGTCATCCTCCGAGGTTAGGCATCTATGTTTCAGAAAATGTAGTTAAGCATATGTTGTCGCAAAATGTAACTACAGGTCATAAAAGATTGCATCAGCAACAGAGGGGAGTTATCTTTATAGGCGTAACCTGTCGGAACACGGCAGCCACCATAAGATTCTAATACTTTCCTTGGTGAGAAAAATGTGCAGCGCGGGACACCATGGCACCGACCAAATTGTGCATCGTCACCCACACATTTCTGCCTCATGTGGGCGGAATCGAAAGAGTGGTTTACGAGCAAAGCAAGCTTCTTATAAAGAAGCGTTTTGAACTGGTGGTGCTTACCCACAAAAACTTCACTCCCAGCCACTACGTTTACGACGGCATAAATGTTCGGTGCTACGACGCCATGAACCTTGGATTCAGGCTTGGAATCCCCTACCCCATCCCAAAAGTCACCAGTTGCAAGCCCTTCTTGGAGGTAATCAAGTCCAGCGAGGTCATTCACGCGCATGGGCACCCATACTTGTCTTCTCTTGCTGCAGCGAAGCTGGCAAAGAGGTATGGGAAACCGTTTGTGTTAACTCAGCACAACACTTTCATAGAATACAATAGCATTTGGGATAACGTTGAAAAAATAAATGACTGCGCCATAGGAAAACAAAATTTGAAAGAAGCAAAAAAGATTATTGCCGTCAGCAACGCCACCAAAGACTACGTTTTGCGTTTGGGGGCTGACCCCGATAAGGTGGAGGTGATTCATAACGGTGTTGATTTAGAAAGGTTCAAGCTTATAGCTGGCGCGGGAGCTGCAGTGAGAGAGAAGCTGGGTATCCCAAAAGATGCAGTCGTCGTCGCCACCGTCCGCAGGCTCGTCTACAAAAACGGCATAGATACGCTTCTGGAAAGCGCAAAAATCACGGTTCAGAAGAACCCGCAGTTAGTTTACCTGATTATCGGTAAAGGACCAGACTTTGACGATGTGAAAGCGCGGGTTGGACAGTTGGGGCTGGAGAAGAACTTCCTGCTGGCAGGCTTCGTGTCTGACGAGGATTTGCCGAGTTTCTACAACGCCGCAGATTTCTTTGTTGTGCCCAGTAAATCCGGCGAAGGCCTGCCTCTTGTGACGCTTGAGGCGATGGCTTGTGGGCTACCTGTTTTAGCAACTGATGTGGGAGGCATAAAAGAAGTGATGATTAAGGGCTACGGCAAAGTGATTCCTCCCAATGACCCTCAAGCGATGGCTGAAGGAATGCTGGAGTTGGCAGGCATCGAATTCACCAGACTTAAGCGGGAACTCCGCAAAATCATGACGAAAAAGTACAGTTGGAACACAAATGTGGAAAGGTTAGTGAAGATTTATGAGGAAATTATTTAAACCCTGCAGAAATTATATTAGACGCCTATATATGAGGACGCAGGGTGCCCCATGACATCAAAAGTAGAGATGGTTTCGGTAGTAATCCCAACGTTAAATGAAGCCGGAAACATCCGCGAGGCTTTGGACACGCTTGATAGGGAACTTATTTTTCCTAATGAAATTATTGTGGTAGATGGTAACTCCACTGATGGAACCATCGAAATCGTCAAGGATTCTAAGGCGCGGCTTATAATTGAGCCACGGCGGGGTTACGGGTTAGCTCTCCGAGTAGGAATGAAAGCCGCCAAAGGCAACGTGGTCGTCATGGTCGACGGCGACGGCACATACGAGTTCAAGCACATTAACCGGTTAGTTCAGGGAATGGTTGACAACGACGCGGAGATGTGTTTGGCGACCCGCATGTATGACCCCAACAAGGCGATGGGGTTGTTCAACTTCGTCGGGAACAAGCTAATCACGTTCTGCTTCAACATGCTCTACAAGCAGAACTTCAGCGATACCCAATCAGGTTTTCGGGCGATTTCACATTCTGCCTTAGAAAAGGTGAATTTCAAGGAAACCGACATGCCTTTTGCCACTGAAATGCTCATCAAGTTTTCCAAAAAACGGTTTAAGATTGTTGAGGTTCATTCGACGTACAAATTCAGAAGGTACGGTAAAACTAAACTTAAGCCCTTTAATTCAGGCATAGAAATCTTAGCCACTATACTTAAGGGGCTGAGAAGTTGAGGGCCTCTGGTTAGCATGGAAAAGGTAAGTGGAAACCTGAACGGGAAAAGTAGTCAAAGCGTTTTTGTTGTGTCAGTGGCTATTGCGATTGTGCTGGCTTCGGTTCTTCTGGGAACCTATTATGTTGCGCTTAGACCCGCGGGTAGTGAGTATGCAACTATTTATCTGCTTGACAGTCATCAGCGGGGAACGGATTATCCGGAATTTCTGGTTGCCGACGTGAACAGCACCTTCAGCGTTTACGTTGTAGTAGAGAACCATATGGGATACACTTTGAACGGCACGCAGGTTCAAGTGAAGGCGGTTAACAGCAACAGCGTTAATCTTGAGTTTCCCCTTGACGTTAACGCCACTCAGACCTTTGAGGGAACAGTGGATGAGGGCAAAACATGGGAGAGCATCGCAACCGTGACGTTAAATCAGCCCGGCAACTATCTGGTTGGTTTTGAGCTTTGGCTTCCAGACGGGGCAACGGGTGAGCGGGCGTTTTCGGGTGAAGTCTGCGTTTTGAACATTGAGGTTGCTACGGGAACTCCGTAGCCTAATTTAGGATGGCTGCCGCGATAAATTTTATATTGTTTTTTGTTTGTTTTTCTGACAGGGAAGTTGAGGATTAAAGCTGAATGGTCAGTTTCCGCTTTCTGATGTATTGGAGGATAAATCGGGTTAATGGGTAAAATAGAAAACGGACTGGGTAAGGCACCAAGCAGCAGCCCCGAAAAAGTAGCAGCCCAAAAATTCATGTCGCGCTTTCTCGGACCTGCAAACAGTTCAGGCTGGGTTAACGCGGTTTTACCCTTTAACATTGCTTTGGGACCTGTAAGCACTTTGATTCCGCTGTTGATTTTGAACCTCAACGGAAGCGTAGTGGAAGTTGGTTTAGCGCTTACCCTGTTTAATGCTGTGGGTATCCCAGCGGCTCTATTTTGGGGTTTCATAACGGACCGTTTCCATCGGCGGCGTCCTCTGGTTCTGGTCAGTTTTCTGGTTACCGCGCTGATTCTGGCGCTGTTTCCGTTTGCGAGAACAGGTTACTGGGTTTCTTTTCTGTACGCCCTGTTTTCTTTCTCGACCACCGCCTCGACTACGCCGCTTAACCTTCTGGTCATGGAAACGGAGCAGAAACCTAGGTGGGCTTCAGCGTTTGCCAAGTTCTCCATGTTTTCCAGTGTCGGACAGACAGTGGGGTTGCTTTTGGGGATGGTTTGGTCAGTTTACGCGCCTTTGGTTTATTTGGTGATTCCTTTAGCTGTTTCGTCGTTGGTTTCCGCAGGTTTGGCTGCTTTCATGATTAAAGAGCCAGAGGTTGTTTTTGAACGGAAAGCTATGGTTATGCATAAGCACAGTTTTTTTCACAGACTCCGCCACTCGCCTTACCTGTTCCTGAAAGTCCCAAGCGGAAACGACTTTAAACGCATGTTCAGGAACCTACGCCACGAGTTTACGAGACATACGCCGCTGCTTTATATGGCTATTTTTGGTTTCTTCTTGTCCGCAGGAATCTTCAACACTTCACTGATTCCCGCTTTAAAACTCCAAGGCGTATCCAGCTTGCTGATTTTCTGTGTCATAATGCTGGGGCTGGTTGTCCAGATAGTCTCCTTCAGGTTTGCGGGACCATACACTGAGCGGAAATCGCCCGTGAAAAGCGCCATCGGCGGATTGCTGCTCAGAGCCGTCGCCTACGGCATGCTGGGTGTTTGCGCCTACTTCCTGACGGGGCTGTGGTTTCTGCTGCCGGTCATGATTTGTTACCCGCTGGCTTCTGGACTTGCATACTCGATTTACTACACCGCTTCAAACACCATGGTCTTCAACACACTAAGCCCTCGACGAAACGGCTCCGCTTTGGGCGTGTACAGCGCCTTGGCTGGGTTTGCAACGATGGCGGGCTCGTTTGTTTCGGGCTTCTTGTCCTTCTACGGGGGTTTTTATGTAACCTTCATAGTTTCTGCCGCATGCTTAGTGGTCTCGGCGTGGCTACTGACGCATCTAGAGGTTTTAATGATACCCAATCAGCCACAAAGATAGAAAGCTACTTTTCGTGTCCGTGAAGTGTCAAGAATCGCATGTACAAAGGCACCGAAAAGGCTACTCAAAATCTTGTCGCATCACATCATGATTAAACATGTTTAATCAGTTCATAGGAAATTTTTATGTAGAGTAAAGATTCTAAGAACCAAAAACCGTTCAACAAGTGTGCAGAACATGAAAAAAGAA
The DNA here is from genome assembly GCA_026014485.1 of Candidatus Bathyarchaeota archaeon. Taxonomy (GTDB): domain Archaea; phylum Thermoproteota; class Bathyarchaeia; order Bathyarchaeales; family Bathycorpusculaceae; genus JADGNF01. The sequence continues at coordinate 196,518 of JAOZIE010000012.1, forward strand.
TCTTGGCGACAACCATATTCACTTATCATTGTAGCAATGGCAGTCAATGCGGCACTGTATGCTGCAGGATCCTACCTCACCGCTTATATTCCCTCACCGTGGGGGATAGGTCAATTCCGACCAGCAGTTGTGGTTCCCGCGTTCTTCTCGGTTATTTTTGGTCCGTGGGCTGGCGGCGTCGGCGCCGCGTTGGGCACTTTGATTGTGGATTCTGCTAAGCATGGAGGAATCTATCCTGGAAGCTTACTTGCAGCGGTTCCAGGCAACTTCATCGGCTTTTTCGTCTTTGGCTACCTCCTACGTAAGAAGTTCAATTGGGCTAGATTCATCACAGTAACCAATGTAGCCTTGATTCTTGCTAACGTCATCGTGGCGTTTCTTTACGTGTTCACCTACAAGCTGCTATACATGCAATCTTCAGCCTTTACTCAAATGTCAGCGGAGGCCTTGATTGTGCTATCGTTAGGACTCACCGTATTCTGGTTCGTCACGATGCTGCCATTTGTGCTCCTCATTGTGCCCGCATTAGTAGCAGTAACCGCCAAGGCGTTTCCATCGATAGTACCCGAAGAGGTCAGAATCAACGGCATGAAACGTCTCCCCAAGCGCCTGCTGGGTGCATCAATGATAGTTCCAGGCATAGCCATGATTGCAATTGGGCTCACGGTAACCTTCGCATCCCTCAGCAGTTACCTACCAACAAACTTAGCCGCAAGCTACTTCCCAGCAGCCACCCTCACCCTAATCCAAATACTACTATATGCAGGCGGCGCTACCCTGACAGCTTTGGGAAGCATATTCATCGTCAAAAAAAGCACACACTAAATAGGACAAATACAGGCAGGGTTCTTGTTCTGTGTTAAAAGGTGTAAGAAGCCACGGAGTGGTTTTCCTTTTTTACACACTTTACAAGTTTCAGAAAAACGCGGCGTGTTTGCTATACTTCCGATTGAGTAAAAAGCCAAACAGGAATTTTTGAGTTCAATACAAAATTAGATATAGGGTGAGGTAACAAATAAGGAAGGGAACCTCATTGGGCACAAACGGGCTAATTAAAATAGATGGATATTACGTCGAAAGTGTGGAAACATGTCGTAGAGCGCTGTTGAAGTATTATACGTCTCAGGCAATGACGCGTAGTGGATACCTTGTAACAACAGCTATTGCAACCATTACATTAGTTTCAAGCAGGGGAGCCTTCCCGCAGACTACAATCGGGTTGATAACTTTTGCTTTGCTGTTGAGTGCGTTATTAACTGCTGGCGTCTATATTTTGTTGCGAACGTTGTACTGGGGTTGTTTATCCCATCTAATCATTATTACGAAATTAACTGGATATTATAGTGACAGCACTTTAATGGCAAATCTTCAGTGGAAAACAATTGAAAAAATGCAAGAGGCAAAAAAAGAAAAGGGTACACCTGCATATTGGTACAAACTGGTTTATTTTTTGAACAAACATATTAGATTAAGCACAACCTTATTTTTGTTCAGCATTCTCTCGTTGGGCTTGTATTTTTCCTTATTATTGTTCCGAATGTAGGCAGTGTTTTCTGCTATTTCTCCATTTAAACAGCCGCGGAGAAAATGCTAATGCTCATACTTGTGAAACAGGTTACTGTAAAGACGTTTCACAAACTTATCTTTGTATGAATGCATAGGATGTCGCAGGCAACCTTTCCTGAATGACGAGGGGAGAGGGGGTTGTAGAAGAAAAAATAGCTTCATCAGCTATTTAGCGCTTTTCTGTGCATAGGTTTCTTCAGTATCGATTCGGTGGATGTTGTTGTAGGCGCAGAACGGGATAACCTTCAAGTTCGGAGTAACATAGTGCACCACACACCGCTGCACACGATTCACGTCGAAAGTGTATGGATCCATGAAAGCCATGCAGCCCAAAAGGAAAATCCGCCGTCTGATGGGACCCAGCGACTGGTAACTTGGAGAAACAAACATCTTCAAGATAGCTTTCATCAACGTGAAGATGCCAACTTCTTTAGTTACCAACAGCATATTCATTGAAAGCATAGACGACATAAACAACGTTGCAAGCAAAGAAAACTTGCCTTGATCTTTTGCGTTCTGAGCTGTTTTTTGAATACCTTTGAAGAACTTGCCGAAGTTTACGAAATGGTTAATCGGAATCATTTTGCCGCTTTTGGAAACATACACCCAATTCACGATACCGCAGTGGGGGCTACAGGAGAAAAGCGGCCAAGGCTTCTTCATGAACTTGCGCATGATTTTTATGGGGGAAGTCATCACGGAAAGCGGAAACATATCCGACGTTTTGACTTCGCCGTCTGTTTGGGATTCCACTTGTTCCGCGAAACGCCAGTCGCGCCAAGCCTCTTGGAAGGGGTTATCCGTTGCGCGACCAGTAAACGCGATAGGCTGGAAAATTAAGCCGCGGATGATGTCGGAGTTTGCAGCGGCGAACTTTATGATTTTGCCGACTTCCTTGTCGTTGAAGCCGTTCATTAGCGTGCAAACCAAAATTACCTCCATGTCCAGCTTGCGGCAGACGTCGATTGCTTTGTATTTGAGTTTGAGCAGTTCGCGTCCGCGGATCTTCTTGTAAAATTCGTCGCGGAAGCTGTCAAACTGTAAATAAACAATGTTTAGCCCACACTTCTTGAGTTGCGCTGCACGTTCAGGTTCCTCAGCGATGTGAATGCCGTTAGTCGCCAAAATCGTCATGAACTTTAACTCATGTGCAGCAGCGATGATTTCATGCATGTCCTTGCGCTCCATCGGTTCCCCACCTGAAAACAGAATCGCTGGAGGTTTTGGATTGCGCTTGCTGAGAAAAGTCAGGATGTCGATGAGTTCTTGTTTGGTGGGTTCGTAATCCACGATGTGGTCGGAGAACGTGGAGAAACAGATGGCGCAACGTAAATCGCACTCTTTGGTTACGTCGATTACGCCGATTACCGTGTCCGAAATGTGGCTTTTACAGGACGCACATACGTAGGGGCAACCCGCAGCCACCTTGTGAGTTTTGGCTTCCTCAAAGTCCTTAAAGAAGTCATACTCCTCAGTGAAGTTGTAAACTGTTGGGCTCTGCCAATGCGTAGCCTTGAAAACTCCATGTTCAGGACATTTTTTGGTGATTTGGATTTTTCCGTCTTTCACTGTCAGTTCCGCATCGATTGCCTTTTGACATTCAGGACAGATACTCTTGGTTTTTTGCATGCTACAGTAATCCTCCAATAATCTTTGACAAAGCTTCAAGAATCAAAGCCATAGGAAGCAGAATCATCGACATCGTAATCATCCGTTCATACTTCCGAACATTCGCAATCTTCAAATCCGACGAAACAAGGCGCACAGAAGAATAAATCAGAAGTACACTCCACAGCAGAATAAACGGCAAATAATAAACCGTGAACTCACCGATCAGAAAGGGCAATGGGGCAAGCACGCCGCACGCAACAAAGAAAACCGCTGCGACCTCGACAGATTTGAAGTTTCCGATTTTCTGCGGCAAAGTGGGGTAACCAACTTTGGAGTCCCCGTCAAGGCTGAGGATGTCGCGCAAAACGTTTCCGCCGATGGTTCCAAACGCAATTGGGTAAAGGCTCATTGAAAGCAGAGTTAGAGTTGGCGGATTCGAAATGGTGGCTTCGCCGTATAGGAAAGCAGTTCCAGTCAAGATGCCCACCAAAACGTTAGCGACAAAACCAGATTTACGCTTAACCGCCGCAGAATAAACCAGAAGCAAAACGGAATCCACAGCCAGAATGGCGAAACTGAGCCAGTTGATGAGCGCAGCTAAAACCAGCCCAACCACGAAAAGAACAGAGGAAACCGCAATCACTTGCCTAAGAGACAAAGCGCCCGAAGGAATGGGACGTTTCGGCTTAATGACAGCATCGCTTTCTTTATCGAAGTAGTCGTTTATGGCGAACCCTGCTGAAGTGATGGCTGCCATCGAAAAGAAAATCAGCGGCACAACCTGCAGGCTGCCAAAGTCACCTTTAGTGATGGCAAATGCCGTTAAAAGAGCAAGTCCACCTGTCATAAGCCAGTAGGGAAGACGCAGAAGCGCAATTAATCCCTTGGCGGGGTTCTTGCTCAAATCATTTTCCTCTCAGCAATCAACGTACGCAGGTGGTCATTAAAACGGATTTTGGGGCTCCAGCCAAGCTCCTCTTTGGCTTTAGAGATGTCAAACCATATCGTGACGATGTCGCCTTGCCACGATTGCCCCGTAGTGGACACTTCAGTTTTGTCGGTAAGACCCAAAATGTCCAGCATCATCTTAGCTAAGTCAATAATCTTTAAGGTTTCACCAAAACCCAAGTTGAAGGTTTTGCCAACAGCGTTATCGCCAGCAGCCAAAACCAACGCTTCAGCGACGTCAGATGCATGAACAAAATCTCGGCTTTGCTGCCCAGTTCCAATGATTTCCAGTTTCGAAGGATCCTTTTGCAGTTTATCTAAAAAGTCGTTTATGACTCCATGGCAGCGGGAACCGTAAACGTTAGCGAACCGTGTTATGGTGATTTTTAAGCCGTACTGAAGCGTGTAGATTTCACAGTACTCTTCACCTACGACTTTGGATAATCCGTAGCAGCTAAAGGGGTGAAAACCGTACGCTTCAGGAGTAGGTAACTGAGTGGGGTTACCATAAACTGCTGCGCTGGACGCGAAAACCAGTTGCGCATTGTCTTTGCGGGCTTTTTCAAGCACGTTTAGGGTTCCATGCGCGTTAGTTTCAAAGTCTTCAGTTGGGTTTTCCATGCTGTAGGGCACGACTACTTGTGCTGCTAAATGGTAGATTAAATCGAATTTTGGTAGGCTGCAGAGTTTTTTAAGGTCAAGTATGTCGCCTTGGACAAAATTGGCTTGGGGATTGTCTTTGACGTTTTCAATTTTGCCGCTGCTGAGGTTGTCGTAGATTGTTACGTCTGCGCCCATTTCCAGAAGTTTCTTGGTGAGGTGGAAACCTATGAAACCTGCACCACCTGTCACCAGGATTTTCTTTCCCTTGAGTTGTGTCATGAAGCTCACGGATAAAGCTATATCCTAAATGGACTTTTGATAGGGTATATGTCGAAGTTGGATGCTATAAAAACTTTTAGGGAATTACTGTCTTTCCTAACGGTTATCCCGCTGGGCGAAACAGAAGACTTCGTTTTCGCCAGCGCCCGAAACATGTTTCTTTTTCCGTTGGTTGGCGGGTTAATCGGCGTGTTGGGCGCAGGATATTTTCTGGGCAGCAGCCTCATCATCGGGTACCTGCTTGCCGCTGCAAGCTCCGTTCTGCACGTTTCCGCTTGGTGGCTTCCCAGAATTCTGCCTGCGGCAATGACGCTGGCGTTTCTGCTGGTTTTAACGGGCTTTCAACATTTCGACGGCTTAATCGACTTAGGCAACGCCATAGGCGTGCGAAAAGTTGAGGACCGAAGAGAAATCGCCCACAGGTGGGTGGTAACCTACAAAGGCGCATTTTTAGCGCTTTTCGTAGAATTATCAGCAGTTGCGGGGCTGTTTCTGCTGGACTGGAATGTGGCGTGGAGAGCGCTGATTCTGGCTGAGGTCGCCGCGAAGTTGGCGATGGTGACAATTGTGTGGCGGGGCAAACCTGCACATCAAGGCTTGGGCGCAAGATTCATCGAATACGCCAAACGAAACCTGAACATTGCCGCCTATGCATTAGCCGCTGTGTTGGGCTTTGCGCTTCTAGGCTGGGCTGGACTCCTCGTGATTGCCGCAGCCGCCGCGTTCGGCTGGTTCATGGTGCAGGTCGCGAAGGGCACGTTCGGCGGAGTTTCAGGTGACATGATTGGAGCCACAAACGAATCCGCAAGAGCGTTAGCACTGGTTCTGGTCGCGGCAGTGCTTGTTTATGCTTCGGCACTGTTTGGTGGTGCACTGTTTTTCTGAACATGTAAAACAGTAATTCTGAGCGATTCGTTTTTTCTGCGGGGTATACCCCCCGTTTTCTGCAGGCGCTGCAGAACGTTGCTTTTTTGTTTCAGAACCCGTTTTGGGTTTATGTTGCGTCTAGAAAAGGGTCAAAACGGTTGAATCTGGTTCAGAATGGCGCAAGTTTCTTAAAGTCGCAGGTATGCATTCAGTTCGAGGGATTATTTGCTTACTCCCGCTGCCGTCGTCTATGTGTATCCCTACAAGCTGCTAGTTGCCCCTGCGCTCGTAATAGTTTTGGCAGCTACGTTGACGTTTCTTGTAAAGTTTCCCTCCATGAAGAGGCATGTTGGAGCCGTGTTGATTGCGTTGGGCGTTTTCGAGGCGTTTGGGTCGTTGCCTCTCATGTTTTTTGAAGGTTACATCATAGGGTTGGCTACGTTGACGGTTGGAGTTGCGTTGGTTGCTAACGCCGTGCAGATGAATCAACCAGTGCATTTGAGTAAGCAGAGCAGGTTTTCCCCGAGAACCGCCGTCTCCGTTGCTTTTCTTGCCATGGGTTCGGCGGGTGTTTTTGCTGGGGGATTTGCACGGTCATTTTGGGTTGTTGCGTTGGGGATAGGCGCCCTAATTATTGGAACAACCATGGGGCTAAACGTCTTGTCGGTGTTTATGAGGCAAAACGCGGTCAGGAAAACCAGAGTTAAACTGCGAAGGGCTGCGTATCTGGTTCTTGCGGGGGTGATGTTAACGTCGGGCATGTTGATTACGCTGAGGGCAACTAACGTTTTGCATGAGCAACGTCTGGAAAACTGGGGCGTCAGCACGGTTAACTTGACCGTGCAGGGCACAGTATCAGAAGTAAAATACAATCATGAAATAAACAATGGGTACAGCTACCACATCTTCCCCGCTTATGTGACCCTGAACGTGACCAGACTAATTTGGGGAGACGCATCCGGGTCAAACCAGACATCCGCGGCGGAGTACTGGCAGAACCGAACGGTTGCAGTCGGCTACGACAAAACCAGCCCGCCGCAGTTGATTGCGGGGCAGCAGATTGAGGTTAACGGGTACTTCTGCGGCTGGATTGAGGATTCGCTGTACTCAAACAAACTAATTGTGACTTCCAACATGAATGAAGGCTACATCAAAAAAATGTAACACTTTGCTTGCGGATAAAGACAAAAGCGTCATTGAAAGAACAAGTATGGTTTTCCTGAACTCACCAAGAGTAACAAACGAATATTTTAACTGCCGCAGTTTTGAGAGAATCAGAAGCTCAAACAATGGACTATCAGTAGGAACCCAAATTTTAATTGTCAACAATCGCTTTCCACTAATTCGAATGCAAAATAATGTTGAGGAAACGCTACTTCGACAACATCTTTATCTTTTAATAGAGTTAAGACGCCCAGCTTTTCCTCAGAACTTAAAGACTGCCATTGGGCTTTTCCACTTGCTCCAGATTGGAATCCAGCAAGCATAATTAAATGGTCCTCAATCATGTGCTGATTGCAGGTAAACTCAGCCAAACCACTCACTACTGTTATGACCGCAAAATGTCGATTGCCTATTGAGCATTCATAAAGTCGAACCTTCTCTGTGTCACCAAAAGTTCTGTTTAGCTGAAAAGTGATGCCTTGTTCTCTGAAAATTGATTCAACCGTGCTAAATATGCTTTCTAGACTGCTGGTGTCTTGGTCAAGGATAAACAGTAATTTGTTTATGCTTCTTATTTTCAGGTACTGCCGTATTTCTCTGAAGGCATCTGTAGAATGCTTCTCAGGTTTTGTTATTCCGACCGTTTTGTTCCCTTGATGGCAAGCCAGAATTCCCACGATTTCATCTTCAGGAGAGCCATCCCCCAAAACAACCAACGTTGAAAGCTCGGCAACAGTGCTCAGGATTAATCGTTGAACGGGAAAACTGAGGCGTCGGAGTCTACGAATGTTAATTGAGACTCTGCTGGTTGGGTCTAGAAAGTACATTTTCATATCAGGAGTGCCTCAGTGGTTCGAGCATCAATTCCTGCAGTCTTCAAGTTTTCCATTTGCTCAATAGATAGGCTTCTTGTGTCAAGCACTGAATCTTTAAGAAAACTTAAACAAACACAAGTTTGTTCTTGATTTATCCCAGCAATAACTCTGGCTGCTTCAAGCGAATGTGTTGAAATAACCACTTGCTTTCCTTGTTTAACTAAATCTCCGAACCATTCAGCTAGGGCGGTTAGTATCCGGGGGTTCAAATGGGATTCGATGTCGTCCCAAAGAAGGATTTTCGGGTTAGCCAGCTCGAAAAGGATTCTTGATAAGAAGTAGCTTTGGATGCCTTCGCCTAAATCGCCAAGCCGAATTCTTCGACCGTCTTCAAGATAGGCATTTATGTCTAATTTACCGCCAATTACAGGTTCCATAGTAAAATCAATGTATTGTTCGGGTGAAAGAGTAGAGATATCTTTTGCCACAGTTCTGGCGATTTTTGAATTCACCACAGTCGCCCATTCGTGGCGCAGATAATCATACCCTGCCACAATCAATTTTGGGCTTACCAGAAGCGTTTCTGCCAAAAGTGTGTCAAAAGTGAAAACATCACACTTTGAGTCATCCATTGATGCACGCCCAAAGTAACGTATTGTTTCCTCATCCATTTGCGTTTTTTCCGTATTTACAGCAGAATTTGAAGAGGTGAAATAAATTTTGTGATAAAATCTTCGAAGTTTTAGCCAATTTTTGTTTTGTGATTGATTAGCCTCTAACTCTTTAGAAACATATTTAATCTCCGCTTCTTTCGCAGAATAGTTATAAAGCAAAAAGGCAAAACCTTCATAATCCAAAGTTTTATGCAGGTAAGATAGGACGTCTATCACCGTTGATGGGTTATTCACTGCCTTAGGAATAAAATAGGGCACAGGTCGAAATGGGTTCATGCCCATGAACAAAGCTTCGAGTATAGTCGACTTTGCCGAATTGTTGGACCCCACAAGGATTGTTATCGGAGATAAGTCTATTGACCCTTCTTTTACACCCTTGAAGTTCGTCATCTGAAGGCGCTCAATCATGGCAATCCCCGATACTTGTTAGTCTAATGACCTAATAAAACTAATCAATTATGGCAACAAAGCAGGGGTATGTCATTCTGAGTGAAAACGCGGCATACGAAAAACCTAAAGAGGATATATTGCTCAGGGAAATCTTTAACATTCTCACATAACAAACTTAATACATTCAGTTTGCTGCTTCAGGAGAATCCCTATGAGTCTGCTTAGCCACGACGGCTTCTGGAACGCTGTCATCAGTTTCCCCACTACACGGAAGATGCTGCAGCTGTCCCTGCGTAGGTGCCCTGCCTGCGGTAGAACGGTCTTGGAGGCTGCGTTGGATGATTATGTGGGTAAAGCTGATGCTAAATGCCAGAAGTGCGGCGGTACTTACTCGCGGATAATTGGGTTCTGGATAGAGTTTCTCCGTAAAAGCCTCAACATTAAACGGGAGAAAGTTGAAAAGCTCCTCGCCGACCCCTACGCGCGCCGGGCCGTGCTTAACATTGTGCGCTCGTTTGACTATTTTGGCATCAAGAAGCCCTTGAGCATTTATGCGCCGTTTCTTGTCGTCTGGGACTTCACACACAAATGTAACTTGCGGTGTAAGCACTGCTATAGCAAAAGCGGCGCTGTTCGAGAAGAAGAACTTACCACTCAAGAAGCATTGGATGTGGTGGATCAGTTGGGGGATGCGGGGGTGACGGCGCTGGCTTTTTCAGGCGGCGAACCTCTCACACGTAAAGACTTCTTTGAGGTAGCAGGGCACGCGGTTGAGCGAGGCATGTATGTTTCCTTAGCCACTAACGGTACGCTGCTCACAAGGGATATGGCGCGCAGGCTCAAGGAAGCAAAAATCCACTACGTCGAAATCAGCATTGACGGCGCCACCGCAGACACACACGACGCCTTCCGCGGGGTGTCTGGAGCCTTCGACAAGGCGGTGGCAGGACTCAAAAACGCCGTCGCAGAAGACTTGTGTGCCTGCATCGCAACGACCGTCACGAAAAGCAACTTTGACGAGATGTCCGACATCATCACGTTGGCAGAAGGAATCAACGCGGAACGCTTCACCTACTTCAACTTTGTCCCCACAGGCAGGGGCAAAGAACACTTCGACCAAGACCTCACGCCTGAGCAACGCGAAGAACTCATGCGGTACCTGCTTAACAGGATGTCCAGCGGCTGCAAAACCACCATATTAACAACAGCACCGCAGTTGGCTCGCGTCGCGTTGCAGTGTCAAGGATCATCGGGTACAGGCGAAGTGACCATGTCGATGGCGCACATGCAAACAGCAAAAGTGAGTAAGAAGGCGGTGCCGCTGGCGGACTTCATCGGCGGATGCGGCGCAGGCAGACTCTACTGTTCACTATCTCCACAGGGCGATGTACACCCATGCGTGTTTTTACCTGTCAATGTGGGGAATCTGAAAAAAGAGAAGTTCATCGACATCTGGCTCAAAAGTCCACTTTTCAACGCGTTCAGAGACCGCTCTAACCTGAAAGGCGCCTGCGCAGCATGCCACTATAAGTTCATCTGCGGCGGATGCCGAGCCCGAGCCAACGCCTACCACGACGACTGTTTTGCTTCTGACCCTGGCTGCTTGTTGGCAAAAGAGTCAGGAGATACTTGAGATGCCGCAAAGAAAGGTGAAAATTTACAGAGTTCAGGATGATGATGTTAGTCAGATTCTTAAAGAAGCGGTGAAAGAGGCAGATTTGCGTGGAAAGAAGCGGATTTTCATCAAGCCTAACCTGAGCCACTATGAATACCTCACTGGCGTAGTCACTAGCCCAGAATTGACCTATGAGTTAGTTGGTTTGTTACGGGACACGGCTGAAGAGGTTATTGTGGGCGAATCTGAGGGGTATAACTACAGTTGCCGGTTAGCGTTTAAGCAGACGGGTATGGAAGATGCCGTGGAAAGGGCAGGGGGAACCGTCATTAACTTGTCAGAGGACAAAGTGGTTGAGGTAAAGTTTCCCAAAAGCACCAGTCCCCTCAAACGATTATTCTTGCCCAAAACGGCGTTGGATGCGGACGCGGTTGTGGATTTGCCGCTGATGAAGACGCATGAGTTCATGATGTATAGCGGTGCCCTCAAGAACCTGTTTGGCTGCGTACCCAGCAACCGCCGCATTTACCTGCATCCGTACCTGACGGAGGTTCTGTGTCGGCTTTACTGCATATTCAAGCCCGCCTTGACTATAATGGATGCACGGGTAGGCATCGAAGGCAACGGACCAACCAAAGGCATACCCGTCCCCATGGGACTTATGCTAACAGGCAATGATGCGTTAGCCACTGACATAGTCGCGACGCAGGTCATGAAGCTCAACTGGAAAAACACCTACCTGAACTACGCCGCCAGACAAACAGGACTCAAAGAAACAGACCTCAAAGTCGAGGGGCTGCCAGTTGCGGAGGTTGCACACAGGTTTATGCCGCCCCGAATTGACCTGCCAGTCAAGGCGCAGATGGCAATTTATAAGCATGAGTACCTGACTAAGCTGCTGTTTTGTTCGTTGGGTGTAGTCAGGCTCTTTCAGAAAGTCACCGTAGCGTATCGTGGCGAACCTGTAGAGGTTGCCTAACTTAAATCACCACTGAATCAACCCGAGTTGAACTCTGCGTGGAAAAAGTTAAGTATCATAATACAGAGATAATTTTACTGGGCACACCAAATGAAACGGCACTCAAACGCTATCCTAGCAGTCATAGTCACTTGCGGATTACTCCTAGCGTGCTTCTCACTTGCAGAAACCGTTAGCAGCTCACCTTCGGGTGTAAGCAACTCTGACGTGTCGTGGGTAACTGCAGCAAATAGCCCAACACCAACCGCTGAATTCACCGTGCTAAAATCAAACAGCACACTCTCAGAACCCATTTTCAACCGCACCAGTTCTGAGGTAACCTTCACCGTCACGGGTCCCTCAGGCACATCAGGTTACGTATGGTGCAAAATCGCAGAAAACCTGATTCCACACGAAAACGTAGACAAAAACGTAAAGGTGCTGATAGACGGCAACCAAATCAGTTATATGCACACCTTCGATGATGGCGCATGGGAACTTTACTTCAACTACATGCACAGCACACATCAAGTCACCATAGGCTTACCCAAAGAAAACACCATCTTCGGAATAGACAGCTTAACCTTTGCCGTAGTGCTTGCCGCCTTATGCGTCATATTAGGCACGACGATTGCCATTTGGCACAGAAAACAAAAGCCCATGACGCCGCACCAGTAAACCAGCAGCTGACTTTCTGGAAAGCTCTGCCTGTTCCAATGTTTAGTCTTAAATACGAAGCTAAACCATAGGTTTCGTGAGCGGGTCAATTATGAAGAAACTGCTTTGGGTTAGCCTCGCGCTGATTGTATTAGTGGTCCTTGCGGGTTTGGGAGTTTTTAGAGGCGCATGGCTACCCGCTTCGGAAGACGGATTTCAACTGGTTTCTGTGGAAGACAATAGTTTGTTTGTCTCTGACCCAGACATTGTGTCTTATAACTCTACAAGCCAAGAGATAACCCTCACCGCTCAAGCTTCCCAGCGGTTGACGCAGATGGGCGACGAACTGTACAGGTCTGTGGTTGCAATAAGGATAAATGGCGAAGAAATGTGCCAAGGTCTCTTCAGAACGGCGTACATGTCCTCCATTCCCCCGCCCTCGAAAATCTCAATCTTTTTCCCCTCGGATTTGACAGACGACCACGCATTGAGGCTGCTATACGCCCAATCTGAGCCGTCCAGCAACCTGCAAGAAAACTACGTAAAGTTCATCCAATACTTTGATGACGCAAACAAACTAACCCAATAGCAAGGTTGCCAGCGCGATTGTTAGGTTCCCTGTAGAACTTCCTCGTAGACGTTCATGGCGTCTTTGACGACTATACGCCAGTCCAGCTGTTCTTCGATTGTTTTGCGTGCCAAGCGACCCATTTCCTGCGCCGCCGCAGGGTGCTCTAGCAGGTAAAGAATGCGACTACTGAATTGCTCTGCATTAAAGGGTTGGCACATGAAACCGTTTTTGCCGTCCACTATGGTTTCGGGGATGCCGCCCACGTTGGTAGTCACCACGGGCAAGCCAGTGGACAATGCCTCAAGCACGGCAAACGGGTGATGCTCATAGAAGGTTGAGAACGCAAAAACGTCGGCTGCCTGATACAGAGTGGGCAGTTTCTCGTCGGGGGTGTAGCCTGTGAACACGATGCTGCTTCGGATACCCAGCCGCTCAGCGTGGGCGATGAGTTTTCGCATCTCGTCACTTTGCCCTTTGCCGCTGATGACGAATTTGGCTTTGGGAAACCGCTTCACAACCGCAGGCATGCTTTCGATGAGCGTGAAGAGTCCCTTGCGGGCGTAGAGCCTACCCACCGAAACGATGGCGAGCTCATCAGGGTTTAAGCCCATTTCCTTTTTAGCCTTGCGCTTGTCAACGGCGGGCTGAAACTTGGTGGTGTCTACCCCGTTGTGGATGACGCGGATTTTGTCCTCTTTGATGCCGTAGTAGTTGACGAGTTCGCGGCGGGTGAAGTCGCTGACGGCTATAAGCTTGTTTGCCCTCCTCAGCAGGCCTTCCTCGAAGATACGCAAAAACCACGTGAAACTAACCATAAACTTCTCGTTAGCGTTAAGCCGCAGGTAAGGCTCATCAGATATGGCGTCCGCTTCGCCCTTCCAAGTCGAATGAACCGTACACACAAGGCGGCTGCCAAAGTTCTTGGGCACTGCAAAGTCAGGCACCAACGGAAGGTTCACGTGGGTTATGTCCACTCCTACGGTTTCGCTGATGCTGCGCAGTTTGCGGCTGCAGGAACTGGCAAACAGGAAGGACTTGACGATGGGGGTTTTGACGTTTTTGAGGAAGTACACGGACAGGTGGTCGTTGACTTTTTCATCTTTGGCTGTTGCTGCTCCAGTAACTATGCTGAGGTCATAGCCGTTCTTTATGAGTTCGTTGGAGAGGTAGTAGACGTAGGAGCCTGTTCCGCCAGTAAGCGGCCAGTATTCGGGAGATATGAAACAGACTTTGGTCATTTCGGTTTGCCTCCGAGGAAACGAATTGCGGTTACTGCGGCGCCGCAAAGCCAAGCACAGGCGCGGATAAAGTAAAGCACCACCAAACGCATGGCAGAGCGGTCACCAAATTTTAGGGTAAGCTTCGCCGCCGAATAAAGGTAGTAAAGCAGAATTGCAGCCAGCAGTCCCCCTGAAACGAGCCAGAGCAGCCTAAGCAGCGGCACAATACCCAAAAGCGCCAAAGCGGCCACTGCCAGATACAGGGCAGGCTGAAGGTTCATGCCTACATCAGTGATTTCGTCGCCTCGGGCTAGCCGTCCATGCTTAAAGTAGAGCCGCAGGGTGTTTTTGCCGTACTGCAGTTGCTGGCGCCAGTAAGCATTCAGCGTTGGTCTGTTGAAGTGGAAACACTTGGCGTCGGGGGCATAGGCGATTTTGTAGCCCAGCTTGCTCATGCGGAAACCGAAGTCGGTGTCGTATTGGGAGGGGAAGTCTTCGTCCCAGCCGCCTACCTCCTCGATGACGCCTCGTTTGAGCAGCAGGTTCATGGTGGCTATGCGCCCCGTGTACTTGCCTAATCGGCTGTAGCGGCTCTTGATTTCGTAGCCGATGCTGCGCGCCCACGGATTCTCCACGTTCCATGTTTCTATGGCACCGCTTACCCCAGCCACCCCCGACTCGGCAAGGTACGGAACCAGCTTCTTGAGCCACATCGGCTCCACTTTTGCGTCTGCATCCACAAAACCCAAAACGTCGAAGTGGACGACTTTCATGGCGTAGTTGTAGGCTGCTGCCGCGTTCAGGGGCAGAGAGTAAACGTTGGAGGTGAATTGTTTGGCTATGTCTAAGGTGCCGTCGGTCGATTTGGCGTCGATGACTACGATTTCGTAGGCGTCTTTGGGGTAATCTTGGTTGGCAAGCGATTGGAGGCAGTCGCCTATGGTTTGCGCGTTGTTGCGGCAGGTGACAACTATGGAGACTCCAAGCGGGGCGTCCATTGGTCAGCGCCCCCTCAAGAACGCGGAGATTATAGACACCAGAATTTTGAAGCCGTCCATAAGCGGGTCTATGCCTGACCTGCCGTAAGTGCGTTGCTCAAAGGTAATGGGCACCTCGCGGATGCAAAACCTGCCTTTGACGGTTTTCACCAGCATCTCCGATTCTATCTCGTACTCGCCCGACAATAAGTCCATGCTTTCTAGAACTTCTCGGGTCATAACGCGGTAACCTGACTGGGAATCAGAAATCGGAGTTCCCGTGAGGAAGTGAATAAGAACGTTGAAGAGTTTGTTTCCAGCTTGGTTTCGGCTACTGGTGGCAGACGTTTGGGTGGAGAATCGAGAGCCGATGACCAAATCCGCCTTGCCCTGCATCACGGGCAACAGAAGCAGAGGTAACTCCTCGGGAAGATGCGACCCATCCGAGTCTATGGTGGCGATTATGTTGCCCTTGGCTTTCGCAAAGCCCGCCCTCAACACGTAGCCTTTGCCCAGGTGCTGCTTCAACTTCAGAACTCGCACGCCGTATTTAGCCGCTGCCGCCACGGAGCCGTCTAGGGAGCAGTCATCCACCACAAGTATTTCATGTCGAACCCCAGTTTCTGAGAGAACAAGTTTTAGGCGGCGGATAACGTTGCCTACGGTTGGTTCCTCATTGTACATGGGAACTACGACGGAGAGCAGCGGACCATCAGTTTGCATCTTAGGTAACATGCTGAATAATACAGTTTATAAAGTTTGGCTGGCTGTTCTATTCATCATTCGCCTAGCGAAAGTGAACGCATAAAATGGAAACACCGATGCTTAACTTTGCAGAAAAGGAGAAAGTAACGTGGTTTTCCATGTGGTTTTTGGCGTCTGTTGCCAGCTTTGGCGCCGCGTTTTTCCCCATGTTCTACCGTTTGGTGGAGAACCGAAACAGGCATTTTCGGCGTGAAGCTGAATTGGAGAAGCGCATCGTCGAGTTCTTAAAAAGCCAAGGAAAAGAGCCTCCGCGGACCGCTGGGGAGCCACGGGAGATGAATGCGAAGGTGTGGGCTGCCTCGATTATTCTGATAATCCCCGTGTTTGTCTTAATGTACTACTTGACGCGGGATTTGGTGGTTCACGAGAAACATCAGGACACTTTTCTGGCTGATGCGTTCCCAGAACGGATGTTCATGACGCAGACGATACCGATAACAAAATATGCATTAATAACAATAGCTACGTTGGGCATAGGCGGCATCTACTGGCTCTACAAAATAGTGAACAGTTATAATGCTCACTTTGGTGCCCAGTGGAAAATAGAGCAGGAGATAACCCGTTTAATGGAGGACACCAGGTTAGAGAGTCCATGTAAAAAGAAGAGGTTTGTAAGCCACGGGGGAGACGTTTGGGGCTTCAGCCGAAAATACAACATCCCACTGGAAAAAGTGCGGGATTTCAGCGGACCCATCAATTATCTTGGACCCTCACCTAAAGCTGTGGAAGCCATTAGAGAATACGCCAAGCTAGTCAGGTTCTACCCCGACCCCGACCCCGTGTCGTTCAGGGAGGAAATTGCCTCTTACATTGGGCACGGCGTAGGCGCAGACAACATCATCTTAGGCAACGGCTCCATAGAACTAATCTACATGGTGGCAGAGTACTTCCAATGCAAGTTTAAAGCAGTCATTCCTGTGCCGTCTTTTAGTGAATACGAGAAAGCCGTGTTGCGGGTAGGCGGCGACGTAATCTTTGTGCAGTTACCCAGCAACTTCGCGTTGGAACTGGAAAACATAAAGAAGGCAATAACCGACGACACAAAAATAGTCTACATCTGCAACCCACACAGCCCCTCAGGAACACTCTACACCCGCGATACCCTACTGGAACTGACAGAGTTCTGCCAGAAAAAAGGCATAATTGTCAGCGTCGACGAAAACTATATCGAATTCACAGAGAAAGGGCAAGACACAACCTTAGCAGGGTACGCCCAAAAATATGACAACCTCTTTATCATACGCTCAGTCACCAAGTTCTACGGCATGCCAGGCATCCGCTTCGGCTACGCCATAGCCTCAGAAAAACTCATCGACCAACTGCAAACCGTTCGGCAGCCTTGGAGCATCAACAGCTTAGCAAATTACGCAACTTCAGCGGCTTTCAAAGACACAGAATTCATCCAAACCACCAGAAACACCCTCGCAGTGGAGAAAGCCCAGTTTGCCAAGAACATTCTGGAAATCGGCGGGTACCACGTTTACCCCTCAGAAACCAATTTCCTGCTGGTAAAAATCACATCACCCAAAATTACCTCCACCGAACTTAGAGAGCAACTGGCTAAAGACGGCTTGCTCATCCGCGATTGCTGCACGTTTGTGGGGTTAGACAACACCTACTTCCGCGTGACCGTGCGGTCGGCAAAGGACAACCTTAAGCTTGTGCAGGCATTGAAGGAAAAAATCAGGGCTTGAGCCGCTGGCGACAACACTTCTCTTTCTTCTGAAAGGATTATCTTAAATACGCCTTAGCCCCAGAGGAAACCTTCAAAGGAAGGCACGAACATGAGAAAAATCTTCAAAATACTAATAGCTATACTTGCCGTGATGATAGTTGCAGTCGGACTCTTAGGTGCCGTTGTAGTTCTGAACCTATCCGCATACACTGCCACAGGAAGCCAAACCTTAACGCCTACAGGAACTTCGGTAGGCAACGCATTGGTCGTCTATGACCCCGGATTGTCAGGAGCCCCAAAAGTCGTAGCTGAAATAGTTGCCGCGGAACTGCAAGCTCAAGGCTTCACCGTTGAGTTGGCAGGCATAAAAAGCGCAGCTGCCGCAAACACCGCAGGCTACAACATCATAATTGCAGGTGGACCAATCTACGCGGGTACCCCAACAGCCTCAGTTAAAGACTTTCTCACAAACCTAAACCTAACACAAACAACAAAGGTCGGCGTGTTCGGAAGCGGTTCAGGCGCAACAACCCCCGAAGACGTAGCGCAGATAACCAACGCCATAGCAGCTCTACCAAACGGCGACACACTGGCAAACGCAGTTGTTGTAAAAATCGGCAACAACGAAGACATTAACGCCCGCGCCGCAGACTTCGTTTCCCAACTAATATAGCAAACTTACGGCTACATCAATTTTTTTTCTTTTCCAATTGTCTAGGTCAGAGGTACCCCTGCAGAAACTTGGGATTTTCTAAAAAGGAAAAACGAACAGCCGCACCGCAACCAAAACAGGCAGAAAAATCAGTAGACACAACACTATGGAAACGTCACGGATTTTCAGGGCATCCAAAATCTTGGTGCCATCCAGGGGTTCGGTGGGGTCACCCAAGATGTATTTGTCGGGTTTCTCAAACTGCACATGAAGGGCGCCGGCCATGGCTGCCATGGGCCACCCGTGGTTTCGGCTCTGGGTTTTTTTGTGGTCACGTTTGGCTATGCGCCACGCATTTTTGTAGTCCTTGCCCAGCAACGCCGCCGAAGCAATTATGAGCGCGCCCGTGAGCCGTGCAGGTATGAAGTTAACGATGTGGTCAAGGTTGGCGCTGAACCAACCCGTGTTTATGTGGTCTTTATCTTTGAAGCCGACCATGCCATCCAGCGTGTTTATAGCACGAAAAGCCACGGCGCCCGCTACGCCCAGAAAACTGTACCAGATGATGGGGGAAAACTTGAAGTCAATTATGTTCTCCGCCATGGACTCAATTATACCCGAAGCAATTTGACCCCCATCAAGGCTAGCGAAGTCGCGGCGGCTAAAATGCGCATATTTGCGCGCTTCCACGATGTTACCCTCATTGATGGCTTTAGCGGCAGCCCTCGCCCAATCCGTCTCCAACTTAATACACACCGTAAACTTCACCAACACCACACCAACAACCACGTAAACGGCGGCTGCAAGCCAGAAACTAAAGGCACCAAGGAAAAACCAAACTGCCCAGAGACCAAAAAACGTAAGCAACCCAAAAGTCAAAACCGTCGCCAGCCCCAGAAAGACTCCGTTGAGTTTCTCCCACTGCGGATTCGGGTTCTTGAGGCGACGCTCCAAACCAGCAATAAACCGACCCATCAAAACAGTAGGATGAATTCGGTAGTAGGCACCGTAGGGGCTGTTCGGCGAAGGATCACCCACCGCTACGTCTAACAAGATGCCCAGCAAGAGGACGAGGACGCTAATTGAAATTAACTCGAACAGGACGCGTGTTCACCAGCCGAAGCTGAAAGTTACTTGCTGAACACTCAGAGAAAACCGCATATATCAATTACGGTAAAGACCACAAGTTACCAATATTTCTCGGAGAAAAAAGAAAGAGTAAAGCTAAACAGAAAACGGAAAAACACAAGCATAGTTGGATGCTAATAGCGATTCATTGCAAAAAACGATAGGGGGAGGGTCCCTATTGGCGTGTTTTCAGTCCATTAACCAAATTCTGTAAAATAAAATATGCTCAGAACAGACAGATAAAAGAAAAAACACCAGAACAGAAATAACGGAAAATACAGAAACACCCAAAATAAAGTGGAACCAAAAACCAGCAAAAATAACCTCTTATGACACACACGCATAGGCCTAAACGTTTCCGCGCACGAACACACTTTTTTCGTAAGTTCACCAAATATCGACCAGACACCATCAGAGGGCCTGGCATCTCGGGCGATTGGAAGATGCAGGCTGAGCTAGTCGCCCGAAGGCTTCTAGCTTACACCCCAACTCCATCAAACCCATCTTCTATGGGAGCCCTCGTCCCGTGAAAC
>JAOZIE010000009.1 GCA_026014485.1 Candidatus Bathyarchaeota archaeon
ATATGCCAAACTGGCACAAAAACCGTAAACATATTTGAAGACTAATAACAGAAGACTGTTAAAAACTGGCTGCGGTTTCGCATGGCTCTCTCAGTCCCATTGATGGTACAAAAGTAGCCACAGCCCTTTTTAAATACCCTCTATAATGCTGCAAACATCTAGAAGTATATGTTACAAACCACTAAGAAGGCGTCACAAGAGAGAAAGGCAGTTTGATTTTTTCTGTTTTTCTAACATTGACCACAAAAACGTCTCTATCCTCAGTTTTGCGCTTGATTCCATGTGCAACTATTCCGCTGGGTCGCATAGCTCGCCACGCCGTGCCGTCTTTGTCCAACGGAAAAGCAAGAATAACGTCTACTCCAGTTAGAAGCTGAAACTGGTTCAGTTTGTTAACCTCTTCAACATTAACCACAATTTGAGGAAGGGACGAACTTATGAGGTTGGGCTTAATTTCAACAAACACCAACTCTCTTTTTGTCAGTATCAAAAAATCTGGGCGCTTAGCTCGCATCTTCGCAAGGACTTTAGAAAAATCCTCAATCTCTTGGCTAGTCCTAACATACGGAATCTCTTGTTCATCCAGAAAAGCAGCAAACAGTTTTTCACTGTTTGGAATTGTGTTCTCCATGTAAATCGGCTCACCGCTAATCGGGGCTTTCTCAAAGCTCTTGAGCAGCAGTTTTATTTGTTCTTCGTTCAGTTCCAAATCCCTAACAAAAGGAAAAATTCGGCAAGCCCCCGATATCTCTTTTAACTGCTCAAAGTCGATTTTAATTTTGACCTGAGCAGGATAACGTCCTCCCCAAGCACGCGGTGAAATCTTCTCTGCGCCATCAGAAGCAGCCTCAAAAACGCCATACAGAATGTCCGAGTCCAAGTTATACAAAAAAAGTTTGTCGCCTTGCTTCACCTTCAGCACAATAGGCAGGTATCGGCTTACAGTCCCGAAGAGTTTTTGTTTAAAACAGGCTTTTTCAGTCTTGTTAGTGCATACAAACACGTACGCTGCTGGCATATTTCTAACCCCTAAACTACAATGTTTCGATACTGCTTATAAAACAAACGTAAGGAAGCAACGGTCTCAGAGATTCGGGATTAATAGGGGTTAGAAACTTCCTTTAGAAGTCCCCGAGTCCCTGACGACCGCCACCAGTAAAAATGCACTACGAGTTTCTTAAACCTTGACAACCAAACGAGAATACTACTTCTAGCGGTCACAAGAGAATCGAGTGACCAGGTATGTTAGAACCTTGCTGCAAAGCAACCCCGAACCCCTGATGACCGCTATTAGTAAAAATGCGCCAAAGAGTTTCTTAAAGCTTAACATTCACCGCTGCCTGTTAGCTGATTGCCACGCTCTGGGCAACAAACGGTGCCTTCACAGAAACCAAATCCTCAAGCCGCGTGGGCGCAGAAACGCTGTCCCATTTGCAGTTGCTGAAAACCGCCTTGTTGCTTCCTCCAAGCCCAAACTCCAGACTAAACTCTGCGTCGTTGATTACGTCTTCAAACTCGTCTTTTGTTTCAAAATCAAACATTAACTCGCCACTGCAGTTTCTGTGTCTTTCAGGGAGATACTTGAGCAGATGTCCGTCTGATGTTCTGATAACAGGTACGCGTTTCAGGTTGTTTTCGATGGTGAAGCGGAAATCCGCCACCCTATCTAACGTTGTCGTGTCCTTCTTGACGTAGCTCTCATAGTATGGCACAGCTCCAGAATGGTCGGCATAGGTTGCGCCGCTGATTTTAGCTGTTCCCACAGCCACATCTTGCCCAATCAGTTCTACAGTTGCCTTCATTAAATCCTCCACTGAGCACTCAACGGTTACGCTGTTGAATCTACATCCCATATACAGCAAGTCAATTATTCCCGTTGCTTTCTCGTAGACAACCTCCACACTGAGTGAACTCATGGTCTGGATGTGCAGCAAAAAGTCGATGGGCGCTGCGGATGGCAAGTTGTAGCCGATTTTGAGTCCCACTTGTCGTAAGCCTTTGCGGATTGCCTGCAGGTCCCGTGAGCCCGTTCCCCTTATCTTGATGAGGCTGGGGTTCAAGTTTGGTTCCGCGTTTTCTGCGGTGGCTAGTCCTGTCATGGATGGGTTTGTTGGGGTTTCGCCGTAAGTTGATTCTACGACGTAGTATACCTTCGCCTCATGAGCTCCATACACTGGCGTAGTCAAGTTTTTTGTCTCCAGTCTTGTGTGACTTTGGGAGTGTGCTCAATTCCTACGTTCAAAAGAGATGTCCCCAGAGGAGTCAACTCGTAGAACTTGGCAGGTAAAAAGCGCTCTTCCTCGACGTATGCAAGCTTGACGAGTTCCAGTTTCAGGGCATAGCGGAGATACCTGTAAATCTTCTTTGTGTCAAAACGGAGCTGGCTATGATAAATGCGGTAGACATTGGTCGGTTGGTCTCGCTTGATGAATTCAAGGAACTTGAGCAGCAGAACCATGTCGCAGTATTTGCTTCCTTTTTCAGGACCTCGACGCGTCATGCATGGTATTTTGGTACCCTTCTTTTTTAAGACCTAACTGGCGTTAGAATCCACGAAGAGTCTACTAGGCTCTTCGCTGCCACTGTTTCAAAAATAATGCTTGAAACTAACTCGTTTTCAAAAACAAAGCTTAGAAACTCTTCGTAAATTATGTCACCGTGTCATCTGGGAACGCTTCTTTTAGTTGCTTCTCGAGAACATCCAGTTTAGCCTTGATAAGCATTTCATCGTACTGCTTGGAGATATAACCAACTGCACGAGAAAGCGACGCCGCTATCTCCGCCCACCGTTGCCGCTGCTTAATAGTCAAACGTTTGTCATCTGCTTTATTGGCTGCTAGCCCCGTTAAGTAGTCCAAGTCTTCAATTAACTTCTCTCGAATCTTTTGAGTGTCCCCGCCAAACTTCCTCTTAGATGCTGTGAGTCGCCGTTTCAGAAAAACCCCCGTTTTCAACATTCGATTTTCATTAGACGTCAGATATGTCACCTCCGCCGTTTCTCCTGCACTGTTTTCGTTCTCGCTGTTTTTCCCGCTCAAGTATCTTTGCACATTCAAGAGTCATCTTTTGAACTTCAGCAGCTGTTAGCGGTGGTGTGTGTTTACGAAACAGATTTTTGAGCTCCTCCATGTAAGCCATCCCTTCACCCCCTTGTTGTATTCTCTCGAGGCGCTAGACCCCTTGGCTTCAAACGTTTGGGACTGAGAGAAACCAAGAGGTCAAGCGCCCCAGATATTACTAGAACTCAGTTATAGAAAAAACCTCTACTGTCATGCAGACTCGTTTCCGACTCACGAAGAGTCTCAGAGCCTCTTCGTGGACTCCTTCCGTTGTTCTCGGTAGCGCTTCAGTTCGCGCTCAACAATTCTAGCACACTCGGCGGCCGCAGCGGAAACCTCAGCATCTGTTAGCTCCAACTCCTCGGGAAAACTCACCAACACCTCCAAACACGCAGTCTTTACCATGGCGAGCCCTCCTAGAGTACTGAAATTCACTCCCAGAAAAGCGAGCTATGTCTTTTGAAACCGTCACGAAGAGTCTCTACGGTGGACAAAAAGGAGCGGATCAGTGCTGCCACGTGCGCCGTCTCTGGTCTAGCGCCTCATTGAAAATTCCCAAGTCCTTGTAGAGTAAAGCCTTGACATATTGGCTGGGCTTGAGATTGAACAGTTTCGCAGTTTCCTCGAGACGCTCCTGCCCCAATTGTCCTATTCGGAATGTTACTTGACGTCTTTTACCATATTTTTCAGAATTCCCCATTTTTTCGGTTTCCCCCCTTTTGTGTGCATTATATGTTGCAGTTTCACGGGTTTTTTTGCTTCTTTCCATTCGCTTGCAGAACAACAATTTCTGTTAGTTCCATCCTGCAGGCTGGCAGAGACTCTTCGTAGCGAATAACAACTGCTAGCGGTAACTCCCACACCTATACTAAACAGTGAAGAAAACTCCAATCATGTCCCCTCTTCTAAATCTCGGATGCCTTGCTGCTTGAAAAACTCCGCCAACAAATCACTAAGCCGCTGAATGTTCCTGTTTGTCCACTTTACCGCAGTTGTGAGCTCCTTTACTCGCTGGTCAACAAGAAAAACACCCTGAACCGCATGATACGGAGTAACCCCACCACGTAACAGCGCAAGAATCCCCTCGACACTATCAGGTCTAACCTTCACCTCAGCCCTGAGACCCGCTCCCTTGTTGTAGATTTTAGCCAAAGACCCCATGAAACTCTTTACAGTAACGCAGCTAAGACCCTCAAGACGAATGCCCACATAGTCCTCGTTGAACTCACAGTTTCTAACCCAGATATCCAGATTTGAGACTTCCTCCCCAAGCACCTCTTTAACAACAGTCTTGAACCGAGCAATCGCAAAACTGCAAGACGTAATGTCCATACCCGCAGGGCAGCCAACAACTGCAGTTACTCGATTCCGCTTCCTGCCAAAAGTCACCTTAAGCGAAACATCCCCAAAGGTCTCCGCCCGCTTCACGCTTCGAGGGACAGCTAGGTCAACAACTGACAGCCACAGATTCTGAACCCGTGGCAGCCGAACCCCTCCCACCCCGTGGTTGGGATTTATAACGTAACGCCCACCCTCTCGACGAATTACAACGCCCTCTTTGAGCAGCTGCTTTAGGTAGACCCTCGTAGTAGAATGGTTCACCTGCGCTTTAACCGCTATTTCCTTGGGAAAAAGGGGAGTAGTAACAATGGGATGCCGCTCGTGCTCGTCCTCCAGAACAGCAATGATACGGTCTTTCAGCTGCGAGCTCAAACTCACCGCTCCCCGCTACTATAGACTGTTATAACTTTGCTCAAGTCTCCTCTGCAGCTTCAGCGAGTGTTTGCTGTGCCTTGTTCACTTTGACGTCAACAGTCTCACCAAGAGGAAAGCCGCTGTAGATGTCTTTGCTGCTCGAAACCAGTACCAATGAATGCCCGTTCTTGTTCTCAAAGTGGACTTTGTAGGTCGGTGTTGTGGCTGCCTTCTCTGCATAAGAATACCGGGAGACCTTGAAACGTACAGATGTGTTTTCCATGGACGCACCCCCTTCTAGGCTGTAGCCTGCAGTACCAAGGGGAGTTGAGGGATGACTAGTTCCCCTTGACCGTTGTAGATGGCGCCGCAGTCCTCACAATCGGACAAACCAAAGTTATGAGGGAAGACCTTCCATGAACCACAGAGATGACAATGTTCAGGTCTCTTTACATGGCTGCCCGCTACTAGCTCGAACTCGTAAACCCACACGACCTGAGCAGGTTCCCAAGAACCGCTAATTTCCCGCCAGACTTCCCGAAACTGCTTAAGAGTGTAGCCGCCCTCTTTGTTGGCGTCCTCTTCAGTCATCGCCCCCAATGGCTGCTGATACTTGCGGAGGATTCTAATTTTAGCAAGGCTCTTTTCGAACATCCAATGCCTAATCCCCACGACAGCACCGTTTTTGAAGCGCCCCTTTCGGCGTCTTGTAGCTGTTTTCTTTCCTTCTACAATCAACCGCAGATGGTGACGGTTAAAGAACAGCACCCAGCACCTCCCTCGTTCCCTTCAACTCTCTATATCCGGTAACTGGTTCAACACACTGGCAACCCGTTGTGTTGAGCCCAAAGTTTCGACCCATTCTAACACCTCCTTTCTTTTGTAGGTCGAGCCAATGAGAAGAGAACCAGATTGCACAGCCTGGACGTAACGCATTAGCCTGTCGTACTCAGGTCGCACGTCATCCATAACAAACTTGAGATAAGCAGCAGTTGATTCGAGATGTTTGTGACTAAGCTGCTTTTGCAAAGTCCCCACGCTCCCTGGAAGAGGAATAAAAACCTGAAATGTCCTCTCACAACAAGGGCAGCGGACTAGAAAGGGCACTGGTTTTGGTTTCAGCCACGTTGTTGCAAAGACGTATTTGAGAGTCCTTGGATTAATTTCATCAGCGCACCTAACACCAGCTCGCCTAGCAGCTCTCTTGACGATGTACCAGATGGCATGTCTAGTTAGCGGTTTTCCACGCCAGCCCCTTATTAGTGGTCCTTGTTTACGCGCTCCAATGTACTCAGCAGTTAGAAACAGAGTCTCTTTGTCAATGCAAGGATAGCCGTCTTTGAACATGTGCCTGCGGTCGAGGTATAACGTGCCGTTCACAAAGTCGAGATGCTCAATTCGTGCCTCAGTTACTTCGCTAGGTTCTAGCCCCGCAAAAAGTAGGTACCGAACCACTAATTTGTCTCTGAGAGTTTTGGCTTTTTCAGCAATCTTTACCGCCTCGTCCATCCGAATCAGTAACACGCGTTACAACCCACCCATGGACAGGGAGGTACACCTCTCGAAAATGTAACAGTAACTGAAGTATGTTGAAAACTACCTTTTTTCAGAAAAACCAAGCAACAACACAATTTCA
>JAOZIE010000023.1:0-404149 GCA_026014485.1 Candidatus Bathyarchaeota archaeon
GGTTCAGTAGTGCCAGTTGGTGCAGTTGTAGGTTCAGTAGTGCCAGTTGGTGCAGCGGTAGGTGAAGCGGTGGTTTGAGGTGTGCTGTTTGGTGCTGCTACGACGTTGATGTAGTTGTATTCACCGTAGGCTTCGTTGTATGTTAAGCCGACTGTGCGTTCTCCAGCGTAGTAGATTACCCAGCCCCATTCACCTGCGGTTGTTGGGTTATAGTTGAAGGTAAAGTAGCCTGTCTGGTTTGTGGTTGCCGTCACTATTTGGCTGGTTCCATCTGGCTTGGCTAGAGATAGTTGTACTTCAGCGTTTGGCAGTCCTGGATGGTAGTAGCTAGCATATGGAACATATGCACCGTCTTCCCATACCAGTTCCATTGGGTTGGCAGTTAAGCGTCCGCCGATTGTGATGGTTTCGTTGTTCCACATTACTTCGCCTTTGTTAGCTGCTGCAAAGAGGTTGAAGTCGACTGTTGGCGAGTCATCAAAGCAGTACATTATGCCTTCAGTGGTGCCGATGTACATCTTGCCTTCCCAGATAGAAGGTGAGCAAGGTACGTTGCCTCCAGCAGTAAACACTGAATGGGTGTTTCCGTTTGTGGCATCTAAGCAGTAAATGCTGCCAATGTCAGAGCCGATGTAGACTTTTGCGCCGCTTAAGTCGTCTGCGTATGCAGCTGAAGACTGAATCTGGTAGCCTACCCATGTGGACCATGTGCGGTTACCCAGAATCCTGTTCGTATAGCTAAAGTCAGCAACAGCAACAGGACCAGCACCAGGATGATCAACGTCCATGGAGGTTAACTCGAAGAATTCGCCAGCATAGATTTGTCCATCAACGTAGCATGGAACAAAAAACGGCTGAGTGTTTCCAGCACGAGACATGTTCCAGATGCTCTCACCAGTAGTAGCGTCGAAAGCAAAGAATCTGATGCCGCCTCCGAATGACCCTGAGGGTGTGCTCATGTTCTGTGCTGCATAGTCTACGTTTTTGTCTGCACTGCCGTATTGTACGCCGCCTCCAATGTAGACCACACCGTTAGCAACAGTTGCTGTGCCAGTATTGTAGAATTCGCAGTAGGCTGGTGGAACCACGTCCATGTTGAGCTCAAAGCTCTTCCATAGGAAGGTACCGCTTGCCGCATTGATAGCATATAGGTATCCGTCTGTAGAAGCAATGTAGATTACGCCATCAGCGTATGAGGGTGAACCCATAACTGGACCATCGGTTGTGTAGGTCCATTTAATGTTTCCATCCAAGTCAAGGCAGTAGACGTTGCCATCCAAAGCACCAGCATACATTCGGTTGCCTGTAATTAGTGGTGAGGAGCGGGGTTCAGCTTCGTTTGTAGCCAACACGTGTGGGAAGAATCCTCCAGCGGAAGTCTTCCATTCTTCAGCACCTGTTTCAGCATTGAGGCATCGGAAGTAGCCGTCGTCAGCGCCAGTGTAGACTTTTCCGCCAACCACAGCAACTGAAGACCGCGCGTAGTGGTCTATGGTGAAGTTCCAGATTTTCTCGCCAGTATAAGCATTCAGACAGTACCAGTTATGGTCAGAAGAACCAAAGTAGACTTTACCGTCAACGACTGCGGGTGAACTGAAAACATCACCGCCTGTTTGGAACGCCCATCTAGGCGTAGAAATGTCTTCGGGACCTGATTGTCCGACTGCTACTCTTTGGTTCTCAACGTTTCCGATGAAGCCGTGAGTCCAGTCTGCTGGTTCACCGCCGATGCAGTACAGGTAGCCACCGGATGTGCCGTAGAGGTTACCGTATGCAATTGACGGATAAACAATGTTTATGCCAGGCAGGTTCCACAGTTCAGTTCCAGTATATGCATCCCAGCAAGCAGTAGATTGACCAGGCATGACCAGACCACCAGTTGAGGAACCAGCAGCACGGTCACACTTTATGCCGTAGACTTTGCCATCGGCGTATGCCATGGTGTCATAGTGGATGTTGAAGTATGCAGGCTGCTTCCAGAGCCTTTCGCCTGTCTCAGCATCCCATGCTCCGATAGTACCGTAGGGGTCAAGTTCTACAGTGGCGTCAAAGATAATGCCAGCACCAGCAGCACCACGGTAAGCAGAGAAAGCTCTAATGCCTTTCTCAGCCTGCCATAGCATATCGCCAGTTTCGCCGTCAAAGCAGGTTAGTTGCCAGCTGACTGCGGAAGTGTAGAGGTTACCGTTGTAGTAGATGGCTGACTGCTGAGCGATTCCGCCTAAAGTTGAGGATTGCCATACGCGTTCACCCTCAGTGTTCAAGGCGTATACTTCGCCTTCAGTGCTTCCTAAGAAGACTTTGCCATCACCTGAGCAGAGCAGTTCAGAGGGGCTGTCAGAGGCGTATATCCATGCAATTGTTGGTTCCTCAGCAGGGTTTGATATGTCAAGTGCCACTGTTTGAGCTTGGTGCAGTTCAGTGTCGTATGCGTGGTTGAAGAACATCTTCATGCTTGTGGAGTAGTGTCCGCCAAAGTAGGTACCGCTACCGGGCTGACGGTTAGCGTTGGGTGTTGCTGAAGTCCAAACTAGTTCGCCGGTTTCGATCAAATAACAGTTGCATCCAGTTGAGCCCATTGTCAAGAGGTATGTGTCGTCGAGTTTCTGCACAGCGTTTCCGCCCGAGACTCTTTGTGATTGAGGTTCATTCACGGAGTAAAGTTCTACACCGGTGAGGGCGTCGTATGCGCTTAGTGTCGTGCCTGAAGCGATGAAGGCTTTGCCGTTAAAAACGCTTACCATGCATGAGCCTGACACTTGGGTTTTCCATAATACATCGGGTGTGTCAGGTGCGGGTCCCAAACTGCCTCCTGTGTTTCCTTCGTCAGATCCAGCTTGTGGCCAGTCGTATTGCATTATGTCGCCGTAATCAGTGGAAGGGGAAATAGGTTGTACCTGAGAACTTGCAAGCAACATTAACGTCGAAGAAATCAGCAGAATAGCCAAGACTGTAGTAGTAACTCTTAAAACGATTTTTTTGTTTTCCATTCGTTTCATTCCTATTTCAATTGTGCCCGAAGCCTTTGTTCGTTTTGGATTTAAAAGGTTGTAACCACCACGGGTAGTTACACCATCTTACCGAAACAGATTAAATAGACAACCCATAATGAGTCTTAAGCGGCAGGAGCAAAAACGTTGTATACACAAACAAACAACAGAATTCAAACCCTGATAAGGCTGGGGCTTACCAGCTATGAGGGAAAAGTCTTTCTAGCGCTGGAACAAACAGGAACAGCCACCGCGAAAACAATTTCTAAAATTTCGTCAGTCCCCCGAGAAAAAGTCTACGGCGTACTGGTTTCACTCATGGAAATGGGTTTAATAAGCAAAGTGATAACAGCACCCACAACATACAAAGCAGTACCGCTTAATGACGCCGTTACTTTGCTACTTGAACGGAGATTAAAAGACTACATGGGACTATGCGAAGAAACAACTGAATTACTCAAGGATTACAAAAGAAAACATATAGACGATTCACTCACTGAAACCTCCAAGCTTGTACTAATGCCCAACGAGAAAGCAATCGTTAACTGCCTGCAAACCCTTGTTGGTAACGCAGAAGTCAGCATAGATTGGGTCACCACATGGAAACAACTTTCTAAAGTATCAATGTATGCCGACGAACTGGGCAAGATCAAAAAGAAAGAAGTAAAATTCCAAACGGTTGTCCAAAACCCCGATGACCAACAACTCCTACAGAATATTGTTGGATTGATTAAGTTGCCGTGTTTTCAATTAAGAACAATCGCGTTTGAGCCTCCAGCAATGATATGGGTATTCGATAAAAAGCAAGTGCTGATTTCCGCTAAGTTCGAAGAAGAAATAACAGAACAATCAGCCATAGTAACGGGTAACCCAGCTTTTGTGGCGCTTGCCAATTGTTATTTCGAGAACATGTGGCGGGAAAGTCGAGAGTACAAAGATACAAGCCAAGCATCATTTTAAAAAGAGAATTCAACATAATGCAGGAGTTTCAACCGCAGAATAGAAGGTTTTACCGCTTTTTTTCGCTTAGAAACGGGCAGGTTTGATAAGGACAGGCGCCTAGGCGCCCGTAGGTTTTGAAGCATTCTAACCAGCTATTACCCTGCGGGGTAGTTTGCACGAACTCCACAAATTTGGAGAGCTTCTCCAAGGTCTCTGCGTGAACTATGTGTTCTATGGCGCATGAGTCTTCCTCAGATATGTCTGGGTCCACTTCAAGTAGCGTAAGGAAAGCTTGCAAGGAAGTTTGCCGCTTCTTGAGAAACGCTGCAAGGTCAGTTCCCTTTTGGGTTAGAGACACATTGCGGTAAGGGGTGTATTTTACGAAGCCAAGTGAATCAAGTTTTTTTAGCATGCTTGTGACGCTTGGGGATTTTACGCCAAGCTCTTTAGCTATGTCAGTTACCACGGCGTATCCAAGTTTACAGAGCAGCGCATCTATTGTTTCGATGTAAGTTTCCTCAGTTGTATTTAGCCGCGCCACTTGCTCTTTTTCATTCACCGCTATCCCAAGATACTTTCGTGTTTAAAGTTATAAAACGTGCGCCCTCACCATCCAGCAACCACGACTACAAAGAACACATCGCCTACACTACTGCTGCCCAGCGCCACATGAAGTGACTGCTAAACAAACATGCAGTCCAAAAACATCATGAGAACGAAACCTGAAATTAGCCCGAAGGTAGCTTCTCTTTCGAACCCTTTCCGATGGCTCTCTGGAATCATCTCGTCACTCACGACAAAAAGCATTGCCCCCGCCGCAAACGCTATCCCCCAAGGAAGAATAGGGAGAAAAACAGAAACCAAAGCGAGCCCAAGCAAGCCACCCAAGGGTTCCACAAGCCCAGTTAAGGTCCCATATAGCACTGATTTACGGCGACTATAACCTTCCCGTACTAGGGGCAAAGCTACGGCAAGCCCTTCAGGCATATTTTGCAGGCCAATCGCCATCGCAACCACAAGCCCAGCAGCAACATCACCCCCGCCAAAGCTTACACCAACAGCTAAGCCTTCAGGAAAATTATGGATAGTTATTGCCAAAACAAACAGCCAAACTCTTGGCAGACGAGAAGGAACACCCTCCATACCTGAAGCAGGATGAAAATGCGGCACAAACCGATCAACCAGATGCAGCACCAAAGCGCCTAAAACAACGCCCACAGCCACGATTACGGGTCCACTCAAATTAATCGCAGGCATTATCAGGCTGAAAGAGGCAGCTGCAAGCATGACTCCTGCTGAAAAACCCAGCAAAGCATCCAACAGTTTGTCGGATATCCGTCGGGTAAACAACACAGGCAATGCTCCCGCGCCCGTAGCCAACCCAGCTATCACACTGGCAAGAAGACCAAACCAAATCGTTTCCATATGCTTAAGCCTCCATATAACGCAAATAAACGCCCAAATTGACGGTACCTAAAGTTCACTAAAACAGTCACTACGGGTGCAGAAAGTTCTCAACTGGGTTTATTGCGGTTCAGGTATTGTTTGCCTTTTTCAGTAATAAGAAAAGTGGATGAGTGCGGCTGCTTGCGCTCACAGTGGTAGTTGCAACCTGTGCAGGTAACGCAGCCTGAATCTTTGGGATTTTTAACGTTTTCCAAATAGCCTTTTGACTGCAACACTGCAAGCGCTTGCTCCACCATGAGTTGGCTGATTCCGATTGTTTCAGCAATCTCCGATGTGTTAGCTACGCCTATATCGCGGATTTGTCTTAGGATTTCTTTCATCATGGATTTTTCTTCCGTGACAGCCACATTTTTAATGTATAGTATAAGCCTGGAACTGCAAGGGCAAACAGCCAGATTCCTGGTCGCAGGTCATCTAACCAGATCCATTCTGCCCAGTCTGCGAAGATGTCGGCGTATGGTTCAGGAGCAATGTGGTAAACGCCCCATCCGACAGCGTGAGAGCCCATAATAGCCAAGTACACGGCAAAGAACACCGTAGCCAAGAGGGTACCGACGGCAAGGTAAGAGGCAGCGTCTTTGTTTGCCATCCATTGAGGGCGTACGCCGAATAGGAAGATAAGACCTATTATGGCTAGGGTGACTCCGCTGAATATGTCGGGGGAAACAATGGCTGGGTTAACCGCGGTGATTGCCCATTTCAGCCCAAACGTTTGGCTAAGCCCATTCACTAACTCGAGCAACCCAAATACGAGGTAGAATAAGCCTACAATAAGCGAGTATGCCGCTATACTTCTTCCGATTTTCATGTTCAAACCCATTTTTCATCACCTAACTAAAACCCAACAGACCTCCAAGTCCAACGATTAGCAAAGCGCCCAAGTAGGCAATGGCCATTTCAGATAGAACCGCAAACAGGGTCCACTTCCAAGAGCCCGTTTCCTTCTTTATGACACCAACGGTTGCCAAGCAAGGAACATAGAGCAGGGTAAACACCATCAAAGCGAAGGCGCTGACAGGTGTTATTGATGCGACGAGTGCAGCTTGTATGCTTGCTTCTCCGCCTACTCCGTAAATTACGCCTAAGGATTCCACCACTAATTCCTTTGCTAGGAAAGCAAAGACGAGTGACGAGACAATCTGCCAGTTGAAACCTAACGGTCCAAAGAGTGGCTGCAGCGTTTGACCTATTAGCCCTATGAGGGAGTCGCCGCTGCCGGCTTCAACGCCCCAAGGCAGCACTGAAAGAACCCAGAGGATGATTGCTCCCACCAGCAGGTATGTTCCTGCTTTTTTCAGGAAAGATACGCCTCTTTCCCACATGTGTAGTACCGAGCCCCATAGCGTCGGCATCTTATAGGTGGGTAACTCAATTATGAAAGGAGCAGGTTCGCCTTTGAGGATTGTCTTACGGAGCAGTAACGCAAACAGTATGGCTACAACTATACCTATAACGTACATAGACCATACGGCTGTAGCGGCATGAGATGCAAAGAAGGCTCCTGCAATCAGCACGTACACGGGTAAACGCGCTGCACACGACATAAAGGGCACTGTTAAGATCGTTATGAGGCGGTCTTTCTTGCCTTCGATGCTTCGTGCAGCCATTATAGCGGGCAGGTTGCATCCGAACCCCAGCAGCATAGGAATAAAGGATCTGCCGTGCAGCCCAAGCTTGAACATTAGTTTGTCAAATACAAACGCCACGCGTGCTAGATACCCGCTGTCTTCAAGCAGGGATAGCGCAAAGAACAGGAAAAATATTGGCGCGGTAAATGATAAGATGAAGCCTAAACCGCCGAATATGCCGTCGGCTAGAAGAGAAGCCACAACTTCGTTGGGTATCTGTGCCGCCAAGCTGGATAGCCAAGCAAAAAGCATCTCGATAAGCCCCATGAATGGAGCAGAGGCTTCAAAAGTGAATTGAAAAACAGCCCACAGCAAGGCGAAAAAAGCGGGAATCCCGACATACTTGTTTAGAAACACTTTATCTAAAACGTCGGTTACAGTCCGTTTGCGTTCGCCTTTAACCAGCGAAGCTTCGATAATTTTGCTTATCTGCTCGTAACGGGCATCTGCCAAGACGATATCAGCGTCGTCACCAAGAACCTTTTTTGCTTTCAAGCCACAACCTCCAATAACTCACGGGAGACAGCACTTGTTTTGGCGACAGCAAGCGCTTGCTCGTCTTTTTCAAGAAGCTTTATGGCCAACCACCGTAGGGGATACTTTGCGGGCAGGTTTTTGTCCTTCGTTAGAATAGCCACTAGGTAGTCTATTAGAGACTCAATTTGTTTATCATAATTTAATGCGTTTTTTTTGGTTATCCGCGTTTGGGCAGCTTTTAGGATGGCGTCTTTAAGTTCAGCGATGCCTTTTCCTTTAGTTGCTACTGTTGCTATTATGGGGATACCTAGTTTTTGTGAGAGATTATCGATGTTGATTTTGTAGCCTTTTTCTTTGGCAAGGTCAGTCATGTTTAAAACTAGCAGGACGTTTGTATCTAGTTCCAACAGAAGCATGGTGAGGTATAGGTTGCGTTCAAGATTTGACGCGTCAACAACGTCGACCACTAAGTCAGGTTTTTCTTCAATGATGAAATTCCGAGATACCAATTCGTCTTCAGCAGCGGCGGTGAGGCTGTAGGTGCCGGGCAAATCGACCAGCTTTAACGGTACACCTTTGTGGCTGAAGGAGCCTTCTTTTTTCTCGACGGTTTTACCTGGCCAGTTACCTACGTGTTGTCTAGCTCCAGGAACCAAGCTGTTGAAGATGACGCTTTTTCCAACGTTTGGGTTGCCTATTAATGCGATAGTGTAGGATGAGTTGACCAGTCTTATTCCTCCACAAAAATTTTCATTGCGACGCCTCGGCCCAACGCAAGACGGGTGTCTCTGACTTCGATTAGTACAGGCCCACCGCATGGTTCACTTACTACTTTTACTTGGGTGCCATGAGTGAGTCCCATTTCGGTTAGTCTTTTTATGAGGCCACAGCCGCCGATGATTTTGGTTATTTTAGCTTCAGTTCCGGAGGATAGGGTATTTAGAGGCAAATCCATTATTCGGCCTCCGTGACGAGGATGTTTTGCGCGTCTTTTTTTCGCAGGCTCAGTTTGTAGTCGCGGATTTCAATTTCTAGGGGGTCTCCTAGGGGGGCGCGGCAGATGACTTTGACTTTGGAGCCTTTGACTAGTCCCATATCCATTATTCGGCGTCGTGCTGTGGTAGTGTTTTCTATTTTTGTTACTGTGGCTTCTTGTCCGGGTTTTAGTTCGCTCAAACGCAAGTTAGTTCACCTTATTAATGTTAGACGTATCTATATTCAATAGCATACACTAACATCCACGTTATAAGCATTTCCCTACCAGCCGCAAAAAAGCAAAAAATCCACCAAAAAAGGGGCACTCAAAAAAAAGGCAAAAAGGTGAAAACGATGCAGGAAGCAACATCCCACGCAACAAAGCAGGATTTAAGAGGGAAAGTTTGGTGCGGGGGGTGGGATTTGAACCCACGAACCTCTGCAGGATAGGCGCCTCAGGCCTACGCCTTTGGCCATGCTGGGCGACCCCCGCTCGGCTAAAACCGCCACCGAGCTTATGTGGCAGAATATAGAATCAGGGTGCATGTTAAAAGGTTTTACGTCTCCAAGAGAGATTTAGACAAATGCATTGCACCAAGTAATCCGTCACAGGCACCTACGGGGGGATAGGAGCCAGTGTTGCTCGCGACAACGAAGACTGTGTTTCTGTTTTTTGACGCTTCTCTTATATCCCACTTTCTCCAAATTAACTGGGAAGGTAAATTGGATGTCTTCAAAACCTCGCCGAACCAAACGGAAGCAAAAACCTAGCCAAAACACCGATGAAGAAAGGTATTCGTGGAATTCGGAGAGGATGCTTCACCAGTTAATGACCTGCAACGTGAAGTTGGAGGACAACTGGGTTGATGAAGGTTTGCCCAAGCTGGTTGACGATGTCATAAGGAACTACGAAACCTTCGGCGGCATGGACCATCTTGAAGGAAAAGATTTGCCGTCTAAAAAAGTCGTCCTCGAAGTTTTAGAAGACCTACTGACGGTTTTCTTCCCGGGATACTTGGGGTCAAAGGAAATCACCAAGTCCAACGTCAAATACGTAATGGGCAATATGTTAACGTCTATTTATGCGCGGCTCACCGTTGAGGTAGAGAAAAGCCTCAAGCACATCTGCAAAAAAATCAAGGAGTGCCCCCAAGATGTCTGCCACGCACAGGCACAGATAATCGTAAAGGGCGTTTTAGAGAAAATCCCCGAGATAAGGAAGCTGCTTAGCGAAGATGTCCAAGCAGCCTACGACGGCGACCCCGCAGCGGTAAGCAGAGAAGAAGTCATCATCAGCTACCCCTGCATCTTAGCCATAAGCACCTACAGGATAGCGCATGAGCTTTACTTGCGGGGGGTCCCGTTGATTCCCCGAATAATGAGTGAACATATGCATTCGCTTACGGGAATAGATATTCATCCAGGCGCACAAATCGGCAAGAATTTCTTCATTGACCATGGCACAGGAGTCGTCATCGGGGAAACAACCGAAATCGGCGACAACGTCAAGATGTATCAAGGCGTCACCTTGGGCGCGTTGAGCTTCCCAAAAGACGAGAAAGGCAACATCATTAAAGGCAGAAAACGGCATCCCACCATCGGAAACAACGTCGTCATCTACTCGGGCGCAACATTGCTTGGCGCAGACGCCATAATAGGCGACAACGTCGTCATAGGCGGAAACGTCTGGATAACCTCACCAGTACCCTCAGGAACAAGAATAACCATAGCCCCACCCGAACAAAAAATCAAAAAAGAAAAAGCGAAAAAATAAACCTGCACCTCCGCACTTAAATTAGTTAAAAGGAACCCATTTCAGAGCAGACACAATTTTGCGGGAACCCAACAAACGGTTTAGAAAACAGCCAAATAAAGAGACCGACAAAAAGCCGCAATAAGGTCAACATAAACAAGAAAGGATTAGATTAAGCGGAAATTCTCCTTAACTGTCGTTAAAACCACATGTGTATTGGTTCGCTCCACATAGGGCAGAGTCAGCAGTTGCTTTGTAAATGCGCCCAAGTCCTCGCGGCTCCTGAACTTGGCTATAATAACTGCATCGGTTAACCCCGTTACATCGTAGACGCTGCACACGTTGGGGATTTTGGCTATCTCAACTTCGGTTTCCATCAGCCTGCCTTTGGCGACTGTGATTTCGGTAACGACGGTCAACTCGTAGCCGAGCTTTTCATGATCCAAGATGACCGAGTAACCTTTGATTAAGCCGTCATCTTCCATTTTCTTTATTCGCGAAAGCACGGTGCCGACGGAAACGCCGACGTTCTTGGCTATCTGTCTGCTTGAGAACCGCGCATCTTCCAGCAGCGCCTTCAAGATTTTATTGTCTATTTCATTCAGCTCCATTACATGTACCTCCTGCACGTTTTTCCAATTAACATCGTCATTTTGAAACGTTCTTTTAATAATCAAACGGTTATGTTTATAAAAGTTTAGCTCCTCACCTACCCGAAAAGCCCGAGAGATTGTTGCGGTTCTCCAAAAAACAGTGAAAAAAAGCAAGGGTAAGGGGGCAATCTTAAATTACCAAACATCAAGTAGTAAACGTGAGCCAACTCAAAATGCAAACCAAATACGACACCATACTGGTGCTTGATTTCGGCGGGCAATACTGCCACCTGATTGGCAGAAGAATCAGGGAACACGGCGTCTACTCCGAAATTGTGCCCCATGACATCACAGCAGCCGAGAGTGAAGCTCTCAACGAGAAAATCAACGTGAAAGGCTTAATTCTTTCAGGGGGACCCTCAAGCGTTTATGAACCCAACGCGCCCCGCATCGACCCCGCAGTTCTGGAGTTGAACCTGCCAGTTTTGGGATTATGCTACGGACATCAACTAATAGCCCAGATTGTGCAAGGCAAAGTTTCACGTGCCGCCTGCAGAGAATACGGCATCGCAGAAGTAAAAATCGACAAGTCCGTCGGCGTCCTGAAGGGCGTAAGCGCCGCGGAAACAGTTTGGATGAGCCACGGCGACACCGTCTCAGCGTTACCCGCTGACTTTGAGGTTTTAGCACACACCGAAAGCTGCCCCGTTGCGGCATACCGAAACAAGCAAAAACCCATTTACGGATTGCAGTGGCACCCCGAAGTTGTACACACAAAAAACGGCGTCCTCATGCTGCGTAACTACATTTTTGAAGTGTGCAAGTGTGAAGCCAACTGGAAAATGGAAGACATAATCGAAAAAATGGTTAAAGAAATAAAAGCCGACGTAGGCGAAGCCAAAGCCATCATCGGATTGAGCGGCGGCATAGACAGCAGCGTCGCCACAGCCCTCGCCGCGGAGGCGTTAGGCGACAGGTTAACGGCGGTTTTTGTGGACCACGGCTTCATGCGGGAAGGTGAACCTGAAGCCATCCGCGAAATATTCAGCAAATTCAACATCAACTTCGTCATGGTAAGCGCCCAACAAAGGTTCATGGATAAACTCAGAGGCGTAGTTGAGCCCGAAAGGAAACGCAAGGTCATCGGCGAAGAATTCATACGGGTCTTTGAGGAAGCAGCCGAGAAGTCAAGTGCGGAGTACCTGCTGCAGGGAACCATCTACCCCGACCGCATCGAGTCAGGCTTCCGCAAAAACTCAGAAGTGATTAAGTCACACCACAACGTCGCGGGGTTACCCTCAAAAATGAACTTCAAGAAAATCGTGGAGCCCCTGCGGGACCTCTACAAGGATGAAGTGCGAAAAGTCGCCGTCATGCTTAACCTGCCGCGGGAAATCGTCAACAGACAGCCATTTCCAGGCCCAGGCTTAGCCGTCAGAATCATAGGGGAATTAACAGAGGAAAAAGTCGCCATAACCAAGAAAGCCGACGCCATCGTGCGACAGGAAATCGAGAAAAGCTGCATAGCAGAAAAACTATGGCAATACTTTGCCGTTTTGACTGACACGAAAGCCACTGGCGTGAAAGGCGATTCGCGAGCTTATGGGTACGTGGTGGCTGTGAGGGCTGCGGAGAGTCGTGAAGCCATGACCGCCAACTACGCCCAAATACCCTATGCGGTGCTGGAAAAGATTTCCACACGGATAACCAACGAGATTCCGCAGGTAACCCGCGTCGTCTACGACATCACTCATAAACCTCCCGCAACCATAGAGTGGGAGTAAACACCCTTTTTCACATCGTTTATATCTGATAGCCAATGCATAGTAAATTACCATCGGTGGAGCAACGTTTGAAGGCACTAATCCTAATTGGCGGATTCGGCACTAGGCTCAGACCATTATCATGTACTAGACCCAAGGCGCTTTTCCCCATAGTCAACAAACCACTGCTACAGTGGACCTTTGAAAAACTTGCCGAAAACGGCGTTGACCAAGTCATCTTGGCAGTTAACAAGTTAACCGAATTCCACATCCGACAGCAACACCTGTCCAAATGCGGCTTAACCGTAAAGTACTCGCTTGACCCACCCAAGATGCCACTGGGCACCGCGGGACCCATCAAAAAGGCAGAGAAACTGCTTGGGCATGAAGAGCCGTTTTTGGTTTTGAACGGTGACTTAATCACCGAAATAAGCTACCGCGAAATGCTCCAAAGCCACGTTGAAGGAAAAGCGGTGGCAACCATCGCGCTTCACGAAGCCGAAGACCCCAGTAGTTACGGCGTCGCGGAACTCGCCGACTGCAACCGCATCAAACGCTTCGTGGAGAAGCCACCACGAGGCACCGAACCCACCAAGCTGATAAACGCAGGCGTCTACGTGCTGAGCCCAAAAATCTTCAGCTACATCCCCGCGGACAGGGCGGTTTCCATGGAGCGGGAAGTGTTCCCCAAACTGGCGGCAGAAAACGCGTTGTTCGGGCACCAAGTGGGCGGCTTGTGGATTGACATAGGCAAACCCGAAGAATACCTGCAGACCAACAGGATGCTGCTGGAAACCTGCTGCGACAA
Organism: Candidatus Bathyarchaeota archaeon; assembly: GCA_026014485.1. Lineage (GTDB taxonomy): Archaea > Thermoproteota > Bathyarchaeia > Bathyarchaeales > Bathycorpusculaceae > JADGNF01. The sequence goes on from JAOZIE010000023.1 coordinate 13,397, forward strand.
ACTGCAAAAAAACGGCGGATTCACGTGCAAAGAGCCCGTTGCCTTGGGCAAAGGTGTCTCAATCGGGGAAAACTCAGTAATTGGGCCCCACGCCGTTTTAGGCAAAAACGTGTCTGTGGGAAGAAACGTTCAGATACGGGATTCAGTGGTTTTTGAAGACGCCCAAATCGGCGACAACGCGGTTGTTGTGGGGGCGCTGGTCGGGGAGGCAGCACGGATAGGCAGAGACGCCCAAATCTTGGAGGGATGTGTCGTTGCTGACCACGCTAAAGTCAAAGAAGGCGCGTCGCTGACGAAAATGCATGTTTGCCCAGCCAAAGAAGTCACATAAACCAGAGCTAAAAACGCAGCTTAGCAGAACCAAGGCAATAACCAACTGCCCAGCAAAACCAGAAAGCCAAACATGCCCATCTTAAAGCATATTAGACGCTTTTGGTCTCTCTGTTAGAGAGCGGAGATGAAGATTATGAGCGAAAAGAAGCTTTTTGGAACAAACGGCATTCGAGGAACCGTAAACGTTGAACTCACACCCGAGATGGCGGTTACAGCAGGCTGCGCCATCGGAACCTTCTTTGGCAAAAAGAACCTGCTGATTGGCTACGACGCGCGCACAAGCGGACCCATGTTCGCCAAAGCAGTCAGTTCAGGTTTAACGGCAACGGGCTGCAATGTGTTTCTGGCGGGGATGGCGCCCACGCCTGCATTGCAATTTGCCGTGAAGAATCATAAAATGGACGGCGGAGTCATCATAACCGCCAGCCATAATCCACCTCAGTATAACGGAATTAAAGTCATCTGGAGCGACGGCATAGAAATCAGCCACGAGCAAGAAACAGAAATCGAAAACATCTACTTCCAACAAAAAACCCAGTTCGCCGACTGGAAACATCTGGGCGCAGTCCACGAGTTGGCGGGGATAAACAGCGAGTATATCGAAGCTATGAAAACACATGTGGACACCACCAAAATTGCGGAGAAGCACTTTCATGTGGTGGTGGATGCGGCAAACAGCGTCGGTGGGCTTGCGGCGCCTGTTCTTTTGAGAGATTTAGGCTGCAAGATAACTAGTCTTAACGCTAACATTGACGGCACTTTCCCGGGCAGGATGCCTGAGCCGCGACCAGAAAACTTGGAGGAGCTTGCTAAGACAGTTAAGGCGTTAGGCGCGGATTTGGGGGTGGCTTTTGATGGGGACGCGGACCGCTCCATATTCGTGGATGAAACTGGGCAGATTCACATGGGCGACAAAACCTTCGCCGTCGTTTTGAAGCAGTTCCTGTTGGAGAACCCGAACGCGCAGGTAGTTACGCCCGTCAGCTCTTCGACGCTCATAAAGGACACTGCAAACGCCTACAAGGGCGAAATCGTCTGGACTAAAGTGGGAAGTGTAACAGTCTCGCAGAAAATGAAGGAAATTAACGCTAAGCTGGGCGGGGAAGAAAACGGCGGAGTCTTTTATGGCCCCCACCAAGCAGTACGGGACGGAGCCATGACCACAGCCCTCATACTAGGCATTATGGCGAAAACAGGTAAGAAACTCTCTGAACTGGTGGCGGAGCAGCCGCAGTACTTCATTGAAAAAGGCAAAATCGAATGCTCTGAAGACAAAAAGCCCAAGGTTCTTGAGAAGCTTTTGGAGCAGGTACAAGGCATGAACATTAACACCTTGGACGGGGTAAAAATCTGGTTTGACGACAAAAGCGCCATTCTAGTGCGTCCCAGCGGAACCGAACCTGCCTACCGAATGTACGCCGAAGCGAAAACATCAGAGAGAGCCGTGGAGCTGGTTAACGAGTACACTTCAAGACTCAAGAAGATACTTGAAACCATTTAAGGAAAAAACGGGTACTGTAAAAAGGGCGAATAACTTGCATCCGATTCTGCATTTAAAGGCTGACGAGGTGGACACGCCCGAGAAACGGGGAAAATACACGGTAGCCTTCGTCGGATGCGGGCAAATAGCTATTCTTCAGGCGTTAGCCTTCGCTGAGGCAGGCTTCAAGGTTGTATGTACCGACGCCGACCAAAGTGTCATCAAACGGCTGTCGAAGGGGAACATGCAGCTTGGGGACAAACAAACAGAGTCTAAGCTGAAGAGATTCATGCGGAAGGAGCAGGTGAACGCCACCAGCGACCTGAAAAGCGCAGTTTCAGGAAGCGACGTAATGGTTATATCGGTGAATGTAAAAATCGACGGCAAAAAAATCTCTGATGCCTCTGAGGTTGTGACTGTATGCAAAAAGGTGGGGGCAGTATTGCCGAAGGAATGCCTGATTGTTTATGGGGGCGTAGCGGGAATTGGTTTTGTGGATGGTACAGTCAAGGAGACGTTAGAGAACACTTCAGGATTGACAGCGGGTGAAGACTTCGGCTTAGCATACAGTCCAGCTCTTAGCGCCAAGGGTAAAGGTGCCATCCACTTTGACGACCAAGAGCTAACGGTCGCCGCCGACAACAAATACAGCTTAAACGCTGCAGCGCTCATCTTTGGAGCCACAACGAAAAAGGGCGTAAACAGGATTTCAAGCGTCAAGGTTGCTGAGGCAGCATCACTTTTTGCTGCGGCTAAACGTGACACTGAAGCCGCCTTGAACAACGAGTTAGCGATGTTTTGCGAGAACCTAAACTTGGACTACGCGGAAACAGTCAAACTCGTGGAAAACGTCACCTACGAAACAAATACGTTGCCGACAATAGCTGAAGAAGCCAACCGAGACGAGGTTTATCTGCTGTTGGAAAACGCTGAAAACCTCAACACGAAGCTTCGCCTTTCCGCCACGGCTAGGCAAGTGAATGAGAACATGACTAGGCACGCTTTGAACTTGACTCAGGAGGCGCTTCGTGCGGCGGGAAAAACCTTGCGGAGGTCCAAGGTTGCGTTGCTTGGAGTTGTGGAGCAGGGAACCGCGGCGTCTACGTTTGTGGAATTTCTGGAGGCAAAAGGTGCTAAAGTCAGCCGATATGACCCCCATGGCTTGGGCAGTGAACGACCCGAAGGCACAGGTGTAGCCAAAAAAACCTTGAATGAGGCAGCAGAAGGCACCGACTGCATTGTTGTTCTTTCAGGGCAGGAGCAGCTTAAACGGTTAAACCTTAAGAAGCTACGTGCGTTAATGAAGTCGCCAGCGGCACTTGTCGATTTAGCTGGAGCCGTGGAACAGTCCAAGGTGGAAAGCTTAGGGTTCACGTACCGCGGCTTGGGAAAAGGAGCAAGAGAGGAATGAAGAAAATAGGGGTAGCGGTAATCGGAACTGGCTTTTGGGGCAGAAACCATGCTAGAGTCTACAAGGAACTTGCCTCCACGAATTTGGTGGCAATCTGCGACACGAACGTGGAACGCGCCAAAGCCATCGCTGACCAATTCGGCGTCAAAGCCTACACTGACAGCGGACGGATGCTGAAGAATAAAGAAATCGAAGCCGTATCCGTGTGCACCTGGTCAACCATGCTTGCAAAAGAGGCGCAAAAGAGCCTGCACGCGGGGAAACATGTTCTTGTGGAGAAACCCATGGCGACCAACACGCAGCAAGCGGAGAAGTTGCTGAAAACAGCCCAAGAAAATGGGTTACACCTGACTGTGGGTTTTTTGATGCGGTTCATCCCAGGGCTGCAGCAAATCCGAGAGGCGGTTGAGAAAAAGAAAATCGGGGACATGGTTTCGGCGACGGCGAAGCGGGTTTCTCAGTGGCCTGAAAGAATAGGCGATGTAGGCGTAGTTAAGGATACGGCGATTCACGACATAGATGTCATGCGTTTCATCTCGCAAGAGGACCCCGTGAGCGTTTACGCGAAGACGGGAAGCATGCGACACAGGAAGTTTGAGGACTACGCCCAGATTATGCTCAATTATGAAAGCGGAAAAAGCGCGTTTATTGAATCAAACTGGCTCACGCCGTATAAGACGCGGACGCTTAACGTCACGGGCAGCGACGCCATCATGCGATTGGATTACATTACGCAGGAGTTGTGGGTTGAAAACGCCCAAGAAACCGTGCAGCCCAGACGCGCATTTCAAGAACCCCTGAAAATGGAGCTGCAGCACTTCGCGGACTGTATCCTTGAGAAGAAAAAGCCAGTGGTTACTGGAGTTGACGGCTTGAAAGCGCTGCAAATAGCCATCGCTGCGTTGCAGTCTTCAGCGAAAAACGCCGCAGTAAAGTTGAAGTAGCCAAAGAAAATGGCGGGGTGTTTAGCCCTTCAGGTTGAAGGGTTTGCCTTCGGCGACCACGTTTTTAGGAGCAGCTGCTTTCCACTTCTTCAGGAAGGGTAAATCCTCGTTTTCTTTGCGCAGTTCATCGGGCAGCATTTCGGGGATTTCATCGCGGATGGGGTACCAGCGGAGGCATTGGGGACACACAATTAAGCCTTCGACGATTTCGTCTTTCTCCTCGAAGACATAGAGTTCAAGAGGGTGATACTTGTCGATGGGGCAAGCGAGAATATCCATCAGTTTCCGTTTCATCGGGGTCACTCGGAGAAGAGTATCTGCGGCTGGGACTATTAAAATTTGCTAGCGGACTGCTGCTCTCAAAACGATTGATGCAACCCTTTTTAAGCAGCAACATAAGTCACGCCGTTCACACAGGTACATCAAAAACTCACGAGGGGAATATGTAGGCATCAACAACAAGCTGGAAAAAGTGTGGACCGGTACTTCGCACAATCCGCACAAAAGGAACCTCAAAGTCCACTCCCAATGAATAGAGGGCATCAGTGACGCTTTGCTTTGCCTTCTCGGCGGGGTCTTCGGTTTTCGCGGCGTGTTCAAACAGGTGGATATGCAGCCACCCGCCCGACGGTTTGAGCGTGGACACCGCTGCAGGCAGATACTCCATAGCTTTCTCAGGTAGAGGCATCAGAACGCGGTCGGCGCAGCCTTGAAGGCGGCTTTCAATTATGGCTTTGGCGTCGCCTAGAAGGGGCACAACGTTTTCTGGGACGCGGTTAAGGTGAATGTTCTCCTGCATGAACTGGAAGGCGTCGGGGTTAACGTCGATAGAGTATACTTTGGCTGAGGGCACCTGCTTAGCTATGAGGATAGAGAAGCAGCCTACGCCAGCGAACAGGTTAACCACAACCTCGGCGGGTGCCACCATCTTGAAGATGCGTTGGCGTTCACCCAAGAGCCGGGGAGAGAAGTAGCATTTGTCCAGGTCCACAGCAAATATGCACCCTGACTCCCTGTGGACGGTGCGGGTTCTTTTTTCGCCTGCAATGAAGGTTAGCTTTCTTAGTCTATAGTCGCCGCAGACAGCCGATGTTTGGGTAAAAACTGCCTTCACGTTTTTGTGGCGGCTCATGATTGCCTTTGCTATGTCCGCGGCTTTTGTTTGTGACTCGGGGGGTATCTTCGTGACGGCTATGTCGCCTACAATGTCAAAGGAGTTGTACGCGCCCACTGAGTCGCCTGCGGCTACCGCGCTCCCAAGCCTTTCTCTGCGCCGTTTCCTCAAGGTTAAACCTTCACATATTTACTGTGGACTGAAAACGTTTAAAAGCAAAAAACGTTTCCTGTTGTAACAGAAGGATGCTTTAATGGAAAAATCTGGAATTGTTTACGAATGTATGCGTTGCGGGGCACGGGTGCCCGCTGATGAGCTAGAGCTTCGTGGCGGAGAAATCAAATGTATTATCTGCGGCTATAGGATTTTGAAGAAAGTTAAGCCGCCAGTGGTTAAACGTATCCAAGCCAAATAGGTGAAAATGGGAAAAAACGCGCCTGACTTTTCGGGCGCGGATGCCCTGCCTTTGTCTTTTGTTTGCTTTATTTTTTAATAAAGTTCTCTTTCTCCGAATTTGCGGAGCGCTTTCCCTTTAAGCCGCACTGGTTCGACAATGTCTTCTTCGAAGCCTCTTTCGACTGTTTTACGTCTCACGGTTTCTCCGCAGATACCCCGCGGAAGCAAACGTCTTTTCATACACATGGAATACTGGCAGTTGGCGACGTCGCATGCTTCGTCGGTCCACTTGCACATTACGCCATCGCGGCGGTAAAAAGCGGAGTTCTTAGCGCACTTAAAGGAAGGGCATGTTGGAGAACAAGCTTTTGGTTGAGCCAATAGCTATACACCTCTATGTTTAATTATAGAATTTAAGGATACTCGGACATTCTTGAAGATGATATTTTTCTTGAGGTCATATAAAGTTTTTTCCTAAAGGTTACCGATTGCCATGTCAAGGTTAGTTTTTGCGGAACAGTTTGAAGCCTTTTCGTTGCAGGATGACCTCTATGCATATGAAAAGCGCCAGTGCAAGCAAGATTATGAGTATGGTCGCCAACAGACTGGTATCCACCAAAGCGCCTGCGAAAACCACGTATTTGTCCATGGTGAGCTTAACGGTGGTGGAGGAGTCAACCTGCAGGTTTTTAGCGATATAGGAGTTCGGGTTGCCAGAGAGGTACGCGGTTATGTCCATGTTGCCGCCTATTACGTTGCTGAATGTTGCGGTGCCGTCACCCTGTGTTGTAGCTGACCATGTGCCGGTGAGTCGGCTGAGGTCAACGTTCACGTTGTTTATGCCGTTACCGAAGTAGTCAACCACCTGTACAGAGACAGGAAGATTGTAGAAGATGCAGTGAATCGAACTTTGAGTATCACTCAGCACGTTTATGATTGTGTCGTTAAGCAGCACGTTATCTGACGTGTACACCTCTACGCGATACTGCCCGAAGGTAACTTGGAGTTGAGCGTTTCCGTTGCCGTCGGTTGTGGCGCTGTAGAATATTCCGCTTGCCTGCTCGATAAGTATGACCCGTGCGTTGGAGAGCACGTTGTGGCTGTAGTCGAGTGTTGTCAGCGTGAGGGTTTCATCGGGGCAGAGAATAACGTACTGGGAGGAGGATTGAGCAGGTAAACTGTTGATTGTGCCGTTGCCAGCGTTGAATACTTCGCCATACTTTGAGGCGGCAACTGCGTAGTTTATGCCTGGAAGCGTAGAGTTGAAGGAGTAGACACCGGAAATGTCAGTTTGTCCTACTTTGCTGCCGGTTTGTGTTGCGCCTCCGCTTGTGACGTACTGGTAGGTTAAGTTCAAGGTAACGAATGGGATTTGTACGCCGTTTTTGTCCTGAACTTTAATTTTCAGGTCGGTTAACTGGCAGTTTATGTTGTAGGAGCCAGCGCCAGTTATGGATATTGTGGCTTCGCCTACTATAACGTCATTCCAGTAAGCCTTGACGGCGTAGTTGCCTATTTCAAGGTTAATGACGGCAACTCCCTTAGCGTCTGAGGTGGCGTTGTAATCGGTGCCTGTCCCTTGGTCTGTAGCTTCGACCAGGATTTGGGGCACATGCTCGTCGGCTAAGTTCAACGGGTTAAAGGATACTGCGTAGCCGAGGACACCGACTTTTTGTACGTCAGCCACAATTTTTGACGGGGTTGTTTGCGGTGTTATGGCTATCTCGTATGTTCCAACTGGAGCATCCGAAGGTACAACCCAGGAGGTGGTCACTGCACCTTGACTTGAAGCAGTCACGTTGATGTAGTCATATACAGCGTTGTCATAGTTGATTGCTACCGAGGTGGGCTGACCAGGCTGGTAACCTAACGCGTTCACATTCACTGTGTCGCCTCGGTGGTACTCAGTTAGACCCGTGAAGCCAACTTCGAAGGAGCTTTCTGCTAAATTCGTTTGGTTTCCGGTTCCGTTGAAGTACACAAGGTATGTTCCTGCGTAGAGAGTTGAGGAACCTGAAGGCGAGAAGCTTGAGTCAGGGAAAGACACCGTGGTCCGTGCTGTGCCCTTAGAATTCGAGGTTAAAGTCACAGTCTTCGTGTAGTTTACGTCGCCAAGAGGGGTGGTAACCAAGATGTCGGCGCCGTAAGTGTAGTTTACGGCTCCACCCGTAACGGAGACTTTCAAGTCTACACTGTCACCTTCCTTTAGCTGCTGGGGAGAAGCAGGAACAACTGGTTCAATAACAAAGTTAATAGACAGAGAAAGAGGAGTGCTGTATTCTTCGCCCGTTGTTACATCCACCAAGGTGAACCCTAAGCTGCCTCCGTAATATTCGGGGACAGTAACGTTTGCCACCACATTGTATCCAGTTGCAGTACCACTGCCAACCTCAACATCAGCATATCGAATTAGGAACTGGCCATTTTTGGTGGAGATAGTTCCAGTTAAAGTAACATTTTGGTCAACAGTAACGTAGGACACACTCGTTCCGTTGGAAGTCACGTTTGTTATGTACACTTCAGATTGAGCGTGAACAGGGAGACTTGCAGTGAACAAAAGGGAAGTACCCATCAGAACTAAGAGAACTATTGTGAGGGCTTTAAGTTTCAAACCAGACGACTCCTTCGTGCGTAAAGTTTCTCTTCGAGATTAAACATCTACTATATAGAGAACATTTTAAACTTTCCCTTTAATCCGCCTCTAGAAGCACTCTGAAGGATTTGGAGAAGGTAAAATGCAGGGCAAAACAAGACTCCGCAAGGTGCAGAGAAGGCAGCAGGAAGCAAGACGGTTTAATAACGCGGGCGCCCCCTAATGCGTCCAACAGCTCCAGAAAAGTGAGGCATCGTGGAGAGTCTTGTTCCAGCCGCTCTTGTGCAGGCATTGCGAAAGCAGAAGTACCATATCGTGGGTAAGCATTCAGCCGTTAAAAGATGTAAGTGGTTTTATGAAGCGTTAACCAGCGGCAGAACATGCTATAAACAGAAGTTCTACGGCATCAACTCGCACCAATGTATCCAGATGTCACCCTCACTTTTCTACTGTACACAGCAGTGCTTGTTCTGTTGGAGAGCCCAAAACGGTGACTTGCAGATCACATGGGATGAGATGAGGCTGCCCCAGTGGGACCCGCCTGAAGAGGTTATACAGGGAATATTGCGGGCGCAGCGCAGAATTCTGTCGGGGTATAAGGGGCATCCGAAAGCGGACCCCCAGAAGTTCAGGGAAGCCCACACCCCAAAACATGTTGCCATCAGCTTAACTGGGGAGCCGACTCTTTATGAACCGCTGGGGGAACTGATTCACACTCTTCACGCTAAAGGGTTAACGACGTTTTTGGTTTCCAACGGCAATTTACCTCAGAAACTTGCGGGTTTGAGCGAGGAACCCACTCAACTGTACGTTTCAGTCTGCGCGCCCAATAAGGAAGCCTTCAAACGTGTCTGTCGCCCCCAATTGCCTGACGTGTGGGAACGGCTGAACGAAACTTTGGAGCAGTTGCCCAGTTTCCGATGCCCCACAGTTATCCGTTCAACTTTGGTGAAAAACTTGAACATGGAAGACATAGAGGGGTACGCCAAGCTTGTGCAGAAAGCTGAACCAACCTACATTGAGGCTAAGGCGTACATGCATGTTGGTTTTTCGGGGTTACGTTTAGGTTTTGACAGCATGCCGAGCCACAGAGAAGTTTATGATTTTGCGTTGAGGCTCTCGGAGAAAACGGGCTACAGGATTTTGGATGAATCCCTAGACAGCAGAGTGGTGTTACTTAGCAAAAAAGAGAAGCCTATTCGTTTTGGTTCAGGCTGAAATGTTCGGTACTCTCAAATCATTCAGTTTCTACAGGTTTTAAGCATAACTAAAAGGGGCTATGTATATACATGAATGTAATCCTTAAATAGTCAACCAAGGGTTCCCCTAATCTTAAACCCACAATTGAATCAAGGGATGGTGAAAATGGTCAACGAAGGTAGAGGAAGGCTGTTCCGCAGAAAAGATGGTAAATACCTTGTTTATCTGCCAAAAGACCTCGCGGAAGACAGCATGTTTCCGTTTAAGGAAGCCGAATCGATATTTGTAAAGGTAAGCTTCAAACTCGGAGACAAAAAACTTTTTGTCGAAAAATGGGAACAGCCCGAACCCGAATAAACGAACTCCTAAATGAGAGGAAACCTATAAGCAGGTTCTCCATTTCTTTTTTTAGAAATAACCATGTATCTTGTCTGGTCGTGAGACTCTGTCTGCAACTTTAAAAAACTTGATAGAAGAAATCAAGCTTGAACTAACCCAAAAAGAAGAAACGCGTCAAGAAGCACATCAGAACATGCGTAAAGTAACCAGCCTTTCCAAGCAAGCTATTTTGCTCAGCCATCAAAAAAGGCTCCCCGAAGCCAAGGGGCAACTCCAGAAAGCAAAAATGCGTCTAGGGGAACTTAAGGCGCTTGCCAAAGAGCAGCCTGCAATGATTTATGGGGGTATGTTCAGTGCGGCTCTGCAGGAGTACGCGGAGGCATGCATATTCATAACGCTCATAGAGGAATCACGTTTCATAACCCCAAAAGAGATTGAGTTGCCGCCAGTTGAATACGTCTTGGGTTTAGCTGATGTCGTGGGGGAATACCGTCGGCTTGCGCTGGATGCCCTACGTGAAGGCGAAGTGGAAAAAGGCGAGCAATGCCTGCAAACCATGGACACAATCTACGTTGAGTTAGAGGCGTTAGATGAAGCCTACATGCTGGTTTCTGGATTAAGAAGGAAAAACGATGTGTCCAGAAGAATCATCGAAGCCACCCGCGGCGACCTAACCCAAGAAGTCCGCCGTAAAGCGCTGGAGGACTACCTGCGGAGCTTTGAGCAGCGACTGGAAGAAAGAAATGCCGCCCGCAAAGGCTAAACCCATGACCACAGCAGACGCGGCGGCAGTGGAGTTTTCAATCAAAAAAGCCCGCAGAGCCCAAGCGTTGCTTGCCCAAAAGGTAATAGCCAAGGATGTTTTGCCCGCCGAGGCTAGGCTGGTTGCGGGAGTGGATGCGGCGTACGCTGGCGACTTGGGGTTTGGCGCCGTCGCAGTTTTGGACTACGAGTCAATGCAGATTCTGGAGACCCAGACAGCCACTTTGCGAGTGAAGTTTCCCTACGTTGCCACGCTGCTTTCTTTCAGAGAACTACCCCTCCTCGTTGCCTGTATTCGGAAGCTGAAATTGCAGCCCGATGTTTTCTTAGTTGATGGCCACGGAGTAGCACACTCCTACAGACTCGGACTGGCAAGCCATCTTGGTGTGGTGTTAGGTAAACCGACGGTGGGTGTGGCAAAAAACAGGCTCATAGGCGAGCCAAAACAGGTTGGGAAAGACCACTTTTTGGTGCAGAACGGGGAAGCTTTAGCGGCGGTTGTGCAGACTCAACGGGGGGCAAAACCTGTATACGTGAGTGTCGGTAACATGGTTTCGTTAAAGTCAGCCGTGAATATCGTGAAGCACTGCATCCGCGATGCACGCGTTCCTGAACCGATTCAGGCAGCTCACAGGTTGGCTTCAGAGAAGCGGAAAGCCAAAATCGACACATCAACAACAGAAGAAGGCAAGTGACGTGTTGAACGCGAAACTGAAAGAGATAGTTGAAGAAATCCACAACAGTGAACTTCGAGCCAAGGTGGGTGATTTCTTGGAGAACCCTACGTTCAGCCTTGACGGGAAACTGTACACGGGTCCTTCGTTTGAGGCTTCGCCGGGTGGACTGGCGCATCATCACACTTACCAAGGCGGATACGTCGAGCATGTTTGGGCAACTTGGAAAATTGCCGTTGCGCTCTGCGATGTTGCGGAGCAGGTTTACGGAGGCAAAGTTGACCGAGACCTTGTGGCGGCGGGTGTCCTGCTGCATGACATCTTTAAACCCGTCACTTACACGATGAACGAGAAGGGCGAATTCGCTTCCTCGCCGCTGGCGGACTACTTAGACCACATTTCGTTGGCAACGGCTGAGCTTGTCCGAAGAAACTTCCCCGCAGAGCTAGTCCACATCGTTGCCGCCCACTACGGAAGCTACGGTCCAATTAGACCCCGAACCATCGAGGCGCTGGTGGTACATCTAGCAGATAACGTGGATTCACAGCTAAACGGACAGGTGCTGGACGCCGCGTGGTATTTGACCAGAAAAGCCACAGGCGAAGGTTTGGCGAAAATGAACTCGAAGGAAGCTTTCGAGGTAGTCCGCGCGAAGGCAAACGAAGGCTGGAACGGCGTCCAAACAACAGTTGACAAAATTAATCAGGAACGTAAGTCACAGAAAACCTAATATCTGCTCGCATGAAAGGTGCTGTGGCGAAGCAACATGGAACCAGAAAAAACCGAGCAAACAGAAACACAACCCCAAACGCCCGAAATCACCTTCGACGAATTCTTAAAGCTTGATTTACGCGTAGGCAAAATTCTGGAAGTTACCGAGGTTCCAAAATCGAAGAAGCTCATCCGAATCATAGCAGATTTCGGCTCCGAGAAGAGGCAAGCAGTTGCGGGGCTCATGCAGTACTACAAACCCGAGGAGCTTGTGGGTAAAAAATGCGTGTTCCTGATGAACCTGAAGCGCCGCGTGATGGCCGGTTTTGAGTCACAATGTATGATGCTGGCAGCGGAGGACGCGGCGGGCGTAGTTTCGGTGTTGCAGCCCGATAGGGACGTGGCGGAAGGAAGCCAAATTGGCTAATTTCTGATTTCGGTTTCATCTTTGGCTTTACCGTTTAGATTTTTTCTTTTGGAAAAGTAAATTAGGAAAGCAGACCACGTTAACTTGCTTTATCTGAGGGTTATTCATGGCTGTTAACGAAGAAACATTGATGTGGGTTGAGAAGTACCGACCAAAGAATCTGAATGAAGTCGTCGATTTGAAGGACGTCGTGGAAAGCTTAAAGGCGTTCATGCGGAACCCCAAGACGATGCCTCATCTGCTCTTCGCAGGTATTCCGGGCACGGGAAAAACCACTCTGGCGCTTTGTATTGCACGGGAACTGTTTGGACCCAACTGGAAGACCTTCACATTGGAGTTGAACGCCTCCGACGAGAGAGGCATCGACACCGTGCGGGAAAGAGTGAAAGATTTCTCACGTTACAGCAGAGCGGCGTTTGGCAACGTGCCGTTTGCGTTGATTATATTGGATGAAAGCGACCAGATGACGGGTCCTGCTCAGACGGCGCTTAGAAGAATCATGGAGACCAGCTCGCGTACTTCGCGGTTCATTCTTATCTGCAATTATTCGGGCAAAATAATTGAGCCCATACAGAGCCGATGCGCCGTGTTCCGCTTCTCCAAGCTAGACCCCAAAGCCATGGTGGAGCATCTGAAGTTCATCGCTGAAAAAGAAAACGTCACTCTATCCCCTGAGGCTGCTGAACGTATAGTGGATTATGCTGAGGGGGACCTTCGGCACGCCATCAACGCTTTGCAGACGGCTGCGGTCTACAAGGACGGCGTCATAGACGAAAAGACGGTGCAGAATGTTGTCGGCGAAGTCAGTGGGGTGAAGGTTCAGGTGATGATTAACAAAGCGTTAAGCGGCAGCTTCATTGACGCTCGGAAAAAAATGTATGAGTTGATGGGGGAGTATGGGTTTTCTGGCTCGGAAATTGTCCGTCAGATGCAGCGGGAGCTGTTTAAGATGTCGTTTGTGACGCCTGAGCAGAAAGCTGAGTTATCCAACATCATCGGGGAATACGATTACCGCTTAACGCAGGGAGCCAACAGCGACATACAGCTTAGCGCGTTGCTTGCCCAATTCGGCAAAGTTGGCAAAACGCAAGGGGAAAACCAGTGAGTGAAAACCTGCTCTGGGTTGAGAAGTACCGTCCAAAAAAGGTAGCTAACGTTGTAGGCAACGACGAAGCCAAAGCCGCCTTTATAGATTGGTTCAAAAGCAAACGGCGCACAAAGAAGGCGGTGCTGCTTTATGGACCCCCCGGAGTAGGCAAAACCACCCTAGTTAACGCTGCCGCCAACGAATTCGGCTTCACAGTTATCGAAATGAACGCCAGCGACACGCGCTCAGAAAAAGCCGTGAGAGCTGTAGCTGCACCCGCAACGTCTTTTGTCGCACTAGACACCTTCTACAAGGAAAGCAAAGGCAACATTCTCTTCATGGACGAAGTTGACGGCATCGCAGGCAACGAGGACCGCGGGGGAGTAAGCGCCCTCTTGAAGATTGTGGAGAACGCCCGTGTGCCAGTTATCATGGCGGCAAACGACCCTGACCTGCAGAAGCTGCGTCCCCTCAAGAAGGTGTGTGCATTGGTCAGGTTTCAGCAGGTACGCATCCCACTGATTATCGCTACGCTGCGCAAGATTTGCCAGAAAGAGGGGGTGGAGGCGGAGTTTGAAGCGTTGGAAAAAATCGCCCAGAACAGCCGCGGCGATGTGCGGTCAGCCATAAATGACCTGCAGAGCCTTGCCGAAACAGAAAAGACCCTCACATTGCAGGACACAATGATTCTGAGCGCCAGAAACAAGGATGTGGGCATGGATGAGGTGCTAAGGGAGTATTTTTCGGCTAAGTCGCTGGAGGAGGCTTCTTTACTGCTTTTCCGCTCCAGCGTTGAATACGACAATTTTATCATGGCGGTAGGCGACAATTTGCCTCTTCGGTACACTGACCCCGTGGAGTTGGCTGAGGCGTACGATTTTGTGTCGCAGGCAGACATGTTCAGAGGCAGAATCGGCACAGAACACTGGCATCTGCTGCGGTACTTCTTCAACGATTTGGCTAGGGCAGCGGCGGTTTCGCCCCAGTCGTACAAGCCGTTCACGTTGATTTCGCCGCCTATACGCGTCATCACGCTGTTCTGGACCAAAGGCAAACGGACAACTCTAGAGAAAATCTGTGGCAAGATTGGGCAGCGATGTCACGTTTCCCGCCAAACCGCTAAGGAGGATTTTGTGCCTTTCCTGAAGGTTATGCTTGAGAAACAAAAAGCTCTGCCTGTGGCGTCGTGGCTTGAGTTGGCGCCTGAAGAGGTTGAGTTCCTAAAGAAAATGAGCAAGTTTTAGGTGGAGGAAGACAGTATGGTTGTTTTGAACAAGAAGGCTTTTCGGCTTCCCCGTTTGGAGAAGGACAAGTTTGTTCTTTTGATGCGGCTGGGTTTGCAGTACGACCGTGCTAACGGCACTTTTTGCGTCAACAGCTACAACAACATCGAAAAAGTCATTGACACTCTGGGGGAAATCCTTAATGATAAAAACGTGGGGTTCATGCAGAGCTGCCTGATTTGCGGCAAGGATTTTCCGTGTTTGGAGTGTAGGTATTATGAGATTTGTGAAACAAAGAATTTGCCGTTTAAATGTATCTGTGGGCGCTGCCTTGAAGAGGGCAAAACCATCGGGGAATAGGCTAGGCGGGGCTCAACAAAGATTCAAGTTGTTCATGGTTTTTGGTTATAAACATTTTTTTGTTCACGTATTGTCTTAGACATATGTTTCGTTTACCAGCCGCTTCTTTCATTTTCTTGCATACAATCAATAGCGACTAGGATTAAATACATGAACGTTCGTACAGAATTCCCGCTTAAAGAAGCCTGAAAAATGCGCAAATGTATAATGGAGAAATAAAAATGAGTGAACGTGTACACAAGAACAGTTCTTACCTTAACGGGAAATCAACCGTTGGAACCAACACCCGCGTAAAAGACACAAGCACCATAAGCGGCATGTGCCCCATATGCATCCGCGACTGCCCAGTCCTTTGCGAAATCAGCTTATCCGCGTTTCGCGGACGCGAAGCACTATACCCTGAACCTGTCCAGTTCGGCTCAAGCACCGCTGGCGCCCTGAAGAACTTCGGTCTAGACTGGAGTCAACTCAGCATCCAAGCAGGGTTGTTTGAAGCTCAAGGCATCAAAGAAAGCAGCGAGGTCGCCATTTTCCCCAACGCTAACGTGGAAACCTCAGTCGGCGGCATGCCCCTTAAGTTGCCTGTACTCACAGGCGCTTTCGGCTCCACCGATGTTGCACGCATAAACTGGGAAGGACTCGCAACAGGCGCAGCCCTAGCAGGCGTCTCCATCACCGTCGGAGAAAACGTCGTCGGCATGGACGTGGAATCCAAGCTTGTCAGCGGCAAAGTCATGTCTTCACCTGAACTGAAACGACGCGTAGATTTGTTCCGCAAATTCTGGGATGGAAAATACGGCGACGTCATCATCCAGACAAACGTGGAGGACCAGAAGCTGGGCATAGACGTTTACGCACTGTCACAGCTTGAAGTGAACATAATCGAACGCAAGTGGGGACAGGGAGCCAAAGCCATAGGCGGCGAAGTGCGCCTCAGAGACCTACAGAAAGCCATATTGCTCAAGAAACGCGGCTACATCGTCATCCCTGACCCTGAAGACCCAGTTGTTCAGGAAGCCTTCAAGAACGGCGTGTTCAACACGTTTGAGCGCCACAGCAGAGTAGGCATACCCAAAGAGAAAGACTTCGTGGAAGACATCGAGTGGCTACGCGAGCAGGGCGCCAAGAAAGTTTTCCTCAAGACAGGTGCGTACCGACCTTCCGCAGTGGCGTACACCATGAAGTTTGCTTCCGAAGCAAAAATCGAGGCGTTGAGCTTTGATGGCGCAGGCGGCGGCACAGGCATGAGCCCCGTTCCCATGATGGATGAAATGAGCATACCCACCGTTTACCTACAGGCAATCGTGCTCAGATGCGCGCAGATACTCAAGAAGAAAGGCAGACACGTTCCTGACTTGGTTATGGCAGGCGGCTTCATAGAAGAAACGTCGATTTTCAAGACAATCGCGTTGAGCAACTTCGGAGAAGGCCCACTTGTCAAAGCAGTTCTGATGGGGCGCTCACCAATTACCGCAGTCATGAAATCCAGCTACTTCAAGCAACTCGCCGCAGAAGGCAAACTACCCAAACAGTTCGCAGACCGCTTCGGAACCACACCAGACAAGTTCTTCATCGCCATGCCAGAGTTGAAAGCAAAGTACGGAGCATCCCTAGGAGAGATTCCATTGGAAGGCGTCGGACTCTACACCTACCTGACAGACAGAATCGGCGTTGGCTTAAAGCAGCTGATGGCGGGCAACCGCAAGTGGAAACTCGACTTACTGGGCAGAGGCGACCTCATGAGCCTCTCAGAGTTGGCGACAAAAGTCACAGGCATCCCATTAGCCGACGAAGTCGAGAAGGACGCCATCGAACAAATCTTGGAGTAAACAAACTCCACTTCCTTTCTTTCTTTTCAACATTTTTTTATAAAAAAGGGACAGACGACTTCTTCAGCTTCGGAAAATAAATAAGGGCAAATACGAACGTTAGTGTTAGGCAGGTGGATTAGGTGGGCGTTGTGAAGGAGTTTGGGGCAGAATCTGAGCTGATTGGGCTTTACCAAACGTATCTGGTTTTTGTGGTTTTAATCGGGTTCATCTCATGGTTAATGCCGTTGACAGTTGGGTTAGCAGTCACAGGCGAAGTGTTGGCGGCGATTGTGGTTGCCTCTACCACTCTAGCGGCGCTGCTTGGCATATCCACGTACACCTTATACTGGATTCGAAAGTTCCAAGAATCCATAAAATACGTTCTGGAAGATGACGAGTTGATTGTCACGAAAGGGGTCTGGTGGAAAACCAAAAGCGTAGTGCCCTACAACCGCATCACAAACGTTAACACCTATCAAGGTCCAATCTCAAGGCATTTCGAATTGGGCAAATTAGCCATCCAGACAGCAGGTTTCTCAGCAGCCAACAGCGCAGGCAAAATGGCGGAAGCAGAGATTGTGGGAGTCAAAAACTTTGAGGAAATCAAAGACATAATCATGAATTTCGTCAAAGGCGTCGAGCCCATGGCGGTGGAAGCCAAAGCGGAAATACCCAAAAACGTGAATCAAGAAATGCTGCAGGAACTACGCAGAATACGAAAAGCCGTAGAAAAATAGACCCGCCGCACAGAACACGCGGTAAGGCACAACGGTTTCAGCAGCGTTTCGGGTGGTTATAGGAAAATTAATTAAAACGCTTAGGCTAAAGGGTTCATGGATGGGTTTTGGAGAAATTATTATGGTGAAAAGTAAACATAGGACTGTAGAAGAGGTTTTGAACGCCGTCGACGAAGACAAAAAGCCTTTGGTGAAGAGGCTACGCGAGTTAGTTAAAGGGAATGTTCCCAAAGTTGTGGAGAGTGTGCGGAGCGAGAGAATTACGTATGCCTTAAACGACAAGGACATAGCCGCTTTGAGGGTGACCAAGCAGCATGTAGATTTGTTGTTTTTGCGTGGGAAGAGTTTGAGTTCAACGCAGTTGAAGGGGCAGGGAACCATCGGCGACCCCAAGCATCTTGAAGTGTATAACCTTAAAAACTTCGATGACACCGAAGCCAAGAGGCTACTCAAAGAGGAAGCCGCAACAGTCCAGACGGCGTAGAACGCGACGGGAGGGTATGGCAGTGGAACATACAGCTTTGTCGGTGGCGTTGGCTCAGCTTAATCTTGCAGCGCAAAAGCTGGAGTTAAACGCGGGAATCCACAAGATGCTCAGCCAGCCTAAACGCAGCATCATGGTAAGCATAGACATACGCTTAGACAATGGGGATATAGACGTCTTCAACGGTGTGCGGGTGCAGCACTGGGATGTGAGGGGTCCCTTCAAAGGCGGCATACGATACTACCCAGGCATCACGATAGACGAAGTGAAGGCGTTGTCGATGCTTATGACATGGAAATGCGCCATAGCCGACATACCCTACGGCGGCGCCAAAGGCGGCGTATGCATCGACTCCAAAAAACTGACCAAACAAGAACTGGAGCGGGTGACCCGCAGATACGTGAGCCTAATCGTCGACTACTTGGGTCCACACCGCGACATACCTGCGCCTGACATGTACACAGACGCGCAGACAATGGCGTGGGTAATGGACACCTATAGCCAACTCAAAGGTTACAGCGTTCCCGAATGCGTCACGGGCAAGCCAGTGGAGGTCGGCGGCAGCGAAGGCAGAACCGAAGCCACAGGCAGAGGTGTCATCCACTGCGTCAAGCAAGCCGCCCAAAACATCGACCTGAAACTGAAAGGTGCATCCGTGGCGGTTCAGGGTTTTGGCAACGTCGGCTACCACGCGGCGCAGGCAGCAGCGGAAATCGGCTGCAAAGTCGTCGCCGTCAGCGACTCCACAGGCGGCATCTACCGCGCAGACGGCTTAAACCCCACGCAGGTTCTATCCCACAAGGAAAAAACGGGCTCCGTCCAAGGCTTCAAAGACTGCAGAAACATCACCAACCAAGAACTCATCGAGACACAATGCGAGGTGCTGATTCCTGCGGCGATGGAAAACCAGATAACCTGCAGCAACGCCGACAAAATCAAGGCGCGCATGGTCGCGGAAGCCGCCAACGGACCCACCACCCCCGAAGCTGACCAAGCCCTACACGAGCGAGGCATCTGCCTGATTCCCGACATACTGGCGAACTGCGGCGGCGTAACCGCCAGCTACTTCGAATGGGTACAAAACCTCACCCGCGAGCACTGGCCACTACAGAAGGTAAACAGGAAGCTGGAGGAGAAAATGACCAAAGCATTCGAAGACGTGCACGCACTGAGCCAAAAGGAGGAAAGCGACCTGCGCACAGGCGCCCTGATGCTAGGTGTTGGGCGAGTCGCCAATGCAATAAAGGTCTTAGGAATCTGGCCCTAACCCAAAAACAGCCTCTATCCACAACCAAAGCCCAGACAAACAGCCTTTTTCAGGCAAAAAATCCCTTTTAAAGACAAAATTGGACACAAGAAAAACCCAAAACACAACCAGAAACAAAAAAGCAACCAGAGGCAAAGCCCACAGAAACAATAGAGAGGGGTACCAAAGAGAAACCGCAGTAACAAGGATGCTTCTGCTGATGGATTCGGCTGTTTAGCGGGTGGTTGTGACCAAAAGTAGTCAATTTGGTTCCTCAGCGGCTCGGCATTTGTCCTTTTCGATAACAAGATGAATGAATAAGCAAAAGCCAAGTTGCAGCCCATCGGATTTGGATTTTTTCGTGTTTTTCTGTGTTCGCGGTGTCGCGTGGGGTTATCTGGTTTCTAGTCTAAAAGGTTAAATCTCTTCAGCCCATACTTCTGCACCCCGAAAAGCATAAAACTTACAGCCTGAGGGAACTGGGTTGCCGTTAAAGCTTGATGATTTGGATTTTCGCTTCGAGAACACCCGCGTGAAAGTTATCGCGAACCGCAACTTCCCAAAGGTAACTCTTACAGGCATCTCCATTGGACCCTTGCAGGAAGGCAACGAATACGACATACACTTCTGGATAGCACGAGAACTTGCCAAAGCGGGAATTGTGCATTTCCGCGAGGAAGACAGCTTGGACGCCACCAAACTCTACAAGGTTCAATGGAAAGAACGCGTACAAGTCGCAGGGCAAATCAGCGAGCTACCAGAGGATTTCTACCCTAAACTGCGCAGATACCTCAAACAGCTAAAAAAGGATCTGGCAAGGCAACCTGAAAAAATCACGGAATACCAGAAAACTAGGCATCTGGCAGATGACATTGTAAACAGTCGACTTAAAAAAATCGTGTCGCTCTCTTCAGGACCCACCCAAAGCGAGTACATCATAAACAAACTCACAGCCGAAGAAAAACTTGTCTACATGCAGATGGGCAAAATCGTCAGCCAATGGCGAAACCAAATCCTACAACATGAAACCCAAGGATGACTGAGAAAACATGACAAAAGAAGACAACGCTGACCCACAGGAACGTTTCTTAGAATTCTTCAAAATGGAAAAGTACCGACAGAAAATCAGCCAAATGGCTATCCAAGGCAGAGAAAGCTTCACCGTTAATTTTGAGGACCTCTTCGCCTTTGACCAGAAACTGGCCGAAACCCTCACAGCCAAACCAGACGAGTACCTGCAACACGCAGACAACGCCGCCTACGCACAGTTGGGCATAGAAGACCGCGAGTACACCGAGAAAATCGAGAAAGTCACCGTCCGCATCGCCAACATGCTGGGCAGAGAACAACTCCGCAAACTCGGCAGCAAGCAGATGGGCAAACTCGTCATGATAGAAGCCATTGTCGTCCGCGCAACCCCCGTGCGACCCATGGTTATGCAGGCAGCCTTCAAATGCAAACGATGCGGCAACGTCAGCCGTATAGAACAATCAGGGCAATTCCTCAAGGCACCAGCCGTCTGCGCAAGCCCCGACTGCGGAAAAGACGGCCCATTCGAATTCATGCAGGATGACTCAACATTCATAGACAGCCAAGACCTGCGCCTGCAAGAACGCCCCGAAGATCTGCCGCCAGGGCAACTTCCAAGAACGTTAGCCGTTAAACTCATCGGCAGCGAAGTCGTCGACGTCGCACGCCCAGGAGACCACGTAAGCATCGTGGGCATCGTCCACGCCTTTGCGCCATCGCGTCCAGGCATCGGTAAACTCCGCACCTTCATCCTGCAGCTCGACGCGAACAGCATAGAAATCATGGGTAAAGAACCCGAAACCACTGTTATAACCAAAGAGGAAGAAGAAAAAATCCTCACGCTGGGCAGAGACCCCAAAATCCACAAAAAACTCACCGGCAGCATCGCACCCAGCATATTCGGCTACGACCACATCAAAGAAGCCATCCTGTATCTGCTGTGCGGTGGATGCAGCAAAAGCCTGCCAGACGTTAATGTTAGAGGCGAAATGAACGCGCTACTCATCGGAGACCCTGGAACAGCCAAAAGCCAGCTGCTACAGTACGTTGCCCGTATTGCGCCGCGTGGCTTATACACTTCGGGCAGGGGAACCACCGCGGCAGGGTTGACGGCTGCGGTTGTCCGAGAGAAAGGCGGCAGCATGAGCCTTGAAGCTGGCGCGCTGGTTTTAGCGGATAAAGGCATCGCATGCATCGACGAAATGGACAAAATGCGTCCAGAAGACCGCGTTGCCATCCACGAAGCTATGGAGCAGCACACGGTTTCAGTGGCAAAAGGCGGCATCGTGGCAACGTTGAATGCGCGTACAGCGGTTTTAGCAGCGGCAAACCCTGCGCTGGGCAGATACGAACCGCACCGAACCGTAGCCGAAAACATCAGTCTACCCGTGACTATCCTTTCAAGATTCGACATTATCTTCGTGTTGCGGGATGTACCTAACCGTGAAGCAGACAGCAAGATGAGCCAGCACATTTTGGAGATTCATAAACGCGGCATCAGCCCTGTAGAAGCACCGGTGGATGCGGACCTGCTGCGCAAATACATCAGCTACTCCAAGAGCATTCAACCTGAGTTAAGCACGGATGCTTTGAATCGGCTGCGGGAATTCTATTTGGCTATGCGTTCCGCCAGCGAATCAGAAGGCTCACCAGTAGCCATCACTGCACGTCAGTTGGAGTCGCTGGTTCGCGTTGCTGAAGCCAGAGCACGAGCAGCATTACGCAAAGAAGTCACAGGGGAAGACGCAGAAGCAGCCATAACCATTATGAAGCGTTCGCTGGAGGAAGTCGGCATCGACATGAGCAGCTACAAGATGGACATTGACATAATCATGACTGGCAGACCCAAAAGCGTGCGTGACAAGCTGCAGGTGGTGCTGTCTGCGGTTGTGGATATGGAGCGGGAAACGGGCACTGTAGAGAAAGATACATTGGTGGCTATGCTGGAAGAGAAGCATAAGCTTTCCCGTTCAGAAATTGACCGCATGATTGGGCAACTGCTACGCGAAGGCACCCTGTATGAACCAGGCGAAGGACGCTTAAAGAAAACCTAAATTCCGGGACTAACGCGTGATTTTGCTTCTATAGCCCCCCTCTATTTATACTCTTAACGTAGCAGAAGCCGAGTTTGGTTTTGTGGGTATTTGCTGAGAATATGGACTTTTGAAAGGGTGGTTTAACTGTGGCATTTTGCCTAGGCAAACGCTGGTACGTTTTTCTGGAAAATAGTTATTTAGTTACCGCGGGCATAAAGAAAAAATGAATTCACATGAAGCGTAAAGAACTAAGCGTTGTTCTGGTTTCTTTGCTTCTGATTTCAACGGTTTTTCTAAGTATCAGTCTAACGAACAACGCTGTGGAGCAGACTTCTCCTGGTGTCTATGTGGGCGTTGATATGGCTTACTGCCCCGCAGCTGGGTCAGATGCGGCTAAAGTGCTCATCGACCAAGTTAGCGGTTTCACCAACCTGTTTGTGATGGGCACCACAGGCATCACCGACAACTCCACAGTCCTCAGCGACGTCCTGCAGTACGCCTACAACCACGGCTTATCCTTTGTGAGTTTCTTGCCCAAAAAGTTCGGAAACGCCAGCGGTGAGTCAGACCCGAACTTCTTTCCCCAAGCAGCCCAGTGGCTGGAGGATACCCAAACAAACTGGGGTGACCAGCTGCTGGGTTTCTTGCACCCTGTTAAAGATGAACCTGGCGGAAATGTTTTGGATAACTCGCCCAGAGGTACAGTGAAACTGACAAACCTAGAGGGATGCTACATCAATGTTAGTGGTCAATTTGAGTGGGTCAGCTACAGATACAAAGACAATTACGTAGCAAATCATACTGACGCTGCACTCAAATTTGAGAAACTTCTCAACAGCACACTGCACAACTCTGTTTTAGACGCCCTCAATTCTACAAAGAATTACCCGCTTTTCACCTCAGATTACGCGCTTTACTGGTTTGACTATAAAGGCGGATACGACACCGTCTTCGCCGAATTTAACTGGAACAACAGCAGACAACTAAGTATTGCTCTCTGCAGGGGCGCGGCTCAGATGCAAAACAAAGACTGGGGAATAGTAATAACCTACACGTACACAAATCCACCATACATCGAGCCAGGCGATAAACTCTACGAAGACATGGTACTAGCCTACAACAGCGGCGCAAAATACATCATCGTATTTGACGCAAACGAAAACTACACTCAAGGCATTTTACAGCCTGAACATCTACAAGCAATGCAGAAGTTCTGGGACTATGCAAAAAGCCACCCCAGAAACAGCTACGCAGTTAACGAGCGAAGAGCATATGTCCTCCCGTATGGCTTCGCGTATGCCTTCCGTGGATCAGAAGAAAAACTCTGGGGGCTATGGAAAGCAATCAACGGGACAAACGAGCTTGCTTTTAATCAAACCATAATCGTTCACAGTCTTCTGCAGAAGTACGGCGATGGACTGGACATAATTTACGATGACAACCTGCAGCCCCAAGAGGTCAACAGGTACTGTTGTGTGCTTTACTGGAACGACCCCAGTCTCTTACCATCACCAATGCCCACACCTTGGCCTTTGCCTACCCCAGAGCCATCTCCGCCGATCATACGTTTCTCTCTTAGCAATTTTTCACAGCCTCATAGTATATTACAAAATGGCTCTTTCATATCAAGCCCAGGACTTTTATTTGTACATGCAACAACGAGGCTCAATGAAGGAACGAGTGTATATTTGTACAGAGTGTCCATTACCCCAAGCTGGGAAACAAACGACACATTACTTTATCAGAGCGAAATTACCCCAAGCGAATTGTCAAGAATGCGAGAATATAACATCACGAATCTTGGGCTATTTTGGGATATTTCGTTCTTTCTCAGCAACATACCTGATGGTCCTCAAAATGTGGTTGTTTCAGTCTTGATGGGGCGATACAATTTTGACCCTGATTACGGGTGGGGACCAGATTACGGGGACACTATTGCTGTGTCCGACACGTTTTACTTTACAGTAGATAATACGCCATAATTTCAGAGATAGAGCCGAAGCAGCATAGAGCGTTTCTTGCCTACCTGAAAAAGCATCAGAAGGGTACCGTTCAGACCACTGATTTAAGGAAAAGCCTATTCATGTTCCAGAACATGAATTTTGCTGTTTAGGAGATGTAGGTAGTTTTTTTGTCTTCTTCCTTGCGGGTTTCCTCAGCCTGCGTTGCCACGGTTTCCTCGATTTTTTGCAGTCGCACCACCATTCTGTCTGCTTTGTTGATTTCTTGGTCTATGCCTGCCAAGTCTATGTCGAGGTTGAACATGTTTTTGATGACTTCGATGACGCTGCGTGCTGACAGCGGGTCAGGGAGGTATCCACGGGTTTCGCCAAGCATGCAAAGCGCGTCGATTTTTTTGAACCGCGCCAAACCAAGAATTAAGCCTGCGGTGCCCACGATAGGGCTACCTGTTTCGCTAACGACCGCGCCCGCGGACATAGCTTTGTCTAGGATTTGCTGGTCGGTTCCTGCAACAACCACTTTAGGTTTGCCCTCGGTTTCCATGCGGTAGCCGCCGATGGTCACGATTGTGCCGACGTTGTGTTTCTTGGCGAAGGAGAGCATTTTCTCCGCGATGTCATACTGCCCCTCGATGGTTTGGCTTTGGCTATCGCCTGTAAATAGGATGATGTCGTGGGGGCCCGCGGCGTTTTTGACGTAGTAGAAGGCGCCTCTGAGCAGCCGCACATTACCTTTCTTGTTAACCAACACGAAATATGGAAAGTGCGGGCTGTATAGGTATGCGAATTTTTTTGCTTTAAACTGCTTCACAAGGTAGCGGATGGCGATTTTGCCCACTAACCCCAAGCCAGGTAAGCCCTCGATTAGTATGGGGTTGTTTGCATCTATCGGGGCGCGTTCTTTAACATAAGTGGATTTCACTTTGCGTCCTGCTCCTGCGCTTGCCTCTTGAGGGCTAATCGGTACTTAAGATATTTATCTTCTGGAGAAAACTTGGCAGGATGCGGAATGTGCACTTTGCCGCCGCAGCGGGGACAAACATCAGTTTTCAGTGTGTAGCTTCCGCAACGTTCACACTTGCGCAGAAGCCAAACCACTACTTCTCCCTTCTGAAGGAACCGTTCCCGCCAGCCTTAGTCACGTTTGTAACCACGGCTTGGCTTACGTTCTGAAGAAGCTCCTCGGCGCGCTTCCAGTTCTCCGCCGCCACCTCCACACTGTACTTGGGGGCAGCTATCACGGCGAACTCGATTTCGGAGTCGCGGGTTTTCTCAGATTTCTTTGCGGATGAGAATGCATCTTGGATACATTTAACGCCGTTAGGTTTTATGCAGCGGACTTCGATGGTTCCGCGGACCTTCACCATCTTGACGCGTATGCGTTCCTCAGCGACCTGCGCAAAAACGTTTGCTAAGTCTTCGGGCGCGCCAAGCTTGGTTAAAACTTCAGGACCGTCTTTAACCAGCCGCTCAAAGCCCTCGTATAACCCGTACCGCTCGTCCAGTAACAGACCGGCTTTCTCGTAGACTTCCTCAGCGGACAAACCCACTTTTTCGGCTACGCCCCGCAGAAGAGCGTCTGCTTTGCGTTCTCGTTTCCACGACTTAATTTTTTCTATGCGTTCCCGTTTGGTTACACGTCTCAAAGACAGGTCTACGTGACCTTTTTGGGGGTCCACGCGGAGAACTTTGAGAACCATCTTCTGGTTTTCCCGTACAAAATCGCGGATGTTACGGATCCAACTGCTTGAGATTTCGGAGACGTGGAGTAAGCCCCGTTTGTCGTATTCGTCGAGTCTGGCGTATGCTCCGTAGTCGGTGACGGTTTCTATCGTCGCGATTATAAGGTCGCCTGGCTCGGGGTATTCGGGCTTTCTCTCAACCATCTCTTTGATGCTTCCTTACTCTAAAACTGCTTGCACGTCGCCCTTCAGTTTGGCTTTTCCGCCTGAAGGTTCTGCGAGCACAGCACTGCAGACGTTGCAGTTAACTACATTAACTGCATGGCTGAAGATAAGTTGTTCGTTGCCGCACTTGGGGCATTTAACCCGCAGGAACGTGCTGTTTGGTTTGGGGATAAGCTTGTTCCATTCACTCATTCTTTTGTTTTCCTCCCTTAAGCTATGTTTAGTTTTCTTAGGCGCATGCCGTCTTTGTGCCGCATGTAGCCGCATTTCCTGCATTTCAGACGCAGAGTCTGCTTTTTGGTGGTTTTGGCGAACTCTTTTTGCAGAGGGAACCCTTGTCCACCGTAGCCTTCTTTCTCGCGTTTGTGGTGGCGTTCGCCGACTGCCATGGCTCTACGTTTTCCAGCTTTGTACAGAGAGACGGCGTGTTTCCTGTGAGTTTTACATTTTGGACAGTACGTGGTGACTTCTTTGGGAACGTTCACGTTTTTCACTACCAGCTTTCCATAAAGAAAACATGCGCACTCTTATACTTTTTCGCTTTCTTAAACAATTTGGTTGCTGCGGGGCTCCATCGAAGGCTTATCCAAAGGGCAACTACACAAAAAGCAAACCACTTCAGGTTTTATAAACCGTTTTTATGTATCTGCGCGCGTTTGAAACGTGGATGCGGCAAGGTTGGGGATATTCTTATTAAAACAAAAACAGAGTCATAGTATCAAAGGGTCGGTACCGTGGAGCCAAACTTTCTGGAGACCGCCAAAAAAAGGTCAGGCGTACTAATCAGGCTTTTACCGTTGGTGGCGTTTGCGGTTCCATTTCTTTGGCTGTATCTGTTGGAGCCCGCCACGTTTGAGGCGATGTGGAAAGGGCGAACCTTTCAGTTGTTCTTTATTTGGCTTATCGGCTTGGAGCTGATTTTGGATTGGGAAAAGCTGCGGGAAAGTCGACTTCGCAAACTGGTTTCTGCGCGGACGGTGGCGGTTGCGGTAGCGATGGTGCTGCCTACGGTGTATGTTGTGGCGTCCTATTACTGGGGACTAAACGAGGCCATCACGAACTGGGCGATACATAGCCACTTAACGCAAGGGTTAGCTGCTGAAGTGGCGTTGCCATGGGAGCAATCCATGCCCTTGTCGATTGAGTATCTTGCTTTCGCAGCCATGTTCTCTGTGATGGTTTGGCTTTTGTATGGATTTAAAGGGATGAAGGTGTTTTCGGTTCCCGCTTTCTTCATATTCATGGTGGGAGCCATATACACAATCGACAACGTTTTCCCTTACGGGCAGTTTGCGCCGTTCCAGATTTTTGTTCCCACCACAACCGCTCTTGCCGCCGCCATCCTCAACCTTATGGGTTACTCCACAAGCATCTCCTACATTCAGAACAGTGAGCAGGGCACCATGCCGCAATTAACCGCTATGCAGGGCTCCGCTTCAGCTACATTCTCCATTGCTTGGCCTTGTGCGGGCATTGAAAGCTTTCTCATTTTCACTGTGGTTATCTTGCTGTTCCTCAAACGCATGAACTCAAGCTGGAAGGCAAAGATAGGCTACTTTGTTTTCGGAGCAGCCGTCACCTACCTCATCAACGCGTTTAGGATAGTGAATATCTTTACCACAGGCATCGTCTACGGCGTCCGTTCCCCCCAAGTAAACGAAATTCACCTGTATTATGGACCGCTCTACGCTGTCATCTGGATAGTTGCATACCCGCTTCTGATTCTAGTCAGCCAAAGCGTTTGGCGTAAAATTAGAACCCGAAAAAAAGCCGTCGTTAAAACTCAATCTGCTTTGCCAAACCCTGCTTAATGAGGATTTTCGCGTTCTCCACAGGCACCGAAGCCACATCCTCCACCAAGAATGGACCGTAACTCTTCATGTCCACGCCGATTATGGAAGGAACAGGCTTGAGGAACCGCAGCGTAACCCGCTTGTTAGCCACAGGTGGCTCTGTTAACTGATGCATCTGAGCTGTCGCCGTTTCCACCTCTATTTTCATCAGTTGACCTTGCAGGATGCCCTCAGCGAATCGGTTGAAGGCTTCTGTGGAGGGCGAAACTCCGCTGTAAAGCTGCTGTTCTTCGGCAGCCAGAAAATCCAGAGGCACTCGCTTGCCCGCCACAGCCATCTTGACCAGTTTGCGGTATCGTGCAGCAATAAGTTCGTGTGTCATGCGGGTTACGTTTGTTCCCTCATGTGCAAGCAGGGTTGTTCGGACGGTTTTCT
Organism: Candidatus Bathyarchaeota archaeon; assembly: GCA_026014485.1. Lineage (GTDB taxonomy): Archaea > Thermoproteota > Bathyarchaeia > Bathyarchaeales > Bathycorpusculaceae > JADGNF01. The sequence continues at coordinate 41,890 of JAOZIE010000023.1, forward strand.
GCTCCAGTTCTCTGTTGTCTTCCTTGATGCGGCGCAGGTACTCTACAAGGCGTGCATAGAAGTCGGAGGGTAAACTGCTTAATGCTCCGTTTTCTATTTCCAGCCGCCAAGCAGCGTACAGTTCATCATACATTGCTAACTTTGCACCTCAGCCAACTCTGCTCTACCCTTGAGGATAAGCAGCACCGCCGCCGCAGTGGGTAAGGTCACCTGCTGATTTTTGTAGGGACCAAACGTTTCCCCACTTAGTTTAAATTCAGGCGCGTCCCAGATGGAAACTCTTGTGTTGCCTCCTTTAAAAGCTACTGCTCCCACAAACGGGTCAAACGTGTCTAGTTCCTTCACGGGAAACTCCACCTTCAGCAAGCCAGTTTTGCCATGCAGGGTGCCGTTGGCGCGGATGAGGCGGTGGACATCGCTGGTTACTACGGTGTCGATTTGCGAGATTTCCCGATTCTTCACGTGCTCGGCTATGCGCATCCAAGTCTCATAGCCCACCCCCCTGACAATGTTCCACCGATTTTCATCTATACAGCGATTAAGAATCGTTTCTTTGTTTTTCACGATGGCACTGGCGCCGCCTTGCTTGATGCCGATTGCCTTCAAGTCTTCTTTTGATGCGGTTTGAAGGAAGCTGCGCATGCCGCGTTTGAGTCGTCGTTTCCAGCCGTAATCGCCCAGACTAAACGTTGGGGTAGAAGCTTTCTTTTGTCTTGACCTGTGGGGTGCCCGCTTCTTTTCTTCAAACAAATCTATGCCTATACCTGTAACGTAATCAACGATTTCCTTGCGTGCCACCGCATCTAAGCTTCGGACAGCCTCGCTCTCGACGTGGATGTGGTATCCGCGGTGCCCAGAAAAGAACGTGCGAATTTCGTGCTCAGAAAAACCAAAGTCAGCCATAAGCATGTCAAGAAGGTTGCGGGTTTCCACGCGGGTGGTGTCGATGCATTGTTCACAAGCCCACGTTTTCGTCTCGAATTTGACCCCGCCACATGCGGGACACATATCGGGTGTGATGCCTCTGCCCACCATGCCGCCCGATACGCCGCAGTCGGGGTTGCTGCATTTCCATTCGTCATGGATTTTGCCGCAGCTCGTCGGAATGTGGTCGGCGTCTATGTCAAAAACCAGGTCGGCGCCCGCCCAGCCTTTCTTATCCATCTCCGCCTCGGGGTTCTCGTAGTACGCGCAGGAGTGGTAGACATCGGAGGGAATCCGCTGCCTAACAAAACTACGCAACGCTGTGGAAGAGGCAAAGCCTTTGTGGCGCACCATGGCGCGTTCTTTGAAGAGAAGAAAACCGTATTCTCTTTGGCTAAACGAGGCTGGCGAGGGAAACTCGTAGCGGGGGCTCTTGTAGAATTCGCTGAATCTTTCATACACCCAGTCTCTAGAAGACACCCTTTACGCTCCGTTTAGCCCTGCTTTTGGTTAAGTGTAGTTTGTGGATTAGCAATTAAGCTCTTTGGGCACACAGAAGCTTTTGAGCCGTAAAGGAGGCTTTACCCGAAGCCCAAGACCCTGCGTATGTTGTCCAGAATCGTGAGCGGATTAAAAGCTAAGCCGCCGAAGGAAAGCACCAGCACCATGAAAATTAGCCATCCCATCGTGACTTCCATGGAGCGCTTCGACTGGGGAATCAGGGGGTAAACAAAGAAGAAAGGCAAATACCAAACCTGAAAATAGGGCATAGTAAACGCAGGCAGCAGTGTGAACACGGCGAAAAGAGACATCAAACGGTTTCTGTTCAGCAGGTAAACGGCGCAAGTCAACGTCACCACCAGAGTCGCAGCGACGGCGAAAGCCTGCACTGACCAAGGAAGCTGGGCGTGGGGGCTAAAAGCGTTCGCTACGTTCATTACGAATTCGGGTCGGGCAGACATCAGGAAGGGCGCGCTGAGGTAAGCGGTCAGGAAGTCTACGCCAGTCAACGCGATTGCAGCCAAGACCACTTTGTTTCTGAATATGGTTAACGGTTTAGGCTGCTGGGCAAGTCGAATCAGGCTTACAAGAACAAGGGGAATCAGGAAGATGCCTGCCTGGTACTTCACGGTTAAAGATGCAGCTCCAAGCAGCAGGAACCAGTCGTAGCGTTCTCTGAGAAACATGAACATGGCGGGTAACGCGAAAAGAAAAGCCACACTGTCGAACTGCCCATTTGCTGCGTAAATCACCAAGATAATGTAGAAAAGGTAGGTGCCCAGAGCCTTCAAAACGAAGCTGCTCCCTTGCTGCTTCCTGAACGGTTTGGTGAGCAATTGCTTCAAAGACAAAGTCAGCTCTTGAGTCCAGAAGCGTTTGAGGAAAAAGTACAGGCACACATGCGATACAACCAGCATCAGGGCAATTTCCAGTTTGAAAACCAGCGTCTGAGCCACGCCGCCTTCAAGCAACACGCCAAACGGTAAAAACAGCAGGATGCTGCCCAACGGGTAAAGATGAGGCATCTCAGACCAAGTTACATACTTGTAGAGGGAACTGTCGGTTCCTGAAAGTGCCCCCAGCGAAGTATCAAAAACTGAGAAGCCGTCCTTTAGGAAAAAAGCAGAAGTGTAGGGGTGCCGCGCGCTGTCGGTGTACCAGTTCTCAAAGGTCGCCAACGGATAAGTGTTCACCGCCAAAAGTCCAATCCAGAAAAGCAGGGAAACCAAAACGGCGATTTGCAGCCGCCGCACATTTTTTTTCTTCAAAACCAGAAGGGGAGAGCGTTTTTCTGTGGCTGTTTCGAAACGGTTCTTCAGAATCGGCACAAGAAGAACCAGCATCAGCGCTGCCCAGCTTAGGAAAAACAGGGCTTTAGCGAAGGTGCCCAGCCAAGAAAAAGGGTATGCCACGTTTGGTTTTTCAACGGATACTTGAAAGTGCACGTTGGTGTTTGTTGTCGCGTTTGCCAGAAACACTGCTTCGTAGTAGTCGGCTCCAGCGGGAAAAATGTAGGTCATCTCTGAAGCTGAAGCGTTAGCGTAGCGGGGTCCACCGTAAGTTAACAGGGTAAAGCTGATGGGGCAGTCAGCGGCGGTGGCAAAGCGGAGAGTAATGTTTTCGTCGCCGCGAAAGCTACCCAAGCCCTGCCGATAGGTTTCCTGCGGGGTTAACCTGAAAGTGCTGTCAATAATAAGCTCACTCTGGCTTCCGGGTTCAGCGGATGGAAGAAAACTGACAACCGCCAAAACTACGCTTAAACCAAGAAGCAGCAGAACCCCCAAAAGAACAAGCCTATCCGTCTTTGACTTTCCCTGAAGCCCAACGTTACGGCAGATAGGCAACGGAAACATGTTTGCTATTGTTAAAGCTCAAAGTCTTAAATGTTCACCTTGAACGAAAAGAGGAAGGCACCAAAGAAGAAAACTGCTGAGAGGATTCTATCGGTTTTGCCTGAACGCCACGTTCTGGAAGATGTAGGATACGTAGTTCTCTATTTCTCTGAGGCTTAGCTTTGATTTTCCGCGTTTTCGGTTCACAAAAAGTATGGGAACCTCATGAATCCTAAAGCCCTGCGAGTGAGCCTGCTTGACGGTTTCGATTTGGATATCGTAGGTTTGGCTATGCAGGTATCCGATGGTTTTCCTCAGAAAATTCGTCGAGTAACAGCGGTAGCCGCTGGTGCAGTCATGAAGATTCAAACCTAAAACCCCACGTGCTATGGCATTCGCGCCTCGGCTAACAATTTTTCGGGTAAGCGGCCACCCCACCGTTTTGCCTCCCGCGCAGTATCTGCTGCCGATGGCTAAATCGCATCCGCTGTTCATGCTTGAAACCAACCGCGGCATATCCTGAGGGTTATGAGAGTAATCCGCGTCCATGGTAACAACGAATTCGGGAACCCGCGGCAGCGACAGAAAAGTTCGGAACCCGTCGGTTATGGCTGAGCCTAAACCGCTTTTTTGGCACCTAACAAGCAAGAGCAGATTTGGATATTTTTGTTGGAGTCCTTCAACTATGCCTGCGGTTCCGTCGGGGCTGGAGTCATCAATGACCAAAACAGAGGTTTTCAGAGGCAGTTCTTCGATTTCAGATATTAGCCGTTCTATGTTTGGGGCTTCACAGTAGGTAGGCAGAATTACACCGACGTTTGAGTTGACTTCTAAGTTACCCGTAAGCTGACAAAACATCGGAGCACTCCAGAGATACTAAAGAACGGATTTTAATAAACATTTTAGGGTACAAATCCAAACAAAACTATTTTTGAAGTTGCGATTCGGGTTTTGTTTGCCCATGTTTAATGAGGTAGTACCGCAGGGGATGACGGATTCGGCGGCATAACACGTCGCTGCCTGTGCATACGCCGTGGGTTTGGAGGGTTGAGCAGCTTGGCGGGGTGTAACGTGTGCCTGAGCCTCGGGAGCCAGCGATGTGCTCCACTTGATACCGCGTTAATCGAGCATTGTAGTCGGAGGAAGTCTTGAAAACCTCTGCAACCTTCTCCGGAGGCATACCTATAGTAACCAAGAAGGAGGTTAAAGTGAACCTGCCCACATGCCCCAAGTGCCGACCATGCGACGCGGCATCATAAAGCACCTCAATGCACGGCGGGAAAGCAGACTGCGAAACCTCCTTGGGAAAGCCCTCCATCTCGGACTCACCGATTTTCTCTTTCGCCAACTCAGTCATTTTTTCGGCTATATCCATTATCGGCTGAGGAAACTGGGGAACTTCTTTGGCGTCTAACCGAGTTTCTATACGCCGCTGAACCTCTTCCTGCAGCAGCCTAGCCACATCATGCTGGCTTAGGAAGACTCTGCCGTTTGTGAAAAGACGATTCACCAACTTCCACTTTGCCTCCCTCAGGTGCGTGACGTTTCGAAGGTAATCAGAAAAACTCACCGAGAAATAGTCCAGAGGAATCCCAGATTCGGAGTTTACGGCTATGTTCCAGTCGAAGTCTTGGGCGATAGCCATCAACCTTTCTGCGGGTTCAGCTTGGAAGTCCAAGTAAGCGCCTTTAGCCTCCGCCAACGCGTACCGTTTCTTTATGAAACTGTTTTTTGTGGCTATAGCCAGCATGATGGCGACTGGAAAAGAGGGAATTTCAATGTCGTTTCTGCCTTTTTGACCTGTAGAAACAAAAAGAATTGCCTGTTCAAGCCGGTCTTGAGCGCGGAAAAGAATTTGCCCCAGTTCGGGGCTGGTAAGTTCCTCGATGTCTAAACCTAACTTCTTCATGTACACCGCAGTTTCTTTCAGGAAAGGGTACTTCGCCAAGTCGTTTTCGGTGAATTTCACCGTTTCCTGCTGCATGCCCAGTTCCTATTAGTCGGTTTCGATTCGGGGCGCCAAGAAGAACGTCAGTTTGCCCTCTTTGGTCTGCTGGAAATCAATGCGCACAGGCATGTCTGTGGAGAACTCCAGCGTGGCTATGTCGCTTGTGGCAGAGGCAGCCTTGATGATTTCAGACAGGTAGCTCAGGCTGAAGGTTGCCTTAGAAGACTCTTTCGCTTCCAAATCCAGCAGTGTATCGCTTCCCTTCTGCAGTGTAATCGTAGCGCCCATCAGGTCGCCAGAAGCGTTCAATGTTAACGATTCGGTGTCGGCTTCAATTTTAACGTGGTCGCTGACCAACTGGGCATCTTCGATGGCTTGGCTTAAGCCAGATGTGGTGGTCTTGGCTTTTACGTTGAACGTGATTTTCGGCGTGGGAACCTCTTCTTCTGAGGCTTCAAGGGTAGGCATGGTGAATTTACGTGAGTACTTGCCGGTAATTTTAATCTGCAAGCGACCCGTTTTGTCGTCAAGAGTTAACTCGACGGATTCGTCTTTACCCGCGCGTTTAAGCAGCTTAAGCAGTTCGCTGATGTTTATGCACATTTTCGACGGCTCTACGCACTCGTAAAGTTCGAATATGGTTTTGGGCCATTCAAAATCTATCATAGCAACTCTGGAGGGATCCATAGCCCGAAGCTTTAAGCCGTCGGGTTCAATCTTGAAGGTGGCTTCGTCAACGAGAATAGAGATTGCTGTGGCCATATCCTTTAGGAGTTTTGCGTCCGTTACTTTGAGCTTAAACATTCCTGCTTTCCTCTCTTAGTGAGATATACTGTTCTGCTTTAAAGACTTACGCCACTAAATCGTGCTGCTTGTAGATAAAAGTATTCTTGACTAGAAAAATAGAAGACAAAAGAAACCTAAAAGCAGATTCTCTTCTGGGAGAGACGAATAGAAAAGGGCACAAAAAGGAAAAGCGGTTAGCTGTATTCCCTGAACGTATAGTTGCATTTGGTGCAGCGCAGAAACTGTGTGGAGGATTCATCGGAGCCCCTTGTTTGTACCTGCCAGACGTAGGCGTTGTTGTTGCCGCATTTAGGGCACTCTATTCTGACAGTAGGCAAAGTGCGGAGCTTCTGCTCTTCCTTACCGATAACCGCCACAAGCTGCTGGGGATTATGCCGTATGACTTTCCCCACTTTTGGCGGTTCAACCTTCTGGCTTGGCTCTTTTGTATACCCATCTTTTGGGCAGACCAGAACTAGCGAGGGTTCTTTACCAGTCTTAGATTTCTTAGGTTCAAGGCGGGAACCACACTTCGGACAAAACTCCATGGTTCAAAGCTCCTTTTTCCGCTGTCTTCTTTACACGGTGCCTTTTTAACGTTTGCATAAGGTACATCATTAAGCGATATATAGACTTATTCCAGACGCAACTAAATGAGCCACCCGCAAAGGCTCAGGAATCCTGCTTCTCGTTGAGGTTAAACGCAAAATCTCTGCCGCCGCATCCCTGTCGACGCCCACAGCCTCCACATACAGCGGACGTTTACCAGCTCGGGTTACCACAGGAAAGATTTCTCCCGCGTTAAGCACGGCGCGCCATTTCTCTTCGCTGTCAGGCACATTCCTCAACGCCGACTGGACCTTAGCTAGGTCGGGTTTTCGGTCGGTCACAGCCAGAACAGGCAGGTTGGTTTCTGCGTTGAGAGCCTTTATGTCAACCACGTTAAAGCCCCCAAAGGTTACACCGTTAAGCATCACAACCCGCAGTTGCTTATAATGCGGGGAAGCCTTAATCATACTGCTGATTTTGGGGGTGGCGTCTGCGCCGTCAACGGTGATTTGGGTGCTCATGGCGCCTTCCAGCCAGTAGCCGCCTCGGAAAACCACGCCGACAACCAACGTTTGGGCTTTGGAACGGAAAACAAAAGGGCTGTCGTCAACTCCTAAAACGCGGATTTCAGGTTTTACCACACGAAAGACCCTGCGACTCAAAACGCGCCCTCAATAGGTTAGCGGCACATAGGCGTAATAAGTTTTAGCAGAAGCAGACTCTTGTTTGCTGCAAAACCATAAATAAGAACTTCTGCGGTAAGACAGAAAGGAAGGTCACGTTATGCCAGCAAATCTGCATCTATCGTACAGGAAACTTTTGGAGAGAAACAAAAGCCTTGTTGTTCTGGGCTCTGCTGAAGCCATCGTCAGTTGGGATATGGAAACCATGATGCCGCCCAAAGCGGTGCAGCTCCGTAGCGAGCAGCTTGCCCTGCTGAGCCAGATTCACCACAAGATGAGCACAGCACCAGCGACAGGCAAACTTCTCGACGCGATTCTGGGGCATCCGCGATACGAAGATTTAACTGACGTGGAAAAACGCAACGTACAACTTATCAAAAAGAGCTATGACGAACAGACTAAATTGCCCTCTGCACTCGTCACAGCCATGGCTAAGCAGAGAGCTTTGACGGTGAACACTTGGAAGAAAGCCAAAGCCGCCAAAAACTACGCCGCATTCAAGCCTGAACTCTCAAAGCTTATCGAACTGAACAGGCAAGCCGCGGACATCCTTATGAAAGTCAAAGAAACCTCAACGCCATATGACGCGTTAATTGACATCTACGAACCAAAAACGACCACACAAGCCATCACCAAAGTCTTCGACGAACTCCAACGCGGATTAAAAAAGCTACTGCAGAAACTTTGCGCCTCACAAAACCAGCCAGACACCCACATGCTCAAACAGGAGGTTCCCGTGGAGAAGCAGCGGCTGATAGCCAAGGCGTTAGCGCAGACGCTGGGCTACGATGTCGAATCGCCAGAGGCAGCGGGGAGAATTGACGAAACCGAGCATCCCTTCACCACAGGCTACTACGACGACGTGCGCATAACCACCCACTACTACCCCAACAACTTGGCCAGCGCCGTGTTCTCTGTCCTGCATGAAACGGGGCACGCGCTCTACGAGCAGGGGTTAGCGCAGGAATGGAAGTTTCAGCCAGTCGGCTCACCATGCAGCATGGGAATCCACGAGTCACAGTCACGGCTCTACGAAAACATAATTGGACGAAGCCGCGAATTCTGGACGACCCAACTGACCAAGATACAAGCAACCGCGGCGCCAAGCCTATCAAACGTGGAGCTAGACGGCTTCATCAGAGCAGTCAACGCGGTTAAGCCATCGAAGATACGCATCGAAGCCGACGAAGTCACCTACAACCTGCACATCATTGTTCGTTTCCAGATGGAACGGGACCTTTTTGCGGGGGAACTTTCCGTTGACGAGCTGCCTGCGGTGTGGAACCAAAAGTACAAGGAAACGCTGGGAGTAGAGGTGGAAAACGATGCGGAAGGCGTCATGCAGGATACACATTGGGCAAGCGGTCTTTACGGGTACTTCCCAACCTACGCGCTGGGCAACATTTACACAGGACAAATAATGGGCGCCATCCAAAAAGCGAATGCAACGTGGCGCAGCGAACTCACAAACGGAAACCTCACTGGGGTGCAAAAATGGCTTGCCGACAACATTTACTGCCACGGAGACCTCTATGACCCCGCCGACTTAATCAAGAAGGCAACAGGAACCACGCTCACCGTGAAGCCGTACTTGAAGTATCTGACGGAGAAGTTCAGTGAACTCTACGCGTTTTAGGGCGGGTTCTGCGGTGAGGGTTGCGCCAGCAGGGTGTAAACGTAGAGAAGAAGCAAAGTCACTATACCGCCGACGATGAGGAGCACGCCAAGCCACCCCACGGCGGCGTTGTAGTAGTTGGCGCCGTAGAGGAAAAGAATCACGCCTAAGATGACGGCGAACAAGCATATCCAGTCTTTCCAGGACAATTTGAGTCTGATGCTCCTGCAATTCAGCTTGAAAACTTTTACTGCCCGTGAGTATATAGAGTTACCGACTAGAAGGGACGCGCACGTTTGCTTGTCGCCGCTTCTATTCGGCAGTTTAACCGACAGATACAGCAAATTCAACGGGAAACTCCAACAGCAAAACTGCATTTATCCGACATTTTTATATACAAGATGCAGGCACTGTCAACGCGGAGAAAAAATGAATGTCGGGTATCGACGTTAAAAAACCTGAAAAAAGAGATGAATTGATAAAATTACTGGCAGAAGCCGCAAACAAAGAAGCAAATTCAAGAGGCAAACCGACAAAACCGACAATTTCTGGCACTGCAAAAGCATTGAACATACACAGAGATACGCTTTACACTTGGATGAAAGAGTTCAATGTTGACTTCAAGGAGATTCTGGACCAGATGCCCAGAGCCGCCGCAGACGACACATATGAAGAACCAGCTAACACGTACCTCATCGGCGAGTCGCTGGTGGGTGAAGGAAACGAAGTTGCCCATATTGACCTCTTGATAGGCGACAAGAACGGACCCATCGGGCAGGCGTTTGCTCAGGGCATGACCATGCTGTCAGCTGGGCACACTCCGCTGTTGGCAGTCATTAGGCCTAACTTGCCGCCTAAGCCGCATACACTCATCGTGCCCAAAGTCACGGTTAAGAACATGGGGGACACAGGAAAAATCTTTGGCCCAGCCCAAGCCGCCGTCGCCAAAGCCGTCGCTGATTCAGTGCAGGAGGGAATCATCCCCGCGGACAAGGTAGACGACTGGCTCATTATATGCAGCGTATTCATTCACCCCCAAGCAGGGGACTTCCGCAAGATTTACCAATACAACTATGGCGCCACCAAAATGGCGATTCAACGCGCCCTAAAGAAGTACCCATCCATCGAGAAAATCAACTACGACAAGGACCGCGCCAAGCACCCCATCATGGGCTTTAAGGTTCCACGTCTTTGGAGACCACCATACCTGCAGATTTCGCTGGATGCACCTGACCTAGAGAGAGCCAAGAAGGTCCTCGCCCAGATTCCCGGCAGCGACCGAATCATAATAGAAGTAGGTACGCCGCTGATTAAGCGGTACGGAACCAGAGTGATAAACGACCTTCGAACCGTCGCCAAAGACTTCTTCATGGTCGCCGACCTCAAGACGCTGGACGTTGGAAAAGTCGAAGCAGACATAGCATACGAAGACACCGCTGACTCAGTGGTTGCTGCAGGACTTGCCCCGCCGGAAACTTTGGATTCGTTTGTGCATGAAGCCAAACGCCTGGGCATATACGCCTTCATCGACATGCTCAACGTTGAGGACGTGCTTGCGAAACTGAAGTCTCTCAAAGAGTTCCCCGATGTCGTCATTCTACACCGAGGCATAGACCAAGAAACAGGCAGAAGCAGCGGCTTAGAACGCATAGCTTTGATACGGGAAGCTTTCCCGAATAAGAAGTTCTTCATCGCAGTCGCAGGCGGAATTGTTCCAGAAACAGCCAAAGAAGCCTTGGATAAAGGCGCAGACATACTCATCGTCGGCAGGTACATAACGCAGTCCAAAGACATCGAGCGTTCAGTCAGGGACTTCTTAGAGTTGACGCCTAGCATGCGCGAGGACGTTGACCTGTACAGAGTCCACGTTGAGTAAACAGAGCAGCTTTGCTCTCCTTTTTCTTTTTTCTTTTGTTTTTATGAGAAGAAAAACTTTAGCAGTAGAAATGCCATCAGGAAAATGGCGCTTGCTATAATGAACATCAAAGGGAAGGTTAGGGTTTCAGCTAGGAAGGGTCCTAGGAAGGAGCCGCCTGCCGCGCCTAAACCTACCAGCACGTCGATGAGTCCAGTTTTTCCAGAGGGAACTATCTCCATGGAGACCGAAAGCATAAGGATAGAGTAGACTGCAAAGGCGAAGCCCATCAGAACCAGTATCACGCCCGCCATCAGCGTAGGCGCGAAGGCTAACTGAACAAAGGCCACCATCAAAAGCAGCAGGAAGCCGCGGAGAAGCATCATGCGGCGAATCTGCGTGCGTGAATTCATAGAGGTCGCCCGTTTTGATATGAAGAAGAAACCCATCATAGAGCCGCTTGAGTTTAGCATGTAAACCAAGAAGACCATGCTGGCGGGTAAAGCCAGATTTTCAGCGAAGAATATGGGCAGAGGCGTCATGAAGGTGCTTGAAGCCAAAGAGAACAAAACCATGCCCATACCGAATACTAGAAAGCTGTCTTCGCGGAGTTTTGTTCTAAGCGGATAACCGTCCATGAGGTTTGTGGCGGCTTCTAATCCGCGGTGGGTGAAGTCGAGCTTCTTTTCTATGCCTACGAGTCGGCGTTCGAAAATTAGCAGGGGGTCAGTTATTAGAAACACCGATAAAATGAAGGCTACCAAGTTTAAGCCACTGCACAAAAACAGGGTGTAGGCTGCGCTGAAACCTGTAGCGGCAGTGAATAACCCCACTAAGAGTCCTATTAGTAGCCCGATTTCTGTTAGTCCCTCGTATAGGGCGTAGGATTTTTCCCATTCGTCGCGGGAGTAGTGCTCGGCGATGAGGACGTTTTTGGGGGGTTCATGTGCCGAGTGAAGCACGGACATGATGATGTATAGGATTATGAAGGTGAATACGTTTGTGGCAAGGGAGAACAGGTATAGAAGCACAGTTATAGACAGGAATGAGAGGAGAATGTAGAGTTTGTAGCGTCTTGTTTTGTCGCAGATGTAGCCCCAGAAGTATGAGGCGGGTATTGTAAAAAGCATGGCGAGGGCGGCCATTATGCCTATATCAACTAGGGAACCGCCGATGGCGGGCGAAACGACGTATAGGGGTATGAATACTGAAAGTAACCCGAACGCCATTTCGTGAAAGAAGAACCCCAGTCGCCACATAGTCAAAAGCACACTCTGAAGGGAAATTAAAACGTTTACTTCGATAATGCGAAAATGTATTTTCTTTTGAAGAAAACCTGCAGTCTCCATAAATCCTTAATAGAGAGATGTTCACCTGTTTAAGCGCTGGAGAGTTAACAGTAGAATGGCAAAGTTCAAGGTAGTAGTATCTGACCCCCAAGCGGGAACCTCAAAAGCTGTTGAGCTTGAAGAGTCACGTGCAGCACCGTTCATCGGCAGAAAAATCGGAGAAGTCATGGACGGCTCCGCAGTAGACATGCCCGCAACCAAAGTGCAAATCATGGGCGGCTCAGATAGCGACGGCGTCCCCATGAGACCAAACGTTCACGGTGGAGTTCGAAGGAACGTCATTTTAAGCGGCGGAGTAGGATTCAACCCGAAGAAGGAAGGGCAACGGAGGCGCAAGGCAGTTCGAGGAAACATCATAACTGACGAGATTGCACAGATCAACATGAAAGTGGTTGAGCAGCCCAGCAAGCCCAAAGAGACGAAAGCAGAGCCTGCTAAGCCTTCGGCGCCATCAGCGGCTCCCACTTGAACCGCCAATGCTTATTAGTTTCTTAACATTTATTCCTCAGTTATTCATAGGTATTTGTGGAAGGTAACATGAGTAAAGAATCCAGACCCCTGCCAAAGCAGCCAGAAGTTAACATCGGAACCATAGGACACGTGGACCACGGAAAAACAACGCTGGTTCAATCCATGACAGGAGTCTGGGCTTCAAGGCACAGCGAAGAACTCAAAAGAGGCATCACCATAAAGCTGGGCTACGCTGACCTGCCAATCTACAGGTGCCCCAACTGTGAGCCCCCAAGAAATTACTCTACAAAACCTATTTGCCCAAAATGCGCGGAGAAATCAGAGTTCGCCAGAGCGATAAGTTTTGTTGACGCTCCAGGACATGAAGCGTTGATGGCAACTATGCTTTCAGGAACCGCAATCATGGACGGAGCCATACTCGTCATCGCCGCAGATGAGTCTTGTCCCCAACCTCAGACGCGGGAGCACTTGGCGGCTGCCGAGGTCAGCGGCATAAAAAACATAATCATCGTCCAGAACAAAATCGACATAGTCGACGAGGCGAGGGCGAAGCAGAGCTATCAGGAAATCAAGAATTTTGTGAAGGGAACAGTCGCAGAAAACGCCCCTATTATTCCTGTTTCGGCGCAGCGTAGCCTAAACATCGACGTGCTGCTTAACGCTATCCAAGAGATTATTCCTACACCTGAAAGGGACGAGACAAAACCGCCGTTCATGTACATCATCAGGTCTTTTGACGTTAACAAGCCAGGAACGCCCCTCGAGAATTTGGAGGGCGGCATAGTCGGCGGAACAATCGCCCAAGGCAAGTTCATGGTAGGCGAGGAAATCGAGATTCGCCCAGGCGTCATGAGCGAGCGGGAAGGCAGAACAGTCTATGACCCGCTCATCAGCGAAATCGTAAGCCTGCAGGCAGGCGAGCAATACGTGAAGCAAGCCACAAGCGGGGGACTCGTCGGTATAGGAACTCAGCTTGACCCTGCTTACTCTAAAGCAGACGGCTTAACAGGAAACATCGCAGGCAAATCAGGCATGCTTCCGCCTACATTGACGGAGTTAACGTTGGAAACGCATGTTTTGGAGCGCGCGGTGGGAACAAGAGACCAGTTGAAAGTTGAAAGAATAAACCTTGACGAAACCTTGCTGCTTCACGTCGGCGCAGCCGTGAACGTGGGCAAAGTCACCGCAGCCAAAGCAGACCTAATCAGAGTAAAACTGAACAGACCAGTTTGTGTGCTGCCTGGCTCCCGAGTGGCGATAAGCAGAAAAATCACATCTAGATGGCGCCTAATCGGCTACGGCTTAATCGTAGATAAACCCGGCAACAAACTCTAACACATTTTTTAGGCGTGGGTTTTTAGGAATTCGTTTGCTTTCTGCAGAACATCTTTTGCGTTTTTGAAGGTAAGCCTGCGCATGGCGTCTTCATAGGTTAACCATTCAAAACCGATGTGCTCAAACGACAGCCTCACCGCGGTTGTTTGGGTTTCCATGAGGAAGAAAATTACTTCTTTGTGAACCATTGAGCCGTGTCTTTTGTAGAAGTAGGATATATGCTGTTTGAAGTCGTCTATGAAGTATGCGTCGGCTATGCCTGTTTCCTCTCTGAGTTCACGGACGGTGGTTTCCTGTTCAGTTTCGCCTTTTTCCACGTTGCCCTTCACGAAATCCCAGTGGCCAGCCTCGTACTGGAGAAGTAGAAACTTGGCTTCAGGATTTTTCGAGTATACAACTGCGCCACAGGATTTCTCGGTTAACATAAACTTGCCGCCCACGCCCCTTTAACATACGTCATAACTAAATAGGTTACCCCTTAAAAGCAGTTCTGAAAAAACTAAACACCCTACAAACACTCACGCTCAAACGCACCGTTTCCTAAGAAGTTGCCCTGGCGGTTACTACCACAGTGGTTGCAGAGTAGTCGCTACGAGCGTAACCAGAACAAAAACAACAAAATAGACCCCGATGAAAAAACGTTAGGTCAAAAAAGCCGCACATTTCGGGCGAGTTGTTCTTCAGGCAGAACGGGAAGTTGCATATTTATATAGGGATAGAAAAGATATACTGCTTGTTCTAGTTGAGTCATATTTCGGAGAAAAGACCAAAATGGACAAGGCATCAACTGCAATAATCATCATAACGCTGCTAGTTGTATGCATGTTTGGAGCATGCACACCTAAAACTCGAGCTGATGTGCCCCCTGAAGTGGAATGGTCCAAAACCTTTGGAGGACCAAACTCTGATTATGGGTTTAGTTTGGTTATGACTGGAGATGGAGGCTTTGCCATAATAGGAATTACAACTTCTTTTGGTGCTGGACATTACGATTTATGGCTAGTTAAAACAGATGCGGAAGGAAACAAACTCTGGGACAAAACCTTTGGAGGACAAAACTCCGACGGAGGATATAGGTTGGTTGAGACTGATGACGGAGGCTTCGCCATAGTCGGGGTTACATACTCGTTTGGTGCCGAAGACGGCGATGCGTGGATAGTTAAAACAGATGCAGATGGAAACGAACTATGGAACAAAACCTACGGAGGACCAAACTTTGATTGCGGGCACGGGTTGGTTAAGACTGATGACGGAGGCTTCGCCATAACAGGATACACAAAGTCTTATGGTGCCGAAGAAGGGGATTTATGGTTAGTCAGAACAGATGCAGATGGAAACGAACTATGGAACAAAACCTACGAAGGACCAAACTTTGATTACGGATTTAATTTAGTTAAGACTAGTGACGGAGGCTTCGCCATAACAGGATACACAAAGCCGTATGATAATGGAAAAAGCGATTTATTGCTAGTTAGAACAGATGCAGCTGGAAACAAACTCTGGGACAAAACCTTTGGAGGACCATATGAGGACAGAGGAACTATGTTGATTGAGACTAGTGACGGAGGCTTCGCCATAACAGGGTATACAAAGGCTAATGGGTATGAATTGTTCAACGATTTATGGTTAATTAGAACAGATGCAGCTGGAAACAAACTCTGGGACAAAACCTTTGGAGGACCAAACGCCGACGAGGGACGTAGTTTGATTGAGACCCGCGACGGAGGCTTCGCCATAACAGGATCCACAACCGCTAGCGATGACAGAGGCGATCTGTGGTTAATTAAGACGGATGCGGCTGGAAACAAACTCTGGGACAAAACCTTTGGAGGACCAAAATTTGACTATGGGTTCGATTTGGTTGAGACCGATTATGGAAGCTTCATCATAACTGGACGTACATTCTCTTTCGGTGAAGGAAACGACGACGTCTGGCTAATTAAAACAGCCAGCCCCGTTCAGTCTAGTGTACTGCTTACTTGTTCATCTTCCCCTGCGTTAATCGGTTCAGCTGTTAACTGCTCTACGCTGATAACAGGTTCAAGCCCAACAGGCACAATCACGTGGACCTCAAACAGCACAACAGGCACCTTCGCTTCAGCTACGACCCCAGTTTATGACGGCGTTTCTAATACAACCTACACTGACACAACTCCAAGCACTGTAAACATCACAGCAACTTATAGTGGAGACCAAAGCAACTTGCCAAGCAGCAGCAACTTCATTCTGGTGATTGTAGAACCTGACAGTTCAGCGGACCTCAATGGCGATAGCACAGTAAATTTCAAAGACATCACCTACTTTGTTGACGCATACACACAGTATTGGAAAAGCTTGCCCCGTTACGCCGACCCCAAAGCAGATTTCAACCACGATGGCAAAATCAACTCGGAAGATTTCACCTTGTTCATCAACGCCTACAGAAGGCAGTGGCTCCACTAACGCCAGCAACCTGCCGTTTCTTGCGCGATGGCTGTCACGAAACTGTTTTGCCTCCATTCTTTGATGGCTAAAACTGAACAAACACAAAAACCAACACGAAAAAACATCACGCAACCAGCAACTAAAACGCAAAATTTCACGGGGCTATTTGGCTGCTAATAGCGATTCAGTGCAGAAAAGATAGAGGGGTAGGTCTCTATTGGCGTTTTCCGAAGTCAAACCAACATGGAAGTGCCGCGGGGCAAGTTTCTGTTGGCAAACAGTTTAAAGCCACCGAACAGAAGAACCCATAACAGAACAGAACCAGCAAGGAAAGAGCCAAGATGGCAAACACGCCAGAGAAAAAGCAGCCGCTGAAAGTAATTGCGGATTCAAATGCGCTGTTCATTCCGCTCCAGTTTAAACTGGACATATTCGCGGAACTGGAAAGGCTGCTGAACCGAAACTTCCAACTGGTTCTGCTTTCCCCCGTGAAGCGGGAACTGGAAACCCTCGCCAGAGAAAACTCGCCCAAAATGCGCAGAAACGCCGTGTTCGCGCTGCAACTAGCCCAAAAATGCGCCTACGTCAACGTGCCAAAGAAGCAAAAAGAGCAAACAGACGATGCAATAATCCGCATCGCAAAAGCGTGGAATGTTCCCGTGTTCACAAATGATAAAGAGCTTAAAAGGAAGCTAAGAGATATAAGCATGCCAGTGATTTATCTGAGGGAAAAATCACGTCTAGAACTTGACGGGTTGATACCGTAAATGTTTAAACTCATTACTCTGCAAGATACCATCCGCATCCCGCCTGAAACCTTCGGCAACCCACTTGAAGCAGTGGGCAAAGAACAAGTCAAAGCAAAATATGAAGGCGTAGTCGACGAAGAACTAGGCTACGTAATAGCCGTAAGCAAAGTCGAAGTTAGCCCCATCGGCAAAATAATCCCAGGCGATGGAGCCACATACCACAAAGTAACATTCTCCCTCCTCACATTCTACCCAGTTATTCAGGAAATCGTTGAAGGCGACGTAGTAGAAATCGCAGATTTCGGAGCCTTCGTACGTATCGGGCCAGTAGATGCACTTCTCCACGTTTCACAACTCATGGACGACTTCATCAGCTACGACGAAAAACAAGGCGTCTTACTGGGCAAAGAAACCAAAAGAAGACTGGGTACAGGAGACCAAGTCCGCGTAAGAATCACCGCAGTTTCGCTGGGCAGGGCAGGAAGCTCAGGCAAAATCGGCGTAACCGCAAGACAACCTTTCTTGGGCAAACTGGACTGGCTAAAAGAAGAGCTAAAAGGACCTGAAGAAGAACCTGAAAAGAAACCAGCTGAGGAGAAAAAAGCAAAAGCTGATAAGAAGGAGAAAGCGGCATGAGCGAGAAAGCATGCTCAAACTGCCACTTCATAACAAAAGAAAATGTCTGCCCAAAATGTAGGTCAACAAGCCTAAGCGAAGATTTCGGCGGCATAGTCGTCGTGTTTGACCCCGAAAGCTCCGCCATCGCCAAAGCCATGAAGGCAAAGGAAAAAGGGCGTTACGCACTCAAAGTCCGGTAAACGCGGCAACAACCTTAACTTCTTTTTCTGTGTATAAACAAGCAGCGTAAGCCTTCAGAGTAGGCAAGCGGAGGCTCAAGTGGAAAGCATGACTATCTACTACGTTGTCACCCCTGAGACACTCTCAAAATTCAAAGAACCCTTTGGCACCTTGATTAGAGGCGTCCCTTCAGAAACAATGAAACAGCTCAAAGAACTCATGGAAAAGGAGAATCCGCCCAAAGTTATATCCGTCGGCGACACGGTCACACGAAACCTGCATCGGAGCCAAATTAGCCCCCAAGTTTCCATAACCGACAACTATAACATGCGAAGAAAAGTAAAGCCGCAAAGCTACCCCGCCAAAATCCTTGTTCAAGTCAAAAACCCACAGGGAACCATAACCCAAGAAGCAGTCAACGCCGTAAAAGAAGCCATACAAAACAAAAACCAAGTCCACATAGCCGTAGAAGGCGAAGAGGATCTCTTAACGCTTATAGCCGTCTTTTACGCGCCTGAAAACGCTCTAGTTGTTTATGGGCAACCTAAAGAGGGCATAGTCGTCGTGAAAGTCACCCCAGAAAAGAAAGCTGAATCCAAAAGAATCTGGGAATCAATGAAAACCTTAAAAGAAACAAAAGCTGCTGAAACGCAGCCACGAAGTTAACGGCTGTAGTCTCGGCCGACAGGTTTTGATTCAGGCGCTTTCCCAGGTTCAGGGATAACAGGCAACGGAATCGGCGGCGGAATACCAATAATTCTGGAAACAATAATGGATTCAGTGAAGACAACGTTAGAGATAGACTGCAAGATAATCTGGGCGGGCGGTTTCTTCTGCTCGTAATCTTTAACGATTTTCTCGATTTCGCCTTTGTCACCAGTAACCCAAGCGTTGCCTTTGAGGCTCATCTGCGCCAAAGACGGATTGTAGCTTATGGTTAAAACAAAAGGAACATCCAAAGAACCCTCAGCCTTCTTGTCTATACTGACCACGTTTATATTCGTGGCTATCTGGATGTTCGGAGCAGGTTTTCTGTTATCCCAAAAACGCTCAGCTGAAACAGTGGATATTGACACGTTTACCCTTATCATGCTACCACCAGCAGCACTATCAACGTGCCAACAACTTATAAACCGTTCTTACTAAGCACGCTTATACCGAGTGAAACCGCAATGCCCGCAAGTGAAACGGTCATGATGGTCAGCCATGAAGTAGCCGGGTCCACATCTTTCGCAGGTTGGACGAAGCCTAACCACTTTGTCGCCTTCCACCTTGTAAATGGAGGAAGCGCCGTTTTCTTTGCTTTTTGATTTCGGCTCAGGTTTGGGTGCTGCGCCAGCTTTTGGAGATGCTGCCTTCTTGGACATTACGCATTCGCCTCTTCTTTGGGTTTCTCAGGTGGACTGTTACGCTTCACAATGTAGGTTGGCTCAATAAGCTTTGCCTGCGCTTCTGTTTCGTAAGCGTTAGCTTTCCCGACTGCCGTGTTGGTTCCTGTTAAAGTCCGCATTTTCTTAACAAACACCAGTTTATCGCTGGTCTGTAACACACTAGCCAAGGAACGTTTGATGTCAAGTCGGCCGGGTGTTTTTCCCTGTGTGTGAACCACGGTGAACTGAACCTCTTTCCGTTTGAGGACAGGGTTTTCTTTCTTGGTAACTATTTTAACTTCCATTTTTGCTTCCCTTTTCTATTTCAGTGGCACATACATGGATGACCTTGATGCGCCGATGCCTGGAGTTCCATGCCGCACAGGCTTGTTGGTTATCGCGAACTCGCCTATGTAGTGACCTATCATTTCAGCTTTAATCTCTAAAGCAACAAATTGCTTGCCATCGTGAACCTGAACTTTAGCGCCTACCATCTCAGGCAATATCAACATGTCGCGCACATGGGTTTTCACTGCTGTTTCTTTGCCTTTCTTGAGGTCTTCCTGGGCTGCACGCATCTTCTCAAGCAGGATACGCTGTTCAGGAGTCAACCCACGCTGTAGACTTCTCCGCTGCCTTGAGGGAAGCAGATTAATGAATTCATCCATAGACATGTTTTGCAAACTGGCGAGCGAATGACCGCGGTAACTGAATTCTTTGGGCATTTTTCTTCAACCTTCATTGGTGATTTTGAGGGGCTATAAACCTTCTCCTAGCGTATAACCCGTTTCTTTTTCTGGCCCGGACCACGAGCAGCAATCAAGCCAACTTTCTGGCCTGGAGGTGCGCCGTGAGAGGTCGTTGTAGTTCTGCGTGCGCTTCTCTTGCTGCTACCATAGGGGTGGACAGCAGGAACCATTTTGCGTCCGCTGGTTCGGGGGTACTTGTGACCTTTAGCTTTCATGAGATGGAATTTTTCGCCTGCTTTCAGGAAAGGCTTCTCGGTTCGCCCAGAAGCGGCAATTACGCCGATGGTTGCCATGCAATAGTCGTTAATGTATCGGGTGCGTCCAGACGGCAAACGAATCAGTGTGCCTTGAGGAGTGTGCCCAACCACGGTTGCGTAGGCACCTGAAGATTTGGCAAGTTTACCTCTGTCACCTGGTCGGAGTTCAATGTTACAGACCAAGACACCTTCAGGGATTCTTCCAAGCGAAAGAATGTTACCGATTTCGGGGGATGCATTTCCGCCTAACTGGACCTGTTGACCCTCAAAGGTTCCTTCGGGAGAGGCGATATGGCAGGTTTGGCCATTTTCGAATTTAATTAACGCTAAGGGTGCTCCGCGTCCAGGGTCGTGAAGAAGAGATTTTATGACGCCGTTGATGTTTGCGTTGAAAGCTTCTTTCGGCGCCACGACTGGGTACTGGGCTGGAGCTACACGTTTATGTGTTGATGCGCGGTATGTTGAACCGCCACGTCCGCGTCTTTGTACACGAATTCGTTTTCCCATTTTCAGTTCTCCATGTTAGCTTAGAGTATGCCGAGTTTTATGGCAACATCAGATGCTTTGAACTCTGGCTTAAGTTTCACAAAGGCTTTCTTTTGTCCCTGCGGAGTGATAAGCATGGTTATTTTGTCCACTTTCACTTCGTAGAGTTCCTCAACTGCCTTCTTGACATCAGTTTTGCCTGCTTTGAGGCTGACCATAAAGATTAACTTGTTATCTTTTTCAACCATGAGGCTGGCTGATTCGGTCATTAACGGATAAAAAATAACGTCGGTTGGTTCCATTATGCGTTTTCTCCTTCGCCGTAAAGTTTGCCTAACTGCTCAATTGCGCCGTTTGTCCACAGAGTCAATCTGCCGGGGTGGGTGCCAGGCGCAAGGAGTTCAGCGTTAAGGTTTTTGACTGCCACCACATCAACGCCAGGCAAATTATTTGCCGCTTTGGCTAAGCTGCCTTTGTTCTCTGCAACCACAATTAGGGGTCCGACAGCCTGCTTCATTTTTCTGCCGCGGTGTTTACCTTTTCCAGCGCGGATGTTTCTGCTTTCGCGCACTCGGTACACATCGGTTAGTAAGCCGAGGTTTGTCAGGGTTTCTTCGACTTCTTTGGTTTTGGTTAACCCTGCCAAGGTATCTTCAACAACCAGAGGAATCGCTAGAACACCTTCGACTTCATGTCCACGAGAAGCCACAGTTTCTTCGGATCCAGTGGCGGCTATGGCTGAGAGTAGTGCAAGGCGTCTTTCTTTCTTGGAGATTGCTTTGACTATTTTGGTTTCGGCTGTTGGCGGGTGAGCTTGTCTTCCACCGACGGTTCCAGGGGCAAACGCGGCTTTTCCGCCGCCGCCTTTTTGGCGGGGAACCCTAGCGAGTGCCATGCCTGTTCCGCGGGATTCTGCGGAGGTTCGTTTTCCAGCCATAGGGTCTCTACCTTGGCGTTGAAGCCTGTGAGATTGAATGGAAAGAACAGCGCGTTTTATCACGTCAGGTCGAAGGGGGGTATCAAAAACTGGGGGAAGCGCAACTTGCCCAGTTGGTTTTCCTTCGAGGCTGAAAACTTGTGTGGTTTTTTGAGTTGGCATTGTTTTTACTTTCCTTGGGGTGATTCTAGTGAAACGTAGGTTACTTGTGGTGGTTCTTCAGATACTTGGGTTGGTGGTCGTGCTGGAACACGTAGTTTGATTGTTCGCTTTTCAGTGCCAGGTATGCTACCCTCGATAAGCATGTAGGGTGCTTTGAGGTTTCCGTACCTGAGGAATCCGCCTTTGACGTTAACTTCTTTGCCGTCTTTGCCGATTTTGAGCACACGCTTGTTGTATTCTATGCGTTGGTGGTAGCCCATTTGCCCTGCACGTGCAACAGAATACATCAGGTGGTGGGGGTTCCATGGACCCAAGGTGGCGATGCCGCGTTTAGTTTTGCGGCCTTTGGCTTGTAGAACTGTGACGCCCCAACGTTTTACTGGGCCTTGCCAGCCTTTGCCAGTGGTTATGGCGGCAACGTCGAGGTATTGTCCGCTTTTGAAGACCTCTTCAGCAGTTACGGTTTTGCCCAAAAGCCCTTTTGCATATTCAAGCTGTTGGGGTATGGTGCCTCCGCCGATTTCTATTTCGGTGACTTCAGGCTTCTTTTTGGCTAAGTTGGCTTGGTTTGGCTGGGTGGCGATGATGGCGCGGATGTTTGTTGTCCGCTCAAGGTTCTCATCGATTTTCTTTTGCATCTCGTCAGTGTCAAAGTTTTCAGGCAAAACAAGTTTACGCTCTAACTCTTCAGGAGGGTTTTTCATCCAGCATTCAGTCAACTGTTCCAGCCCATACGGAGTATGAGTGTAAGTTCGGATACCGCAAACCAAAATCGGGGGTGTTTCTAGTATGGTTGCGGCTTTCATGACTTCTTTACCGAAGTTAGGGCTGCGTTTCCTGTCTTCTATGGAGAAGACGTAGGTCATGCCTGCTTTGTAGCCTGCAAAACCCAGCAGCTTCGGTGTTTCCGCGTCTACTTTTGGCCAATAGCGGATTCTTGCCGCTGGTCGTTTAGCGCGTTGTCTAGGTAAATATGCTAGTGACCCATGTCTTGGAGCATGATGTTTTCGGTGACCCATCTTTCTTCCGCTTCGCGAAGATTAGCAATAAGAAATTAAAGTAATAAACGTTACCGTTACCTTTCCCGTTTAGTTTGCTGTTTAGGATAACGGTTGTTGTTTTAATTTATGAAGATGATTAAGGCACAGGTCTCTTAAGAGACTTTCTCAAGCTGACTACAGCCAACGTTTGCGGCCTTTTCTCGGCAACTTTTGCGCAAAAAGGAGTTTGCAGAAAACAAATCAAAAAGCCAAACCTAAAGGCGGGTCATCTTAGCTTGCTACTCAGGGGAAAAATTAAATTTCCTTAAACAGAAAACTGTGCTTTCACCAAAACGAGGGTCTCAAAAAAAGGCAATTCCAAACGAGCCACGGGCTTTGCTTCCATCTTAAGCACCTTAAACTGAGCCACTGACTCTGCAACATTTGACAAGGTTGATTGCATTAGAAGAATCGCACCATCCTTTTCCAAGTGGTTTGCCGATTGAGAAATGAATCTGTCGATTATTTGCCGCCCTGCGATTCCTCCTGCCCACGCCCTACCCAGCCAAGAGGCGTCTTCACCCTGCTCAGAGGGCAAGTACGGCGCGTTGAAGAGAATCATGTCAAATTTTACGGTTTCAGCCAGCGAAGCGAACAGGTCACTTTGCACAAAAGAAACCTTGCTCGCTACACCATTTCGTTTGGCGTTTTGGTTGGCGCATCGGACGGCATAAGGATTCACATCTACGGCAACAACTTCGCTTGCCTGCTCAGCCGCCAAAATGGCGAGGATACCGCTGCCTGTGCCCATGTCCAGCACCCGCGCGCCCACCGCCACTTGAAGGTTTTCGGCGAACAGAAACGAATCTTCCGCGGGCTCGTAAACCTCAGAGGCAACCCCAAAAACATAATCACCGAAAAAAGCTTTCTTACTGGCAGAGTTCATCGGCTATTACCCCAAAATCCTCAGGCGCCAGTTCCCTAACGCGCCTACCCCGCAACGATAAAGTGGAAACGCGGTTTTCAGCGTCTGCCTTGCCCATTTTGAGTTCGTTTCGGAGGAACGGAGCCAGCGCGTTGCCAAGTTTCTTGTTGCGCTGCGTGAAGAGCCACTTTACCATACGCCTAAAGAAAGCGTGGTCCTTCACGGAAAAAGTCGGAGTCGCCCAAGGTTTCAGCCGCACCACAACCGAGTCCACCTCAGGTTCAGGATGAAACATCCACTTCGGAACCTCATCCAACAATTCCACTTCGGCGCCCTGAAACGCGACAACCGATATCCAACCATATTCCCCGCTGCCCGCGGGCGCCAAGAGACGCTGGACAAATTCCTTCTGCACAACAAGCACGGCACATTCAAAGCCGCGGTCCAGCAACCACAAAACCAGCTGCGAGCTGAGATAGTAAGGCGGAAAAGAAATCGCTTTGTTGAAGGCGGGTACCTCCACTTTCAGCACATCCCCCTCAACCACCACAACGTTACTTAACCCCTTGACCTGTTCGCGGAGTACTCTGGCAACCTGCGGGTCTTTCTCAACTGCTATAACCGCCCTGCATTTGTCTGCCAAAAAACGTGTAAAGAAACCGAAGCCGGCGCCTGCGTCAAGCACGGTGTCTTGGGGGGTTAGGGTGGCATAGCGGCTTAGTTTGGGGTAAATGGAGAAGTCCACCATAAAGTGTTGCCCCAAAACCTTGTTGGGGACTATTTTGTGTTCTCGAAGCAAAGCCTGTGTTTCGTCAATGCTCATTTACACTTTAAGCGACCTGACTATGGTTAGTGGAAACGAGTGAACAGGCGGTACTTGCTTTCGCCCTCAAGCTCTTCCATCACACGTTTAGTGATAAGCTTCACAGGGCTGGGCAACTCGGTGCGCTTCATGATGTCATCGTAGCTTTGGAAAGGCTTCCTCTCGCGTTCATTAATAACCTGCCACATGTACTTTTTGCCTATACCCGGAATCAACTCTAAAGCATGCATACGCGGAGTAATCGCCCGCGCCGTATTAAAGAACGTAACAAACCATGCCTCACGGTTTTGCACAATCTTGCTCACCGTAGACGCAAGCTCAGCCTTCCCTGCCGCCGTCAACTCGTCGTAGCCGATTCGGCCAATAATGTAGGTGACTTCTTCACGGCTGTCTTTACCCACATAAACGCGGTCAGCAGGCTTAAGAAGTAAGCCCTCTTTAACAAGCGCTTCCAGAAGCGTAAAGTACTCTTCCCCAACACATTGAATCAAAGCGCCTGCTCGGTAACTGGCTCGTCCTGATGGGCGGAAGCCAGGTTTGCCGTGTTGCAGGAAGTCAAGTACGTAAGCGTACTCCTCGTATTGCTTCTCCATAGTAGTCACTCTACTTATTCCCCCTTACTGCTTAAAAAGACTTGTATGGTTTACCTATTTTAGAAGCCTATTTTCATTCAATAGGTTAACGATAGCCTCAAGTTTCTGGGCTTCAATAATCTTGCGCCCACCCGCCAAGAAGATACGCAGTTCATCCACGCTTTGAGGCATACAATTAACAACCTGTACAGCTTCATCTTCCTCTAAACCGTACTCATTCACCAACTTATCTAAGAGAACCTCGGCAGCTGCAGAATCCACTTTTGTGAACTTTGATACGTAGTCTAGGGTGCGGCGCTGGAACTGGTCTAAGTTTTCATCGCCGATTGCCTCTAGCACCTGTTTTACTTGGGGCAAACTGAGTTTGCTTTGACCTAGCTCGTTTTTACTCATTCAGATAAAACCTTCTTTAGGTGCCCTTGTAGGGTTCCAGATGTTCAGTTCGAATAATCAGGTCACGAGTGGAGTTGCCTGTAGCAACACGCACAATGTAGCCGCGTCCCCGTTTGTCAACGACCTTGCCGATTTTTCCGTGGTACCGCCTGTGCGGCAAAGCTTTCTGCTGGGTAGAGTTAATCTTGATTATGACGCTGTCACCGTTTGTGTACTCGTATAGGAACTTTGTAAGTTTTGGCTTACCCTTCTCTCTGATGGGTTTTTTCAATACACCGCGTGAAGCCGCGCAATATCCTTTTGAGGGTTTCATTCAGTTTTCACCTTACTGGTCTTCCATTATGACTTTCAAAACGTCAAGCTTGATAATCTTCGCTGGGTTTTTGAGTAATTCCGCAACGCTGGGCACTGTTCGTCCCTCATCGCCTGACACCAATTCTTTAACATAGAGGCCGCCTTGGCAACGTACTTCCAGCAAAGCCTCTTTTGGGGATATCTTCTTAACTTTAAGCTTATATATGTACCTTTCCCGCGTCAAATCAGCACGTCTATGCATAACACGTATAGGCGTCTGCTGCTGGATTGTTGTCCCCGTCAGCGTCTGCTCCAGCGGCTGCAGGTCAGCATCAGAGACTTCATGCTCAAACTGTACAAGTGCGCGGTACTCTTTCTGGGCGTTCTCCGCCTTCTTGAGCTTCCGAACCACATCGCGCTGTGTGAAGCGTAGCCGCGAAACCTCAACCTTATCTTTTGCGCCAGCGTTGATTGTTTCCTGAAGCGCCTTTAGGTCAAGGAACCGCTTCTTTGGTTTGGAAACTTCAACTACGAAGGGGCGTCCTGAACCCAGCATGCGAGCGTCGATGTCTTCTCTGCCTGAAGCGTGAAACGAAGTTTTCTCTCCCTGCGCCGCCTCCAACAGCGGCTTCGACGCCAGTTCCTCCACAGATTCAGGATAAAGCAAACCTGTCCCGCCGCATTGACTGCAACCTCTGCCTCGGCAATTGGAGCAGAACCACTTTGACTGCGGGATATCCCTGACGAGTTTGCGGTATCGCCCAGCCACAAAAAGGGGGTTCACCTGAAGCTTAACGTGTTCAGTGAAGGGGTTAACGATAATCATAAGGTCAGGTTTGCGGTAATCCGCCGTCTTTCCCGTCTCCGCTTCCACCTTCTTGCCTAGAACGCGCCCAAACTCATGTTTGATGCTTTCGCCGTAGCCAACATTGAAACTGGCTTTGAATTCATCCTCGCGTTCAGCAACGGCAACGGGAACCTCCACGCCCACCAGAAAAGTCGAAAACTCATATGCCTGCGTTTTCTCCAGAACCTTCTGGATTAAGCTGTCGATTTGTTGAAATCGATCTTCGCACAAGAAACAGGATTCGACATCCGTTTTGGGGATTCGTTTCTTTAGGTGCCGTAACATGGCTTGGGCGGTTTGAGAGAAACCGTTTGCCGCCAGAACCTTTAGGGTTTTGACTCCTTGAATGTTCTTTTCTGATGCTTGCGCGCTGGCTTGCAGTGTTAAGGTCAGCTTGAGGGATTCGCCGCGGCGGCTGTTTTCTAAGCCGTAGCCCAGCAATGCGAATTGCCTGCCAAGGCAGTTGTCGCATAACGGATACTTCTCTAGCATAGCCAACGTTTTTTCCAGAACGTCCATGTGTAAAAGCCTACTTGAATTCTGCGGGTAACTGCCCGCCCATACCCTGCATGAAGGGCAATCTGCCTTTCTTGCGTTTCATCATCTTTAGCATTCGCCGCATCATAACGTACTGCTTTAGGAGCTCCTTGACTTCTTTTTCGCTGGTTCCAGAGCCCCGCGCCACCCGCCTTACACGGCTATAGTTGAACATCTTGGGGTTCTCTTTCTCATCTGGACGCATAGATTGAATTATAACACGCCACTTTTCCAGTCGCCCCTCAGCCAAGTTAAGCATATCGTCAGGCACCTTGCTAGACATGCCCGGAAGCATCTGAAGCACCTTTCTGAAGGGACCCATGCCGCGGACAGCTTCAAACTGCTCGTACATGTCAGTTAACGTAAATTTGCCACTCAACATTGCTTTGGCTTTTTTCTGCGGAACCTTAATTTCGGCTTCCTGAACCTTCTCCAGCAACGTCTCCAAGTCACCCATGCCCAGCAGGCGACCAACAAAACGTGAGGGAACAAACTGCTCGATATCCTCGACTTTTTCGCCTGTCCCAATGAATTTTATGGGCGCACCCGTAGCCGCCACCGCAGAAAGGGCACCTCCACCCCGCGCTGAGCCATCTAGCTTAGTAACTAGTATGGAGCCGATGGGTGTGGCTTCGTGGAAGGTCTGCGCCTGAACCAGAGCCTGCTGCCCTATGGTGCCATCTATAACCATCATGACCTCGTTGGGGTGAATGTGTTTCTCAAGGTTCTTCATCTCCTTGATGAGGTCTCTTTCTTCCTTGTGCCGCCCAGAAGTATCCACGAGGACCACATCTTTGTCTGGAAACTGTTTCAGTCCTTGAGCGACCACCTTCACGGGATCCTTAGCTTTAGGGTCCCCGAAGATGGGAACGTTGATTCTGGCGGCGAGCTGTTGTAGCTGCGCAAACGCGCCAGGTCTGAAGGTGTCAGCGCAAATCAAGGCGGGTTTAAGCCCCTTCTTCTGCAGGTACCTTGCCAGTTTGGCGGCGTGAGTGGTTTTCCCAGAGCCTTGGATGCCAACTAACATTAGAATGTATCGTCTACCGGGATCCATCTTTAGGGGAACGTTTTTTTCACCGACAAAGCGGGTTAGTTCCTCGTAGACCACTTTGATGACGTGCTCGCGTCTGCTGATGCCTGGCGGCATCTTTTCTTTTAGCGCCCGCTCTTCAATGCGCTTGGATATGCCCAGAACTAGCTGCACGTTAACGTCTGCCTGCAGGAGCGCCCGCTGAATGTCGCGTACCAACTCCTTAACGGTAGCTTCATCTACCACGGAGGAGCGGAAAACCTTTTTTATCGCATCAGTAAGTGAGGAGCCTAAGCGGTCTAGAGCCATCGTGTGTCTCCAACCCTAAAAAAGCCTAAGGCGCGCTTAAAAGTATATTGCAGTATTTCAAGGGTTAGACTTGTTCCCGCGCCGATTTGCCGGCGTCAGGACACTCTACGTTTTACGTGTCATATGTCGCGGGTTTTTCCAGTAGAATGCGTATTCGCTGACCGTGCAGGTTTGAAGCCTCAGTTTCCCCATAATTGAGTTTTCGTCACAGATTCAGACGGCTCTTCATGCATCATTGGCTTCACCCAGTATAAGTTACAGAGGAATAATTAGGTGTGACGGAAAATCTTTTATCAGCCTTACATCAAATGCAGTAGGTCAGGTGAAAACCAAGTGACTGCTGAACGTGTAATTCATGCCGCCGTGTTTGTCCTCCTGCTCGTCGGGTTATGCACTGTTACGGGGTGGGCGAGCTACCAGTACATACAAGAGTTAGTTCTCAAAGTGGCAGGCATCACGCTCAGTTGGGGAATAACCCTGCTAATCCTCTACGTTGCATTCAAGAAGAAAGAGTGGCACTGGTGGGGCTAAAGCTCCACTGAAAAAGAGACAAAACAAAGAGAAGGAAAAAAAGCTATTTGGTGCGGGTGATCTTCACTTTACCCAGAATCTGCCAGTACTCGATTTCTACGCCTGGCTCAAGCTTGCTCTTGAGATCCTCTTCATCTGGGAAAGGCGCATCCACGTACTCATACGTTTCCAAATCCATGATTTGAACGCCTGTTGGGTTAACTGAAAAGATTTGTCCAGCGCGCTTGTCGATTAAGGGGACTTCTGCGTTAGCGTCAACTGGTTTGACGAACTGCCTTTTTTGATCGTCGAATACGCCTATGGCGACTATTCGTGCTTTGGCGGCTCCGTGTTTTCCTGGTTTGGATTTGGTTATGTCCACGATTCTGCAGGGCTCACCTTCGATCATCATGTAGCCGCCGACGCGTAGTTCTCCAACGTCCATTGGTTTAGTCATACTCTCACCGAATGTCTGTTAACTAACACCAAATTTGAACAACACCCATATATAGATTAAGGTATCGCTAATTACTCAACGGTGGAAAAGCTTGTTTAAAAGCGCCGGATTAGTCGCCCGCTACGATAAAAAACAAGCGTTAAAGCTGGCTGACAACTTAGCGGAGTACCTGGCAGGTAAAGGCGTAGAGGTTTACCTTGAAGATACCCTGCGGGGAAGAGTCAAAAGCGCAGGGAAGCTGGTTCCGCTCAGAGACATGAAAACCGACTTTGTCATCGCTATAGGCGGAGACGGAACCATCCTCAGAACATGCATAACCCTTCCCAAACCTGAGCCGCCCATTTTAGCTGTAAACATGGGTGTCCGAGGTTTCCTCACTGAGGTCGCCCCAGAAGAGGCTTGCCAAGCGGTTGACAGAATCCTGAAAGGGGACTTCAAAATCGAGAAGTGCTCCAAACTGTCCACGTTAGCCAACGGGGAACCGACCCCTGACGCATTAAACGATGTGGTTGTTTCAGGCGGGGAGCCATCAAAAATTCTTTATTTACAAATTTTCAAGGATGACCTGCCCATCGCGCAGTTGGAGGCAGACGGCGTAATCATATCAACCCCCACGGGGTCCACGGGGTACACGCTTTCGGCGGGCGGACCAATAATTGATCCTGAAACAGACGCCATCGTTTTAACGCCAATTTGTTCGCTGACCACTTTTCGCTCTATGGTTTTCCGCGGAGACACAAAAATCAGGATAGAGTCTGTGAGACCCAAGGAAATGCTGGTTTTGGTGGATGGCGCTTATCGGCGGCTTTTGCCCAGCAAAAACCCAACTGTGACTGTTTCGCAGTCAAAGAATGTAACTTCGTTCATCAGGTTCAAAGCCAACTTTTACACGCGGTTGGAGAGCAGGCTTCAGTTCAAAGGCTGCTTTGAGGAACGGGATGAAAAATAGAAAAAAGCACACCCCCTAAGCGCGTTATGGTCTTGGATACATCTGCTTTCATTGCGGGTTTTGACCCCTTCACCATACGGGAAGAGCAAGTTGTTCCGCCCATGGTTGAGGAAGAAGTGAAAAGGAACGCCCTGACCATACTAAGATTTAACATGGCAGTTGAGAGTGGGCGACTAAAAATTTTTTCACCCTCTAAAGAAGCCACGGATAAAGCGGAGGCTTTTGCGGCTTCAGTTGGTGATTCGTTTTTCCTCTCACAGGCAGACATTCAAGTGCTTGCTTTGGCTTTGGAGATTAAAGAGAGAGGGGACTGCCCACAGATTGTGACGGACGATTACTCAATCCAGAACGTGGCTACAAAGCTAGGTATGGGGTTTGTTTCGCTGGCGACCTTTGGCATCCGCCGCCTGCTGAACTGGATCAGGTACTGCCCCGCATGCCACAGGACGTACCCCGCCAACTACAAAGGCAAAGAGTGTACGGTATGCGGCACAAAACTAAAACGTAAACCGCAGCGGCAACGGGAAGCAGATTCACAGAAGGATAAGCAGAAGAATCAAAAATAAGCCTTCCAACCCAAATATCGGCACAACTATCCGTTTTGCTTTCTGGATGGATTTATCCACAAGAACAGTCATGAATTCTAGGCATTCGCCTCCGATAACTCTGACTTTGGGAACCACGATGCGTTGGCAGGTTGCCATGCAACTTTCGAGGTTGCTCGCCGCCGCCGTGGCTACATTTGTGATGTGCCCGATTAGGGTAGTTTGGTCCATGGCTTCGCCGACTGGGTGATAACCTCGTCGCCCAAGCACCACTGCGCTGACAGCGTGGGTATCGGTTGTGAAGACCTCGCTTTCATCAAAGCCAGCCGAAGCAAGGGCAGCAATTATTTTTTCCCGCAACCCCGTGACCATGTTGTTGCCGTCTATGACGACGTAAGCGGTTTTCTGGTTGCCGACTTTGACAACGATTGCGGTGATTCCACCTGTGCCCATGCCGTCTTTAAGGGTGAATTCTGTAGGGTAAACCGTAGAAGCACCTACTTCAAATAATGAAGCATCCTGCGAGGCAGCCTTCTTGAGGCATTTTGCAGCTACGTTTCTGAGCGTATCCAAAGACGCTTCGATTTCGTTGCTTTCCGTCAAGCTGTTGTGGGCGTTGACTACCAAGACATCCAACCCTAGTTTGCTGGCTTCCTCGCTGACGAGGGCGCCAAGCTCCTGAGGCAAATCCTCTGTTGTTTTCGGAGCTAGAGTGAAGGAGAGGAAAGCGGTTTTCCCAAAGACTTGGCATGAAGCGGAAACGAAACCTTCGGAAACCATGACAAACGGCGTTGCTTTGCCGATTGTTCCCTGCGTTTTTGCGGACGCCAAAATGTGGTCGATTATTTTGTGGTTTTGGGCTTGGGACGCCGCATCCAGTTCGTGACCAAGAAGCCCCAGAGGCACACAGGCGTTGCCCCCGTATTCTTTTTCGAATTCGCTTTTAAGCAGAGAAGGCAGCAGGCTGCTTCCGATGTTTTTGAAGGGACCCGGATGCACAAGGGGCACAATTACGGCAGCTTTGGGTTTTGAAGAATCGAACTTGAGGAAGGAAACCTCAACGTCTGTTTCACCGCCCATTTTCTCCAAGTATCCTTCTAATGGAGCGTTAAGCGCCGCGACCCAGTTGAGCATAAACGCCTTGAAAAGCGACATTGAAGGCACCCCGTAGGTTTTCTGTCCAATCTGATCTATAATGCGGACGAATATGAAAGCAAAACCGCAGGCGATAAACGGCGCAACGGTTATAAACGGCACAAAAGCTGCAGATGCAACGTTAAGCGTAGTCCAATAAACCGTGAAGGGCGCGATGCATGCGAACGGGGGGAGTATTATGGCAGCTAACCGCCGTGGAAAGCTAGCCGATGAAACCGAAAGAAACACAACAGTTCGCAGTGTTAGCAGGGCAGAGAAACCCAAGAGGCAGAGGTCAACCCACCAGACTAAGCCAAGCGTGGAGCCTAAAGCGGCGCCGATGAGGAGAAAGAAAAGCCAGAATACCCAACTGAAAAGAGAAACCGCCAAGGTTCTTCTGAGCGTGAATATTATGTCCTTAAGAGCCACATAGCTGAGGAAAAAATCAACGGTGAAGTTAACGGCGAAGAGAGCCACACCCAGAAACAGCCCACCAGACAACCCTTCCAGTGAAGGAAACAACGCCACTGAAGAGACACCTGCAAAAACGCAAAGGACGAACAGGGCAACTATGGTTGCCTTTTGGGACGGCAAAAAGAACAGTGATCTGTAGTGCCTTTGCGCTTTGTTTATCGACTGATTTAGCGCGCCGTCTGTTGCCACAACCATCACCTTATGATGAATTCACTATGAGGGAACATATGCCTATTAAAAGCTAGCCAAGTCGAATCAACTGGCTATGGAGAAGCAGAGTCAGCAGTTGCAGTTACGCGTTAACTTTTTAAGTGCAGCTCAGGAAAGATAAAATGGTATTTTTACAGCGAGTTTTGGAGGCACAGAGGCAGAATACTTCAATCAAGAAAGGAAGTTTACGGGTTTTGAGGCAGCGAATCATAATCACGATAGTGGTTTCGGTGCTTGTGCTCGCGTTACTGTTGTCGCTGATAACCGTCAACTTGTTCTCGGAGAAGGCAATAGCCGCTCCTGATGTTTACTTTGGTGTGGATGTCGGGTTCGGGGATGAATACGACGTTTACCGAGTTGCAGATGCTGTGGAGGGCTACGCCAACTTGATAATAATCGGGTCCTTGGCGGTGACCACCGATACGGCTGTATTGACAAGAGTTTGCGATTATCTTTACGCAAAAGGGTTCAGTTTCATCATCTACATCGGGTTTGGTCCACAGGCGCCAGAGGGTCCCGACAGAGACTTCTTCAGCACCACGGCGGTGCGGTGGGGCGACCAGCTTTTGGGAGCCTACATATTTGATGAACCAGGAGGCAAACAGCTTGATTACTCTCCTGGAAGCATCCATTACGTTGACAAGCCAGTTAAAGAGGCAGTCAACGTCACAGATGCCGCACAGCAGTTTTTCGCCGCCGTGAACGTTGCATTGGTAAACATAACTGGTCCAATGTACTATAATGAGCCTAACCTGAGGGTTTTCACCTCTGACTATGCGCTTTATTGGTTCGATTATATTGCGGGGTACAACGTGGTTCTTGGGGAGTTCGTGGGAAATCAAAGCAGGCAGTTGGCGGCAGCGCTCTGTCGCGGAGCAGCAAACGCTCAGCACATGGAATGGGGAATTACCATCACGTGGAAATATAATCAAGCGCCGTTTCTGGAGGATGCTGCCCAACTCTACGATGACATGGTGCTTGCCTACGAGAATGGTGCCCAATACATTGTGGTTTTCAACTCGCCCGACAACCAATCGGCAACAACCGAATTGGGGATTTTGACACCTGAGCATCTTGACGCCATGCGGCAGTTCTGGGACTACGCCAGCATACACCCTCGAACTGAAGGGAAAACCGTGGATACGGCGTATGTTTTACCCAGCGACTTTGGAATTGGCTTCCGCGGAACAGAAGAAGCCATTTGGGGTCTGTGGCCTTCGAACGCGACGGCGGTTAAAATCGAGAGGGAATCAAACAGCCTAATCGACCAGTACGGTACAGACTTGGACATTGTGTACGAAACGTTATGCGACGGCTTTCCAGTCAGGTTGATGTACGACAGACTGATTTTCTGGAACGGCACCGTAATCGGGTAGCCCTAACTCTGAAAAGCCACAGCGCCGTCGACTGCCTTTGCGAACTGCCTCAAACCAGTTGTGTCGGGCAGGTCCATGAACAGAAGCATAAACTGCGTCACACCCAAATCCAAGTAAGGCTGCAGCATACTGGGGATAGCATCAGAAGTTCCCACAAAATTGTCTCTCTCGAAATCTACTCGGCTCTGCGCAACAGGCTTGAGTTGTTGGATGCTTTTTTCGAGTGCGGTCTGGTTTTGCCTAACCAAGATTTGCCCCGTTGGCCAGCATGCCTTTTCTATGCTGCTGAAATCTCTGCCCACGGAGGTACAGTGGCTCTGTAGGACCTGCAGCTTGTGTCGGTACAGGTCAAGGGTTGGTTGGTAACCGAAGTCGAATCTGTCAGCGTATTTCGCCGTCACTTTGAGAAGGTACTTCTCGCCGCTGCCTCCAACTATTATAGGCGGGTGCGGCTTCTGGATGAGTTTAGGCTCGCAAACGGCGCCCTCAATTCGGTAATGCTGCCCCGTAAAAGTTGCTTTTCCGTCACACCAAAGTTTTCTGATTATCTCTAAGGATTCCGCAAGCCGCTGCACCCGCACCCTAGCCGCGGAAAAGGGGAAGCCGTAGGCTGCGTGTTCGTCTTCTTGGATGCCTGCTCCTAACCCGAACTCTAACCTTCCGCCTGAAACTATGTCTAATGTTGCGGCCATCTTGGCGAGTAGCGCGGGGTTCCTGAAACCGTTGGAGGTCACCATGGTTCCCAAACGGATCCGTTTTGTTGAAACTGCTAACGCTGAAAGGGTGGTCCAGCATTCCAGTATCGGCATGTAGCCAAACATCAGGTGGTCGTCAAGCCACGCTGAATGGTAGCCTAGCCGTTCGCATTCGCAGACTACATGTTGCAGTTTTCTAAACAGGGATGCAGGAGTTGCTTCGTCTTTGAAGGCGTAGAAAGGAAGGAATACCCCAAATTTTGCTTTGCCCAATCTAGTCACGCTTCTTGTTCGCAGTTACTTTGTTGTTTGCCAATAAAGAAGTTGCCGTAAAACCAAAAAGGATAGACAAGTCAATTGTAAATCAAAAAACAACCATTTTAAATAAAAAATATAGTAAAACTTGGTTTTCAAAACAGTTCAAAATCTAATTTCTTCCACAGTTAAGGAATATTGGTAATGCATTAAGAAGGGCAAATAACGATTAAATGAAAAGAATTGAAAGAGTGCAACAATCTGAACAGGCACCGTTAAGGAAGCAGAAAGAGACCCAACAGAGGAGTCTTAGGCAGGTCTCTCAAACAAGACACGCTTACAGCTTACGGTTGTTAAACAGGAAATAACCATTGGCAAAGCCTGAAAACACCGTGAAATTTGTTAGAGGTGAAGCGGGCAGCTGAGGTTGGAAGGAGAAACTGTTTTATCTGTAAAGCTCATATAGTAGTCGTCTTGCGAATGCTATGCCAGAGCAAGAATTGCCCCCATCCATATTTCATATGTTGGAAAGAAATGTGGGCAAAAAAATCAGAGTCATTTTAGACCCTACGTACGGCTTCGACGGCACGTTAGTCGCTGTAACTGGCGAGCCAGCAGGAATTTGGCTTTCCGACGCAGAGGCAATCGTTTTGAGGTCGACTATGGCGCAGCCGATTCCTCAGGTAGCTAGCAGAGAAGAAAGAAGCGAAATTTTCCTAAACCTACAGTCAGTCCAAAGGCTAGAAGTGCTACACTCGTCACCTTCAAGACGAGAGAAATAAAGGCGAAATTAGAAGATTTTAGCCAGAACTGAAACCACAATTAAGCCAACAGACAGAACCATGAGAATTTCAGGCCTAATTTTTATACCTTCGGTTTCTTCCTCAAAGAATCGAAGCAGCCCTGCGCTTGCGGCGGGCATTGGACCTTGATTGTCTTTTCGTTTTCGACTCACATCTGCTGCCTCATCGATAGAAGCAATACAGCAATTCATTATTTAATGTTGTGCCAAACAGCCTCGAAAAAAGAGCGGTCTATTAATCCAGAGCAACGTCGAAGTTGCGGTCGCTACAGGGCTAACTGCGCAAACGGGAAAAGGAGGCAGATTCGCGACGTATACAAAAGCATCAACAAAACACAGTAAAACTAGCACATCATTGCCCCTTCTCGCCGCGTTTGTTCTACGCAAACAAGTTTAAGGCTCTTCAAGCGTACTAACAGCAGATAAGGTGAACATGTGTGCATATAACTGAGTTCCAAGAAATGATGAAATACCTGTACTTTCACAGAGACAGCGAACGGGGAGTGAAAGGAACCTTCGAGTGGTTGACGGACGAAGTTGAAGAGTTGGGAGAAGCCCTTCAGGGAGAAGATAAGGAAGCAACCGAAAAAGAGTTCGCTGATGTCATAGCTTGGCTGTCGTCGCTAGCCAATTTGCTGGGCATCGATTTGGAGAAAGCAGCACTAAACAAGTACCCGCACCTGTGCCCGAAATGCAAAAAAGCACCTTGCGAATGCACCTTTTAAGAAACCAGACGCTCCTGGCCCAGCCCCGTTAAGAGCCAGACTCTTGGCCGTTTTCCTTTGCAGCAAACCGTTTTCGCTACCTCCAGAAGCCGCAGATGATGAAGAACCACCGCATAGGACAGCTTGGTGTTACGGGCGACTGTTCCTGCGCTGGCGGGTTGCGTTTCCAAGACAGTTAGGATTTTGGTTCTAGCTTTTAACCCGCTTTTTACGTTCTTTATATGGTGCAGGAAAGCTTTTGGATGGTAAGCGTTTTTTATGCTTGGACACCTGCAAGTACATTAGCGGTTTATGCTGAAAAGCTTTAGCTTAGCCGAAGTCGAAGAGACTGGTCTGCTTGGGCTTGTTGTTGTCAAACATCGAGTGAAGCTCCTCCTTAATCAGAACAAGCCGCTGAGTATAGTAGTTGGGGAGGTTGTACTTGTTGACCAGTTCCTGTGCTGCATCAAGGTACTTTTCGATGCCGCCACGGTAAACTGTGAGCGTCAAGGCGCCCCCGCAGAAACATTTGCCATTTAAGGGCAGACGACGAAATTTCCTGTTGCAGGATTTGCATCGGAAGGCTTGAGTTGAGAAAGCGCGTAGGTTACCTGAAATGTCTCTGAGGAAATGTTTAGTCAGAACCTTTAGCGCTACGTTTCGGACATCCACAGCGTCGATTCTTTCACCCAACGCCATCTGCAGGTGAAGCTTTTCCACCATTGATTTGAAGAGTTTGTAGCTGCTTTCAGAGTTGCCCATGCTTATGTCGGAAACGGGCGTGGTGTAGTTGAAGCCTTCAAACTGCGCCTCGGTGCCAAGCCTGTGGCTGATTAGATCCATTATTGGCCGTATCTGTTTGGCTTCGGCCTTTTCCAGCGTTTTGTCGTAGAACTCACGTGAGTACACCGCGTCCACATCGCAGTCGTGTGCTTGCCTTTGCACCTCTTTGGTGTTGACGAAGGGAATGACTAGTATGGGGGCGTCCATTATGCCGCCTATCTGCGCGGGCAAGTAGCGGAAAGAGAAGTTAAGGAGGGTATCCATTGCCAGCATAATGGCGTCTTCGTCGCCGTCGCAGTCCCTGCGTTTAGCCGAGTGCCAAAGCGGATGGGCATAAATCACCTTCAAGTTTGTGAAGCCGACAACCCGCCCCAAAATGCCCACGCAGGTGTGTGGAGCCAACCCGAAGATAAGTTGCCCCACCATTTCTTGAGGACTTTTGACGTTGTAATAGCTGGGTAACTTGTACACCTTAGTTAAGAGCTCGTCAATGAAGCCCGCTATCTGAACAAAGTATTCTGCAGCATTCCAAGGTATAACGACGTCTTGCACTTTAAGCTCCAGAACTTGGTCTGGATCAGTAAGGGGCACACCGTAAATGTCATGTGTGTAGCCAAGTTGCCGAAGCTTCTCTACAGGCACGTCAACTTCGCCAGGTTTGATGTGAGTCAGCGGCGCGTTTGTACCGTCAAAACGGATTGTTCCGTCTTTGTAAACCGACAGGTCATATTTAGCCCGCAGGATGCCCTTTTCAATTATTTCAGGGGTTTTGTCCTCGTTGGTTAAGCCTTTGACCCCCCGAAGCAGCTTGGGCGCCGCAACACCCAAATTACGCAAGGCACTATCCACCAACTCTTTGAAGTTGATTGTTTGCCTCTGGTAGGGCACGGCATCGGCTTTGCATGTTGAGCAGCCCGTCTCCTTTAGGGGTTTGCCACAGCGGGGGCAACTTTTCTCGTAAACGGTTTCACAGTCGCATTCAGCACATTTCACCCTGAAAGTGTAAGTTTTGCAGATGGGGCATTTGCGTTTAACCAACTCGATGAACGCGGGACCTTTTCGTCCTGCCTCTATCAGGTCACGGTGGGAACCCCCTGCCAAGCCGACGGGAAAAAGCATATGCACCAGCGGCCTCATTTCTCGCCGTTTAGCTTTTTCAGGGCGCCCCATACGCGCACCAACAAACGTGGGAGCCTTATCCCGCACTTCGACACCTGAAAGCGCAGTCAGTACTTTGAAAACCGCTTCCGCTGGAACCTCAGCTGCCGACGTTTCGGTGCCATAGCCCAGGGAGAAAGCTAAAGCGCAAGCATCTTCGCCGTCAAGGGTTATTTTGTCTTCTGCAACTTTGTGGGGAGCAAAAATCTTTCGCAGAACCTGAGCTGTTTCCTGAGTGTGTTCGCCTTCGATTCGGGTGGCAAAGCCGCCTTCAAGAGCCACGTTCGCGTTTGAAAGCCAAGTTCTCAGCAGTTGGAGGTCGCAGGTTGAGGAAAGGTTGGACCAGAAAAAAGTGAACCTCGGATGCAATGGCACCTGCAAAGTTTGCGAGAGGGTAATTGCTTGTTTAGCGGTGAGTTCGGCTTTGAAAGGGTCGAGAAGTAATTGCTCCAGCGCGGCTGGCTGGAAGTTCACGGCGTGGGCAGCTTTCTGCAAGTCTCCCCCGAACTGTGCCTTAACTGCTGCGTTTAGGTCTTTTACCCACCATTCTTCCACGTAACCTGACGGAGAAAGAGCCTTGTTGCAGTAGAGAAAATCGCCAAAGCTAATCAGCATGTCGCCCAAGAACAGAATTTTCTCCACTTTGCCCTTTACGCTGCTGAAGTTTTCTAGGGTAACCTTGACCACGGAGCCGTCTTTGAGCAGAACAACTGGCGGCTCAAGCGAATCCACGGGAACGGTTACGCCGCCTTTCCCTGGAAGTTCCAGACGCACTTGCGTGCCAGCAGCCAAGAAACTCTCCAGCACCAGCATGGTTGCAGGATGAATGCCCACTGCTGAGAGCCCAGTGTTTCGGGACCTGCCATACCTCAGCCTAAAGCCTCCTCGGCGTGAGGGAAAAGCGAAAATGGGACGCCCAGCGATAACGTCATCCATGAAGCCCGCAGATTTCTTTTCAGATTTCTTTTTGAATTCCCTTAGCCAATCCCATCCTTGGAAGCCAAGTTTCTCGACGATAATGTGCACTTTGAGGGCTCGTCCCACGATGCCGTCGTTGACGACTCGGAGGGCGCCGCCTCGGACACGGTTGGTTTCTATGCGGGGCAGGTTTCGGTACGAGGATACTTCTATAGGGTCAGATTCGGTACCTGTAACCTCGATGGGTAAATAGTCAAAAGCTTTCTTGATTTCCGCGTCAGGGATGTGATATTGGAAGCGCCCCACTGACCGCTCATACGAACGCAGTTCCTCTATGAAGCGGGCAACCTCCTCTGGCGTCGGCTTGTAGCGGTCCAAGTCAAGCAAACGCCGAACAAAATCCCCCACCACCAAGGTCAAGGCTTGGTCTGTGCCGCCAGCCGACCTTATGGGTCCAGCAAAGTAGATGGCAAGGTAACGGGAGCGGTCAAGGTTAGCTTTGATTTTTACTTGTGCCACGCCTTGGATTGGGGCGGCGGTTAAGCCTTCAGTGAAAATCGCCAGCGCCGTACGGATAGCCTGTTCAGCCGCTTTCTCAGGCTCCATCTCCCCAAATTTGCCTGTGACTATTTGTTCAGCTATTTTGAAGGCAATTTCTTCTCTGCCAATTTTTGTGCTTAACTCGCGGATGCTGGCTGCCACGCCTTTTGGACCCACAAGACCCTGAACGAGGTCGGCTATGTCTTGGGCAATTATGCTTTCAACTTTTAAGGCGGGGTCTAAGCCTTTTTGGCGGGCGCTTTCGCTGATTGCGTATAGTCTGCTCAGTTCGCTGCCCATAGAATCCACGTAGCTGCGGTAGGCAGCGCTCATCTTGCTGGTCACGCGCGGCGTCCCCTCAATCAGTGTGGAAACAGCATCTATTTTGGCTTTCTAACATAAAGCAAAAGAAAACACCTTTCTGAGAAAGGCTACTTACACTCAGAAAACGCAAACGGGATCAGGAACCTTTCAAAGGCACAGACCTTCGTGAGGCACCATATATTTTGTCTGTGAACATGCAGTAAACATCAACTTCGCCATGTGAGGGCTTAATGGGAAATTCTTCCTGAAGCCCACAGCTACTGCAGCCTGCAATGGCGCGGGCTTCCTCACGTAGGATGTCTACGCGAACCGTTTCTTTTCCGCATCTTGGGCAGGAGAAGAACTTTGGTAGACGTTTCTTAGGTATGTGAATTACTTTCTTTCTTCTTCGGCCCATCTTGGCTTCCTCTGGGTGGTTTACCCTTTTTTAGTATCTATGCTTGCCCTTAAATACTTGCCTACAACCATAAAAAGATGGAAGCGTGAGGAAGTGGAGCTTAAACCAACAGCTCTGGAAGTAAACCTATCCGACGTGGCAACCAGAATCCAGCGGTTCATCCGAACCTACGTCGAAAACGCTGGAGTCAAAGGGGTAGTCTGTGGGATGTCGGGAGGAATCGACAGCAACACGATAGCGGCGCTCTCCGCATTAGCCATAGGCGGAGAAAACGTTTTGGGGCTTATGCTGCCTGAGAAAGAAACATACAATCCTAAAGACATAGAAGACGCCAAGACCGTAGCAGACATATTCGGCATCCAAACCCAAATCTGTGACATCACGGCGCCGTTGGAAGGCTTCTATGAGTCAATTCCAATTTTTGATCCAAAAGAAAAACTCAGCAAGGGCAACATTAAAGCCAGAACCAGAATGATTTACCTCTACTATCACGCCAACAAGCTTAATCGACTCGTGTGTGGTAGCAGCGACAAGTCTGAAACCATGATGGGGTACTTCACCAAGTGGGGAGACGCCGCCGCTGATATAGCGCCGATATTGGATTTGTACAAGACACAAGTTCGTAAGCTCGCCGTGCACATAGGCATTCCATCGGACTTGGCAGAGAAACCGTCAACACCTGCCCTGTGGCGCAACCAGTCTGCGGAGGGGGAACTCGGAATCAAATATGAGGTACTGGATCTTGTTCTGTTTGGGCTTGAACGGTTCATGGCATCTAAAGAGATAGCAGAACAGGTAGGCTTGGAGGAAAGTCAAGTTGAGAAAATCAAGAAAAGGTGGCTTGCCGTTGAGCATAAAAGGCGGTTGCCCTTGTCGCCCAAACTTGAGTACAGAACGGTAGGAACCGACTTCAGGTTGCCGCACAGCATATATTAACAGAAGGAAAGCACATGAAAGAGAAAATAAAAATTGCCTTAGCCCAAATCAGTAGCAGACGCGAAGACAAAAAAAGAAACCTCGCAAAAATTGAACAATATACCATAAGGGCAAAGGAGCAGGGAGCGGATCTTGTGATTTTTCCTGAGCTTTCCCTCACAGGCTATGTTGTTAGAGACCAGATTTATGAGCTAGCGGAAACGATACCGGGACCTTCAACTCGGAAACTGGAGCAGCTCGCAAAAGAGACAGGTATGTACATCATTTTTGGTATGCCAGAGCTAAGCGAAAAAACGAAGGCAACAGTATGCAACACTTCAGTTTTCATAGGTCCTGAGGGAATAATTGGTAAGTACCGCAAAATGTATTTGCCAACTCACAGTGTATTTGAAGAGAAAAGGTATTTCCGACCAGGATATCAAGCCGTAGCCTTTGACACCGCCATCGGAAAAATTGGGTTGTGTATATGCTATGACATCTTTTTCCCAGAAGTGACCCGTCTCACCCGTTTGCTTGGAGCGCAATTGGTTGTGTACATATCTGCATCTCCCGCCGTCCGCAGAAGCTACTTTGAAATCCTCACTGCAGCAAGAGCTTTGGAAAACACGGCTTACCTTGCGTATGTTAACCTTGTCGGAGTGGAGGATGGGCTGCAGTTTTGGGGGGGAAGCCGACTGGTGAGTCCAGCTGGCGAAGTTCTTGCTAAGGCTAAGTATGATGAGGAAGACTTTGTCATGTGTGAGGTTGACTTTGAAGACCTTAAGCCTGCGGAAACGTTTATCCCGACGCTTAGGGACTTGCGTCCTGAACTATTTGACGAGTTAAAGAAAAGCTCGGAACGCCTATAAGCAGACTTGGAAGCAAGTGACCCCCTCTTTTAGGGGGCATATGAGAGTTAGGATGGCAAGTTGTGTGGTTGCGTCACAAATCACAACTACATCACATCACTGTGACATCATATGTTTTGTTGGAAGTCACGTGTGATTTAGCCGTGATTCCGCTGTGATTTAATGGAATCGGTGACGTCACGAGACTTTTTGGTGGGGTTTTTTGGATAAAATGTGAAGGCGCCATAAAAGGGAAAAAGCGTGTTTTTGTTGTTTGATTGGGTGTTTGAGGGAATATAGTTGAGGGAAATTATGTGAATTGGCTGCAGCAGTTGCTTTTTGTTAACAGATATGAGTCTAAGTGTGCCTATAATGCCCAAAGCGGCGCGGTTAAAAATGGCTAATTTGAAGCTGAAAACGCAATATAAGGACGATTTAATCCCTGAAGGTTAAAGTAAGTAATTAATCACCATAATATCCCATATAAGGTTGTTTTCAAGGGGCATTATTGTGTTTTTTGGGCTTAAAAGGTCGATACCGCTTTTATAACACGAGCCAGTATACAAAACCGTATCCATTCAGCATATCGCGAGGAACGTAAGATTGAAGCTCAAAGAAGGCGTACAATTGTGGCTAAACGGAGCATTAAACGACCCCGTTGTCAAAATTCTGACCAAAAATAGCCAATTGACACGAACACAGCTTGAAACGCTGCTAATAGACGTTTTAGCTGAGAATATGGCAGGCAAACAGTTAAAATACGACGAAAAAGCCAGATTACGCTTAACAAAGGCCAAAATAAGCCGCGGATCCTTCAACAGGACATTAAAACAGTCTAAAGAAAACGTCATAAAATCAATCTACACAGTACTGCTCCTAGGATATTTAGGAGTCTTTGAGACCACAACTCTTGACCCATACCTCGAAATAGCCAATAAATTGAAGGAGTATATGGAAGCACACGAGGACCTCCCAGACAACCTAGAGGGGGTACAAGAGCACCTAAAAGTCATAGAAATCATCAGAGAAGAGCTAGAAATGAGCCTAAAACGGCTTTCTAGCCCATCAGAGGACAGGCTGTGACATCACAA
Organism: Candidatus Bathyarchaeota archaeon; assembly: GCA_026014485.1. Taxonomy (GTDB): domain Archaea; phylum Thermoproteota; class Bathyarchaeia; order Bathyarchaeales; family Bathycorpusculaceae; genus JADGNF01. The sequence goes on from JAOZIE010000023.1 coordinate 85,486, forward strand.
ATCACAAAAAGCACATAAAAAACGCGGCAAATTCACAAGAAAAAACCAGCATTCAAGCAGGTCAAAAAGCAGCAAACTATCACCAAGATTTACAGAGATCTTGCTAAAAGAAGCCTAAATCTAACCTATTCTAAACATAGGCACCACTCCAAAGTAGAGGGATAAAGAAAGAGTCAAACTTGTGATGTGTGACGTCATAGCAAGGCAGGGCGTAGTACACCATAAACCTTAAATTTTCCATGGAGAACTGTGATGTGTGATGCAACACAATAAGTCACGCCTAAATCACATCCAAATCACAGGCAAATCACAGAGGCAGACTAGATGATAGACATCATCACCTTGGCGATTGTAGGGACGCTGCTAGGTGTTCTGGCGGCAGTCACCACGTACGCAGCAATCCAATATTACAAGCAGCTAAGTAGAGCACAAAAGGAATACGAAAAAGCCCGAGATTTTGTGGAGGACATCGTGCTTAGTTTTAACCGGGAACTGAAAAGGGAAGCTGAAAGGATACAAACAGTAGTTTACAAAGTAGAAGTCAACGCATCCAAAGCAGATGCTGGGCGCAGGATAGCTGAAAGTGTGGAAAAAAGGGTTGGGCCCATTGAAAGCCAAATCAATGAGATAAACGCCAAAGTTGACGCCATAGACACAGCAGTCAGCGACATCTCAGAGGTTAATGCAAAAGCCATCAAGGAACTATCTACTGTAGACGTGACAGGTGTAGGCACTAAGCTTCAAGATATCGAAACATCACAGGAAACTTTGAGAACAAAGATAACTCAGCTAGAAGAACAATTACAAAAATTAACTTCAATTCCTGAAGGAAAAGTAGAGACACCTCTGCCAGTTATGCCTGTAATGCCCATTAAACGAGACAAAGCAATGGCATCATTAACAGAAACCGAAGTTGCAGTTTTGGAGTTTCTTTCTTCAGAGGGCCCAAAATCGGCGCCTGAAATTAAAGAGAAAGTGCAACTCAGCAGAGAACACACGGCAAGGCTCATGAAGAAGCTCTACGAGGAAGGCTACTTGGAAAGGGAAACGGGAAAGTTACCCTTCAAATACAGCATAAAAAAGGAAATGGAAAAGCTCCTAAGGAAACCCGAAACCGCACCACCACTTTAAGGGCTATAGACTGCACCGAGCAATAATGAACACATCGACCAAGCAAAAAAATTCCTTTGTTGTGGGTCTACTTAAGTTTCTGTTTTATCACAGCTTGTGGAGTAACAGAGGAAACTTTGTACTTTAAGTTGTTAGCGCCGCCATTTCTTATGAGGAAACCTTTGCTGGTCATCCGTGAAAGATAAGTTGACACCGTACTCAACGTTATGGGTTCCTTAAGTTCCTGCTCGTAAAAAGACTGAATGTCTTTAGAGGTGAACCAGACCAGAGGAAAATTCTTCTGCACAACCCCGCGAACCTTTTCAAACCGTGAAGCACCACCTACTGCTTGTGGGGTAGTTGTAACAGAACTGGGGTTTTCTCCAGGCATACCGCCCAGCAGCTCGACCAGGTCTAAAAGCCGTAAAGCCTTATCTCTAGTTATTTGCCCTTCAAAGGCAACAGTGTATCGATTGCCTTCACTATCGAATAGCTCCACACGCATTTTCCGAGCTGGCATCTACGGTATACACCTTTAGAGGCGTTCACAACTTTACACTTCACACCTAATAGCTGTTATGGTGAAAAACAAAAAATTTTAAACGTTAAAAACAAGCTCATTTCTAAAAATAAGCAAATATTGCAGCCATTAGGCTATTACAAGGTTCACAAGATTTTAGAAACGTAAACAGATTTATGAAACAGCTTGATTCGCAATTTCCAGTAGAAGCATAGGGGTGTCTGTTTCACTGTAAATAAACAAGAAAATAGCCTTTTAAAGAAAAAAGACGCTATTAAGGAGACATTTAAAGATAGAATTCACATGGTATTCACAAAATTGTGAAGTAAAGAGGCTAAAAAAGAAAGAGTATAATATTGTTAAATGCCTCCACGGCGAATCTTGAGTATAAGCTACTTTTCTTAACAGTAAATTAATTGGTTATTATGGTGTTTAATTGAAGTTTCATGTTGATGAGGCACACCCCTTCATTTCCTCTCCAAGAAATTTCAGTAAACAGCCACGCTTTAGGGAGACAAAAAAAATTTGGAGTTCTCTCGTCTAATTTCTTTAACAATCATTATTAATATAGAACAAAGAATGTTAAGTCACAGAGTATTATTCTTCTATATCTATATCTTACATATACTCACAAGAGTATTACTGAGTTCCAGTAGAAGTTTTGGGGTGCGTGCGTTGAAGTTAATATGCTTATCACCAAGAGTTTTTATCCTGTTTTAGGATTATTCAGCTTCAAAACTACTTTTCTGTACTGTAGCCTTTATCTGTTCCACCCGAAATAACGGTGTAGCCTCTGAAAACAGTTGGGGAAAGAGAATGGGCAATCCAAACATACTCGACGATGTATTCGAAAAATTCGTTAACGAAGCAAAACTATTCAAAGACAGAGAAGTCTTAAGGCACGATTACTTACCAGATAAACTTCCCCACCGCGAAGAACAGATACGCCTACTAGGACAATCAGTGGCTCCAGTTCTGAAAGGCTCCCGATGCTCAAACATCTTTATCTACGGAAAAACAGGCACAGGAAAAACTGCAGTAACAAAATTTGTTCTCAGCCATCTTGAATCCAAAGCTAAAGAATATGGTGCACCCGTAAAATTCTGTTATGTAAACTGCAGAATGACTGGCTCAGAATATCGCGTCTTTGCTAGCCTAAGCCAAAGTTTAGGATTATCCATACCCTTTACTGGTTTGTCTGTGGGCGAGGTTTTTGATAGGTTCCGAGTAGGTTTAGAAAACACCCGAACAATATTCATTATAATTCTTGATGAGATAGATGCGTTAATCAAAGAACGTGGCGACAGTATCCTCTATGAGTTAACCCGAATTAACGAAGCCTTACAAAAGAGCAAAGTCGCACTCATAGGTATATCCAATGACCTTCGTCTCAAAGAATTCCTCGACCCAAGAGTCTTAAGCTCACTCAGCGAAGAAGAACTAGTTTTTCGACCATATGATGCTGCAGAACTCAGGAACATACTTCTTGAGCGGTCAAGACTCGGCTTCTTTGAGGGTACACTTTCAGAATCCGCATTAAGCATTTGCTCAGCTTTGGCAGCAGCTGAACACGGCGATGCACGTCGCGCTTTGGATTTGTTGAGGGTAGCTGGAGAAGTTGCTGAGCGACATGGTGAAGCCAAAGTCACTGAAGACCATGTACGTGAGGCTGAAAAACACATTGAACACAATAAGGTTGTAGACGCCCTCAAGAATTCTACGCTACACTCTAAACTTGTGCTGTTAAGTGTTTACCACTTAAGCAAGGCAAGCAGCAACGCTACAACTGGAGAAATATACGACATATATAGTGAACTCTGCGGAGAAACAGGTTCCAGTCTCCTAACCCAAAGACGCCTCGGAACACTCATAAACGAACTCGACGCCTTGGGGCTGCTAAACTCCAAAGTGGTAAGTATGGGACGCTATGGACGCACCAAAAAAATACGTCTAGAGATCTCTCGTTCCATGGTAAAAGAAGTCTTTAGCGCCGACGATAGGCTGGAAAAACTCATAAAGTACGAACCAAAACTTCTTTCAAAAAATCTGCGTACCTCCCACTAGGGGTCGTTGTTCTTTAAAGAAACGAAAGTACCTTGGTTTCCATAGTCTGCAGGTTAACTACAGGCACTTTGCCTGGTGTAGGAACCAAACCCAACTTTGCCATGTAATCTGTCTGTTCCTGCCAGCCACCTGAATTCACAACTAAGACACCCCGATGGTTACACATACCTAAAACATGAATGTGTCCTGCGTGAAAAATATCTGGAACCCTATCTATAACCAGAAAATCTCGGTTTTCAGGTGACAAAGTGGTTTTTCCGCCGTAAATAGGCGCCAAATGGCGTCCTTGCAAGAACAGCTTCATAGCCTTCTCAGGGTGTTCATGGTCTGTGCCCGGAACGGACCCGATAATATCGTCCAAGCTGCGTCCATGGTACATTAGGACTTCTACGCCGTGCAGGCTGACTGTACATGGGTTTCCCAAAGAGTAGATTCTTCTGGACCCTTGCAGCGTAGGCAGATACTCTTCAGATATAGCAGGTTGGGGTAGCGCTTTTCTGGGTGCATCATGGTTGCCTGGTGAAACTACGATTTCTATATGTTCAGGTAAGCGTGAAAGCGCTCTTGCCGCCATCTTGTATTGTTTGTGTACATCTCGGATGTTGAGCTCTAAGGCTTGTCCAGGGAAAACTCCCACTCCGTCAACTACGTCTCCTGCAACAAGGCAGTACTTCACGTGGCCAGCGATTTCTCTCATGCGTTCGTTTCCGTACTGCCCGTTTAGCCACTGCAGAAACCGTTTGAAAGCTTCTTTACTGAATTTGTTGCTGCCGATGTGTATGTCTGAGGTTAGCACAGCGTAAACGGGTTCCGAAGCTCTACGCATTGGTTTCTGCCCCACCTCTGGAAAAATAATGTCCTCTGCCATGAACAGTCGACCTCTAGTTTTGACCACTGCTACACAAATGACTTGGTCTGGCAGGAGCATCTGCGCTTTTTTTTGGACTTCCTCTGGAGCTTTGGTTGGTACAAGTATGGTGGCGGTTGCGTTGAGGTCTTCGATGGTTACCAGCAGCTGCTGTTTGGCTTCCCGTTTCTCAGTGACCATACCAATGATTTTTAGTTTTGCCTTCGCCTGAGACTTGAGCGCTTCCGAAATGGGCGTAGCCGCTCTTAAATCCATTCTTTGCCTAAGAAGCTTCTCCATACGTTTGAACCTGTCTTGGAAGTAATGGAGAAAATCTTCCATAGACCCGTTAGAGCTGAGTTTTCCTGTGGGGTCTTCCAACACGTTGATTTCTGATTCCACATCTTTTGCGTAAGGCCTAAATGGGCTGTTAGCTTCGGGATATTGCCTTGGCTTTTCTTGTTGCAGCGGCTCGTGGGCTGCCGGTTCAGATGTGAAATCTGCTTGAGGTTCTGTTTCAGCTTCGGGTTCTTGCAGAACTGACTCTAGAAGGTTTTTGCAAATGAAGAAGGGTTTTTCCTCTAAGCATTCGATTTTCTGTAACGCTTTGGACATTACGTCGGTGGGGTCATCTACGGCAGAAATTGTGGTGAGGAACTCAAAGGCATCTTTGTCCATCTGGTATCCTGCAGCAATGGTGATTTCTACAGCCTTTTGAAGCCTTCCCTGTTCCCTCATCTGTTGTTTTCTCCGATTTCTCTTCTGAAAGCAAATGCGCTTTGCTTCTTTCTGTGTGCTTTCTCCTCTATTAGTCTATTCAAACTTGCGCGCCTGTACGAATTGTTAAAGATGTTGGAAGATAGTTTGATTTTTTCATCTCTAATCTGATGCAGGCTGTTTCCTGTTTATTTTTTTAGCCGATTCCTTAAGTCTGAATTAATTATACTTCGAGTTTAGCATTGTAATATTTTGGTTCAAGTTTAAATAATTCGGTTTATCCTTAGATATGTCACGTTTAGAACAGTCTGAATCGGAAGTATCGCTGATGGCAGATTTACGTAAGGTGCAACAAACACCAACTGGCACATTCTTTGTTTGCCTTCCAAGAGCCTGGTCAGAGAATAACGGTTTAAAAAAGGGCGCATTGGTTGCTCTAAACCAGACAAGCGATGGCAAACTTTTCATCGACCCAAAATACAACGATGAACCCTTACCGCGAATTACCACTTTGAATGTGGGCCCCTATTTGGGGCGGGAAATCGTTGGTCACTACCTTTTAGGCTCTGATATAATTCGTATTGAAGCCAAAGGCGGAATAGACTTTGACGTTAGACAGGTCGTTAAGGAAACAGTAGGTTCCTTGATTGGGCTGGAAATTGTTGAGGAGAATTACTCTCAAATTGTTTTACAGTGTCTGCTTGAGCCTTCAGGTTTTCCTCCTGAAAAAATTCTGCGGCGTAACTACGCAATCGTTGCGGGGATGCATCGTGATGCCGTCAACGCGTTAATAGATGGCGATTTGCAGCTTGCCAAAAGCGTCACTGCCCGAGACGACGAAAATAACCGGCTATACTTTCTTTTAGTTCGCATTTTACGGACCATACTGCAGAACCCCCGTTTAGGCGAGAAACTTGGGTTAACCACGATAGAGTGTTTGGATTACCGTTTAGCTGCAAGTTTGGTGGAAACCATGGGTGATGCCTGTGTGCAGATTGCTACGAAGGCCCTGGAACTTAACGGTGTTAAGCCCTCGGATGAACTGCGTAAGTTGCTGTCGGAGTTGCAATCAGTCTGCTACGATGCACATGACCACGCGTTGAAGTCGTTTGTAAACAAGGACATCGGCTCAGCAGAGAACGTACGGCGAATGCGCCAGAAAATCCAAGCGCTGTCTACAGGCATCGAGCAAGTGGCAAAGGCTCAACCTTTAGACGTTATGCCGCAGACTTTGGCAACCACGGTTTTCCTAAAGCAGATTTACGAACACAGCGTGGACATGGCAGACTTAGTTGCTTAACCTTTACTATCGGCTGCTCAAAGCAACCTGAGCCCCAAATATATACGGCGATAATGTTGCCCTTTTGGCTCATTTTCTACGCCTATACTGAAACGTTTTTAGCCCAAAGCCGCAATCCATATTGTCAAGCCGGGGTGGCGGAGTGGTTAACGCGCTGGCCTCGAGATCCAAGTTTGCACAAAAGGGCCGTGCCAAATGGGCAAGCCAGCCAGTGGGCTTCGTGCTCGCAGGGGTTCGAATCCCTTCCCCGGCGCCACTCGCCTTTGGGTGAAACGGAACCTAGCAGGTTTTTGCTTATTTTTCTTGTTTTTTGCTCAAAAGTTAATGGGTTATTCAACTTGTGTTGTTCAACCTGTTATTAACTTAGGTTAAACCAAGCTTTATATGGCTTGCATTGGATAATCCAACCAAAAAGAGACAGAGAGCATGCATTGGCGAAACAAAGCAGTTTACCCTTTTAGCGCCATCGTTGGACAAGAACAAATGAAGAAGGCCCTAATCCTCAACGTAATCAACCCAAAAATTGGCGGAGTCCTTCTTCGAGGTGAAAAGGGAACCGGCAAATCATTAGCAGTTCGCGCCTTAGCTAACCTTTTACCTGAAGTGGCTACAGTGGCAGACTGCCCTTTTCACTGTGACCCCACCCTGCCAAAGGATGCCTGCGAATACTGCAGCTCCAAAATAGCCGCGGGTGAAGACCTCTCCTTAACTAAGCGTCCTGTTTCCGTCGTCGAGTTACCTGTCGGGGCTACAGAAGACCGACTTGTGGGAACAATTGATATCGAGAAAGCAATCAAAACAGGCGAAAAGCATTTTGACCCTGGAATTCTCGCAGAAGCTAACCGAAACATCCTCTACATAGACGAGGTAAACCTGCTTGATGACCACCTTGTTGATGTCTTGCTTGACGCAGCAGCTATGGGCGTAAACTTTGTGGAGCGCGAAGGCGTTTCATTTAGTCATCCTGCACATTTCGTGTTAGTTGGCACCATGAACCCTGAAGAGGGAGAACTTCGTCCTCAACTGTTGGACCGTTTTGCGCTTTCAGTGGAGGTTAAAGGTATCCCATACCGAGAGGCAAGGGCAGAAATTGTGAGAAGACGCATTGCCTTCGAAAACAACCCCTCAGCATTTATTGAATCTCAGCAAGCAAATCAGGAACAACTTCGCCAAAAGATTGTTGAAGCAACCAACCTTCTGCCTAAAGTGCAGTTAAGCGAAAAAATGCTAGACCTCATCACTCAACTCTGCATAGACTTCGCCGTCGACGGGCACAGAGCCGACATCACAATATACAAAACCGCCTGTGCTATTGCTGCCTTCAAAGGAAAAACCGACGTCACTGAAGAGGACGTCAAAGAAGCAGCTGAGCTAGCGTTGCCTCACCGTCACAGGCGTCACCCATTTGAAGAACCAAATGTGGAGCAGCAGCAGATCCAAGAAAGCATTCAAAGATGGGACCAACACAAAGATCCTCCTCCAACCCCCTCCTCTCCAGAAAGTGATGGTTCCCAGAGTAATCCTCCTGACCAATCAAACGAACATGAAGAACCTGAACGGGAAGCTGTCTTCAAAGCCGATGCACCCTACCAAGTCAAACCCCTTGCAACACCTGTTCTGGATCAAGTTCAGCGCGGAGGCACAGGACGTAGGTCAAAAAGCAGAAGTGACTCTCAACGCGGACGATACGTAGGCAGTATTATCCCAAAGGGCAAAGTAACCGACTTAGCTTTTGACGCCACTTTTAGAGCTGCAGCCCCTTTCCAGGGCAGACGAAGAGAACAAACGGGGACTCAAGACGCTTTAATCATTGAAAAATGTGATCTGCGGGAGAAGGTGCGGGAAAACAAAATTGGCAACTTAATCATGTTCGTGGTTGATGCAAGCGGTTCTATGGCTGCTGAAGAACGAATGACCGCTACCAAAGGCGCAATTCTGTCGCTTCTGCTGGATGCTTACCAGCGGCGGGACCGCGTAGGTATGGTTGTTTTTAGGAAAAACGATGCTGAACTTGTTCTTCCGCCAACTAACAGTGTTGAGATAGCCCAAAAATACTTGTCCACCTTGCCCACAGGCGGACGTACTCCAATGGCTCATGGTTTGTCTCTTGGGCTGGAAACTGTCAAGGAGTATTTGAAGCGAGACAAAGAGGTTGTTCCTCTGTTGGCTTTGGTTTCTGATGGGCGGGCTAATGTGCCTCTTAATGGCGGTGACCCAGTGGAGGAAGCAAAATTGGTTGCTCGTGAGATAGGTTTTGCAGGTGTAAAATCAGTAGCTATTGACACTGAACGGGGTTTCCTTACTTTTGGGCTTGTTAAGCAAATATGTAGTGAAATGAACGGGTACTATCTACGGCTGGAGGAGTTGAGTGCTACTCCTATTGTTTCCGCTGTCCGCGATGGTATGCTTCATGATCCCGAAAATCCCGAAATTAACTGGAACACCTCGCTGTGGAGGTGAATTACCTGAAAAAAACTACTGTTGCTTTAACCGTAGTTCTCATCGCTTTGATCGTTGGTGCTTCAGTTTATGGAGTCTACACCTTATATTCCTCTCCCGCGTCGCCTACGCCTTCTCCCTCGCCTTCATCAACCCCTAGTTTAAGTCCTACTCCACAGCAAACTGAAACTGTGACAGTCGTTGATGAAACTGGTGTTTCTGTTGAAGTTACCCTTCCTGTAACTCGAATAGTTAACATAGCGCCTGGAGCCGCAGAAATCCTTTGTGCAATAGGTGGCGGCGAGAAAATAGTTGGGCGTGATGCGTACTCCACTTTCCCGCCGTCTATGTCCGCAGTGCCTATCGTTGCTGAGTCTTCATTTGGTCCTAACATGGAACAAATTTTGGAGTTGAACCCTGACTTAATTATCGCTGACCAAGGGTTAAGTGATGCGAACAGGCAGAAATTTGAGGCAGTGGGTGTGCCTGTAATTGTTGAAATGCTGATGGAGCCGCGCCTTGAGGATGCAATACGTAATTTTGGCACGGTCTTAGGTGAATTGGACAAAGCCAATGATTACATCAATTTCACACAGTCTTATGAAACTCTTGTTAAAGATCGAATAGCCACTCTGTCGCAGAGCGAGAAACCTACTGTTTACTTTGAGTGGTATCAACCTTGGTACACATCGAGCTTAGGTGACTCATGGGATGAACTGATAGTTTCTGCAGGAGGACAAAACATTGCCCCTTCAACACTCAACGTTAGCAACCCCATATTAAGCCCTGAATATGTCGCTGAACAAAGTCCAGAAATCATTGTTCGAATGTTGACCCGAATGGACGGCGAAGACAACGCGGCATTCGAAACGTTACGCAACGAAATCCTAAGCCGCACTGGATTAAGCACAACAACCGCAGTCAAAGAAAGCAACGTCTTCATTATCCATAACAATCTGCTAGTGCTTCGACCCGCAATTGGTCTGCTCTATTTGGCGAAGTGGTTCCACCCCACACTGTTCGCAGACATTGACCCTGCTGCAATACATGTGCAAATGATCCAAAAATACTTCGGAATAACCCTCTCTGGAGTGTTTGCGTATCCATGAGCACTGCTGCTGAGCTTAGACGGCTTTACAGCAAAGGCAAGAAACGGAAGGTTCTTGCTATCTTTGCCCTTTTTATTGCGTTACTTGTAGCCATTGTAGCTTCTGTTAGTCTTGGCGCTGGTTCGCCTCGGTTTATTGAAGCTATGAACGTTATTTTCTCAAGGGTTTTTCCCTTTTTTAACATAAATCCTGAGCCGGCAATTACTCAATTTATAATTATGGATTTGCGTCTTCCCCGCATCGTTCTTGCGATTGTCGCTGGGGCAGGTCTTGCTGCCTCTGGGGCAACCATGCAGGGTGTATTGCGTAACCCTCTTGTTTCTTCTTATGTGCTGGGAATTTCCGCTGCTGCAGGTTTCGGCGCTGCATTAGCTATTGTTTTTGGAATAAGCGTCATTGGTTTGTTTGGCGGTTACGTAATCATCGCTAACGCTTTCCTTTTCAGTTTGCTGGCGATGGTGCTCGTGTATGGTATTGCCCGTATGCGCGGAATCTCTACTGAAACAGTAATTTTGGCTGGCATAGCCATTGGCTTTCTCTTTTCCGCCCTGTTATCTTTAATTCAGTATGTTGCTCCCGAAAATGAAGCAGTGCCTGCTGTTGTTTATTGGCTGATGGGTAGTCTTCATACCTCAACCTGGACGAGTGTTCTGATTGTTTCTCCAATTGTTCTGATAACTGTGTTGCTTATGGTGCAGCAGTCTTGGAACATAAACGTCCTGAGCATGGGTGAAGATGTAGCAACAAGTCTAGGCGTCAACTCTAAACGCGTTTTAGGGATAAACATGGTGCTAGAGACACTGGCGACTGCCAGCATAATCGCTTTTTCTGGTGTAATCGGTTTTGTAGATTTGATTTCTCCACATATCGCAAGGATGCTCATTGGAAGCGACCACCGCTTTCTTATACCCTGCAGTGCCCTTACAGGGGCTTTCATGCTTTTATGCTCAGATACTGTAGCCCGTCTTGTGCTTGCACCGACCGAGCTCCCCGTTGGAATCGTTACTTCGCTGCTTGGTGTTCCCTTTTTCATCTATATTCTGGTAAGTAAGAGGAGGCAAAGCTGGCGTTGAAACTTACAATAAATAACCTCTCCTTCACCTATGCAGGTGTTCCTGCTCTTAGCGATGTGGAGCTAGAAGTAGGTACAGGTGAAGTTTTAAGCATCGTTGGACCTAACGGTTCTGGCAAGAGCACCCTTCTCAAATGCATCAACAGAATCTTGAAACCTAAGCAGAACTCCGTTTTAATTGACGGCAAAGACACCAGCACCTTTAACCTCAAAGAACTCTCCAAACTTATCGGGTATGTCCCTCAAAGCTCAACAAGCACCTTTTCCTTCACGGTTTTTGACGTAGTGCTAATGGGTAGAAAACCCTACATCCACTGGAGTCTAAGCGAACGCGACAACGAAATCGTGGCTGACATGCTGGATTTTCTAGGCATCGGCGACTTAGCAATGCGCCACTTTAACGAGCTCAGCGGCGGCGAGCAGCAGAAGGTTATTGTTGCCCGTGCTTTGGCTCAGCAACCTCAGGTTTTACTTCTTGACGAGCCGACTAGTTCCCTTGATATACGGCATCAGCTTGAAATTCTTTGTCTACTGAGGCGTTTGGCTTTGACCAAAGGATGCTCCATTATAGTTTCAATGCATGACTTGAACTTGGCAAGCCGCTTCTCGGACAGGATGATTATAATTAAAAAAGGCAAAATTTTCGCCAGTGGTACGCCGGAATCCGTGCTGACTGAGGAGACCATCGAGTCGGTTTACGGTATACGCTGCAAAGTAACAAATTCAGTTTTGGGGAAACCTCAGGTCGTGCCACTGATATCCGACCTCCCTGAGGAAACGACCTTAAAAATGCGCCCTGAAATAACGGAAAAACTGTAGTAAAGGAGATTAAACAATGAGTAAACTCAAAATAGCGTTTATTACAACAATACCCACAGACGCAGTACCTTTTATTTCTGCTCTTAAAACAGTAAACGACCGTTTCGGCGATATAGCCACTGCCCGTCTTTGGAGTGGTGGTGACTTTCGAGATTTTGGCAGCTTAAACGCCTTTATCCAGTATGCTCAGACTTCGCACATAGCCCTTGTGCATTTAATGGGTGACCTCCCCGAGTTTGACACTCTACTGGAGTCCATGAAGAAGGCAGGTGTCCCTGTTCTGGTGGCGGCTTCCTTTTTTGGTAAGAACAAAGATTTCCGAAGCCTTTCAACTGTCGCTTCTGAGGATTACAAAAAAATCTTTGGCTACATCAATTATGGCGGGAAAAAGAACTTTGAGAATCTCCTACTTTACTTAGCAAACCGCTTCACAGGAACTGACTTCGAGTTTGCTGCTTGTGCCCAGCCTCACTGGGAAGGTATCTACCATCCCGACTTCGACTATGTGCCTACATTGGAGGAGTATGTAGAAAAGAAGGTTCAGCCTAACAGACTTACTGTGGGCATCTGGTTCCATCAAAGCCACTGGCAAGGGGGCAACACAAGCTTTGTTGACAGCTTAGTACGGGACCTTGAGCAGCACGATGCAAACGTTCTACCCGTTTTTTTCAGCGGGTCAAAAGATGAAAGTCTAGGTATAAACAGGTTAGAATGGGTAATTGACAACTACTTCATGAAAGACGGCAAGCCAACGGTGGACGTGGTCATAAGCGCCCTGTCCTTCTCTTTAACCACCGCTCTATCTGGAGCTAACGCACCCGCTGCCCTCAAAAAACTAGACGTTCCCGTCTTGAAAGCAATCACTACCTGTAACACCTTTGACGAATGGCACAATACGTTGCAGGGACTAAGCATTTTGGATGTGCCTGCAAATATAGCGATGCCCGAGTTCGACGGCGCCTTAATTACCGTGCCCGTTGCCGCGATGGATTTCTCACAAACCAGCTCTTCAACGGGAACCCGATTAATCACGTTTGAGCCGATCCCTGAACGAATAGCCAAACTGGTCCGTTTGAGCCTGAACTGGGGACGATTGAGACGTTTATCCAACAGCGAAAAGAAAGTCGCCATAATCTTCCACAATTACCCCCCACGAAACGACACCATCGGTCACGCTTTCGGTTTAGACTCATCCGTCTCGATTATGAATATCCTGCGGGACTTAAAGGAGCAAGGCTACGGGTTAGATTGTATGCCTGAAAGCAGCCAGAAACTCATGGACACCATAGTTAATGGTTTAACAAACGACCGCAGGTGGGCAAGCACCGAGGAACTTGCGGCAAGAGCGGTCGCCAAAATCCCCGGCGAACAGTACGCCAAATGGTTTAGCGAGTTGCCCGTTGACGTTAGAGAAAAAATGGAGAAAGACTGGGGAAAAGCGCCTGGCACGCTCTTCAGCCACAACGGCACGTTGCTAATTGCCGGCATAATCAACGGTAACGTCTTCATTGGGCTGCAGCCGCCTCGTGGTTACTTGGAGAACTCTTCAAGCATATATCACAGCCCCGACCTTTCCATGCCCCACCACTACTACGGTTACTACCACTGGATTCGAAATGTCTTCAAAGCTAATGTAATCATGCATATTGGCACCCACGGCTCCTTGGAGTGGTTACCTGGCAAATCAGCAGGTCTTTCTGACTCTTGTTCTCCAGACATAGCCATCTCTGACTTGCCCAACATTTATCCCTACGTAATAACGAATCCAGGCGAAGGCACTCAGGCTAAACGGCGCAGCTACTGCTGTATAATTGAGCACCTCATTCCCGTCATGCACAATGCCGACACTTATGAGGAGCTCGCCAAGCTTGAGGTTCAAATGAAGGATTACTACCACGCCAAAACCGTAGATCAAGGCAAACTGCCCGTTGCACAGAAACTGATTTGGGAAACTGTAATTCAAGCCAAACTGGACCACGACCTTGAGGTGACTCAGGAATCTGCTTTTGCTGATTTCGACGAATTCTTAGAGCAGTTGCATGCCTACATTAACGAGTTGTCAGATGCTCAGATTCGAGATGGTCTTCACATATTTGGTGAACCGCCAACGGATACACGGTTGGAAGAGTTCCTGGTTAATTTAACTCGGTTAAGCAACGGTTCGGTGCCTTCTCTGAGGCAGTCTATCGCTGAACTGAAGGGTTTCAATTACGATGAATTACTTGCAAACCGCGGTAAACTTAATGCTGACGGCAAAACCAACGGCGACATAATCAAAGACCTAACCAGCTTGTCTTTTGAACTAATAAAGCAGTTCAAAGCTGCTGATTTCAACACGCAAACTCTCGACTCAATAGCCTCGGAGGTTCTTGGAGAATGTAGCCCAAAGGTGAAGCGGTGCCTTTCTTACGTTGCGGAGTTTCTTGTGCCCGCGCTGGCTGCAACCACCGACGAATTAACTAACACCTTAGCGGCTTCTGCGGCAAGCTACATCTCTCCTGGTCCCTCAGGTTCTATAACCAGAGGCATGGCTGATGTTTTGCCTACAGGCAGAAACTTCTATTCTGTGGATCCCCGTGCGGTTCCAACACGTGCTTCTTGGGAGGTCGGTGTTGCTTTGGGCGACGCTTTACTGGGGCGGTACCTGAAGGAGGAAGGTAAATACCCTGAAAACGTGGGCATCATCATATGGGCAACTGACATAATGAAAACTAAAGGTGATGACATCGCGGAAATTCTTTACTTGATGGGTGTAACGCCTGTTTGGGAGGATTCCAGTGGGCGCGTCGTCGGCGTCAAAGCTATCCCAATGGAAACCCTGAAGCGTCCGCGTGTTGATGTGACGATTCGCATCAGCGGGCTTTTCCGCGACACCTTCCCCAACGTTGTTCACCTGTTAGATGAAGCCGTGGCTTTGGTTGCTGCCCTCAAAGAGCCTCAGGAGGAAAACTTCATTGCTAAACATGTGGACGCTGAAATCGAAGAGCGCACCGCTCAGGGTGTTGATGCGGAAAAAGCACATGAAGAGGCCCACTACAGGATTTTCGGTGACCGCCCAGGAGCCTACGGCTGCGGAGTCAGCGAGGCAATTGACGCGAAAGACTGGAAGGAACAAAAGGACCTCAGCGACATCTATGTCACTTGGGGGAGCTATGCTTACACCCGCAAAAAATACGGTAACTCTGTTCCTGAGCAGTTTAAACGGCGCCTAAGCAAGATTAACGTGACTGTGAAAAATCAGGATTCACGCGAATACGACATTCTGGACGGCGACGACTGGTACGATGCCCATGGCGGCATGATTAACGCCGTAAAAATTGTGGGTGGAACAAAACCGCGGTCTTACTGTGGGGACAGCTCTGACCCCAACAGAGTCAAAGTAAGAAGCACGGTGGAGGAGACCTGTCAAGTTTTCCGTTCACGCCTTCTTAATCCAAAGTGGATTCAAAGCATGAAACGGCACGACTACCAAGGCGCCGCAGACCTTGCCCGAACAATGGACTTCGTTTTCGGATGGGACGCTACCGTGGAGGCTGTTGAGGACTGGATGTATGAGGACTTAGCTAAAAAGTACGTGTTAGACAAGGATATGCAACAGTGGCTCAAAGACGTGAATCCCCATGCGCTTCAGAACATGGTGGAGCGCCTTTTGGAAGCCATCCAACGGGGCATGTGGGAAGCCTCCGAAGACATGAAAAAGCAACTTCAGGACCTCTACTTAAACATTGAAGGGTTGCTGGAAGGCGCAAATTAAAAAGAACAAAACAAGGGCTGATATAATGAAAGAAAGCAATAAAAAATTGGGCGAAAAAGAAATTCCTCTTTCCCTCAACGAAGAAGCCAAAGTAATCTACCATGTATACGAAGGGTTTCCCCTTAACACGCTGCTTGTTTCTTTTAGAGAAAAACGCCGCATCCTCTCTACTTTAGAAGGCTACAAAGAGGTATTCCACGTTGCTAACAATTACACTCCCCTAGAGCTTTCTCATCGTACGATGGCGAATTTTCAGAATTATAAGCAGAATTTTCCTTTATCGTTGGGGATTCAGCCTGCGGATATTGCCTTTTTGGGCACTGGCGTAGACATGGACAATCTGGCTGTATGCGCGCGGTCATATGAGGAGTTGAAAGTGTGCTGTCTGGCAACTGCAGGGGCAGGAGGCAATGCTTTACGGACGGGTGTGGATGTGGCAAGTTTTGTGGAGCGCCCTGGTCAATTCACGGAGACCACTGGAACAATCAACATTATCCTTTTAACCAACGCCACGTTAAGCGATGCCGCAATGGCGCGCGCGATAATCACTGCAACTGAAGCAAAAACTGCCGCCCTTCAGGATTTGAACGTTAGAAGCACCTCTTCGCCTCAGTATCAGGCGACTGGCACTGGAACCGATAACGTAATTATAGTTTCAGGAACCGAAGGCAAACCGCTGCTGTTAACCAGCGGACACACCAAGATTGGCGAGTTGATGGGATCCTCCACTAAGGCCGCGGTTACTGATGCGTTAAAAAAACATGATGGTATATAAGAAATAGATGAGAGGTGTCTTGAGTGAACGAGTTTATTATAACTGAAAAATTCACCAAATGCTACGGCAAAGTCAGCGCTGTCCAAGATTTAGATTTAACTGTGTACGCGGGGGAGATTTTCGGTTTCTTGGGGCCTAACGGCGCTGGCAAGACTACAACTATCCGTGTTATGACTACTTTGACTAAGCCGACTTCTGGGCGTGTCCAGATTAAAGGCTTTGATGTGGTGAAGGACGCCGACAAAGTCAAGAAACTCATTGGGGTAGTGCAGCAACATTTGAGTTTAGACCGCGATTTGACGGTGCGGGAGAACATGGAGTTTCATGCTCGACTACATCACATTGGCTCGTCTGAACGCAAACGGCGCATAAACGAGTTGCTGACCTATGTGGAGCTCAACGATTTTGCAGACCGCATGGTTGATACGCTTTCCGGTGGCATGAAGAAGCGCGCTGCAATTGTCTGTAGTCTCATACATGAGCCTGAAGTGTTGTTTCTGGATGAACCCACGGTTGGATTGGATGCTCAGGCAAGGCGGCGTTTGTGGGATTTGGTGCGGCGCCTGAATGCGGATGGCACCACAATTTTTCTAACTACCCACTACATCGAGGAAGCTGAGGCGCTTTGTGGACGGGTAGGCATTATGCACCATGGACAGTTGATTGCTCTGGATACTCCTTTGGAGTTGCGTAAAAAGTTGGGAGCCGTCACTGTTGAAACGCTTGTTGACAACAAGGAAACACGTTATCAATATTTTGCTGACCGCGCAGCGGCGACCCGTTATGTGCAGAGTTTGCCGCCTGAAGCTAAAACCATAATCATTCGTGACTCAAACTTAGAGGACGTGTTTGTGGAGCAAACTGGACAAAAAGTGGGTGACAACTAATGCTTGAAGCCTTAAACGATGTTTACACCATATTGTGGGTGGATCTGCGTTTTCTAAGACGCCATTGGCGCTCAACAGTCGCCACTAGCCTTGTGAATCCGCTTCTGTACCTTGTAGCTTTTGGCTACGGCCTTGGACGAGGAATCAGTTTTGGCGATGTCGGCTACCTCGAATTCGTCATACCCGGCATAATTGCCTTGTCCGCGATGTCTACTAGCTTTAGTGGTGCAGGCTCAAAACTTAACGTGGACAGGTTATTCTACAAGAGTTTTGACGAATGCTTGATGTCGCCCGTTAGTCTGTACTCGATAGTGGTGGGTAAAGCTGCGATAGGTGTAGTGAGGGGTCTGATAAGCTCTTTTGCTATCTTAGCTATAGGCGTCTACCTCTCTCCAGTGCTAAACGTTACGCCCCTCTTCTTGTTCTCTTTGTTCGTTTCCTGCTGCGTATTTGCCCTGCTAGGTGTGCTAATTGGTTTAGTGATAAATTCGCATGCAGATATGAGCACCTTCAGCAACTTAGTGATGTTGCCCATGACTTTTCTAAGCGGCACGTTCTTCTCTTTAAGCGCGTTACCCGTGGCGGCAAAAGCCGTGTTGTATGCCCTTCCGCTTACCCACTCAAGCGAGAGTTTGCGGGCAGCGGCGTTGGCGCAGCCTTTTCCGTGGCTGTCTTTGCTGGCTCTCTTCGGGTTCGGGCTGGTTTTCTTCGTCGGGTGCATGATGGCTTTGAAGAGAAATAGCCTGTAAGAAGTGCGGGTGATTTCCCCCTCTTTTTTATTTGATTCTGCAACTGCTGTCCTCAGAACCTGTTTTCTTGTGGTGTGCTGTAGCAGTACCCGTTTGGGTAACTCTGATTTAGTTTTTTGACTTACCTTATTGTGAGTTTGTTATATCTTCTTTTTCGGTTATGTACGGATGTGATAATTTTTCTCTCGTCCTGTGTGTTTGTGTTTTGGGTTTGTGTCTTGGTTCTGTTTTTGGGGTTTTCTTGTGGTGTTGCTGTTTTTTGTGATAGTAACACTAAAATAGTTGCTACTTTTTTTAAAAAAGGTAATACTGGATGGATG
The DNA here is from genome assembly GCA_026014485.1 of Candidatus Bathyarchaeota archaeon. Taxonomy (GTDB): domain Archaea; phylum Thermoproteota; class Bathyarchaeia; order Bathyarchaeales; family Bathycorpusculaceae; genus JADGNF01. Next base: position 103,968 of record JAOZIE010000023.1, read on the forward strand.
TGTAACCCATGACGACACTGACACGTAGTAACGGCGGAAACAGAAAAAGCACACCCGCCTCTTTTTCAGCAACAAAGAATCTGCAAAGCAAAGGATACCCCGTCATAGCCGTAGACGCCGACAAATCAACCTGCCCCCACGACATGCTCCATCCAGGATATGTGGGTTTGCCAGTTATTGGTCCGCAGTTTGGAGGTGACCCTGAACTCATAGCTGCCCAAGAGCCGGATTTAGTTTTTGTTACTGAAACCGCAACTTCAAATCTTGACGCGCTACCGAGTCAGCCTAGAATACCCGTCGTCGGTATCGTCTGTGGTGGTCTCGATACCCCCGACAGTATTCAAACTTTCTGTGATAGTCTAACGGATAATGGGTCAAGTGTTCCAAAAGAAAAACCGTGCAACGGCAGCTATAAGCTATGAACAATGAGCATTAAGTGCCCTTCAAACTCGGACCTCTAACATCCCTGACTCCGAGAAGCCAGCAATATCCATCTGCCGCTTTAACCGCGCGAGACCATACCCATTCGCAAAACGTCGTAACCTCCGCGATTTAACAACGATCTGCCTCTTTGCCTGAACTAACCCTCAATTTGTGTTCCAACGATACTTTTTCCTGTGTTTTGGCATCTTGACAGGGCGGAGGCGGGGTTACGTTAGTTTTATATCCTAACTTTAGGCAATTATAATTGTGGAGCTGGTCTGGCGAGATGGAACAAATCGCTGAGGGCGTTAGTGACTTTGGTGATTTTAAAGCTATTCTATTTGAAACTTCTGATGGACGCCATTTTGTACGGTTTATACCGCTGCAGAGTTCAGAGAAACCCCGTGTTGAGTGGCTTTGCAAAGGCGACCATTTAGAATGGCTCAGATGCTTGTATACAAAAGGTTGATGTGGCGGCAGAACGTGCAGCGGGGACAAATAAACCGCTACGACGCGCCGTTAACCACGGTTTTGGATGCTTATTGGCTCATGTAGGTGATGTCGTCCCACGGGTGCCTGTAGAGTCCCTGCTTGAGGCGCTTCTGGTCCAAGAAGTGTCCAATCATGCCGATGGTTCTGCCCAGCACAAATAGGCCGTTTAGGGCGCCCATCTGGATGTATTCGGCGGCTTCCGATTTTGGCATCTCGTTTCTGAGCATATCCGCAAAGCATATTCCGATGCAGCCGTCCACGTTTAGGATGAGGTTGTCTTTCTTGGCTGTCGTGAGTTTTTCTACTTCGAGTGCGTAGTCCAGAAGCGGGGTGGTTTTGAAGTGTTTCTTGGCGTACTCCTTCATTATTGTTACGCGCATGTCTGGGTTATTGACGCTCTTAACCCTGTGTCCGATGCCTTGGATGTTCACGCCCTTCTTTTTCATTTCGGCAATGAACTGTGCTGGCGTTAATCCCCTGTCGTAGGCATCAGAGAACATCTGGGCTGCGCCGTCGATGGCTCCTCCAAACCTTGGACCGATGGTCAGCATGCCGCTTGCAACCGCGGAAATCAGGTCTTTGCCTGCCCTAGCTGCAACTATGGTGTTATGAGCCCCCGACACTGCGGGACCGTGGTCAGCCGTGACCATGATGGACATCTCTATGAATTTGGCTGCGTACGATGGGAACTGACGCTTAAACCACAGGATGCTAAGTACTCCGCCGATGCCTATGTCCTGTTGGAAGACCTCGGATATGGGCATTTTGCCGTAGAGCAGTTCTTCGCCTCGGTCATCTGAAATTGTGCAGATAAAATTCGAAGGCTTCCTGATAAGACCCTCTTTGAGCGCTTTGGCGTAGTCCATCGGAATCTTTGGCACGGGTGGCTCAGGCTCAGGTTTGATACCTCCCTTTTCGACTAAGCTTTCATATGTGGCTTTGATTTTCTGGTCGTAGTCATCATACGAGTTCGGCACTATAGCGCCTGCCGCCTTCAACGCCGCGTTCTTTGCATCTGCGGTTTCCGCTTCACTGCCCGCTTTTGCACCTGCATGCCCGAATTGGACTTCGGTTTTGAAGGCTTTGGAGCAGGTTCCGGTAACCCAAATCACCAGCGGCTTAGTTATCTTCTTGTTCCTAAGCGCCTCAGCGATGTCGTATTCGCCTCTGCCGCCTACCTCGCCCAAGCAAACCAGCATCTTAACTTCGGGTATGCTTTCATATCTGAGAAGGTGGTCCAGCAACGTGGAGCCCGGATAAGAGTCGCCGCCTATGGCTATGCCCTCGTATAAGCCGTTTGTGTTTCTGGAGATAATGTTGTATGCCTCGTTGCTTAATCCGCCGGATTTTGAGACGAACCCCACAGAGCCCGGTCTGTAGAGCTTGCTTTCTATTATGTTTTCGATGGTGCCGCCTGTGTTGCCGATTTTGAAGCAGCCTGCTTTGATTCCTCCGACGGTTGCGGGTCCGATGATGATTTTTCCGAGGGCTTTGGCTTTGGCGGTTAACTGCTTCGTTTTCCTCTCGGGTACTCCCTCCGCGATTATCACAACCGTTTTTATCTGCGGTGTATCTAGTGCTTCTTCAGTTGATGGCGCGGCTGACCTGAAGGATGCAAAGTTAATCATGACGTCAACGTGGGGGTGCATCTTGGCGGCTTTCGTAAGCGACTTATAGACGGGTATCAGAACCTCGCTGTTGCCAAAGAAGAACTTTGAGAAGCCGTCTGAGCCGGTGGGGTTGATTATCGCCGCCACTGATGGGGTTTCGCGTCCTGAAGCGTAGTCGAAGTCCAGCATCCTTTGTGTGGCTTTGACTTGGTTATTGTAGATGAATGACTGGGTGTTCTTGCTGAACAGTTCCCCTGTCGTTGCTGCTACTTCTGTTGTCACTTAGTTTCCTCCATTCAACGCTATCGAGACAATTTTGGTCATGTGGGTTTCTGGTCCATAAACTTCAATCGGCACCCCAATTCTTTTGCCCAGTTCCCTCATCTGCATCAATCCTTCTTGGTAGTTGGGGCCTCCTCTTCGGACGTAGATTTTAACTTGATTCTCCTGAAGCTTCTGCTGGTATTCGCTGAGGGCTTTGATTATGCCCTTGAATGTTTTGGCTACGTCGGTGAAGTTGGCTATGCCGCCGCCTATGAGCAGGAATTTGCCCTTCTGGTTTTTGTTGCGGGTCATGAGGTCGATTATTGTTTTGGCATAGAGATAAGTGAACTCCTCGTTGGGGTCTCCAGAATATTCGCCGTAGTTAGCCATCTCATTCATGTACCCAAGGTCGGTGATTGTGTCTGCGTATATGACTGAGGCTCCGCCGCCAGCTACCATCGTCCAAACTCTCCCCTCAGGGTTGAGGACGGTAAGCTTTAGTGAAGCGCCAGTCTTGGAGTCCAAATCCTCAACGAAGGCTTCCTCTTTTGTGGGCGTTCGACCGAAGGGCACGGGAAACTCTATGTCGCCCCATTTGTCGCCGCTCTCAAACTCGGCGGTGTTGTCCAGCTTGGCTGCGAGGTCCAGCGGGATAACCGCATTCTGTGTCACCACAACTGGGTTAATTTCCAAGTAGGTGAAGTTTAGGTCTGCATAGAATTTGAACAGTGCCTCGATGAATCCAGATACAAGTTTCCTGCGATCCACAGGAACTTTTTCCAGAAGTTTTTCCTCGATTTCCGCCGCCGTTGGAACCGTGCTGATGGGCACTTCTAGGCGTGATGCCTTAGCGTCGACGTCTCCCACGTTTACTCCGCCTTCGTGGTAGAACAGGATGGCGTCGCCGTCGTGGGTTGCCATCATGGAGATATAGCATTCATCTGACTCGTTGTGGGGCACCATCGGTTCAATGATGAAGTGTGTTAGTTGCCCTACTGTTCCTTTGTCCGCGGGTTTTCCGTCGGCGTCGAATTTGCCGTAGATGGTTATGGGTGCCTTGGCTTTTTCTTCTATCCACTTTTTGGCTTGGTCATAGTTTGCGCCGACAAGGATGAGGTTGTTTTTTCCTCTGCGTTTTATCAGTTGGTCGGGTTTGACAACCAACTTTTCAGTGGTTAGCCACTTGTATTGGTTGGGCAACTCGGTCATGTCGGTGTCTGGTCCAACGGTAACGCACTTGTCGGAGATAACGTATTTTCCGTTGGAGTAGTCTTTGAATAGGCGGGCAAGCATGCGTTTGCCGTCTGCCTCTCTGATTGCTTTATGTGCCATTTTTTCTTCCTCAAAGTTTTTCTACGAGTTTGTTTGCCACTTCGGCGATGAACTCTTCAGTATACACCTGTTTGTTTTTCGGGTCGGGTGTGGCAACACGCATTAAATCGCCAGTCATAATGCCGTTCTCGACGGTTTCCAGAGCCGCATCTTCCAGTTTCTGTGCGAATTCCCCGACCTCTGGGGTTTTGTCCAGCTCGCCTCTCTTTTTGAGGCAGCCTGTCCAAGCGAATATGAGCGCCATGGGGTTGGTTGAGGTCTTCTCGCCTTTCAGGTATTTGTAGTAGTGTTTCTGGACGGTGCCGTGGGAGGCTTCAAATTCGTAGTATCCCTGTGGGCTGACCAGAACTGAGGTCATCATTGCTAAGCTGCCGTAGGCTGAGCCCAACATGTCGCTCATGACGTCTCCATCGTAGTTTTTGCATGCCCACAGCATGCCGCCTTCGGTCTTCATTATTCTGGCGACTGCATCATCAATTAAGGTGAAGAAATATTCCAGCCCTGCTTCGTCGAATTTTGTTTTCCAGTTGTTTTGGTATTCCTCATCGAATATCTTGCGGAACTGTGCGTCATACGTTTTGGATATCGTGTCTTTTGCGCCAAACCATAGGTGAAGTTTTTGGTCGTAAGCGTAGGTGAAGCATGCCTTGGCGAAGCTGGCTATGGATTTGTCGGTGTTGTGGATGCCTTGGATGACGCCTGATCCGTTGAAGTCTTGGATGGTTCCGCGCCATAGTTCCTTGCCTGCAGCGTTTGTAAACAGTAATTCGGCTTTTCCCGCCTCTGGAACCCTATACTCGCAGTTCTTGTACACGTCGCCGTAGGCGTGTCTTCCGATGTGAATGGGTTTCTTCCATGACCTAACCGCGGGCAGAATGTTCTCCACTAGTATGGGTGCCCTGAAAACTGTGCCGTCCAGCGCCGCCCTGATGGTGCCGTTGGGGCTTTTCCACTCCTGCTTTAGGTTGTATTCTTTGACGCGGTCTTTGTTGGGTGTGATGGTGGCGCATTTCACGCCGACACCGTATTTCTTTATAGCCTCAGCCGCGTCGAGGGTTATTTTGTCGTCGGTTTCGTCCCTCTTCTTCAGTTGCAGGTCGTAGTATTCAAGGTTCATGTCCAGATGGGGCAAAAGGAGTTGGTCTTTGACCATTTGCCACATTATTCTGGTCATTTCGTCTCCGTCTATCTCGACGATTGGTGTCTTCACTTTTATTTTTGGCATTTAGATTCCTCTTTTTATGTTATTTGACTGTGTACGAAAGCAAGCCGCCTTCGTAGAGTATGTCTTTTTGTCTCTGGGAAAGGTTGTATGTGAGTTCGATTTTCAGGTTCTTGGTTTTGTCTACTAAGATGACTGGTTCGTTGCTCTGAATTTTCTTCTTGATGTCGGGGATTTCGATTTCGTCGCCCTGCTCTATCTTGTCGTAGTCCGCCATGTTCTTGAAAGACAGCGAAACTATGCCAAAGTTCACAAGGTTTGCAGCGTGGATACGCTCCACCGACTTGGCTATAATTGCCTTGACGCCCAGATACATCGGACACAACGCCGCGTGTTCTCTGGAGCTTCCCTGCCCGTAGGATTCGCCTGCCACCACAACCGTGTGTTGCCCCTTCTTTTTTGCTTCCATGGCTCTCTTGGGGAATGAGGGGTCAATCGGCTCAAAGACATACTCCGAGTACTTGGGCACGTTGGACCTGTACTTGAGTCTAGCTCCCGCTGGCATTATATGGTCAGTTGTGATTTTGTCCTCCACTTTTATGCCGACGACGCCTTTTATGCTCTCTGGCATTTTATCGTTGACTGGAGGGTTGCCGATGTTTGGGCCCCTGACGATTTCAACACTTCTGTTAGCATCCTCGGGGAAAATGAACATAGAGTCATCGATGAGGAACTGCGTTGGCATGTCCACCTTCGGATATTCAATGCCTGCATCTCTGGGGTCAGTGAATTTCCCTGTGATTGCAGCCACAGCCGCAACCTCTGGGCTTACAAGATAGACCTGCGCGTCTGCGGTGCCGCTTCTGCCCTTAAAATTCCTGTTGCTTGTCCTCAAGGATACCGCGGTCGTCTTGGGGCTCTGGCTGTTACCGATGCAAAAGCCGCACGCCGCCTCCAATAGTCTAGCTCCAGAATCTAACAGGTCGCTGATGTAGCCGTCTCTTGCCGCCATCTGCAACACCTGCCTTGAGCCAGGCGCAACTCCAAACGACACGTCGGGGTGAACCTTTTTGCCTTTCATGATTTTGGCTACCGTGGCTATTTCTTTGTATGATGAGTTAGTGCAGGAGCCAACCATGACTTGGTCTACTTTCAGGTTCTTCATGTCGCTGACTCGTACTATGTTGCCTGGGCTGTGCGGCGCCGCTGCAAGAGGCTCTATTTCGCATAGGTCAAGGTCTACGACTCTGTCATATTCTGCGTCGTCGTCAGCTTTCAGCTCGACCCAGTCTGCCTCTCTGCCCTGCGCTTTAAGGAACTTTCTGGTTTCCTCATCCGAGGGAAATATCGATGTTGTTACCCCCATTTCCGCGCCCATATTGGTGATGGTTGCCCTCTCTGGGACGGTGAGGTTTGCCACGCCAGGTCCCGCGTACTCCATGACGACGCCGACGTTGCCCTTCACCGTGAACATCTCCAGCATTTTTAGAACAACGTCTTTGGCGGTGACCCACGGCTGAAGCTTGCCTTTCAAGTTAATCTTGTACACTTTTGGGCATGTGATGTAGAATTCGCCTCCGCCCATGGCTACCGCAACGTCGAGTCCACCCGCTCCTATGGCTATCATGCCGATGCCTCCGCCGGTGGGTGTATGGCTGTCGGATCCAAGGAGGGTTTTTCCGGGTTTTCCAAACCTCTCTAGGTGAACTTGGTGGCATATGCCGTTTCCTGCTTTCGAGTAGACGATGCCGTATTTGGCGGCTACTGTCTGGAGATACTTGTGGTCGTCGGCGTTTTCGAAACCAACTTGGATGGTGTTGTGGTCTACGTAGCTTACGGAAAGCTCGGTTTTCACCTGTTTTAAGCCCATTGCTTCAAACTGCAGGTAAGCCATGGTTCCTGTGGCGTCTTGAGTTAAGGTTTGGTCAATTTTGATGCCTATTTCGCTGCTGGGTATATATTCGCCAACAACAAGATGTTTTTCTAGTATCTTTCGAGTGAGGGATTTGCCCATAATTTATCCTCCTTTGGAAAGTTTTCCTTTCTCGTGCATATATAAATGTTGTCAATTTATAAGGTGAATGGCTGAAATCTCATATTTACATAAATAAATTAAGTTAATTTCGCAATGCTAAACGTTAAAAACAGTAGTCAAAAAGCTAGGGTTGGGCGCCAGTGCCTGTTCCCTGCTTTTTGAAGCGGTAATCAAATGACCTGCTGCTATTCTCGTGTTTGTGCCAAGATTGACTCTTAGAAGCCGAGCATCGACTTCTGTTTGTGTTCGTCTGCGCCGTGGTCGTGTTCGTTTTCTTCGGAAATGTGGTGTGCTACGTGGAATCCTAACCCTGTCGCTGCTCCCGCTGAAAGCCCCAGCAGCAGGTTAGTGAGCCAGACGAGCTGCGGCAAGCCAACCAACGCCACCACCACAAGCAGGTCAAAGCCTACAGCAATGCCTAGGTACCCATAGCACCAAGTTTTTACACTTATGCCTCTGGGCTGGTTTATGCCTATACCCACAAGCATGCCAAACATGATTGCGAAGCCTACTAACGCAAAGATCCAATCGTATGTCACTTAAATTCCCCTTCTTGTCAGTTTATCTCTTGCTAATCCACTTTAATAGCTTATCTGGTGGCTTTGAATGAATTTCATCACAGTCTCCCATGCGGCAAGCATTTTATTCACCGTTACCTTTTTTACGGCACCCGCGGGAGTATCTTTCCTCTGGCTGGTGATTTAGGTAACCCACTTTGACGAAAGACAATGCCATAAATGGGCGCTGCTGCTGCGCCAAAGGCACAACAAGCTATCGTCTCTGCTCTCCGCGATATCCAACGGTGATTATTCGGGTGCGCAGACTCTTTTCCAAGAAATCTTCTACGGCGTACCCAAAGGCAAAGCCGCTGAACCTGGAATGTCGGGGTCTTTGCTCTACCACATGGCTATGGTCACCAAGATGGAGACGGAATCCCGTGTCCTTCTCAAAGAACTCGGCATCCAGCAGCCCGATATAGATGAGCCGCTGTGGCGGTTCTATAAAGAATTCGCCTCTGATGTCGCTGAACTCACTCAGCCCTATTTTACCCTCAACGTGGATGCCCAAAAAACCGCTTCAGAACCGAGTTTGGAAACAAACGAGAAAATCATCCTGTTCATGAATCTGGCCCAGAAAACCCGCGCGGTAACCGAGCAACTCTGCAGCAAAAACCCTGATGCCGCCTCCGCAGTTAAAGCGCTGTTCCAAGATTGGGCAAATGCGGTTGCGGAGATGCGGTTGCGCCAGGAGTACCAGACAATCAAGGGGCTGTTGACGCTTTCAGCCTTGGCGCAGACTCTGGGTGTCCAGCGCTTAGAAGAAGCAATGCAGAAAGTACAGGATGAGTTCGGGCGAGAAACCGTAAACATCGCTTTAGAGGTTACCCTCAAAGTTGGCATGCGCAGGGAAAAGCTGCAGTCAATCATGCTCAGCGACCACTACCTCAACTACAACATGAGCATGGATACATTGGATGGGCACATGCAGTTTCTAAACTGCCCCATCTACGGCGGACACAAATACATCAGTGAAGAACTCGGCGTAAAAGATGCTGTTTCCTCCCTTTTCTGTAGGCACTTCTGTTTCGCCCACGCCAAAGCAATGCTGGAAACAGTTATGCCCTTCACATTCGATTTAACCCAGCCTATGCGGATGGCTACAGACGGCAAATGCGATTTCTACCTCCGACTAGGCTACTCGCCGCAATCCACCGTCTCAAACAAATTCGTCCCGCTGGTTGTTTCATGGAACCTTACCCGAAAATGCAACCTGAAATGCTCCCACTGCTACATAAACGCCACCCCCAACGAACTCGTCGGTGAATTGAACACGGAGGAATCAAAACGGCTTATCGACCAAATCGCCGAAGTCAGCCGTCCCCTTCTTATACTCAGCGGCGGGGAACCTCTCCTCAGAAAAGACGTCTACGAATTAGTCCGTTACGGCACAGAGAAGGGGCTGCGGATGGGTTTAGGCAGCAACGGCTGCTTAATCGATGCAAAAGCCGCCCGAAACCTCAAAGAGGCAGGCATCAAAACCGTTTCCATCAGCTTAGATTCACCCATACCTGAGCAACACGACGAATTCCGAGGTGTAGCTGGCTCTTGGCAGAAAGCAGTTGACGCCGTGAAGGCGCTGCGGGAAAACGACGTTTTGGTTCAAATAAACACCACGCTTACCCAGCAAAACTACAACCAAATCGACGACATCATGTCCCTCTCCGAGCAGATAGGCGTGGAGAACTTCCACCTATTCTTCTTGGTACCGACGGGGCGAGGCACAAAAATCGCCGACATATCCCCTGAAATGTACGAAGACATGATTAAACACACCTTTGCCAAAACCGCCAAACACAAACTCAACGTTAGACCTTCCTGCGCACCCCAATTTATGCGCATAGCCAAAGACATGGGCTTAGACATGCGGCAATGGATACGCGGATGCATCGCTGGCATGTACTACTGCAGGATCTACCCCAACGGCGACATCACACCTTGCCCGTACCTACCCGTTAAACTCGGCAACATCCGCGAGCAAACCTTCAAAGAAATTTGGCTAAATTCTCCCGTCTTTAAGGCGTTGCGCGACCCGAACTCTTTGAAGGGTAAATGCGGTGCATGTGACTACAAAATCGTATGTGGTGGCTGCCGCGCCCGCGCCTACGGCTTGTCAAGCGACTTCATTGACTACTGCGGAGACCTTCGTGAGCCAACCGAGCTGCATGGTGACTACTTGACTGAAGACCCTTGGTGTGTTTATCAACCGAAAAAATCAGGAGCTTAACGGAACCGAATTTTTAGACTAAATTCAGCTTTTCGCATACCGTACGCAAAAACAAAGGTTTCTTTCCTGCTTTAGAAACCTATTTAAGCTATGTAAGGCAACCTCAATAGAAAATTAGGGCGCCCATCAGTGGCGCTTGATAATAAGGGCAAGAACTTCAATGCATCACGAATCATGTCTGATGCCCTCTGTGGAGGCAAAATGGAATGACCCAGACTGGCGGCTTAACTTTTTCGAAGGCATTACGGGAAACGTTTGTTGCTTACGCCTTCGACTTGGTCGGGTTAGCTGCGGGCTTCTTGGTTGCCTACGAACTTGGCGTTTTCAAAATAGCGCCTTGGGCTATAGCCCTCTACCCCGCGGTTCTTGGCTCTAAAGGCGTAATTGAAGGCATACTCAGCGGGCGCCTAAGCACCGCGTTGCACTTGGGTACTGTTTATCCACGGTTTTCCAAAAACACAAAAAGCTTCTACAACCTGATTGAATCCGTAGTCGTCTTAACTTTAATAACCAGCGTCGCCATGAGCGCAATTTCTCTGGTTTTCGGCACCCTTTTTTGGGGGATAACCTTCGCGGATTTCCCCGCTATCTTGTCTGTGGTGGTGGCAACTATGGCGTTGGGGCTTGCTCTTTTGGCGGTAACTGTGAAAGTGGCTTTTGTTTCTTTCACGAAAGGCTTAGACCCCGACATCATGGTGTACCCCATAATGTCCGCAGTCGCCAGCATATTCATAACCCTATGCTACATTGTAACCCTCAACCTCTTCTTACTAAACAACGCCATCGGCGTTTGGACTGTTGCCCTTCTCGGTGGTACTCACCTGCTGCTGGCAATCTACATTTTCCCCAAGAACCTACATGAACAAGAATTCATCAAAACCATACGAGAATCTTTGGCTGCGTTGATGATTGTTGCTTTAATAGTCAACGTAACTGGGACTCTTCTACGCGGAATAAGTCGTTACGCAAACAGCCGAATAGAATTCTACACCGTATATCCCGCTTTAATCGGCTTAGTGAGCGATGTCGGCGCAGTTGTAGGTTCCACTGCAACCACCAAACTGGCTTTAGGCATGATTAAACCCAAGCTTTCCTCAATAAAGCACCACGCAGTCACCATCCTAACCGCTTGGCTTGCTTCAATCGTGATGTTCATAGCGTTGGCTTTCGTGGCTCTGTTTATTCACGGAATATTCACTCCCACCGCCTTCTACAACAGCCTCACTGTTTTGCTTCTCACTAACGTGATTGCAGTAACCTTGATTGTTGTCCTTTCCTTCGCGATTTCAATTGTCTCTTTCCAGAAAAGTCTAGACCCGGGAAACTTTGTAATACCCATCGAAAGCGCGTTTGCCGCCAGTATAACCTCGGTGGCTCTGCTTTTGGCTCTTGCTTTGTTGAGCTTTATGTCGGTGATATAGCATGATTAAAATATTCCATAACCAATATTTATCGACGGAGCGCCTCTGACTGTATGCCTAGCTTCGAAAGAATCGAATACAAACCCATACCTGTCCGAGACCTTCTTGTGGAAATGAAGAACCTGTCTGAACTCATGATTGACTTAGCCTACTCAGCCGCACTGTTCAACGATAAAGAGCTTGCCGAAGACGTTTTAACTCTTGAAAGCCACATCGACACATTAAGTTACCTGTTAGACATGGAAATCATGGTGGCTGCCCAAGGCGACCCCAAGGACGCTGAAGCCCTGATCGGAGTCTCTACAGTGGCGGCTGCTACAGACAAAATTTCCGACGCCGCCGCCGACATAGCCGCCATCGTGACGCGCAGCATCGGCATCCATCCCATTGTCGGTGAAGTCTTCGAGAAGGTTGAAGAGCGCCTCATGAAGGCAACCGTGAAAAAGGGCTCTGTAATTGTTGGAAAACGGCTAGATGACCTTGACTTAGCCGCCCGAATGGGCGTAGATGTAATTGCCATACGTAGAAACAGGGACTGGATAATAGACCCCGCTGACGATGAATGCGTCCTTTCCGGGGATACCCTGATAACGCGGGGTGCACCTTTAGGCACCAACGAGTTCAAGGAACTTGCTGAAGGAAAACTGACTAAACTCGAGGACTGACTTTGAACCAGCATGAAAGAATTAAAGAAATCGCTGCTCAGTTTGTCGAGCTTAAAGACACCTCAGAACTGATGATTGACCTTGCTTATTCCGCGCTGTTCTTGAACAGCCGAGAACTAGCTGAAGAAGTACAGCAACTCGAAGAATACATGGATAACCTTCACACAGACTTCGAACTACTCGCCTTAACAAGCGACTTCACAGAGGAAGAAGCATCTGGCTTCTTGGGACTAATCAGACTGGCTGTGGCAACAGAGAGAATCGCGGACGCCGCCGCTGAAATGGCTGAAGTCGTCCTCAGAGGTATCGAGCCGCATCCCGTTCTAAAGTTAACCATAAGAGAAGCAGAAGAAACCGTCACACAGGCATGCGTCACCCGAAACTCCCCGCTGATTAACCAAACCCTCAAGGAAGCACGATTACCCGAAGAGACAGGCATGGCTGTGTTAGCTATAAAGCGGGCGGGCAAAACTCTACGTCCCAAATCTGACTCAAAAATCCAGTTAGGCGACATCTTAATCGCGTCGGGGTACGCTGAGGGCGTTGAAGACCTGAAAAAACTTGCTTCTCCCGAGGAAGTCTGCGACATAGAGTAGTTTAACTCCTTATTCTGAATTCATTAACACTATAAGTCTGCTTGCAAAGTAGCTTAGCGGAGGCATCATTATCCCCCAAGCAGAGGAAGCGGCCAAGGACGCAAGTGGCTTTGTTTGTCCTAACGGTTCATGCCGCAAAGTTTTTGCCCATCCGCTTAAAGCAATTACTGTCGGCGTCTCAGCGGAGCCTTACAACGCTTGCCCCTACTGCTTAACTGAACTTCCAGAGGGCACAAAACCCGTTCCGTTAAGTACAGCAAAAGACGAGCAAACCCCAACTGCAACTGAGCCACGCGAGGCAATCACTAAGTCTTCTGCCTGCAAAAACTATCTGGGCTTCCTAAGCCAAAGGTCAGAGGGTACCCCAATCCCCGACGAATGCTTAACCTGCTTGTGCATCGTTCAATGTATGCTGAAGACAGCGAACGTGTAGTCTTTTATTTACACCGTTACTTTTTAAGCAACCAATAGCTCTCTTCAAAAACCATAAGGAGACCCCATCTTCCTGACACCTACCACGTTATGCGCCAAATAAAAAGAGTGCAGCTTAGACCCTGCATGTGCCTGCCCTACTCTAACAATGATGTGGCAGAAGACATGCACTGAAAAATAGAAAAATTATGATTGGAAGGGTAAAGGAAAGGAATTAGTGTTTACTGTTTGTCGTTCTTTTTCTTCTTTTCTGGAGATGCACTTGCGTTTTCAGCTTCAGCTACTGGTTCTTCCTCTTTCTTCTCTTCCATCTCAGTTGTGATTTCCTCGATTGGTTTTGGCGGGGGTGTTGTTGCCATTGTCCAGCCGATCCACGCACCAATCAGTAGTATCGCAACGAACGCTACAAGAACGGGTACCGCAATTAGCCAGTATCTTACTGCTTCTAAGGAGCCAACGTTTAGCCACGGCTGAATTAGTTGCTCGTAACCAAAGAGTGCAACTAAGTAAACTACAGTAACAACTGCACAGACAGCAAGTATCGCTCCACCTATTGCTTGATCTTTACTCATTGTGATTCACCACTTATAGAAGCATGTTTATGGTCATTGTGCTTTTAAAGTTTATCCTGACTTTCAACTAGCCCCAGCTCTATGTGGTTCCCATTTCCCATGTTGAAAGGTACTTCTGCTGCTCAGGCGTCAATTTGTCGATTTTTATGCCCATGGCTTCAAGTTTTAGCTCGGCAACTTTCTCATCGATTTCTTTAGACACGGTGTACACTTTGGGAGGCATCTTTTCGGCTTTGACGATGCTTTCTGCGCAAAGCGCTTGGTTGGCAAAGGACATATCCATCACTTCCGACGGGTGACCCTCTGCTGCTGACAAGTTTACCAGTCGTCCTTCTGCTAGGAAGTAGAGTCTTCTGCCGTCTTCAAGAGTGTACTCCTCCATGTTGGGGCGGATGGTTCTCTTAGCTTTTGACAGTGATTCAAGACCTGAGATGCTGATTTCAACGTTGAAGTGTCCACTGTTGGCGATTATGGCGCCGTCTTTCATCTTCTCCATATGTTCTTTGCGTATGACGTTTATGTCCCCTGTTGCTGTAACGAAAAGGTCTCCGATGGCTGCGGCTTCCGACATCTGCATAACACGTAACCCATCCATGGCGGCTTCCAGCGCTTTTGTTGGAATCACTTCGGTTACAATAACGTTTGCACCTAAGCCCCGAGCGCGCATAGCTATGCCTCTGCTACACCAGCCGTAGCCTGCGACAACAAAGTTTTTACCTGCCAAGAGAACGCTTGTGGCTCTTAATATGCCGTCGATGGTGCTTTGGCCTGTGCCGTAGCGGTTGTCAAACAGGTATTTGGTGTAGGCGTCGTTGACTGCTACTATCGCGTACTTGAGGCTTCCATCCTGCTCCATGGCTCTAAGTCGAACTACGCCGGTGGTTGTCTCCTCAGTTCCGCCTTTAACTTTTTCCAGTTGACTGGGGCGTTTACTGTGTAATGTACCTACCAAGTCAGCGCCGTCGTCAAGGGTTATTTCAGGTTCAAAGTCAAGCACTTTGTCTATGCAGTTGTAGTATTCTTCAGTGTTCTGTCCGCGCCAGGCAAAAACGTTGATGCCTTCTTCAGCCAACGCGGCTGCTACGTCATCCTGTGTGGACAGCGGGTTAGAACCGCATAGGGCGACTTTTGCTCCGCCCGCAGCTAACGTCTCGACGAGCACGGCGGTTTCTTTGGTTACGTGTAGGCACGCGCCCAAAGTGAGTCCCTCGAACGGTTTTTCTTTGGTTAATCTTTCTTTGATTTGGCATAGAACTGGCATGTGCGCCGCGGCCCATTCGATCTGCAGTTTGCCTTGAGGCGCCAGTGCCTTGTCTTTAACTTGGCATTCGTCCATTTTGATCCCTTCTTTCAGAAAGAATCAGTGGACTACCTATTTAGAATTTGCTTCCGACAGAGCATCCGTCCATGTATTTTGCGTTTCCCCTTTTTGTGGGACAGCCTTTTTTCTAGTTCTGAAAGTTGGAAAAGCTTATTTACGCCCTGCTCGAACCTACTGTTCGAGGTAATGTAATTGAAGGAACCCTTCGCCGAATTTGTCAAAACCGCTCTTGGTCCCAAAACTCTGTTAATTACTTGCGGTTTGCCTGCAAGCTACAAAACTGAAACTTCGCAGGAAGCTGCAAAAATTAAAGGCTACACAATCCTACGTAGTGACTTGATTCGGCTGGAAGTTCTCAAGAACGAGGACATATTCGACGCAAAAGTCGCTGGAAACATGAATAAACGGTTGTCCGTGTATGATGAGGTTTTCCGCAGAGCAGATGAGTTGGCCGCAAAGAACGATGGTGGCATAATTTTGGATGCGACTTTCGTGACGCAAGAGTTGAGGCGGCGTGCGGCGGAGATTGCAGCGAAGCACGGTTTGACCTTCGTTATTATGCAGACTACTTGTCCGCAGGAAGTTTCTGTTGCTAGAATTAAGCGGAGAACCAAAGAGAAGTACGAGTCCAACGCCCTTACCGAAGAAGCGTATCTTGCGAACAAGAACAAGTTTGAGCCTGTGGATTTGGATGACTTGAAAAGCCGTTATCCGCAGTTGAAGGTGACGCAGTTGATGGTGGATACGTGCCGTGATGAACCCGACCAATGGTTCATAATTGGCATGGAACAACGGTGAAGCTGGCAAAGCAGCGCCATGATAATTGACCTTCATATACACTCAAAAAGCTCCGATGGCAAATTCGCCGCAGAGGAAATCTTAACGGAAGCAAAGGCGCGGAACATAGGCTTTTTGTCGATTACGGACCACGATTCGATAGGCTGCCAAACCCGCGCTGTTGCCTCTGCGAAGGAAGTGGGCATCCGCTACGTTTGCGGTGTAGAGTTGAATGTGACTTTTTCGCATCCGCGGTTCCGCGCAGGCAAGGCGGTTTCGCTGGATTTCTTGGGTTACCAGTTTAATCCCCAAGACGAAGCCCTGCGGAGCAAGCTGGATTTGATGGCGAAGTACCGCGAGGAACGCGCCGCAAAAATCTTGGAAAACCTAAACGGAGACTTCGCCAAGGAAGGCATCTCGGCGCTGACTAAGGCGGACCTTTCGGAGATTGAGGCGTCGGTTGATGGCGTGTTGGGTAGACCTCACATTGCGGATTATTTAGTGAAGAAGCAGATTGTCCAAACGCGGCAGGAAGCCTTCGATAAGTATTTGGTGAAATGTGATGTGCCCAAGTACCCGCTGTATCTGGCGGAGGCTTCAAAGCTGGTGCGGGATGCTGGCGGCAAACTGGTTTTGGCTCACCCCAACGACCCCCACGGCACCTCGCTTGCGGCGTTGACAAAGTCTCTGCCTGAACAAACCGACATAGTGCAGGAATCAATGCTACCGTTCATAGACGGCGTGGAATGCTGGCACTCCCGACACGACACGGCAACAACGCAGCATTACTTGGAATTTGCTAAGACGCGTGGTTTGTTGATGACGGGCGGAAGCGACTGTCACCAGAAACCCGTCGTTATGGGAACCGTCCAAATTCCCCGCTGGGTAGCTGACCAATTCCAAATGTAGTTTGGTTGGTTTAGCTACAGTTTTTCTGCGTACGTCTGGGCTAGTTTGAGGTAGGCTGTTGCTTCTGCTGATGCGGCTTGTTTTTCGTTGTCGTTTATGTTGGGGTCGTTGAGTCTGAAGCCGACGACTTTTCCGCGTACGTATGCTCTGTAGCACTTGTAGAATGCCAACAGCTTCTGCAGTTCGTTGTCGCCTGAGTAGCTGATGTATTTTTCTACGAAGAACTCGGACAGGTCGGTTTTGCCTTTGAAGTCGAGGTCCATGGCTAAGAATGCCATGTCGGCGGCGACGTCTGAGAATCTGAATCGTTCGTTGAATTCTATGGCGTCGAAAATGTAGACTTTGTCGGTGACGAATATGTTGCCTGAGTGGATGTCTCCGTGGCAGTCTTTAACTTTGCCTTCTGCTATTCTCTTCTCGAACAGGGGTTTGTTGCTGCTGAGGAAATCGTTGATTTTCTGCTTTATCTCTTGGTAGCTCTGTGGGGATATTGTTTTGCCCACCACGTTTTGGGTTTGTTCAAAGTTTTCTTCCCAGTTCGTTTTCACCGTTTCGAAGGAGCCTACTTCGTTTATTCGTTTGTTGGTTTCTGCTTTTGCGTGGAACTCGGCGATTATCTTGGCGATGTTGTCGATTAGTTGTGTGTCGACTTTGTTTTCTTCGAGGAGTTTGGTCATGATTCTTTCTTGGGGTATCCGCTTCATTTTCAGGGCGTACTCGACGGTTTCTCCTTGGCCTTTTATGCTGATTGTGTTTCCGTTGTTGTTGATGGTTGCGACTTCGATGTACATGTCTCCGCAGAGTCGTCTGTTAAGTGTTAACTCTTTTTCGCAGAAGTACCGCCTTTTTTCAAGGGTGCTGAAGTCCAAGAAGCCGAAGTTTACTGCTTTTTTGACTTTGTAGACGAAGTTTTGGGTTATGAAGACGTAGGATATGTGGGTTTGGATAAGTTGGATTTGCCCTGCATTTTCGGGGTGGGCTTGGTTTTTCATCAGGGCTTCCACGACTTGTTTTTGGGTTTGCATGCTGGTTAGCTTCCTTGGCTTTTCTTTTGTTTTGTTTGAACAATCTTCGCGGGGTAATATAGGATTATCTGAAATTCCAAGTCTAAATATGGCATATTACGATATTATAATTAACCGTTAAATATCACCTCAGAGTTTAAGTTATAGTTATCCAACGGGAGAAATGCGGGTGGGAACCGAAGAAACAGCGGCTTTACGGGAAGCCCTCAAAGAGTGCGGCTACTCAAAGAAAATCATAGACCGCATCCTCAATTGGTACCAAAAACACTAACCTACTGCGTGTATCTATTTTTGGATGTACCCCAAGACTTCATCCATTTGTCCTTTAGAGATGCTGCCTGACTTGTGAAGCGACTCGACAATTTCAGAAATTTTTGCTAAAGAATCCACTTTGAATCCCATCTTCTCCAAACTCTCCTTGCCGCCTTGCTCCCTGTTCACCACCACAAGCAGCTGCTTCACGTTCGCGCCCAGTTCCCGAAGCGGTTTTACGCCCTCGATTTTGGATAAGCCCTCGCTAACGACATCATCAAAAAACAGCAGGTTATCGCCTTCAGCTACTTCTGCACCTGCGATTCTGCCCGTGACGCCATAGGCTTTCGTTTCTTTTCGAACAATGACACAGGGCAAATCCAGTCTGCAGGCGATGCTGGGCGCAATCAATGCCCCTTTAAGTTCAATAGAAGCCAATTTGTTTATTTCCTCAGCAGCTACAAGCGGCTTGATTTTTTCTGCGGCTGCATCTGCGATGGTGCAGAGTTCTTTTGGCGAGGAAAGCAGGCGCGCCATGTCGATGTAGTAGGGGCTGGTGGCTCCTGACTTGATTTTGAAGGTTCCGAATTTTATACAGCCCGAACGGTAAAGGGCACCCGCGACTTTTTCTGTGTTAACGTTCATTTCAAAGTCCCCAGATTTGAGTATGCCCCCATAAATTTAACCGTTTACCGCTTCCAAGAAAAGGCTGCCTACTTGGGGTCTTTTTTTGGTTGGGAACCGCTACAGTCAAAAGCCTCGAAACAAATCTTAAGTGTGAAAATCATGTCCGCCCAAACAGAGAAGAACGTTTACTGTTTCGTTTCAGGCAAGAACTGGAAGCTTTCTCTTGCCGAAATAGCCTCTTACCTAGATGCGCGAGGCATCAAGTTTGAGGTTTCTGAGTTCAGCCGTAGCTTCTTCACCATCAAAACAGAAACCGCCCTTGACGCGTCGGTCATTGACGATTTAGGCGGAACCCTCAAAATCACGCAGGTCGCAGCTTTTGTTCCTACCAAACGCATAACTGACGCGTTTCTTGAAGAGGACAAGCAGGTTAAAAAGCAGCTTAAATTTGACTTGCCTCTGGACGCTTTAGCTGACAAGATGCCCCGTGCGGCTTCGGGGAAAGCGGTTTTCGGCGTGAGCGTCTACTGGGCAGACCCCTTCTTTAAACCCGCAGCGAGGGCAGCGCAGCGGTTCTTGGGCAGCGCTCTTAAAGACGAGTTGAAGGAGCAGGACAAGAAAGCCCGTTTCATGGGGTTCCCCCGCGACCGACAGAACCCGCAGCTTACCCCCGTGGAAGTCCTCAAGCAGGGTTTACTGGAGAACCACGCCGAAATTCTAATGTGCATCGGCAAAACCGAAACCGCCGTCGGCACCACCATGGCTGTGCATAACCCGTTTGAGTTCCAGAAACGTGATTTGGATAAGCCTGCGCAACGGAAAATCTTTGGCATATCACCGCGTGTCTCTCGAATCATGGTTAACCTCACCCGCTGCACACCCGAAAAAGTCTTCTTGGACCCGTTCTGCGGAGTCGGCAACATCCTGCAGGAAGCCCTGCTCGCAAACGCCCGTGTTATCGGCGTGGACATCAACCGTTGGTGTGTGGAAGCCGCCAAACGGAACCTTTCGTGGCTGACGCGGGAGTACTCTTTGGCAGACGCCGATTACGCTGTGGTGCAGGGCGACGCCCGAGACCTGAGGCGCAAAATCCGCGAAGTCGACTGCGTAGCCACCGAACCCGATTTAGGTCCCGCCCTGCGCGAGGTTCCCACCGAGCCGTACGCCGAAAAAATCGTGAGCAGCCTCAAACCCCTGTTCGAGGACTTCTTAGTCTCAGCACACGGGGTAATGTGGGCAGGCAGCTACTTGGCTGTGGTTACGCCCTACATCAAAACGCGGTCAGGCAAGGCGGTAACTATGAACATCGGGAAAATGGCGCAATCCGTCGGCTTCAAGGCAGTAGCTCCATTCAGGGAGGTTGCATTCGTCGGGGACGCCGCAGATTTCCCATTAAGAGACTTAACCAGTTTTGTGGATGTAGACGAAAGACACAAAATCGGCAGAGAAATCAGCATCTTCCAAAAGCCACAATGAGCCCGCCAACCTATTTGGCTGCTAATAGCGATTCAGTGCAGAAAAGATAGAGGGGTAGGTCGCTATTGGCGTTTTTTCCAATCAAAAGAATGTTGGAAACGGCTTCAGAAGTTATTGGCCGTCGTATTTTTCGAATTCGTTGTTCACTATAACGAGTTCGACGTCTGCCTGCTTAAACATTTGAATGGTGTCTTCGTCGGCGTGGTAGCGTTTCTCGCAGACCACCCGTTTGATGCCTGCATTAATAATCATCATGGCGCAGGTTCTGCACGGTGTCATCTTGCAGTATAACGTTGCCCCCTCAAGCGGGATACCGAACCTTGCGGCTTGGATGATGGCGTTTTGTTCAGCGTGGAGCGTGCGAACGCAGTGCTGACTGATTTTGTCGTCGTAGCCGATGACTTTACGCAGGTCGTGCCCCACATCGTCGCAGTGCGGTAGCCCAGCGGGGGCGCCCACGTAGCCTGTGGTCATGATGCGTTTGTCCTTGACGATAACGCAGCCTGCTCTGCCGCGGTCACATGTTGCGCGTTTAGAGACGGCTTCACAGAGATCCAGAAAGTATCTGTCCCAGTTGGGTCTTGAAGAGTTAGTCAACCTTTGTCCCGTCCGATTCCTGTTTGGAAGAAGTCTGCGGAACAAATTAATAAATGTAAAGAAAAACCGCTCCGTACCCCCTCCGAGCAACTTTGAACAGTGAGGGGATTCCCCCGCAGATCATTCCGCATCCCCTTTTTCATGCTTGTCACGTTCTTTGAGGTTCACAGTTTTTTCTTTTGACAAAGTTACAAATCGTTTAAATACAGCTTGAAAGTATCCCTAAAAAGGGATTATCTAATGAAGGCTCGCAATTACGGACCTGTCAAAGGGCAAGCCTACACGCGAAAAGAATACGTTAAAGGCTTTCCTCCACCGAAAATAGTCAAATTCACAATGGGCGATGTCAAGGGTACATGGGACTACGAAGCCCGCCTTGTCTCCATACAGAGGAAGCAAATTCGACACTGCGCGTTGGAAGCTGCCCGCGTGGCAACGAACCGCATCCTCATGGACAAATTGATTAACGATTACCTCGTGAAAGTGTTGCCTTATCCACATATCATCCTTAGAGAAAACAAGATGATTTTTGGTGCTCACGCTGACCGGCTCCAACAAGGAATGAGGCGAAGTTTCGGCAGAACTGTGGGGACTGCTGCTCGAATCGAACCTGGACAAACCATCATGACGGTGAGGGTTAAAGCTGCGGGGCTTGAAACAGCCAAAGAATCTTTGAAACGTGGAACTGCCAAACTACCTCTTACCTGCAGGATAGTCGTCGAGAAACTCGAACCGAAAGTCGAGTCAAAAGGTGACGCAGGCAAGGTGGACACAGAGTGAGTGAGGAAAAAAAAGAACTTGTAAGTTGGTTTGAAACTCTCCGAGTGACTGATATTCCCTCTGTTGGCGGCAAAAACGCCAGCCTAGGCGAAATGATTAACGCGGGACTGCCTGTTCCCCCAGGCTTTGCCGTAACTGCTTATTCTTACGAAAAATTCATTGAAGAAACGCTTTTGGTTGAAAAAATCTACAAAGTCATAAACGAAGTAATCACCGACAAGAATGACCCCAAACAGTACGAAATTGCTTCCAGAAAAATCCGTGCGCTCATAGAGAAAACTCCCGTGCCAAAATCCATCGAAACCGCAATCAAAGCAGCCTACAAAGAAATGAACAAACGGATGAACATGAAAGACACTTTTGTCGCGGTTAGGTCAAGCGCCACCGCCGAGGACCTTCCTGACGCTTCGTTTGCGGGGCAGCAGGAAACCTTCTTGAACATACGCGGCGTTGATGACTTGCTGGACAAGGTGCAGAAGTGCTGGAGCAGCCTGTTTACTCCACGCGCGATTTTTTACCGTAACGAGAAGGGATTTGCCCACGAGAAAGTTTTCATCAGCGTCGGCGTGCAGAAAATGGTGAACTCTCGTGCTGCAGGTGTCATGTTTACAATAAACCCAACTACTGGCGCAGAAGACGAAATCATGATTGAAGGCAACTTCGGTTTAGGTGAAACCGTGGTTTCGGGCGCAGTTAACCCCGACAACTTCGTGATTGACAAAAAAGCCGTTTCGATAAAGGAAAGACGAACCGCCAAAAAAACCGTTATGTTCATTCGGGACCCCAAAACTGGAAGCACCATCCACTTGGATGTTCCCGACGACAAGCAGAAAGTGCCCTGCGTAAGCGACGAGGAAGTCCTAAAACTTGCTGAACTCGCCAAGCGCATAGAGAGACATTACGGGAAAGCTATGGACATTGAGTGGGCAATTGACCAAGACCTGCCTTTCCCCCAGAACATGTTCATTGTTCAAGCCCGCCCAGAAACAGTGTGGAGTTCAAAAACAGTGGAGAAACCAGAAGGAGAAGTAACGCACCCTACAGAGCAGCTTAAAGTTATCACCAAAGGTATTTCAGCTGGCAGACGAGGTTACGGCGTAGGCGTCGCAAAAGTAGTTCTTAACCCTGACGAAGCAAACAGCGAAATGAAGAAAGGCGACATACTCGTCACCGACATGACTAACCCCGACTTCGTGCCGTTCATGAAAATCGCCAGCGCCATCGTCACCGACAAAGGCGGCGTCACAAGCCACGCAGCCATCGTCAGCCGCGAACTCAGCATCCCATGTGTTGTCGGCACCGAAACCGCCACCCAAGTCATGAAGACTGGGCAGCAGTATACGGTGGACTCCCGAAACGGCGTTATCTACGAAGGCGTCTTAGCCCAAGCTGTAGAGAAACCTGCCGCTTCAAACGGCGGAACTACGGTTGTGCAGGCTGAGGCAGCACCTGTTACGGCAACAAAGATTTACATGAACTTAGCCATCCCCGACATGATAGAGCAGTACAAAAACCTGCCCTTCCAAGGCATAGGCTTGATGCGCACCGAGTTCATCTTCGCAGACTACATCGGCGAGCACCCACTCTACCTTGTGGAGTCTGGTCAAAGCCAGAAGCTGATTGACAAATTCGCAGAGGGCGTCGCCACCGTAGCACGCGCCATACAGCCCCGACCAGTTGTGGTTCGGTTCAGCGACTTCAAGACCAACGAGTACCGCGACCTCAAAGGCGGCGACAAATACGAAATCGTCGAAGAAAACCCCATGCTGGGCTGGAGAGGCTGCAGCCGCTACATAAGCAAATGGTACATTGAAGCATTCAGGCTGGAATGCAAGGCAATTCAGAAGTGCCGCACCGAATGGGGACTCAAAAACGTCTACGTCATGCTTCCGATGATTCGAACCCTGTGGGAAGCCAAGAAAGTTCTCGAAATCATGAAAGAAGAAGGACTCGAACGCGGACGCGACTTCAAGATTTGGTTCATGGCAGAAACCCCCTCAATCGCCATCATGGCAGACGAATTCAGCAAACTCGTAGACGGCTTCAGCATAGGCAGCAACGACATGACCCAAGGCATACTAATGATTGACCGCGACAGCGAACGCCTCGGACAAATGGGCTACTTCGACGAACGCGACCCCGCAGTCAAACGCATCATCGCAAGACTCATCCGCGTCGCCCACGAAAACGGCTGCACCGTCAGCATATGCGGCGAAGGCCCCTCAAACCTGCCTGACTTCGCAGAGTTCCTTGTCCGCGCAGGCATAGACAGCATTTCCGTAAACAACGACGCCGTCGTCGCCACCAAACAGAACATTGCAGGTGTAGAGCAAAAGATAATTCTGGAGCGCCTCGCCGAACAGGCTGCATTAGCCGCTGGGAAACCCCTCAAGAAACCCACTCCCGACTGGGAATGGGACCCGTAACCGCCGTTTTTCGGCAACCCTTTTCTTTCCTTTAGTGTTATTATATTCTTTGAGTATATACTGCAGATTGAGGACTATGCCTTGAAAGGTTTTGATTTTGAAGAAGAACGCATAAAGCAGGAACTCACCCGCCTAAACGCCAAACGGGTCTTGCTTCAGATGCCTGAGGGACTCAAGCCTGAGGCGCCTCGCATAGCCAAAATAGTGGAGAAAACAGGAGCCGTCGCCATCATATCCGCAGACCCCTGCTACGGAGCCTGTGATGTGGCGACTTCTGAGGCGGAAAGCTTGGGTGCTGACCTCATTATACACTTTGGACACGCAAAGATGCTCAAACACGAGAAGGTTCCCACACTGTACGTGGAGGCGCGGGCAACGTTAACGGTTGAAGCCGCTGTTGTGGCTGCTGTCCCGCTTCTCACTGAATACAAAAAGGTCGGGCTATCCACCACGGTTCAGCACGTGCAAACTCTTGATGTGGTGAGGGAAATTCTGGTGCGGGCAGGCAAAGTCATCGAAGTCGGCGACGCAGGACGGCTACCCTACGCTGGGCAGGTGGTGGGCTGCGACTTCAGCAACGCGAAATCCGTAGCTGCAAACGTGGACGCGTTCCTGTTTGTAGGCGGCGGAAAATTCCATGCTCTAGGCGTAGCCTTAGCCACAGGCAAACCCACCGTTATAGCTGACCCCTACGGGGGCATAGCCTACAGCGTCGGCGCGGAAGTGCAGAAAATCCTCAAGCAACGTTACGCAAGCATCGAAGAAGCCTCACGCGGCAAAACCTTCGGCGTCCTTGTCAGCCTCAAGCTCGGCCAGAAACGCTTGGAGGAAGCGTTGGCAATCAAGGAATCCGCCGAGAAAATGGGCAAAACCGCCTGCCTCTTCGCTGTCAGAGAAATCCAGCCCGACGTGCTCGTTGAGTTCCCCACGGTGGACGCGTACGTGAACACGGCGTGCCCCCGAATTTCTCTGGATGACGCCTCACGCTTCAAAAAGCCCGTGCTTACAATTCAAGAGTTCAAGGTGATTTCAGGAGAATCCTCATGGGAGAACCTGCTCAAAGGCGGCTTATTCGAAAACTAGACCTCGAACGGTTCCTCAGCAAAATCAAACCGCACCCCACCCCAAACGTCAAACTTGAACAGTACACCCTCAGCGAATCCGCCGCAGCAACCATACTGTATTTGGCTGCATACACGTACGGCGGCATCGTGGACAAGCGGGTTCTAGACTTGGGTTGCGGCTCAGGCAGACTCGCCTTGGGCGCCGCCTTCTTGGGAGCAGAGTCGGTTGTGGGCGTGGACATAGACAAAACCGCCGTGAAAGTCGCCAACCAAAACGCCGCTGACGTCGGCTCAAAAGACGCGGTGGAGTGGGTTCTGGGCGACATCGACGCCGTCACGGGCAGATTCGACACGGTCGTGCAGAACCCTCCGTTCGGTGTCCAGAAACGCGCCGCCGACCGCCGCTTCATCCAAAAAGCCTTAGCCCTCGGCGACACCGTTTTTTCGCTTCATAATCATCCCGTTTTTGACAAGCGGTTACTGGGTAAGCTCAAGGCAACTGGGGGACAACCGCTACAGGTGGGGGCTTCACCGTTTATGCAGCGTTTCGTGAAGGAACAAGGCGGACAAGTGGAGACGGTTTACGCTCTGCCCCTGATTATCCCCCATATGTTTGATTTTCACACTAAAGCAAAACAAGAAATCGTTGTTGACCTGTACGTAATAAAAGGTGGAGAATGACAAAGAAGCGGTCAGATACCCCTCTGAGGCGGGTTTTGTTATTTCCATTCCCACATTTTGCCTTCCCATTCGCCATTCTCGTCAGTGTCATATTCATGTAAGCCTACTGTCTTGTTTAGCTGTGCAAGTTTCTGCGATTGGGTTTTGTGAATAGATGCACCTCTTGTGATTCCGCCCCTGCCCGACGGCCAGCTTACTATGTTGATTTTCATATTAACCATATCACCGTCTTTTGTTGTAATGATGCAGTTTTCTTCTCCAGAGAAGACTCCGTTTTCCATACCGACAACAGCAGTGTACATAACAAAAACATCCATTCCCAGAAGCTTACCTGTTCCCTGTCCAGACGTTTCAGTTTTTCCATCCGCAAGAACCCTGTAAGTCATGTTTCTGCCTGTGAACTCGCCAATTAATTCTCCAAGCATAAGATTCACCTCCAATTAAGACAGAGGCGATTTTTTTATTAGATTATGTGATTGTGACTCTGCAGTCACTGCTACATACCCCAAATTGTTTTCTGGCTGAACTGCAAAACGAATAGCCCAAACCTTGCATAACTTAAAGCTGCAAAAAGAACCCCGTTTGTAGCAGCCAAACTTCTCCAGCGCATCCCAAACAGCACTAGCACAATCAAAAGGTTTATTGCACAGACTGGAATCTATGGAATGTGCTCGTTCAGCGAACGACTTAACATCGCTTATGTTCAAACCTAAGGGAAACTGCATGACTTTAAAACCTGAAGAAAGAAGCGGCGCCTTGGTGATTCCAGGAGAACGGTTAGGTGTCATCGAAGAATTTATTCCAGACTCAGGCACCTACGTTCGAGATGGTGTCATCTACTCCAAAATCATCGGACGCGCACTTATGGATATGCTTAACCGACGCGTCTCTGTCTATCCACTAACCGAAGGTGCTGTTGTTCCCAAAATCGGCGCCACCGTAGTCGGGCAAGTCGGCAACGCCCAATCAGACAACGTATTAGTCCGCATCTTCCAAGTCGGCAACAAGACAAAAATGTCTGGCGTCTTTGGCGGAATTCTCCACATCAGCGACGTCTCCGACCGATATATCGACTCCATGAGCGAAGTCTGCAAATCCGGAGACATCATCCGCGCCAAAGTCATAAGCGAAAAAAACCAGATATTCCACCTGTCAACATCCGACAATAACTTGGGTGTCCTTCACGCTTTCTGCTCGTTATGCGGCAACCTCCTTGAGCAGAGACGCCACGAGATGTACTGCACCAAATGCGGTAACGTTGAAAGACGCAAAACCACCTTCGACTACGGCAAAGACGAAGTACTTTCTGGAGCCTGAAAACCATGAAAATCAAAATACTCACCCAAACAGATAACGAACTCAAAATAGAAATCGAAGGCGCTGGACACGGAATCTGCAACCTACTGCAGAAGAGACTGCTGCAGAACACAAAAGTAAGTCAAGCTGGATACGACGTGCCCCACCCGTTAGCTTCTAACCCCATAATCCATGTTCGGATGAAGGGAAAAGGCAACCCAAAAGAAGCCCTGCTCGAAGCCGCCCAGCAAGCCCGCGCATTCAACCAGGCTTTTAGCCAAGCCCTCGACGCAGCACTTAAAGCTTAACCTAATTTTCCAGTTTTTCTGCTGAAGTGCGTATCTTCAGAGGTTCTTTTTGCCTCGTCACACATGTTTTTAATACTAGAAAAGCCAAAACACCTTCTTAGGTGCAAAACTTGCTCTTTGGACACAAGCCTAAGCCGCCGCAGGTGGACCTTGGCGACTTAGATAACGAAAAGGAACAGCTTGCGCTTTTCATAGAATCAAAACTTAAACTCAAAGTCGCCGAAAACCAAAACAAGCTGTTGGTGGTGACATCCGACAAGTTGCCCCCAAAAGAACTACAGCACGTAGTCACCAAGTTCCTCTACCGCCGAAACCTAAACAACACCTACTACGTTTCCTTAGAAGGCAACACCGTAAAAGTCAACACCTTCAAAAACGTAAGCAAAAAACACAAAAAAACCAAAAAAGAAGCCTCACATCAAACCGCCGTGCAAAGCTGGGGTCTCTAACCAATCCAAGTAGTCAGTTCTAGAGAAGATTGGGATGGTGCTCCGGCCGGGATTCGGACCCGGGTCTTCGGCTCGAAAGGCCGGAATACTTGACCGGACTATACTACCGGAGCGCTCCTAAAACAGAGAGCATCATCCAAATGTTTTTTCACTCGAATAAACCTTACCCTTCCGCCGGCTGTTCAGGGTCATGGGTTCGGTTTGTTTTCTTTGAACAGAAACGCCGTTATCTGCTCAACCAGTTTGCCTGTGGATTTGGCGGTTTTTTCGAGTTCTGCCACGCGTTTCTCTAAGTCGCCTGAGATGATTTTGCCTTCTATACGGTTGGCGGAGCGGAACATAAGCAGAATCCTAAACACGTCGTCGATTGCCTTTTCCTGCTCCTCTGCTGATGCTGGCTTGGTTCCTGCGCAGATGGACAGCAAATCGACGTAGTGTTCTTTGATTTTTAGTTCTTGGTTAACGGAGGGGTCGGTGGGGAAGGTTATGGATAGCGGGTTCTTTTTGCTTAGCTCCGCGGCGGTTGGGAAATGGATGGTTATGTCGCCTCGGATCCATGAAGCAACAAACTCGGTGACGAAGCGGCGCACATCTTTGGGAGAAAATAATGCGGCTTCAGCTGCTGCGGGCAGTTCAGGTTTGCTCTTGCGGATTCTAACCTTGATGACTTCATTGTCGTCTGCTTTTTTCTTTGAAGTTTTCTTCGTTTGGGCCCGCCCCCGCGCCATTTCTTGTCACTCCACCCTTTTTCCCACGTAATCCCGAATTAAACGTTTCCGCTTCATCCGTGACCGTTTGCTTTAGTAGGAGATTTTCGCGGAGGTCGGGATTTTCCCCAGCACCTTCACCGTTGCCTTCTCTACGCGTTCGCGGTTTTCCGCATCTGTGTAAACTCGCATTATGTTGATGAAGCCTTTGAGGGTTTGGAAAATCTTGGAGATTTCGCTCATTCGATACATGGTTTTGTCGCCTGTGCTGGTTCGGCTGAAGACGGGTATCTCCATGTTTTCCATGAGCGCGCTGTGATGGTACGGAACCGACGGCACTGTTGGCACATCGATTATTACGGCTTCCTCTGGCACTTCTGCTTCTTGGGCGATTTCTCCTTGTACTTGGTGTCGGTAGGCGTCGCGGCTGAATATGTTGGAAACCATTGTGTCCTTATCGTAGAAGGTGCGTTCGTAGACGCATTTGAGCATGCGGCGGTGCTCCAAATTCTCGATGATGGGTTTGGATTTTTTGCATTTCTTGACCGCAGCCCAAATCGTGTAGTCATCCATCGACAAGTACTCTTCAGGTGTCTTGAATGCTGTTAACCCCAGTTCATCGTTGGCTTTTTCCATAGCTGTCGCCAGCATAATCTGGGCGGCTCTGCCGACGCGGTGGAAGTAGATGCTTTTGAAGGATTCGATGCGGGCTATGATGAAGGACTCCAACGCGGACAACGCACCCAACTCAACTGCCAAGTTCTCGCCCAGCACGTCCAAAGCGTGAATCAGCCTGAAAACGTCTATGAACCCGTACTCGGCACCCGTGTGGTAGGTGTCCCTTACAATAAAGTCCTGTTTATCTGCGTCCACGGCGCTACTGATTATCTGATCCAGAAATGCCCTGTTGGGTTTATGCAGTTTGCCCACGGCGAGTTTGCCGATTTCCTTCGGATTGTAGCCCATCTTGTCGAGTTTGTCGGCTACTTCACTTTTCTCCACAATCCACGAGGTGATGTCCTCATGAGTCATGTCTAGCTCCCTGACCAGCAAGTGCTCAAACACATGCGAAAACGGGCCATGCCCCACATCATGAAGAAGCGCCGCCAACCGCGCAACCTGAGCTTCCTCATCGTTTACCACACGGCTCACATTCGGGTTCTCCAGCACCTTACCTGCAAGGTACATGACGCCGACGCAGTGCTCAAACCGCGTATGATTCGCGCCGGGATACACGTACTCGGAGCCAGCAAGCTGCCTTAGCCGCCGCAACCGCTGCATCGGGTAGGTGTCGATTACGTTTTTCTCCGCTTCGGTAATGTAGACGTATCCATGAACGGGGTCTTTGATTTCGCCCCAATAAGCTTTCGGCATGTTTGCGCGCTCCAACGTGGGAATATTATTTATGCGTCTACCCATTAATGCTTAACCATTTCGTCGGCAGGATGACTTAGACATGACCCGTAAAGGCGCCTTCATAGTCATAGAGGGTTTGGATGGTTCAGGAAAAACCACTCAGGCAAAACTCCTTGCAGCGAAGCTGAAAAAGAGCCACGGTGCAGTCTACACCGCTGAGCCTAGCCGCGGAAAAATCGGCAAATTCATCCGAAACCATATCCTCTACGGTGAAGAGCGCCCGCCGACGTCTGTGGAAGCCCTGCTTTTTGCCGCTGACCGCATCGACCACGTTCAAACTGAAGTGGCGCCTGCGTTGGAGAGGGGTCAACTGGTGGTTTCTGACCGTTACCTCTACAGTTCCTTGGCTTATCAAGGCAGCGCGGGGCTGGGCCTTCAATGGATAGAGGCTTTGAATCAGCATGCGTTGAAACCTGACCTTGCCCTATTCATTGATGTGGACCCTGAAACCGTGCTTGGTCGTCTTAGGCGGAAAAAATCCGTTATGGAGACCCTTGAAACCCAAAGAAGCGTCCGCCAAGTATACCTTCACTACGTAGCAAAAGGTGACCTCACCAGAATAGATGGAAACAAACCGAAAAAAGCGGTGGCAGAGCAGGTTTTGTCGGCTGTGACCGCTTTCTTGGGGACCCGCAGCTAAGTTTGCTTGTTGCGCTTTAGGATTTTCCTTTTTGATGACAGGTTGACTCTGCACTCTATGAGTGCGATAATGTCCTCGGGTGTGATGTATCTTGGTCCTCGTTCATGGAAAACTGAACTTGTCATGGTGTCTTTTTCGGGGAAGTCTAGTCGTAGCATGTAGTAGTCAAATCTGAGCGGCGCCTTTTTCTTCTTGGCGTTCTTGTAGTAGCGGATGCCGCAGAACCAGTCCATGATCTTCATGGGTTCAACGTCCAACCTTTCTTGCAGACGTTGGGCTTCTTCCTCGGTTAGGAAGCTGAAGCCTTCCGCGTCGGCGATGCCGAACTCGAAAATTACGGTGCAGTTGGGCACGGTTGGGGTTCCGACTTCTTCAAAACTGAATGTTTGGCGGTTGACTTCCTGTAGTGCTTGGACGATTTTCCGTTGGAGTTTTCGTCGTGCAAGCGTAAAAGTGAAGGTTTCGGATAGGTGAATGGTTAGGGGAAAGTTTTCGTAGAGCCCAAGCATCCGTTTTAGCTCTTCATTTTCCTTATTTTTTCAAGGCTGTTTAGTAGTTCGGTGAGAGCAGCGGTTAGTTTTCCCAGTTCTTGTACGTCGTCGGTTTTCTCGATTTTATCCTGCAAGCTCTGCATTTTCGTCATGAGCGTCGCCTCCAGTTTGTCCATTGCTGGGTTAACTGCAGGTTTGGGGGTTTCTTCGCCTTCTTTGACGATGATGACTTTTTTTTGGTCTTTGCCGCACCATAGGGTGCCGTCTTGAAGCCTGAAAAGCGGGGAGGAACAGTTGGGGCATGCTAAGTCAGTTAAGGTGGCGCCTTGACGGAGCAGGTCAGCCATGCGTTTAATGTGCGTGTCGTCTGTTCTGCCTTGCATATAACAACCTCAAAGTAAATACATATCAAAGCTTATATAACTTGGTTACTGCGACACTTCAGATTGGGTGATATGTATGGTGCGCAAGAAAAAAGTTGAAGAATATGAGGAACGAACCAGACAGGCTTTAATGGTGCTTGGTGAAGTTTCCGAGGATAGTACAACTCCCCGAAACATTAGGCGCGCCGCTAAAGACTCAATGAACGCGCTTCAGAGCGGAGAATTCACGCCTGCGGTGCGGGCTTCAAACGTCATAAGCATTCTGGATGAGATTCTACAGGACCCGAACATGCCAGCGTACACTCGGGTTAAACTCTGGAATATAATGAGCCTCATCGAAGCCATCAAAGACTAAACACGAAGCGACTACCCTGTACACAGCGTGAACTGGATGAGTAACGTCTTCCACTACGACTCCGTAAAAGCCGAGCAGGTTGATATGGAGGGCGCCTCACGAGTCAAAATGCGGTGGCTAATCACTAAAGAGATGGGCGCTGGCAACTTCGCCATGAGAGTTTTCGAGGTTGAGCCCAGCGGCTTTAGCCCATTGCATAAGCATCTGTGGGAGCACGAGGTTTTCATACTGGAAGGTTCAGGTGAACTTTTTAACGGCGAAAAAGCCATTCCGCTCAAAGCAGGCGACGTAGTTTTTGTGCCGCCAAACGAAATGCACCAATTCAGAAGCAACAGCGCGACCCCGCTTCGTTTTCTATGTTTAATACCCTACCTCAAAGAATGAATGATTCTTCAAACGCGAATCTGACAGGCTGTTTGGCTAAGCAGAATTTTGCTGAGTGTTAGCGTATTCTGTATTGCCGCTTAATGCGAAGGCTCCGCCGATTACTCCCAGTATTAATCCAGCTATGAAGCCGCCCCCAGCGAATATGCTCAACGCAGAAAACGCGACAACAGTGATTGCGCCCTGTCTCACTCGGTCTGGCTTTTTTAGGAGAAACGCTCCCACTAGGACAACCACGCCGACCATTATCGATAGGGCTCCGATTACCTTGTAGTCGGTTCCTCCCAGTGAATGCTTGCGGAATTCGCCTAACCCAAGTTCCAATCCCCACTGGCTGCGAACCAACCGAAGAACTCCCTGCAGAAGTATTAGCGTGCCTGAAACTACAGATAAGACGAAGGCTGCACTTACTTGTTTATGAGGTTCAACCTGCGCCTGCAAGAACGCCACCTACTTAGTACTCTGTTGACTTATCTTTTAACCATTCTGATGGTGGACTATAGAACGTTTACACGACCTATATTCAAAGTATACCCGTTACGTTGCGTAGTGACTCCTTTTTTGGCGGGTTTCTTTGATGCTTGTTCCCCCAAAGGAGTTGATTGCGGCGCTTAACTATTACGGCGTTCTCCATTTTTGCAGGTGCCCAAAACGCAGTAACTGAGCTTTAGCGTTCTCGTTTTACTTGTGTTTTCTTTTCTTCGTATTCGCTAGTAATATATGCTAGTTACTACATCTAAAACAGGGTTCCACGGAGTTAATGCCCATTGAAATACGATGTGATAATCGTCGGTGCCGGTCCAGCAGGAATCTTCTCTGCATTAGAACTCACTCAAAAAAATAACCTTAACGTGCTGATTCTTGACCGCGGTCTAGAAATTGACCAGCGTAAATGCCCCTCAAGTCGAGGGCTGGAATGTCACCACTGCGAACCCTGCTCGATTCTTTCAGGATGGGGCGGCGCAGGCGCTTACAGCGACGGCAAACTCACCCTGTCAACCGAAGTAGGCGGGTGGCTTAACCAGTATGTTACCGAAAAAGAACTCAAGGCGCTTGTGAAGTATGTGGATGATGTCTACTTGAGGTTCGGCGCCAGCGAGCACGTTTACGGCGGGGACACTGACGCAGTAGACGAAATTGAGCGCCAAGCTGCCGCAGCGAGTCTTCGGCTGATTCGGCAAGAAGTCCGACATATGGGCACCGAGAAATGCGCCGATACCCTGCGTATGATGCACAAGGAACTAGATGACAAAATCACGTTTATGCCCAAAACCGACGTGAAAGGGCTTCTCATTAACAACCGAACGCTTGAAGGCGTCGAAACAGTCGACGGCGAGAAATTGAAATCTAAATACGTGATTGTTGCGCCCGGCAGGGGCGGAGCTGAATGGCTGCAGACTGAAGCGCAAATTAACGGGTTAAAAACTGTTAATAACCCCGTGGATGTCGGCGTAAGAGTTGAGGTTTCCGCGACCGCCATGGAACGGTTGACTTCAGTTCTTTATGAGCCCAAGCTTGTTTACTACAGCAAACTTTTCGACGACATGGTCCGCACTTTTTGTGTTTCTCCCTATGGCGAGGTCACAACCGAATCCTATGATGGCGTCTTAACCGTCAACGGCGGAAGCTACGCTGAGAGAAAAACAGACAACACAAACTTTGCGGTTCTTGTAAGCACATCTTTCACGGAGCCTTTCAAAGAACCCATCGCCTACGGCAAATACATTGCTAGGCTCTCGAACCTGCTCAGCGGTGGTGTGATGGTGCAGCGTCTGGGCGACTTAGTGGCTGGGCGTCGAAGCACTCCTGAAAGGCTATCCCGCAGCGTCGTTACGCCTTCTTTGAAGAACGCGACTCCCGGAGACCTCAGCTTCGTTTTGCCTTACCGATACCTGCAGGACATACGCGAGATGCTTCAAGCCTTAGACGTAATCGCTCCTGGCGTACACTCACGGGATACTCTGCTGTATGGTGTAGAAGTGAAGTTCTACTCTTCCCATCTGCAGCTTACCAACTCTTTGGAAACCAAGATTCCCAACATGTTTACCATTGGAGATGGCGCCGGCGTCACCCGAGGCTTGATTCAAGCTTCAGCTTCAGGCGTTATCGTGGCAAGGGAAATTTTGAAGCGTGAACATTTGAAGGAGTAGCCATGGACGCGGTAGCCCAGCAAATCCGGTGTAGCCACTGCGGTGCTCCCGTGCAGTTTAATCCGGGGGAAATCATCGCTACCTGCAAGTACTGTGGCTTCACAACCGTTATACAGACCGGGCAAGCCTTCACCTTTGAACATAGCCTTATCCTCAACAAGTATGACCCAGCAACAATCGAGGAACCCATTAAAAACTGGATGAGCGGGGGCTTCCTGAAACCTGGCGACTTAGCACGGAAATCTACGCTTTTGGAGAAGAATCTGGTTTACCTGCCGTTTTGGGTGGTTTCCGTTGAAGCTAAAAGCATCTATAAAGGTATCTTTGAACGCATCGCGCCTGCCATAGTGAAAGAGGGCACGCTCACCAAGGAGTATGATTGGCTGATTCTGGCAAGGGAAGCCTCTGGTTTTCCTACACGCGAATACAAGATTCCTCTGGAAGGAAAGATTCCCTACGACTTTCGGCGAATCGAGGGGTTTGCTAAGCTTTTGAACAGCGAAATCAACCGTGAAGAAGCACTGGATCTTGCCCAAACCCAGATTGATGCTCGCCACCGCTTTCTGCTTCAGGAAGATGTTGACCGGGTCATAGAGATTAAGACCGAGCTTAACTTGAAGCAGATGGTTTACCTACACGCACCCATCTGGTTCATAAAATACAAGTACAAAGGCAACGTTTACCAGTTAACGGTGGATGGCGCCACGGGTATGGCAGTGAAAGGCGACATTCCATCTAACAGATTTTAAAAATGTTTGATTAACAAACTTTAAAAGTGTCCTTTTGTTATGAACGAATGCCGAAAAAAGGCGGAGAAATGAAAATGAGCGACAAAAAGGATGATGTTTATTCAGAAGTGAAAGGTCAAATGCGCCTTTCAGAACGCATAGTTGCGTTCATTCCCGGTTTCCGGGGCTACAAAGAAAAAGAGTTGCGTCGTGAAAGCGACAGGCTGCTTAGGAATCATCTTTACCTGAAACTCTCCGCGGCTAAAACTGATCTGAAAATCCTCTCTCAAAAGTTGTCTGACCGCCGCTACTTTGATGTCTTAACAGACATGGATCGGCTTGTTGCAAAAACTGACCGTGTAGTCGAGAAAGTTAACCATGCATCCTACGGTTACACTGGGTTCTTTGACGCCGTTAAAGTGAAGGAAGAAGCGCTTGACAGGATGATAAATTTCGATAGTACCCTCATGGAAGGAATAGATGCTTTAATCGCAGAAGTTGACGCCTTCAAGTCGGAGTTGACAAGCGGCGAAACCAAGAACCTCAAGACCCTCATCCAGAACGTAACCAGTAAGCTTGATAGTCTAGAAAGCACTTTTGATAAACGTGAAGAAGTAATTTTAGGAGTGACCTGACATGCCGCAAGTTATCGAATGGCTAAACGCTGGTCCCGACGACATAGTCTGGCGTTACCCCAGCGAAGACATTACGTGGGGCGCCCAACTCATCGTGCAAGAGTACCAGATGGCGGTGTTCTTCCGAGACGGCAAAGCCTACGACGTAT
Organism: Candidatus Bathyarchaeota archaeon; assembly: GCA_026014485.1. GTDB lineage: Archaea > Thermoproteota > Bathyarchaeia > Bathyarchaeales > Bathycorpusculaceae > JADGNF01. The sequence continues at coordinate 139,782 of JAOZIE010000023.1, forward strand.
TCAACGCGGGACGCCACACCCTGACAACCCTGAACCTGCCGCTGCTGACTAGTTTGTTAACACGTTTAGCGGGGTTCGGCGGTAACAAGCCCTTCAAAGCATCCGTTATATTCATCAGCAGCAAGGTCTTCGCTGGCAAATGGGGCACCCGCGCGCAAACCACTGAGCTGGCGCCGCTGCAGGTGTTTGGGCAGTTCTGGTTCAAAATCGAGGACGCATCGCTGTTCGTGAACGAGGTTGTTGGTGGGCAAAACGCTTACACCACCGACGAAGTTAACACTTACCTGCGGGGCTTTTTGAACGAGAAAATAATTGATGAACTCAGCCACTACGACTTAGTTACGGTGTTTACGCGGCTGGATGAAACCTCTGTTATCGTGAAGAACTCGCTGATTGACTACTTCAAACGTGTCGGCATCGAAATTACAGACCTACGCTTCGGAGGCATCGACACCACACCCGAATACCGTGAACGTCTCTTCTGGCTCAAAACAGGCAAAACCGCACCTGACGAAGTCCTGCGGATGGAGACCCTTAAGAGCGCAGCAGATTCACTGGGGAAGTCCGGTGGAGGTGGAGCAGCACTGGGAACGGGCATGGTGCTTATCCCGCAGATTATGACGCCCACTGGTGCTCAAGCAGCGCCTGCGGCAGCCTTAGTTATCTGTCCTAAATGCAGCGCTCGAGTTCCAGCCACAAGCAAGTTCTGCCCCGAATGCGGCGCGGCGCTGGCGCCTCCAGCAGCGGGAGCCATAAACTGCCCCAAATGCGGCAAGTCGATTCCAGCCAACTCCAAGTTCTGCCCTGAATGCGGGCAATCAATCTCCTCTTAAGCGACGGGGTAACGGCTATGGCGGAAGAGAGACGGCAAACCCTAACAGTTGGCGTCTTCTTACTCGTTTTGGCAGTAGCTTTACTGTTGGCGGCGACTCAAATCATAAGCTGGGGGCTGTTTGCTCCCGTGGTTCTGGTGCTGTTCGGCATCTGGATGCTGGCTTTGGCGGCTTTGCGCGGCGCGAACCCGCAGAAGTACGCACGTGGTTCCTTTGGCACTGCTGTAATGGGTTTGCTGTTAATTGCTGTAGGCGGCGCATGGTATCTGTTCAGCGTTAACTGGCTCTATTCCATAGTCGTAATTCTGCTGGTTGTGGCAGTTATCGCAATTGTAGCTGCCCTAAAACGCAAATAACCCCGCGGAGCCCTTTTTTGGCTCCCGCCTTTTAATTTCTGGTCCTGCCTTTCTGGCAAAGAAGCCGAACCAGAAGTTATTATGTGAAATCCTTGTTTTCTTTGTTTTTGTGCTGCTTTGATTTTTTGATTCAACTCATTGCGGATACATTAATGTACCCCCACAGTTTCTTTAGAGGTGCCCAATGAAGCATCGTTATTGGATACTCGTTGCCCTGCTCACGACTATTCTAATTCAAACATACGGTGCGTGCCAAGTTACCTGCACAACCGCAAGTTCCACTACTGACAATTGGACAATGTTTCAATATGGTCCGAACCGTTGCGGTTACACCAATTGTGGGGACACAACAAACTCTGCTGAACTTTTGTGGGCTTTCACAACAGGTGCCTCTGTATATTCCTCTCCAGTGGTAACGAACTCTTCTGTTATCATAGGCGCTGGAGATGGTCACGTTTACTGTCTTAATGCTTCAGATGGAGCGTCTCTGTGGCAGTATTCAAATGGCAGCACGAAAAATTATTATTCCTCTCCTGCAGTCAGCGAAGGACGTTTGTACATAGGTTCAAGTGACGGTAACCTAACCTGCATAGACAGCGGCACTGGCCTGTCTTTTTGGGTAACGAATCTTAACGGTGCCGTTTGGTCTTCTCCGCTTATACTAAATGGCTGCGTCTACGTGGGTTCCAAAGATTGCAATTTCTACTGTCTTAATGCTTCAAACGGCGACACCCTATGGAGGTACCCAGTAGAGGGCACCCTCGGCTCTTCACCCGCCTTCGCAGATGGCATAGTCTATTTCAGTTCAGATTACTATGTTTACGCCGTTAACGTAACCACCCGAGAAGAAGTGTGGCATACTTTCACTGAGAGCGGCAGCAACTCCCCCGCCATATACGAAGGATGCCTGTATATAGGTGCCAATGACGGCACAATTCTCTGTTTAAACGCGTACACTGGTGTTATCAACTGGAAGTACGTCACCTATGACTCGGTGGTTTCTTCGCCCGCTGCAGCTTACGGATGCATCTACATAGGCTCCGAAGACACCAATCTTTACTGTCTTAACGCTTCAACTGGCGAGAAAATCTGGCAAACCCCCACGGGATATTGGATTTGTTCTTCGCCTATAGTCTCAGGCGGCAACGTGTACATTTGCTCTCAAGATTACAACATATACTGTCTTGACGCCTTCACGGGCTCCATCAAATGGAGCTATTCAACAGGAGCAGCCGTAAACGCTTCCCCCGCAATCGCCGACAACACCCTCTACATCGGCTCAGATGACAACTTACTGTACGCTTTCACTTTATGTAACTCCACTGAAAATAACCCTCCTCCACGCCCTGATGGCTCCTTAAAGTTTTCTACAATGGTTATCGATACAGTTGCCTGTGCTCTATTCATCGGAATCATCCCCGCATTTGCTTTCCTCTTCGTTAAATCAAAGCGGCGCACGGGGCAACCAGTTGACCTTGAAGCCCAAAAAATGCCTTGGTATAAGAAGCACATCGACTTGCTCTGTGTGTTGGTTATTCTGTCTTTTGCGATAATTCTTTTTCTCAATTTAGAAAACTCAATTCTCTGGGTTGATGATGAACAAACATACTCACAATGGTCATTTCACATGCTTAAAACAGGCGATTACCTGACTCCTTGGAATTTCGGCATTACCTCCTTGTGGATAGGCAAACCGCCCCTTAACATGTGGCTGGTGTCTCTTGCTTACCAATTCTTCGGAGTTAGCAATTTCAGTTCACGATTCTGGAGTGCGCTATTTGGCGGCTTATCTTTAGTTCTCATGTACTATTTAGGAAAAACCCTCTACAACCGTTATGTGGGGATGCTCTCTGCTTTAGTTTTAGGAACCTTCACAATGTTCTACACGTTTGCAACACGCCTGATGACTGATGTTCCGCTTGTTTTCTTCATTCTAGCCAGCATATACTTCATGATTCTAAGCGAGAAAACAAAACATCCCTTGCTGTACCCTGCTCTAAGCGGTTTATTCTTCGGGTTAGCGTTAATGACAAAGCAAACTGAAGCTTTGTTGATTCCCGCGATTGCCTTTACCTACTTGGTCTTGACAAGAAGAAACCTTGTGTTTCTTTTCACTAAACGGGTCGCTTTGTTTTTCGGGGTTGCCCTTCTGGTTTTTGCGCCTTGGCTCATTGCCATGAGCGTTCGTTTTGGCATGGATTTCTGGAACTATTACTTCCTATATTCCACCTATATACGTGTGATAAGCCCTATCGAAGGGCACGTCGGCGGCTTTCTGTTTTACTTCAACTACATAGCCACCCATGAGAACCTGCTTTGGTTAATTCTGTTACCTTTCTCAGTTGGACTCAGCTTATACTGGGCTATCAAACGCTCCAAAAGCGACCTTTTACTCATTACATGGATAGCCATCGTGTTCTTGGTGTTCACCATTGCCCAAACAAAACTCCACTACTACATACTCCCCGTTTACCCCGCTTTTGCCCTTGCCATAGGCAGCCTATTGTATCAGCTTTCAAAGAAAATATGGTCTTCCACGTACCCCCACCGGCTTAACCTGGAAAGCAAAACCCATATTGCAGCCCTTAAAACGAAAATAGTATCCATTAGAGCTTTATTGCTCTAAGCGTTTCTTATTTTATACATCAGTCAATTTAACAGAAGGCACTTGTGATGAGTGAAAAAATAGTCGGTCGCGGCACATGGTACGACCTCATGGCGAAAAAGGTAGTTGACCGAGAAAAGAAGCTGGGCAGAAACACCGACCGAATCCGCACGGAGATGGGTCTTGGCGCCTCTGGTTTTCCTCACATCGGCAGCTTAGGCGATGCCTCCCGCAGCTACGCCGTCACGTTGGCGCTTAGGGATATGGGCTTCAACTCGGAGTTAGTGGCCTACTGTGACGACAAGGACGGACTCCGCAAGGTCCCCGCTGGCTTATCTAAAGATTTGGAGAAGTATCTGGGGCACCCCGTTTCCAGCATCCCCGACCCATTCGGATGCCACGAAAGCTTTGGCAAACACATGAGTTCGCTGCTGCTCGAGTCACTGGACAAGTGCGGCATCGAATACCGATACTTCAGCGCAAAGGAAGTTTACGAGAAAGGCATAATCCTACCCGAAATCCGCACCATACTAGCGAATGCGCAGAAGGTGGGCGAAATCGTCAAGGAAGAAGTCGGGCAGGAACGTTACACCGAGCGGCTACCCTTTTTCCCCGTCTGCGCCAAATGCGGACGCATCTACACCACCAACGCCTACGCGTTCGAACCGAAAACCGACAAGGTGCTCTACAAGTGCGAGGGTTTGGAAATCCGCGGCAAACTCATCAAGGGCTGCGGCCATGAGGGCGAAGCCGACATAACCAAAGGCGAGGGCAAGTTGACTTGGAAAGGCGAATTTGCCGCCCGATGGAAAGCCCTCGACATCAGGTTTGAAGCGTTCGGCAAAGACATAGCCGACTCCGTACGCATCAACGACCGCATCAGCCGCGAAGTCCTCAACTTCGAGCCACCCAGCCACGCCCGCTACGAGATGTTCCTTGACAAAGGCGGCAAAAAAATCAGCAAATCTGCAGGTAACGTGTTTACGCCGCAGGTTTGGTTCCGCTATGGCAGCCCCCAGTCGCTTCTGCTGCTGATGCTAAAGCGGTTCGTGGGCACCCGCAGCTTGGACGTTTCAGACATCCCCTCATACATGAACGAGTTGGACTACCTTGAAGAAGTTGTCTTCGGCACAAAGCAGGTCAGCAAACGGGAACTGGTGAAGCTGAAGGGCTTATACGAGTACTGCTGGGTCACTAAACCACCTGCCAAACCCAGTGTGCATGTACCCTACAACCTGATGGCGTTCTTAGCCAAGATGGCGCCCAAAGAGAACCCTGAAGATTTCATCGCTGACACGTTACGCAGCTACGGTTACCTGCAGAAGAACCAGCAAATCGACGACGGGTTGCGGCAGCGCATCGAGTACGCCTTCAACTGGGTTCTCGACTTCGAGGAGATAAAGGAAACCTCGGTTACCCTGTCGGAGCAGGAACGCACAGCCATATCGACTCTGCTGGAAACACTAAACGCCGAGGCAGATGCGGACAAAATACAAAACGCCATATTCCACGCCGCCAAAAGCAACGGTCTGCAACCGCGCAGCTTCTTTAAGCTGCTCTACACGGTGCTGATGGGCGCGCCGCAGGGACCCCGCTTGGGACCTTACGTGCTGGCTATGGGCAAACAGAACGTAGTTGCCGCGCTGCAGCGTGCGTTAGCCAAACGCTAAACTGCCCTCTTCTTTTACTCTTTTTTTTGTTCCTTGTCTCCTGAAGCCGCAGGCGTGGCTGCCGAGGACGCAGAGGGCTTCGCGGACGGCGCAACCACAATTTTGCCTTGGAAAACGTCGATGCTTACATCATGGTTTTTCAAGAATTCGTTGATGGCTTTCCCTGCGCTGTCTTTGACTTTGCCAAGGTAGTATTTGAGATTCTGCTTGAACCCCTCTTTCTTGGCGGTTGAAATCGCCTCTTTCACTTTGTTCTGTATGAACAGGTTGTAGATTTCCTGTATGCACTCAACTATTTCGGTTTGGTTGCCTAAAACTTTAGAGTTATCGATACGGGCAAACCCAGTGGTTGCGTTATTTTCCTCTTCAGCGGTAGCGAAGGCAGGGGCACCTGAAATCACAACTGCAGGACTCTTCTTAATTTGGAAGTAAGTGATTATGGTCTCGTAGTCTGGAGCGTCGGCGCTGAGCAGCCCGATGAAAGCGTTTTTGCCCGTGGTCTTACCCCACGCGTTCAAGGTTTTCTGCAGCTCAGGGTAGTTGACGATTCCGGGGATGTAGAAGATGTAGACTTTACTGTCGCTTGGAACTTCCGAAGCCAACTTCAAGTCGGAGACAACAGCCTTAAACAAAGGCGCGTTAGGTTCAAGATACAAACTCATAAACGTCCATATACATCCGTGAGCTTATAGTTTTTTCTAACCTTCTGAGCACCACTATTTTTAAGTTCCAGCAGCGTGTTACTATTCTGCCCTCTCTTTCGGGGCACAAAACACCTCGGTGGGCTCGTAGTCTAGTACGGATTATGACACTGGCCTGCGGAGCCGGAGGTCCTGGGTTCAAATCCCAGCGGGCCCGCCACAATCTCCCTCCAACCTGTTTTCAATAACCCAGCACACCAACCAAACGTGTTTTTACACAAACACGCAACCTATTTGGCGGCTAATAGTGGTTCATTGCAGAAAAGATAGAGGGGTAGGTCGCTATTGGCGTTTTCTGCAGTTTATAGCGTGTTGAAGAGCCGTGGGTGCCGCAGTCATGGTGGTTGTTGGCTTAAAACTCCAAGGATAAAGAAGCCTATCGTTAACTGCAGAAAACCTGGGGCATACCGCATCGGCGTGGGGGCAAGGGAAAACCCGCCTGACGCCCCCGTCTTCTTTGTCGAGGTCGTGGTCAATTTGGCAGATGAATCTGGAGAGGTGGATTTGCCCCGTTTAGAGCAGGCGATAAGCTGCCTGAAGACGCTGCAGGCAAGAGGCTACACGCTGACTTACGAAGACGGAAACTGCATCTCCTGCGAAACAACCAACCCCCTCCAAAACCCAAACGAAGAATACGCCGCTGTAGAGGCGCTGATGAAAAGAATCTTTACGTAAACCAACCAGCCGTACTCTCTTTTTCTTGAAACCAGTCTGAACTCTTTTGCCTTTTTGTTGTTGTATTACCGAGGCTTCTGTTTCGTACACAGAAACTGCCCAAATTTTTTTGTGTCAAGGAATCTTTACAAAAAAGCCTTTATGGCAAAAATAGCGAATATCAACCAGAGTGTCCCTGAAGATGAAAGCTAAAATTTCCCTATTGCTGATTTTGGTGACTCCTGTTATGCTTGTTGCTGTTACACCGTTTCCAGCTAACTCAGCAATCACCCAACTCTGGAACTTCAAATGCGACACCTCTTGTATCTCATCTCCTACAATAGCAAACGGTTTGATTTACGTAACCTCCAAAAACGTAGCTTCCCCAGACACCCACTTATACTGTATCAACGCGTCCGCTGGAAACCAAGTTTGGGGTCGCTTTGCAAGTCCCTTGAACTTCGTCGTTACAGACGGGTACCTTTACGTAAGTGAGGGCATGAGTTACGACGGCTCAGTTTCCTGTCTTAACGCCTACAATGGGAAACAGATATGGAGTTGCGGTGGAACAGGCTTTAGCTCTCCGGCTGTAGCTGAAAACCGCATCTACATTGGCGGGTCTAATGTTGTATTCTTGGGTTCAGCAGCAGATGGGAACGGCTATAATTGTAATTTCACTGGGTTCATTTGTGCAGTTGACGCCACAACAGGTCACGAGATTTGGCGGTATTCAGGCATAAATTGCACCGCTTTTGGCGATCAAACGCTGATTCTTTCAGATGGATATCTCTATGCAATAAGTAATTACCATCTGGCTGGTAAGTCTTGGACTAATGGGGTTTACGCAATTAATGCTTCAACTGGAGAGAACATCTGGGCATACACAGCTACTGACACCTTTTTTGATTCTTCCACCGCCATGAACGGTTATGCATATTTTAGGTATCATCAAACAAATTCTCAAGGCGTTTCTTTTTCGGGTGGCATAATAGCCTTTGACTCCTCCAATGGAACTATACTGTGGGACTTCCCAGTCGTCCTTACTCAGGATTTAGATGATTCCTTTGATGCTGCTCCTATCGGGTCTCCGGTTGCATACAACGGTGTAGTTTACGAAGTTGTAGAAAACAGCGGTGCCTACGCACTGAACGCATCTGACGGAAAAATAATCTGCCATTACAGCGTTGAGCAAGGACTAACGTATTCAAGCCTGACTCCGCCTCTGATTGTGGATGACAAACTTTACCTTTTGTCTTCTGTGGGCTTGCATTGTTTTAACTTGCACAGCGGAACGATGATGTGGAGCTTTATCCCCGCAGACAACAAATCTTTTGGAAGCTCCCCAGTTTATGCTAACGGACTTCTCTTCGTGGGTTACAATACTAGTCTTTATGCGATTAACGCCTTCACAGGCAATTCAGTTTGGAATTATACTTTTGGATACGCTGTTGGGTCCCCCTTGATTGACGCAGACACTGTCTACATAGGTGGAAGTGACTTGAACGCTGGTACCTTCCTTGCAGAGGGAGGCGTTGTTATCGCTTTAAAACCAGATTTCATGCTACTGCCTCCTCCAACCTCAACCCCCAGCCAGACATCCACTTCACCTACTCTAACTTCGTCGCCTTCACCCACTTCCTGTTCAACACCAACTTCCGAGCCTTCGCCTTCCATCCCAGAGTTTCCCTCTTGGTTTGCTTTGCCGTTTTTGGCGTTGATGATTCTGGTGGCTGTTGCTGTTAAGAAAGTCAGGAGGGCTTCACGGGTTTGATTTTGAAAATTAGTTGGGTCTCTGCGGTTTTGGTGTTGGTGCTTGTTTTTGTAGGGTTTGCTGCTTTGGCGTTGCCTGTTCATGCCGATGCGGCTTGGGACGTGCAGGTTGTGGATGAAAAGGCTGCACTTAATGGTTTGTCTTTGGCTTTGGACTCTGATGGCAACCCGCATTTGGCTTACTTGGACTGCGAAAACGGACACTACTTTGATTACACTAACGCTTCAAGCTCAAACCTCAGACCCAAAAGTCAAGAATACCTCATGTATGCAAGTTGGAACGGCTCAGCTTGGGAACTGCAAACTGTAGACACCCTGCATTTCACTCCTGCCGAAGGGAACCCGGGATACATCGGGTATAGTAGTCTCGTGTTGGACTCCTGTGATTATCCGCATATAGTGTACGAAGTTGCTGATAGTAATACTTCTCCAGTTGGTTACTTGCTGAAGTATGCCCAATGGACTGGAACTGATTGGAGCATTCAAACGGTTGATAACGGCACTGAAAGCTCTATTGTCCTTGATTCGGCTGGCAACCCCATTATCGCTTACGCAGGCAAAAATGGGCAATTGAAGTGCGCAGTTTGGAACGGATTGAACTGGACAATAGAAGTAGTGGACCCTGCAGGCACATCCCACAACTGTATAGTAATAGACGCAAACAGCCGTCCTAGCATTTTTTACGAAGCTGGAGTGGGGTCGCCAGTTAAATGGGCTGTGAGGAACGTGGAGGGTTGGGTTTTGCAGTCTTTGCCTCCTAATTTGGGTTCAAGCTTTGGGAATGTCGTTTTAGACTTCAAAGGCTATCCCCATTTAAGTTACAACTGGAACGATACGATAATGTATTGTTGCTGGAACGGTTCTGACTGGAGCGAACAACCGGTTATGCCTATTTCTTGGGGACGCAGTTTTCTGACATTAGACTCAAACGATGACCCCCATATCACCTACACTAACTATACGTCTTATTCTTTTTCAGTGAGTTACATAAGGTGGACAGGGGAAACTTGGGATGTTCAGTTAGTGGTCAAGAATATGGTTCTCAGACTGATGCCGTTGGCGTTAGATTCTGAGGGCAATCCCCACATGTGTTACTTTCTTCCCCGTATGGAAGGTCCATATTTCGTTAGTGGAACAGTAAAGTATGCCACGAGCAATCAACCCGTGAAGACTCCCACACCAGCGCCTACGGAAACGCCTTCGCCGACGCCTTCCGTCCCCGAGTTCCCCTGCAACGCGTTTGTTTTTTGGGTTCTGTTGGTTGTTGTTGGGGCGGTAGCGGTTTTCTGCAGACGACGTTCCGTGGGGCTGCGTGGAACTCTCTGAACGAGAACAGCAACGGGTGTGGCGTCTGTGCATGACGTTCATGCCCGACTCAGCATCCACAGTTTCCTCAAAGCCGAGTTTGTCATCGCAAGTTAAATAACCCAGCAGACCCCAACATGAGTTGACTTCGTGACCCAGCATGTTAGACATCAAACTTATCCGCGAAAACCCCGAGCTCGTCAAAGAAAACCTCGCCAAACGAGGCAACCCCGAAAGCCTAATCATGCTCCAAGAACTCATCGATGCAGACAAACGTTGGCGAGAAGACCTCACCAAACTCAACGACCTCAGGCACGACCGCAAAGTCTGCACCCAAGAAATCGCCACCCTCAAAAAAGCGCGCCAAGACGCCACAGCCCAAGTGGAGAAAGCCAAAACCATCGACACCCAAATTACCGCCATGGAAAAAGAAGTCACCCAGATAGAGCAGAAAACACGCCAAATCCTCATGGACCTGCCCAACCTGCTTCACGAAACCGTCCCCTACGGAACAAGCGACCAAGACAACGTGGAAACCAAAACCTGGGGCAAACTTCCCCAGTTCACCTTCACGCCAAAAAGCCACATTGACCTTGCCCTAAACTTGGACATTGTGGATTTGGAGCGTGCAGGAAAAGTTGCAGGCGCCAGATTCTTCTTCCTCAAAGGCTTAGGCGTGCTATTGGACTATGCGCTTATGAATTTTGCTTTGGAAACCCTCTACAGCAAAGGCTACACCCCAATTGAACCGCCATACCTCATGAAACGAGAACCATACGAAGGCGTAACCAGCCTTGGTGACTTCGCAGATGTCCTCTACAAAATCGAAAACGAAGACCTCTACCTCATAGCCACAAGCGAACACCCCATGGCAGCCATGTACATGAACGAAGTCATCAAACAAGACGACCTGCCACTAAAACTTGCAGGAGTCAGTGCATGCTTCCGTAAAGAAGCAGGAGCACACGGCAAAGACACCCGCGGCATCTTCCGCACCCACCAATTTAACAAAATCGAACAGTTCATCTTCTGCATGCCTGAAGACAGCTGGCAACTGCACGAGGAGCTCGCAGCTAACTGTGAAGAAATCCTGCAGAAACTGGAATTGCCCTACCGCATGGTCAACGTCTGCACAGGCGACATCGGCACCGTTGCAGCCAAAAAATACGATTTTGAAGCATGGATGCCCGCGCAAGGTGCATACCGAGAGGTTATAAGTTGCAGTAACTGCACCGACTATCAAGCGCGGCGGCTGGGCATTCGGTTCCGAGAAAAAGAAGGTGCTCCCCCTAAAGGCTGTCTGCACACCCTCAACAGTACAGCTATTGCTACAGGCAGAACTATAGTTGCCTTGCTGGAAAACTGTCAACAAGAAGACGGTTCCATTGTCATCCCCAAAGTTCTGCGCAAATACATGGGAGACATGGAGAAGATTACGCTTAAACGGTAAAGCTTTTAATACCGCTTTGAGACTGATGAAAGCGCATTCGGAGGATTAACTTGTCTTCGAAATCCAGTAAACACGTTCGCGATAAATGGCGTAGTAAAGTATGGTATCTAATCGTTGCTCCGCCATACTTTGGAAACGTTGAGTTAGGTGCTGTGCCCGCTCAAGAAGAGCAAAGCCTCATCGGCAGAGTAACTGAAGCTACACTCTACGACATCACAGGAGACTTCTCGCATCAAAACCTGAAAATGTACTTCCAGGTAACCGCAATTGAAGGCAAAACCGCGCGTACCGTCTTCAAGGGACACGAATACAGCCGAGATTACCTCAGAAGCCTAGTGCGTAGAAGAACAACCAAAGTTGATGGACTCTTCAACCTCACCACAAAAGACGGCTATAAACTGCGTGTTGCCGTTTCTGCGCTTACGCTTTCCAGAATCAAGACGTCACAGGAGAAAATCATCCGCAAAATCATGGATACAATCGTCAAGGAAAAAGCAGCAGTACTCACGCTTGACCAGTTCGTGCAAGAGATGGTTCTGGGTAAGATAGCTTCAGACATCTACAACGAATCCAAGCAGATTGCGCCGCTACGGCACGTTGGTATCCGAAAATCCAAGCTTGTCGGTCAACCAGCCGTTCTGCCCGAACAGACGCCTCTTCAGGAACCCGCTGCAGAAGTCGAAGAAATCCAAGAAGAAGCAGAAGCGTAACCTGAAAACTCAGGTTCTCCAATCCCTCAACGATATCTTCGTTGAATCTTTTTCATTTTTAGTTCAAGTTTGCTTTTTCAGCGGCGAATCCGTTATTAATCCAAACCCTCTTCTATCCAGCAAGAGGCAGCAACATGACTAACCACGCGGGTGTGCATGAAAAAGGCTCTTTTTCTCTTCAAGACCTGATGGAAACCATCAAAAAGAACAGCGACTTCGCCAAAACAGGCGCCATCGGCTTATTCGTAGGTCTAGTGCGTGGAGAAAATAACGAGGGTCAAACAGTTCAGAAGCTTACATTGGAAGCCTACGAGGAGAAAGCCAACGAAGTTTTGGAAACTATTTGTGCTGACCTCCAAAAAAGACCTGGCATCGTCGAAGTGCAGATTCACCATCTCCTAGGCGAATTCAACGTGGGTGAAGACCTCGTGTACGTTTCCGTTGCAGGTTCTCATCGTCCAGAGGTTTTTTCTGTTCTGCGGGAAGCAGTGGAAAGATACAAGCATGAAGCGCCAGTCTTCAAGAAAGAGCAAACAGTCAACCAGAAAGGCGAAACGCAGGCGTCGTGGGTTTCCGAAAAACAAAACAGCCCGCAGTAGCAGGCGATTTGGCTGAGGGTTTGGTTCAAATAAGCGCGGAAGAATATGTTGCTTTGCGGATTTGGGTGAATTAGGCGTGATTACGGCTTTGGCGGGTGGAGTCGGCGCAGCGAAACTGCTCACTGGACTGGCAAAGACAGTTAGCCAGAAGGACATGGTTGTCATCGGGAATACAGGTGACGACATTGAATTGTACGGATTGCATATTTCTCCTGACTTGGATATCGCAGCTTACTCTTTAGCGGGGGTTGTGGATGAAGCGAAGGGTTGGGGAATCAGCGGCGACACTTTCCACTGTCTTGACGAGCTGAAGCGGTACACTGGTTTTGGATGGTTCAACGTGGGCGACAGAGACTTAGCCACCCACATCTACCGAACTAACCTTCTCAGGCAAGGATACACTTTGACTGAAGTTACCCAGAAAATCTGTGCAGCTTTAGGTGTAACAGCCAAGATTTTGCCCATGACCGACAACAAGTTTGAGACTCGAATCACAACCAAAGACGGCACCATGCACTTTGAAGAGTACATGGTTAAACGGGGCGCAAAAGACGAGGTTCTCAACGTGGAGTTTTTTGGGGCAGAAACCGCCAAGCCAGCTGCAGGGGTAACTGAAGCGATTGCAGAAGCGGAACGTGTGGTGGTTTGCCCCAGCAATCCTGTAGTAAGCATCAGCACGATTCTGTCGGTTAAAGGTATCCGGGAGGCTTTGAGGGAAACAGCCGCAGGCGTCGTGGGGGTTAGCCCAATCATCGGCGGTTTACCCGTGAAGGGACCTGCTGATAAGCTGCTGCGGGGTTTAGGTCGTGAAGTTTCCGCTTTTAGTGTAGCTGAGATGTATGCGGATTTTCTTGATTTCTTTATCATCGACAGGGTGGATGCCGCTGAAAAATCGCGTATAGAGAAGCTTGGCGTTTCGGTGAAGGTGGCAGACATAGTTATGCGAAGTTTGGAAGATAAGGTTCGGCTGGCAAATACTGTGTTGCAGGCTTGAGGCGGCGGCTTTTTTCTGGTTGTTTCTCAATAGTTTACTGTTTGTTCTATAGATTATTTGGGCAGTTCAAATAAGCTTGGAAGAGCAGTTACCATCTGGGAAGAAGCGTGCATAGAGCTTACGTTGGGTTTTCAGCCCTTCGCAAGTGTAAGTTTCAAAAAAATACGGTTTAGAGTGAGGGAAAAACGGCAATGGAGAAAAACGTGGGGAAACGAAAACTGGAAGACCTTGAAGCCTCTGAGTTGGTTGATTGGTTTTTGGCGATTGACTCATGTTTAGCCTAACTATTATGCTCCGCGGAGGGCATTTTAGAAATGCAACTTTATAAGAAGGGTTATATGTGAACCGCGCAAATAGTGCTATGAGGAGATTGACAATGGAAAGAAGAAGCTACGACTGGTTTGAAAAACGTCGTCGAACAAAAGGCTTAGAATTAGCCCATGAACAGATCACGAAAGCCTTCGACACTGTAACCTTGCTTCATAAAGCGACCAAGAGTTTTGCCGAGGGCAACCTTGTGGAAACCCGAAAACACATTCAGAATCTCTACAAGGCAGAGGAGGAAGTTGACAAACTTAGAACAGACGTTTTCACCGAGTTATCCAAGGGTGCTGCGTTGGTTGCAGATTACCGGGAAGATCTCCTTCACTTGGTGAAGCGGCTAGACACTTTGGCTGACCACACGAAGGATGCTGCTAGATGTATGCAGATGTTGGGTGATGCCAAGATTCCTGAGGAGCTGTGTAGTAAAACGGTTTTTATGACGGGGAAGCTTGTGGATGCAGCTCAGGCGTTGCGTGGCGGCATCGAGAAAATCTCTTCGAATGCAGCTGAAGCCATCGCTGAAGCAGGAAAGGTTCAGGTTTACGAGCATGACCTTGACAAGGAATACCTTAACGCCAAAACCCTGTTTGTTAAGTATGGCGGAGAAATCAACTGCGGAGCCATGGTTATCTTTGACGATTTAATCGAGTTCATTGAGCACGCAGCAGACATGTGTGCAGACACAGCAGACTACATTGTGGTTCTGTCAAGCAGAGACTAAAAATCAACAAACCCCTTTTCCATTTTTGGAAACCTTTCTTTACACTGCGCTTTTTCTACTCTCCCCCTCGGTTTCTGCGGGGGTTGCCTCTGGTTGCTTTTTTGTTTCTGGTTACGTTTTGGGTTTCTTTTGCGTCTAAAAAAGGGTGAAAACGGCAGATTCTGGCTCAAAAAGGCTGGAGGGGCTGTTTTATGCGGTGGCTGAGGAGTCCCAGAGGAACTGGAAGTACTCTCGGGCGAATCCGACTAAGCCGACGTGGTTGCTCCATATGACTAGGCTTGGTTTGTCTTCGCCCAGAAATAACATGGCTTCTTTGCCGTCTGCGATGACGCCGCCGCCGAACATGTGGTCTCTCACCCGTAGCTCGTTGATGGCCGCCATTTTTTTCAGGGGGATCCATTCGTTGCTTTTGCCTGCTGCCATAAGCTTTACGGTCACGTTCTTTTTCAGTCCCGTCAGCAGTTGTTCCGCGGAAGCGAAGATGGGTTTTGCGAAGGTTGGTGCGGCTATCATAATTTCCTTGTTTGCCTTTTTGAGAACTTCCTCCAGCTTGGCTAACACTGCCTGCTGTCCGTGGAGGATGAGTATGTCGGGTCGCTCGACGAGTTCGCGTTTCTCGTAAAGCGGCTGCAGCGCCTCCGATACGGTTTGCTCCCAGCCCAGATAGCGGTCTTCCAGCCGCTGCTTCGTGAACGCTGTTGCCTCCAAGGGCGGCACAGGATAGTATTTGAAGGGTCGGGTTTCGCTGCTTTTTATCCAGCCTTTCTCCTTGAGCGAATTCAGGACCTCATAAATCTTAGAGTAGGGCACTTTGGCTTCGCTGCTGATTTCCATGGCGGTCAACTGCCCGTTTTCCAGAAGCGCTAAGTAAGCGTCGATTTCGTAGGCGTTTAATCCCATCTCACGCAGCGTTTCACGGGTATGCTCGTCAACCGACAAGTGTTTTCCCCTTTTTCACCGTTGTATTAGTTTGGAAACATTATTATGTACTCTACGGCTCTTAAGCACTTCGAAAACAAAAGTCACTATTAGTGGTCAGCATGAAAGTAATCAAGAGCACCAAATCAATTTGCCCCGAATGCTTCCAAGCACTGGACGCAGAAATCTACGAGGACGGCGGCAAAGTATTCATCAAAAAAACGTGCCCCCAGCACGGCGAGTATCGAGAACTTTACTGGTCAGACTACGACCAATACATACGGGCGGAGAAGTTCCGCTTCGACGGCGAAGGCATAGAGAACCCGCGCACCCAAAAAGTCAGGGGGTGCCCGTTTGACTGCGGCATCTGCCCCGAACATAAATCCCACACGGCGCTTGCCATCATCGACGTGACGAACCGATGTAACCTTAAATGCCCTGTATGCTTTGCTAACGCTTCCGCCGCAGGGTACGTTTATGAGCCCACGGCTGAGGAAATCACGGGCATGCTGGAGAACCTGCGTGCAACCAAACCCGTTGGCGCCACGGCACTGCAGTTCAGCGGCGGCGAACCCACCATCCGCAATGAACTCTTCGACTTTGTTCGAAAAGCCAAAGAACTAGGGTTCCGCCACGTGGAAATTAACACGAACGGCGTGCGAATCAGCAAAGACGTCGAATACGCCAAACAACTGAAAGAGGCTGGCGTCAGCACTATTTACCTGCAGTTCGATGGTTTAACCCCTGACGTTTACAAGTTTATCCGCGGTGTAGACCTGCTTGAAACCAAAATGAAGGCTATACAGAACCTTCGGGAAGCAGGCATTCACAGCATCGTGTTGGTCGTCACGTTAGTTAAAGGCGTCAACGACACGCAACTGGGCGACATCATAAACTTCGCCAAGGACAACTTTGACGTTGTCCGATGCATCAACGTGCAGCCCGTTTCGCTCTGCGGACGTATACCCCAGCAGGAACGCGAAAAGATGCGTATAACAATCACCGACTTCATGAGGCTAGTTGAAGAGCAAACTGACGGAAATGTGAAAACATCCGACTTCTATCCTGTTCCCACAGTTGCTCCCATAGCTAAAGCCGTTGGCTCCATCCAAGACAAACACTTCATCGAATTCACGGGGCACCCTCACTGCGGCATGGCAACCTACCTGTTTGTGGAAGACGGCAAAACCACGCCGATAACCCGCATCGCTAACGTAGAGAAATTTACTGACGCCATGAAAAAAGTCTACGAGGAAGCTCAGAAAGGCAACAAGAACCGTGCAAAACTGCGTTTAGTCGGCGCGGCGAGGCACGTAAAGTTCAGTTTCCTACGCAAATACGTGTTCCGTGTCCTGTCGGAGGGTAGCTACGAAAGCTTGGGTGACCTGCAGCGGAAATCGCTTCTGCTTACCTCCATGCACTTCATGGACCCCTACAACTTTGATTTAGAACGTGTACAGCGGTGCCTAATCCACTACGCCGTGCCAGATGGACGCATAATCCCATTCTGCACCTACAACAGCATTCACCGTCCAGAAGTCGAGAAGAAACTTGGCGTTCCAATCGAACAGTGGCAAAACAAGCATAAGGTTGAAATAAGCCAGGCAATCTAGAACAGAGACGCAAGTGATAATCATGGGTGGAAAAAAGAGAATCGGCTTGAAACAGATGGAACGCCAGCAAGCCAAAGTTGACCAAGCAAAAGCGGCGAAAGAAAAGAAAGACAAAAAGGCAGCACCGCCAAAAGAACGCAAAACTATCATCAACGTTATTCCGCCAGACGCTAAGAATGACAAAATCGTCGCTGAAGTGAAGAGGATGCCTGTTCTTACGCCGTACGCAGTTGCCACACGATACAACGTCCGCATAAGCGCAGCCAAAGAATTCCTGCAGCAGCTACAGCACAACGGCGACGTAGAGCTGGTTTCAGGCAGCCACACAATAAAGGTTTACAAGCCCTGCGCTTGATTTTTCTTTGCGCAGTTAACATTTTACTTTTTCCCTTTTGGTTAGGAGAGTATTCGTCTTGGAGTTTCCAGAGAGAGTTTACACTGAAGAGGAACACAAAAAAGCCAAGCAATTAGTTGACGCTGGATACAAGCACGAGTTGGCAGTTAACGGCGAAGCCGATTTCGTGGAGAAAGTGAACAAGGCGCTGGACCTGGCTAAAACCGCTGGATACTACGAGTTCCTCAGAACCTACCTGCGGGAAATCAAAGAAATAGACGGCTTAACCCAACTACGCGAAACCGAAGTTGCCATCTGGGCAAACGAATTCGCCGTGGAAAGCGCCGTGGACTTCGCCAGCCTCCTTGTCCAAAAAGCCTACCACATGAAAGAGTATTTGGATGGGCAACTCTACTACGGCGGCGCCTCAGAGAAACGCACCATCCAGAAACGCATGGAGTTTCTTGAACAACTCAAAGACAAAGCCGCAGACGCCAACGTGAAGGCGGAATGCGAGCGGCTGCTTGATATGTGGCGGGAAAGCTCACTGGCTTTCTAGCTGCTCCACGCGGATGATGGTTCCGCTTTTCACTTTACTGAAAATCTCCAAGTTCTTCGTTATTGTTCCAAGGACACTCACTGGACTGTAGGGCTGCGAGTTCCCGTAAAACACGCATAAGGCGCTGCCCATAGGCCAAAAAGCTATAACGCCTGGCTCCACATTAGGCTTGGCTTTTTCTTCCCCCATCTTTAGGGGGAGTTCAAAGTACACTTCCTCTTTCCATGTGGCAGCGCGTCCTTCTATGGGGAGCCTGCGGACTATGGTGTCCACGGTTCTGGGTGCCCTAAAACGGACCAGTTCCCCTTCAGCCTCGCCTAAGCCTTCGATGAGGAACTTTATTTTTATGCGGGAAACTTCTTCACTCAACACGTTCCATCCTCGTTTAAGAACTTGCCTCACGCCAGAGACAAACGGGTCTAGGTATTATTTGAAGTCTGTATTAAACTCTTGCACTCGCCAGTAAAACCCGCTGTATTACTGAAGCATCTTTAGCAGTGTTTCGCCTATGAAGGTAACTTGCTCCTTGGTTACGCCTGGGTGAATAGGCAAAGAGAACACCTGCTGGGCGGCTTTTTCGGTTTCAGGAAGCTCCCGAGCGCCGAAACTGCGGTAATAGGGCATCCTGTGGACGGGGTTCACGTAGTAAGCTTCCGCGCCTATGCCCTTTTTGTGCAGTTCATCCAAAAGCCTGTTCCGCTCTGCTTCTGTGCCGTTACACAGCCGCACAGTGTAGAGGTACCAACTGTGATTTCCCCCTGCAGGCTCCACGGGCAGACAGAGCTTATCCGACTTCGACAGCACCTCCGTTAGCCTCTGCGCATTCTGAGTGCGTTTCTCCACAAACAACGGCAGCTTCTCCAGCTGAACCACCCCTATGGCAGCTTGCATCTCAGACATGCGGTAGTTGCAGCCGAGCATCTCCGAGGCGTACTTGGCTTTTTCTCCATGCGTCCGCATCATCCTCGTGAGCTCCGCCACTTTATCGTCGTTGGTGGTGACTACGCCGCCTTCCCCCGTGGTCATGTTCTTGCTTGCGTAAAGGCTCCAGCACGCTGCATCCGCAAACGCTCCCGGAGGCTTCCCCCTGTAGCTTAACCCGTGGGCTTGAGCGGCATCCTCCACAACGGCAAGTCCATGTTTATCTGCGACCTCGCGGATGGGCTCCATGTCCGCTGACAACCCGTAAAGATCCACCGGCAAAAGGGCTTTGGTTTTCTGCGTAACGTTTTTTGCAGCTTCACTGGGCGAAAGATTATACGTTTTCGCGTCTATGTCGGCGAATACGGGTTTGCCGCCTGCCAACACCACCGCCTCCGCCGTAGCCACAAAAGTGAAGCTGGGCAAGATAACTTCGTCACCCGCTTGGACCCCCACCGCCACCAAGGCTGCGTGCAGCGCTGCGGTGCCTGTGTTCACGGCTATGGCGTGTTTGGCGCCTGCAAACTTGGCAAACCCCGCCTCAAATTTTGTAACTTCAGGACCCGCACCCAGACTGCTGGTGACATAGCCGCTGCGCATAACTCTGACGACGGCTTGAACTTCTTCTTCACCGATTTTGGGGAGATTAATAGGAATCAACGTTGCATCCGCTCCACCGTAGGTTAAAGTAGTGTTCACAGACAGCTATATTTCCGTTTAGCAAACCACCCCGTCATCAAACACTGCCGCCTCTGTAGGTAGGTAGCAGCTTTCTTTGTGCAAGGGAAACCTGGTTTGTCATGTTTTTGGACTGCAAAAACGCCAATAGCGACCTCCCCCTATCGTTTTCTGCAATGCATCACTATCAGCATCAAATAGACTAACGCCCCGTAAAAACGGGTAAACGCGGAACCAACGCTCTGATGTTGATGATTCATTGAGCTTAATTCATAGAGCCGTTGGTAGCCAGTTTTGGTTTATTCCACTGGTTTTGGCTGTTCGGTTTTGTAGTCGGAGATGACCTTGATTTCTTGGCTTCGGAACTCTGTGTCTAGGAGGGGGTCGCCTGTGTCTACTTTTAGGGTTTTTAGGCTGCGTAGCTTGCTTTCTGTGGCTATTACGGTGACGTTTTTTATGCCTACTTGGCGGATGACTTGGGCGCTCAGTTGCTGGTTGCCTCTTCCGAAGATGAAGCCTTGCCCGCCTATGGGGGTAACGATAATTTTGGCTGCTTTGCCTTCTGTAGCCTCCAGAATCTGCTTCTCCGTTAAGTCTCGCGCAATAATTTTCTTGTTGAGGAAAAGGTCTACGCCCAGCAGAGTTTTCTTCTGGTCCAGCAGGTCCGCGATTGTGCGGGTGGTGGTTCCGGGACCGACAATGTATAGTGTGTCTGGCTGCATGTTTTCGATGATGTAGATAGCCATTGCAGCTTGGTTGCGCACCTCATCCTCGGTCATGGGGCTTGCAAGCTTGTTTGTCTGAATCAGATGCGGCTCGTACGGTGTAAGCACGTAGCCGAACAGCTCCGCAGAGACTCGCCCCTGCCGAAAAACGGCTTCGTCTACATCCATAACTTCGGCTTCCCTCAGCGGCAGTTCTCCCCAAAGAAAATTCAACGCTACCCGAGCAGCCGCGGCTGGGGTCACGGCGAAGACTGCGCTGTGCATCTTTACCCCCGTGGGTACACCTAAAACTGGAACCTCCCTGTCCACCGCCTTCAACACATCGCGGGCGGTGCCATCTCCTCCACAGAAAACCAGCATATCCACCCCCAAAGTCTTCATTTTCTCTGCCGCGGCGCGGGTGTCTTGGGCAGTGGTTTCATTTTTGCATTCTCCGACGGCAGTACAGGTGAACCCCATGGAGTGGGCTTCGTTTTCTCCCATTGCCCCTGCGCCCGCGAACAGGCGGATGTGCTCTTTGGCGGGGCTTAGCTGGGTAAGGAACGCTTCGGCTCGGGTGGGCGCGACGGGTTTGGCGCCGAGGGTGATGGCTTTCTTCAGGATTTCTTTGCCATCTGTGCCTTTCAGTCCGACTGGTCCACCCATACCTGCAACTGGGTTAACAATGAAACCGAGCTTTTTTTCAGGAAGATTAACCGTGTTTTTTTCCATCATAAGGCACCCGCGTTTCTTGGTGTATCTATGGTGCAACGGCGGCATAAAAAGAAACAGCAATGTCCACGGGAAAGGGTGAAAGAAAAAACAAAGAGGAAAAGACCACAGTGTGGTCTTTGTGGGTTTGGTTTAGAGGGGTTCGCAGCTGATGTATTGCTTGTTGACTTTGTCCAGCCATGGGTACAGGGTATGTAGTTTGTCCATGGATTCCGCGACTTTCTCTGTTGGGTACTCGTAGGGCTGTAGTTTGCCCATGTGGTAGTCTTCGTAGGCTTGCATGTCGAAGTGCCCGTGACCGCAGAGCAGGAAGAGGATGGTTTTTTCTTCGCCTGTTTCTTTGCATCTGAGGGCTTCGTCGATGGCGCCTTTGATGGCGTGTGATGGTTCAGGGGCGGGTATGATGCCTTCGCTTTGGATGAACAGTTTAGCTGCGTCAAAGACATCTAGCTGGTTGTAGGCTTCGGTGGTCATTTGGTTTTCTTGGGTTAGGATGCTTATGGTGGGGGCGATGCCGTGGTATCGGAGTCCGCCTGCGTGGATGGGGGCGGGTATGAAGTCGTGTCCGAGGGTGTGCATGGGAACCAGCGGCGTGATTCTTGCGGTGTCGCCGTGGTCATATATGTACTGGCCTTTGGTGACTTTGGGGCATGCGGTGGCTTCGGTGGCTATGAGTTTGGTTTCTTTGGGTGCTTTCTTGGTAACTTTGTCGTGGTAGAAGGGCCAGATGAGTCCGCTGTAGCTGCTGCCTCCGCCTATGCAGCCGTAAATTACGTCTGGGTAGTCATCTACCATTGCCATCTGCTTTTGGGTTTCTAAGCCTATCACAGTTTGATGTAGCAGCACGTGGTTGAATACGCTGCCTATGGTGTAGTTAGTTTTCACTTCGCTAACTAGTGCGTCTTCAACTGCTTCGCTGATGGCTATGCCTAGGCTGCCTTTGTTATCTGGGTCTTCAGCGAGGATTTTTCTGCCTGCCTCGGTTTGTTTGCTTGGGCTGGCAAAGATTTCTCCGCCGAAAGCGTGAATCATCATTTTTCGGTAGGGTTTCTGGTCATAGCTTGCGCGTACCATGTAGACGGTGGCTTTAACCCCGAACGTCATGGCTGCGAAAGATAAGGCTGAACCCCATTGTCCTGCGCCTGTTTCCGTGGATACGCGGGTGACGCCTTCTTTCATGTTGTAGTAGACTTGGGGAACGGCGGTGTTGGTTTTGTGGCTGCCTGCTGGGCTGACGCCTTCATATTTGTAGTAAATTTTAGCGGGAGTTTTCAGCAGCTTCTCCAAGTGGGTTGCTCGGTAGAGCGGGCTGGGTCTCCAGATTTTGTAGACTTCGCGGACTTCGTCGGGGATGTCTATCCATCGTTCTTTGCTGAGTTCCTGTCCGATGATGGCTTTGGGGAAAATTTTGGGGACGATGCCGACACCTGGTTCTTTGGTGCTGGGGTCGATGAAGGGTGGCATGGGTTTGGGGAGGTCGGGGGCTATGTTGTACCATTGTTTTGGTATGTCGTCTTCGGGTAGGAGGATTTTTTTGGTTGGCATGGTTTTTCACTTGTTATTGATATTCTTACGTGTTGGTAATCAACACATTCAGGAACATATTTATGCGTTACTGTACAGAAATGTACTCGTGA
Source organism: Candidatus Bathyarchaeota archaeon (assembly GCA_026014485.1). GTDB lineage: Archaea > Thermoproteota > Bathyarchaeia > Bathyarchaeales > Bathycorpusculaceae > JADGNF01. Next base: position 162,570 of record JAOZIE010000023.1, read on the forward strand.
AAAGTGGGCATGTGGCGCAACATAAAAAAACACTTCGACGGTTACCCTGAAAGACTCAGAGTAGCACGCGTTCTAGTCGAAAACGGCTTAAGCGTAAAGAACGGAAAAATATTCCTCAACAAAATCGAAATTCCCCCAGTCCGCATCGCCCGCGCCGCAGAAGTAGACCGACGCACCGTAACCGAAACCGTCAGCGTCATCAAAGCCAACCGCGAACTCAGACTACTATTCGAGGAGATACGACCCGCTGGACACTCACTCAAAGAAATCGCCAAACACCTAGACTTAGGCGTTGTAGAAATAACTGTGGTGGATGCAAAAGCCCACGGCATCTTAGCGAACTCCGCCATGCTGCTCACCACCGGCGGCTTAAGCATCAGGCAAGCCATCGTGGATGACCCTGAGCTTTCACCTGAACCAAAGCTGACGCTGATTGTGGAAAAGAAAATTCCCGGCGAATTAATTTCTGACCTCCTGAAAATTGAGGGTGTCGCTAAAGTTTCCGTATACTAACTTGATTTTTGCCGTTTTGCAGTGGTTGCACATTAACGCAGCAAAATATGCAGTATGAGCTGGATTAAGCATGGTTAGCCACGTCATCTTTTAGAAAAACTTATATGTTAAAGGTGTTTTGTTGTTGTTCGCATTAAAGGGGTTTATGGAACTTGTCATCAAACATTCAAGCTGGCGGTGTGCCAGTTCTCGTATTAAAAGAGGGCACAAACAGGACTCGCGGGGGAGAAGCCCAGCATACAAACATCACTGCAGCTAAACTTATCGGCGAAAGCGTTAGAAGTGCCTTAGGTCCAAAAGGCATGGATAAAATGCTCGTCGACAGCTTCGGTGACGTAACCATAACCAGCGACGGACGCACCATCCTTGACGAAATGGATGTGCAGAACCCAGCAGCTAAAATGATGGTTGAAGTTGCCAAGGCTCAAGACAAAGAGGCAGGCGACGGAACAACCTCCGCTGTCGTCATTGCTGGAGAGCTTTTGAGCAGAGCCGAAGAGCTTTTGGACAAAAACATTCACCCAACCGTAATTATCGACGGCTACAAGTTAGCCCAAGAAAAAGCCCTAGAGACCCTTGAGAAAATCGCTATGCCCATAGACCTAAAAAAGAAAGATTTCCTCAAAAAAGCCGCAGTTACCAGCATGGCAAGCAAACTTGTGGCTGAGCATAAAGAGTATCTGGCGGATATCGTTGTTGAGGCGATGCTCGCGGTGGCAGAGAAAACCGAAGCCGCCTACAAAGCAGATGTTGATGATGTTTTGGTGGAGAAGAAAACTGGGGAATCCCTCAGAGACACAAGCCTCATCAACGGTATAGTGGTAGACAAGGAAATTGTCCATTCTGGCATGCCAAAAAGAGTGGAGAAAGCCAAAATCGCTTTGCTTGACTCTTCTTTGGAAATCGAGAAAACCGAGTACGACGCGAAACTCAACATTGAATCGCCAGACCAGATTGAAGCTTTCCTCAAGCAGGAAGAAAGCATGCTAAGAGTTATGGCTGACAAAATCGCCGCGTCAGGCGCAAACGTAGTCATCTGCCAAAAAGGCATCGACGACATGGTGCAGCATTTCTTGGCAAAGAAAGGTGTCGCTGCTATCCGCAGAGCCAAAAAATCCGACATGGAACGGCTCGCGAAAGCCACAGGCGGAAGCATAGTCAGCAACTTAGAGTCGCTCACAGCAAAAGACCTTGGCGAAGCCTCCCTGGTTGAAGAGCGAAAAATCGCTGAGGACAAAATGACGTTTATCGAAGGCTGCAAGCGCCCCAAGGCAGTCACCATCCTGATTCGCGGTTCCTCACCCCGAATGAACAACGAGACCGAGAGGTCAATCCACGACGCCCTCTGCGTAGTCCGCGACCTCGTTATGGAGCCAAAAATCGTGGCGGGCGGCAGCGCTCCCGAACTGGAGATGTCCAAAGTTCTCAGGAAATACGCTGAAACCCAGCCTGGACGAGAACAGCTCGCCGTTAAAATCTTCGCGGAATCCTTAGAAGTAATAGCAACGGTTCTGGCGGAGAACGCGGGTTTAGACCCCATCGACATACTGTCTGAACTCCGTTCAAAGCATGAGAAAGGCGAAACATGGGCTGGAGTCGAGGTTCTCTCAGGAAAAGTCCAAGACATGTCCAAAGCAGGCGTCTTTGAACCCTTAACCGTAAAGAAACAAATCATTAAATCCGCCTCTGAAGCAGCCATGCTGATTCTCAAAATAGACGACGTCATCGCATCCCAAAAGATGAAAGCGCCCCCGACACCGCCAGGCGGCATGGGTGGCATGGGCGGAATGGGCATGGGCGGCATGGGAGGCTTCTAAACACGGCTGCCCAAGAACACGTTGAAGTCGGTCCCCCAAAAATTACCCGTTTCGAGAAGGCCAGAATAGTTGGTGCGCGGTCCCTGCAGATTTCTATGGGTGCTCCGATACTCATAGAGGTTGACAACACCCTGTCCAGCCCAATCGACATCGCCTTAAAAGAACTGGATATCGGCATTCTACCCATAACCATCCGAAGAACCCTGCCCGACGGAACCTTCCAGGACATCCCGCTGAAGTGGCTGATGGTAGCCTAAACCAGCTTTTCACCTTTCTTTTACTTTCTCTTTTGCCTCTTGCAAAGTTGCCCGAATTTTAATCCAGTGTGCACCCTGCCAGTAGACGGCGCCGCAGTTGGGACACCTCCAGAACTCGTTGTAGTGGAGTAGCGTGTTTTTTTGGACTTGATTTGTGATTTCGTCTTTAGGAACCGACGCGAGGTTAGTGTTGCATTTTGGGCAGCGCGAAACGGCAAGGTCAATTTCCAGAGGAATCCGAAAGCGCCCATAGAGCTCAGCCAACCGTTCGGGTCCCGTGTTGCCCTCCACACAGTAGACGCTGATGCCTCTGACGGTTGCTTGCTGAAAAAGCGCAAAGTCTCGAGTGAGCAGCACACGCTGTTCCTTTTTGGCGACTGCAAGCAACTCGGCGTCATCAAGCACAGTTGAATACTTGGCGTCGTGCCCCATCATCCGCAGCCACCGCGTCAGCTTGCCCAGCATGCCGTCCAAAATGAAATTCAAGACTGCAGTCTCCGCACCACGCTGCCCACTCCAGCTTTAGCCACGATTTCGCCTTCATCCATGACCAGTTGACCGTTAACGAAGGTTTTCACTGGTTTACCCTGCACTTCCCACTTGTCAAAGGGCGAAAACTTGGATTTAGACTTGAACTTTGCCGCGTCAATTTTGAATTTCAAGTTAAAATCCACAACCGCCAAATCCGCGTTTCTTCCCTGCTCCAAGCGTCCCCTGTCTGCGAGATGGAAGATTTCGGCGGGTTTCTCCGAAAGCAACTGCACGGCGCGGGCAAGACTTAGCCTGTTCTGGTGAATTGCCGTAAGGATTAGCGGCAACGTAGTTTCTAAGCCTGGTACGCCTGGCGTTGTGTCCCAGATGCTCGCAGAGTCTTTTTCCTGCAACGTATGAGGTGCGTGGTCTGAGCCTACCGTGTCCACGGTGCCTTCGTTTATGCCGCTCCAAAGTGCCAAGACGTTTTCTTTGGTGCGCAGCGGAGGCAACGTTAACGCAAACACTCCCAGCCGCTCGTAATCGTCCTTTGTAAGCAGCAGATGATGCGGCGTCACTTCACAGGTCACCATTTTGCCTGCTACCTTTGCTTGGGCGACTGCGTCAAGGGCTTTCTGCGTGGACACATGACAAAAATGTATCCGCGCGTTTTCGGTTTCGTTGGCAATTTTTAGTAAGCGTTCTACGGCGGCGAATTCCACTTGTTCATCATGGGCTTTAAGAAACGCAGCCATGTCATGCCTTTTGGAAAGCTTAAACTGGTCAACGCGGTGTTTGATTAGGTCGTGGTCTTCGGCGTGAACCGCAACAGGGACACCCAACTTGCCTGTTACTTCAAGTGCTTCTTTGACGGCTTGGTCATCGTTGATGTTTAATCTGCCCACCTGCTCCGCCATGAAAAGCTTAAACCCCACTGCCCCTTCCGCGGCAATCGCCTGACTTTCTTCGGGGGCTGCTGGAAACGCCGAGTAAAAGCCTATGTTAACAAGTACACGGCGCCCCGCAAGTCTCATGCGATTGCTGAGTGCTTCTCTGCTCATAGTGAGGGGTGAATTGTTTGGCATATCCAAGACTGTGGTTACTCCCCCAGCGGCAGCAGCAGCCGTTCCCGTCAGGAAGGTTTCCTTATGTGCTCTGTCTTCGTCGCGGAGATGCACATGAGAATCAACAACGCCCGGCAACACCAGCAGGTTTCCCAAGTCGATTTTCTGGTCTGCTTTGGGCATGTTTGTTTCTCTGCCGATTTTCTGGATTTTACCTTCATCTATGGCAAAGCAGCAGTCTACAACCTCGCCTTTAAGGTAGGCTTTGGCATTGTTCAGTACAGAGTCAACAATCAAGTAACGCACCTATCCTTTAATTAATGAATTAAAAGGGTGCAAAGTCGCTTATTTGCTTATTCAAAACAAAAGCCGAAATCCCGCAGAGTATGCGGTTTTCTCTTAGGCTTCTACTTCAATGCGGCAGTCTTCGCAGAGAAATTGACCGTCTACTTCTCTTAGACCTTCCGAGTAAACTCCGCATTGGTCACAGTAGCCTGAAAGAGGGGTCTTCTCGATTTCGGCGATTTCTTCAGAGCGATCCACACCCTCTATTCTTGACCGCTCCTGAATTATCTCTATAAGTTCAGGCATAACGCCGAGGATGTCTTTGCTTGAAATTAACCCAATGAGGTCGCCTTTGTAAATCACTCCGAGTCTTCGCACGTCTAAGCGGCTCATTCTGCGCGCTGCATCGCTTATGGTTGCTTCAGGCTCAATTGTGGCTAACGGCGCCGTCATGACGTCTCTAGCCAAGACCACTTCAGGCTTCAGGTTCTTTGATAAAACACGCGCCACCAAGTCTCGCTCCGTTATTATCCCCAGCGGTTTGCCATCTTCGTTTGCAACGATGACGCAGCCAAACTTGTTTTCTTCCAGAAGCTTAGCGATTTTGTTGCTGGGCGCTTCCTCATCTGTGGTCACAACTGGGCTGCTCATTACATCTTTGACCAGCATCCGTGTTCTTAATCCAATTTCAGACATAGTAAACATCTCAACAACTTTTTCGGGCTTGGCGTGTACAAGTCAACAATGGAGAAGCGCAATTTAAGAGTTTTCCAACACAAAAGGCCGCGTCTCCTGCTTAGACAACGAATTGGCAAGAAATTTGTTTGTTCTTTATCGGGCTGTTTTTGCAGTAAATGGCTTGTTTCGCCGTTGAAAAAGGGTAAACCCCAAAAAAGTCTGTCCAACAGAAAACATGGTTTTCCAGTTTCAGCATAGAGCACATATATAAGTCAGTAGAGTGAGTATCTGTTGAATGAACCAAAAGGGGTTTCATTAGATTGCCATCTAAACGGAAAAGCCGAGGAAGATCCAAAGGAAGCAAAGGCAGCAGCAGCTTGGTTCAATGCGCCAACTGCGGTCAGCAAGTGCCAAGAGACAAAGCTAAACGTTCCACTCGTCGAGTATCCTTCGTTGAGCCTCAATTAGCCAAAGAGCTGAGGCAGAAGGGAACCTACATATCTTCGTGGGTGGACACAAAATGGTACTGTGTTTCCTGCGCAGTCCACAGAGGCATCGTGAAGGTCCGAGCTGAAAGCGAAAGGCACTCACGCGCAAAGCGACGATACTAATTCTTTCCATTTACCTACACGGAAAGCCGCTTAGGCGGTTTCCTAAACATTTTTCATAATACCGTTGGGTTTACACCGTATCCGACTGCACACCACTTGGCAGTTGACGGTGTTACGCGCCGACAATCATTTTGACTTCTGGCTTCTCTGTTCCTCTTCTCTTTAGCATCTTGTATGCGTGTATTGCTCTTTGCAGCACAGTGACTGTGGCTAAAACGGCGATTAAAATTACCCCTATGTTCAGGATTGGCAAATAGAAGACTGCGGCTATGCTTGCCACCGCTAAGATTATGATGCGTTCGGGTCTTTCAGCGATGCCCACCGACTCCATTTTTACCCCTGCTGCTTCCGCTCTAGCCCGAGCATAACTCACCATAAGAGAGCTAGCTAACGCAGCTAAGCCCACCGCGAGGTTGCATAACCCGCTGATTATTATGCCCGCCAAAACGAACACGTCAGCGTACCGGTCAAGCAGGGAATCCAAGAAACCCCCAAAAGCAGTTGCCTGCTGGTATGTTCTAGCTAACGCACCGTCTAAGGTGTCGCAGAATCCCGACGCCATGAGCAGGGCAACCCCAACAAGCAGCCACCACGTTTGTTCCGGTGTTGCGACCGCGTAGGCGGCGGCTGCTAAAACCGACAACGCGAAACCTATTGCCGAAACCATGTTCGGTGTTAATCCTATTTTGTGTGCTGCGCTGACTTCTGAAGATAGCAACTGCTGGACTTTTTGTTTCAGTTTGGTGAGCATGGTTGGGTTCTTAGTTTTGTATGTAACCTCCTGTATTAAAGTTGGACTGTAAACCTTGCCTTCGGCTGCTTTGCCCCTGTGTACTGTCTGTTTAAGTGGTGGTGTATGCGGCGGCGTTTCTTGTTTGTTTATGGTATAGAAGATTTTTGTCTGTTCGTTTAATCAGAGATTTCAGCGGGAAGCCATTTTTTACATAGAACATATAAGGAAGAAGCCAAAATATTTAGTCTAGTAACGCTCTGTCGCGGATACACGGAAACGCGCCCGGCAACGTTACAGAATACAAAAGGAGTAAAATAAAATGACAGAAAACGCAGACGTTATCTTCGTCGGAAACAAACCACCAATGAGCTATGTTCTGGCAATAATAACCAGTCTCTCCTCAGGAAACTCAAAAGAAATAACCCTGAAAGCACGAGGCCAAGCAATAACCACCGCCGTTGACGTGGCTGAAATAGCCCGAAACAGATTTGTAAAAGACCTAAAAGTTACAAAGATTGCTATTGGCACCGCTGAGATGCCGCCACGAGAGGGCGAGACCAAGTCCAGAATGGTTTCGACGATGGAAATAACGCTAAACAAGTAAAATCGTCAACAGAGCAAACGAAACCAAAACCCCTAATCTCAAACCTTCTTTCATTTTTTATAGACTACCTTCGACATTAACAGCAAATACTCTGCGTTCTTCCTTTTGTAGTGTTAAGAAAAGCGTAGGCTACCGCCTTTGTTCAGTTTTCCACCGTAAAATCAAGCGGTAAACAAAAAAGGGAAGAAGGGGAACGGCGTTTATTTTCCCATGACTTTTCGAGATGCAATCTCGATATCTTCAGACTTGATTGTTTTTCGCCCTGCGTGCATCGCAAAATCTAAGGCTTCCTTGGCGATTTTAACGCCGATTTCCTCTAAAGCTTTGGCAAGTTCTTTTGCCGCTGCTTCACTTACTCTGTCGGCGCCCGCTTTCTTGCACAATCTGTGCATAGGGGCAACTGCTAATTCCAAATCGGTCATAAAGACACTCCGTAGCCTCTTTTTCTTTTTAAAGCTGTATTTAACCTTTGTTATTCTCTATCCCCTTAAAACGCTCAGCAACATCAATTTGTCACTTGAATAAAAGAAAAACATTAAAGCGTTCTCACCGTATAATGCGAGCTTATGGTATCCAATTTAAAGCTGGTCGACGCCCACATTCATCTATCTGACCCGCAGTACACGGGACACACAGACATGCTTATCGACGATGCCAAAAACTCGGGTTTAGTTGCCCTAGTTTCCAACGCCATGGACTACGCCACCAGCGTGGAAGCGCTCAAACTCAGAGAAAAAAACCCTGAGCTAATCCATGTGGCGCTGGGCATTCACCCATGGAACGTGAACATCCTAAAAGAAGGCGAACTTGAAGAAACCATAAGCCTCATCACCGAGCAGCACCAACTGGGGAACGTTCTTGCTATAGGCGAAATCGGGTTAGACTGCAAGTACGAATCCATCTGGGAACACCAGCTTATGGTGTTTGACAGAATGCTGCGTTTAGCCGAGAAACTTGGGCTTCCCGCCATAATACACTCAAGAGGAACCACTGAATTCATCGTGGATATGTTGCCCTCATACAACCTGAAGCGTGTTCTGCTACACTGGTTCAGTCACCCCATGACCGCCCTCTACAAAGCCATGGAACACGGATACTACATAACTGAAGGTCCCCCCACTGTGTACTCAACAGGCATCCGCGAAGTCGTGACCAACGCGCCGCTGACTAACCTGCTTACCGAAACTGATGGGCCTGTACTGTTCAGGAAGGCACCTTTCAACGGGCAAATGACCCGTCCGTCTTTTGTCAGAGAGGTTGTGCATGCTATCGCCGACGTTAAAGGTCTATCCGTTGAAACCGTTGCCGACCAGATAGTTAGGAACTTTGAAGTCTTCTTTAACGTTAAACTCATTTGATGCAGTTGCTTAGTTTTCGGCTTTGCATCTTTCTGGAAGGGTAACCTTAAATGGAGCTTCGCTTCTATTGAGAACTTGCTTTCACGCTTTTATGCGTCAAAGAAAACTCACATAAACGGAGGAACGAACATGGGAAAAGTAAAGACTGAACAGATAAAGCACATAGCCAAAGAGCTGATAGCGAAGTTTCCAGAAAAGTTTTCCACAAACTTCGAAGACAACAAACATATGGTCAGCGCACTCACAGAACAAATAACCACCAGAGTACGCAACCAAGTTGCAGGCTACATAACAAGAACCTACACGTTAAATCAGCAAGGAGTGCCCCTGCAGGAAGACGAAATCCTCTTAGAAGACACCGAAGTATAAACCCGCAAACGGGTAACAGCCATGATGGACGAATACAGGCGGGGATGGGCACACCGATACCTTCGCGAAGCAAAAGCTGAGCTGGAAGCCGCCCAAAAAATTCCCTACATGGCCCCCAACTTGTACATGGAAGCCATCCGAAAAGCCCGAAACGCCATCTACTACAGCCTAGGCGAACCTGCCTTTATCGAAGTTCTGATCCGCGACGAACTCGGCAAACCAAAACCTGAAAACGATGTTATCCTGCGTTTTCTCATCGACATGGAGAACACCGTGCAACAGCTCTCCGAGCTTGAAGAGGTAAACGGCGAAGCCGTTATGAGGCAGGCAGATACCATCGTGCAGGTTGCCTCTGAATTCGTTCAAACCTTAACGGAAGACAAAATCGGCAACTAACCGTTCGCCCTAATATTTTTGGACACCAAATAGCTGATTTGTTAACCCACATACTCCCCTTTGAGTTCCATCTTTAAGATGGAAAGAACCGCAAAACAGTTTATTAGCCCATCTACACTGATTCCACAGCACACTAAACCGCGCAGGACGGCACCCAAATGGTTCACATACAAAACCGACAGCAACTAATCGAAAACGGCGCCACGGGACAACTGCGGAAAGCCCGTGCTTTCGCCCTTCACAGCCTAGAGTGCGCCTTAAACGCCGCTGACCCCAAGCAGCTGCTTCACTCTAAAGTCAAGCTGGAAAACTCTCTGCTCACCGTTGAAGGCGGCGACTGTTTTAATCTGGAGAATTTTAGGCATGTCTACGTTGTGGGAGGCGGCAAAGCTGGTTCTGCGATGGCTCAGGCTCTGGAAGAAGTCTTAGGTAAATACATAACCGCGGGGCTTGTGAATGTTCCCTACGGAACTAAACTGGAAACCGCCATTATCGAGCTTAATGAAGCAAGCCATCCCGTTCCTGACCAAGCAGGCGTAGAAGGCACCTTTCGTATACTGGACTTTGCTGACCAAGCCAAAGATGAGGACCTTGTGATTTGCCTCATTTCAGGAGGCGGCTCCAGCCTCATGCCCTTGCCTAGGACAGGTGTGTCCCTTAAAGACAAGCAAACCCTCACCGACGCCCTCCTGAAAAGCGGCGCTCCCATAACCGAAATCAACATTGTCCGAAAGCATCTTTCCGCTTTCAAAGGCGGTTGGCTAGCCAAAAAAGCGTATCCCGCTACCCTTCTAAACTTGATTCTTTCGGATGTCATCGGCGACCCGTTGGAGTCCATCGCGTCAGGTCCCACCGTTCCAGACCCCTCAACATTCCGCGACGCCCAAAACGTCCTAGAAAAGCATGGCTTATGGCAAACCGCTCCCGTCTCCGTTCGTAAAGTTCTGTCGGAAGGCTCTGAGGGGCTGCTGGAGGAGACGCCTAAACCCAAAGACCCCGCATTCAATAATGTTTACAACGTTATTATCGGAAACAACCGAACCGCCAGCCAAGCCGCTGCGGAATGCCTCAAATCCGAAGGGCTAAAGACGATACATTTTGATGACCCCTTGGATGGCGAAGCAAGCCACATAGGCAAGGCGCTTGCTAAATTTGCCTGCCGCGTCTCCGCACACGATTTTTCTCTTCCTAAACCCATCGCTGTAGTTGCGGGCGGCGAAACAACGGTGGTTGTTACGGGGAAAGGCTTGGGTGGCAGAAATCAGGAGTTGGAGTTGTCCGCTGCGATGCACCTTAAAGACGCCCAGACCTGCGTGATTGCCTCCTTAAGCACTGACGGCGTGGACGGTCCCACAGACGCGGCGGGGGCAATTGTTGACGGCTACACTTTGAAGCGGACAACGCAACTTGGGCTTACCCCCGAAACGTTTCTGGCAGACAACGATTCTTACCATTTCTTTTCAAAACTTGGCGACCTTATCATCACAAAACCGACGGGAACAAATGTTAACGATATATCTGTGATTATAGTTCTGTAATCAACGTTGGGAAACGAAATGCCTGTTACCTTAAAGTTTCTGGGTGCGTTGCGTCACGCTTCTGGAAAAGCCGAATTAAGTTTTCCCTGCAAAGATGAAGGTTCAGTGCTGGATTTAGTGGATGCCTTAACCAAGCAGGCGCCTGAACTGCGGCGGAACCTGCTTGATGAGCAGCTTGAAGCGCCCAAGCCGAACGCATTGATGTTGGTCAACGGCAAAGAAATCAGCATCCTAGACGGGTTAGATACAAAGGTGAATGACGGCGACGAAATAGTTTTTGTGCCAGTTGTACACGGCGGATAAAGGCTGCAGGAGCCTTTGGTCTGGTGCGTTTACAGCAAACCTTAAAACGCGATATTTGACATTTATCTTTGGTTGGACAGAGATTGGTTAAAGCAGCTTTAATCACTCCGATGTATCTCTCAGTTGCTTGGACTTTAATGGTGAGTTATCAGCTCTTCACCGAAACCGCTGTCACTTCTGTTTTGGGGCAAATCGATTTGTATCTTCCCGCCGCGAGTGTATGGCTGGCTTCCCGAGCAGATATGATTGTCTTCATCTATGCTTTTGCATGGGTTTTCGTTTTATCTTCCGTAATTCCATCTGCGATTCTGGGCAAAGAACGTAGCGTACTCGTCCAATTCTTCGTCTGTCTGACGTTAACTTTATCCGCCTTCGTTTTGCTGGACGTTCTGAAAAACTACGCTGGCAACCCTCTTGAGCAACTGCTAAGTTACTCCTTCCTGTTTAGCAACCCCGTGATTGCGGTTCTCTACCTGTCGGTGCCATACGTCTTCATGCTTGGCATTGATTTGCGAGGACGCAACAAGCGCAAGCGCGAGAAAGAACGCATCGCAAATCTCACCCAAGACTACCTAGACAACGCCTCAGCAACGGAGCAAAAAGGTCAAGAACTGGTATAACCATACCAGATGCTGACAAATGTCCCCCAAGATAATCACTTTAACCACAGATTTCGGGTTAAAAGACCCCTACATAGCCGAAATGAAAGCTGCGATCCTCAGCATATGCCCAAACGCCAACATCGTGGACATAACACACCAAGTTGACAAGTTCAAGGTTCCAACGGGCGCCTTCATTTTGGCTTCTGCAGCCCCGTTTTTCCCAAAAGACACCATACATGTGGCTGTCGTGGACCCAGGAGTGGGCACTCAGAGACGCCCCATAATTTTGGAGACACCGCGAGGTTTCTTTGTTGGACCCGACAACGGCTTGCTGGTTCTCGCCGCAAAAGCTCAGGGCATAAAACAAGCAAGAGTGATAGCGCACAGGCGCTTCATGTTGCCCCACGTTTCAGCAACCTTCCACGGGCGAGACGTATTTGCACCCGCCGCCGCACACTTAGCCAACGGCGCGGCTTTGGAGGAATTCGGTCCCGAAATAACAGATTTTGCCCAGCCAAGTTTTGTCCAGATAAAACGCACCTCCGAGAAGCTGTTGGGTGAGGTTTTGCATGTGGACGATTTTGGGAACATAATCACGAACATACGCGCTGCCGACTTGCCCGATTTCAAAGGCGCCCCTATACAGGTAACCCTGAAATCCCATACGCTCCCGCAGACGGTGCTTTCCAGAACGTACGGAAACGCCGAACCTGAGGCGCATGTGGTGCTGATTGGAAGCCACGGGTACCTGGAGGTAGCTTTGAATCAGGGGAGCGCAGCGGCTAAGTTCGGGGTCAAAGCAGGCGACGCGGTTGCAGTGTCCAGAGCGTGATGTACCCCTTAATCTTTTAATAACATACATAAGCTGAAAAAGGGTGCTTAAGCAAGAGTGACCTGATGGCAAGATACCGCGCTTTGGCGTTAACCACGAAATACTGGAAACCCGAAACAGACTACATACGCCAGATAGTCAACGCGGTAAACGGCAAAATCGTTGACGGCGATTTCGTGGTTGTTTCCGAGAAGGCACTTTCAATCGCGAAAAACCTCATTGTGAATGAAGAAGCCTCCCAACCCAGCTTCACCGCAAAACTTCTCGCTACAACTTGGATGCGCATCGGCTGGGGATACCTCCTTGGAGTAGTCTGCGGTTTCGGACAGAGGCTTCTGCGCCGACTCAGAGAGTACCCTGCTGAAGCAGGCAGCCGACACAAACAGGTCGCTCTTCAGCATGCGGGTTTTCTGCAGGCTTTGATGTTTGGATCGGAAGGCGGAATCGACGGGTCAAACCTTCCCTATTCGCTGGTGTGTCTGCCTCTAAACAACGCAGTTGCAGATGCCGAAGCTGTTCGCCTGCGTATCATGCGTGAAACTGGCAGGAAAGTCACCGTGGTCATTGTGGACACAGACAAAACCTACACTTTCCGAAACTTCCACTTCACCCCCAGACCCAACCCCCTAAGGGGCATCCAAAGCCTCGGCGGGGTAGCTGCCTACGTTCTCGGTAGAGCTCTTAAACTCAGGAGGCGACCAACCCCGCTTGCCGTGGCTGGACAGGCTCTCCTCGCAGAAGAAGCGTTAACCGTCGCAAACGTCGCGGATAGGGCACGTGGTCCAGGTTCAGGCGCCACGGTGTGGGATATGGCGGCAAGGTTCCACGTTACGGTGACTCAGGTGACTTGGGCGATGCTTGACTCGGTGAAGCATAAACCCGTCGTAATTGTGCGAAAAGCCCCAAATAAGCACCCTTGAGGGGTGGAGGGTTAAGCGTAGGAATTAATACTGGTATCTGTATAGTAGGTTTTTGGATAGCAAAGCATAAAAAACAGCAGTTTTATTTTAACGCCAAACTTAGCAGGGATGAATAATGGAGGAATCGTTGAGGAAGCTGGATGCATTCTTTAATCCGTGTTCAGTAGCCGTCATAGGTGCGACTAAAAAAGTCGACAAGGCTGGACACGTAATTTTCAAGAACTTCGCAACCAACAAGCAGCGGGGCGTCTTCAAAGGCGACCTTTACCCCGTTAACCCTGGCGAAGACTCCATTTTAGGGTTCAGATGTTACCCCTCCATTAAAGATATCCCAAGCGACGTCGAGTTAATCGTTATAATTGTCCCCGCAAAGGTGGTTCCCAGCGTCATGGAGGAAGCCGCCAGCAAAAACGTCCAAGCCGCCATCATAGTCAGCGCAGGCTTCAAAGAAATCGGCAACTTAGAGCTTGAAAACCAAGTGGTCGCGGCAGCGCAGAAAGGCGGCATCCGCGTTCTAGGTCCCAACTGTTTGGGCATTTACTATTCGAAGACGGGCGTGGACTCGCTTTTCCTGCCTGAAACCAAAGTTCTCACCACCGGCGAAGATGTTATAGCTACGCCGCGTCCGATGCCAGGCAACATAGCTATGCTTACCCAGAGCGGAGCCTTCGGCGTTGCAGCTTTGGATTATTTAACTGGGCAGCAGATGGGCGTAAGCAAGTTTGTCAGCTTCGGCAACAAATGCGACGTAACTGACTCAGAAATTCTAAATTATCTACTACACGACAAAGAAACCCGCGTCATCCTAGCATACGTGGAAGACATCAAACGCGGCAGAGACTTCCTCAAAGTAGCCAAGAAAGTCACCGCTAAGAAACCCGTTGTGGTGATTAAGTCAGGGAAAGGCGAGGCAGGCGCCAGAGCAGCCGCGTCCCACACAGGCGCCATCGCAGGTTCAGACAAAATCTACGCTGCAGCCTTCGAGCAGGCAGGTGTAATCCGCGCGCGGGACATGGAGGAATTCTTCGATGTTGGGAAAGCTCTTGCCATGCAGCCGCCTGCGTTGGGCAAAAACATTGGCATACTCACAGATGCAGGTGGACCAGGCGTAATGACGGTTGATGAATTGGAGATGTTGGGGCTTACGGTTGAGCCTTTCTCTGAGCAGGTGATTCAGGAGTTCGAGAAGCTCAAAGCCGACGGCGTTATCTTGAAAATCGCGGCGACCCACAACCCCGTTGACCTTACTGGTTCAGTTACAGATGACCAGTTCGAGATAGCCGCTGACCTTATGTTCCAGGACTCGGAGATTGACGGGATAATCTTTTTGGGTTTACATCATATGCCTGGGCTTAGAGAAAAATACATAGACAGTGTAGCTAAAGTTGCCCGTAAATACTGTAAGCCGCTAGTCATGTGTGATATTGGGGAAACAGAAATGGCGCTCTACACCCGAAGCCGATTCGCCAGGCTAGGCATTCCTTCTTATTCTTCGCCTGAAGACGCCGCCCGCTCCATGAAAGGCCTTGTCACCTACGGACTTTACCTGCAGAAGAACAACTGCGCAGAAGAGTACCTTAAAGAATACCTGCAAAGACGAGACAAACAGTAAAAAAACCTAGATGCAAACAGAAACGGTTACAGAGTCGCCATCCTTCACTTTTAGGGCTTCCCGCAGATTAACAGGAGCAATGAGCTCCAAAACGCCTTTCGGGTAGTTCTCTATTTGGGGCGCTACAACGGCGCATTTTATACCTTTCACCGAGGCCTCGAAGAGGAGACCCACACAGTAACCTCGGGCAGGGGAAATCGCGTCTGTCTCCGCTTCCTCTAAAAGTTTCTTGCGTGTAATGCTTTCTTTGGTTAACTGCAGGTTTAAGGTGCCCAAGTACGGGGTAAAACCGAGTTTTTCTTCCACTTGCCTCTTAACCCATGGAAGTGAAAGGTACTTTTTGCCGTCGCCTTTGCCTGTGATGATTTTGCCTTCAAAAGTGACGCTGTTCAATGGGACAGCCTATTTCTGTTCTTTGAGCCATCGGGCTACTTTGCTGAGCAGCGGGTTGGAGGATATGTTGATGACTGGGACAATCATTTTCTCCTTTGTTTCTATGGTGGCTTCGTATTTGGGCATGAGCGCGTAACCTACAAATGTCCAGTACACTTTCCCGTTTTCAACAAGCATCTTTGCCACTGTGGTGTTTGAGGGCGGCAGAGGGAAATACAGGAAAACTACACCTTCAGCCCAATACAGACCTGCGAGCTTGCCTCCTGCAATCACAGAGGTGAACCTAGCCATATCCTCGGGTGTTTTAAAGCAGGTTTGCTCCATTATCACGATTTCCTTAAAGGGCTCATACCTTATGTTTACGTTGCTTTCGTCTGCACTCATAGAACTCAATCAACCTGCTAGAAAGTTAGTGCGAGCCCCCTTTTAACCTTGCCATTTCTCCGTTTTCAGGCAAGCCTCCCTACTGCGGCTTTATGCTGAGGTCACCTCTGTTCTTTTAGGAGAACAACCTGTTCTTCGGGGAGAGCTAAAAGCACCCGCGCCAGACGTACATACATAACCCCGTTGCTGGTCTTCGGTTGAAGATTTGGCGTACAATGGATGAGGTGAAGTTGAGGTTGCAGAATTCAGCTGGTAACGAAAAGAAAACCCCGAACTCCCCAATTAAGTCTGTAAAGAAACGTGCAGCTTTACTGCTTATCGTTGCCGTCTTGGTGTTGGCTTCTGTTGCGACCCTATCTTCTGCGGTGGGCCGTTCCAGCATACTTGTTGTCCCCGATGATTACTCCACCATCATCGAGGCCATTGACGCCGCCACCGACGGTGACACTATACTGGTTAGGAAAGGAATTTACGATGTGCCGCAGAACCAGACGCTTACAATAACCAAAACATTATCATTAATAGGTGAAGACGCCGACTATACCCTTCTGAAGCTTCATCCCCTCTATCATGAGGTGTTTATTTTGGGGCAATCTTGCGGTTGGACATGGGCGGATTCTGCCAAAATTTCTGCAGATGCGGTTGTTATTTCTGGTTTCACCATAGTAAGCGACGGTGGAGCTTTCTTGGCAAATGGAAACGGAACCAAACTAATGGGCAACATCGTCATGGCAAACGTTAATCTGAACGGGTCATCGCAAATCTTTGCCTACAACCTCCTGACCCCCGCCACTTATCCTAACGGGACCCTTAACATGTACTCCCGTGGGATGGTTGAATGCTCAGGCACCTATAATCAAGTCGCCGCCAACACGCTGGAAAACGGAGTCATCGCAGCTATGGGTCGCTACGGCACTGTCTTTGCTAACTTCGGCACGGGGTCTATATGTGCAGGTGGGACCTCCGACTCCAACGTAATCTACAATAACACCCTAACAGATGGTGACGGTATATGGGGAGCAAGCACCCACCTCACCATCGCATGCAACACCGTAATCAACAGCAGCTCCGATGGCGTCGCAATAAGATGGGGCTACTACAACTCTGTCTACTGCAACGTCATCACAGATTGCCTTGGCGTGGGACTGCTTGAAATAGACAATGCAGGCGCAAACACCTTCTACGCCAACCAAGTTGCGAACAACTCTTGGGGCGCCAAAATCGCAGCATGGAGTTCAAACACCTATCACACCACATTGTATAACAACAACTTTGTAGGCAATTCCCAGCAGGTCAACACAGACAAAACCGAAACCTTTTCCTCGGCAGGGCTAAACTTCACCAGACAAATCAACCACGGCGGCTACTTTGATAACGGTACCGTGGGGAATTATTGGAGCACCTATAACGGCACAGATAACAACAGTGACAGCATAGGCGATACGCCATACGTAATTGATGACAACCGTTCCGACCATTACCCCCTGATGAATCCCTTTGACATTACCCTCGTGAAAGTGCAGCTTCCCGCATGGGCAAACGCTACATTACCAACGCCAATTCAGATGCCAGCTTTTCAGCCGCAACCCACCCCGTCGCCAAGTATACCCTCAACGCCGTTGTCTTCGTCTGAATCAACCGCAACCGCCACTGATAGCCCAATACCTTCGTCTTCTATCCCTGAACTGCAGCCATGGATAATTCCTGCTTTGCTAACCACAGTTTTGGCATGTTTTGTGTTTGTCAACCTTCGGAAGAATGCCAACTGGAACCAAGCCAACCGTTAATTTGTTCTCTTCTTTAGCAAGTGTGCCTTTGCTTCATATTGCCAAAAGAAAAACAAGAGAAAAACTCAACCCCCCGCCGCAAACCCGCAAGAAGTGCTGTTGCCCAAGCTATACCCCGCGAAAACGAGAACAAACAAACCGAACATTGAGAAAAAGTTATAGCGCAGACACGCGTAAGCCATCCATCAACAAAAGGAAGGTTACTACTCTTGCCTGAAATCCGCGTAGCAATCATAGGCGTAGGCAACAGCGCATGCGCTCTCATCCAAGGAACCCAATACTACAAAGACGCCAAAGAAACTGAAACCGTACCCGGTTTGATGCACGTTAACTACGGTGGCTACCACATCCGAGACATCCGATTCGTAGCCGCTTTCGAAGTTAACAAAGACAAAATCGGCAAAGACCTCTCAGAAGCCATCTGGGAGAAGCCCAATGTATGCGAGAAATTCGCGGATGTTCCCCGCTTAGGCGTCACGGTTTCTCCCGCGCCAATCTTGGACGGGGTAGCGCCACACATGCGGGAAACCTTCAACGTCTACGACGACAGCAAAACCGACAAAGCCAGCGTCGTCCAGAAGCTTAAGGAAACCCAAACTCAAGTTCTCGTTAACTACCTGCCTGTAGGCAGCCACGACGCCGTACGCTTCTACGCGCAGTGCGCCATCGACGCGGGATGCGCCTTCGTGAACTGTATGCCTGAATTCATCGGCTCCGACCAGACAAAAGAGTGGCCCGCAAAATTTGAGAAAGCAGGCTTACCTGTGCTGGGAGATGACATCAAAAGCCAAGTGGGCGCCACCATACTGCACCGAAGCCTTGTGCGGCTATGCTTGGACCGGGGCGTCATAGTTGATGAAACTTATCAGTTGAACCTTGGCGGCGACACTGACTTCCAGAACATGACCGTCGAGAACCGCCTTAAATCTAAACGTATCAGCAAAACCGAAGCCGTCACCAGCCTAGTGCCCTACGCGTTGCCCACAAGGATTGGCCCCTCGGATTACGTGCCGTTTCTACGGAACAAGAAAATCTGCTACATCTCCTTAAAAGGACGCAAGTTCGGCGACCGCCCTATAACCATCAGCGCCAAGCTGGAAGTGGAAGATTCCCCCAACAGCGGAGGCGTCGTCATCGACCTTATCCGCGCCGCAAAAATCGCTTTGGACCGCAAAATCAGCGGTGCCCTACTAAGCATGCCCGCATACGCGTTTAAGCATCCGCCTATTCAGGTGCCTGACCCAGTCGCTAGACAGATGACTGAGGACTGGATAGCAGGTAAAAGAGAACGATAACCTGACTTACTTGAATAAAAAGGCAGTTAGCCCTTTTAATGGGCTTCTGCGTTTATGTTTCTAGCTCTTTTTGGATTACATCCACCTTTTTGGCAAGCTCGCTCATTGTGGCTTTTATTTCGGTGAGTTCAAGAGATGTTTGTATTTTGGCTTTGGCGAGGGGGCTTTCTTGTCGCATGCCTCCTAATCCGAAGGTTAATCCGAAGGTTAAGATAAAAGCGACGACAACAAGCAATCCGACAATTATGTTTGTTCCCCAGTTTACTCCCCCAACATAGAGGTACATGGAGGCGATGATGGCTACGGCTATCCAGCAGCTTGCAACTATGACGGCTTTACTATCCAAGATTTTCCACCTCCTTTTTGAGAATCTGAGGGGTGACATGTATGTCAAAGGGACAAAGTTCGTAGTAGCGGAGGGCTTTGGCTTCACCTTCAGATAGGGCAATGCGGGTTTTTGCTAGTCCTGCTTTTTCGAGCTTTTTAAGGTGGATTTTGGCGAGGGCGCGGCTGATTCCTATGGCGTTGGCTATTTCGTTTAGGTACATTTCTTGGTTTCGTTTGGCGAGGGTGGCGATTATGCGGAGGCGTATGGGGTGTCCTAGCGCGTCGAGTTTGGCTGCGAGTTCGCTGATTTGAGGCATAACTGTCACCGTATTAATTGATTACATGTAATCAAAATATTACATATAAGTTTTCTTTCCCCTCGTTTAAATTTCCCAATAAGCTTCATGAAGACTTTTAAGCGTCGAAGCATTCCAAGGTACTTACTAGTAAGAAGGTGCAAAGACATGGTTAAAGTTGGAGCATACGAAGTGCCGGAAGGCCTCTACTACTCGAAAGATTTTGAATGGATCAAAGTTGAAGGCGACAAAATCCGCATGGGCGTAACAGACTACGCACAAAAATCTCTGCGGGAAATCGTCTACGCGGAGTTACCCAGCGCAGGCGGAGAAGTCAAACAGGGAGAACCCTACGGAACAGTTGAGTCTGTGAAAGCTGTCTCTGACCTAATCGCCGCCGTCAGCGGAACCATCGAGGAAGTCAACGAAGAAGTCCAGTCTAAACCTGAATTGCTCAACGAAGACCCATACGATAAGGGCTGGCTGCTTGTGGTGAAACCCGCAGACCTGCAGGCGGAGCTTGCCAACCTTATGGACTTCGACGCCGCTGTGGAATGGCACAAAAATCAGGCGTAATGAAGGCGCGGGCAAATGTCTAAACGCATAATCGTCGTGGGCGCAAACGCTTCAGGAGTGGAAGCTGCTTCAGCCGCGCGTAAGAAGGACCGCACCGCCGAAATCACGCTGATTTCACAGGAGAAAAATTCGGGTTATAGCCGCTGTGGGTTACCTTTCGTTATCGGCGGGCACATAGCCAACTTCTCCGACTTGGTTGTTTATCCACCAGCGTATTTCCAGATGCTTAAGCTCACGTTGAAGCCTGAAACCACAGTCACAGCCGTAAACACCAAAGACAAAACCGTAACCTACGTCACCAAAGAAGGCGTCACAGAAACAGTGCCCTACGACAGTCTTGTGCTGGCTACAGGTGCAGATGCCTTCATGCCGCCCATCAAAGGACGCGAGAAACAGGGCATCCTTAGCCTCCGCAGTCTCGAAGACGGCGAAAAAATCCAAGCTGCAGTCAAGGCAGGAGCCAAATCTGCAGTCATCATGGGTGCAGGCTTAATCGGCTTAGAAGTAGGTGTCGGCTTAATTGAGCAGGGACTCACAGTAACCATCGTGGAGATGCTGCCGCAGATTCTGCCGCAGTTGCTGGACGCGGACATGGCAAAGCTTGTCCAAGAGCACTTGGAGGAGAAGGGCATGCGCATCCTCACCAGCAAAGGCGTCGAAGAATTCCTCGGAGACGACAAAGTGACCGCAATCGTGGCGGGCGGCGAAAAAATCGAAGCCGACCTGTTCATCAGCGCCTTTGGCGTACGTGCAAACACGAAACTCGCCGTGGACGCTGGCATCCCGCTGGGTGAGAGTCGGGCAATTAAGACAAACGGACGCATGGAAACCGCTGTAAAAGATGTCTATGCAGTCGGCGACTGCGCTGAAGCGCCAAACCTCATAACTCATCGACCTATGTGTGCGCAGTTGGGCACCATAGCTGTTCGTCAAGGTAAGGTTGCAGGCGTAAACGCTGGCGGCGGCTACGCACAGTTCACGGGCATCTTAGCTTCAGCAGTGACGCGGCTTTTTGAAATCGAGGCTGGTAACACTGGCTTAACGGAAACCTCTGCCGCAAGAAACAGAATCGAAGTCGTAACCGGCGCAATAAGCAGCAAGACCAAGGCGGACTACTTCCCTGGTGCCAAACCCATCAAGGTGAAGTTGGTTGTTGAAAAGGAGTCGCAACGCATCATCGGCGGACAAGTCGTAGGCGGAGAAGAAGTCACACAGCGCATAAACGCCCTCAGCTTCGCCATCCAAAAAGGCATGACCATCCGCGAACTCGCCAAGGCAGACACGGCATACGCGCCGCCTCTGAACGAAACGTGGGAGCCAATGGTTCTCGCGGCAGAAATGGTTCTCATGAGGCTGCGGTAAACCTCTTCCTCATTTTCTTTTTTGGTTTTTTTGTTTTTGTTTTCCACATGGTGCTTTTTGGGGCAACCTTTTATGCTTGAAATAAGAATTTTTGGGTAATGTACCCAGTTGAAAATCGCGGTTTAAATCGGAAAATCTTGGTCTTCAGTGTCGTTGCCCTCTTGGTTTCTGCGCTTTTTGTCTCCGCTGGTTTTTGGGCGCTGTCGCAAAGCCAGAATCCCCAAGCGTCTACGGCAGACCCCGCCGACTTTTACCTAGGCGTCACAACAGGCGGTAACGTCTCAGAAGCCAAGGCAGTCATCGATAAAGTCAAAGGGTACACTAACATTGTTGCCTTCACCAGCTTGGAGGTTACAACGAACAGGACCAGCCTTGAAGAGGTCGCCGACTACGCATACAGTAACGGGTTGAGTTTTCTTGTGCAGATGGTGTATCCGTCGCCGTTTGCCAGCTTGAACTTTGACCCTTTTGAGTGGGCTTCAGATGCTAAAGTCAAGTACGGTGGGCAGTTTCTGGGTTATTACTTGTATGATGAGCCAGGCGGCAACCAATTGGAAGGTGCAGGGTTTATCCAGTTTGACAGCAGCTCCATGCCCTACGACTACCGGGACGCCGCCAACACTTACGTTTATTATCTGTATCTTCAGATGCGGGACTTTGTGAAGTGTACCCCTCTGTTCACTTCGGATTACGCGCTTTACTGGTACGATTACGAAGCAGGCTACGACACCGTTCTATGCCAGTTAGGCTGGAACAACTCCCGACCTTTGGAAATCGCGCTTTGCAGGGGCGCCGCGGAGATGCATAACAAAAGCTGGGGCGCCATTTTGACGTGGACGTATCAGCATCCGCCGTACATGGAGTCTGCCTCCGAGCTTTATGCGGATATGGTGACCGCTTACAACGCAGGCGCCAAATACGTGCTCATCTTCAATTACCCCCAGACGGGACCCTACGGCGTGCTAAATGAAGACCACTTCAACGCCATCGAGGACTTCTGGAACTACGCATCACAGACCCCCCAGAACAAGACGTCGAACACGCAGAAGACGGCATATGTTGTCCCCGACAACTACGGCTGGGGCTTCCGAAATCTAAACGAGAAAATCTGGGGCGTCTGGGAAGCAGATGAGTTGTCGCCTGCGCTTTTGAGCGGCGTCACGGGGTTTGTGCAGACCTACGGCGACGGCTCCGACATAATCTATGGCTCTCCGTGGACGCAGGCTTTTTACAGGCTTCACTATGACCGCTTAATCTGGTGGAATAGCACAGAGTAGCTCTGAACTATTTCTCAGAGGATTTTTCGCCAAACCACTTTGAAAACCAATTAAAGCTGTTGCATTCATCTTTGGACGGGCAGGATACGCAGGGGAACTCTTCGCCTGCAAACTGAACAATCTGCATTATCTTGGTTTTTGCGGCAGCGTCCAGTTGAAGGGTGTTAAGCTGTTTTTCGAATTCGCTTTCCACTTGGGCAGTCTCCTTTTTTCAATCCAGTTTCTTCGTGCTGTGGTCTTGTGGGTTACTGCACGTTGGATATTCCCGGTTGGGTGAAGGGTTCTGTTATGCCGACAAGCAGTTTGCCGAACGTGTTTATGTGCTCCTCTTCTTCTGCTAAGATGTCTTCAAGTAGCCGCCGTGTAGTGTAATCGCCTTCTTTGGCTGCTTGCTGTATAGCTTGCTTGTAGAGGTTTATGGCTTCCTCCTCGTTTTGCTCGTCCTGCTTGAGCATCTCGACGAGGCTGCCGCCGACGAAAATCGGGTCAGGCTCGGTTGTTGGCACCCCATCCAAGTAATCTAGCCGTTCCGCGAGGCGCTCAGCGTGTTTCATTTCGGCGATGGCGATTTTTCGGAAAATCCCCTCCACCACGGCGCCCTCTAAGCTGGTGACTTGGATGTGCTGCCACATGTATTGGATACTGACTTGGAGTTCAGCTGCTATTGCTTTGTTTAGGAATTCTATGAGTTTTTCAGAAACCATAGTTATTCACCTAAGAATTGATGTTTAAACGTAGACTATCTTGCTATATAAGCTGAGTTCTTCCTGAACCTCGTGGCGCTCTGGCAAGGTAGTTCTTATAAATCGAATGCCCCAAATATACCGTGAGGAAACAGAATTGAACACTCTGGTCGTTTATGGAACTCGCTATGGGGCAACCACGGGAACCGCTGAGGAAATAGCGAAAATTCTCCGCGAAGAGGGCTTTGACGTGAAAGTCGTCAACGCGAAAAAAGAAAAAATCAAAGACATCACACCATACGACCTCATCGTTGTAGGCACAGGCGTAGCACTGGGCAAGTGGACTGGCGAAATCCAAGACTTTGTTAAACGTTTTGAAACCGAGCTAACACAAAAGAAGATGGCGCTTTTTGTTTCAACAGGTAAGTTCATGGCTGAGCGTCAGCTTAAGGAAAAACCAACCGCTGTGGAGGATACTCGCAAAATCGACATCGACGACAAAGTTGCCAAATACAAGCTGCATCCGATATCCATAGGCTTTTTTGGCGGCGTATTAAACCTCAACAAAATGAATTTTCTCAGCCGAAGAATGTTTGGGGGCTTCATCAAAGAGCAGATGGGCACGGACGGTTTCAACGAAACAGAGCCTGGCTTCTATGACATGCGGAACTGGGAAGAAATCCAGGTGTGGACAAAAGACCTCGCTCAAAAAGCCCGCCAGTAACTTCCGCGCGTTTTCTGGTTGTTTTCCAAACTTTAGAACAGTCTTTGGCAGAGTTTAGAACGTTTGTTCCAAGGCATGGCGCTATAAGATGGGAAAACAATGCGTCCATTGGTGAAGAAGGATGAAACATCCAAAACTGATATCGCTAATAGTCATGTTGACCATCTTTGGCGGCGTTGCGGGTATATGCTGGGCACTTGTCAACACTCATCAACCAACTGACCAGTTGCCTACTTCGGTGCCGAACCTCACGATTCCTGAACAAGTACGAGACGACGCAGTAGCCTACATTGCAGCTAACCACGTTGAGACCGCGCAGTTCATGGATAGCTTTTCGTGGACCGGTGGACGAGTAACTCCTGAGGGTCTCTTGGGCGGCGAAACCTACATGTACCAAAGCCAAGGCTGGAACGTAACCATCACGTACCCCGTTGTGGTTGCTCCCGTCTACGATGTCACAGTCGACTATTCGACCGCATCTGACGCCATAGGAATACCCTACCATGTAACCTGGGAAGGCATTTGGCAAGATGGATGCGTGACTGAGGCAAGCTACGTCTTCGTTCAGTAGACCCCTCTCTCCAATCTGCCAACGAAGAGTGCTTCCTCAGTCTACCTTTTTTCTTTCTTTATTCGCAAAATATGTTGTTCCCACAGACTTTACCGCTGAGAAATAAGTGGACAATTTTTTCGTTGGTGACGCTTGCTGTAGCATTTCTGTTCAACAATACCTTCAATAAGGTGTTTTGATGCCTAGAGTTATATAGATTATTTCGACAAAAGAAATCTTTAGGTGAAGACAATTTGGCTAACAAGATGTTATTTTCTGGAATAGCTTTAGTTATCGTAGTTGTACTTATCACTGGCTACGTCGGCTACACACTTAACCAGCCCGCTTCAACCCCGTCACCTTCTCCTTCTGCCTCTCCAATTCCTACGGCAACCGAAGAACCTCCTCTACAGACAATAGAAGAATCAACGCAAAAGCAGGTACGCGACGAATCTATGGCGTATATTGAAAGCAACCACCCTGAAACCGCACAGTTCATGCAGGACCTTAACTGGTCAGGCGGCAGAGTCGAAACAGGATTGGTCGGCGCAGAAAACTACGCCTACACCACGCTTACCTCTGCGCCTGGCGCTGCAGGCTGGACGGTGACACTTAACTACCCCGTCGTTCCCGACCCAACCTACAAGGTGACTGCAAACTACACTCAAACAGGCGTTCAATTCCCCGTTGACATCTCATGGAACGGAACATGGCAAAACGGAAGCATCACAGAAACAAGCTACATATCAAATGTGAACGCGAATGAGCTTGCACCGCAGGAGCAAGTGCGAAACGACGTGATGAGCTACATACAGGCAGTTCATGTTGAAACCAACCAGTTCATGCAGGACCTTAATTGGACAGGCGGAAGAGTCGAAACGGGTCTTGTAGGTGCAGAGAACTATGTCTACACCACGACCCACGGCATGCTCGGAGGCGCATGGTGGACCGTTGAACTCAATTATCCCGTCATTCCTAACCCCACTTACACGGTAACCGCCAACTATACCCAAACAGGCGTCGCTTCACCCTACACTATTGTCTGGGAAGGCACCTGGCAAGATTGCGTTGTCAACGAAACCAGCTACACCTCCAATGTGCCTGTAACGCAAGAGCAAATCCGCGATTCAGTCATGAACTACATAAAAATCAACCACGACCAGACAGCCCAATTCATGCAGGACCTTAATTGGACAGGCGGCAAAGTGCAAACAGGACTAATAGGCGCCGAACAATACTCCTACACGACCCTTACCTCTGCGCCTGGCGCTGCAGGCTGGACGGTTACCCTTGATTATCCTGTAGTTCTAGACCCCGTGTACACAGTAAATGCGAATTACACGCAGACAGGTGTGCAAACTCCCTACAATGTAGTTTGGGAAGGCACCTGGCAAAGCGGGGCAATCACTGAAACAAGCTACACATTCAGTCCATAAGCACTTCTGCAACTCAGAAAACCCCTCTTCTTTTTCTTTTTTGACTCCGACACCCCACCTGCGTGAGTCGTGATACCTTTTTAAGGTAAACTCAACTACTACCTGCAACAATCCCTTCCGCAACAAACATGGAGGACGCCGGTAATTCGAGTAATTGCAGACTTACACATTCACAGTCGCTTCAGCCGAGCCACAAGCGAACAGATGAACCTAAAGGAAATTGCCCGCTTCGCCAAAATCAAGGGGCTGCAGCTTGTGGGCACAGGCGACTTCACGCATCCACAGTGGCTGGCGGAAATACGAGAAACCCTGACGCCCGACGGCGACTCTGGGCTGTTCAAGGTGGCAGCTAATCCTGACTCAGCAGTCTTCTTCATGTTAACCACCGAAGTCTGCACCATATTTGACTACGAAAACAGAAACAGAAAAATCCACCATGTTCTCATGACGCCCAGCATAGAGACGGCAGTCCAAATTAACGAGGCATTAGCCAAATACGGAAGCCTCAGCGCAGACGGCAGACCTATCTTGAACATGACTGCGCCGCAGTTGGTCGAGGCGGTGATGGCGGTTTCAGGCGAAAACGTGGTTTTTCCCGCGCATGCGTGGACGCCGTGGTTTGGAGTTTTCGGCTCGTTCAGCGGCTTTGACAACATAGACGACTGCTACCAAGACCAAACCAAGCACATCCGCGCCTTAGAAACGGGCCTCAGTAGCGACCCGCAGATGAATTGGCGGCTAAGCGACCTTGACAGGTTCACGCTGGTCTCAAATAGTGACAGTCACAGCTTCTGGCCTTGGCGTATGGGCAGGGAAGCCAATGTCTTTGAGCTGCAACGCGTCACCTACAGGGAAGTCACAGATACCATTCAGACCAAGGACACCCGCCGCTTCAGGTTCACCATTGAAACCGACCCCGCATACGGCAAGTACCATTGGACTGGACACCGAAACTGCAACGTTTCGCTTTCCCCCGCGGAAGCCCGCAAGCACAACAGCATCTGCCCCGTGTGCGGACGCAAACTCACAAAGGGCGTAGAGCAGCGGGTGGAGGAACTTGCTGACCGCCCTGAAAACTACAAAGCCGCCGACGCACCAGGCTTTTTGCGTTTGATGCCGCTTTCGGAGATAATCGCCGCCGTACTCGGTGTCTCTTCGCCCTCAACGCAGGCGGTGTGGCGCATCTACAACCCGCTCATCAGCAAATTCGGCAACGAATACACCATACTCATCGATGTGTCCAAAGACGCATTAACACAAGTTGTGGACCCTCAGGTAGCCGACGCCATCGTGAAGGTCCGAGACGGCGCCGTACCCGTGGTCCCAGGCTACGACGGCGTCTACGGCAAACTCGTTTTGTCCACAACCGAAAAAAGCCAAGCGCCCCTTGACTCCCAGAGCGAGGTGACTGCTCGGCTTAAGCCTCCCCGCGGCAGAGTCCAGCAGACGGGGCTTTCAGATTTCTGGTGAACGCTCTGGCAACACAACGATTTTATCTCTTCAAGCCATTTACTCAAGGTACAGATTTGTCCCGGAGGCATACTTTCCTTGAAAGACCTTCTCACAAAAACACTCCACACCGCCCAAGACAAGTTCAGTGCTCAATACGCTGAGGTTCGCGCGCAGAAGCTCTCCAAAACCATGTTTACCATGAAGGAGGGGCGCGTGGAGGCAGCAAAGCAGGGCATCGAAAACGGCGTAGCCATCCGCGTGCTGGTGAACGGCGCGTGGGGCTTTGCGTCTGTTGGTTCCTTGGACGCTGACGTTTTGGTTGACGCAGTTTCAGACGCTTGTTCCATGGCTAAGGCTGCCAGCTCACGGTTAAAAAACCCGATTAAACTCGCCCAAGCCAAGCCCGTTGAAGACCACGTTGAAGCCCAATCAAAACAGAAGCCGTCGGAAATCAGCATCGAAGAAAAAATAAAAACCGCCTCCGCAACCACACAGGTCACTTTAAAGTGGGATAAGCGGATAAAAAGCTGCACCGTGGACTACTTGGATTTGGCGGGAACAAGCTACTTCGCCAACAGCGAAGGCACCTACATCGAGCAGGACAAGCTTTACGTTTGGACAAAGGCGACGGCGTCGGCGATGCAGAGTGGCGTGTTCACGTTTAGCAGGGAAGAAATCGGCTCCACCGCGGGCTACGAGGTTTTTGATGTGGAAACCCCTGAAGCCGTCGGCGAACGGCTGGCAAAACGCGCCGTCAAACAGCTTGCCGCAAAGGCCCCCAAAGGCGGAGTCTTTCCTGTGGTGCTTGGACCCAACGTGGTGGGAGTCTTTGTGCATGAGGCGTTTGGGCATCTGGCTGAGGCAGATTTGGCGCTGGCAGGCGGCGTCCTAGTCGACAACATGGGCAAGAAAATCGCCTCCGACTTGGTCACGTTTTATGATGATGGAACCATCGGCGGCGCGTTTGGCAGTTTCCGCTACGACGACGAAGGCACCCCCGCGCAGAAGACGCTGCTCATAAAGGACGGCGTGGTCGAGGGTTTAATGCATAACCGCGAAACCGCCCACAAATTTAACGCGCAGCCCACGGGTAACGCGCGCGCCGAAGACTTCCGCGTGGAACCCATAATCCGCATGCGCAACACGTACATGGCGCCGCGGGACCACACGTTTGACGAGTTGGTTGAAGGCGTCAAGCACGGCTACTTCTTTAAGAGCTTCAGGGGTGGACAGGCAAACTTGGACGGAACATTCCAGGTGGGCATCCAAGAAGCCTACGAGATAGTCAACGGCGAAATCGGCGAACCCATACGCAACGCCTCCCTCAGCGGCAACACGCTGGAAACCCTGCTTAAAGTGGATGCGGTGGGCAAGGATTTTCAGTTGAATGCGGGGCGCTGCGGGAAAGGGCAGACCGCGTTTATAGGCGACGGGGGACCACACATACGAGTCAGCGAGGTAACTGTAGGTGGCAGCGCTTAGCAAAGAAGCCATGTTGAATCTGGCGGAAAAAGCCGTCAAAGTAGCCCTGCAGAAAGGCGCTTCTGAAGCAGAAGCTTTTGTCTACGACGGCAAAGCCACCAGCGTAGGCATCGAACGGGGGCAAATCACCAAAACCAGCCGAATCGTAGACCGCGGCGTAGGCATCCGCGTCCAAGTCCACAGCGCCATCGGATTTGCCTACACCAACATAGTCAGTGACTCCGCAGCGGTTGAGGACGCTGCAGCGAAGGCTTTGGCGGCGGCGCGGGCAAGCAAACCCGACAAGGACTGGAAGGCACTACCCGAACGCAAACCCTACGCAGCCGTAACGACTATGGTTGACGGTGAAATCTTGGCGCTTAGGTCAGAGGACTTGGTTAATTTGGCTTCCCGCATGCTAGACGCCGTTGCACAAGCGGATACCCGCGTTTTTTCTGTTGAGGGCGGAGCAGGCGCAGGATACGTTTCCAATGCCGTAGCCAACTCGAATGGTGTAGCGGCGTTTGATGAGGGGACGGTGGTGGAGTGCAGTTTGGCGACGCTGGCAAAAGAGGGAAACACGGTGACGCCTATCTGCTTTGAATTTAACGCTGAAAGAAACCTCAATGTGGATCCTGAGTGGGTAGGTAGAGAAGCCGCGCGGCTTGCTGTTTCCGCGTTGAAGACGAAACGGGTGGAAACTAAAACCTACAATCTTGTGTTTTCCCAGTTTGCGCTGCAGGAGCTGCTTTACTACACGTTGATTAACGCCGTCAAAGCTGACTCTGTGGAGCGGAATCAGTCACCCTTCAAAGATAAACTCGGCGCAACGGTGGGCTCAAAATGCCTCACCATAGTGGACGACGGCTTGCTCGCAGGCGGCTTGCGCACGGGCATGTTTGACGCGGAAGGTGTGCCCCACCAGAAAACGCCAGTCATCGAAAAGGGTGTCCTCAAGAATTTCCTCTACGACAGCTACACCGCCAACAAGCAGGGCAGAGAAAGCACGGGCAACGCGAGCCGAGCGGGGTACCTGTCCACGCCAAGCCTTGAGGCAACCAACTTCCGTATCCTGTCAGGCGACAAGTCACCTGAGGAGTTGCTGGGCGAAGTGGACGACGGCTTGATGGTTTCGTATCTGCAGGGCGCCCACAGCAGTAACCCAGTCAGCGGCGAATTCAGTGTGGTGGCAACGCCTGCGTGGAGAATCCGCAAAGGAGAAATCGAGCACGCCAGCCGAGGCGTCATGCTTGCTGGCAACATCTTCGAGCTACTCAAAAACGTTTCTGTTGTGGCAAACAACGAGCGGAAGATGGGGCAGCTTGTTGCCCCGTGGCTGCTGGTGGAAAACGTCAAGGTCATCGGGAAGTAGCCCACTCCCGCGGCTTTGGGCTGAGCTTAGATGTAGCTGCTGAGCACGTTTTGGCGGTTTAGCTTGTGGGCTCAAGCTGGATTGTTGTGTGTTCTATGCCGTATTTCTGGTCTAACACCTTGTTTATTCTGTCTATGACCTCTTTGGATTTAGCATAATCCAGTTTGCCGATTTGGATGTGCGCCGTGAACGAGTACATGTTGGAGGTGATTTCCCAGATGTGCATGTCCGTGATTTTCACGATGTCGGGTATGTTCTTTTTCAGTTCCGCGCTTATGTCATCTATGTTCATTCCTTTGGGCGCGGTTTCCAGCAGGACGTTCACGGAGTCCCTGAAAAGTCCCCATGCCCAAACAAAAATCAACACGGATATGCCAATGCCCATCAGGGGGTCGATGATGTACCAGTTCGTTAGGGAAACAAGGATTGCCCCAAAAATAATCACAACCGACGACGCGGTGTCGGCAAACATGTGTAGAAAGGCGCCTCTGATGTTTAGGTCATTTTTTGTGCTACCTCTAAGAATCAGGATGCTTAAGCCGTTAGCAGCTAAGCCTAACAACGCCACGATGAGCATTTCAAAGCCGATTACTGGCTGCGGATTCAGTAGCCGTTCGATTCCTTCAAACAGTATGTAGCCTGTTACGGCGAAAAGGAAGAGGCTGTTGAAGAGCGCCGCCAGAATCTCCACGCGGTAGAACCCGTATGTTCGGTGATGACAGGGTTCTCTACAGGCTAAGCAGATGGCGACAAAGCTTATCACCAGGGCAAAAAGGTGGGTGAACATGTGCCCTGCGTCGCTGCCCAAAGCCAAACTCCCCGTTAAAACGCTGCCCACAACCTCCAAGACCATAACGGAACCCGTGACGCCGATGGCTAAGGCAAGACGATTCTTAGCGACGCCTCGATACTCATGCATACTGGACAAGGAATCCTGCTTTGGCTGATGCTTATGCGTCATTATACCTCTTTTGGACGCACCATGCTAATATGACTAATGATTAAAATTCCAGTTTACCTCCGCTAAACTGTTGTTTCACACGCGATTTGGTCGTTGTGTGCCCGAAATGTGGCTGGGCTAATGCCTGCATGTTATATTTTGGGTGGTTGTGTTTTTTCGTTTTATGGGTTGGTTTGGGCATTACGCTGAACTCTTCTGTAAAGCCTGATGCCCTCGGTCAGAAACAGAATCATAGCCACCGCTGTCATTGCTGTCAAGAAAAAGAAACTTGCCTCAATAGCCAAACCTAAAACGAGGAAACTGAATGCACTTATCACAATTTCCGCTGCGAAGGCGCCCATAAAAAAGAAGGCGTAGAACATCAGCCGTGGCATGAGGGTTCTTCCAACCCAGATATATCCGCTGACATCCGTTTTCTGCTTAAGCGTGTAGTTTCCGTACACGTTCCGTTCAATTAAGCCGAGGGCTTCAAGCTTCTGCAGGTGTCGAAACGCGACGCTGGGACTGCTTAGACTGGCGCCGCGTGTGACCTCTCTGGTGCCGACTGGTTTATCCTCTTTGGCAACGTACGCGTATACGTTTAGGGTGTTGCCTTCAAGTGCATCATTAGCCACGATGGTTGCACCTATGGTTCCTGTTGGGCGAGATAGCGAAGAGGCTTAAGTAAATCAATCTGCGACCACTGGTCTTCAGGCAACAGGGTATTGTAAAGGAAACCGTCTCCGAACTTTTGCAGTTCAATGTGCTGTAGAACTTCACTGCTCGCTAAAGTTATCACCGAGTAGTTACCATTGAAAGTCACACTGCCCAACCTGCGGATGTCTATGTATACCGTTTGGGCGTTTTCGAGGTTGCGAACTTGGGTTACCTCGGCTGAGCTATTGCTTGCTTCAAGGGGTCTTTGTCCAGAGGAACTGCCGCTGTGCACTGACAACGAGGGTTCATTATAACTGTATGCTGATCCAAACCAGAATGTTCCTACACCACTAGATATGTTGCTCTCGATCAGGTTGTTCATCATTAACGTGTAAGGTGAGATATCAAAGTTGCTTGTGCGGTTGGTTCCGAAGGAGTAGGTTGTGTTTTCGATTGGTCCAGCATCTGAGTAAATCTGCATTTGGAAGTAGTCGATTTGTGCGTCTGCTGTAGAGTCTGCTACTGCGTCTATTTTGATTGTAGAGTTGGAGACTAATGCATGCCACATACCGTATGTGAAGGTTCCGTTGGGTAACGCGGTCGTGTTAGCTACCAAATAGGCGTATGGGCAATTATAGCTAAACCACGGTTCGATTGTTGTTTCAGCTTTTGCGGTTCCAGACATAAAGAACAGAAGGGGCGTAACAGAGGCAACACCAATCATCAGGGCAAGAACGCTGAAAGCGATCAGTCTCTTTTCAGTTTTCATGTTCATCACCGCTTTCTGTATCAGACGATGAGCCTAATTATTCTCTCTGAAGAACAAAACTGTTCTCCAAAAGAACACAATAGAAACAGGGGGCTTTTCTTCCTGTGATGTTGTTTTCTAAAGCCAGTTTTCCTCAAACGGGCGCTTGACGTTGGCGCAATGGAGTGCTACGGCGATTACGATTAGGGTCAATGCCGCAGCGGTAATCCACACTGCTGGAAATGGGTCTATCGGTCCCAAAGTTCTGCTGTTTACAAGTGGGCAGTTGTCGAAGTTGTATTCGTCAATGATGTAGGTGGTGTCCCAGACGCCTGACTCATTTAGCTCCTTTGCATCGGGGTATCTGTTTTGGTAGTTGCTCCAGTAGTTTCCTTCTGTGCCGTTGTCCCAGCAGTTGATAAACACGAATTCGGTTTTGTCTTGTTCGACTCCGTTTACGGCAGTCACGTTAGCTAATGGCGGCTCAACCGTAACTTGAATGGTGTTGTCAAAGAAACTGTTGTGGAAGAAGGTGTTGTCTGAAGATTCTGCGATGTAGATGCTGCAGTTGTTCTCTGCCAGACAATTGTCAAAAAATGTGTTGTTTGACGAGGCATAAACCTCCGCTTTTTGAAGGTACATGTCAGTAGAAGTTTTACCCGAGAATTGGATGCCGATGCCGTTTGCTTCTAAGTTGTTTCTTGAAGCCACGTTGAACGATGATGCCCGAATTTTAAAGCCGATTTCACTTTTGGTCACTTTGTTTTCTTCTATGGTGTTGTTCCACGAAGAGTCAAGTAATACCCCTTCGTAGGTTTCTGTCAAGTTATTGCGGCTTACAATGTTATTGTAGGAATCTACAAGTTGGATGCCCCAACTGTTTTCGGCTATGGCGTTGTCAGCGATTAGGTTATCTGAAGACCTCTCAAGGTAAATTGCCCCTTCCGTCTGCGCTATGACGTTTCCCGTTATGTTTGAGCCGGTGGTTTCAACAAGCAGAATTTGCTGCTGTGACGTAAGGTCGAGGTCAGTGACGGTTACGTTTGTGCAGTTCACGAGGGCAACCCATCCTGCATCCTCTGGAACCGCCATGTCCTGTTTGCCTGTCCAATAATACATCGGTTTTCCGTCGGCAAAATTTGAGTCGTCCAAATCTTGAATGTACTCGGGGAACTTCCAATCGGAAATTGTGAAAGCCAAAATGTTTTCTGCGAAACTGTTATTTCTGAATATGTTATGGGATGACCCGTCGATGTTCACGCCGTGGCGGTTTTCTGCGATGTGGTTTGCTGAAATGTTGTTGAAGGACCACTGGAGTTTGATGCCGTAGTCTTCGTTGCCTTTTATGGTGTTTTCGTAAACGTTGTCATGTGACGCAAGCAGAGTGATTCCTTGTTTGTTGTTGCTTACGTCGTTGCCTGTGATTGTGTTGTTTGATGAGTAGTGAATCCATATGCCCTGAGTGTTAGTGGTGATTTTGTTGTCGATGATGCAGTTGTCGGAGGAGTACTCCAGTTCGATTGCGCACCAGAACTTGGTAATCTTCAGGTTTCTTATTGTGAGGTTTTCTGCGTTGCTGTATATGCCTGTGTTGTTGGACTCTGGCGTAACGTAAGGCTTGTTGGGGTCTGGTGGCTCCGCAGCCGTTCCCTTACCCAGTTCCTCTACATTCAGGGGTTCCTCGCTGGGGCGGTAATCGTCTGCGCCTGTCCCCTGAAGGGTGAACCCTGCCCCCTCAAGCACAACGTTATCACGCTCTATTATAATGGAGCCCTGAATGTTGCCCGTAAATACGTAGCTGTCTCCGCTGCGTTGAATAGGTGCTGTTGCAGGTTTAACTGTCCCATCAGGCATGATATGTATCAGTGTGCCTTCAGCGTCG
Organism: Candidatus Bathyarchaeota archaeon; assembly: GCA_026014485.1. GTDB lineage: Archaea > Thermoproteota > Bathyarchaeia > Bathyarchaeales > Bathycorpusculaceae > JADGNF01. Next base: position 197,135 of record JAOZIE010000023.1, read on the forward strand.
GCTGAGTTTACAGCTGCCGCCATAAACGTTGACGTAAAGAGCAGGATTACGAAGGCAGCCGAGAGGGTTTTCCTCATGTTTGCTCAGGAATTAACTCGTAACGCGTTCAATATAAGTTCTGCCCAAAATCGCTAAACCTTGATTACAGTTTAAGCGGCAGTAATGTCTTTAGAAGGGGTCAAATGACACATACCTCCGTCACCGTCGCTGCAGCTTTGATGGTTTTTCTGTTTCTGGCAGCTCTGCCTACCAATCCTGCCTTAGCAAACACAGACACTTCCGTCAGCGAAAACTTCACGGTTATCGTTTTGCCTGACACGCAGGGATACTCCCGATATTACCCCTGGATTTTTGACAACCTCACCCAGTGGATTGTCAACAACCAAGACGCACTGAACATTGTCTTTGTCACCCAGCTTGGCGACCTCGTAGATGACAGCCGCGACCTTGTCCAGTGGGAAACCGCTAACCACAGCATGAGCATACTCGACGGCAACGTGCCTTGTGCAGTTCTACCCGGAAACCACGACCAGTTCAACGGCAACTACACGAACTTCAACACGTACTTTGGGCTGGACAGATTCAGCAGCCAAAGCTGGTTCGGCGGCTCCTACGCGGATGGAGACAGCGCGAACACCTACGGGTGTTTTTCAGCTGGCGGAAACACCTACCTCCTCCTCAACCTCCAGTACAATCCCAGTGACGATGTGCTGTTTTGGGCAAACGGCGTCATCAATCAACACCCCGAGAGCAGAGTTATCGTCTCCACCCATGACTACCTGATGGGTTTGTATAGGCAGGGGCAACGCTCTGAGATAGGTGAAAGAATCTGGCATAGTCTAATTCGACCCAACGTAGACCGCGTTTTCCTTGTTCTCTGTGGACACGCAGGCGCAGAAGACCAAATAGCCGACACCGTAAACGGGCACGTTGTGTATCAGTTGTTGTCGGACTTTCAGAATGCAGACCTCGAAGTAGGCTGGCTGCGGCTACTTGAGTTTAAGCCTGCGCAGAATATGATAGAGGTGAAGACTTTTTCGCCGACCCTCAACCAATACAGAAACGACTCCCAAAGCGAGTTCACCCTGCAATGTGACCTGACAAGTGAGCCGATACCCGAGTTCCCAGAGGCGATGGCGTGGCTGCTGATTCTTGCTGCTTCAACCGTAGCCGTTCTTTGCTTGAAACGAAAGCCGTTCGTACTTCGCAGAACCGCCCAAAGCTGCAAGTAACAGCTTGAATGGCAAACTAGAAATAAGTGCTACCCTTGATATGTTCCTGAGTGAGCGAGGTAGGTGATGGCGTTGACCGATGTTGTGTTTGTGTTTGAGGTGCATCAGCCGCATAGGCTGCGTAAGAACCTGTTTTGGGAAAACAAAGTTTTCAAGCGCGCCAAAAAGGAGGAGTTGTTCAACTACTATTTTGACAACGAGTTGGACAGGGAGATTTTTCATCGCGCCGCTAAAAAATGTTATTTTCCCTCTAACAATGTTCTGCTTGACGCCATAGATGAGCACAAAAAGGAGCGGTGCAAAGCCAAGTTCTCCTTTAGTCTTTCAGGTGTGTTTCTGGAGCAGTGCGAAATGTTTAGCCCTGACCTGCTAGAGACCTTCCGGCAGCTTGCCGCGACGGGCTGTGTGGAGTTTTTGAACCAGACCTACTACCACAGCATCGCCAGCCTATACCCTGAGAAAGATGAGTTCGTGGAGCAGATTACGCTACATAAAGAAGCTGTTAAAGCCCTGCTGGGTTACACGCCTAAGGTTTTTGAGAACACTGAGTTGCTCTACAACAACGAGATAGCTAAAATCGTTGAGAACCTCGGTTACAAGGGCATCTACACTGAGGGCGTCGAGAAAATTCTGGGTGAAAACAGCCCCAACTACCTCTACACCCCAAAGGGCAGCCGCCGAATCCGCTTGCTGCTGCGTAACTACAAGTTAACCGACGACATCGGCTTCCGCTTCAGCGCCCGATGGTGGAGCGAATGGCCCCTCACCGCAAGCAAATACGCGCATTGGCTAGCGGACACACAGGGCGACTTCATCAATGTCTTTCCCGACTACGAAACCTTCGGTGAACATCATTGGCCCGAAACAGGCATCCACGGTTTTCTGCGGCACCTGCCTGAGGAAATTTTCAAGTGGCCTCACCTGCGGATGGCGACGCCCAGCGAAGTCCTGCAGAGGTATAGTTCCATGGGTGAAGTGGATGTTTCTGAGACGAAGGGCACGGTTTCGTGGGCGGATTTGGAGCGGGACAGCAGTGGCTGGCTGGGCAACACCATGCAGTGGGCATACTACACTAACCTGCGCAGGCTTGCGCCCCTCATAAGCGAAGTCGGCGACCCCGAGTGGCAACGACTTTGGCGGAACTTCCAAACCAGCGACCACCTCTACTACATGTTCGCTAAAGGCGGCGGACCAGGTGAGGTTCACAGTTACTTTAGCCCCTACGAGTCACCTGTGAATGCTTTTGTCGCCGCGGAAACTTCCCTATTTGACTTTGAAAGCCGTCTTAGGCTGGCGGCGGGAACTGCGAACGAGCCTTTCCTGTTCCATACTGGGGCGGGGAAAGAGAACTTTACTGGAACCATGACGTGGACGCTGAAGGGCTTTCTTGGGGCTATGCGGACTGTGGATGTGAAGGCGTTGGAGTTCCACAGTAGCCGCGGAGACTTTGCCAGTTGGGCTGCTTACTCGCTTCAGGATGAGCTTTTGCAGAAGCAGCTTGCTGATGTTGAGGCTTCAAAGTTGAAGGGTGAATCCCTCAGAAAACGTCTTGTTGATGCCGTGGAGAAGCGGTTTAGCCAAACCAGCGTCCAAGTGCAGGCTGACACCAAAATGTTCTAGGCAAACATGTACAAATGAGTTTATAAGGGAAAATTGGCGAGTAGTAGCTAAGGAGCAGTTGGCATGAGAGACGAACTTCCGTTTCCAGACAAAGTTCTGCAGACTCTTCATAACCTCTGCGCCACTGCCGCGGATTTGGCGAAACGAGGTGACGAGGTGGCTAGGATTCTGCAGCGTGACCCTGGCGAAATCGAGCGGATTTTGGATGACTACAAGAACCGTGGGTTCGCCGAGAGCTTCCATGATAACGAGGGAAAAAAACGTTACTACCTTACTCCAAGAGGCATAATTAAGGTCTGTTCTCTCTTCACTTAAGCTAGGTTGAAGATTCTTGCGCGTTGTAATTTTTTGCTGGGAGTATCCCCCTAGAATAGTGGGTAAACTCGCCGATTACGTAAGCAATTTAGCAACGCAACTAGTAAAAAACAAGGTGGCGGTTCACGTGGTCACATATAACGATGTAATGACGGGTATCTCCGAAGAGGCAAACGGCGTCAAGGTCTTCCGCGTCGACAACCCCGTCCGCACCCACGTTAACCTCCTAACTTGGGATTTAACTCTCAACCAAGAGGCGGAGCGGGCAGGCGCCAGCATCTACTACCAACTGCGCAGGAAGGTGGATTTGATTGACGTTTACGACTGGCACTTCATCCCCGCTGCGGTCACGATTAAAAACGCTTTGGGCATCCCTTACGTTTACTCCGTGGACAGCCTTGAAGACCACCGTTCACCTGGCGCGGATGCACCGTTTAACATGGCTATCCGCGGCATCGAGTGGCTGGGTTTTTTTGAGGCTCAGAAAGTAACCGCCAAGTCCGAGTGGATGCGCAGCGAAATCGTGAGGTTGTATAAGGTGCCTGCAGAGAAAATTGCGGTTACTTCGCCAACTGCGGCTTCTTGGGTTAAGGACGTTTTAGCAGTTTATAAGTCGGCTTCGGGAGGCTCAGAAGCGCAATGAAGCGGAAGCTTAACGTGATGATGTTCAGCTGGGAGTTTCCCCCGCGAGTTATCGGCGGTATCTCACCTCACATGTACTTTCTGTCTAAGAGTCTGGCGGAAAACGGCGTTAAAGTTCATGTGGTCACCTGCGATTTTCCAGGTGCCCCCGAGTATGAAACCATAGATGGCGTTGAGGTTTACCGTATAGACAGCTACAAGAATCCGTCGCCTGACTTTGCCACGTGGGTTTACCTGATGAATCTTAACATGCAAAAAGAAGCTGCTGCTATAGCCTCAAAGCTGCCTGACCCCATAGATGTTTTTCACGCTCACGACTGGCTCGTCGCAACTGCTGGTATAGGGTTGAAGCATGTTTTCCGTAAGCCGCTTATAGTTACGATGCACAGCACCGAAATCGGGAGACGCGACGGTTTACACGCGACCACGGAGCACATGATTCACGAGACTGAAGCGTGGCTTACCTACGAGGCTTGGCGCGTCATCTGCTGCAGCAACTACATGATGTCGCATGTGAAGTGGGCGTTTGGCTTGCCAGGGGACAAGTTGAGTATGGTTCCCAACGGCGTGAACCCCCACGCTTACGACCGCTTGGAGAATCAGGACCTCAGCAGCTTTAGGCTAAAGTTTGCGTTGCCGCATGAGAAAATTGTGCTTTACGTCGGCAGACTCGTGTATGAGAAGGGTATCCACATTTTGATAAACGCGGTGCCTAAGGTGTTGGCGAAGGCAGACGCCAAATTCGTCATAGTCGGCTCAGGATACATGCAGGAGCAACTCAGCAACATCGTCAAAAGCATGGGGCTGGAGCACAAAGTGCTGTTCACGGGGTTCGTGGATGAGGAGAACCTTCTGAAGCTGCAGAAAGTCGCCGACGTATCAGTGGTTCCGTCGCTGTTTGAGCCCTTCGGCATCGTAGCGCTGGAAGCCATGGCGGCGAAAAGCCCCGTTGTCGTCTCGGACACGGGCGGCTTGAGCGAAATCGTCCAGCACGACGTGACAGGCGTGAAGGCTTACCCCAACAACACGGATTCGCTGGCGTGGGGCATCAGCAAAATCCTCACCGACGACAACTACGCCAAAACCATCAGAGAAAACGCCTACAAAATCATCCTAGAAAAGTACGACTGGAACAAAATCGCCCAGCAAACCCGCATCCTCTACGAAGCAGTACTGGGAGAGTACAGCAAAAGCTTCTGGGCATAACAACAAGCCTCAGACTACCTGCACTTTGTCGATATCTCTTTAGGTGAAGAATCAAAAAACTTCCTGACGCGTCGTAGTAACCTTGTAATCCAAAAAAGCCTTCAAACGGCGCCTACTCAGAAAACGACTACTCACTTTACTGCGCAATCTCAAAAACCCAATTTTACCCATTTCCGCCCATTTTTACCCATTTTTAGACGTGGCTTACGCCCATTTTGAGTCCTGAATGCCAAAAGCAATGTGAAATGGGTTCTGCAGAAAGGTAGATAGAGAAGGCTATAGAAGAGAAATCACAACAAAAAACAAAAAGAGGAAAGAAAGGTGGTTTTAGATTTTCTTTTCGGTGACAGCGTTTTCTAGGGCAACTACGCCTGGCAGTTTTTTGCCCATGAGGAACTCGATGAGTGCTCCGCCTGCGGTGCTTATGTAGCCGATTTTGCTGCTTAAGCCGTATTCGTTGATGGCTGCGATGGTGTTTCCTCCGCCTGCAAGTGAAAAGCCCTCTGAATCTGCGATGGCTTCGAAAACTCCTTTGGTGCCGTAGTTGAATTCGCTGTTTTCGTACACGCCCATGGGACCCGAAACCACGATGCTTTTTGCGTCCTTGATTATGGCTGCAAAGCACGCTACGGTTTTGGAGCCTATGTCGAAAATGCTGTACTCGGTGGGCAACTCGGCAACGGAGATTTCCTTACGTTTACCCTCCACATCTAGAGCGACATCGGTAGGCAACACAACCGCCTTAGGATACTTTGCCAGTAGCTCTTTGATGCCCTCAAGGTATTGCGTCAGGTCTTTTTTCGCCAAGAAATCCATGGTTTTCTTGCCTAAATCTACCCCTTTCGCTGCAAGAAACAACTGTGAAGTTACACCGCCAACCAAAACGTAGTCCGCGATGCCGTTGCCTAACACATACTTGCTGATTTCTAAGCTGTCATCCGCTTTGGCTCCACCCATAACGTAAACACACGGATGCTCAGGCATCTCCAACGCCTTCGCCAAAGACTTCAATTCCCGCTCCATGATTCTGCCCGCGCAGGACGGCAAAACAGCCGTGAAACCCACCATCGAAACGTGCCCCCGATGAGCAGCAGCAAAAGCGTCATTCATAAACAAATCCGCCAGCGGCGCAAGATTCTGCACTACAGGCGTCTTTGAATGCTGTTCAGGTGTACCTTTCTTGGTTTCACCATCGAAGCTGCGCACGTTCTCCAAAACCAGAATTTCCCCGCTTTGAAGCGCCTTGATGGCTGCTTGGGCTTTCTCGCCGTAAACGTCATCCACATACTTCACGGGGCACCCAAGAATTTTCCCCAGAATCTCTGCATGCGCCTCCAACGGCGTATAGTCAGCATCGCCTTTTCTGCCTTGGTGCGCCAGAATCACGGTTTTGGCGCCTTTCTCAGCAAGCTCCTTTATGGTGGTTTCCGCGTGTGCTTTAATGCGCACGTCGCTGGTGACTTTTTTGGTGTTTGGGTCAATTTCGCTGTTGAAGTCCACTCGGACCAGAACAACTTTGTTCTTCAAGTCAAAATCGTCTAGCGTCTTGTACTTAGCCAATTTCCATTCACGTCTCCCACACTATAATATAACTGGAAAAAAGAAAAGGAAGAGTTGGTTTTAAAGCTTCAGATTCACCGCGACTATAAGCCAGCTTTCTTGCCGACCATCTCGATGAAGTCAACCATGCGGTTGCTAAAGCCCCACTCGTTATCATACCACGAGAAGACCTTAACAAATTTACCCTTGTCACCCAAAACCATGGTTAACTGAGCATCAAATACGCTGCTGTAGGTGCTGTGCATCACGTCGCTGCTGACAATCGGGTCTTCCGTGTACTGGAGTATGCCTTTGAGCGGTCCTTCTGCAGCCTGCTTCATGGCGGCATTGATTTCTTCTTTGGTGGTTTCCTTGCCCAAAACGCAGGTCAAATCAACCAGCGAAACATCTGGAGTTGGCACACGGAGTGCAATGCCATTCATCAGGCCTTTGCATGAAGGCAAAACTAAGCCTATAGCTTTTGCTGCGCCAGTGCTTGTCGGGATAATGTTCACTGCGGCTGCACGTGCTCTACGCAGGTCTTTGTGGACGACATCTTGCACTTTCTGGTCGTTAGTGTAGCTGTGCACAGTTGTCATGAGAGCTTGTTCAAGACCGAAGTTGTCGGCTAAGACTTTGCTGATGGGTGCAAGGCAGTTGGTGGTGCAGCTGGCGTTGCTGAGGATGTTGTCTTTTTCGGGGTTATAGACGTTGTCGTTTACGCCAAGCACTATGGTTGCATCTGGATCAGCGGCTGGAGCTGAAATTAAGACTTTTTTGGCTCCTGCAGTGAGGTGTTTGCCTGCGCCTTCGCGGTTGGTGAATAAGCCTGTGGATTCTACGGCTAAGTATACACCCATGTCTTTCCATGGGAGCTGTGCGGGGTCTCTTTGCTGGAGGCATTTGAGGACTTTGCCGTTGACGACTAGGTCGTTGCCTTGGACTTCGACGGTGCCTGGGAACCTTCCGTGGACGCTGTCGTATTTAAGGAGGTTTGCGTTGGCTTTGGCGTCTGCAAGGTCGTTGATGGCTACGAACTCGATGTTGGTTTTACGTTCCATAGCTGCGCGGTAGAGAAGTCTGCCGATTCTTCCGAATCCGTTAATTCCTACTTTTATTGTCACTTAATTTTCACCTTTGCTGGGAGGTTATCAGAGGTTTTGGGTTAATTAATTTTCCGACGCAAACAGTTTTCTTCAAGGAAGAAGCTGCTTTTCGTTTAGGTACAGAAAAACGCGGGGCTCTCCCATCAACGGGTCTGAAGGATTTTTCGTCAGCTTACCCGATTTTTCAATCCAGCCTTTTTTGCTGCCTGAACAGCTTTCCTCATCTCGACTCTAGTGGGTCTTCTACGCAGTTCAGGGATTTCGCGTGCCCGCCATTGGGGTCTATACTGCGACATAACGTTAACTCTGGTTTCGGCGCCCAAGTTTTTGCTAATCCAGTTCAAGATAGGCAGGGTACAGCATTCCAGATGCCCCGGCAAAACAAGGACACGTACGATTACCTCGCCATGCTTCTTGGCTTGGAGGTGGTTGGCGGTGCAGGCATCCCAGTAGTTTGGGGCTTCCGAAATTTTCTCTGCACATCCGCTTGGTCCATACTTGAAGTCCAACAGGTAAACGTCAACAAATCCCGCAAGCAACTTCGCCGTTTCGGGACTGTAGTAGCTGTTGGAGTTCCACACCACGGGCACATTAGCTTCTACATGCCTGAAGGTTTGCAGCCACTGAAAAAGCCACGGCGTCGGCTCTCCGCCCACAAGGTTCACGTTTCTGCATCCGGCAAAGCGCAGGTTATCGACTTCTTTAGCCAGAGCCTGCGGCGTGAACTCGGCGCCTTTTTCCATCCACTGGCTTATGGTCCAGTTCTGGCAGTGTCTGCATCGGATGGTGCAGCCCATCGTGAACACGGTGCCTGACGGGACAAGTTCTGGTTCCTCGCCCATGTGCGCGAAGATGCTGGAAACCGTCATGTTGCCGCCGCCGCATTTACAGTACCCCAATGCGCCTAAAACGCGGTTAACTTTGCAGTTTCGGCTACAGAAATGGCAGTTCTGCAGAATCCTGCCTGCAATTTCAAGCTTCAGGCTGAAATACGACTTTTCTGGAGCACGCATGCAATTCAAGCTTGTTGTTGAGGCGATTTCCTGTTCTATCTTGCCAAATTCGCCCGTTACCTTTTCATGTTCTTGCCAGAGCTTCTCTAAGGGGTCGTTGAAGCTGAAATTTGCGGGTGTTTTCTGGGCAATCTTGAATTTTGGGGGCTTCTCGTTTTGCGCAACCGCGAAATATCTGGCTAAACTTCTCTTCAACGTGGGGTCGTTTAGAACTTCGGTTGCGTTTGGTCGCAGAAGCTTCCACATGCTCTTCTACAGATAATTCTGCTTTGTGGCGTATTAAAACAGGGCGTAGGGGAACTTTGCTCCCGTTACATGCAGTCTTCCTTTGATGGGGATGTTGTGTCCGCAGACGGGGCACCGCATGTCCTTGGTGAGGTTCCACCGTGTAATTTCAAAACTGTACCGCTTAATCACTGGCTCGTTGCAGTTGGGGCAGTACGTGTTCTCGGCTGGATGCCCCGGCACGTTGCCTATGTAAGCATAGTTTAAACCGACGTTCTTGCAGGTCATGTATGCGTGTTCAAGGGTCTGCACGGACGTCGCGGGAACCGTAGTCATCTTATAGTCAGGATGGAACCGCAGCAGATGAAACGGCGTATCCTTGCCCAGATACTCCTTTATCCATGTTGCCATCTGCCTGATTCTTTCCATGTCCTCTCCGACTTTGGGGATAACGAGGTTAGTGATTTCTATGTGGACACCCTGAAGCTTCAGCTCCTTTAGGGCTTCGTATATGGGTTCCACGTCGGGAACGGCAGAGAAGCTTTTGTAGAAGTTGGGGTCTCCACCCGCCTTGAAATCCACCGTCGCCGCATCCAAGAAGGGCGCTATAGCTTTGACGGCTTCAGGCGTCATGTACCCATTCGTGACAAACGTGTTGAAGAACCCCACTTTATGCGCGATTTCGGCGGTGTCGCGGGCGTATTCCATGTAAATTGTGGGCTCCGTGTACGTGTAGGCTATGCCTTGACAGTTTCTGTCTCTTGCTGCCTTCACGATGTCTGCAGGTGGAAAGTTTTTGCCGGTCACTTCTTTTTCTTGGCTTATCATCCAGTTGTCGCAGAACTGGCAGCGGAAGTTGCATCCTGCAGCGGCAACCGACATCACTAACGCTCCGGGGTTAAAGTGGGCCAGAGGTTTTTTGCTTATGGGGTCAACACACGCAGAAACCGCTTTGCCATAGTTGAGTGTGAAGAGGGTGCCGCCTTGGTTTTTTCTGACTAGACAAAATCCGGTTGCGCCGTCGGCTATGAGGCATCGCCGCGCGCAGAGGCTACATTTGACTTTGAGGTCTTTTTCTTTGGAGTACAGTATGGCTTCATGGAGCGACATATGATATCTTTCCTGAATTAGTTAATAAGACGCTTTTCGCGTGTGACCCGAATAAAAAAAGGTGTTTGCCTTTTAAAACTATTTAGACTTTAAACTCGTGGTGGAAGCATGTTTCTGCGCCTGTGTGGCAGACAGGACCCTTCTGCTTCACAACATACAGCAAAGTGTCATAGTCGCAGTCGGCGACGACGCGCACGATTTTCTGGGTGTTTCCTGAGGTTTCGCCTTTCATCCACAGTTTTTGTCTGCTTCGGCTCCAGTACGTGCCAAAACCCGTCTTCAGCGTCTTCTCCAGAGCTTCCTTGTTGGCGTAGGCAAGCATCAGCGCCTCTTTAGAGTCAGCATCCTGCACGACAACGGGAATTAACCCCCCCATTTTTTTCCAGTCAAGTTTCTCGATAAGGTTCGGTTCAGTTTCTGTCATGATCTAACTGTCACCCCCATCTTCCGCAGATACTCCTTCACAACGGGAACGGGATATTGGTCATAGTGGAACACCGACGCCGCCAAAGCCGCGTCCGCCTTGCCCTTCGTGAACGCCTCCAGAAAGTGCTCTGGTTTGCCTGCGCCGCCGCTTGCGATAACGGGCACGTTCACTCGCTCCGAAATCGCCCGCGTCAACTCCAAGTCGTAGCCGTCTTTGGTTCCGTCGCAGTTCATCGAGGTCACTAGGAACTCGCCTGCGCCCAGCTCCGTGGCTTTGAGCGCCCACTGAATGGCGTCTATGCCTGTGGGTTTGCGTCCTCCGTAAGTGTAAACCTCAAACCAGCATTCTCCTTTAGCAGTTTCCACCGTGGTTCTGCCTTCTTGCACGTTGTAGTTTCGTTTGGCGTCTATTGCAACGACCACGCATTGTTGTCCAAACAGGTCTGCCAGCTTTGAAATTAACTGGGGTTTCTCGACGGCTGCCGTGTTCACGCTGGTTTTGTCTGCGCCGCTGCACAGCACTAGTCGAGCGTCGGATTCGTTGCGTATGCCTCCGCCGACGGTGAAGGGGATGCTGATGGCTTTCGCCACGCCCTCCACGATGTCCCGTAGGGTTTCGCGGTTATCTGAGGATGCAGTGATGTCTAAGAAGACAAGTTCGTCTGCGCCCTCGTCCGAGTAGCGCTTGGCCAATTCAACGGGGTCGCCCGCGTTTTGGAGGTTAAGGAAGTTTATACCCTTGACGACGCATCCGCCCGTCACATCCAAACATGGAATTATACGTTTAGCTAACGGCATCTGTTTCTAGTTCTCCGTTACTGTTTTTATTGCTTCTTTCAAAGTGAATCTGCCCTCGTAGAGAGCTTTACCAACAACCGCGGCTTGGACGCCGACGCGTTTGAGCGCGACCAAATCGTTTAAGCCGCCTATCCCGCCCGCCGCAATCACCGACGCGCCCGTGTCCCTGCAGGCTTGGTTGAGCGTATCCAAGTCGGGACCCGAAAGCGTGCCGTCCTTAGTTATGGACGTAATCAGGAACGTTTCTGCGCCCAGCCCCGCATAGGTCTTCAAAGCCTCGGTAAGCGTGAATGCGGTGCTGCTTGTCCAGCCCTCCACCATGACTTTCCCGTCTTTGTTGTCTAAGGCTACGATGACGCGGTCTGAACTGAATTTTTCTTGAAGTTTTTTGATTGCTGCGGGGTCTTTGAATGCCAACGCGCCTAAGATGACGTATTGGATTCCTGCTGACAGCAGCTTCTCAGCCGCCTCCACCGTGCGTATGCCGCCGCCCACCTGAATCGGCAATCCTGTAGCTTGGGCGATTTTGGCGACGACTTTGAGGTTGTCTGGCTTACCAAACGCTGCGTCCAAATCAATGATATGTAGCCGCTGGGCGCCTTCCGCCTGCCACTTCTTGGCAACCTCCACGGGGGTGCCTATGGCATCGTAGAACTTTGCCTGATTGGGGTCGCCTCTGGTTAAGCGGACTACCCTGCCCTGCATTAAGTCAATTGCGGGAATAACCTGCACTGCATGTCACCTTGCTACGGCTCGGGCGAAGTTTTGGAGGATTTTCAAGCCTAGGTCGCCGCTTTTCTCTGGGTGAAACTGGGTGCCAAAGATGTTTCTGCTGGCAACGGCTGAAGTGAATGTTTGGGCGTACTCGGTTTGGGTGCAGACTATGCTTTTGTCGGCAGGCACGGGATAGAGCGAGTGTACAAAGTACACGTATGTGTCGTCTTCTACGCCGTCAAGTAACTCGTTTTCCCTGACTTTCTGCAGTGTATTCCAGCCCATGTGCGGCACCTTCACGGGACCCGTCAACCGCACGTTTCTGCCCTTGAAGAACGCTAAGCCTTCGCCTGGGCCTTCCTCGCTGTCTTCAAAGTACAGCTGGAGCCCAAGGCATATGCCCAGAATCGGCTTTCCAGCCTCGACGGCGTCGACAAGCGCCTGCTTCACGGGCTCCAAAGCTTTCGCGGCGGCAGTGAAGTTTCCCACGCCTGGCAACGCGATGGCGTCGGCGTCTTTGAGGTTCTTAGTGGGCGGGGTGATTTTGGCGGTTAGTCCTGTTTTTTCGAGGGCAAATTTTAGGCTGAGCAGGTTGCCCACGCCGTAATCCACGATGAAAACTTGGGGCATTACATTGCACCTTTGCTGCTGGGAACGCCTTTGCGTCTGGGGTCCATGGCTACCGCTTGCTTTAGGCTCCGCGCTAACGCTTTGATTGCGGCTTCTGCTTTGTGGTGGTCGTTGCCGCCGTACTCTGTCCACACGTGAATGTTTGCTGACAGCGAAGTTGCCAGGGTCTCAAAGAAGTGCACGATGTCCTCAGTTGCCATATCCTCCACTTTTTTGCCTCTGAGCTTGAGGTTAATCACGGCGTAGGGGCGCTTAACCAAATCCACGGCTGCGAAAGCCAGCGAATCGTCCATGGGCACGGCTGCGTACCCGAACCTTGTGATGCCTTCGCGGCTGCCCAGCGCCTTGCTGAGTGCCTCGCCAAGCCCTATGGCTAAGTCTTCGATACAGTGGTGCTTCAGGTCGCCCTGCACTTTGGCGGTTACGTCTATGAGGCTGTGTGTAGCAAACGAGGTGAGAAGGTGGTCAAAGAAGGCGACCTCTGTGGTTATTTCGGCTTTTCCTTCGCCGTCAAGGTTCACTTTGGCTGTGACTTCAGTTTCCTTGGTTTTTCTGTAAACTTGGTCGGTTCTCATCTTAATCCTCCATGTATTCGCTTAAGGTTTTTAGGAGTTTTGCGTTCATTTCAGGCAAACCCACCGTGGTCCGCAGGCAATTCTCATACCTCACCAGTTTACCCAGCCTTTTTATGACTAAGCCCCTGCTCAGGGCAGCTTCATAAACCCCCGCGTATGGCTTGGCAGTGTTGAAGAGCACGAAATTCGCCTTCGAATCGAACGCTTCTACGCCTTTTATTTCGTTAAGTCGGCTTATGAGTTTTCCGCGCTCCAGCTTCAGCGCCGTCACGGACTCCCGCATCAACCCGATGTTCTCCAGCATCTTGCGTCCCATGCTCAGCGAAACTGCGTTGACGGGGTAGGGCGCAGGCGTCTTATCCAGCGCTTTTGCCAGCGTTGGGTTCGCCAAGGCGTAGCCGAGTCTGAGCCCCGCCAAGCTGAACGCCTTGCTGAAGGTCCGCAGTACAATCAGGTTTTCATATTTCTTTATGAGCGGCACAACTGAGTAATCCGCGTATTCTCCATACGCCTCATCCACCAGTACGATGCCTGGAAACTCTTCAATCAAAGCCTCTATTTCCCGCGGCTTCAGCTGGTTGCTGGTGGGGTTGTTGGGTGAGCACAAATACAGCAGCCTCGCGTTAGACGTGAAAGCACTGTGCATAGCCTCCATATCGATGTTGAAGTCGTCGCACAGTGGAACCTGAACGTATTCTGCTTCCTCGTACAGGACACAGTACTTGAAGACGCTGAACGTAGGCGTGAAGGTGACTGCGGCGTCGCCTTTTTTGAGGAAGATGCGGATAACGCGCTCCATGACTTCGTCGCTGCTGTTGCCGACCGTGACGCTATCTTGGGGTACTTGCAGGTACTCGCCGATTTTCTCCTTCAGCAGCGCCTCCTCGTTCTGCGGGTAAATTCGGAAATCCACTTCCTCCGCCACCTCTTTAAGCAGCGGGATGATTTTTTCGCGTGGGATGTAGAGGTTTTCGTTGTAGTTCAGTTTCACGATGTCAGTGACTGCTAAGCCGTATTTGTCTGCGATTTCTTTGTTGGTTTTCTCGGCATTGTAGCTTTCGGAGCCCTGTAGCCGCTCCAGTTTTCCACGTAGCCAGTCTTCGCATCTAGGATTCATTCTCAAACCTCGCTTCGACTGCCTTGCAGTGATTGGGAAGGTTCTCTGCTTCGGTGAGGACTTTAACTTGGCTCCTAATTTTTTCTAAGCCTTCTTTTGTGCTCTCCACAATGCTGACTCTTCGCATGAAGTCTAACGCGGACAACCCTGAATAGACGCTTCCGAATCCGCCTGTGGGCAAGACGTGGTTGGTTCCGCTGCCGTAGTCGCTTAACGCTACTGGACTGTATGGTCCCATGAGGATTAACCCTGCTGAGGTGATTCTGTCAGCAACGTCCTTGGGCTTTTCAGTCATGATTTCGAGGTGTTCTGGCGCAAAAGCGTTCGCTAAAGCGATAATCTCTTCAGGGTCGTCTTTGCATACGATTATGAATCCATGCGTTGAGAGCGCTTTCTCCACGATTTCTCTGCGCTCCGCCACAGCACTTTGTTCATCAAGGCACCGCAAGACCGCGTCAACAAGTTTCCTTGAAGGGGTGATTAGTCCAGCTACGCTATCTGTTCCGTGCTCTGCTTGGCTAATCATGTCCGCCGCCACCAACTTCGGGTTTGCCTTCTCATCTGCCAGAATGAGGACTTCGCTGGGTCCTGCAGGCATGTCGATGGCTACATCTTTAGAAACTTGTACTTTGGCGGCTGTGACATATTTGCTTCCTGGACCGACAATTTTTTTGACGGGTTTGATGGTTTCGGTTCCGTAGGCTAATGCAGCTATGGCTTGGACGCCTCCAACTTTGTAAACCTCGTTCACTTGACAGATATCTGCAGCTACAAGAATCAGCGGGTTGATGGTGCCTTTGGAGGTTGGGGGCGAGCAAACAACGATGCGTTGTACGCCTGCAACTTTGGCTGGGGTTGTTGTCATAACGAGTGTGCTGGGGTAGACGGCTTGTCCTGCTGGAACATAGCAGCCGACGCTTTCTATTGGGCGCATCACGTTCTGAATGGATATGCCTTCTCGTGAAGTCTTGTAGCCTATCTGTCGAAGAGCACGTTTTTCGTTTGAAAAGAGTCTTTCTCTCATCAATTTGAGTGCGTTGACTTGCTGTTGGCTGACGGTTTTGTATGCGGCTTTAATCTCTGCAGTGCTTACCTGAAGGTCTCTAGCGGTCAGCTTAGTTTTGTCAAATCTGTCTGTAAACTCAATTAGCGCCGTGTTTCCTCGTTTTTGAACCTCGCCGATTATTTCTTTAACACTGTTTTCGACGGCTTCGCTGTCTGTATCGTCAATTGCCTTACGCTTGAACCAGTTCAGAGGAAGCTCTCGGGCTTTCCAAACTTTTATTTCAAGTCGGGTGCGCATTTACCTTCTTTTCTCCGAGTAATTTCATCTAAAGCGAGGACCTGCCGCGGCTCGTAAACAACCAAGCCCTGCGCGAGTTGGCGGATTTTCGGCAGTAACTCTATGAGGCAGTCCTTCTCGATGACTGTGTTTACGCCGACCCAAGCTTCATCCGCCAACGGCGAAATCGTCGGGTTCTTCAGCGACGGCAACTCCGTGAGCAGCCTTTGCAGGTTCGCTTTCTTGACGTTCACAAATATGTGGATGCGTTTGGAGCCGTCTACGACGCCCTTAAGTAACGCGACGATGTCAAAGATTTTCTCCCGTTTCTCGGGGTCTTCAAGGGCTTTCTTGTTGGCTATGAGCGTGGCTGATGACCTCATGACGGTTTCTATGATTCTGAGGTTGTTGGCTTCCATGGTGGTGCCTGTTTCAGTCACGTCCATTATGCAGTCGCTGTTCTCCGGCGGCTTTGCCTCGGTCGCGCCAAATGACAGGAAAATCTTGGCTCGCGGGTTGTCGCCTTTCTTCCACCATGGCGTTACAATCATGGGGTCAGCGTCGCCGAAGCGTTTTTTGTACTCAGGTTTGCTCTTGAGGTATTCAGAGGCTATGTTGAGGTATTCGGTGCTGACGCGGAAGTTTTTGCCTTGCTCCCACACAGACTCCATGAAGTCGCCCATGCCCCAGTTTGCGCTTACGCTTTTTGGCACCGCTATGACTAGCTTGATTTTTCCATACTCTAAATCTTGCAGGCTCTCAACATCAGCGCGGTTTTCCCTAACCCAATCCTGCCCCGTTATGCCTAAATCCTGCAATCCTTCGCTGACAAAGACTGGGATTTCTTGGGGGCGCAGAACCTTCATCTCGATTTCAGGGTCGTTTATCGTTGGTCGATATGTGCGTTCGGTGCCTGAGAGTTTGTATCCTGAACGCGCGAAGAATTCATAGGTTGCTTTGGCTAAGGAGCCTGCGGGTATTGCAAATTTCAATTTATCCATTCTTGATCACCTAACTTTTTCATTAAACTAACATTCAGTCTGTTCACTACACGTTTCTTTGGTTCCAAAAAATCTGCGGCTTTCTCGATTCGGGAACGTACTGTAAAATAGGTTTTCGTTTCTAAACGGAAACTGCTGCGACTGCCTTTACTTTGGATGAACACAATCGCCTTTGGTGAATACAATCCCTCATCTTTCGCCACTGAACCGCACCATAAGTAACTCGTTCTAATAAACATATCTTAAAAGTTGAATCACGATTTAAGGTTTAAGCGAGCCTATGTTGGCGCATCTGAAGCCAGCGTTTTTCGTACTTCAAAAACAAGCGGCGGCACAGTGTTTTTTAGATCCAACTCTACGTCCAGTAGCCCTTCGAGGATGCCGCCAAGGATTTCTGGTTCGTTGATGAAGGGTGTCTTGACGAGTAGGTACTTGTCTTTCGTGGCTATGTCGCCCAGTCCCTGAACCCTGAGTCTTTTGAAGATTTTATCCCAGTTGCTTCTTGTTATGGCTGGCAAATCCAAGGTGGTTTCCATGGAGACTTTAAGGGCGGACCCCATTTTTATGCCGATTTCCCGCCACTTTTCCTTGGGGGTCTGCTGAATCAGGATGTTGAGAAGTTCTACATTCACAAATGCAATGCGGCTTATACCACAGTAGTATTCGCCGGGGAACCGCCAGTCATAAACCATCATGCTTCGGTAAACGTCGAGCATTTTGCTTATCAGCGGCTTGATTCCGGGTTCTTTACCGTCGCGGATGAGGGCGTCGATGTATTCTCGTTCTTCTTTTTCGAGTATGATGGTTGTGCGTTTAGCTGGGGCTTCGCCGTCTTTCTGTAGGAATTCTTTTAAGTTTTGTTTGTCGCCGCTTTGCATACTGGGTATGTTTGCGGGCATACATTATATGTTTTCTTCATTGGCGGTATAGAGTTAGAATCCATTTTTCTTCTTACAGTGAACACTCAAAACAAAAGCAAGACTTTACATTGTCAAATAAAACAATGAGCCACCATTAACTAGCAAAAAGAGCTGCCTTGCGCGGCACTTTAAGTTCGCAGAAACCGCTTTTGTTGCGAACAAATTTAATAGCTGCGCCGCGGCTTTAGAATTCGCCGATGACGAATCTTAAAAAGCTGACTTGATGATGCACCCTAGGGTATCCGAGGCAAAACGGTTACGTTATGATTTTCTTCTGAATCAGATACCTCATCATAAATATGCCTATGATGAATAGGGCAATGCCCACCCCAAATGAAGCTGCCAAGTCCACTTTGATGATTTCCGCAAGACCGTACACCACGTAGGTGGGTCCAGCAAAAACCAGAAAAACCGACACCAGGGTCAAGAATACTTTTCCAAACTTCGAATTGATGAAGTTGTTGTCGATTGTTTTGTTTTGTTCAGTTTGCGTCATGTCAGCTCTTCTCTGCTTTAGCTTACTGTGTTTCTGGTAACCCTTCTTTTATCTCTTTTCCTAAAGCCTTCATCAAAAACTTGAAAGCAAGCAAACCAGCCTCCTTATCTGCCTTAAAACCGGTTGTTGCTCCCAAGAGGCAGATGCCCTCTAAGCCGCGTTCCTTTGCTAACGCCAACGTCAAGCCTGTTCCGCCCACAATTTTTCCTCGGCTATAAATCACAGCGCCCTTCTCCATGAACTCTGCCGCCCGCCGCGGGGATGTGGCAGCCACGTAGACCTGTGCTTTTTCTTCTGTTATGGGCACTCCGCCGATGGTTACGACAAATTGGCAGCCGAGCTTCTCCACGTAGTTGACTATTTCGCCGCAGACATCATAATGCGCCAAGACATCCTCAAAGGACGGCTGCGTTTCCCCCGACATAACAACAAAATCGGTGTCGTCAATCTTGGCGTGGAAAAACTCGTAGCGGGGCAAGCGGCATGTTCCCTTCGAGCTAACCGAAACATAATCTGGGAAAGTCGGCGAATACAACTCCGCAAACGGTTTTGCGTTGCAGTATTTGATGAAAAGGTGCGCTGCAATTCTGCCCACGTTGCCAAAACCTGGAAGCCCCTGAATAAACGTCGGCTTATCCAAGCATGGATTTGACATTTCTCGCAGATACGGCTTATCCACCGTTGAGGCACCTTCAATCTACCAATGAAGACACGCAACTAAAAACGCTTTTGCATAAACAAAAAAGAAACCGTTAATAGTTGGTGAGCAGAGGTATAATCATCGGTTCTCAGAAAAAGCTGTTGAACCGCACCCGCAGCGGGGTGGGGTAGCCAGGATTAACCCGCTGGGCTCATAACCCAGAGATCGCTAGTTCAAATCTAGTCCCCGCTACCACACTTTTCCCTTTCCGTTTCTATCTATCTTAGTTGTAATCCGATTCGACAAAAACGGCAACAACAGTTTTTGCGTTAATAGACACAAACCATCCAGCCTCAAGCAGTGCCAGAAAACAGCCGTTTCAGAAGAGTGGCAACAACCCCCAAGTATGCTACAGCAGTTGCACTAGTAGAAACGTTATTACGCTTTAGCTCTCAATTTCGCGTTTTCATCTTCAAGTTCTTTAACTCTCTCTCTAAGAGTTGCATTTTCCTGTTGTAGTTCGTTAATTCGCGAATTGAGTCTGGTCACGTCAGAGCTGTGTACTGCTTGTTCTCTTTCAATTTGGCGCCGATAAACCCATGAAGGAGCACCCACTTTTGACTCACCCCCTAAATTAAGTCCTATTATGTGAAACCACTTTTGAATTTTTTCCTATTCTTTTTTCACAAGTTCGAGGACGCTTTATTTTGCCTGTGCCTCTCTGTCAATCCGCGCAGAATTAAAAATCCGAACCATAAAACCAATCGACAACCTGTCAATCTGTATTTACTGTGGCTCACGCAACCTCAAGAAAAAAGGCATACGCAAAAACAGGTAACCTCCAAAAATTCCTTTGCCTAGACTGCCCCAAATACTTCACCTTCACCATCGGTTTTGAACGTATGAAACACAACCCGCAAGCAGTAACCATAGCTATACAACTATCCTTCTCAGGCGAAAGCCTAAGACACACAGCCGAATCACTCAAACAAATTTCAGCATTAAACAAATTATTTTTCGTCGCACTAACTAATCAATCAACCCCCTCAATCGTCACCTTAACCTTTGTTGATGAAAAATTCGAATTCTATCCAGATTTTATAGCGACGCTGACCGCTAAACTTTGAAGGAACCCAACAAGTGACGACTTTTCACAAGCCAATCACAAAAACCTCCCATCGATGTTGGGAGACAAAGACTTCACAGAACCCAATGCAGAAACCTATAGAGGGTCTTATCGCTATTGGCGTTTTCAGCGGTCAATAACCTGAAAAACCTCTTTCTGGAGTGCCTCTCTTCACGGTTAAATCAAGTTTTTCTTGTCTTAGGTTCTGCTTGCCGCGTGAGGGTTTGACGAAAAAAGGGTTTTTGGGATTTAGGCGTTTTCTTTGTGTTTTGCGAATTCTTCTGAGAAGCTCAATGTCTCCTCAACAATCTTTTGCAGTTCGTTTAGCAGCCAAGCTAAGCGTTCGCCCTTTTCAGTTAGCGAGTAGGTTTTCGGTGTTTTTCTGGTGAACACGAGTTTCTTGCCTTTTAAGCCCCGCAGGTACTTGTAGGTTCTCCGTAGCGAAAGCTCCGTTTTTTGTGCCAACTTCTTTGCTGAGATTCCTTCTTCGGGTATGTTGCCGTAGACTCTGGTTTCTGTAGCTGTTAGGGTTTCTTTGCTCTGGTCCCGTTTGGATCGGAAGAAGAATATGTAGTCTCTTTCCTGCGGTGTCTTGATTAACCCCGCTGTCTTGAGCCGCTTAAGGATACGCGAAATGATTTTGGGCGGGATAAACCCCTTGGTATCCTCGAAAGTTTTAGGTCCCTCCTGCAGGGCTTTGAGGATGGTTTCCTCGTAGCATTCGCTGTGCGAGGGCAAAACATCTGTGAATTCAGGCAAGTTCTCAATCAAATCGGTGAGTCTGCCGCCGAAAGTTGTAGCGTAGAACTGGTCATGTGATTCCGCAATCAAGCCCACATTCAGTAACGGGCGCAAGTACTCTTCAAGCAGCGTGTCTTGGCTGTGTAGGTAACCTGTCTTTTTAAGTTCCTGCTGTAGCTTACCCACAGAGTATCTTCCTTTCGCGGTGATTTGCAGAATTGCTATGCGTGTGTCGTTTTTCAAAACGTTCAGCAGGTCTTTCATGAACTGAGGGTTTTCCATGGTTTCGCAAAGTATACGCAGCTCATTGCGCAGCCTCCACACGTTACAGTTGCTTATGCATTCAAGCGGAGATACCGGTGAGCACTCCTTGCACTCTCGGTCTAAGCTGCGTAGTATTTCAGTCATGCCCTTGTCGCTGTCGGCGAGGGTCTCTTGGGTTTTCATGAGATTCCTTTCCTTTGAAGTGTGTGCCTGGCGGGGAAAAGTCAGATTTGGAGGGTTTAGAGAGAGACCCGCCAGACATACGTCATTGTACATGACATACGGCATCTTTAAATACATTTTCCCAATACTTACCCTATTTGGTGGAAGTATGCTCGCGCCCTGCGAAGTCGCTGTGAAGACAGTTTCCCCTTCTATACGTGCCCTTCTTGCTCAAACTCTTATTGAAAAACACAATCTGAAGGAGGCTCAGATTGCCCAAATCTTGGGGGTAACACAATCAGCTGTAAGCAAGTACAGCAAGAAAGTTCGTGGCGCAACCATACCCATAGTGAACTTGCCCGAAATCCAAGCAATAACCAACCAGATGATTCCTCTGCTTTTAGCTAATCCTATAGAGCACGAAGAAGTAATGAAACTTTTCTGTCAGGCATGCACCGTGATACGCAACAAAGGTCTAATGTGTTCTCTTTGTCAGGCGAACCAGAAACCCAAAATCGACGACTGCATTTTCTGTTTTGACCCGTAGGGTTTGAAGATTTATAAAACTGCCTTCTGAAATTATTTCGGCAGAGGCAAAAGCATGTCCTTCTACAACGAGGAAAAAGTGTTAGATGTCATCGACAAAGTTTCTAAATGCGTAGTTAACATAAGCACCGTCAGGCTTGTTCAAAACATATTCTACCAAGCCGTCCCAGTTTCAGGTATGGGTTCAGGAACAATATTTGACGCCGACAAAGGTCTCATCATGACTAACCACCATGTGGTCGGTGGCGCTCAAAAAATCAATGTTACTTTATGGAACAACGAGGTTATCGAAGGCACCATAGCAGGTTCATGCGTTGGGCGAGACATAGCCCTAGTTAGAGTCAACGCCAAAAACCTCCAGTTCGCAGAGCTGGGCGACTCCGACAAGCTCAGGGTGGGCCAGCGGGTGTTCGCCATCGGGAACCCCTTCGGCTTGACAGGTGGACCCACTGTAACCTCAGGCGTAATCAGCGCTCTTAACCGAACCATAGAATCTGACCGTGGACTCATAGAAAACCTTGTCCAAACCGACGCCGCCATTAACCCCGGCAACAGTGGCGGTCCGCTGGTGGATTTGGACGGCAAAATCGTGGCGATAAGCACCGCTATCATTCCGTTCGCGCAGGGCATAGGCTTTGCCATACCCATAAACTCTGCGAAGGCGTGCACCACCGACATAATCACTGAAGGCACAGGGCAGCGTCCTTGGCTAGGCGTTGTGGGTTTAACTTTGACCTCTGAAATTGCTCGTTACTATGGTTTTCCCGTTGGTCACGGTGTCTTAGTAACCCGAGTTGCCGAAGGTAGCCCCGCTGACTACGCTGGCATGGCGGAGGGGGATATAGTTCTTGAAGTGGATAATGTGGAAACCCGAAGCATCGAGGATTTGGTTAGGGAAATTCGCAAAAGACGGGTCGGCGATGTAGTTAGGGTTTTTGCCCTCCGAAACAGCAGGGAACACTTCTTTGAGTTGAAGCTAAGGAGCATGACCTAGCTGCTTTCCTTTTTTGTGGTTTTGTTTCGGTTTTGGCGGCGTTTATAGTAGTCCCAGCAGTAGCGAAACGATTGACGCGATTATCAAAATCGACACTGTTTCCAGCAAAGTTACCTTCCAGTGAACTCTGGTTTTTCGTGCTCGGTAACGGACTAGAAACACTCCTGAAACTACGCCGACCACGGTTAAAGACGCGATTAGATTGAACGGTGCAGGCAAATAGACGTAGGTTGCTATTGGTATGCTTCCTGCTATGAAGGTGGTTGTTCCGCAGATGAGTGCCGCGTAAAGGTTTGACCTGTGGATTTCTTTGCTTAGCAGCGTGAATAGTCTTTTTATGAGCATGAGGGATTTGCTGCGTTCCTTTCGGTCGGGTATGTCGCTTAGGCTGTAGTTCATCAGCGTCTGCAGGGTCACAATGTCGGCTAAGTCTTCGGTGATGCCGCCTAAGAGGAAGCTGGAAAAGTTGGTTATCGCGACGGCTGATAGCGTGAGAAAAGACGCGAATATGAGTGATTTAGTTGCCATAAGCGCGGGGTTGCCTGTCGCTAAAGCTATGAACGCTGAGAGGACCACAACTAACCCCGTTATTGAGCCATCGATGAGGCCAGCGACTACTTCGAGGATGGGGTCCTTTTTCAGCAGGAGGCTTTCCCATTCCTTGCCTAACGAGATTCCCTTTTTTGAAAGCCGAATTTTGTCATCTTCAGCTATAATTAGCCCTTCAGCGGACATTTCAGCTAACGCTTTATCCAGTTCGCTCATCTCGATGCAGCTGCGTTTTGTACAGACTTTGTCAAGACGGCGTTTCAAGAAAGTTTTTTTCACGTTTTTGCCTTTGCTAAGTTCTAGCAGAACGATTATCCTGATAACGTCGGGCAATTCTTGGATTTCAAAGGACACTCAACAAGTCACCGAATGACATATTCCCAATTGAATGACTCAAATTCGGGATAATAACTTTTGTGCATGCAAACTTGCTTATTCCCTTTACAAGTGTGCTGGTTTTGATGTGAATCAGCTTGTGGCTTTCAGTAGGAGGCACATTCGGTTTTTTAGCAGTTCCGCAATTTTCGTGGTGTCTTCTATGTATGCCAGTTTGAGGTTTAGGTCGTTTTCGGTTGTTTTATTGAGGTTGTAGTTGAATTTGGCTGTAGCTGCCATCAAGGCGATTTCTCCGTCGATGTCTTCAAATATCCGCATTAGCTCTTTTTCTTTCAGTTTCTCCCTGCTGATTAGGCTGGTCATTTTCTTTTCCTTCTGCCACAAAGCTCAGGTAACACGTTTTTTTAGGAAAGTAATACCGTCTAATTAAGTTTTCCGCACACAAACAAAAAAATCTGCGCTTCTATTTCAGAGTTGAACTGGCTGCTTATCGGTAGGCAACAAAGAAAGCCACCGGTTGTTTACCTTGTAAACTGAAAGAAAATTCGAATTCAAATCAATCGGAGTCAGAAATGAGGTGATAGCCCTTTGCGCGGCTGAAAGCCCCATTTATTCCTTTCTACGCCTCTTTTTTCCGCAAAAAATCCTGAATCCCGCATGTTTTTTTGGGTTTGAAAACTTTATATTTCCACGTGAGGACAGGTTAATTGACCAGTATGTTTTCGGGCAAAATCAGGAAAAGAGACGGTAGACTCGTCGATTTTGATGCTGACCGAATCAAAAATGCTGTCCACAAGGCTTTCCTTGCGGTGGAGTTGGGTGACGGAGAAAAAGCCGCGGAAATCACGCGGGAAGTCGTCACGCTTATGGAAGAAAAATTCGCGACGCAAACTCCCTCGGTTGAAGACGCCCAAGACACCGTTATCGCGGTTCTGCGAAGGGGCGGCTATGTGAAAGTGGCTTTAGCCTACGAGGATTTCCGCCGCAAAAAGGAGGAACTCCGCAAGCTCCGGGGGCTTCTGGGCGTGCAGCCTAAGTTGACCGTTAACGCCATTGAAGTGCTTAACGCGCGATACCTGCTGCGGGACGAGCAGGAAAACATCGTGGAGACCCCGACCCAGCTTTTTGAGCGGGTCGCAAAAGCCATAGCTCAAGTTGACGCCGCTTTTGGAGACGACCCCCTGACAAGCGGAAAAGTCTTCTACGACATGATGGCAAAGCTCGAGTTTTTGCCCAACACGCCCACCCTGTTCAACGCGGGAACCCGCATCGGGCAACTGTCCGCCTGCTTTGTCTTACCTGTGGAGGATTCACTTAGCAGCATCTTTGCCGCCGTCAAAAACATGGCACTTATCGAGCAGACAGGCGGCGGCGTAGGCTTCGACTTCTCAAGGCTCAGACCAAAAGGCGACCTCGTCCGCTCCACCAAAGGCGTGGCTTCAGGACCCGTGAGTTTCATGAGGGTTTTCGACACCGCCACCGAAGTCATCAAAGCAGGCGGGAAACGCCGAGGTGCCATGATGGCTATCCTGCGAGTGGACCACCCCGACATCTTAGAGTTCATCACGGCAAAACAGAACCCGACCCTGCTAACCAACTTCAACGTGTCCGTGGCGGCAACAGACCCGTTTCTTAACGCATTGCAGAGCGACGGCAACTACTGGCTGGTGAACCCCCGCAACAACCAGAAAGTCAAGCAGCTAAACGCCCGTGAGGTCTGGCAGATAATCGCGCATTCAGCATGGGCAAACGGCGACCCCGGCGTCGTCTTCATAGACGAAATCAACAGACACAACCCGACACCGCAGGTCGGGAAAATTGCGGCGACCAATCCCTGTGGTGAACTTCCGCTTTTGCCCTACGAAAGCTGCAACTTGGGGTCTGTTAATCTTTCAAAAATAGTGGAGCAAAAGTCAGTAAACTGGGATAAACTGCGGCAGACCGTACGTAACGCTGTTCATTTCCTCGACAATGTCATAGACGCCAATTCTTATCCACTTAAAGAGATAAACGACATTACCAAAGCAAACCGCAAAATCGGGTTAGGCGTCATGGGCTACGCGGACATGCTCATCATGCTGGGCGTGCCCTACGACTCCGACGAGGCGCTCAAGCTTGGCGAGCAGGTCATGGCGTTTATCGAAGAGGAAGCACACACGAAATCGGTGGAAATCGCTCAGAAACGTGGCTCCTTTCCCAACTTCAAAGGAAGCCTCTGGGAGGCAAAGTACCCTGCGTTACGCAACGCCACCGTCACCTCAGTTGCTCCAACAGGCACGATAAGCATCATCGCGGGCTGCAGCTCAGGCATCGAACCGCTATTTGCCATTTCGTTTATGCGTAACGTGTTGGGTGGCGCGCGGCTGTTTGAGACCCATCCGCTGTTTGAAGAGACGGCGAAGCGGCGAGGCTTCTACAGCGCCGAGTTGCTGGCGGAAATCGCGCGCACGGGCTCCGTCCAGAAAGCTGGGGGCGTCCCCGAGGATGTTAAACGTGTATTTGTGACTGCCTTGGATATTGCGCCCCAGTGGCACGTTCGAATGCAGGCGGCTTTTCAGCGGAGCACCGACAACGCTGTCTCAAAAACGGTGAATTTGCCCAACGACGCCACAGATGGTGATGTCCGCGAAATCTACGATTTGGCTTGGCGGCTCAAATGCAAGGGTGTGACGGTTTTCCGTTACGGCAGCAAGCCCGAGCAGGTGCTCTACATAGGCGAAGTGAAAGCTAAAGAGGGATCGTTTGTTTCGGCGCAGGCGGAGTACGCGGGCGGGTGCCCCACACGGAACTGCCCGTTTCCCGCTTAGGAGGCGAATTAGCGTGGGTTACATATACTTGTACACTGGCACGGGCGGAGGAAAAACCGCTAACGCGTTAGGTTTAGCGTTGCGTATGGTGGGGCACGGCAAAAAAGTTGTTGTCATACAATTTTGCAAGTGGCGTAAAGACACAGGCGAACACCTTATCGCTAAGCGGTTAAGTGACCTCTACGAAATCTATCAGTTTGGTAGGGAAGCTTGGATAGGTGAAAAGTCGGGGACGGCGGAGTTCGGCGGAGAAAAATTTAAGGTAGAAGCCGTGACGGACCGCGACCGCGAGTTAGCTGAGGCTGGGTTAGCATTTGCCGCAGAAGTCATGCAGGAAAAAAAGCCTGACCTGCTAGTTTTGGACGAGGTGAATTTGGCAGCTCATTGGGGACTGCTGAATACTGGGTGTGTGCTTGAACTGCTTAGCAAAGTGCCCGCAGAGACCACGGTGGTTTTAACTGGGCGCTACGCGCCAAAGACCCTGATTGACCGCGCAGACTTCGTTAACGTGGTACAAGAAGTAAAAATGCCCCAACGATTCAGGTTAACCAAGGGCATCCAGTACTAGCCAAAAACGAAAAATGCTTGACGGGAAAAGAAAAGAGGGAAAAGCGGGGGGTTATGTGCTGATTTTTGCGGCTACCTGCTTGCCAAGTTCAAAGCATTTTTTGAGGTCTTCTTGGTCGGGCACGTACTTAATTTGCAGTCCTGGTTGGTGGATTTCGAAGCCTACTTTGCTTGCCATCTCCGTCATGGCTCGGACTGCGCCGCCTCCCCAGCCGAAGCTGCCAAAAAAGCTCCACAGTTTGTCTTTTGGTTTTAAGCCTGTGGCGTAGGTTAGGAAGGAGCCGACGGTGGGGAACATGCCGTTGTTGAGGGTGGGTGAACCGACGAGGACGGCTTTTGCGTCGAGGATTTCTGTCATGGCTTCCGAGTTGTCGCTGGCGCGGAGCTTACACATCTTAACTTCAACACCTTGGCTGACTGCTCCTTCGGCTATGGCACGCGCCATCTTGTCGGTGCTGCCCCACATCGTGTCGTAGACTATGACGATTTTCTTTTTTGCCTTACCCGCCGCCCAAGCTGCGTAGGCATTGATGATTTTTGAGGGGTCGCCGCGCCAAATGACGCCGTGGCTGGGCGCAATCATGTCTATGGGTATGCCCATCTGAACGACTTCTTGAATTTTTTTGGTGACCAGCGGACCCAGCAGCATCAGAATGTTAGCGTAGTACTTCTGGGCTTCCTCCATGAGGATATGCTGGTCAACTTCGTCATCAAAGCGGGCGCCGCTGGCGAGGTGCTGTCCGAAGGCGTCGTTGGGCATGAGAATTTTGTCTTCCACAACGTAGGTGAACATGCTGTCGGGCCAGTGCAGCATAGGTGCCTCCACGAAGGTGAGCGTGCGCGCGCCGATTTTGAGGGTGTCGCCTGTCTTAACGGTTTTTACGTTGGCAAATTCTTCGCCGTAATGTTCAACTAATGCGTCTTTGCCTCGTTCCGAGGCGATTATGGTGGCGTTTTTGGCAAGCTTCGCCATTTTGGGTAGGCTGCTTGAATGGTCCATTTCAACGTGGTTAACGATGATATAGTCGAGTTTTTCAGGGTCGAGGATTTCGCTGACGTGGGCAACCAAGTCGTCAAAGAACGTGTGCTTCACGGTGTCTACAAGCACGTTTTTTTCGTCCAAAATAAGGTAGGCGTTGTAGGTGGTGCCGCGGCTGGTGCTGTAGCCGTGGAAGTCGCGGAGGTTCCAGTCAACCGCGCCGACCCAGTAAATATCTTTTGCCAAAGAAACCTTAGTCATAATTTATTCCTCCACTACTCCTTAACCGTCTTCAGGTTATAAGCTGTTTTGACGCTTGCCTTCTCAAAGAGCAAGCCCACATGGCAGTTCCGCAACGTGTGCTCGTGGAGCCGCCTGATTTGGTCTTCCGTGGCGTCAACCGTGAAGGTTATGTTGAAGGTTTCCTCAGCTATGGTGCCTGTCTCTTGGCTTTTGACAGCGTCCACCCAAACCTCCACCCCCTTCAACGGCAAGTGCATTCTCTTGGCAACCAACAAGGCTGTCGTAGTGTAGCAGCCTGCGTGGCTCATAACACACAACTCAAGCGGCGTCGCACCCAACCCCGCGTAGTTCTCATCTGACTGGTCTACGACGACGCTGTGGGCTCTACCATTATCAAGAACAATCTCGTAATCCTGAATTGTTTTTGCTCGCGCATGAAGTATTTTCATTTATACAACCCCTTATTCTCGTTGAAAAGCTCACTAAATTTTTCTCTGGATGCATTTATAACGGTTTTGGCATGGCAAACAGTTTTTTCTACCCAAAATTTTTTCCACTCATGAGCATCGTCGCCGTTGCGGCAAGCATACCCATTCACCTTAAGAAACCCAAAAGAGAACCTGAGAAAAACGCTGCAGCCAAGAAGGAAACGAACAGAACAGACCATTTCCAGCCCGTTTCGCCCTTTTTCGGACGCAAGAAAAACCCAAAACGCAACCCGAAGCAAAAAAGCAACCAGAGGCAAAGCCCGCAGAAACCGAGGGGGAGGGTAGAAAAAACGCAGAACAGTTTTTCATAAAGATAATATGTAAGGAGCCCAGATGGTCTAGGGAACAGGTTTTGAATGTACTCAAAAAGGGAGATTAACAATATGGGCATGTTACCTGATGATAAAAAAGACCTCCTTAGAATCGATTTTCAACAGAAGCTGGTTGACCCCGTTAAACTTGTCATGTTCACGCAGGAACTGGAATGCCGCTTCTGCAGCGAAACCCGCACGCTCGCTCAGGAGATGGCAACGCTCAGCGACAAAATCACCACTGAAATTCTTGATTTCGTTAAAGACTCAGACAAAGCCAAAGGGTTGGGCGTAGATAAAATTCCCGCGTTAGCTGTTATAGGCAAAAAAGACTATGGTGTACGCATCTTCGGTATACCCTACGGGTACGAACTTCAGACGCTTGTGGAATCCATCATCAACGTGTCACGAGGCAAAACGGATTTGGCGCAGAAAACCAAAGAAATCCTCAAAGACATCCAAAGCCCAGTTCACATCCAAGTTTTCATCACGCTGACTTGTCCCCATTGCCCAACCGCAGCCGCCATCGCGCATAAACTTGCAATAGAGAGCGACTTTATCCGCGCTGATGTAATTGACAGCACCGAATTTCCCGTGGTCGCACAGAAATACGCCGTTATGGGGGTTCCTAAAGTGGTCATAAACGAAAAGGTCGAGTTCACAGGAGCATTTAACGAAGACATGTTCGCCGAACACGCAGTTTTAGGTGCATACCAAACCTGAGCGTAATCAGCAAGCAGACGCAACAAAAAAAGAAGCAAAAAGCTGGCAAAACCAGCACAAAAAACTTTAGCCTACTTGTCTAGTGTCCGCCGCAACAGCAGCAGCCACCAGAATGACAGTCATCTGAGCCTTTTGCGAACTTTGCTGGGTTCTTGTCGAACGTGTTCTTGCAGGATACATTGCAGAAGTAGTAGGCTTTGCCTTCGTAATCGCTTTTAAGCTTTGCAGTTTTCTCGTCAACCATCATGCCGCAAACTGGATCTTTCGCCATACTTATTTCACCTCCTCCCTTAACTTCGAATTGTTGTCATCGTTATACTTTTCGAAGCCGAATTTGGCGAATCTCAGCAGCGCAGAGTTGCCCACCACCGTTAAACTGCTAATCGCCATGGCGCCAGCAGCATACATTGGTCCTTGTGGACCCAGCAGACCTGCAGCAGCCACAGGAATCATCACTGAATTGTAGATGAACGCCCAGAATAGGTTTGAGTTGATTTTCCGCATGGTCCGCTTGCTAAGCTCCACACCCAACGCGACATCCCGCAAATCATCCTTGATGAGCACTATGCCGCCTGTTTCCTTGGCTATGTCGGTTCCGCTGCCGATGGCAATTCCGATGTCTGCCTTGGCTAATGCGGGTGCATCGTTGATGCCGTCGCCCACCATCGCCACCACTTTGCCTTCGTCCTGCAGTTTGCTGATGGCTTCCTCTTTTTCCCACGGCAGCACGTTTGCAATTACCCGTTCGATGCCCACCTGCGCCGCAACAGCCTTCGCAGTTGACTCGTTATCCCCCGTCAACATGGCAACCTCCAATCCCATGCCCTTCAAAGCAGCCACTGCCTCAGCAGCATGCGCCTTTGGCGTATCCATAGCCGCCACAATTCCAGAGGCTTCGCCGTCCACAGCCAGCATCATGGCGGTTTTGCCTTCAGCTTCCAATCCTGCCATATCTGCTTCGATTTCTCCGATGGAAACGTTTTCTTCCTGCATAAGCTTGCGGTTTCCCAAAAGCACTTTTCTGCCGCCAACAATGCATTTCACGCCGCGCCCTGGAACAGCCTCAAACGCCGTCACATCGACAAACTTTGCCTTTGTCTCTTCGGCTTTTCTGAGTATGGCTTCGGCAAGGGGGTGCTCTGAGCTTTTTTCTGCTGCACCCGCAAACGCCAGCACATCAGCCTCTGATAAGCCACGGTACGCTTTGACATCTGTCACTGAAGGTTCCCCTTTGGTTAAAGTGCCTGTCTTATCAAAGACCACCGTGCTCAGCTTTCGTGCTCTCTCCACGTACTCGCCGCTTCTGAGCAAGACGCCGTATTCTGCTCCTTTTCCGACGCCTGCCAAAATGGCTGTTGGAGTTGCAATGCCCATGGCGCAAGGACACGCAACCAGCAGAACCGCAAGCAAAGCAAAGAACGCAGTTGAGAAGCCAGCCGTTACAAACCAGAAGATAAACGAGATGGCGGCAGCAGTGAACACGATGGGTACGAATTTGGCGACTACGCGGTCTGCGAACCTCTGGACTGGTGCGCTGGAAGCCTGTGCTTCCTCTACTAAATGTACTATCTGCGAGAGCGCTGTGTCCTCGCCGACTTTGGAGGCTCGGAACTGCAGCGTTCCTGTCTTGTTTATGGTTGCGCCTATGACTTCGCTTCCCACGTTCTTCTCTACAGGTATGCTCTCGCCCGTTAAGAGCTTCTCATCAACTGAAGAGTAGCCCGAAACCACAACGCCGTCAGTGGGGATTTTCTCTCCCGGCTTAACTAGGATTAAGTCGTCTACTTGCAGTTCTTCAACGGAGACTTCCTGTTCTTTTCCTTCTCGAAGCACCGTAGCAGTTGTGGGCTGCAACTCTAGCAGTTGCCGAATCGAAGCTGCTGATTTGCGCCTTATGGTTTCTTCGATGTACTTGCCCAGCAACACGAAAGCGAGGATGGCTATGGACACTTCCAGATAGCTTGCGCCGCCTTCGGCGATGCTGGGTAAGAAGGCGTTTAACGCTCCGTAAGTCCAGCCTGCAAGCACACCTGTGGCGACCAAAACATCCATGTTTATTTTGCGGTTCTGCAGCGAGAAGTATGCGCCTTTGAATATGCTAAAGCCCGCAATCCAGATTATCGGCACCGAAACCAAGAAAATTATCAGGCTATACAGTTGAAGCTGCCCAATTATCTCCAGCGACATGATGGCTCCGACCAGCCCAAAAAGCGCAATGATTTTGAGGGTTGCCGCCGCCACCGCACCTATAAGGGTCATGGCGACGCGGCGCTTCATGGCTCTTAATTCCCGTTCAGGCTGTTCGTAAACATCAGCGCATGACTGTGAACAGAAGTAGTACCAGCGGTCACCGATTTTCCGTTTGATGGCGGTTTCCTTGTCAACGGTCATGCCGCAAACTGGGTCTCTTGCTGTAGCCATAAATTTACACTCCACAATTCCGTATATCCCTTAGTGTGGTGTAACGCTTATAAGTATATCTGTAAAAGATATATCTAAATTACGTTGCCAGATTAGCCTCTGCCTTATCCGAAGCTGAACTCCGCAAAAGGGTTTGCAGGACCGCCGCAGTTGGCCTTTTTTGGGAGAAAGGAGAAAAGGCAGGAAAAAGAGATTCCTCTGCGACAGCCTCTCTGCCACCTTCAACGACAAACGCAGCAGACAAAGGGGGCATTTGCGGTTGCGGCGGTGAAATCAGCGGTCGGGATGGGGTAACAGACCATCTTATCTATTAAAAACAAGTTTAAAAGTGTCCTATAAATATATCTTAACAAGATAGGTTAGACGCTTTATGACTAAACAGAGCGACATAAATGAGATGGTTTCTGATTTCAGCCGCGTCTACATACTTACCATACTACATGAAGGACCTGTCCATGGGTATGAGATAATTAACAATTTCAGAAAAGTCATAGGTAAAGACATCAGCCCCAGCCTAGTTTACCCCTTCCTCAAGAAATTGGAGCAGAAAAAACTTGTCACGCACACCCTAAAGCCTGTGGGCGCCAAGAAAAGAAAAATCTTTGAGCTCACCCAGGAGGGCAGAGAGTTTTCTGAGCAGTTGTTTAAGCGGTTCTCGGAGCTCATCAGCGTCGCTTTGGAGCCCAGCCTTGAAGTTTGTGCTCACTGCGGCTGCAAGGTTTACGAGGGGGGCTACATGGAACGCATAAAAGACAGAGACCTCATGTTCTGCTGCATCCATTGTGCTGGAGCCTATAAACAAAGTCTCAAAAAATAGTGGCTTAAGCAAAAGAATAGACAAATATTCGGTGAGGCTCAGTTCCGAAGGCTTCAACAAGATTGAATCTGGTGTTGGCGAGGAGCAGGTCGGATACGTTGCGTTGAGTGATGCTTGTGTTGAAGTAGTAGCGGTTGACGTTTTCATAGAGAAAAACGAATCGGGTATTGTTTTGTTGGCATAGACTGCTGAATTCGGTTGTGTTAAAGTTGAGAGTGTAGGCATCAGCAGCCAATTTGGGGTACTGCCAGACTTCGCTGTCGCTGGGGGCTTCTATGTTCAGGTAGAACCATACCATGTAGTCGTTGAGCAGGTTAGTTGGGCAGGCAACCACCAAAGACTGATTAGGGTTCAGATTGTGAGCGGCATACGCGGTTGCTTGTTCTATAGGCAGCGGTGGAGGCGCGGTCTGCAGCCAAGTGTAGGCATCGGAGCAGCTGAGGATGACTCCTGTGGAGGTGAAGACAATGAGGGCAACCGCAGCGATTTTTGCCATGCCTTTTCTCAGAGTTTTTTTCTCAGACCGCCAAGTTTTCCGAAATTTGTTGAACGCCGTTGTGATGAGAGCGGAGGCAGAGACCGCTAAAACGGGAAACAGTAGCACTATGTATCGCCATTCCTTGTTGGGGATTAAGGTAAACACTCCGTACACGGCGGCGAACCAGAGTAGCAGAAATTTATCGGGTTTTTCTCGTCTAAAGATGAAAAGAGCAATACCCGCTAGGGCTGTGGCGTAAAGAAGAAGGGAGACTGGATGTAGATTGCTGCTGTTCCAGGTTGTTTCGATTAGATAGAATATGGGTGCGGGATATCTGAGGCTGGACACGGCTCTTTCGGCGGTGCCTGTTTGGATGGCGAACCACATGATGTTTAGGAGCCCGTGGGTGTAGAGCATGAAGAGAGCAACGGCGGTTATGGCTAAGGCAGTAACTGTGGCTATTAGCCAGGGGGGCTTAAAAATTCCGAGTATTTTTCTTTTCAGACAGTTTTTTCTGCCAAAGACCAGCATGCCTACTATGATTATTATTGGTGCCACCACGACGGTTTGGTATTTCACCGCGGCTCCTATGGCTAGGCAAGCAATGCTTATGTTGAGGTCTCTTTCATGGTTGGTTTCTATCCATTTAAAGAAGTACAGCATGCAGACGGTGAAGACGAATATGAGCATGGTTTCTATGAGGGCGATTCGGGAAAGCCACACCATTCCAGGCATAACCGCGAAGAGAAGCGCAGAGATGAGGGCGGTTTTTGAACCGTACATTCTTTTAGCCAGTTCGTATACCGCGATGATGGAGAGGGTAGAAAAGGTTAGGGCTACGAGTCGAGCGGCGAATACGGTTGCGCCTGCAACGGCGAAGTATCCAGCCGTGACCAAGTTGAAAGCGGGTGGGTAAAACGAGCTGGTCAAGAAATAATTCCAGAGGTCCCCTCGGATTAGAAGCAATCCGCCCGTGAAATGGTTGACCTCATCCCACTGCATCGCCATATTCGACAAGTTATACGAAAGCACAACCGCGTAGACTGCAGCGAAAATAAAAATCAGGATTCGCCACTTGTCAAATTGGCTCTTTAGTTGCGAGAGGAACCCCATTCTTTTTTCACCCGTGCTCAACAGGTATGCCTGAGACGTGTTTGGATACATCTTCTTGTGGAAGAACTAATAAAACCATTCAGACTTCACGAAGCCGTTTGCAGCCTAACAACCACTGTTTAGACAGGGGGAAATTGGCTGAATGTGCTTAGTCGAGCCGTTTGATTATGTGGTAGCCGAACTGGGTCTTAACCGGCTCCGAAACCTCGCCCTTCTGAAGTTTAAACGCGGCAGTCTCGAATTCCTTCACCATTTGTCCACGCCCGAATTTCCCCAAGTCGCCGCCTTTCTTGCCTGATGGGCATAGCGAGACCTGTTTGGCGATGGCTGTGAATGCTTCGCCTTTGGCTAAGCGGTCTTGGACGGCTTTGGCTTCGGTTTGGGTTTTGACGAGTATGTGAGCACATCGAACTTTGTCTGGCATAGCAAAAACTAACCGTGGAATAGTTAATAACTCTTGCCAACCAAAACAAAAGAAAACTGCTGCTCCACGTTTAGTCTGAACCCGCTTTAACATGCTTTTGACTGCGGAATCCGCCAATAGCGACCTCCCCCTCTATAGATTTTTGCATCGAATCAATATTTGGCGGCAAATATGTTGCTGGTGTCTTTGTGGCTTTCTTTGGGTGAATTTGTGCTTTTGTCGATATGCTTTTCTTCTCTGCGGCATAGTTTAGATTTAGACGCTAAATATATACGGTGTTTATTGCAGTGTATGAGCGTAAATGCTTGTATAGTTTTTTCTTTTTGCGGGTAATGTTTAATTTCCGCAAGTCCCTAAGGTTTTTCCATGCATGAATGGGCATTAGCTGAAGCCGTAATTAAAACCTCCATAGAAATCGCTGAAAAAGAGGGGTTAGCGCAGGTTACTGAGGTGACAGTTAAAATTGGCAACCTCCAGCAGGTTGAACGCCCCATCTTACGTTTTGCTCTCTCTCAACTGAGACCCTCCCGCTTCAAAGATGCCAAGTTCCGCATTTTTACAGCAAAAACCACGCTTAAATGCAGAGTATGTGGCAACACGTGGGTTTTCAACAAGAACAGTCTGGATAAGGAAACCGTGGAAGCCATACACTTCGTGCCCGAAGTCGCACACACCTACATCAAATGTCCCAAATGCGGCAGCCCCGACTTCGAAATCGAACAAGGACGTGGTATCTGGCTGGAAACCATAAAAGGAGTAAAATAGCGTGGCTGACCCCCGAACAAGCATAATTCCTGAACGGCTATCGCGGGTACGCAGGGTAGTGGCGGTTTCAAGCGGTAAAGGCGGCGTCGGAAAGAGCCTAATCGCCACCTCACTTGCGTTGTCGCTTGCGGAGCGCGGCTGCAGAGTCGGCTTGTTCGACTTGGACTTCACCAGCCCTTCAACACACCTTATTCTGGGCGCCAACGATGTGCAGCCGACCGAAGACAAAGGGCTCATCCCGCCTAAGGTCGCGGGGTTAGAGTACATGTCGCTGGTTTACTACTCGGGAAATGAGGCTGCGCCGCTACGGGGAGCCGAAACCTCCAATGCACTCATCGAGTTGCTCGCGGTCACGTTGTGGAACGAGTTGGATTACTTGGTCATTGATTCTCCGCCTGGAATTGGTGATGCTCTGCTTGACTTGGTGCGGCTGGTTCCCCAAATAGAATTTCTCATTGTGACGACTCCGTCGCGGTTGGCGTTTGAAACTGTGAAGAAGCAGCTGCGGCTTTTGCAGGAACTGAAAATTCCCGTGGTGGGCATCGTGGAAAACATGAAGATGACCCAAGCGAGCAGCGTTAAGCAGCAGACCGAAGCGTTAGGCATAAGGTTTCTAACAGAAATCCCCTATGACCCAGCGGTTGAAGATGCCATCGGAAACCCCCAAAAGCTTTTCTCCACGGCGATAGGCAGAAAGGTTCGAGAGTTATCCAAAACAATGTGACTTGTTGCTGGATATACCCGAGCCGCACCTCACAAGCGAGTTTTCTCTGTTGGGTGTGTGGTTTCCATGGTTTTTATGTGAAAATGTCCTAAAAGCTCTTAAGCTTCTTTTCTCACTTATGGCACCTGCACTTAAAAAGGGGTATTTGTATAGGCTGCGGTGTCTTTGGCGCAATAAACTTCGATAATCGACCTGTCTTTTCTTATGTGTATTGGGGACTTCGTGCTCAAAACCATCGGGGTCACCAGTCTCATGGCTTTTTAACCTGCGACAAAGACGAGTTCTACAGTTACAAAAGCCTTGATTTGGTTCCGAAGCTGAAAACTACAGAAATCCAAAATTGGTTCGAGCGTCTGCCTGGAAACATCGGCATATCAAACGTCAGATATACTACCTCTGGGAAATGCGACGACCAGTCCATCGTGCAGGGCACTCAGCCCATGATGGCGGAAGCTGACGGCATAAAACTCGCGGTTTCCTTCAACGGCAACATAGTTAACACGCAGCAACTACTCAAGGAAGTATCTCAACATTTTCCCAGTTTTGCGTTTTCATGCGACTCAGACTTAGTCTGTAACAAGCTGCTACTTGAGCTTAAAGGCGGCAAAGACCTCGCCGCCGCAGTTAAAGCTACCATGCTGGCTTTAGATGGTGCTTTCTCCGTCATTGGCATCATCGGAGACGGGACCTTCTTTGCCTTCAAAGACCCCCACGGCATTAAACCTCTATGTGCGGGACACAGCCCAGATGGCAAAATCCTAGTTTTCTCATCAGAAACCGTCAGCTTGGACATAAACGGTTTTGAACGGGACTTCGAGTTGGAGCCAGGCGAACTTGTCCTTGCAACTAAAGACGGCTTTAAACGGCATCAACTCATAGAGAACCCCAAGAAGGCTTTCTGCGCTTTTGAATTCGCGTACTTCGCAAGACCTGACTCGCGCTTCAACGGCAAATACGTCTACGAAATCCGCGAAGAATTCGGAAGAAACATCGTAAAAGAGTTTCCTGAAATCAGCAAGGACGCCGACATTGTCCTTTCTGTGCCTGAAACAGGGGATGACCCCGCCATGGGCGTTCATGAAGCCTCGGGGCTTAGGTGGGAACGCGCCAGCCGCAGGCACCGCTACGTCACGGAACGCGCCTTCATTCTGCTTGACAATGAACGTTACTCAACTATAGACCGCAAAGTGAACATTCTCAGCTCAAAAGTTGCGGGTCAACGTGTTATAGTAACCGAAGACAGCGTCGTGCGAGGCGACACCACAAAAATCGTCATCGAAAAGCTGCGCAAGTCAGGCGCCAAAAAAGTTTACATGTTCGTCACTTTCCCCCGCATCATTGGACCCTGCTTCTACGGCATAGACATGTCCACTTACGGGCAACTCATAGGCTCCACACACAGCGACGAAGAAATCGCCAAAATAATCGGTGCCGACGCCGTGTGCTACCAATCCGTCGATAGCTTGGTGAAGGCAACAGGCTGCTCCAGAGATGAGTTGTGTCTGGCTTGCGTCACAGGCAAATATCCTACCCCGTTAGCGCAAAAGTTCGCGGATAAAATGAAGAAAAAGTTTCTGGAAGGCTACAAAGAGAAAAGCAGAATCTACGAGGACGCTGAAGAATCGCAGGGCGTCCAATGGTAAAACAATTTAAGCCTACACGTTAATTCTCTAACAAACGGTGTTTCCTAATGGAGAAAATAGGCGTACTGGTTGTTTCGTATGGCGCAAGAGAAGCCGCCATGGTTGACGCGTTAAGCCGAAGCCAAAATTACCAAGTTGACTTATACGTTGCCGACAAGCAGCGCAACCCCTTCAACGTTGAACGGGCAACAAAGCACGTTGTTATCCCCGACTTGAACGTTGACGCCATTTGCAGGTTCGCCGAGGAAAACAAGGCAAACTTGGACTTTGCCCTTGTGGGACCTGAAAAACCCATAATTGAGGGCGCCCGCGACCAAATTGAGAGCCGCACAGGCATCCCCGTTATCTGCCCTAAACAGGAGTACGCCATAGAAGTCAGCAAGGTGCAGCAGCGTCTACTGTTTGAGGAGATTGCGCCTGAAGCCAACCCCCGCTTCAAAGTTTTTGACCCCAAAGACTTCAACGGCACCGAAGAGGTCAAACAGGCAGTCTACAGCTGGCTTGACGAACTGAATAATCAAGCCGTAGTAAAACCCGATAAACCAACGGCTGGGAAAGGCGTGGGCGTCTGGGGAGACCACTTCAACACCCGAGAGCAGCTTTTTGAGCATTTCATGAGCAACTTCCAGTACGGCATCGTTCTCATCGAGGAGAAAATCGACGGGGAAGAATCCAGTTTTATGGCTTTCTGCGACGGTAAACACCTCGCCGTGTTGCCCGCCACACGCGACCACAAACGCGCCTTCGACGACGACAAGGGACCAAACACAGGCGGCATGGGCAGCTACAAAGACCCCAAAGACTATCTGCCGTTCATGACGACGCTGGACCGCGAAAACGAGCTTGCCGTCGCCCAGAAAATTTTCCAACGGTGGACTGCGAAAATGCCTGACGCCTCCGCGGTCAGAGGGGTTCCGCTGTATTTGGCTTTCATGCATACACGGGAGGGCCCCAAAATCTTGGAGAACAACAGCCGCCCAGGTGACCCTGAAATCATAAACATCCTGCCCATCCTGAAAACGGACTTCGTGGATGTCTGCTATGGCATGCTGCACGGAAACTTGGACCGGGTGGAAGTGCAGGATGTTGCGACGGTGCTAACCTACAAGGTTCCCTCAAGCTATGGCGGCTACGCGGAGGTTTTCCCCAGCCAAGTCAACAAAGCAGAGGTTGACACGCCCGTGAATCTTTTTGCTGCTTATGCGCTGTCAAAGAAGTACGGCGACCGTATCCGCGTTTACCCAGGTTCTATGGAGCTCCGAGATGGTGCGACTTATGCGCTTAAATCCCGTGTTGTCGGCGTTTTGGGCGTAGGTGACTCCATTGAGGAGGCACGTGCGGTTAGCTTAGAGGGTGTAGATGCAGTTAGGGGCGGCGCTTTGTGGAATCGCTCCGACATAGCCTCTGAGGCGGGCATCTGGAAGAGCATCATGCACCTGCAGCAGTTGAGGGCGTAGCACCTTTGAAGCGCGTTTTTGTGTCGGACTGTGAAGGTCCCATATCCAAAAACGACAACGCATACGAGTTAACGGCGCAGTTTGTGCCCAACGGCGACAAACTCTTCTCCATCATCAGCCGATACGACGATGTGCTCGCCGACGTTTTCAAGCGGCAGGGCTACAACGCAGGGGACACGTTGAAGCTGATTTTGCCTTTCCTGAAAGCCTACGACGTAACCGACAGGCTGATGCAGGAGTTTTCCGCCCAAAACCTGTTCCTCATCGCAGGCAGCAAAGAAACCCTCCAACACATCGCTGGAGCAGCTGAAGCGTTCATCGTAAGCACCAGCTACGAGCATTATCTTCGGGCGCTGTGCGAATGTGTCGGCTTCCCATTTGAGAACACGTACTGTACCCGCTTATCCATAGACAAGTACCGTTTACCCGAGGAAGAACAGGCGACGCTGAAGGCGTTGGCAAACGAAATCGTCTCAATGCAGATGATAACGATTCCGCCCACGGCAAAGGCGCTGCAAGATTTCTCCCCAAAAGACCAAGAAACCCTCAAGCGTCTGGACGAGATTTTCTGGAAGCAAATTCCCCGCATGCGTATAGATAGCATTTTTTCTGAAGTTACGGCGGTTGGTGGTGAACAGAAAGCCCAAGCCATACGCGACATAACCCAAAAACTGCAAGTGCCGCTGTCCAGCGTGATGTATGTCGGAGACAGCATAACGGATGTCCAAGCGTTCCAGCTGGTCCGCCAGAATGGTGGGTTAGCGGTTTCGTTTAACGGCAACGGATACGCCGTCAAGAACGCGGATGTGTCGGTTATGTCGGAAAACAATTTGGTCACCGCCGTAATAGCCGACGTTTTCCTCAAACACGGGAAAGCCGCAGCCATGAACGTCGCAAAGAACTGGACTTGTGAGTCTTTGAAGGGCAGTTCTGTTGATGGATTGCTTTTGAACCGCCTTTTTGAGTTGTATCATGAAGCGTTGCCCAAGGTTCAAATAGTTACATCTGTGAATATGGAATTGTTAAGTAAGGAGAGCAGCGAGTTTAGAAAGCAGGTTAGAGGCGAAGCAGTTGGGAAACTCGGATAAAACCCTAGCCCCAGTTGAGGATACCTACGCAGAGGCTTTTGAGGGCATTTTTTGCCGATTGGCAGTCACAGCTGAAGATGAACAGACGTTGCGCGCCGCCGCGGAAGATGCAACCGCAACGCCCAGCGTGGTCATTGGCAGAGTGGAAGGCGGCATCGAAAGATACCTCACCAAAAAAGAAACCCCCGACCAGCGATTCGGCGCTATTCTGCAGTTCTGGGCAGAATTAAACCCCAACAAAATCTTCGCGGAGTCCCTCAAAAAGTTCGAAACTGAGCTTTCCTACCGCATACGCCAAGACATCTTGGTCAAACCGTTAACCGCTGTTTTCGATTGGCTACCCAAGGCGGAGGGCAAGCTGGATATGATGGAGCGGGTGGGGCACTGCGGCGACGGCTACGAGTGGACCGAAAAGCGTCACGGCAGAAAAGTCATCGTTATCCCCCTTATGGTGCCTGACTTTGTCATCGAGCGACACATCGGCTACGCGGTGGGGGTTACAGGTGGTAACTTTTGGATTTTGTGCGCAACTAAGGAAGCCATGCGTAAAGCAGGCGACAACGCCCTACAAGCCATACACCGCGTGTCAGGCGTCGTGACGCCCTTTGACGTTTGCTCAGCAGGCTCTAAACCTGAAACTCACTATCCCCAGATTGGCCCCACCACAAATCACCTGTATTGTCCGTCGCTCAAAAAGAACCTTGGCAGCGCCTCCAAAGTCCCCAACGGCGTACGCTTCATCCCCGAAATTGTCGTGAACGGCACATCCATGGAAGCCGTGAAAGCCGCAATGAAAGCGGGAATCAAGGCGGCACGGGAAGTTGAGGGGGTCTTGGGAATTTCTGCGGGGAACTACGGCGGAAAACTGGGCAAATACAAAATTAACCTAAGGGAGCTGTTTGTGTGACAGATTTTGATGTGGTCGGTTTCGGAGCGCTCAACGTGGATAAACTCTTCAAAGTGAACCGCATAGCCCACGCCGAAGAAGAAAGCTTTGTGGAGTCGGTGCATGAAACCTGCGGCGGCTCAGCAGCCAACACGTCGGTGGGGCTGGCGCGTTTAGGCTGCAAGGTGGGCTTCGTGGGCAAAGTCGGCGAAGACAAAGAAGGCATCATGCAGGTTGACGAGTTTCAGCGGGAAGGCGTAGACACCGAGGGGCTGATTCACGCGTCTGCGGGCAGAAGCGGCTCCGTCATGGGATTCGTGGACAGACAAGGCAACAGAGCCCTATACATCAACTCAGGCGTCAACGACACCATAGCCTTCCGCGAAGCTAACCTGAAGTACGCGTCACAGACCAAGTTTCTACATCTTTCCTCGTTTGTGGGCGAAGAATCCTTCCAAACACAAAAAAAACTGGCACACGCTCTGCCAAGTACCGTTAAAGTCAGCTTTGACCCCGGCGCCCTCTACGCGCAAAGAGGCTACACACAACTGGAGCCAATAATCAAACGCGCCTACGTTATGATGCCCAACGCCCTCGAATTGGAGTTGATAACTGGCGAAAAAGACTACCGCAAAGGCGCCCGCTTCCTTGTCGATAAAGGCGTGGCGGTTGTGGCGGTGAAACTCGGCTGCGAAGGTTGTTTTGTCACCAACGGCAAAGAGCAATATCAAGTTGCCACGCTGAAGTTGGATGCTGTGGACTCCACGGGTGCAGGCGACGCCTTCTGCGCAGGCTTCCTCTACGGCTTGCTGAAGCAAAAGAGCCTGTTTGAATGTGGCAGAATCGGCAACTTTGTGGCTTCGAAAAGCGTCATGCATATGGGCGCCCGAGCGGGGTTGCCGTACGCGAAGGATTTAGAGCTTCTTAGTTAAGTGCTCCAGTATGCTTTCGAAGATTAGTTTTCCGTCGGCGAACTGCGGCATAAACTGCTGTGCGGTCCAGTCAGGCTGCTGCCACCAGTAAAACGCCCGTTCAGGGTGCGGCATTAACCCGAAGATGTTTCCTTCGCGGTTGCAGATGCCTGCGATGTCGTGGAAGCTGCCGTTGGGGTTTGCGGGGTATTTGCCGTCTGCGTCGGAGCCGTTTTTGTTGCAGTAACGTAGAACCACCATGTCTTCGTCGACGAGTTTCTGCAGAAGCTGCTCTTCCTTCTCTTTAGGCAAAAGGAACCTGCCTTCCCCGTGAGCGATGGGCATACGCAGGACCTTGCCTTGGGGTATTTTGCTGGTGAAAACGCATTTGCCACGGTTCAAATTCTTAAGGTACACCCACTCACATTTGAAACCCTGCGGAATATTATTCGCCAACGACACCTCAGGATATCCGCTGACGCCATC
Organism: Candidatus Bathyarchaeota archaeon; assembly: GCA_026014485.1. GTDB lineage: Archaea > Thermoproteota > Bathyarchaeia > Bathyarchaeales > Bathycorpusculaceae > JADGNF01. The sequence goes on from JAOZIE010000023.1 coordinate 239,791, forward strand.
AAAACCCGGCAGCAACCCCTCCTCCACAAGAATTTGGAAGCCGTTGCATATGCCCAGTATGGGTCTGCCTTGGTCTATGAAGGCGCGGAGTTCCCCCCCGAGTTTGGCGGAAAGCATCCTTGCAAATATGGCGCCTGAACGGACGTAGTCGCCGTAGCTGAAGCCGCCGGGGAAAACCAGCGCGTGGTAATCCAGCAGGTTCCGTTGCTTGATGAGTTCATTGAGGTGCCGCGTCTCCGCCTGTACACCCAGCGCTTGGAAGGCTCGTTGGGTTTCAGCGTCGCAGTTTGTTCCGCCCACTCGCATTACGAGAACACGTATGTCTTGCAGCTTCATTTTTAGGTCTCCCTGTTTAGTGTTCGTTTCCACGCCGCACGCAAATCCTCCACGGATGCGTCGACGATGGCGGCGCCTTGTAGCCCCGCGATTTTCAGTTTGGGTTTTTTGGTGACTTTGCCGATTTCTGCGTATGCTTTGCCTTTCATGAGGGTTTCGAAGGTGGCTTTGTCTTTTTTGTCAACTTCCACAAGGAAGCGGCTGTTAGACTCGGAGAATAATAGGAAATCGTCTCGCGCAACTCCGCTTGAAGGAACCTTTGTCAGGTCCAGTTCCAAGCCGAATTCGCTTGCCAGCGCCATCTCAGACGCCGCAACCGCCAACCCGCCCTCGGACAGGTCGTGGACTGCTTTGACTGCGCCTTTGCTGATGGCTTTAGTCATGGCATAGAAGGTTTTTCGGGCCTGTACGGTTCGGACTTTGGGAACCGTTTTTCCCAAGAAACCCTTCAGCTTGTAGTATTCGGAGCCGCCCAACTCTGGGTAGGTTTTGCCCACGATGTAGAGCAGGTTGCCCGCCGCTTTAAGCTCCATGGAGACGCCTGCGCGGACGTCGGGAACTAATCCGACGGCGGTTATCAGAAGCGTGGGCGTTACGGTTCCAAGCGGGGACTCGTTGTAGAGGCTGTCTTTACCCGAAATAAACGGTGTCCTAAACGCCATCGCCACATCGTAGCAGGCTTCGCAAGCCCGCACCAGCGAGCCCAGCCGCTCAGGTTTTTCAGGGTTGCCCCACACAAAGTTATCCAGCAACGCGATTCTTTGCCCCCCGACCGCCACGTTGTTGCGCACGGCTTCGTCGATGGCTGAGGCTGCCATGTGATACGCGTCGATTTTGCCGTAGTTAGGGTTCATGCCGCAGCTGATGGCTAACCCCCTCCAACTGCCATCCAACGGTTTGATGATGGCGGCGTCGTTGGGTCCGCCGTAGTTGCCCTGCAGAGGCTTGAGCGCAGTATTGCCCTTAACCTCGTGGTCATAGCTACGCACCACGCTTTCTTTACTGGCGATGTTGGGCGCCCCCAGCAGTTGCATGAGCGTTTGGGCGTGGTCTGCAGGTTCAGGGAAAACGGGTTCTCTGAGACGGCTTTTTTCGATCTTTGCGGTTTTGACGCTTGTCAGCGGCTGGAAAAGGAACTGCATATCCAAATCCGCCACCATCTCACCTTCAAAACGCAGCCGCAGCCGCTTCTCCGTCGTGAGTGTGCCTATAGCCGTGGCTTCTACGTCTTCTTTTTGGAAAACTTGCAGAGCTTTCTTTAGGTTCTCTGGGGGAACCACCACAAGCATGCGCTCCTGCGATTCAGAAACGTAAATTTCCCAAGGAGCCAACCCCGCATACTTCAGGGGCACCTTGTCTAAGTCTACGGTGACGCCGCAGCCGTACCTCTCAGCAGTTTCGCCCACTGCGGATGACATGCCGCCGCCGCCCAAATCCGTTGTTGCTGAGCCAAGTTCGCGGTCGCGAATTTCGATAACAGCCCGCTTAACCTTCTCCTCTTCTATGGGGTCAGCGATTTGCACGGCGGGTCGGCTGACTTCCTCGGATTTCTCGGTGAGTTCCGCAGAGGCAAAGGTGACCCCGTGGATGCCGTCGCGCCCCGTTTTGCCGCCTGCCACCACAAGGATATGCCCGGTCTTGGCTTCTTTTCTGAATTTCTTTAGCGGTAGCAAGCCGATGCAGCCGCAGTAAACCACGACGTTTCCCGTGTAGGATTCGTCAAAGTATATGGCGCCGTTGACGGTGGGGATGCCCATGTTGTTGCCGTAGGCGCCTACGCCTGCGGTGACGCCCCTGTAAACGTACTTGGGGTGCTTTACGCCCGTGGGCAGCTTATTGTAATCATAATCTAAAGGTCCAAAACCCAAAACGTCAGTGCAGGCAACGGGGTCTGCCCAAACTCCGAGCACATCGCGGATTACGCCTCCCACACCAGTGGCTGCGCCTCCGAACGGCTCCACGGCTGAGGGGTGATTGTGCGTTTCAACTTTGGCGGCTACGCCGTAGCCCTTGTCAAAGCTAACTATGCCCGCGTTATCCTCAAAAACGCTGACGCACCACTTCGGCGCAAGCTGCTTGGTGGCTTTAGCTATGTAGGTTTTGAAGAGGCTGTCGATTTCCCTGCCGTCCTCGAAGCGGATTTTCCCCTTGAACGTCTTGTGGTAGCAGTGCTCGCTCCACGTTTGCCCGATAGTCTGCAACTCCACGTCCGTTGGGTTACGCTTCTGCGCTTTGAAGTATGCTTGAATCTGCTTCATTTCATGCAGGTTAAGGCATAACCCCAGTTCTCCGCTTACCTCCAGCAGTTGCTCGTCGGTTGCTTGGGCAGTGTCAACTAAGTGCATGTGAAACGGGGTGTTGGCGCGTGTGTAGAGACTCATTTTTGCATCTCGACGCTGATGGTGTAGTTGTCTTTGGTGGGGTTTGCCAAAAGCCGCTTAGCCATCTCCTCCGCCTTCACCTTGGCTTCCCTGAGTCCGTCAGCTTCAAGTTGGATGCTGTAGGCTTTGCTGACGTTCACTGCATCAACGGAGTAGCCAAGTTCCCTAAGAAGATGCTGGGTGGTGTTGCCTTCGGGGTCGGTGTGCCCCGGTTTGAGGCTTACTTCGATTTTGGCGAGGTATTTCATGGCTTAAATGCGGGGCAATTGGCTTTTAAACGCTTTTGCTGCGAAATTAGCAAAGTGTTATGCCAAAACCAGCTTTTCGCCCCGATATTGGACAGTTATTTGTGGTTTATCGACGATTTTGCCTATTTGTTCGGGCTGCGCGCCAGCTTTCTCTAAGGCACCCAACGCGTCGTCGAGGTCTTCCTTGGACACAACAACCGCAAAACCCCAACCCATGTTAAATGTAGTAAACATCTCCGCGTCGGTTATGGCGTAGCCTCGGTCCTTGGCGGTCTGCTGAATTAACCCGAAGATAGGCTGCGGCTTAAAATTATCAAATTGGAAGCCTATGCCCTGTGAGTAAGCGGCAAGGTTGTTGAATTTGGTGTACGCATCGCCCGTGATGTGCACGGCAGCTTTGACCTTGACGGCTTCCGCCAGCTTAAGGAAGGGCTTCACATAGATTTCTGTGGGCTTTAGCATCTCAGCCACGATTTCGCCATCAAGCCCGGTGGGCTCTTCACCTAACGCGTATTTGCCACCCCACTGCTTAAGCAGAATCTTTCTAGCAAGAGTGATGCCGTTGCTGTGCAAGCCGCTGCTAGGCAAGCCAATTATGGCATCTTGCGGTTTAATGCCGTGGCCAGAGATGATTTTTTCCGTCTTCACTTGCCCAACGGCAGCGACAATCATGTCAAAACCTGCACCTGCGGAGATGCCGTTTATGATTTCCGTCACATCCCCAATTTCTCCGCTGACAATTGGGCACTCAGACTGGTTTGCGCCCTCAACTATGCCCTCCAGCCACTCACGAACCAACTTAGGGTTACTAGCTTGCGCGTGGATGTTATCTGAAATCGCCAATGGTGCAGCACCTGAGCGTATAACATCGTTGACTGCCATCGCCACGGCGTCTACGCCTATAGTGTCATATCTGTCTGCAAGCTGGGCAAGAAGAACCTTCGTCCCTACACCCTCGATGGTTAAGTCTAGCCATTCGTCTTTGGCGTACTGGAAAATGTTGCTGTACGGAAGATGCATAACGGGTCCGAAACGGCTGAACTTGTAGGTTTCATGCAGCATCTCGAGGGCTTTTTTGGATTCGTGGCGTTGCTCACGGTTCACGCCAGCATCGGCGTATGTGTAGGTTTTGGGCATCCCCTATTTCTCCTGTCTCTGTTACTTTGTTTAGTTTGTTGCAGATAACAATTATGCTTACAGAGACGCGCTTCTGCAGCGCAACATCTGCATAATTGGCGCAGCTGAAAAGCATATTTGATTCATAACGTTAAAGTGGTGATTGAAGTAAACAATGTTCTGTGCCAATTTTTTGTGTATTGCTGTGTGAGATAGAATAAATCTTAAATACAAAAAGTGAATATAAAGACACTGAAGGAAGGAGATAGGCTAGGAATCTTTAATGAGGAAAAGGCTAGGGGTAGTGTTCACGGTCGCGACACTATCAATTCTGATTTTGGCATACGGCGCAACATTTGCAGCTGCAAACGTGGGATACGTTGACGAATTCACAGACTCTAGCCTTGGCTCGTTTTGGACATTCGTTGATCCACTTGGCACTTCTTCATACAGTTTAACTGCCCATTCTGGATGGTTGAGGATAACGGCGCCTGTCGGTGCTGCCCTAGCGCCAACTTCAAACTATAATGCGCCCAGAGTCCTTCAGTCGGTAACAGGCAGCTTCGTAGCCACAACCTATGTTAATGGAAACTTCTCTGAAGATGGATTCCGCGCAGGATTGCTCCTGTGGAACAATACGAATAACTACATGAGAGTTGAAAAATGGGGTGCAAATAAGGTCTTAATGTACGGAGTAATTGGGGGAACTGTACGTTCCCAGCAAGCTAACCTGCCCTCCAGTTCTGATTCTCTTTACCTGAAACTTGAAAAAAGTGGAACAACGATAAGCGGGTCTTGGAGCCAAAATGGCGCCACATGGAACCTCATTGCCCAGTACACAAATTTCAACGCAGCTGACCCCGTACAGGTCGGCTTATTTGCCTTAACCGTTGGCAGCACAAACTTTAGCCCTGACTTCGACTACTTCCACATAAACCCTGGAAACATATTCGTTGTACCTGAATACCCCCTACTGGGCACCATGGCCATCCCAATTGCGATGGGCGCCGCATTCATAATCCACCGGCGCAGACCCAAACAGAAAACAAACGCTACTGCATAATTCCCCAGCGGCTATCCTTTTTCTCCTCCATATTTGCTGATTGAGCGTTTGGTCGGCAGATGTTTTGTTGCCAATGTTTTTCTGTTCACAATTCATTCTGCATCAGCGTATGGGCGGGTTTTGGGTATCCTCTCCTATTTTTCTGTCTATGCTGTTTTGTTTCGTCTGTTGCAGACAAGAAGTATATTCAGAGGTCCTTCGGACATTTTGCTTTGAAATTTTTGTTAATTAGAAAAAGTTTACTCATAAAAAATGAATACGTTTCATATATGTGGCTGATGTTTTTGAGTTAAAACAGTTTTACCTGCTTTTTTTGTTTAGTACACCTCGCGATAGAATAACTCTTAAATAAGTAAATCAAGCACATACGACATGTAAGAAAGGAGAATGGCTGATGCGAATCAAAAAAGCAGCAATAATAGTCATGATAATCGCAATTGCACTCGCTGCATCAATGAGCGTTGTTAATGCAGCATCAACTGTGGGAACCTACGAAAGTGACTACACCACAACAAAAGTTAGCTACGTTCAATCGGAAACAGTTTACATAAAATGGAATTGCACAGGCTACACTAGTGTTAGTGCTATTTTGTGGAGAGGAACAAACTTCGTTACAACATGGAGTGGCGGCGCAACAGGAACATACAGTTGGGCAACATCAGAGTCAACACCAACAGGCACATATACCGTAGAAATCTATGAGACAGAAGGTCCAAAAATAGCTAACTGCGAATTTAACGTCGTATCAAACTTTGTAGTTCCTGAATACCCCTTGGGTGCATTAATGGCTATGATTGCATGCTTTGCAGCAGTAGCGGCAATTGGCGTCGTAGGCATTAGGCGCACAAAAACAGCATAGACTCTGCGGCAAAGCCCCAGAACTTTTTCTCTTCTAACTATCTGATAGCCCACTTCTTACCTTTTAGGGTTCCCAACAAAAGCGTCCGCGTGTAGAATACGAAAATTGGCGAAGCATCCAAAGCACAAAGGAAACAAACAAAACAAAACCCCCCGCAGCCCACAGGAAAATTTCATATTCGCCTGTAAGCCTGCGTAGCGCTTTGATGGATAGGCAAAGATAAAAGTTTAAGTCACAAAGAATGTCTAATTGTTAGCCTAAGCGGTCTTAGTCCAGCTTGGTTAGGACATCAGGTTCCCAACCTGACGACCCGGGTTCAAATCCCGGAGACCGCATTTAACGCTGTTTACCTTTTGCTTAACTCACCATAACCCCTGCGTTACCGTCAAAGAATCAAAACAGAAATATGAGCAGCCCTAACCCTGACGGCTGTTTGTTTGCCTTATCTCAGGGGTGACCTGCGACGCTGAGGTAAATGACGCTTTCTTTTTCGCCGTCAAGCTCCAAGAGGGCGTTGAGTTCGTCATCAAAGAAGGCCCCAATTTGACATGTCCCCAAGCCGAGGCTTGTTGCGGACAAGGCGAGGTTTTGGGCGATGTGCCCTGCGTCGATGTACACGTAGCGGTAAGCTCGTTGGCGGTACTTCCATTTTGCCCGCGAGAAAACGGCTGTCCAGATGAAAACAGCAGGGGCTTCGCTGCACATTTCCTGCTCCAACGCGGACTTGGCGATTGTTTCTCCGAAAGCCCCAAGTTTCAATTCCTCAAGCGCGTTGAGTTTGATGTTGTAGTGATACAGCCCCTTAGGTAGAGAGTCAACGTTGTTTGCGGCAACGTAGGTTTCAACAGGATACAGCGCCCCCGCAGAAGGGACAGTGCGAAAGCCTATCCCCTGCTCTTCTTTTCGGATACCCGTGCAAGCCCATAAAGAAAAGAAAGTTCAGCCAACCTCAAAGGCTCCTCAGAGAAGTTGCGTACACTTTTGCGTTTTTTTAGCGCTTCGATAAGGGGCATTCGGGCATTGGACTTTGTAGTATAGTCGACAGCGAGGGGAATCTGTTTTGTCGGGTAGCTTTTGTAAGTTTCAGTTTTGCTGGACCAAGAAAGAGTCTGCCCAAAGGCGGTCTCTCGAAAATACTTCGTATGTTTCTGAAAAACTTCTCCAGATTCATCCTGCATAATTAACAACCCTTAACCATTCGACTTAACGAGATATTTGAATAAACCGTTTGCCGCTCATAGTGCACTCATCAAGGTGAGAGGTATCTGACCCGCATCAAATTGCATCGTCTAAATGCTGTTGGCTTACGAAAAAAATGGCGTTCGGCTGGGTTTTGTTTTGTCGCTTAATGCACCACAACCTATAAATTCGCGGAGAAAAAAAGCTAAAGAAGCCAACAAACACTAGGAGTGACACGTTAGCCATGTCAGAGAGTAACTCGGTGCTGATCGGACGCAAACCCGCCATGAACTATGTTCTCGCTTGCATCACGCTTTTCCACAGCGGCGCAAAACAGGTCAATATCAAGGCACGCGGAAAATCCATAAGCCACGCAATTGACGTAGTTGAGATAGTCAGGCGAAAGTTTCTGCCCGACGCTAAAATAGCGGCAATCAGCATCGGAACAGATCAGCTCTCACCGCAAGACGGCGAAACCAACAACTTGACTAACGTGAGCACCATCGAAATAGTCCTAGAACGGTAATAAACTAAAGGAGCAAAAACGAACGCTCCCCACAATTTGCAGGTCTTCAAATGAAAACCGAACTTTGCAGTTTCTGCTTGAAAAGCGGCATGCTATGCCAAAAGTGTTCAGCCAAAGTCAAAGCTGGCGAAATCAGTGACTTAGACCTGAAAATCGCGCGTTCACTTCTGCTTTTAGAAGAAAAGTATCCTTCCCTGCAAAACGTCTGCTTTTTTAAAGCCGTTGACGCAAACCGAACTATAGCTTTAATTGTCGGTCATGGTGATGTTCCAAGGCTTTTGGGTTATGGCGGAAAAATCATCAAGTCCCTTAGTGAAGAGACAGGTAAATCTATACGTATTTTGGAAAACGGTGTGGATGACCGTAAATTCCTTGAAGACCTCTTTACTCCGTTGAATATTCTGACGATAAACACGATATGGCTGCCTGATGGAACCACTGAAACCCGCGTAATCCTGCGTAGAAAACGAGGTGCGCAACTGCCCTTTGATTTGGCAGCTATAAAGCAGATTGCACGAACCGTGCGGAAGATGTCTTTGCGCGTTGAATTCGCTGACTAAACGGAGAACTCACCTATGAATCTGGATTCCCTTGGCGATTGGGTCAGAACCTACTATTCCTCAAACGTTACACCTGACATGGATGGCTCAGAAGTCACCCTTTTCGGCTGGGTGCAGGAAGTCAGGGATTTAGGCGGAATCCGCTTCATAATTCTACAGGACCGAGAAGGAACCCTGCAAGTTACAATACCCAAAAAGCGGGTAGCGCCTGAAGTTTTAGCTAAGTCTGATGTGTTGCAGAAACGCTTCAGCATCGGCGTAAAAGGCACCGTGAAAAAAACCAACATGACGCCAAGAGGCATCGAAGTTATCCCCAGCGAAATCCGAATCCTCAACATCGCAGCAGAACAGTTACCCATAGACATCACAGGCAAAACCCCTGCTAACATCGAGGTTCGCCTAGATGCACGGGCACTGGACTTATGTATGGAGCAGAACGCGGCTGCGTTTCGGGTTCAGCACCATGCGTTAGCGGCGATTCGGGATTTCCTATTCGGGAAGGGGTTTTTGGAGGTTCACACGCCACGTATTATTGCTTCTGCCACGGAAGGTGGTGCAGAACTTTTCGCCGTGGATTATTTTGGGCAAAAAGCGTTCCTTGCGCAGAGTCCGCAGCTGTACAAGGAGCAGTTGACGATGAGTTCAGAGAAGGTTTTTGAGGTTGGTCCTTTCTTTCGGGCTGAACTGTCGCATACTCGAAGGCACCTAAGTGAATTCGTTTCTGTGGATGTTGAAGAGGCGTTTGCCAGCGCTGAAGATGTGATGCGTCTGCTGGAGCAGGTTATCCAGTACACGTGTAAAGCGGTTTCGGAGAAATGCAGCAAAGAGTTGGCGGCGCTGAAGTATCGGGCAACAGTTCCCGAAATCCCCTTTAAACGGTTCACTTACGATGAGGTTTTGGCGGATTTAAAGTCCGAAGGCGTCGACATTCCATGGGGCGAAGACATCTCCACGGAAGCTTTTCGGGTTCTGGGCAAAGAACGCGGATACTACTACTTCATAACCGATTGGCCCACCCACTCCAAAGCATTCTACATCAAACCCAAAGACGGCAAACCCGAACTCTGCGAGGGCTTCGATTTGATGTGGCGCTGGATTGAGCTGGTTTCGGGTGGCACACGAATTTCTGAGAAAGCACTGCTGATGGAGCGGATGAAGGAGAAAGGATTGAACCCTGAATCTTTCAAATATCACCTGCAAGCGTTTGATTGGGGAATGCCCCCGCACGCTGGTTGGGCAATCGGCTTAGAGCGGCTAACAATGGTTCTGACGGGCAAAAAGAACATCCGCGAAGTGGCGCTATACCCCAGAGACCAAATGCGGCTCACACCCTAAGTTTGCGCTTTTGTTGTGATTTTTCTTCTATAACCCCTCTCTCTTGGTTTCTGCGGGGTTTGCTTCTGGTTGCTTTTTTGTTTCTGGTTACGTTTTGGGTTCTTCTTGCGTCCAAAAAAGGGTGAAACGGGCTGGAAATGGCTTGTTTTGGTTGTTTTGTTTTGCTTTTGTGGGTTTTCTGGTGAGTTTATTTTGGGAAAAGGCGTCTGTGTTTTGTGGTAAGACGTTTTTGGGTGCGGTTTAGAATTAGACTTGCCGTTTGCAAAGCTTGGTGAGGTAAAATATTGTAGAGAGAGTGGAGAGTGTTTACTTTACTAGTTCTCTCTTCTTCCACCGCAGGTTTTTGCTGTGGCACTTGCGGCATTTTGTGGAGGTCGCCGCGTTTCTGACGCCGCAGTCCCTGCAGATTTTCATGTGCAAGCGAGCTTTCTGCGCTATGGATTTCTTAACTGGGTCTAATATCGGCATTAATGTAACCTTCTTGTCGGGTTATGACTTTGATGGTTATCTTTCAAATATACCTTTTGCCTCAAACCGCCCAAGTTTCAGCTAAACTGGTCTTTGCGCAGTCTTTGAGATAGCAGTTTGGCTACGTCGCTGGGTTTTTCGGCTACTTTTACGCCTGCGTTCTCGAAAGCTTCAATTTTTGTTTTCGCGGTTCCTGTTTTACCCCTGACTATAGCTCCCGCATGTCCCATTCGGCGTCCAACTGGCGCTGTCCGCCCAGCCACATAGGCGACAACGGGCTTGGGGTAGTTTTCTTTGGCTATGTATTCTGCTGTTAGTTCTTCGAGGTTGCCGCCTATTTCGCCGACCAACGCCACAGCCTCCGTTTCAGGGTCGTTTCTGAACATTTCCAGGGCGTCAATGAAGTTTAAACCTGTCACGGGGTCACCGCCAACGCCTAAACAGGTGGATTGCCCAACGCCCGCCCGAGTCAGCGCCGCAGCTATTTCGTAAGTTAATGTTCCACTTCGGGAGACCACACCCACCTTGCCAGCCGTGAATTCATGCGACGGAAGAATGCCCAACTTGCACTTGCCAGGCGTAATCACTCCAGGCGTGTTCGGACCCGCTATCTTCGCATCCACTTGTTTAGCGTAACCCATCAACTGTACAGCGTCTTTTACGGGAACATGCTCCGTTATAACAACTACCGTTTTGATTCCGCCCTCCAAAGTTTCCAGCGCCGCGTCCACGGCGGCAGGGGCAGGCACAAAAACAATGGCTGCATTAGCTTTGTGCATCTTGAGCGCTTCTTGAACTGTGTCGTAGACTGGCACGCCGTGCACGGAGACTCCGCCTTTGCCTGGGCTTGTGCCTGCGACTATGCGGGTTCCGTATTCCAACATCAGCTTGGCGTGGCTGCTTCCCTGTACTCCTGTTATGCCCTGTACAATCGCCCGAGTTTCTGAGTCAACCAGTATTCCCATGGCTTAGGGCTCCTGTTTGGCGAATTCCACCGCTTTCTGGGCTGCCTGTTCCATGCTGTCGAAAACTGGCATGCCCGCATCGGCAAGTATCCGTTTTCCCTCTTCCTCGTTAGTGCCTACAAGCCTAACCACCGTGGGCTTTGAGGTCTCCAACTGCTTCCGTGCTTGAATGATGCCTCTTGCCACTTCGTCGCAGAGCGTTATGCCTCCCAGAATATTCACGAACAGAACCTGCACTTTGGGGTTAGAGAGGATGATTCTGAGGGCAGCCTTGATTCTTTGGGGTGGTGCACCGCCTCCCATGTCCAAGAAGTTGGCTGGCTTTCCCCCGTAGAGGTTTATCATATCCATGGTTGCCATAACCAAGCCTGCACCATTACCTGCAACCCCTATGTCTCCGCCGAGTTTAACGTAGTCTAAACCGTTCTTTGCCGCCTCAAACTCCTCAAGGGTAAGGTCTCTTTGTTCCTCAAGCCGTTTCTGCCTAAACTCCACGTGCCTAAAAAGCGCGTTGTCATCCAAAACCAGCCGCGCGTCCACCGCCACAAATTTTCCATCGGAGGTTTCCACCAGCGGATTCGATTCAGCTAGTTCCGCATCGTAATCCATGGCTGCCGTGAAGATTTTCTTTATAACTTCAGCTAATTCCAGCATTTTCTCGCCGCGGTAGCCCATCTGCTTGGCTATCTGCGTTGCATTGAAGCTTCTGAATCCCAACCGCGTGTCTATTGGGTGCCTGTAGATTTTGCTGGGCTGTTTTTGGGCTACTTCTTCTATGTCTACACCGCCCACGTCAGAGGCGATTGTGACGTAGCAACGGTTTAGTCTGTCAACGGTTACGCCAAAATACATCTCCCTCTTTATGGAGATTTTTTCTTCAACTAAAACCGCTTCTACAGGCGCCCCCTTTAATTGAGTCTTCAGCAGAAGCTTTGCTGCTTTTTCCGCTTCCTCAGCGGTGTCCGCGAATAGGATGCCGCCTGCTTTTCCCCGTCCCGCAACGAGAACCTGTGCTTTCACCGCTACGGGCACGGCAAGTTCCGCTGCGGCTTGGCGGGCTTGCTCTTTGGTGGTGGCTAAGACGTGTTTGGGGATGGGAACTCCGTAGCTTGAGAATATGCTTTTTGCTTCGTGCTCGTAGAGTTTCAAAACTTTGCTCCCTTTACCAGAAAAAGGAAAGGGGCTACTTTATAACTTCGATGGTGACAAAGCTCCGCGTGTCAGTTATCCCGTCTATTGTGTAAATCTTCTTTAAGGTCTCATCCATGCTTTCCCGTTCAACCATGATTAAAGCGTCTACGTCTCCTGCGATGCGGAAAGCTCTGGCGATGGAAAGCTCTCTGATTTTCTCGTAAACTTGAAGGCGTTTTACAGGTGAAACCTTGATGAGTATGAAGGCGGGAGTTGTGGATACTCCCAGAGCGTTAAGTCCCTTCTCGGTGACGTCTATGAAGCCGCGTCCCGTGCGGATGTATCCAGAGGCTTTAAGCTTTCTGAGATGTACGTTGAGGGCTTGCCTGCTTACACCAAGCTGCCTTGACAACTCGTCTTGTTTAACTCGGAGGGTGTAGGTACTTGTTGCTTGTCCTTTGTCATACAGCTTTTTTAAAAGCTGGATTGAACGTTTCGTGAGGGGTTCCACATGTGGTCATCCTATTTCTGCTAGTTTGTTAACTTAAACCTTTACACTAGTGAGGTTACTTAAGAATTTGACGCTCAAAAACACCTGCTTGCAGCATCAACCCAGCAAAATCGAGGTGGCGCTCCCAAATCTACAGCGTTTTTATTAGCGTATTTAGGTTGAAGACGGTGTTTGAGCAACCGTTTTTAAGTAGCGGAACTGACTGCCCCGTCACATCCATGCTGGATAGCATATCCATGGACATCTTTACTTCTTCCCCGCAAGCAACACCCACCACACCTTCATAATTATGCGTCTTCAAAATCTTTGGCACACAAGAACCGCCTGGCAAAATGTACACGTCATACCCCTTCTCTTTGGCGATACGAGTGGCTTTGTTCACATCGCAGTCAGGACTGCAATGTGCGCACACATAAGTGGGGATATTGGCGTCAAAGACTGCTTTGCATCTGCCATCCATGTACTTGCGGCTGCAGTGAGGAAGCAGCAACGCGCGTTTCTTGGTTTGCAAAAACTTGCCTCTCTGCATCAGGTTCAAGGCTTGGATGTCGATGAGGTCCTGAATCAGAAGCAATGAATCGTCAAGGTTGAGCCCTGTAGCTTCTTGGATTCTGAATTTGCTGATTATGTCGTGAAGAGTGTTAAGAAAGACCTTGTGGACGCCCCGATTGTAGCTTGCCAGTGCGATTTCCGTGAAAAACCGATGTGGAGTTTTGGAAATGTCAAAGGTGAACTTGTAGGGCATAGACCTGAACTAGCAGTTGCACTCTTAAAAGAATATCCCTACAAAGGCATACTTTTCAACTTGCCCCAGATGAAACAGGCGGTTTCTGCACATTCACCGCGGAAATGGTTACTTTTGAACTCCCAGTCAGTTCCCGAAGCGACTTTGCCTCCTCACGCAATCGGCTAACCTCACTTTCAAGAGTTGCCGCACGTGCCTCCGCCGTTTTCCGCAGCACCTCGATTTCCCCAATTAAACGTTTACGCTCTGCCTCTAACGCCTGAATTTTTTCCCGCAGCTCTTTTAACGTCTGCATGAGTTCTCCCCTTATCCGCTCTATTCGTTCAACTGGGTTTTTAACTTTTACTGCCACGTCTATAGCAGTCTCCTGCTCTGAACCTTTTAATCTGCAATTTGGCTTTAACTTTTTGCCCACAGCAAATAGCCTTCCTCAGCGTAGCAGCAAAAACAGGGTCTAGCAACGGGTTTCTAATAGGAAACAAAAGAAAAGTAAAAGGCACTTGCCTTTAGATGCTGATTTGGAACATTTGCCTTTCGACAAGTTCCTTGTAGCGGTTTCGTATTGTAACTTCGGTTACCTGTGCAATCTCTGCGATTTCTCTTTGCGTTTTCCGTTCACCTGTTAAAACAGATGCAATGTAGCTGGCAGCCGCAGCGATGCCTGTTGGACCGCGCCCTGACGTTAACTTCAGCTCTTTGGCAGACGCCAAAATCTTGTGGGCGATTTCCTCGACTTTCCCCTGCATGGTCAGTTGGTTGCTGAATTTTGTTATGTACTGGCTGGGTCTAAGCGGCGGAATCGAATAGTTAAGTTCCTTAATGAGGAAGCGGTAGCTGCGTCCAACCTCTTTCTTGTTAACGTTAGATGCCGTTGCAATTTCATCCAACGTCCGAGGCAACCCGCATTGCCTGCAAGCCAAGTAAAGCGCGGCAGAAGTTACCCCCTGAATTGACCGTCCACGGATGAGCCGTTCCTTGACCGCTTTTCGGTAAATAACCGACGCGGTTTCCAAGATGCTCTTGGGCAAATTCAGATTGTTAGAAATCTTTGTGATTTCAGACAAAGCAAAAGCAAGGTTACGTTCGGTAGCGTCCGAGACTCGGATACGCCGCTGCCACTTCCGCAGCCTGTAAACCTGTGCTTTCTGCCCGGGAGACAGACTCTTACCGTACACGTCTCGATCATGCCAATCGATGGTTGTTGACAAGCCTTTATCGTGAATGGTGTACGTTAAAGGAGCACCGACCCTTGTCCGTTTCGAGCGTTGCTCGTCGTCGAATGCTCTCCATTCTGGTCCCCTGTCAGCGATTTTGGCAGCCACAACGAAACCGCAGTCCATACACACTATTTCAGCACATTCATAATCTCGCATAAGTCTAGTGCTTCCGCATTCTGGACAGGATTGAACTTTGACGGCTTCGACCCGTTGGGCTGTCGGAGATTCTGTATTCTCATGCAACCCGTTTTTTGTACTCATTTGTTCTTAGCTCCGTTCCTTTTTCGAGGGAGAAACGTAGAGCTGTCTGTTCGCTAATTTTTCTGCATTTTTTACGGAGGGCCTAATCACTGCGTACGGAGAGGAAACTGGGCCAATAATGTCAAAGACTCGTCCGATGACCTTTAAATTCTCATCGATGACTGCGGCGCCCATTTTGGGAGGTTTGCCAACTTTTACAACAACGTTTTGTGATGGCGTCACGCTGAGAACTCTGCCTAATCTTTGCAAACACATTCCCCTCTCGAAAAACACCATTCGTCAACGTGATACGCCTTATAAAGTTTTCTACAAAAACCGAAGTCTGATGGTTCAGTTCAACACATTTACGGTAGAAACGTTCTTAAATAAGAAGTCTGAATTAGACTGTGCCTTAAAATAGGGTGAGGCTAAGATATGTCTAAACCATTCTATGTAAAATATGAAGCACCGAAAGAAGTAGTCGATGCAGCCTATGAAGCCCTGACCATAGCTTCAAGATCAGGTATAGTCAGGAAAGGAACAAACGAAGCAACCAAAGCAGTAGAACGCGCCATAGCTAAACTCGTAGTTATATCTGAGGACGTTGAACCGCCAGAAGTCATTGCACACTTACCACTGCTCTGCGACGAAAGAAAAATTCCTTACGTGTTTGTCCCCAGCAAAGAACAAATCGGCAAAGCCATCGGCATTGATGTTCCAGCAGCTTCTGCATGCATAATCAAAGAAGGCGAAGCTCAGGGTTTAATCAAGGAAATCATCGCCAGACTTGAGCAACTAACGAGAGGCTCGCAGTAATGAGCAAAGAAGAGAGAGCGCAAGCCCACGAATTAACCCCGGCAGAGGTCATTCAGGTCATAGCCCGCACGGGTGTGACAGGCGAAATCACGCAGGCAAGAGTGCGCATACTCGAAGGCAGAGACAAAGGACGCATCATAACCCGAAACGTTAAAGGTCCCGTGCGCGCCCAAGATATCCTGATGCTGCGGGAAACTGAACGCGAAGCCAAGAAAATCAACAGATAAAAAAGGGAACCGATATGCCGAAACCAAGAAAATGTTCTTTCTGCGGATCCGAATTTCCAGCGGGCACTGGCATGATGCATGTTAAAAACGACGGCACTATTCTCTGGTTCGACTCAAGCAAATGTAAAAAGAGTTCCCTGCAATTCAAGCGAGACGCACGCAAGCTCAAGTGGACACAGTACTTCGGTAAAGAAGAAAAAGGCAAAGCCTAAAAGAAATAGGCTTCCGCATTCGACATCCAAACTTTTTTCCTATTTTTGTTTATCCGCCTGGTGCGCCGTGGAACGGTGATTCTTCCCAGAGGAACTTCCACCATTCTTCTTCCGTTATGGTTTCGCCGCGTACAATTAATTCCAGAACCTCTGTTAGCATGGCGTGGTGCCTGCGTTCATCCATCAAAATGGAGTTCAACAGGAAAGCAACTTTCTTGTTTTCTATGGTTGGCAGTTCCTTTTCGAGGTTTTCAATGATGTCCGCTTCTAGTTTGATGTGTTTCTCTACTAACGCGCGTTGTTCATCGAGGTTTTCCTGCGTCATGGCTTGGCTGACGGTTTTCAGAAGCGTAATAGCCGCCGCATAGAGTTCCGCATGCTTAGTGGAATCCAAAGAAATCCCCTTTAAAACAGCTTTGACGGGCGGGTTGTTTATGTTCTTTAACCCTTTTGTCACTGACTCCACAATTTCGTTTTCGTTTCGGATTTGCTTTTCCATAAATTCAACTAACTTTTCGTTTGGGGAGCTCATATTTGCATCCTCACTGATAGAAACGGGGAAACTTAGCGAATAAGGCTTTCGGCGAGGCGTTTTCCCAGTGCCCTGCATTGGTCAAGCGTTTTTTGGTCAGGCGTATACCTTGATAGCAGGGGTGCATCTGCGATGTTCATTTCAAACTTGTTCTTCATTATTTCCAAGACGAATTTTGGTGCTTCACCACTCCAGCCGAATGAGCCAAATGCGGCGCCCGGTTTCCCCTTTAAATTGATGTTTCTGGCGGCTGCTTCCTCAAAGAGCATCTTGATGTCGATGGGTACATCGTGGTGGTATGTTGGTGCTCCCACAAGAATTGCCCCGTAACCGTCTAAATCTTCCGCCTCAACAAAATAGTTCAGGTCCACTTGAATTTTACCTGCCGCCTTGGCACCTTCAGCCACGGCTTTCGCCATCTTCTCAGTATTCCCCGTTCTACTGTAATAGAGTATGAGAATCTTCAATGGGCCGACCTTCGTCTAAAAAAGATATAGCGATAGAAAATATGAACCTTCCGCGGGAAACCGTAACCGAACCCAAACTTGGCATCTGTATTTCGTCTTGGCAAACCCATTTTCCATGGTTGTTTTTCTTTTCCGCAAACCGCGTTTTCACGGGGCAGAAATGCCCTCTTTAGCGAACGTCCTTTATACCTGAACTGCCCTTTTTCTTCAGCATGGACTTGGTTCCCTTACTCTCCACGTTCCTGCTGATATTTGTGGCGGAATTAGGTGACAAGAGCCAGTTAGCTATTATTTCACTTTCATCCAAGTACCGAGCTACCCATGTCTTTGTCGGGTCACTGTTGGGTTTTCTTGTCGTTGACGGCGTAAGCACGGTCGTAGGCGGACCCTTGCTGGGGCTTCTTCCTATGATGTGGGTTCAGGTTATTTCAGGGTTAGTTTTCATCATTTTCGGCATTATTCCCCTGTTGAAAAAAGACAAAGAAGAAACTGAGCAAAAGAAACCTGGTGGTTTCCCGCTTTTTGTCTGCTTCTCTTTGATTGCCCTCATGGAGTTAGGTGACAAAACCCAAATTATAACCATCACCTTAGCCGCTGAGCACCCGCCCGTTCTGGTGCTTCTTGGGTTAACCCTAGCTTTTGTTGTGCTGACTGGACTTGCGGTGTTGGTTGGCGCAAAACTTGTTTCGTGGCTTCCGATGAAGTGGCTGAAACTTGGCACTTCTGCATTATTCATAATTCTCGGTTGCCTTTCAATTGTTGGCGCGTTGCTTGGCATCAGTCTATGGTAGACACAACAGAATGCACTGGTTGAGGTTTCTCCGAATGATTCATAAGCGCAAAAACCAACCTAGCTTAGTCGCAAAGTGAACTTACATGGAAAACTGGGATTTGATTATTATAGGTGCAGGCGCCGCTGGGTTGGCGGCTGGAATTTATGGCGCTCGAAGCGGACTAAAAACGCTTCTTCTGGACGAGAGAATGGCGGGGGGAACCGCGGCGGAGGCGCCTTTGGTGGAGAATTACCCTGGTTTTCCCCAAATAGTTGGCACTGAGCTTGCGGATAAGATGACTTTGCACTGTAAAAAAGCAGGCGCCGTCATCCATGATGTTGAACCCGTAGTCAGCATGGACTTGAAGGGGGAAACAAAAAAAGTGAAGACCGCCCGTGCAGAATACGAAGCCACCGCAGTTATAATCGCCACGGGCGCCCACTACAACGAAATCGGCGTCAAAGGCGAAAAAGAGTTTCACGGCAGAGGCGTCAGCTACTGCGGCGTCTGTGATGGCCCCTTCTTCAAAGGGAAACATGTGATTGTTGTGGGCGGCGGTAACTCTGCATGTACAACCACGCTTTATTTGGCGGGCATCGCAGGGGAAATTACGCTTGTACACCGCCGAGGCTCTTTCCGCGCTGAAGAGGCCCTTGCCAAAGATGTTCTTTCAAAAACCAACGTGAAGGTGCTCTGGAACACGGCAATCCAAGAAATCAAAGGCGACAAAGTGGTCAAGGCAGTTGTTCTCTCCGATGTGAAAACTAACGAAACCAAAGAGTTGCCTGTGGACGCGGTTTTTGTCCAAGTCGGTGAATCTCCAAATAGCGCACTGGCGTTGGAGGCAGGTTTGGCACCCGAGGAAGGCGGCAAAAGCATCAAAATCGACATACACCAGCGAACTAACATACCTGGCGTTTTTGCGGCAGGCGACGTGACAAACCACCCTGTCAGACAAGTGGGAACCGCCGTTGGTCAAGGTATCACGGCGTCGCTGGAAGCCTACAGCTACATCAAACGACCGTATTACCGTAAATAGAGAGAAAACGTTACTTGTCCGAAAAAAAGAGACCCAACACAACAAGGATTGAACCAACGTGCAGGCGGCGTCGAATTCACAGTTCCCGTCCTATAAAACAAAACTAAACCTCAATCTGCCCGCCGACTGAAATCTAAGCTGCTGCTGGTGTAGCTTTGTTGACCCAAGAAATCTTACAAAACTGCTTTTACACGCAAGCATCCATCCCTTGATGAGAAATATAAATAAGCACCCTGTGGATGCTATAACATACTCCTATTTCCCGTCTCTTTTTGGTTTGCTGGGGTTCCTGCGGGGATGGAAATAACGTATGGAAAACAACACAAATCTCTATAGGAATGGTGCCCGTAGGAATCCTTTCAGCCTTTTTTCTCTTTCGTTGTTTCTTTTTGGTTTGCTGGGGTTCCTGCGGGGATGGAGAATAAATTATGGAAAACAAAACAAATCGCTATTGGAGGCAACCGTAGGAATCCTTTCAGCCCCTTTTCTCTTTCGTTGTTTCTTTTTGGTTTGCTGGGGTTCCTGCGGGAGATAAGATGTGACGCATACGGAAATGGAAAACCATCAAAAGTCTTTATTCTGATGGTTCCGTAGGAATCCTTTCAGCCCTTTTTTGTGTCATTATTTTGCCTTCTTGGTTTGGTTGTTTTTTTAACCCTGAAAAAAAAGAAAAGGGTGGGAGTTTTTTTGCTTAGCTTCGTTTGGTGTAGAAGTATACACCGACAATTACGACAACAATCACAACGACTGCGATTATTGCGTAAATGTATTCGATAGCTAAGCCGCCTTCAGGCTCTGCGGTTGGTTCAGTTGTTGGTGCAGTTGTAGGTTCAGTAGTGGCGGGGCTGGTGGGTTCAGTTGTTGGTTCGGTTGTGCCCGTTGGTTCAGTTGTTGGTTCGGTTGTGCCCGTTGGTTGAGGTGAAGCTGTGGTTTGAGGTGTGCTGTTTGGTGCTGCTACGACGTTGATGTAGTTATATTCGCTGTTGGCTGCGTTGTATGTTAAGCCGTCTGTGCGTTGTCCAGCGTAGTAAACTACCCAGCCCCATTCACCTGCGGTTGTTGGGTTATAGTTGACGGTAAAGTACCCAGTTTGGTTGGTAGTTGCCGTCACTATTTGGCTGCTTCCGTCGGGCTCGGTCAAAGATAGTTGTACTTCAGCGTTTGGCAGTCCTGGATGGTAGTAGCTAGCATATTGGACAAATGCACCGTCTTCCCATACAGGCTCCATTGGGTTGGCTGTTAAGCGTCCGCCTATAGTGATGGTTTCGTTGTTCCACATCACTTCGCCTTTGTTAGCTGCTGCATAGAGGCTAAAGTCCACTGTAGGGGAGTCATCAAAGCAGTATACCTTGCCAGTAGTAGCGCCAATGTACATTTTGCCATCCCAAACAGCAGGAGAACAAGGCACGTTACCACCACAAGTGAACACAGACAAAGTACTCAAGTCAGTAGCATTCAAACAGTAGATGCTGCCGATGTCGCAACCGATGTAGATCTTTGCGCCAGTTTTGTCATCTGCGTATGCGGGTGAGGACTGAATCTGATAGCCCAACCACGCACCCATAGTACGATTCCCATTAAGCCGACCACTCTGTGAATAGTCAGGCAGAAGATAATCGCCAGAATCAGGATTCTCAGGATCCATAACAGTTAACTCAAAGAATTCTGAAGCGTAGATTTGCCCATTCCAGTAGATCGACGTCCAAAGTGGCTGAGTATTTCCAGAACGCGTTTGATTCCAAATGCTTGCCCCTGTTGTTGCATTGAAAGCAAAGTATCGTATTCCACCGCCGTTACCGCCTCCCGGCATGCTCATGTTCATCGCAGCGTAATCTACACCTGGTTTTGTATTACCTCGGAAGATTCCGCCGCCGATGTATGCGACTCCGTCGCCTATGACGGGTGTGCCAGTGGCGTAGAACTCATTTGAGGCTTGTGGTTGGACGTCCATGCCCAGATCAAAGCTCTTCCATTTGAAGCTAAGGTCAGCGGCATTTAGCGCGTAGAGGCAGCCTTCTCCAGAGGCTATGAAGATTGTGTTGTCAGCAAAGGCGGGTGACCCAAAGATTGGTCCTCCAGTATCGTAGGTGTGCAGTACTTCTCCGTCGTCAGTATCCAGACAGTAAACTTTGCCATCCAAAGAACCACAGTAGATTCTGTTGTTTACCACTATGGGTGAGGAGCGGGGTTCAGCTTCGCCTGAAGACAGATAATCAGGGAAGAAACCACCAGCCGAGGTCTTCCATAGTTGTTCGCCTGTGTCGGCATCTAGAGCATAGAAGTAGCCGTCATCAGCACCGGTGAAGACTTTGCCGTTGTATACTGCGGGTGATGCTCTGACGCTGAATCCTGTGGGGAAGTCCCAGATTTTTTCGCCTGTGTACGCGTTGAGGCAGTATAGGTTTTGGTCTTCTGAGCCGACGTATACTTTGCCATCAGCGACTGCGGGTGAGCTGAACACATCGCCGCCGGTTTGGTATGCCCATTTGGGTATGGATATGTCTGCGGGGCCTTGCTGACCTACCGCTACTCTTTGGTTCTCAACGTTTCCAATTAAGCCGTAATTCCAGTCTGCAGGTTCACCGCCGATGCAGTATAACGTGCCGCCACTGATTCCGTAGAGGTTTCCGTATGCTATTGAGGGTGTAGAGAAGCCTATGTCCGGTAGGTTCCAGAGTTCTGTTCCGGTGTATGCGTCCCAGCATGATGTTGATGTGCCGGGCATGACTAGTCCGCCTGTTTGTGAACCAGCGGGGCGGTCGCATTTGATGCCGTAGACTTTGCCGTCTGCGTATGCCATTGTTGCGTAGTGGATGTTGAAGTATGCAGGCTGTTTCCAGAGTCTTTCGCCTGTTTCTGCATCCCATGCGCCCACAGTGCCGTAGGGGTCAAGTTCTACAGTGCTTTCGAAAATCATGCCGGCTCCAGCTGCGCCTCTGTAAGCTGAGAATGCTCGGTCACCTTTATACGCTTGCCAGAGCATTTCGCCTGTTTCGCCATCGAAACAACCGATTTGCCAAGTGTCCGCTGAGACGTAAAGGTTATGGTTGTAATAAATGGCTGCCTGTTGTGCTATCCCGCCTAATGTGGATGCTTTCCAAACACGTGTTCCAGTGCTGTCTATGGCGTAAACGCTTGCTTCCGTTGTTCCTACGAAGACTTTTCCATCGCCACAGCAAAGAATTTCACATGAAGCATCAGCTACGTATGTCCATGCTAGTGATGGTTCTGTGGAGGGGTCTGATAGATCATAGCCTACTACTTGGGCTTGGTGGAGGGTAGTGTCGTATGCAGTTATCATGTATTGTTTCATGCTTGTTGAGTATCGTCCTGAGAAGTATGCGGCGCTTCCAGGATGTGCAAATGCATTGGGTATAGTTAGGTTCCATACTGCTTCGCCGGTGTCGATTAGGCGGCACACTATGCCGCTTGTCCCTTGCACTAAGAGGTATGTGTCGTCGAGCTTGAATATTGGGTTCACGCTGTTTGGTGAAGGTGTTCCGGGAGCGTTAACGTCGTAAAGTAGTGTTCCGTCTAGGGCGTCGTATGCGAGTAGCCTTGTTCCTGTTATAGCGAAGGCTTTTCCGTTGAAAACGCTTACCATTCCAGACCCTGATGTTCTTGCGCTCCATAATACGTTGGCGCGGTCTGGCCCTGGACCAGCGTTGGATCCGGTGGATTCTTCGTCAGCCTGAGCTAGCGGCCATTCGTATTGCATTATGTCGCCGTAGTCTGCTTCAGGTGATAGCGGTGTAGCCGTCTTGGATGTTGGTATAGCTGCTGAGCTGCAGAGTATCAAAGTTGATGACACTAACATAAGTGCTGTCAAGATAATGACTGCACTTATAGTCTTATGTTTGATTTTTTGCATTGTTTTTTCTCCTTAAATTGGTGCCCATGAATCTATTTCTAAACATTTAAGCTGTTGTTACTCCTGCGAGTGGTAATGGTTGCAAATATTTTGCGATTGCAAATTTTTCGGTAAAGCTTAAATTCACCTAGCACCCTAACATGCGGAGATCGTGATTGAGGTATGTCTTCTCAAAACGAGAAAAGTATCCAAACCTTGATGCGGCTGGGTCTAACCAACTATCAGGGACGAGTCTTCATGGCACTTGAGGTGCTGGGTACGTCTGTCATAAAAGAAATTTCCTTTTGGTCAGGGGTTCCGCGTTCAAAAGTGTACGAGGCATTAGACGGTCTAACCAAAATGGGCCTTGTTAACAAGGTGATAACGGCGCCAACAGCCTTTGAAGCAATTCCTCTTTGCGATGCGTTCTCTCTTTTGCTGGAAAGAAAAATAGAAGATTATCGAGATTTACGTGTAGAGACGTCCAGTATGCTAGATGATTTTAACCAAAAACGTCTTAACAGCGAAAACAAGAAAACCTCGAATATCACTTTAATTTCTGACATTGGTTCAATTATTAGATTGACAAAAAGAAATATCGAAAGTACTGAAACGAGAATAGATATGGTTGTTTCATGGAAGAAGTTCTTGCAAAGGTCACCGTTGTTATCCGAGGAGGTTTTTAGAGCATATAATAGGGGAGTAAGAATGCGATTTGCAATTCAGAGACCAAATAACGAGGCTTCTCTTAAAGCAGGTATCAAGTCGGTTGGATTTCCAGATTCTATTGAGTACAGGTTCTTTCCTTTCACGCCTCCAGCAATGTGCACCCTGTTCGATAACAAACGTGTGAAGATTCCCACTGGTATAGAAAACGGAGCCAAACCCGTATCTGCCGTATTTACAGATAATGCCTGTTTTGTGAAAATCGCCAAAGCCTATTTTAATAGAATATGGACAACAAGCAAACCATATGACGAAAAGCCAAGACGTAATGACAAACCCTCACTTAATACAACTTGAACGTAAAGAGAATAATACGGAAAAAATAGCTTCCCTCTAACTCGAATATTATCCCCCTTTGGAAATTTAACCGCGATTCAGTTCTTCTTGCGGGCAACATTTTCCTGTTAAAAGCTCTAACTGCGACGCATGCGCGAAATTCCTAGAATACAAAGAATTACTCTGGAAAAGACCTGCATACAAACACCAAGAACCAGCCGATTTCCTTCCAACAGAACTAGAAATTGACCAACTGGTAGCCGATTCAGGTAAGAAAATGGGGCCACTGGTGCTTCTGCAAAAAGAAACTGGGCTCAGCTATGCGAATGCCTAAGTTTAACCTGGCTAAACATCGACTTCAAACGACGTGGAATAACTGTCAAAAACAGAAAACCGAAGTTCACCTTGTTCTTCTACGACAGGTCAAATTCTAATTAAATGATTGGAACGCTTTGAATACGTGACTGACTTTCAGGGTCAAAACGTCCTGAGAAGGCGCAAGTGACCATCAAAAATATATAGATATTTCTGAAACCTAACAGTAAACGTTATATCACCCAAAAGCCCTTTTCATGCTTTCATAAGCATACGTTGACATGCTTACGGTGTGAAAAAACACTGGGAAACAAGATTGAGGTCCCTGAAATGAGTGAAACGTGTCTCGCTGCCGTGAAAATTAACCAAGACCTGTGTAGTCGATGTTCAGTATGCTATTCTATATGTCCTTTTGAAGCTATAACCCGCGATACTGAAACTGGCAAAGTGGAAATTGACAACCAGAAATGCCAGGTTTGCGGTATATGCTACAGTGCTTGCCCCGTGACCGCTATAGAGATGGCTTACTACGACTACAATAACCTAATGGATTATGTTAACAGTGAACTGAAAAAAGTGAAAGCCGACGCTCTTGTCGTGATGTGTCGTGGAAACTCGCCTTCCAGCGGGGAAATCTCCGACATCCTCAAGGAACAAGGATTGGAGGTCAAAACCTACATTCCGCTTCGTGTGCCTTGCGCGGGCAGAATCCCCACAGACTTCATTTTCAACGTGTTAAATGCTGGCGTGAAAAACATCGTATCCGTCCAGTGTGAGGACTCGTTCTGCCGCATGAAGGAAGGCACCAAGATTGAAACCCGCCGTTTGCTCCTAAGCAAAGCTGTTTTGAAGCAGCTGGGCTTTGAAGAGAACGCGGTTCAAGTGGTAAAGTTTTCCAGAAAAGCGGTTTACATAACTGAGGAATGTGTGGGCTGCGACAAATGCGTTTTCGTGTGCCCCTACAACGCCATAACCGCGCAGTCTTTTGCCACACCCACAATTGACGTGGATAAATGCACTGGCTGCGGCGCCTGCCAGTTGGTATGTCCACATGACGCAATTCAGGTGAAGGGCTTTGAGTTCAACAACGTTTTAGACCGCTACGGCTGCGCAATAACCAAACTTAAAGCGCAAAATAACTCTCCCGCCGTGCTGGTTTTCAGTTGTCAATGGTCTGAGTACTCAGGCTTGGACGACCCAGAAAGCGTGCTGAAAGGCAAAAACGCGTTGGTTCTGGAGGTTCCCTGCTTCAAGTCGATGGATCCCGTGCATGTTGTGAACGCATTCCGAAAAGGCTTTGACGGCGTCATGGGCGCGGTGTGCTCAGAGACCGACTGCAAGCTTCAGGAAGGCAGAGATTTAGCTGAACGCCAACTTGGCGTACTGAAGGCTGCCTTAAAGAAGTTGGGTCTGCTTGACCGCTTCGAGATGGTGGAGCTGTCTCCCAGATGCCAAGGCGATTTCGAATCAAAGTTTGAAGCTTTCTACAAAAAGATTGCCGCAATGCCTCAGTGCACTGTGGCTGATAAAACGGAGGCGAATCTAAAACGTACAAAATAGTAACCAAAAAAACGCTTGCACACAAAGAAACCCTGTTCGAAGTTGAAGCTCCAGATATCGCTGCAAAAGCCCAAGCTGGACAATTCCTCATTGTAGTTCCCCATGAGAAAGGCGAACGCATACCGTTAACTATCTGCGACTATGACACAAAGAAGGGCACGGTTTCGTTTGCTTTCCACGAAGTCGGCAAAGCCACCAAGGAACTCGGCTGCTACAATGAAGGCGATTCACTGCTGAACGTGACTGGTCCCCTGGGGAATCCTTCAGAAATCAAAAAGTACGGTAAGGTTCTGTGTGTGGGTGGAAGCATAATGATTGCACCAATCCTGCTGCAGATTAAAGCTATGAAGGAAGCAGGTAACCACGTGACAACGGTTTTGGGCGCAAGGATAAAAGAAGCCATGATTCTGGAGAAAGAAGCCAAAGAAATGAGCGACGCACTATACGTTGCCACAGACGATGGTTCCTACGGCTACAAAGGATTAGACTTCCTTAAGGAACTGCTCAAGAAAGAAAAGTTTGACCGCTGCGTCGTTATGGGTCCTGTAGTTATGATGCGCGATGTCAGCGAAATCACCAAGCCCTACGGCATCCCCACAATAATCACTTTGACCCCTGTCATGATTGACGGCATGGGCATGTGTGGTGTCTGCCGTGTAACAGTTGGCGGAAAGATGCTTTTCGGCTGCGTCGACGGTCCCGAATTTGACGGGCACCTGACGGATTTCGAGGAGCTGATTCAGCGTCAACGTCAGATGCTTCCTGAAGAGCGTTTAAGTTCACTATTATGGGAAACAAGTGGAGGTTGTAAGTGTGGCAGAAACAAAGCCTAAACCAAAACTCAAGAAACAAGCCATAGAGATGCGTAAACAAGAACCCAAAGTTCGAGCGAAAAACTTTAACGAAGTTGCTTTAGGTTACACCGAAGAAGAGGCCTTAGAGGAAGCCAGCCGCTGTTTAACTTGTCCAAACCCCCAGTGCGTTACAGGTTGCCCTGTGGAAGTTCCGATTCCGCAGTTCATTAAATGCATCAAAGAAAAGAAGTACGCTGAAGGCATCGCCACTATAAAGTCAAAGAACGCTTTGCCCGCCGTTTGTGGACGAGTGTGCCCGCAGGAGTCTCAGTGTCAATCTAAATGTGTCATCGGAAAGATGGGTGAACCCGTCAGCATCGGACGCCTCGAACGGTTCCTTGCAGATTGGGAACGAGACAACGGTTTCCAGCTTCCGCCCAAAGCGCAGTCAACAGGCAAGAAAGTAGCAGTTATCGGTGCAGGTCCCGCGGGGCTCACAGTTGCAGCTGACCTTGTAAAGGTCGGTCACGAAGTAACCCAGTTTGAAGCTCTCCACGTTGGAGGCGGAGTGCTAAGTTACGGTATCCCCGAGTTCCGTTTACCCAAAGCCATCGTCCAAAACGAAGTTAACTACGTTGAAAAGTTGGGCGTTGACCTTCGGTTGGGCAACTTAATTGGCAGAACCCACACCATCCCCGAACTCATGAAAAACGGCTACGACGCAGTATTCATCGGTAGCGGCGCAGGCTTGCCCCAGTTCACGGGTTGCCCCGGCGAAAACTTAGGCGGTGTCTACTCAGCTAACGAATTCCTAATACGCGTTAACCTCATGAAAGCCTTCCAATTCCCCGATTACGACACGCCAATCCGCATCGGTAAACACGTAGTGGTCATAGGCGGCGGAAACGTAGCCATGGACTGCGCCAGATGCTCCATGCGGCTGGGCGCTGAAGTGTGCCTTGTTTACAGGCGTTCACGCAACGAGTTGCCAGCAAGACATGAGGAAATCGAGAACGCTGAGGAAGAAGGCTTAGTCTGCAAGTTCCTTGCGGCGCCACTGGAATTCTACGGCAACGAACGCGGCTGGGTCAAAAGCATGAAATGTATCTGCATGGAACTCACTGAACCCGACGCAAGAGGCAGACGCGGAGTAAAGCAGATTCCCAACAGCGAATTCACCATGGACGTCGACACAGTAATCATAGCCATCGGACAGACACCAAACCCCATCATCGGACGCACCACAGACGGCTTACAAAGCGACCCCCGACGCGGCACCATCTGCGTTGACGAAGTCGGCAAAACCAGCTTAGACGGCGTTTACGCAGGCGGAGACGTCGCTACAGGCGCAGCCACCGTCATCAGCGCCATGGGTGCAGGTAAACGCGCAGCCAAAGCAATGCACGAATACCTCACCAACAAGAAGTAGCCAGATAGCCAACTGTCTGAGCCTACCCTCTATCCTTTTCTTCTTTGTCTTTTGAATTTTCTTTGGTTTCCTGTTGCCTTGTTGCTTGTCGTTTTGTGCTTAGCTGTGGCGCGGTTGTAGCCATGTTCCGATTTTTCTGGCTGCTGCGAAGCTTGCCCAAGCAAGCGTGCCCACCAGTTTTTCGTCCTGCGGAAAGTGCTGTCTAAACTCTAAAACTGCCTTGTCGTCTACCCTGTAGGGTGCCAACGCGGTTAAGAGGGCAAGGCGCGCGGCTGCTTCCTTGGGCTCGTCGAATCTGGCTATGGCGTCTTCGCACCATGCCAAGCTGAGTTCGGTTGTTTTCCCCGTCCACTGGCTGAGTTCCTCGCTTATGTAGGCGCGTACTTCAACTGGCAAGGCAAGTTCGCCTGCTTCTTCGGCAGCTGAAGCAAAACATGCGTATGCTTGGGCGACGTTGGCTGAGGTTCTTGCCCAGCGTAGGTCATTTGGCAGGTCCGTCTTGGGTAGAAGCGTCAGAGATTCCCCGATGCATTTGGAGCGGTTGACTGCGTCGGTAAACATCCGAACTGCCACCCGTTTCAGGGGGCTTTTAAGCCAGCTTCGGCTAGACGGCAGCGGCGTGGCACCCAAAAGCACGTTCGCCAAGCGGTTAATGTAGTGGTAGAACACGGCGGTTCCGATGATTTCGGGTGCTTCCTGCTTGGAAAAAGGCGTCCAGCGGAGCAGCTCCGACCCTGGAGAGGTTGTGGACAGTGCCCATCGTATTGCCGTGAAGGTTTTCTCGTCGGTGACTTCCTCGTAGCTTGCTTTGCCTATGGCGTTTGCGACTTTGCTTTCTCCAGCCGCGCTGAGCATTATGGTGTGGGCGTCCACGCAGTACGGGCACTGGTTAAGCTGCGAAACCGCCGCTGCCACCGCTTCTTTTATGCCTCGGGGAACGTTGCCGACCAGTTCAGTTTCTCGGCAAACCATCCACGCACCCGCCAGCAACTTTGGCAGGGGCGAATGAATCAGAAAGGGCTCTGCGACTCTGCCGAAGTCCCGCTTGACTTGGGCATACACCTCAGCTATGGGTCCTTCTGCTGCAGCTGGCTTAACTGGGTGTATGTACTTTATCACTTTGGTATTCCTCTTCCTTCGGCTGGAATCTTTCAAAAGATGCTTATGGCTTTGACATCCGTATTATGTTGCTAGTTTGGCGCGTTTTTTTATAAGCTTTGCTAGTTTCGAAACGTTTCCCTAATTCACCCGCGGTTTTCAAAAACATTATAACCTTTGAGCCAGTAGAACAGGGAAGAGGTGCCCTAAAATAGACTCCACAGGTAAGTCTTGGTTTAAAAACTGGCCCGCTGACGTGCCCAAATCCCTTAGTTACCCTGAAGTTCCCCTCTTTGAGGTTCTCAACAGAACTGCAGCAGCGCACCCAAAAAAGGCAGCAATCGCCTACGCTGACGCTGAAATAACCTACGCGGAGCTGAACTCGCTTTCTGACCAGTTCGCTTCTGCACTGTCCCGCTTAGGCGTCAAGAAGGGTGACCGCGTCGCAATTTACCTGCCCAATATCCCCCAGTTCATAATCGCTTACTATGGCATCCTCAAGGCAGGCGCAGTTTTAACCGCCATCAGCCCCCTGCATAGAGAACGCGAAGTCCAACATCAACTGGCTGACTCCGAAGCCGAAACCCTTGTGGTCTTGGACATGCTCCTTCCCGTTGCGGAAGCCGCTTGGGCGAAAACCAAGCTGAAACGCGCAGTAGTCACCAGCCCAACCGAATTCGCCAAAAACCCTGTCCCTATGCAAATCCAACCGCAAAAGCCCCACATCATCCCGTTTGGGGCATTCCTAAAGTCTGGCACTGAACTGCCAAAAATCCAAATTGACCCCGCAAAGGATTTGGCTGCTTTGCAGTACACGGGCGGCACCACAGGCACGGCAAAAGCAGCGATGCTGACCCACAAAAACTTTGTCGCCAATGCCTCTGCATTTGCCAGTTGGATAAAAGGCGCCGAATCCGACATCTTTTTGGCGGCGCTTCCGCTGTTTCACATTTACGGCATGACCACCAGCCTCAACGTCCCCGTCGCTTTAGCTTCGACGATGGTTTTGCTTCCGAAATTTGACCCTGCTAAAGTGCTGGAGACGATTCAGCGGCACAAAGTCACCGTTTACTGTGGCTCCCCCACCATGTACTCCATCCTTTTGGCTAACCCTGAACTGGGCAAATACGACTTAACCAGCATCCGCGTCTGCATTTCGGGTGCCTCGCCGCTTCCGCCGCAGGTGCAAAAGAAATTCATGGAAATCACAGGCGGCTTACTCGCCGAAGGCTACGGCTTAACTGAAGCTTCCCCCGTTACACACTGCAACCCCGTCGACAAAACCATGCAAACCGTACGTGTAGGCTCCATTGGGTTGCCTCTGCCCGACACTGACGCCCGAATTGTCGACGCTGAAACAGGAACAAAAACGCTTGCTGTCGGAGAAATCGGTGAACTTGCCGTGGCTGGTCCACAAGTTATGAAGGGCTACTGGAACCGACCCGACGAAACCGCGCTGGTTCTCCGCGACGGCTGGCTGCTTACAGGCGACTTAGCCCGCATGGACAACGAAGGCTACTTCTACATTACCGACCGCAAAAAAGACCTCATCAAATACAAAGACTACAGCGTATACCCGCGCGAACTCGAAGACGTACTCTATGAGCACCCCGCTGTGAAGCTATGCGCCGTCATAGGCAAACCCGACCAGATGGCAGGCGAACTCCCCAAGGCTTTCGTGGTGCTCAAAGACGGCGCGGAGGCATCAGAGCAGGAACTGGTTTCCTTCGTCAACGGTAAAGTGGCGCCGTACAAGGCAATCCGCGAGTTAGCGTTCCGAAGAGAGCTTCCTTTGAGCAGTGCAGGAAAAGTCCTAAGGCGCAGCCTGCGGGATGAAGAGTTGAAGGCGAAGTAGTCACAATCTATATGAATTTACTTTTTCTACTTTTAACGCATAGAAGTGCTCAGTTTGCGGGTTAAAGTCAACGTTAAAGGCATCGTGCAGGGCGTGGGCTTTCGTCCCTTCGTGTACCGCATCGCCGTCAGCCACGGCTTAAACGGGTACGTGCGAAACCTCGGAGACGCAGGCGTAGACATCCTTCTTGAAGGTACAGCAGATGCCGTAGACGGCTTTTTACGTGACCTGCAAGCAAAGAAGCCTCCGCAAGCCCGAATCCACGAAGTCACCAAAACCCCGTTGAGCGGGGAAAATGAGTACGCCGCCTTCACCATCATCCGCAGTTCCGAGGCGTTGGAGCATTCGGGTTCGGTGATTCCACCTGATAGTGCCATCTGCAGCGATTGCCTCCGCGAACTCCGCGACCCCGCTGACCCACGCTTCGACTACTTCTTCATTACATGCGTCAACTGTGGACCACGCTTCACTATCATTAAGCGGTTGCCCTACGACCGCGAGAACACCACCATGCACGAGTTCCCCCTCTGCGGCTTCTGCCAAAGGGAGTATGAGGACCCGCTGAACCGAAGGTTCCATGCGCAAACTGTGGCTTGCCCCGCCTGCGGACCCAAAGCATACCTAACCACCAAAAACGGCGAACCCGTCGAGGCGGCGGACCCAGTGCGAGAAGCAGGACACTTGCTGTCAGAGGGCAACGTAGTTGCTGTAAAGGGGTACGGGGGCTTCCATATCGCGGCATCTGCCGTCAGGGAGGCTCCGCTGGCTCGGCTTCGACTGTCGAAGCATCGGCGCGCCAAGCCGTTTGCGTTGATGGCGCAAAGCTTAGCGGCGATACAAGAGTTTGCCGAAGTGAATTCGAAGGAGCAGGAGCTACTGACCTCACCCGCACGTCCTATTGTTCTGCTCAACAAAAGCCCCTCCTACAGCCTTTCGGAGCTAATCGCGCCTGACCTACACAACGTCGGCGTTATGCTGCCCTACTCCGCCATGCACTACATGCTCTTTGACCGCGTTGCCGATGCCGCTTTTGTGATGACCAGCGCAAACCCCGCAAGTCAGCCCATCGTCAAAGACAACGCCGAAGCCATCCGCACGCTGGGGGGCACGGTGGATTACTTTTTGTTTCACAACCGCCAAATCGCGTATCGATGTGATGACTCGGTGACCCGTGTCCACGGTAGCCGCAACGCTTTCCTTCGTCGTTCACGCGGCTACGCACCCGCACCCGTGATGCTCAAGGGGAAGGCGAAGCGATGTGTTGTCGGGTTAGGCGGCGAACTCAATAACGTCAGTTGCGTCCTCAACGGCGAAAAAGCTTTTTTGAGCCAACACATCGGCGACGTAGAAAACCTCGAAACCCGCCGTTTCCTGCAAGACGCCACAGCACACCTTATCCGACTAACCAACAGCCACGTTGACGCGGTCGCTTGTGACTTGCACCCCAAATTCACCACCACCCACTTGGCGCGGGAACTTGCCCAACAAAACGGCTGGAGACTTGTCCAAGTGCAGCACCACCACGCGCACGTTGCCGCCTTAATGGCTGAACACAACGTAGACGAAATTGTCGGTGTTGCCTGTGACGGCTATGGCTATGGAGCCGACGGAGGAGCGTGGGGCGGCGAGGTTCTTCTCTGCAGCCGTGGCATTGAGGGTTTTAGGCGGTTGGGGCACTTGGAGTCGCAGCCTCTGCTGGGCGGAGACGTTGCCACGCGATATCCTCTGCGTATAGCCGCGGGAATTTTGAGCAAGAAAATGGATGTGGCACCTTGGCTTCTGGAAAACGCGCAGCGTCTACCCCACGGCGAAACCGAAGCAGAACTCATCCTCAGCCAACTCCAGAAACCCCAAAATATTCCTCAAACCACCAGTTTAGGTAGAGTCCTAGACGCGGCAGCCGCTGTTTTAGGCATCTGCTATGAACGTACCTACGAGGGCGAAGCAGCTATGAAGCTTGAATCCGCCGCGTTCCACGGCAAAGACGCGCTGCGCATGGAGCCTGTCATCCGAGGCGACGAGTTGGATACCGCGCAGCTTTTGTTGTCGATTTACGACAGTCGGGGCGTAGTTTCTTTGGCTGACTTGGCGTATTCTGTTCACGCCTATCTGGCAAGGGGTTTAGCTGTTTTAGCTGCTGAAAAGGCTGCGGAGAGCGGTGTCGGAGCTGTCGGATTTACAGGCGGCTCAGCCGTCAACGCCATCCTTGCCCAGCTCATGCGGGATGCTGTGGAGGCGCGGGGGCTGCGTTTTCTGGTGCATGAGACCGTTCCTTCGGGTGATGGTGGGGTTGCGTTTGGGCAGGCTTTTGTTGGCGGATTCTTGGATTCTTAACCAATCTGTTTTTATCGCCGTTACGCCTCCCATTATATTGTTGACCCATAATGTGTTTAGCAATTCCAGCACGCGTCATGAGCATAGAAGGCGATAAGGCTCAGGTGGATTTTGGCGAAAAAGTCCTCCGCGAAGTCAACGTGACGCTTGTAGACGCAAAAGTAGGCGAATACGTTCTTGTACACGCAGGCTACGCCATCCAGACGATGGATCAGAAAGAAGCCTTGGAAACCCTCAGCCTCTGGAACGAAGTTCTCGACGCAGGAAACGAATAGGAGGCTTGACTTACGGCTACCGCGCAGAGCTACCGTGACCCCCAGCTTGCAAAGCGCGTATCAGAAAAAATCAAGGCGTTAACCCCCAAAACTGGCACCGTAAAAATCTGCCACGTCTGCGGCACCCACGAATGGACTATAAGTCACTTTGGCATACGTAGCCTTTTGCCATCCAACATCGAGGTCATTGCAGGTCCAGGCTGCCCCGTCTGCATTTTACCTGCCTCTGAAGTGGACGCCGCCATTCAACTGGCAAAGAAAGGCGTTGTCGTGACGTGTTTTGGGGATGTTCTGCGGGTTCCTGGTTCGCATGGTTCGCTTTTAGACGCTAAAGCTGAGGGCGCCGATATCCGCATAGTCTACAGCACCAGCGACGCCGTCAAGATGGCGCAGGAGGAGCCACAGAAGGAATTCATGTTTTTCGCTGTCGGCTTTGAGACCACTGCCCCTTCTACAGCCATAGAAGTTGAACATAACCCCGCGGGTAACCTGAGTTTCTTGGTTTCGCATCGCGTTGTTCCACCCGCCATGGAGTTGCTCGCCAAAATGGATGACTTGGAGCTAAACGGCTTTATCGCGCCTGGGCACGTGAGCACCATAATCGGTGTTGAGCCTTACGCGGTTTTCCCCGAGAAGTATGGGTTGCCTACGGTGGTTGCGGGGTTTGAGCCGCTGGATATACTTTTTGCTGTGTATATGATTGTGAAGCAGCTAAGCGAAGGCAAGCCCCGTTTAGAGAACGAGTACTCACGCGGTGTACGTTGGGAGGGTAACGTGAAGGCACAGCGGCTAATCAGCGACGTCTTCGACTTGGTGGATGGCAAGTGGCGCGGTTTAGGCACCATTCCCCAGTCAACGTTGGCGCTGAAAGAAACATACAAGAGCTACGACGCACTAACAAAGTATGGCGTGACGCTGGAGGACGGCGTCGATTCGCAGCCTGGCTGCCGATGTCACCTCGTGGTTATAGGCAAAATAAAACCTGATGCCTGCCCCCTGTTCCTGAAGGCGTGCACTCCACAGAACCCCGTGGGCGCCTGCATGGTCAGCATGGAAGGCACATGCCGAGTCTGGGCGAAGACAGCAAGCATCCCACCTGCGCGCTGACGAAGCTTCCTTTTTAGGCTTGAAAACCTTCGCCTTAAAAGCTAAGGGTTAAAAGGGAAGTCATCGAATGTTCAACAGAAACGGAGGAAAACGCAGCCTTGGCGGGTGATGTCCAGCTTTCTGAAGAGCAGTCCACGTTCTTGAAAACTACACTCGGAGAGTTAGCCAAGAAGGCTGGACTGCGGAAAGCACCCGAATTCTACATCTCCAAGCGCGAAAGATTAGCAAGCGTGAACGTTTTCCAGAAGCGGATAAGCATCGGAGAGCATATGCTGAAACTTTGGAAGCAGGGAAAATTCAGCGACAACGACATCAAAGCCACGATAGCCCACGAAATCGGTCACCTGATGGATTTCATGTACGACTCGGGGTCCCCAAGTTTCCGAAATCTGCTTTTTGAAAGCTTATGGGTCAGCTTCGGCGTGGTTCCCATAGTGCTTTACATTCTGTCGCCCTCGCTGACGTGGCTGGCGATTTCAGCGTTGATGGCTTTAGGCTGGGGTTTTTCTCTTCCATGGATAATCAGAGGTGTAGAAGTCCGCATCGAACTAGAAGCTGACCGAAAAGCAGCCCTATACCTCGTGGAGCCACAGCAACTGGCGACGGCGCTGGAGAAAATAAGCTCGTTTGGGATGCCCCCTGACACGATAGGCTTTAAAGCAAAACTGTCTTTTTTGGCTGGCACCTTGACGCATCCGACATTCAAGGAAAGGGTGCGCTACCTGCAGAACCTGTAGCCTCGCCAGAAAAGAACGGCTTCCGATGCGGTTGCATTCAGGCTTTTTGGCTGGACAACCGTAAGCTCTTTATGTTCTAAGTTATGTTCTGTTCAGAGAGAAAACTCTGCGCCTCGGTAGCCTAGCCCGGTGGGGCGTTACCTTGGTAAGGTAATGGTCGGGGGTCCAAATCCCCCCCGAGGCTCCATTTCTCCCAAAAACGGGTGCGGCAAGTTTTGGTTTCTTTGTTTGTTTTAATGTAGAGACTCAACGGGTATTATGTAGGGGATTTTTTGGTCGAAATTCACCATAACTTCGACTCCGTACACGTCTCGTATGCTTTCACAGCTTAAAACTGAACGCGCATCACCCACCGCGTATACCTTTCCATCTTTCATCATTACGATTTTGTCACAGAACCTGCATGCAAGATTCAGGTCGTGGATTGCGACTGCGGCAGCAAGTTTTTCTTTTGTAACCAACTTTCGGGTTAACTCCATAACTTCCAGTTGATGTTTTATGTCCAAGTTGCTTGTGGGCTCATCCAGCAGAAGGACTTTGGCTTCTTGAGCTATGGATCTTGCAATTAGGACTCTTTGTTGTTCTCCGCCGCTGAGTTCGTAGAAATCACGCATTGCTAAGTCTTCGATGTTCAGCAGCTTTAGTGCTTTCCAAACTTTTTCGTTGTCTTTTTCGCCGCTTTGCCAGCTGATGTGTGGTCTTCTGCCCATCAAAACAATTTCGAAAACAGGAAGCGCGTTAGGGCTGTCCACAGAGTTCTGGGGGACATATCCTACGTGTTTGGCGACTTCCATTCTGCTCATTTTCTTTACTTCTTTGCTGTCCAGCATGATTTTGCCTTGTTTGGGCTGTAGTATCTTGTTTATGCACTTGAGCAGTGTGGTTTTTCCAGAACCGTTAGGGCCTATCATGCCCAGAGTTTCTGATTCTTGAAGTATTACTGAAACTCCGTCAAGTGATGGGGTGCTACGGTAACTGAAAGTTACGTCTTCTACTGTTATGTTCATTTTTGTCGCCTTCTTGCGAATTAACCTGAACGGTTAACGTGGTATAATAGTGTTACTTTTAAGGAAAAAGTTAACACAAGATATAAGTATTACACTTTTATAAAAAAGTAGCACCGTGGTTGAAATGAAAAGAAACATGATTATCGGAATCATCCTCATAGTAATCTTGGCTTCCTCCATTCTTGTAGGTTACAGCCAAAACTGGTTCCAGTCACCACAAGCAACTCCTGAGCCGACTGCAACTGCGACTCCTGAACCGACCTCCACTCCTGAGCCTACTGCTTCTCCTGAGCCTGAGGTTCCTTCGATGGATTTGCTGCTGGAGATTTATGGGAATGCCAACATGGATGCTTCTGTAGACCAAGATGACGTTGATTATCTCGCAAAAATAATTGATGGTAGTGTTGAGGCTACTCAGTTTGCAGATGCAAATAATGATGGGCAAATTACTGATGCAGATGCTGAACAGGTTACTGCTCTTATTAATGGTGATGCTTCATACATTGTTCTGCTTGACGGCAACGGCGAACTCCTAACTGTTTCTCTTCCAGCAACCCGCATAGTAGTTGAATACATCCAAAACGCCGAAATTATCCGTGTTCTAGAGCTTGAAGACCAAGTTGTAGGCTTTGACTACTGTGTTGAAATGTTGCGGTCAATCTATTTCCCTGATAACCCAGACATTGTGTCTGTGGGGCAAATGTACAATCCCGACTATGAAGCTGTCCTCAGCTTAGACCCTGATGTATTGCTGACTTTCTCAAGTGCTACGGCTGAAAAAGCAGAAAAGCTGCCTGGCGTTGATGTTGTGTTCTTAGGTCTATACTACCCGAACGTGACTAACCCTGAATCTTCAAGTTTTATGCAAGGCGTGCTTAAAGCAGGATACATTTTTGACAGGGTACCTCAAGCGACAAAGTATGTGAATTGGCTGCTTGATTTGACCCAGTCAATTCGTGATGCAACAAGCGATCTTTCGGATAGCCAAAGAAAAACCGTTTTCATCACTAACTACCCCTACTCATCTTCTGCTACTGTCAAAGCATACGCTACAATAGATACTCTGGGGCAGGTCTGCATTTTATCGGGCGGCTCAAACATTGCGCAGTCACTTCCCACGTACCTTAATGCTTCTTCGGTGAGCGTTGACGCTGAATGGATACTTGAACAAGACCCTGATTACTTATTCCTGCACACCGTGCGGTACACTTTCAGCGGTTTAATGTATGCTGACCCTGCACAAGGACTTGACGTTGATGACCCCACAAGCATTACTGACTGCTTAGACGCGTACATGGCTCAAGAAATCTTCGCTGACCTTTCTGCAGTCCAGAACGGGCACCTCTACATTATGGCAGGCGACTTCCGCAACAATGCGATGGGCGGCGTCTTAGGAGCAGTGTACATGGCGAAAATCCTGTACCCCGACTTGATAACTTTTGACCCTGAAGCTGTCCATCAACAGTACATAACAGAGTTCATGCGGTTAAACTACGACCTATCTACATCGGGCGTCTTCTTGTACCCCACAATAACCGTTGACGGCAATGTCGTAGGGATACCTGAAGGCTCTACCTGATTCTCCCTTTCTGATGGGAGTTTCCCCTCTTTCCTTTTTTGAAGAATTGAAAAAACAAGCTATGCTGCAAATGAGGTGTACCCAAGATGGTCGAGCAACTGGTTAATTGGGCTGAACTGCGCAAATCCACACTGATAAATACCCGCAGAATTGAATCCTGCACCCCCTGCTATTGGGATAAATGTGCAAGCGGCTTTAACCAAAACGTGCCCTATATGGGCGACTTAACAAAGAATCAGCTACATAGACTCAAGTTAAAGCCTGCAGATACGGTGCTTGATGTTGGTGCGGGTACTGGACGGATAACAATACCTGTAGCTAAACGCGTTAAGCAGGTCACGGCGTTAGAACCTTCCAAAAACATGCTCGACCTTTTGAAAGAAAACGCTGAAAAAGAAAACGTAACCAACATAACATACCTCAATAGGCCTCTGGAAGCTCTATCCGTAGACAGCGTCGGCGTCCACGATGTCGTTATCGCTTCCTTTTCTCTTTTTATGGTTGACATAGAAAAGGAACTGGCAAAGATGGATACTCTCGCAAAGAAACGGGTCTACTTGTTTTTGTCTGCCTCCCAGTGGATGGATCAAGAACTTCAAAACATCGTGTATGGCGATTCAATTCCTGCCAGTCCAGACTACATCTATATTTACAATATTCTTCATGATTTGGGCATACTTGCCAATGTTGAAATCTGGAATTATAATGCCGTGCGCAGCTACAACGATTTAGCTGATGCGGTGACAAAATTCACGGAGACATATCGTATACCTCCTGAAAAAGAGGGGGAACTTAGAGAACATCTGCGTCGCATCTTGGTGAAAGACCAGGGAAAACTTTGGTTAAATCGTAAAAGGAAGACAGCAACGATATGGTGGACGAAGCACAAGTAGCTCCCGGCAACAAAAAGCCCGCTTTCAATGTTGAAGAAGAAAAGCAAAAGTATCGAAAACTACTTTTCAGAAGGCTCCTCTTTTTAGTTTTATGTGTAGTTCTGCTTTTTGTTGTTGCAGGAATTTCTTTGGCTCTTGGCTCAGCGTCATTGTCTTTTTTTGAGGCGTACAGTGCAGTATTTGGTAAGTTCTTCCCCAACTGGTTCTCAGTTACTCCTCTGGCAGATACTGTTGTCTGGCACCTGCGATTGCCCCGAATGCTTCTGGCTATTCTGGTTGGCGCAACATTGGCGATGTCGGGTTCCACCACTCAGGCGCTTTTGAGAAACCCCCTTGCAACTCCTTACACTTTAGGTGTTTCTGCAAGTGCTGGCTTAGGCGCCGCCATAGGTATAATCTTTGGCAGCGGTCTAACTGGCGGTCCCCTTTTGATTATAACCAACGCGTTTCTTTTCTCCTTAGTTCCTGTTACCGTAATTTTGTTGTTGGTGAAGCGTAAGGGGGCATCACCTGAAACTATAATTCTGGCTGGAATAGCCGTTATGTACATTTTTCAAGCTTGCACCACGCTGTTGCAGTATTTTGCTGAATCCAACGCCGTTGCCGCCACGGTCTACTGGTTAGTCGGCGATTTGTCCAGAGCAGCTTGGTGGCAGCTTCCCTACGTCTTAGGTGCCCTAGTTATCTGTCTCATCATTAACGTCCGCTTATCTTGGGACCTTAACCTCATGAAGATGGGTGATGACACCGCAAAAAGCTTAGGGGTTGAAGTGGACCGCGTCAGGAAAATCCTTTTGCTAACTGCCTGTCTCTCCACCGCAACCGTTGTAAGTTTTACAGGCGCCATAGGCTTTGTTTGTCTTGTTGCTCCCCACATTTGCCGCGCGTTTATAGGCAGTGACGAACGGTTCTTGTTAATCTCCTCCACTCTCTTTGGTGCAGTTCTCCTGTTATTCGCTGACATTGTGGCTAGACGTATCATTGCTCCAATTGTGCTGCCCGTAGGCGCCATAACTGCGTTTCTGGGTGGACCCCTGCTGCTTTACCTGCTGATAAGAAAGAAAAAAAGCCGTTGACCCTTCGTAGAGGATGCCAAAAGGTGTTTCTATGTTTTCCTTTAAGAGTTACCCTCGTTGAACTACGCCTGAACACAATTCAAAGTACACAAAAAACGTGATTCATCTGCTGATTGTTTAATTTTATATACATCGTAATCTATCTGAGTACAGAGGATAAATGGCTTTCGACGAATCCACCACCATCATAATTGCTGCTTTAGTGGCTACTATAGTTATTCTTGCATGCGCATTTGTCCTCTATATCATGCGAAAACGCACCGCCAGACCCGAGCCGCCAGCCGCTGCGACTTCTGCAAGCCAACCTGACTTTAACCCGCTGTTGTCGCCGTCGCTGGCAAGTTCCAAGTTTCGCGTGACTAAAAGCGTCCAGTCAAATGATGCCGTCCGAGCTAAGGACGAACTCCGTATCCTCGATTTGGAACGTGAAATCGTCGGGGACGCCATAAGACACCTCTATGAAGCCCAAGCGGAGGGCAAAATCACCGAGCTGGAACGGGAAAGACTTGCAGCCAGCTACAAATCCCGTATGATGGCAATTAAAGATTCTATGACCAAAGATGAAGGCATAGTTGCCCTTCATGAACTGGAAAGCATGCAGGAAGATTTGATGAAGCTTTTCAGCGAACGCTTCGGAGAGCTAACAGGTAAAGTTGAGGAACTTCGCACTCGAATTGAAGTCAGACCTGTAAAAGAAATTAAAGTTCCTGTGCCTAAACCTCGTGTAGTTGCAATCCCCGACCAGATGGAAGAGGACACTGAAGACGAGAAGCCTGAAGCCAAAGAGAAACCTCGAAGACCCAAGAAATCCTCGGAGAAACAGAAAACCGAAGCGGAACAGCGTATAGATGCTATACGAAACCAAATAGATGAAGTTATGAACAAACTTGGACAGATGGAGATGGACACCTAAAATGCAGCCCTCCTCTGACGCCGCAAAACGTAACGCTGCATACGCCGCAGCTGACCACGTTAAAGACGGTATGGTTGTGGGGCTTGGAAGCGGAACCACCGCCGCATACGCTATTCTTGCTTTGGGCGAACGTAGAAAACACCAGAACCTCCAGATTTTCGGCGTGCCCAGCAGCTATCAAGCCTTCCAGCTTGCCGTAGTAAACGGCATACCCATAACCACGTTGGAAGAGCACCCGACAGTTGACGTGAACATCGACGGCGCAGACCAAATCGAACCCCAACTGAACCTTATCAAAGGCATGGGTGCAGCGCTTGTCAGAGAAAAAATCGTTGCTGCATCAGCAACAACCAACATCTTCATAGCTGACGAAACAAAGAAAGTGACCGCGCTCGGCGAAGGCAACCAACCCGTTCCAATAGAAGTTGTTCCCTTCAGCATAGCTCTGGTGCGGCATCGCATCCAAAAACTCGGCGGAGTTGCCCTGCTACGCGAAACCAAAGGCAAACTGGGTCCAGTGATTTCCGACAACGGAAACGTCATCATGGACGCCACCTTCGGCGAAATCAATGACCCCACCGTGCTAAACCACCAGCTGAAAATGATTCCTGGCGTGGTGGAGACTGGTCTTTTCATCGGTTTAACCGACATCGTTTACTTGGGAACAGATACAGCCGTTCAAAAGTTCGAAGCCAAACGATGACTAGTTCTTCCTTCTGCGTTTTTATGTGGCAACCTTTTCAGTGAAGCCCCTGTAGAGATGAATGCAAAGTTTCTTAAACTAAACTCTACGCTAATAGAAGGTCAGGGGGAAATTTAATGGGAGAAACAAAAAGCCTACTCGGAAGTATGCTTAATCCGAAACTAGTCGGCTACTTCCTTATTTTGTGGGGGCTAACCTTCTTGTTTGGGGGCCTAGCAGACGGCGCCTACTACATTGCCAACTACAACACCGGCTTTGGCGAAAGCACCTTGGAAACAGTCTTCTACCTGCTCCGCGACACCATCATGGTAGTCGCCGCCATAGTTCTGTGGGTCATAAGCGCTAAACTATTAGCCAAAAACAATTAACCATCAAACCGCAACACACGCCCCCCTCCCTTTTTTCTTACAATAACCCAAAGAAAATCAACAATCACCCGTGGGCATGAAAAAGATTTATCTCAAACCATGCAGACTAACCTAACCGCTGGCTACAAACCACAACGCAAAACAAGTGGCCGGGGTAGCCTAGCCTGGCTAGGGCGCCAGACTCATAATCTGGAGAACAAAGTGGCCAAGCGCCCATGTCCAGAAGTCGCGGGCTCGAATCCCGCCCCCGGCACCACTTGCACTTTTGGTTCTTAGCTGACTATACTTCTGTTTCAACATGTTTTTGGACTGAAAATCCGTCAATAGTGACCTCCCCCTCTATCTTTTCTGCATCAACTTGCTATTTGGCAGCTAATGGGCTCCAAATATGTTGGTGTTGGGCCTGGTGGTTTGTTGGGTGCGTCTTTATGAGGTAGAACCTGCATATCACTTTAAAGGATGAATCTTCATGTCGCCCGATTTTGACTGGGAACCTGTTCTTCTGCAATGCAAAACAAACGTCGCCGTTAAGGTTCAGCCTCTGCTTAAAACCCTCAAGGAGCCGCAGCCTGACCTCGGTAGGGGCGCTGGCGGGGACCAAATGAAAACGGTGGATTTAGCTGCAGAAAAAGCCATAGTTGAAGTGCTCCTGCAGCACGGCATCTCGTTTACGCTGGTGAGCGAGGAATCAGGCATAAAAGCGTATGGCAGCCAAGCCACAGACTGGTACGTCACCGTTGACCCCATCGACGGCACAACCAACCTGGTCCGCGGGTTACCCTTCTACTGTTCCTCCATAGCCGTTTCAGGCAAGCCTCTGCTTTCCGACGTTTACGCCGGCA
The DNA here is from genome assembly GCA_026014485.1 of Candidatus Bathyarchaeota archaeon. Classification (GTDB taxonomy): domain Archaea; phylum Thermoproteota; class Bathyarchaeia; order Bathyarchaeales; family Bathycorpusculaceae; genus JADGNF01. Next base: position 282,474 of record JAOZIE010000023.1, read on the forward strand.
TAGTGACGGACCTGTTCCACAACGTCACCTACATGGCTGTAAGAGGCAGAGGGGCAAGCCGAAACGGCGAAAAAATCGCAACGTCCTCTGTCGGTTCGCTGACGGAGGCAGTTATCGGATTAGACCTAAACACCTACAAAGCCAAAACGGTGGCTGCTCAGTTGTCGGAGTTGATTCAAAAAACCAAGCATATTCGGCATTTCGGCGCTAACGCGCTGGAGCTTTGCTTTGTAGCTGAGGGTTTAACCGACGCTTTCGTGGATATTCGGGGAAAACTGCGAACCACCGACGTAGCTGCTGGCTTTCTTATACTCAAAGAGGCAGGCGGCGTACTTTCGACTCCTGACGGGGAAGCCGTGGAGGCGGACTTGGATCCGCGGCAGACGGTTACGTTTGTGGCGTCAGGAAACCCCCAGATTCACAAGGCTATCCTGCATCTTATACAGGCAACGTAAGGACCCGCAATGTTTACTCTCCTGAGTCCCCACCCCGCCGCCCTCATAAAAACCGACAAAAAAGCCACCTTGGTAATTGCTGACCCCCATCTGGGCTGGGAGATGTCGCTTCAGGAAAAAGGCATACATGTACCCAGCCAAACTAAAAAGCTACTCAAGAAACTTGTAGATTTACTTGACAAACACAAGCCTGACGCCTTGATAATCTTGGGCGACGTGAAATACACCGTGGTCACCTCGGGACCTGGCGAATGGCGGGACATCCCCGAATTCTTTGTCGAACTCAAAAGGCACGTTGCAGACATCAGCATAGTGCGCGGTAATCACGACGCGAACTTGGATCCGATGCTTCCTGAAAACGTGGCGATGCACCCCGCGACAGGCTTAGCAGTGGGCGATGTGGGTTTGTTTCACGGGCACAAATGGCCCTCACCTGCACTTCTGGGCTGCAAGACGCTGTTTATGGGGCATCTGCATCCTGTGGTGGTTTTCCGTGACCCTGCGGGCTTTAAGATAACAAGGCAAGCGTGGATGCGCGTTGACTGTGACGCTCAAGCCTTGGGCAAAACCCTTCTTAAAAAGCACGGCGTAAAAATCGAAGGCACGGTCGAGGAAACGCTGCAGAAGTACTTCAAGGTGAAACCGAGGGCAACCCAACTATACATCATGCCCAGCTTCAACGACTTTTTAGGCGGCAGACCCGTAAACGAAACCCGCCCTCAAAAAGCACTGGGCGCCGAAGCCTTAATTGGCCCAGTTTTGCGCTCCGCCGCGGTTGACGTGGAGAATTCGGAACTGTACCTTTTAGACGGCACCTACTTGGGGACCCTCAGGCAACTCAAGCAACTGGATTCGTAACTGTTTAGCAGCAAGCTTCTTGAAATAGCGCGTCTTTTTAGGAAAAATTGTACCCGTTGCCTTTCACTTTCAGCTTCTGCTCCACTGGTATGGTTACTGCGAAGGTGGTTCCTTTGCCCAGCGTGCTTTCCACAGAGATTTTTCCTCCATGTGCTTCCACGATGCGTTTGCAGATTGCTAACCCAAAGCCCATGCCCTGTGCCTTTGTGGTGAAAAGAGGCATGAACAGCTTGGATTTGGTCTGTTCAGACATGCCTATACCCGTGTCGGTGAAGGTGAATTCGATGTTTTCGCCTATTTGTCGGCTTCTTACTTCAAGGGTTCCTTTTTCGGGCATGGCGTCAATTGCGTTTTTTATGAGGTTGATGAATACTCTCTCCATTTTGTTGGAGTCAACCCAGATTGTAGGTTGGTCTTGGGTGCGGTCTCGAATTTTGATGTGGTCTGGAATCTGAACCATCAACAGGATGTAGTCTAGAAGCGATTTGGGTGTTGCTTCTTCAATTTCTAAACTAATCTCTTTGGAGTATTCAAGCAGGTTGTCTATGATTTTGTTGGCATGGTTAATTGAACTGTTAATCACCTTGAACATCTCTTTGGTTTTTGCATCCATCGAGACGCCCTGTTTCCTATCCACGTAGTATACCGCATTTTTGATTGCAGTCAAAGGGTTACGCAAGTCGTGCCCAACCATGCCCGCCAATTCGCCGATAGCTGCAAACCTTTCCGCTTTCACAAGTCGGTCATTAACCTCTGACAGCTCCCGTGTTCGAGCCGCAACTGTATATTCGAGTCCTCGCGAGTATTCTTCCAGTTTCTCCTCAACTTGCTTTTGTTCAGTGATGTTATCAAAGACCACTGAGAAGTAGCCTTTTTTGGGGCAGTACGCTGAAATAAGTAACCATATGTCTAACGGTTTGAAGTATACCTCAAACTGTTCTTTCTTGCCTGTAAGGGCAACCCGACCGTAAATGTCAAGAAGTTCCGGGTGGACCTCTTTGATGCCTTTGATTGCTTCCGTGACGGTTTTTCCTACAACATCGGCTTTTTTTAATCCTGTAAGTCTCTCAAAAGAATCATTGACCATTATGTACTTGAAGTCTACAGGCTCGTTTTTTTCGTCTGTTATTATTTTGCAGTAAGCAAAGCCGTTAAACATGTTCTCGAACAAGGCTTTGCACGGTAAGTCCTCTCCGAAAATACACTGCTGAATCTTGCATTCCCCCGAACAATTGGCTTGTTTTTCAGAGTCTACTTCCACAAATGACCCGCTCTGCATGTACGTAACTGGAACATTGTATGCCGTCGTAATATAAAGCAGTTATGCATTCTGGCTACTAGTATTCTGGCTGCGGAACGACGTGCCATAGAATTGTTTAATACATAAAAAACGCGGTTTTTGGGGGATAAACCTTATTGGAGCGAAAAGCGCACATATTTCTGTGTGGTGATTTGTGAATATGTCTTCAGACAGTGACGATTACCCTGAATGGACCCGACGTCGCCGTAGCCCATTTGGCAAAGACCCTTTTTTCGGCGACATCGACCGCGTATTCCACGAAATGGAAAAAATGATGGATGACGAGTTGAAAAGTTTCACCGAAAAAGTCCCCAAGGACTACGTTAAAGAGCGTAAGCTTCCCGACGGGAGCACTGTCAAAGAATTCGGGCCCTTCGTCTACGGGTACAGCATGAAAATCGGTCCAGATGGTAAACCTGAAATCCAAGAGTTCGGTAATATCAAAAAATCCCTCAAGGGTGCCCCTCAAGTTAAAGAAGAGCGTGAACCCCTTGTGGATGTGATGGAGACCAGTAGTGAAATCCGCGTCGTTGTGGAGTTGCCAGGCGTGGAGAAAAGCGATATAAAACTTCACGGAACAGAAGACTCGCTGGAAATCAGCGTGGACACCCCCCACTACAAGTACGGCAAAGAAGCGACGTTGCCCGCAAAAGTGAAGGTGAAAGAAGCCACATCCACCTACAAAAACGGGGTGTTAGAAGTTGTGCTTCCAAAGGTAGAGTCTTCCAAACCCAAAGGTGAACCCATAAACATAGGCTAAACTCCCAGTTCCCCTCTTTCCCTGTTAACCTCAAGTATGTGCAACGCATGACTGAAAGCGGAGAAACGGAAAACTCAGAAATCGACACACTAAACGCTATATGCAAAAAAGCCAAAGCAGAAGACAAACTGTCAGGCAAAAACCTCACAGACCTATATGACCTGTTTGGGCAGCGTTTCACTAAAGCTTTGGAAGCGCTCAAGGAGAACCGCGTCAAAAAATACATTTTTAAACCCAGCAACCGCGTAGTCTGGATAGTGGTTGGACGCGAAAGAGACTACCTTCTGATGCCTGAAGCGGAATTCTGCACCTGCGACGACTTCTACTTCAAGGTTTTAGACAGGAAAGCCCACATCTGCTACCACCTTATCGCACAAAAAATTGCCCGCAACTTAGGCTGGTTCAGCGTCATCAACGAAACCGACGAACTCTACATGAGCCTCATGAACGAATGGAAAAAACCTTCAACTTAAAACGCGTCCGAATCGGCCTGTCCCGCTGATTTATCTAAGTTTTTCCTATTACTCTGACGGCTTGGGGTTTGAAGGACAGCCAAACCTTCTGGCCCGCTTCAAGATTTGCCTCAACAAACGCGCTTTTAGTCATAACTGCCTGAAGCTGAAGCCCCGCCTCAAAAGCCACCGTGACAAAGGGACCCAGATCCGTGCAGTCCAGAACGGTTCCCTCCAGCATGTTCAGGGCGCCGTTTTCTACGCGGGAAAAGTGGACGCCTATGTCTTCAGGTCTTATGGCAACCACAAACTTCTCCGCAGCTGGCTTTGTTGCGGTTTTCAGCGTCGTTTCTCCTGCGCGGATTAGAGTGAAGTCATTGTGGCATTCAATCAGTTGGGCTGGGAATATGTTTTCGTACCCCAGAAAACCCGCCACGAACTCGGTTTGCGGCTTCGCGAAAACCTCTTTTGTCTGCCCCACCTGCACGATTTCGCCGGACTTTATGATTGCCATACGGTCGCCGAGACTGAAGCCCTCACTCTGATTGTGCGTCACATGAACCACCGTTTTTCCGTCCTTGCGAATCTGCTTGAACAATTCTTTGAGTTCCCTTGACGACTCCGGGTCCAGCCCAGTTAAAGGTTCATCCAGCAGGATGGTTGACGGCTTAGTCACCAGAACCCTTGCGAGAACGGCTTTCTGTTTTTCTCCGCCGCTGAGGGTTGCTGGTCGACGTTTCTCTAAGGGTGTAAGCCCCGTGGACTCCAGAATTTCGTTAACCGCTTTGCTTCTTTGGGCTTGGGGGACTCCACGCATTTTCAGCCCGAACTCCACGTTTTGCCGCACGTTCATGTGGGGAAACAGCAGGCAATTCTGGGAGACATATCCTATGCCTCTTTTTTCAGGAGAATACCCCGTGATGTCCACGTCGTCTAGCAGGATTCTGCCTTGGTCTGGTTTTTGGAAACCCATTATGGTTTCAAGAAGCAGGGTTTTGCCTGCGCCTGTTGGACCCAGAAGAATGAAGTATTCGCCGCTGTCGATGGTTACGTTTATGTTGTTTAGCTTGAATCCACGCCAAGTTTTGGAGATACCCTCGATGTTTAGTCCCAGCTTATTTCACCTCCATTACCTTATCGGGTTTTTTGATTTGAACACGGTCACCCTGAACACCAGAAGAATGGCGATGGCCAGCAGTATCAGGACCCCGTTTATTGGAAGCGCCGCTTTTAAGCCGTTAATAACAAAGACATCGTAGAGGTAAATCGGCGCTGTTTTGGGGAAGTACGCAAGGATAGCTACGGCTCCGAATTCGCTAACCGCCCTAGCCCACGTCAGCAGGCACCCCGTTAAGATGCCCCGCGAAGCCAACGGCAAAGTAACATGCCTAAACACCTGAAACCGCGTAGCACCCAAGCTTCTTCCAGTTTTTTCTACGCTTGGGCTTATCGACGTGAAGGCTTCTTGGGCGCTTCTAATCATGAACGGTGCACTAACAAACGCCATGGCCGCCACTATGCCCCACATTGTGTCCACGAATCCGATGCCGATATTGGCGAACGCCGCGCCGATGGGGTAGCTTGGAGCCAAAACGGCGAATAGGGCGATGCCTGCGGTGTTGTGGGGAAGCAAAATGGGTATGTCAATTAGGGAATCTAACGCTTTTTTTCCCCAAAACTCTGACCGCGTAAACAGATACGCAAAAGGAACGCCTAACACAAGCATAAGCGCCGTTGCTATGAAGGCGCAGTAGAAGCTTGTCCATATGGCGCTTAGAGTCCGCTCGTCGGTTAAGGCGCCGGGGATGCCTGACGCTGAACCTGCCACAGAGGCAATAACGGGCACCATCAGGAACAGAATCATAACTACGCTAAGAACAAGTGAAACCGTGATGAACGGTGACTTCGTTTTTATCCAAGCCAACTTTAACTCGATTCCTCAAGTTACCTGAAGCTTAATGTGAAGTAATAAAAAAGGTTAGGGTTCTGCAGTGACAAGCGACTGCAGGTTTGCGGGAACGTTCTGGATGTTGTCGGTGTATGCTGGACTGTAAACTGGGTGGTAGCAGTCATCAAAGTCGGTTTTGCCTTGTCCCGCCAAAAGGAACTCTACAAATTTCTCTGCTAATTCAGGGTTAGGCGCATTTGCGGGTATGGTTAAGCCGTAGTAGATGGTTTCGCCTGTTCGGTCCAGATTCACCGTTGCGAAGCGTTGGTGGTCATACACGACTTGGACGCGTTCATAGTTACTTTGGTACTGTGCTGAGCCCAAGTTGATTTCGTCTGGAAGCGAAACGTAGCCAAAGCCGTATTGCCGCGCGTTGCTAAGATAAATCAACGAGTAATCTAAGTATCCTGACTCCAACAGCGCTATCAAGTCTATCTCGCTTGACCTCAAGGTAAGCTTGTCACCTTTGGGTTGCTGCGTGTCAGGAACAGTAATCGTGTAGTTCCCATCGTTTGCGATAGAGTTAATCGGCGGATCCATGTTTGCTGTGATTAAGTCATGAAACAATGTTGGTTCATCATAGTAGTCTTGGGCAAGTTGAATAGTTGTTAGGGCGCGGTATCCAAGTGCCGCCAGTTGAGGATTAGCAAACCCAAGTTTAACTTCAGGCCGCGATAAAATTGAGTACCAGTTGTCCGCGTTTATTTCGTCGGCGTATCTGCTGGTGTTGGTGTAAGCAAGCACCATCGTGTTGGTGGCGAACCTGATGTAGTAGCTGCCGTAGCTTTGATCGGTGCCCGCCATCTTCGTGGGGTACATCATGGTTGGAATTAACGAGTAATCAGCAGCAAGAGCAACATCAATCAGCTGGTTCAACTCGGTAATGTGTCTAATGACCTGTATGGTCCCGTGCCCTTGAACCTGCAAATCAATGTCAGGGTAAGCTTTCTCAAAATCCTCTTCCACCACCGCAAGCGGATACTCTAAGCTGGTGGCACAGTAGACCTTGAGAACTTGCTGTTGCGTGTTAAACATATTATTAAAAACAAAAAAATATGTGGAGGCGAGCAGGACCACCGCGATGATCACTGCCGCCGCCGCGTAGGTTTTTTTCATGTTATTTCAGTGTCCTATCGGTTTCAGCGTTTAGATTATTTCTATTGCAACGACCATCTTTGCGCTCATGCTGCCTGTAGTGTAGTAGCCGTCAGGTCCAACAAGAATTGACCTCAAAGGTCCTGGGTCAACTGCTAAGCTTGCACCATCCAGTTGATAACCAAGGATCATTGTAAGACTGCTTGCTGTTACCTGATTTCCGCTTGAATCGTATGCGACTGCGCCTTCTCCGGAAAGTGCTCCGTAAGTATAAGTTGTTGCGTAACCGTCTGAGGCGGTGACTTTGATTGTGTTACTTGAGGTCAGGCCAAATGGTTGCAGAAGCGTAAGCATTGACACACCAGTATATGCTCCATAGTTTGATAGCTTACCTGAACTTGACCGTGTACCGCCATTTGCAGTGATGCTTTCTATGCTGGCTAAGTCATTGGCGAATAATGTTACGCTAGTTCCGTTTGCCGCTGTAACTGTCAGTGTTATGTTGCGGTTCATGGGTATGATCTGAATTTCAGTAATGCACTTGAGGCGTTCTTTTCCTCCGCCTAAGTCGTCTCCTGTGAGGCGTAGTGGTCCGCTGTCAGCGTCGATTGCTTCTCCGTTAACTAGGTTTGCGATAAAGATGTCCTTGTTTTCTTTAACGCGGCTGTCGTTTAGCGCTAAGACTGTTCCGTCTGAAGCGATAACTTTTGCTACATAGCCGTCGCTGATTGCTGCATCGGTTATTGCGCCGTTGGTTGTTGCCCAATATACGAGTCTGTAGAGTGTGGTTCCTGTCCAAACGTTGTCTTTGCTGTCGGTGTAGCTTGAGCTGACTTGACTAACCTCTGCTTCAAATTCGGTGCTGGACATGGTTACTTGTTCTGTTCCAGTTATGAGCAAGTCGTATTGACTTGGTGCAGCTGAGGGTGATGGTGTCGCTGTGGGTGCGGCGGTTGGATTTGAAGTGGGGTTAGCGGTTGCTGTAGGGCTCGGTGTTGCTGTTGGTGCCACAGTTGGAGCGGGCGTGGTGGTTACTGTCGGAGTTGTAGGGGCTGCGGGAGAAGACGAGGGGGAAGGCGAAGCCGAGGATGACGCTGATGGGTTGAGCACTATTTGGATCTCTACGATGTTTTTGACTTTCTGCTGTCCAGTTACATCCGAGCCAACTATGGTAAGTGGCCAGTATGGTTCTGAGAGTACTGCACCGTTTAATGTACCTGCAACGATGATGTTGTCGTTTAACCACACGCTGGTGTCCTCAAGGGTCGCGGAGTATCCGTCGCCAGATATAATTTTAACTGAGTAGCCTTGGTCTAAGGTGTCGTTGCTGATTCCGCCGTTATAGTTATACCATGAAACCCATCGCCAGAGTGCTGTACCTGCCCAAACGTTGCCGTTGTCGTCGGTCCATTCTAATGTGAAGTGGTTGTAATCTGCAGTCCAATCTTGACGGTCCATGCTGTACGGCTCAGTGTCGCCTGTGGAGTCAACCGTTACGGTCCAGTCTCTCACGTTGTTAGTGACTTCTATTTTGGATACCATCTTTGTCCAGAAGTGTCCCTCGGTGAGTAGACCTTCAGGTCCTAAGACGCCGATTCTGAGGGGTCCTTGCTCAGAAGGCAAAACGGCGCCGTCCATCAAGTAGTTTGCTGTCATAGTCATTGGTTGAGTGGCTTCTTTTTCACTGCCCGTTACGGGGTCGTAGGTTGTGAAGCCGTTTCCGTTGGCTTGGTCGTAGGTGTAGACCATTGAGTATCCATCGGAAGCGGTGATGGTGAGTGTCTGGGTGCTGGTTATCCCGCCTACTAAGTCGCATAGTGTCAAAATGGGGACGCCGGTGTATGAGCCTACGGCTGCGATGTATCCGCCGCTGCTTTTGTATCCAGCGTTTTCGGTGTACGCGTCAAGGGCTGCTATGTCGTCTGCATGCAAGACAACTTGGTCTCCGTTTGCGCCGATGACAGTCAACGTCATCTCGGGCAATGTGACTGCTGGGCTTGAGCTAGGATTAGCGCTTGGGCTGGGACTCGGCGAGGTGGCTGGCTGCGAAAACAAGCTTGGAGCTTGCCAAGCGGCGACTGCGGCTACAACGATTATGACGATAACGATTGCTGCGAGTAGTTTCGTGATTCCTTTTGTTTGAGAACTCATTCTCATTTTTCTCTCCTTACGTGCGCAAAATCAGCGTTGTGCATATAAAAACATTTCGAAACTGCGGCTAAAATTCCATCAACAACTACAGTGTAAAAAGAATAAACCGAAAAAGCAGCTTCAGCTTTTCTGCCAACATTACAACTTCTCTCATGGTAATTATGCGGATAACTCAGGAGACTTTAGAAAGGGGCGTAGCTGTTGCCCCGCGGGTTTTTCTCCAAAAAACTGTTGCTGCCGTACAAAGAGTTAGCAAGATGACTGCGGCGATTACGCTGGGAAACTCTGGGATTTCGGTGTTTTCGTTTACTGCGGCGGCGTTCCAGAAGTTAGTGCTTAACGTAAACTGGTTGTCCTCGTCGGTCATGAAGGTGTTTGCATAAAGGAGAAAGGTCTTCACATCAATTACGTTGTGAACGGTGTCAAACGTCAGAATCCTTAGGCTTGCTGAACCTAACTCGTTGTCTTTTTCTTGGCGGTTAAACACTAGTTCGTGCCTGTCTCCGACCTGTGTTCGGATTCCAGAATGCACCAAAGGATAAACGTGTCCGCTCAGCGTCAAGAAAACACTTTCGTGAGTGGCTAAGACGGTGCGCCTTAAATTCATCGCCCAAGATTCGTATCCGCTTGTTCGGTTAACGTAGAAGTGCGTTGCTACAATAGCATGGGATTCTGGGTGGGTATCCAAAAGGTTATTGGTCCACGTTAGAGCTGCATCGTCAGCGTTGAATGCAAGGTTTACAATCAGGAAATCCATGTCTGAAGCGGTAAAGTGGACCGCAGTACTTATTCCGTCACCGTAGCTGCCTATCCAGTAAGGCTTTGCCTGCAAGGCTGCGGGGTTAAACGCTGCATACTGGTTGCCAATCCAGCAGGTCTGGTTGTAATCGTGGTTTCCTGCATCCCAACAGTAGGGTATACCTGCGTCCAAGAATCTGCTTATCGAACTGTTTGCGTCAACCCATTGTGTCTGGTTACCCTCAGTTTCCACAATGTCCCCCGTGTGAATTACCATTTGAACATTGTATTTGTCTACGTTGTTGACTATCCAGCGGCAGAGGCTGTCAAAGTATGTGGGGTACCTCTCTGCAAGATACTGGGTGTCTGTTATCCAGATTATCGAGAAGTTTTCGCCTGTTCCCACTGCAGGAGCCACCGTTAAGGCAGAGTCCGAAAGCGCTGTTGCCTCAGGCAGAACTTTGGCTGAGACGCAGCAGGGTTGGCAACTGCTTTGAATGGGTGTCATTAGCACGGCGACAAACACAAGCGCCACCGCAACCTTAAATACAGAACGCGTTTTCATGGTTAACATTCCTTGCGATTCAAGCTTGCCTGCTTTTACTATGCTGCGAAAGCTTATTTAACGGCAACGTTGTGTCTATTAAAACATATCGGTTCACTGTTCCTCAAATATCGGTAACCGTGCAACCGCCATTTTACAAGAGGAAGAAGAGGGAAAGCAGAACATGAAGACGAAAAATGCCGTATTTGCTGCCATCTTAGTTGTTGTTTTGGTTGTTGCTGCGTTTGCCGTATACTTCACCCAAGTTCACCCTGCCGAAAATTCTTCGTTGCCCGCTGGTGAACCACCACAGTGGCAAATCAACCTCACAGGCAACGTGGATCAAGAGAAAACTTTAACAATCAACGACCTCACTCAGATGCCCCTCACAAACGTCACTACCGTTATTAACGGCGAAAACGCAACGTACGTTGGGGTTCCATTCTACGACTTCTGCAACCTGACGGGTATGCAGTGGGATGTGGGACCCATCGAAGTCATCAGCGCAGATGGCACAATCGGAACTATGAACATTTTTCAGGCATACAACAGCAGCGCGTACCCCTACTACTACACAAACAACGTCATCACCTTGGTTTTCGTGAAGAATGGGCAGTGGATGACCGAAGAAACTGGGGGACCCGTGAAGCTGGTTGCCCCATACTTCTCCGCGGAGTACCAAGTTGACAGCGTCGCCGAAATCCGCTTCAAGCCCTGGCTGATGTACATAACAGGGGAAGTGGAGAACCCGCTGGTTATAACCCGCGCCAACCTCACCAGCTACCCCTCAACCACAGTGTATGCCGAATTCGCGCCCAGCGTGAAACGGTGGGCAAACTGGACTGGACTGCCCATCCTGGATGTTCTGGAACTCGCCAACATGACCGCACGAGCCGAAAAAATCACCGTGGTCGCGGTGGATGGCTACGTGAAAAACTACACGCTTACTCAGGTTGCCGACGGAAACATGCTCATCGGATACGCGGAAAACGACCAGCCGCTGCCGCATACTGACGGCGGACCCTACAGGCTGTTTGCTCCCACAGACCAGTACAAGTGGGCGCAGTTCTGGGTGAAATTTGTCTCCGAAATTATAGTCTCATAACAGGAGCAAAAGACGCTGGATGCCTGTGTGTATGTCTAAGTTTAAATACCTAAATGCAACATCAAATATGCAGCAAAGAGGAACCTGACATGGACTTAGGTGCATATTTCCAAATACTCATCGGCTCATTAATGACAGCGACCTTCATCACGCTCCTGTTGATAATTCTCAACGGTTACTTTGGCAAAGACGAAGAATCCGAGAAAGAGTAACAATCTCTCTTTTCCTATCTTCTCTGCGGAAACCCAAAAGAAACTTGATACGCGGTTTTTGGAGTTTAGTCTCGTTGCAAGAGGCTTATTGTTTGCGTCACCAACGGAACGTAGTTTTGTTTAAGTTCGTAGGTCACGTTTAAGCCGTTTCTTGTTTCCTGAATTAATCCCGTGTCGCGGAGCCTGTGCATCTGCCACGTTAAGCCCTGTGATGAGATTTTTAGGTTCACGGCTAACTCGTGGTGTGAAACGTGTTTTCCATGTAGCAACGCCTGCAATATGCTTTTGACTGTGCCCAGTCTCACTGCGGCTATAGTTTCCATTTCGGCTTTCGAAAACTTGCCTGCGGCGAAGAACCGTTTGTATCTTCCTTTGCGAAAGCTAGTAATCAATCCGCTTCTCTTCAGTTGCGCAAGATGGAACTGAACCACGCCGATGGATAATCCGAGCCCTCCGCATATTGCTCGGAACTGGACGCCTGGGTTAGACCTGATGAAACCGTAGATTTCCATTCTTGTGTTGTTTTCTGGGAGTGGTGCCTTCTCCGAAACGATTGTTTGGGAGCTGAAGGTAGCTGTCCAGAAAGCGGAGACTTCAAAGTGCGGCACAGGCGAATTCAAAAGTAAAGACAGGACTTTGCCATTTAATTTTTGGTTAACTGCGTCTTGGACGTTTTGAGTCCACGCGTCTATTTCACTTTGACTCTGAACCATCACTGCCAACGAAAAAACCATTATGAAAACTAGGCATAACGCCATCAGACCTCGGTTCAGCTTCACGGTGAATCTCCCACCTCTACTGTCCAATAAACCGTTTTTATTTTTATCTGTAAACAAATGTACTACTACAGTTTGCAGCAGGAAAAATTCGGTTTAAGACAACTGGCTACTTGAGTTTTTTCAGTTTTGCAGTAGCCGATTTCTTTTTCACGGATACTTTCAAAGCTCCTGCTTGACTTGTTGCCGCTTTTACTACTGTTTTAGTCACAGTTTTAGTCGTCGAAGTCTTCGGGGTTTGGTCTGCAACTTGGCTGAGAACCGTGTTGCCGACAGACTGCCTGTAGAGTTCCGCAAGCGCCGTGTTTAGGTTTTTGTGGTTTTTGCAGATGTTGTAGCTTATCGAGTTGCCCTTAAGCTCTGAGAGCGGCAGCACCCTCATGCATAGGTCTATGTTTGCGCGGATAGGGTTCAGATTCAAGTCGAAGGCTTCCTCAGTGACTTTCATGCTGACTATCCTTGTAGGGAGCAGCCGTTGAGTTCCCCAGAAGAACAGAACGATTTTGGATTCCGCTTTCGCGTTTGGGTCAGCAGTGGGGGACATCATGGACTCCAACGTAGCAAGTGCGGGGTGTAAACCTGCTTTGGATACGCTCACGTTTTCTTCAGGTCGCTCCAGTTGGTCTGCAGCGTCAAGTTCAAGCGTTAAATAGATGAGTTCAACGGGCGGCGCTGCTGTGGGCGGCGCGCTGGATTCTGCAACGGGGGTTCCGTCTGGGTTAAGGTAGGCGAGGGTGCGAACCAGCTTTTCTGGGTTATACTGGAAAACAAAAGCTGTCGCGTTTTCCGTTACGGTCTGAGCGGAGGCTTCAACGGCTATCAACGCAGCTTTGAGGGCTTTGACTCTTGCCGGGGACGACCTTGACATGCGCATTCCCCGTCTAACTGGATTTAGATGGCTCTGCAGGTTCCGTTACGGCTGTGTCTCTTTCCCAGCCTTCGTTCTCCAACTTCAACACCTGAATGGCAACAGCGTTTCCGTTTGCGTCCAGCTCAGGCAATGCTTGAAACTCTGAAACCCAGCACCGATACAAAACGTAGACAAAAGCACGTTGTCCTGCTTCGTTGTAGAATTCGATGGTTATGTCTTTGCGGAAGTCCTTCAGAGAAACCTCAGTACCTGACCCAGAGCCGAAGTCCCAGACTTTGTTTGCCCACCGCTCGAATTCAGGGTCGTGGGTTACGCCCCGCTCCAGCACAACGGGGTCATAGCGGGTTCTGCCGGGTGATTTTCTTTCAGTGCTGGGGTCGCCGCCTTCCCTATGCGTGACCACTTCTGTGACTCGCCTTAATGGGCTGATTTTTGAGACTCCTGCAACGTATTTGCCGTCCCACTTGATTCGGAACTTGAAGTTCTTGTAAGGGTCAAATCTGTTGGGGTTCACTGTGAATTGAGGCATTAAATCACCTGTTATTTCCCTATCAAGCTGACTGCGTTTATTATTCTTGCGGTTACCTGCCCTCCACATTTGCTACAAATTTTTTCTTGGGCAACAGAAGTGCATGGTTTGCTTGGTTTAATTCCGCGTTGCTCACCCGGACAGGCGGGTTGTAGCAGTATGCTGCTCCGAAAGCTTAATTTCGAAAGGCTGAGTTAAATTGTCCAATGCAGAGGCGATTGAGTGAACAAAGAAACTGAAGACCTGCCTCGTTGCGAAAAATGCGGAGAGCTCATAGACAACTGCAAATGTGCTTGTCCATACTGCGGTGAAACTTCTGGCTGCGACTGCTGCACAGGCTACGGCAAAGCAACAGGCGGATAAACGACAAAGCTCTCGTTCGCTTCTTCTTATGTTTGGGTGAACAGCGAAATGGTAATTAAAAGTGTAAACTGGATGGCGGGCGGTCCACAGGGAAGCGGCGTTGACACTGCAGCAAACATTTTTGGGCGCGCATGCGGCTACGGCGGACTCTGGGTGTTTGGCAGACGCGAATACCACAGCAACATCAAAGGCTTGCACAGCTACTTCCACCTACGCATGTCCAAAGACGAAATTCTGGCTAACATAAACGATGTTGATTTACTTGCGGCTTTCGACGCGGAAACCGTGGTGCGCCACCTAACCGAAGTAGTTCCCAACGGCGGAATCATCGTTGACGCAAAAGAGATGGACACAAAAGTTTTGGGTATCCCGACTTTGCCGCCTGAATTCAAGGTTGAGATACGCAAGTTCATGGAGGAAAACGGCGTCGGCGAAACAGTCAGCGACTGGCTCGACTTCGCCAAAAAGAGCAACGTACAGGTTTTTCCCGTGCCCTACACAAAGCTGCTTAACGAAATCGGGCAGAAACTTGGCATCGAAAAAATCAGCAAAATCACCCGCATGATAAACGTCTTAACTATAGGCGTCTCTTTTGCACTCTTCAAGTTTGACCGAGAACTCGCTGAGAAAGCGGTCAGGGTAACTTTTGCTGAAAAAGGAAAAATCGCCGAAATGAACGTGACCGCCCTAAACTACGCATACAGCTACGCCGAAGAAACCTTCCAAGACCCCTTCAAGCATAGGCTGGAGAAACTTCCCCTCAGCGAGGAACGGGTTTTCCTAACTGGAAACCAAGCAGTTGCAATGGGCAAAGTGCTGGGCGGATGCCGAGTCCAAACCTACTATCCCATCACGCCCGCCGCGGATGAAAGCGAGTATCTGGAAGCCCATGAGATACTGAAAACCAGCGGGGAAGACGAATCCGTTCTTGTCATACAAACCGAAGACGAAATAGCAGCGATAAACTCCGCTTCAGGCGCATGCTTGGCAGGTGCGCGGGCAGCCACTTCCACGTCGGGTCCAGGTTTCTCGCTTATGGTTGAGGGACTCAGCTGGGCAGGCAACAACGAGGTCCCCGTGGTCGTGACCTACTATCAGCGGGGTGCCCCAGCCACGGGCTTGCCGACGCGGCAAGGGCAAGGGGACCTGCGGTTTGTGATGCATGCGGGGCACGGAGAGTTTCCACGTGTGGTTTTGGCGTCAGGCGACATCAAAGAGTGCTTCTACGACGCCGCCAAAGTGTTCAACTACGCCGAGAAATACCAAGTGCCCGCTATACACCTGCTCGACAAAGCCATGGCGAACTGCAGCCAAACGTTCCCCGTTTTCGACTACGGCAAATTCAAGATTGACCGCGGCCAAATCCTCGCCGAAAACGACCTTGACGGCAAAGAGTACCGCCGATTCCAGTTCACCGAGACAGGTGTCTCGCCGAGGGTGTTTCTGGGAACCAAGAATACGTTGAACTGGTATACGGGCGATGAGCACAACGAGACGGGTCACATAAGTGAGGAGCCGCTTAATCGACGGTTAATGATGGAGAAACGTATGAAGAAACTGGATTTAATCAAGAAGGAAACGCCTATGGAAGACAAATTTGCCTTGTTCGGAGACCTAAACTCCGAGAACATCGTGGTCAGCTGGGGGTCACCCAAAGGCGCTATACGTGAAGCCCTCAACATGCTTAAAGAGGAAGGCTTGTCTGCGGGGTTCCTGCAGGCACGCATGCTTGTCCCGTTCCCCGCTGAAGACATCCGAAAGGTGCTGCAGGGCAAGAAACGCGTCATAGACATTGAACACAACTACTGCGGGCAACTGGGCGAGGTAGTGAAGGAGCAGACAGGCATCGCACCAAACTTCCACATCCTCAAATACACGGGCCGACCCATGACCGCCACCGAAGTTCACAGCGCCCTCAAACATATCTTAACCGACAAAGCAGCCGAGAACGAACGGCAGGTGTTGATGTTTGGCTCGTAAACCCTCCGACTTCAAAGTAGCCGACGTGTACGCGGACTGGTGCCCCGGCTGCGGCGACTTTGGCATCATGAACGGGTTACAGATGGCTTTCGCTGACCTCGGTTTGGAGCCTCATCAGATTGTGCTGGTTTCAGGAATTGGCTGTTCAGGTAAAGAGCCGCATAACGTCAAATGCTATGGCGTTCACACGCTTCACGGCAGAACCTTGCCGTTTGCGATGGGCATCAAGGCTGCTAACCCGAACTTGGAGGTTGTGGCGATAGGCGGCGACGGCGACGGCTTGGGCATCGGCGCGGGGCACTTCGTCAATGCAGGACGCCGCGACCTGGACATGACATACATTATCCACAACAACGGCGTGTACGGCTTAACTAAGGGGCAGGCGTCACCTACGCTGCGTCGGGATGTACAAACCAAAGCCCTGCCCAGACCTAACATAAACGACCCTGTAAACCCCATTGGGTTGGCGTTGATTTCGGGGTTCACGTTCGCGGCGCGGTCGTACGCCCACGATGTTAGGCACCTGCGGGACACCATCAAGCAGGGTGTACAGCATAAAGGCATGGCGTTCATAGAGTGCCTGCAGCCTTGCCCCTCATACAACAACATAACCACAAAGGCTTGGTACTCTGGAGAAGACCGTAAAGACGCCCAAGGCAAACCGCAGAGCCGCCTCTACAAGCTGGATGAAGCTGGCTTTGACCCCGTCGTGAAGGATTGGAGCGAGGACTTCAAGAGGAAGGTTGCCGCGTTGGAGAAGGCTCAGGAGTGGGGCGACCGCATACCCATAGGCGTCTTCTACAAAAACGAGTTGGAACCGACATTCCAAGAACGCTACAGCAAACGGATACCCTTCTACATCAGCAAACCGCCCGCAAAGCAGAAGTTATGCGACGACAACGGCTACAGCCACGTTGACCTAACCCAGTTCCTTGAAGAACTAAAAACAAGTTGAGAAACAGGATTATTAGCACAAAATACAATAGAATGTTCGTGTAAAGTAGCATTTGCCATGAAGTCCCTAAAAGAAATCAAAACCCAGTTGGAGACGCTTAAACCCGAACTTAAGGAGCGTTTTGGAGTTGACTCCATAGGTGTATTTGGTTCTTACTCTCGGGGCGAGCAAACAAAGAGAAGCGACATAGATGTTCTAGTCGTTTTTTCCCAAAATGCTCATGTGGGTTTCTTTAAGTTTTTGGAACTTGAAGAGTTCTTGACAGAGCAGCTTCGTGTGAAAGTTGACCTCGTCACCAAAGGTGCGTTGAAGCCTGTCCTGAAAGACCAGATTCTTCGAGAGACGGTTTATGCGTGAAGCACAGGTTTACCTCGTCGATATTCTTGAAGCAATCCAAAGAATAGAAGAATACTTAACAGGTCTAACGTTTGGCACTTTTTCGAAAGACAAGAAAACCATTGATGCAGTTATACGGAATTTCGCAGTTATCGGAGAAGCCGCAAAACATGTGCCGCTCAGTTTGAAACAAGAGCATCCTGAAATTTCTTGGAAGCGAATGGCTGGCATGCGCGACAAAGTCATCCATGAATACTTCGGAGTGGACGTTCAAATACTCTGGAACGCGTCGAAGATTGACCTGTCCGTATTAAAACCGCAAATGGAAGATTTGCTCAAAGAACTGACCGAGTAACCCTTCTTTTTTAAGGCCCTCACAGAAAAGTGGCTTGCAAAAGATAAAAAGCGACTGAGTGGAATTTTGTCAAAGGGAACTGGTTTCTTCTTTTTCGTTTTTTTGTTTTTCAACCAGTTCGGCTTCAGCGAATTTTCTGCTTATCCGAGTGATACGTAGTCTCACGTGGTCGCCGACTTTGGCTTGTGCAACGAAAACTACTAAGCCCTCTATACGGGCGATGCCTTCGCCGCGTTGGCTGGTTTCAGTTATGTCCACTTCGTATTCTTCGCCGACTTTAACGGGTTTAGGCGGAAACCTTCGTGGACCTAAAAAACCGCCCTCTTGCCTTCTACTAGAATCATCTTCCATAACTTTATCACCTCGCCTCAACAAACACTACTTTGAAATGAAGGAAACCGCTTCTTGAAAAGCGGAGTTTACAGAACTGTGAGTTTGCCGAATTTTCCGATGTTTAGTTGGATTTCGCTTTTGAAGCTGGTTACGTAACCGTTTTCTATTTTGATGTTGTCGCCCACGTTAACCAAGTCTATCTGTTCATTCCACAAAGTCAGCTTCATGGTGCCTGTTTCATCTTGGACGATTGCGTCTGCGACGTTTAAGGTTTCACCGCTGTATCTGGATTGGACTTGGCGTGGGTTGCCTTTTTCGACTACGCTGGCTTCAATGTCAACTCGTTTCATTCCGGTTTGTAGTTCATTAATTTTCACGTTATTTTCTCCTCAGTGTCTGATCCATGAGAACTTTGCCGTTCTGCTTGCAGACTTTTACTTGCAGAAAAGCTCGCCAACCATATAAATCTTGCTAACTGCCTTTTTGGGTGTTTTAGCGAACAAAAAGAAAAGAAAGTTAGGTTCTGCTTTCTGTCCTTCCACGTTGCAGGTTGATGTCTGCTGCCTTGTTTAGATTATGCCGATTGCGGTTAGTAGGCTTAAGAGTACGTAGGTGACGACTACGCTTGTTGCGGATGCAAATATGCTTTTCATCCAGTTGAATTCTGTCATGGCGCGGATAATCGCTGCACCAATCGCTGCAATCCACGCGTAAACTGCGATTGCGATGAAGGTGGCTATTGAACTGTAAGTTGCTATTTGCGTGGCAATCACGGAATTGTAGATGGCTTGGGACGCCACTGAAAACATCGTCACGTACTGCGCGGGGTAACTCAGTTGGTAGCCGAAAGCGAACTCAAACGGATAGTATATTTGGGCAGGTAACGTTGCTGTGGCTGCAAGAATGACTAGTGTTTCCACAGCCATTGTGATTAGCGAAAAAGCCACCGCGACAAACAGTGGTCTCCATGTGATTGTGCCTTTAAACAGCTTTATTATCAGGAAGAAAACGATTGCGAGCCCTAGCCATTGAATGATGAACGAGAAAATTGCTGAAAAGGATGCGCTTGCCGCGAAGCCGGATACGCCGAATATTTCAATTGGGTTCTGGTACATGCCTCTGAAGAAGAGTCCGCCTATCCGTAAAGTGACGTTAGAGGCATCTGGGAAGGTCATGTCCATTTTTATGCCTGTTATGTTGGTCCAGAGGGGGTTGCCGCTGCTTTGCCAGTTTCCAGAGCCTACGGGAATGGTGTAGTTGTTCCATTCAGATGTTGATGCGTTGGCAAAAGTTGAGGTTAAATCCGTCTGGAAATAGCTTGATGAATCTAACGAAAACAGCTGTATGGTGGCGCTTGAAGGCGCAACAGCTGGTTCAACAAATTTAATCTGCAAGTACAAGTCTGGGAAGCCATCTGGTCCACAGTTCACGGAGCCGTTCAGGTCGTTTATGGTCATAGCTATACTGCTGCTGTTGTCGATGGCGAACTGGAGGCTGCTGTTTCCGTAGAACGTGGTGTTGAAAATATCCTTTAAGTTGCTGCTGACTGTGACTCCCGGAGCCGTCCACAGCAGAGAACTATCTGTCCACGTTGTCAGTTGCCCGATGGGTGGTGCAGTTCCCTCATAGTACGTTTTTGAGTACTGCGCAAAGAATAGGCTTGTCTGCGCCGCAACAAAGATTACTAGAATCAACAGTGGACCCCAGTACTTGGGGTTCTGGATGATTTTTTTGAACACTTTGTGTGGTGCATAAAGCACTTCAAGAACATCAGTGACGAACAACTGCTTAGGCTCCGCTTACCATTTTCACAGAGGGATTTAATAAGTGTTTGTTACATTCCCTGCTTCAGTCGGCGGTACGTCGTGTAATCCACGTACTGGGCAAACGGGTTTTCAGCTAACTGTTTCACGTTGATTTTCTGCCGTTTTCTCTTTTCCAGAAGCTGACTGGTGGTCCTGAGCAGGTATGCGTCGCTTCCCGCCCCTGAGCCGTAACTGGCAACCAAGATGCGTTCGTCAGGTTTGGCTATGTCCAGCACTGCAGCTAAACCCACGGGTGAGCATCCGCTGTAGGTGTTGCCGAACTTTTTGACTTGAAGCGAACAAATGTACTGTTCCTCTTTGAACCCGAGGTCTCTTGCCACCTTAACTGGAAAAGCAGGGTTAGGCTGGTGTGGAACAAAATAGTCTAAGTCTTGGGGTTCCAGCTTGAACTTCCCCATAAGTTTCGTGACGGACTTCTTTACATGTTTAAAGTAAGCGGGGTCGCCTGTGAATCTGCCGCCGTGCATGGGAAACTGTTCGCCGTCTCTACGCCAGAAATCAGGCGTGTCCGACGTGACTGAGTGCCACCCCTCGATTTCCGCGATGACATCGTGTTTGCCGAAAACGAAGGCTGCGCCGCCGTACCCGACAAATAGGTCTAATTCGCCGCCTGGGCAGCCTCGGGGTGCTGCTTGGCTGTTGTCTGCTCCGATGACCATGGTGTTTCTGATGCCCGAAGCTGGATAATTCACCAGTGCCGCGGCATCTTTGAACATGCTTGTGGCGGCTTTGCAGGCGAACTCTGTGTCCACTGCGTCTACACTTTGCACATCGCCGTCTTCCTCTCCAAGTTGGAGAACTTGAGCAACTTTTGAGGCTATTGGTTTGACGGCGTACGGGTTGGACTCAGAGCCGACGTAGACTTTGCCTACGTGTGAACTGTCGATGCCTGAGTGGATAAGCGCGGTTTTTCCAGCTTCCACCGCCGCCGTAACTGAATCTTCATCAGTGAAGGGGACAGCGCGTTCAATGCCGCCTTCCTTTATCCTGAACCGCGACGTGTAGACGCCGTAGCCCACGATTCCAGGTAACTCGTACTCCTTGTTCTGCGCGGCAACCTTGTACTCCTGATGTGGGTAGTATTCGTCTGCCAAAGTAAACGCTAACGATATCGTAGGAACTACGTCAGTTCTGTTAACGCTGTAGCGTCTTCGGAATCTAGGCACAACCTCCCTGCCTTCGAGGGTTGCCAAGTCCACGTTTTCGTCTTTTTTGATGATTTGGTCGGTGAGTCTGCCTGGCACACGGATTTTTCCGCCGTGGAAAGACACGATGCCGTAAACGTAGCTTCCCAACTTCGTGAATTTGTTGGTGGGTTCCGTAACCAGCGTGCAGAGCTCTAGTGTGCCTTTTTCGTAGAAGAGGTCCACAGCGGACATTTTCAGGTAGCTTTTGCGTCCGCAGTCGCTACAGTAGTCACGTACCTCAAAGTATTCTTTGCCGCAGATTTGGCAACGGCTGGCTTTCAGCCTGTCACCGAGGTAGGAGACTCTGCGTTCAATTGGTTCACTGCTCATTTCAGTTCCTCCCTAAAATACAGACGTAGCTTTTGGTGCCAAACCCCTCAAACTCGTTAGATAAACCATACTGAGGTGTTGAGTCGGCTGCTGCCTGTCGGGGTCCTGCTTCGCCTCTTAGCTGCTTGAAGATTTCAAACAGTTGCGCTCCGCCTGTGGCTCCGAGGGGGTTACCGTCCGCTTTTAACCCGCCGTTCAAGTTAATGAACAGTTTTCTGCCGTCTACTTCTAAGTAGCCCTGGTAGTCTTGATAGCTGTCGTAGATGTTTTTCCATGCGGTGCCCTCTTCACAGAAGCCTAAATCCTCCAGAGAAACCATATCCATCATCGTGGATTGGTCATTCAACTCCAGAACCTGAATATCCTTCTGATTTACCCCCGCCCTTCTGATGGCGTTTGCCATGGCGATTTTTGTAGCCATAAAATGGGTCAGGTCCTCTCGGGCAGGATAATTAAGGAAATCTGTTGCTGAAGCGGTACCTAAAACGTAAACGGGCTGGTCAGTTAGCTTCTTGGCTTTTTCTGCACTGGTCACAATCAACGCCGATGCCCCATCTGAGATGGGCGCAAAATCATAAAGCCCCAGTGCCTTCCGCGCTGCCTTCCGCGCGTTCAAAACCTGCTCCAACGTTATTTTCCGCTGGTACTGGGCGTACTCGTTTTTGGTGGCGTTCGCGTGGTTTTTGACCGCTATCTGCGCCAACGCAACGTTAAGCTTCTCAAGTTTTTCGCCTGTGATTCCGTATTTTTTGGCGTACGCCCGAAGCATAAGTTCATGGTTCGATTCAGGGGTGCATCCTGCGTAGTAGCTCCAGGGGTCTTCGAGAAGCATGAGGTCGTCACGGATTTTGTCCCATCGGTCAGTCATTTTCTCGATGCCGCCGACAAGAACCGTGCTGTAGATGCCTGCGCGGATTGCGTGGCATGCGGTCAACAGGGCGGCGCTGACGGAGCGGGTGATTTCCATGGGCACATGTAGTTCTGTGAGTTCTGAGAGAAAGCCTTCTTCTAAGCCGAGTTTGTTGGTTATCGGCAAAAAGCAGTCTGACATGTAGCAAGCTTCTAGGTCTTTGCGTTCTATACCGCATCCTCTGGAGGCGGCAAGCCACGCTTCCTCAATCAGTTTCTCTGGTTCTTTGCCATAGTGTTCCCCAAACTTGGTTCGCCCCACAGCAACTATCGCAGGAGAATTCTGCATAATATCCTCTTCTGAGCAGAATAAATCCATTATAAAAACGCTTTTAAGTGTTTGCCAAATCCGTTTGGTTTTGCTCCTTCACGCAACTTCTTTTGCGGGTTGATTTCAGATTTCCGATATGGCAATCTTCTTTTTTAGACTTTCAACCAAGTCAGTTAACGGCTGGCTTAACTCCACGGGGTACGGCAACGCGCCTGTTATCCTTTTATGTTTTTCAGGAAGCTTCCTCAGGTTCACAGCCGCAGACTCCCGAATCTGGCTAAGCGACGGAAGCTCACCGCTCATTTTGCCTTCATGCATGACTTCGACAAGCAGCGGTTCCCCCTCGGGCTTTTCATCTGCCAACGTTATCAGGTCTTTCACGTAAAAGCCCTCCTCGTCTATGAAACGGTGAACCTGCTTTCTCCCCGGCAGGGTGGCTTTACCTTCGCTCAGCTTCATGATAGGCGCGAACCCGCAGTTTCCGTTTTTGACTTCGCAGAGTTTGTAGACTATGTCTAAGTAGGGGTAGTCTGCGGCGGTTCCCATTTTTGTGCCCACACCGAACGCGTCGATTTTGGCGTTTTCGGCTTTCAACTCCTCAATTTTGTACTCGTCTAAATCTCCGCTTGCGAAGATGTTAACGTAACCTAAACCCAAAGAGTCCAGCAGCACCCGCACTTTCTTGCTGGTCTCCGCTAAGTCTCCGCTGTCTAACCGCACTCCTCCAAGCTTAAAGCCGCGTTTCTCCAGTTCCTTAGCGACAGCAGCGGCTTTCTTTGCACCTGCCAAGTCGTTGTAGGTGTCTATGAGCAGTGTTGATTTAGTTGGGAACGTTTTGGCGAAGGCTCGAAAAGCATCAATTTCATGTTCAAATGACATTACAAAGGAATGCGCCATGGTTCCGAATATCGGTATGTTATATGCCATTCCCGCTAGCACGTTGGAGGTTCCTTGGCATCCTGCGATGTAGCTGCTGCGCGCCGCCTTCATGCCTGCGTCAACTCCCGGTTCCCTGCGCAAGCCGAACTCAACCACCGTTTTGCCGTCGGCCGCTTGCACCACTCTGGCGGCTTTGGAGGCAATCATGGTTTGCAGGTTTACAGTGTTTAGCAGAAAAGTCTCCACCAACTGCGCCTCAATTATGGGGGCAGTCACCCGAATTAGTGGTTCCTGGGGGAAAACTACGGTGCCCTCGGGAACCGCGTGGACTTCACCTGTGAACTTGAAGTTTTTTAGGTACCTGAGGAACGGCTCTTCGAATCCTTGCCGCCGCAGGTAAGCGATGTGCTGGTCAGTGAACTTTATGCTCTGCAGATACTGTAGCACCTGCTCTAGACCCGCAAACAGAAAGAAACTGCGGCTGGCTGGTAGTCTGCGGATGAACAGGTCGAAGGTGGCGGGTTCCAGCTTTTCGTTGTCAAAGTAGCTGGCACACATGGCTAATTCGTAAAGGTCTGTGAACAGGCTCATGTTTGCTTCGTTTTGGCAGCCTAAAAAGTCCTTCATACCCTAAGGCTAGGGAAAAGAGGATTTTAACTTTTCCAACCTGCAGCCGTGCCAGAAGTTTTTTCGTTTGTTTGCCTTGTTTCGATTGTGCATGTCGGCGGCGTTTTTGTGGGGTGCTTGCCCCCTTTAGCTCGTTTATTTCTTTTAATCGAAACGGGTGTTGCGGGTTTTTCATGGAGGCTTCTTAGCTGGGGTGAGGAATTCCTTATAAGCAATCGTTAAACTAGGGGTTAAGAATTGACCGTGGAGATAAGTCAAGAATCCACTGAACCTTAACAACAGTCGGATTGAAGGAAGATGGCGGACACAAACCCAGATGCAGATCCTTCAACTGCAACCGTGCAAAAGAAAGCAGGAATCCCCGTGGATCTTATTCGTTCCGTGGGGATATTCTTGGTTATTCTTCTCCATGTGTCTATCCAGCCAGTGCCTGTGCCTTCCAATATATCGGCGACTACCGCTTGGTGGGCGTTTGACTTCTACAATTCCATAGCCCGTCCCTGTGTTCCGCTTTTTGTCATGTTGAGCGGTTACCTGCTTCTTCAACCGTCCAAGGTTAATGAGCCCCTGAAAGTGTTTTTTAAGAAGCGGTGGAAACGCATCGGGTTACCCTTCCTTTTCTGGGGCATAGTTTACTTTGTGTGGACCATAGCGTTTGACGGCGTCACGTTGTCCTTTGACTCTGCGATTCAAAGCCTACTGCAGGGACCCTACATCACGTTCTGGTACCTCTACATGCTGGTGGGGCTTTACCTTCTTACTCCGCTTCTGCGGGTTTTCATGGCATACGCTGGCGACCACATCCTAGAGTTTGTTCTCGCAATCTGGTTCATAGGAACAGGGATAGTGCCTTTGGCTGGTCTCATGGGGCTCAACCTGAACGGGAACGTCTTTATTCTTCCAGGATGGATAGGCTACTTCCTCTTCGGCGGATACCTGCCCCGATTAAAGACCAAGATACGCTCATGGAAACTCTACGGGTTAATGGCTTTAGGCCTCGCATGGACCATGATAGGCAGCGCGTACATGGTTATTGACCCTGGACCCCAGCTTTACTTCTTCTTTGACTACTTAACTGCCAACGTGATAATCGTGTCTGTCTCACTGTTTATCCTGCTAAGTTCCATCTCTGTGCAGTCCCTTGAGAGCCGCCCCAGCTGGGCAAAGCGGCTGGTTCGTTTGGTGGGGCAGAATTCGCTGCCGATTTACTTGTTCCACATGCTTCTCTTGGAGGCTTTCCAGAATGGGCTGTTCGGGTTCAACTTAACCATCATGACGTTTAATCCTGTGATTATGACGCCTCTGCTAGCCGTTATCATTCTCTTTCTAAGCGTCGGGTTTGTCGCTCTCCTCAAAAAAGTGCCCTACCTAAAACGGTTCATCGGCTAAAAGCACCGCACAATTTGTTGTGGTTGCACAGTTTCACTTTTACCCTTTTATGGGGATGCTCTGTGCGCGAAGACGGCTTGGTATACGGCGTCGGCTATGATTTTGGCGCCTTGCCAGTCTGGGTGCACTCCGTCCCAAAAGTAATCTGGGTGATCTATAAGCAGCGGGTAAATATCTATGGTGGGCAGGTTTAGTTCCTGCGCGACTTGGTCAATTCTGGGCATGATGCCCTGAACCAGGTTTTCCGAGTAGGGTCCAAAGTTGTCGTTGAAGATGGGTGGGGGCTTTAGGATCCAAATTTCGGGGTTGAATTTCTCAAATCTGCTTATTATCGTTTTGTAGTCGTCTACGAATCGGCTGATATTCCCGAAGTACTTGGGGTTAGCATCGTTTGTCCCCAGCATAATGATGACTATTTCTGGTTCAAACGCGAGTGCCCTTTGAAACGCAAGGCTGTTTAGGTATGGCTTGTCAGAGGTTGAAAGGGCGGTGGTTCCTCCTGCGCCGCAGTTAGCCACAAAATAGTTATCGCCCAGTAGTGCTCTGAGGTCTTGGGGGTATTCTGTGCCTTCGGTTATGCTGTCGCCTACACATGCCACGCACACGATGTGCGTAGGTTCAAAGGTATTAAGGTGATTTACTGGGGTCAGAACAATAGAAACTAGGAAAGCAGTGGATAATATAGCAACCAGAACCGTCGCCGATAATACCTGCCTTTTTTCAGTACGCAACATTAAGTCCCTCACCCGCCCAATGATTGTTCTACCAAAGCCGCAAGTGCTCTCTTTTCCTTAGATGCATCCGCTTTTAGTTAAGGTGACTAGAATCAATAAAAGCTCTATAATTTAGCTTTTTATTTTTTTTACGAAAAGCAACTGGATTTTACTGCACGCCGATTCAGGGCATTTTAAACAATTCACTCTTAACCCTTGTTACTCAAGTACTGCAAGACGGCCAATGATGCTGAAATCGCCTGCTAGACTGTATACGGGCGGTCTCTTTGGCCCGAAAATTTTATGTTATCTTTTTTAAATCCTTAACAAATTTATCGAATGTTTTAACTTTATTACTTTCTTCTAATTGGGTTCCACACATAACATAACTCCCGTCGGTATCAACTTCTACTATTGCTCTTCCTTTTTTAACGGGGTTTCTTTTCATCAATGTGTTATCCTCGTCTGGAGTAACGAAATAGACTTTTATATGCTCTGTAACTGGCTGCCTATACAACTTGTTTTTCCAATATCCTGTTTGTGCTATTCTTTCTCGCAATGTTACCTTACTCGATATTACTGCAAGAACCCTGTATGTATTAGGTTGGTAAATGACTATGTCAACATCAGGAAGATGAGACCCGAATTCTCCATAATCAACCAGCAGATTTCTTTTCACCGTGCTCAATTCATGAGAAAGATTCTCACCACTACTTCGCTCAAGTAAGTTGCCTGAAACCATTTTTAATCCTATGACCTCTACTTCTTTCTTAAGCATGTATAAAACAAGCTTTTCGAGGTTCTTTCCTTTCCATGCCCTCCATGATTGTTCATGATCTTTACCCGCTGTAGGTTTAGCAAGCCAGTCTTTGTAGTGTATTATCTTAGCTTCCTCAAAGAGTTCAGAAACATGCTTGTAGACATCCATACCGAAGGTTTTTCTTTTCTCTTCATATAGCTCTATTAAGTCGTCAATTTTCATTCCGACAATTTCCTCCCCCTAATTTGGTTTTTTTCTTTCTCTCGTGTAATATGTCCAACTAATCTCTCTTGGTTCTTCTGTTTTTTCCCCAGAAACTGGTTTTCTTAAAATGAACAGGTATTTGAAACCCCGTAAGTAAAAATTGAATCGTCGCGCACGATTTGCCCAAATGCCTGTGTTCGATGATTGATTACGACGAGCAACACAGACTATGTCGACTGTATCAAAATATTTCGTCAATCTGGAATAAAGTAGAAAACCCACCGGAGTAGCCTTTTTCTTCACCCATTGGTCTCCAATAAGCCATCCGAGCACTTTTCCAGGTTTTAATATTCGATATGCTTCTGTTATAACTTCTTCAAGTTCACTATAGAATTCTTCGGTTTCACTTGATATTAATCCTATGTTTGCGGGGTGCTCGTTATACTTTATGTTATCTCCATATGGTGAATCGATAAAAACAAGGTCAACACTGTTATCAAATAAAGGAATTTGTCTCGCATCATTCTGTAATATGTCGTTTCTAAACTCTGGTGGCTTTACGTCATAACAAATAGCTTTTCTGCCTTCTTCATTACACACATCTAGAGTGGTGCCACTGCCACACATCGGGTCAACAACCAAATCACCCGGTTCGGTATATCGCCACACAAGATTCCAAATTAGTTCAGCAGGCGTAACACCTGCATATTTGTTGTTTCCTTTTTTGTTTTTTCCATAGTTTTGTCTCGGGAAGTCCCAAAATGTAGTTGCTTGAAGCTCGGGAATTTCTTCTATATCCTTAATCTTTTGAACTTTACCAAGTAGTTCCCAATTTCGTGGTTCCAAAATACTCGGTTGAATCTTTCCCGTACCTGTTAGAATTTCTTTGCGCCATTCCTTCACTTCCGTGTTAAGGGGTCTGTAAAAGTCAAGAAGTTTAGTCATTCCTTTTGGAAATAGTACTGATAATCTTCCAATACCCATCTGCTTAAGTAATTTGCCGCCACTCGCTAACGGCAGAATATCTCCCAAGGATTCAACAGTTACTTGATATGGGTAATTGCCTCCCCACGCCTTGGGTTCGATATTCCTTCTGGCATCTGCTGTCGCCCTAAAAACTCCGAAAAGAAAATCATTATCTATGTTAAGAAGAAATAAAATATCTCCTTTTTTGACTCTCATTGCTACGGCTCCATATTGCCTGCTTGTGCCAAATAGCATTCGAGTTAAGCATTCCTCTTGTGACTTATTAGTACACGCAAAAATGAATCCGTGTATTTCTCTTTCCTTTATGGCTGTTTCTGTTTTAATGATTAACGTTGTATCTTCCATTAGATTGCCTCAAGAGGATTAAGATTGTTCCTACCTTAACCCGCTTAATATATAATCGCCGTGTATATTACTTTTTTATACCCCGTGGATTGGCATGAGCTGCCAAATGGGTAGGGCATTTTTAAGCATAATCTGCCGTTCAATATGCCTCACATCCATTTAAGAAATTGAATTCACCCACCAGAAGTTGTTGGCTTCTTTATTTCCGAGGATAATGCCGTAATATGTGCTTCTGGGTTTAGTTGTTTCGATAATGGCTTTGCCTTTGAGTAGCCATGTGTGTTGTCTCCAAATGCCGTCAGTGCTCAAAGCCCAGCCTGTTGCAATTCTGAGCGTTTTTGGTTGTTTATTCCATAATTGTGCACAGTTGCTATGGCATTTGCACGGTGCCATTGGTTTGAAAATAACTTTGCCTTGAATGAGTTGCCCTTTGGTTACGAGATCTTCGAGATCTGGTTCGGGTTGAAGTGCTACCCAATCACCGCCAAGGGACAACAATATGTCTTGTAGCGGCTTTAGTTCAGGCATCTTTTCAAGGGTTTTTTCAGTTTTGATCCTTGCCCACTCTGCCCATTCGAGGTCATTTATCGCTCGGTTTTTGTGAGTATACGTGTGAGTGTGGCTGTTCTTTTTTTCGTTTGCCCCATTTTTGGTCATCCTTAACAACTTCGCTGTCGCATATTTTATTAGTTATCCAATTTTAAAATTGGCTCCTTTTGGCTGCATACGCCAAAATCTGCCAAATAGTTATGGCTTGCATTTGTAAGGTTCCTTGTAAATTGTTGAATTTATTAATTGCTAACTTTCGTGAGGCTTCTTAGGTGTGTGGAGTTCTGGGTTTTGGCAGGTGCGATTCAGATGCCGTTTGTAGGGGGTGAGTGCCAGAGAATTAAAGCTAACGTTTTATGGGGCTATTCCGAAAAAGTGCCCGATGCAACTGGTAATTCAGGTTCATATTTGGTGCCTATTAGCGAATCATCGCAGCAAGCGAGGCGGAGGAAGGCTCTAAACCACGCAGAAAACTGGGAATCCCC
The DNA here is from genome assembly GCA_026014485.1 of Candidatus Bathyarchaeota archaeon. Lineage (GTDB taxonomy): Archaea > Thermoproteota > Bathyarchaeia > Bathyarchaeales > Bathycorpusculaceae > JADGNF01. The sequence continues at coordinate 312,051 of JAOZIE010000023.1, forward strand.
CGTATATTTGGCTGCTAATACTGATTCGATGCAAAAATCTATAGGGGGGAGGTCACTATTGGCGGATTTCACAGCCAAACCAACATGGAAATGCGGTGCAGAAACCCCAGAAACTCGGGCTATACCTAGTCGAGGAACTATCGGCAAATACCTGCAGCAGAGCGCCATAGAAAAACATCGCAATCTCATACGGAAACAAGTTAACTTTGCTTTTCGAATGGAAAACGTGAAATACCCCTTGCATGTAACAGCATTGGAAATAGGGGAAGTTGTAACTTGGACGAAGTGTTGGAGCTGCTGGACAGAACCACTAAACGAACACAAAAACTATTCGAAGAAACCAAAGAAACTGCACAGAGACAAACAAGCGCCTACGAGCAGATTCTGCAGAAAGAAGGCGCAACTGACGTGCAGAAACTCAGAGCCTTCATGGCGAGAATGATAGCGTACGACCGCCTAGACCGTTTGTCGTCGCAGTTGAGCCTGCTTTATTCACTGCAGATTTTCGCCTTCAAAGTCAAAGTTCTCGAAGTATCCGTTGACAAAATCGGCGAGCAACTCGAAAAAACAGCGGGACTGGCAAAAAGCAGCGAAGTCGAAGACATACGCAAACACATAGACGCACTAAAAATCCTTGTTGAAGCACAGTACGAATCACTTAAAGAAATAAAAGAAAAAGGCAAAGACATACCGTACATATTCTAAAACCGGCTATAGTAACCCAAAAAGGCGGTCAATTGCCCAAAACCCCCGACACCGACAACACAGAAACCAACAACACATACAACGCGCTGAAGCAGCTTCTGACCGCAAACAACTGCCGCATAACCAACCAAATCCCGCCCACCACCATCACCGCCATCCACGGCTCCATATGGGGAACCACCCCCAAAACCGCAAAGAAAACCCTGACTTTTACGCTCACACAAGATAACACAGACGCCCATGTAGCAGGCACTGCACACTTAACCGCCAGCTACAAACAGTTTACGCTCGTCGGAATCGTTTTCTCTATGGCGCTGCTGGCGCTGTGCACATGGATCGCCACAGACCTGCAAAGCCCCTCCCAAACAAGCTTCTGGAGCTGGCTGGCGCAAACCAACGGACAACTCGACCCCGCCAAAACAGCCACACTCGCCACACTCACAACCGTTCTTGCAGCTTTTCTCGCGGGCACACTCGCCATAGAAGCTTGCATCCTCTGGAAAGTACATACAGGAATCAACGCTTTCGCAGAAAACCTCGCCAAAACACTGCACAACTAACCTGAACCGCCTTTGCCTTAACGCCACGTTAACGCGCTGTACGCCGTTACAGCCAAAAGGCAAACCAAAACCGCCACCTTCAACACCGCAAAAGCCTCAACCAGCGATAACACCAGAAACGCAGCAGGCAAAAGTGCAAGAAGCGCATAGATGACCCCGACAAGGACTTTTCGGTTGCCCACACTGCCCTTCTTTAGGTATCCCGTGCCGAAGAATACGCCTGCAAGCCTGCCAAAACCGCTTGTGCAGGATTTACAGTAGTAGCAACTGCTGCAGCCAAGTCTGCGAAGAATCGCGTAGATGGTTACCGCCGTGAAAATCAACAGAAGCCACCCATAAACCTGGCTGTAAAAGTAAGCGCTGAAGAAGGCAAGAAACATCCACACCAGCAACGCAAGGTTCCCCAAGACGAGAAATGAACGGGTGAACTCAAGTTTTTCTTCACTCACAACCTGAACCCTCCCATATACAAAGATGAAACCCACTTATAGCTTAATCCAAAAGCGTTTTCCCAAAAGCCCCACCGTAGCGGGGTCTGCGAATCGGCTCAGGCTCTCTCTTGGGGGCGGGGTGCTGCTCGCAGGTTCATACGGGTTTTTTCTTGTCTGCGTTGCTTACTGCTTTGTTAAGCTGGCTTTGGCTCTGGGATAGTTATCTTTTTTACCTTAAGCTGTTGAATTGATGGTTTCTGTTCAAGGTTGTTCGAAAAAGGCTGGGTGCACGGTTTTGCATTAAACTGTTTAAAATGCTGGCTTTTGCCTCTGAATAGCACAGAAAAATGCAACTTTTTTGAGTGGAAACAAGATAATTTCGGCGAGGATACTTCTCTCCGCTACATGTTCATATTATGAACATTTTAAAGTGTAATGCGGCAAATACGGCTGATTACGGTGGGTTAAAAAATTGAACGCGGATTTAACAAAAGAACCTAACGGAACAGCATTCAAAACTACAAATAGATTCATCAGATGCCCAGACTGCGGCGAAGAAATCATGTTGGTGCCTGTGCTTTCACAGATGATTGAAGCCATAGAAAACCACATATCCACCCACAAAGTCAACCACGAACAACCGAAAACCGAGTTGACGATGCCCCATCCGGAGCCGCCTGAACTCCGCGACAGCTTAACCGAGCAGGTTCTGCAGAGAGCCGCAGAAATCAGCGACGCCCTAAGCAAGAACGAAACATGGATAAACCAGAAATAACCTCTTCCCTCCTTCTCTCCTTTTAGAGCCCTGACTTTTGGTCTGCTTTCTAGTTTGGCTTGCCCAGATAAGCTTAAATTACGCAGGGAATATGAACCTTAAGCGAATGCGGTTGTCGTCTAGTCTGGTTTAGGACTCTAGCCTTCCAAGCTAGTGATCCCGGGTTCAAATCCCGGCGACCGCACCAACCTTCTATTCTCTAAACGCTTTTCTGTTCTGCAGCTTCATCGACAAAGTAAAATATCGCCGTGAACAACTTGAGGCTATGAAATGTAGAGATTGCGGTCAAGAAATTCTGCAGGTGCACCCCGAAATGTGCCCCTACTGCCGCAGCAAAAACCTGATTGCCGAAGAGGATGCCCCCCAAGAAATAAAGAAGGCAGAGCAGCTGGTGAAGGCGGGGCGATACGAGGAGGCAGCGCTGAGGTACGAGGCTCTTGACTTGTGGGATAATGCCCGAGACTGCCGACGGCTAGCCAAGAAAAAACATGTTGGCGCGACAAATCTGGAGGCAGGTAAAATTGGGGCAGTAACAATGGTTTGTCCCCACTGCGGCGAGTCAAAATCAGTTACTGCAAAATCAGCCGAAGAAACGTGCAGCCGTTGCGGAACAACATTTAGGGTTCCAAAAAGAGTGCTCGACCTGCTTGGCTTCGACCAGAAAGCTTGAGGCTCTAAACGATGGAAAACTGAATTTTTACGCTTCTGCATGGAAAACTTGAATGAAGTCTGCCATTTTCATCGTCCAGTATGGCTTGGATTTGAGGTTTTCTTGTCAATATGTTCCAGTTGGAAATCCGCTTACTTCGAAGTTCGAAGTAGGTGCCACAAGAAGCGTTATAATTACAGCCGCTAAATCACTTATACATGGTAAACAGTAATCGGTTGGCGAACTTGGAGGAACACCAAAAACTGGATGACGATTTAGCCCAGCGACTCGCCAAAATAATCGAGTTTCTACACAACATAGAAGACTAACTGCCCTTTTCGAATCCCAATGAAAATCAGCAAGCGGTCACAATTTTTCCGCGGTTTTAGTTTTTTGTTCAATGGCAACGGGTTTTGCATGTTTAAGCGAAAAGGTGAAAAGCCACAATTCCCTGAATCTACACAGGTGAACACTAATGAGCGAAGAAGTAAACATGGCAACCATCCAGCTAAATGGTGATAAACAGAATTTCATACTCGACAAGAAAGACTTCAAAACAGGCAGCAAAGGTTTCTTCGGAATGGGCAAGATGGTGACAGGCGGCAAAAAATACCAAGTTCAAATTCAATGCGTTGAAATCGGCTCCAAACCCAAAGAGAAGTAACCGATTATCTACCTTTCTTTTCCTAAGTTCCAACAGAAAAGATAGAGAAGATTTTTTCTCAGTTTAGCACGTGTGCACTAATCAACGTGATGGTATCGACAGGCTGCGAATTCTCTCCGGAAGTATTTGATGTCACTGGTACCTGCGATATGTTCATGACAACATCCATGCCGCTGATGACTTGACCAAAAACGGTGTAGACCTCGTCAAACTTGGTGCCTTCTTGGTCTATTACGTTGTTGCCGTTATCTACCACGTTTATGAAGAACTGGCTGGTTGCAGAGTTAGGGCTACTGGTTTTTGCCATGGCTATGGTTCCTGCTACGTTGCGGTTGCCCTTGCCGATTTCATCGGAAATTTTGGCGACGTTTGCCGTTTGGTTCATTCCGCCCTGAATCATAAAGTCTTCCATGACTCGGTGGAAAACGGTGCCGTCGTATACGCCCTGCTCCACCAGATTCACGAAGTTCTGTGTCGTAATCGGCTTGTCATCTCGCATCTGCACGATAATGTCGCCCATTGATGTTACCAAGAGAACTTGGGTTCCGTTTGTGCTGTATTGGTCTGTGGGAAAAGTCGCTGCGGGGGCCAGTGTAGGTAGCGGAGTCGGTGAGGGCGTTGCAGTTGGAGACGCGCTTGGTGAGGGGCTGCTGGAAGGATTAGCAAACAAACCGTTCGGGACAAACGCAAAAACTGCTCCGATGACCACAATGACGGCGACGATTGCGCCTATTATAATCAGTTTTTTCCTGTTTTTAGCTTTAGTCTGCGGGTTGTTTTTGCCCCATTCAGTCTTAGTTTTGTTCTGGCTTTTTCGATATCGGCGTGAGCGCGGCATATCCAAACTTAACTGATGAATTTTTATTTAAAGTTTTCAAACTTTGTCTTCAAAGCCAAGATATAGCAAGCCCTGCAACCTGGACGTCCGTAGAGACAAGCAGCCATACAGGTTAGAGAAAAATGCAACTTGAAAGTACCAAAAGAAGAAAGGTTACTTGGCTTTAGGATACGACCCTAAAACTTTGATGAACGCAGCGTACTTCTTCAGCGCCTTCAAAGCTTCCGCGCAGCGCTCTTCAGTTCGGTGCCCATCAAAATCCAAATAGAAATTGTATTCCCACGGCGTCTGCTTGGTGGGTCGGGACTCAATTTTGGTGAGGTTTATGCCTCTTTTTGCGAACTCGCCTAAAGCGTGGTACAGCGAACCAGGCGCGTGGGCAGCCCCAAAGATTATGGAGGTTTTATCCTTCCCCGTCGCCGCCGAATCCTGCTTTGCCAAAACAAAGAACCGCGTGTAGTTTTCAGGGTTATCCGCCATGTCTTCAGCAAGTATCTGCATATTGTAGATTTTGGCGGCTCTTTCGCTGGCTACGGCTGCTGCGTCCCTGAGCCCCTTTTCTTTGAGCATTTTTACGCTGCCCGCCGTGTCGTAAGTTGGGATAAGCTCACGTCCCAGTTCCTCCAGAAAACGGCGGCACTGCGCCAGAGCTTGAGGGTGCGAGTACACGGCTTTGATGTCGGCTATCGCGGTGCCTGGATTCGCGATGAGGCAGTGCTCGATTTTAACGATGACTTCGCCGCAGACCTTCAAGTCATATTTGAGGAACAGGTCGTAGTTCTGGTTTACGCTGCCTTCTATGCTGTTCTCCATGGGGACAACGCCGTAGGCTGTTTCCTGTTTCGCTACGTTTTCAAAGACATCCCTGAATTCTTGGCATGGCACGCTTTGCGCCTCTGCGCTAAAGAACTGGAAGACTGCGGTTTCACTGTATGCGCCGCGTTCCCCTTGGAAGGCTACTTTCACTTTTTGTTTCCCTGCTTACGGTTTTTCAGTAGGCACTTGTTTATGCCGTTTATCATGGCTTCCACACTTGCCATAACTATGTCCTCTCGGGCTGCCCTCGCTGACACAACGTTGCCCTTTTCGTCTTCAACTTTGATGACGACTTCAGCAACCGCATTTGAGCCGCCTGTTATGGCTTCTAACCTGTACTCCTTCAACCTGATTTTCTCTATGCTGTTGGTTAAGCTCTGGATAGACTTCAAAACCGCATCGACGGGGCCAACGCCCGTTTCTGCCGCAACGTATTCTTTTCCGTCCAGAACCAGCCTCACCGAAGCAGTCGGAAGCACCTTGACCCCAGTCATCACTGCTAAGTCGCATAAGTCAATGATTTTCTCTTCGCCTAAGACTTCGCCCATAACTGCACTTGTCAAAGCTATCAGGTCAGCGTCAGTAACCATCTTGCCCTTGTCGCCTAACTCCTTAACACGTTTAACTATGTCTTTCAACTGGTCCTCAGTCGGGCGGATGCCGATCTCTTCAAGTTCCGCTTTGATGCCCCGGGTACCCGCCAACTTTCCAGCAACAAGTTTTCGAGTGCGCCCCACCAACTCAGGCTTTATAGGCTCAAAAGTCAGGGGCTTCTCAGCTACACCCCGCGTGTGAATGCCCGACTCATGGGCAAAGGCGTTCTCGCCGACAATCGCCTTGTTAGCCTGCACTGCCAGCCCCGTCAGCGCCGACACCATACGAGAGGTACTGTAGAGCAGCTTGGTGTTCACCTTTGTCTTATAGTTGTAGAGCATGTGCAAAGCAACCACCACTTCTTCCAGCGAGGCGTTTCCTGCGCGTTCGCCTAGTCCGTTTATGGTGCAGTGGATTTGTTGTGCGCCTGCCTCAACGGCTGCCAGCGAGTTGGCGACTGCCATGCCGAAGTCGTCGTGGCAGTGTACGCTTATGGGCACTGAAACTGCTGTTTTGATTTCCTGGATTAGTTTGGTCATGGTTTTTGGGGTCATGATGCCTACGGTGTCGGGTACGTTTAGTCGGTCCATGCCTGCTTCTTCTGCTGCTTGGCACACCTGCTTGAGGAATGGTAGTTCGGAGCGTGTGGCGTCCATGGGGGAGAATTCGCAGGTTAAGCCGTGTTTCTTCACGTAGGCTACGGAGTCAACAGCGGCATCTAATACTTGTTGGGGGGTCATGCCGATGGCGTGTTTCATCTGTACGGGGGAGGTGGGTATGAATACGTGTATGGCGTCTACGTTGCAGTCTATGGCTGCTTCTATGTCGGGTTTGTTGGCTCGGGAGAGTGCGCAGATTTCGGGTTGTAGTTTTTCGGTGGCGATTTGTTTGATGACTTTTTTTTCGCCTTCGGAGGAGCTTGGGAATCCTGCTTCTATTGTGTCTACGCCTAGTTGGCTTAGTTGGTTTGCGATTTCTATTTTGTCTTCTATGGTAAGGGACACACCTGGCGACTGTTCGCCGTCCCTTAAAGTTGTGTCAAAAATACGGATGGTGAAAGGGGGGGTTTTGTTTTTCATGTTTTCATTCAACCATCAGCTTTCGCTATGGCATCGGCTATGGCTTCTGCCATGCCCAGTGTAGTTTTGTTTCCGCCTAAGTCGGGAACCGTGTTCTTCGCTTTTAGCGTTTCAACTACGGCTTCTTCTATGGCGGATGCTGCTTTTATGCACATGCCGTCGCCGTATCTTTCACCCAGCCAATCCAGCATCATCTTCGCTGCCAAAATCATAGACAGAGGATTCGCGGTCTGCTTGCCTGCCCTGTTTGGGGCTGAACCATGGATGGGTTCAAAGAGGGCGAAGGTGTCGCCTATGTTTGCGCCTGGAGCCATGCCTAAGCCGCCGACTAGCTGCGCTGCCTCGTCACTGAGTATGTCACCGAACATGTTGCAGGTGCAGAGCACATCGAATTCGTTTGGCTCTTTTATTAACCGCATAGACGCCGCATCTACGTATAACTCGTTAAAGGTGATGTCGGGATAATTTTTGGCGGCTTCTCGGCAGACGCTGGCGAATAATCCGTCGGTTACGCGCATGACGTTGGCTTTGTGGATGGCGGTGACTTTCTTTTTGCCGTTGCGCAGTCTTGCCATTTCAAAGGCACGTTTAGCTATGCGTTCACAGGCTCTTCGGGTTATGACTCTGATGCAGATTGTTACGTCGTCTGCTAAGGTGTGCTCTAAGCCTTTGTAGACGTCTTCGGTGTTTTCTCGAACAAAGAACATGTCAATGCCTTGCCTTGCTGATTCAGGCGCTGGGTACGTCTTTATAGGTCGCAGGTTAGCGTACAAATCAAACATCAACCGCAACTTGACAATTACGTCCGCTGCAGTTTCCCCCACTGGTCCCTTAAGGCAAGCGTGGCTTTCTCTAATTTTCTGAACGCTGTCCTCTGGCAGGGGCACACCGCATTTCTCTTTGCAGTCATCGCCCGCGTCAGCGTAGACCATCTTGAGGGTTAAGCCGAATTTCTTTTGGGTTGCTTCCAGAATTTTTAAGGTGGCTTCGGTTAGTTCTGGTCCTATGCCGTCGCCTGGGATTAAAGATATTTTGTATTCAGTCATTTCTTGTTCATCTTCTTTCGTAGGTTTTCGATTAATCCTCCATCAGACAGAATCTCCATGATAAACGGCGGAAGCTTGGTTCCCTGTAGCGTCTGCTTTTTGGTCACGTTCTCTATTTTACCCGCTTCCAAATCCACAGACAGCTCGTCGCCGTCGCTTACAGCGTTAGAGATACCCTTGCATTCTATGACTGGTAAGCCGATGTTTATGCTGTTGCGGTAGAATATGCGCGCAAACGACTCCGCCAAAACGCACTGTACACCCGCATACTTCAACGCCAATGGCGCTTGTTCTCTGCTGGAGCCGCAGCCGAAGTTCTTGGCACCTACAACTATGACGCCTTCCGCGGCTTTCTGCGGGAACTCGCTGTCTAAGCCTTCCATGGCATGCTTCGCCAACTCTTTGGGGTCAATCAGCGACAGCCATTTGCCAGGCAGAATCACGTCTGTGTCGATGTTGTTTCCGAATTTTACGGCTTTTCCATTAACTGCTTTCATCTTTATACCTCCAGTTTCCTTGGGTCAGTTAACTTACCCGTTAACGCTGAAGCCGCCACAACCGCTGGTGACGCTAAGTACACGCTGGCTTCGGGGCTGCCCATTCGCCCAATGAAGTTCCTGTTGGATGTGCTGATGCATGTTTCGCCTGAAGCCAGCAAGCCGATGTGTCCACCTAAGCATGGCCCGCAGGTTGCTCCACACATCAAGGCGCCTGCTTCAGTGAAGACTTCGACTAATCCCTCTTTCAACGCTTGCGCGTAAACCTCTTGGGACGCGGGAATTACTAAGCAGCGGACGCCTGACTTGACTTTTTTGCCTTTCATGATTTGGGCAGCTACCTGAAGGTCTTCAATTCTGCCGTTAGTGCAAGACCCGACGAATGCCTGATTAACTTCCACTTCGCCTACCTCGCTGATTGGCTTCACATTATCCACCGAGCTTGGGCAAGCAACTTGAGGCTCTAGCTCAGCGATGTTAACTTCGATGGTTTTTTCGTATTTTGCTTCTGCATCGCTTCTCCACTCTTCAATAGAAAACTTGTTTGCCACTCTGCCCGTCAGGAATTTACGGGTGGCTTCGTCTGGCTCAACGACGCCATTCTTAGCACCCATCTCCACCGCCATGTTACACACCGTCATTCTGCCCGCTATACTCATGTCCCGCATGGTCTGACCCGTGAACTCAACGCTTTTGTATATAGCACCATCCACGCCGACCTTGCCGATTATGGACAACACAAGGTCTTTTGGGGTGACGTATTTGGGGAATTTCCCTTCTACGTTGAATCTGATGGTTTCAGGAACCTTCATCCACAGCTTACCCGTGGCAAACACGGCTGCAGCTTCAGTTGACCCTATGCCTGTGGCGAATGCGCCAAAGGCGCCGTAGGTGCATGTGTGCGAGTCTGCGCCCACTATCAACTTACCCGGAGAAACGTAGCCTTTCTCAGGCATGACTTGGTGGCATATGCCGCCCTCGCCCACATCGTAGAGGCGGATAGCCTGTTCCTTGGCGAATTTACGGAGCATCTTGTGCAGTTCCGCCATCTTCACAGACTCAGCCGGAATTTGATGATCCAGAATTATGACTACTTCTTTGTTGTTCCAAACTTGCGAAACGCCTATCCTCTTGAAGGCTTCTATAGCTAAAGGACCCGTTAAGTCGTGAACCATTATACAGTCCACGTTGGCGTCGACGATTTCGCCTGGGTGCACAACTGTTTTTCCTGATGCTTTAGCCAGGATTTTTTCGGATATGTTCATTTTTCTGCCTCTTTTCGGTTTTCTGGTAATTTTCGATTACTTTACTTAATTGAGACCCATTTTTGTGTGGCGTGAAGTTAAGTGTTTCTCTGAGCAAGTTCCCGTTGGAATGTTGCACTTGTCTGTCTCAATAGGGCTATTTGCCTAATTAGCCGTTGCTACGGCTTGGTTTCTGTAATGAAATAGGAAAGTGAGAGATTTAGGGGCGAATTACTCTTCTAAGCTGACGGCTCTTGCTCCCCGTGAAAGTGCAGTTATTCCTGTCCGCGCAAGCTCTATTATGCCGAAGGTTCTCATAAGGTTCAGGAACGCATCTATCTTGTCAGGTGTACCTGTTATCTCCACCATCAAGCTCTCCGGGGAAACATCGACTACGCGTCCACGGAAAACTTGAACGCAACTGATTATGTCAGATCTTTCTTCGACGCTGGGAACGTTGACTTTGACGAGCGCCAATTCCCTGGTGACGATGCTGTCGGGTTCCAATTCGGCAACGCCTACCACATCCACCAGCTTGTCAAGTTGCTTAACAACTTGGTCAAGAGTTTTTTCGTCTGCGTTGACGGTTATTGTTATGCGGGCTAAGTCTTTGGTTTCGGTGGGTCCAACTGTTATGCTTTCGATGTTAAAGTTGCGTCTGCGGAATAGGTTGGATACGCTGTGGAGAACACCTGGTTTGTTTTCCACGATTGCTGAAACTACTCTGTTGTGTGTGTGCTCCATTTAGTAGTCGCCTCTTTGTTGAGGTAAGCCGCAGCCAGGCGGCACAAATGGTACCACGTCCTCTTCAGAGCCGATGGGTACATCGATGACTGTGGTGACTTTGCTTTTAAGTGCTTGTTTTACTGCGTTATGGAATTCTGGGATTGAACCAACACGGAAGCCTTGGGCGCCGAACGCTTCTGCCAGCTTGACAAAGTCTGGGGTCTTTCCTAAGTGAACTGCCATGTATCTTTTGCCGTAGAGGAGCCTTTGCCATTGAGCTACCATGCCTAACACGGAATTGTTTAGGACGATGACGGTGACTGGAATGTTCTCCATTATTGAACACGCCAGTTCCTGCTCGGTCATTATGAAGCTGCCGTCACCAGCAATGTCAACTACTGCTCGGTCGGGGCAAGCTACTTTGGCGCCTAACGCAGCTGGGAATCCGAAGCCCATGGTTCCTAAGCCTCCTGAACTGATGAAGGTTCTAGGCTTAAGAGCTTGGAAGTACAGGGCTGACCACATTTGGTTTTGCCCCACTTCGGTGGTGACTATAGCGTTTTCAGGCAGCAGCTTTCTTAATTCTGAAAGCAAAGTTTTCGGCACAACATCTTTTGGGGTGTCTTGTATGAGGGGGCTGAGTTTCTCTTTTGCCTCTTTCACACGCTTCGCCCACGCCAAGCCCCTGTTCTTTTGCAGTTTCTTGGCTACCGCTGCATAAATTATGGATAGAGTTTTTTTAGCGTCGCCTACAATTGCGATGTTGACATCAATGTTTTTGCCGATTTCAGCTGGGTCTATATCGATATGGATTTTCTTTGCTTCTGCAGCGAAGGTGTTAAGGTTGGCAGTTGCCCTGTCCGAGAATCTTGTTCCCACTGCAAGCAGCACGTCGGCTTCTGAAATCAGCCTGTTTGCAGCTGGATTGCCGTGCATGCCTATGCTTCCCAAGGACAAGGGATGAATTTCTGGGAATGCGCCTTTACCCATGAATGTTGTAGCAACAGGTGCCATCAGGAAATCTGAGAGTTTCACCAGTTCATCGGAGGCGTTTGCGATTATTACTCCGCCGCCTGCCAGTATGATTGGTTTCTCCGCTTTCGATAGCAAATCAACGGCTATGCTGATTTGAGCCAAGTCTGGCTGCGTTACTAGATTGTATCCTCTTGCGTCTATTTGGTTTGTGATTTCCACTTCAGCCGTTTCCGCCTGTATATTTTTAGGCAGGTCGATAAGTACGGGTCCTGGTCTGCCTGTGGTTGCGATGTAGAAGGCGGTGTTAACCATTTTCGGGATTTCAGTTACCGCCCGAGGTTGGCAATTAAATTTTGTTATAGGCGTGGTGATGCCGATTATGTCGGCTTCTTGGAAGGCGTCTCTGCCAATCATGTAGGACGTGTTGGTTCCTGTTGAAGGCACCTGCCCAGTTAACGCGACAACGGGGCTGCTGTCCATGTAGGCGTTGGCTATACCCGTAACCAGGTTTGTTGCACCTGGACCTGATGTTGCCATGCACACACCTGGCCTACCCGAAGCTCGCGCATAGCCTTCAGCGGCGTGTGCTGCACATTGTTCGTGCCTTGCGATTATGTGCCGAATGTTTTGGTCTCCACAAAGAGCATCGTAAACGGGCAGGATAGCGCCTCCTAAAATTCCAAATATCGTGTCTACTTTCTGGTTTTTAAGGGATTGAATTAGGGCTTTTGCACCTGAGGTTTTAGTCATTTTTTGGCACCTTTTTTACAACTAACAAAGTTAGAGATAATTGAAGAAAACTGCGCTGTTGCGGTTGATGAGGAAATCTTGGACGGTGTCCTAGAGGGTTGCCTGGACAAAACGGCGAACGAATACTGCACAGAGGTGGCGATCCCTCACGTTCTTTCCTCCAAGGAATATACTTTCCGTAATCATCACGGATGGAAATAAAAAGATTGCGGTTATTGGCATGTTTGCTTTATACGTTTTCCTCATTGGCTCTCCGAGCAACAACAGTTTTTTCTGTTTCTTTTCCTTCAACATGATTTTGTGGTACGTTGCTTACTAACACTGTGAACGGTGCCCATTTCATTTTGCATAACTTTCTTGGCTGTTGGTTTTTGTTTCTTTGACGCTGCGGCAGAGTTTCCTGATTGCAGTTGTCGGTTTTTATGGATGTGTAGACCTCAACTTTTTTATGTACGTGTCATTTCATCTTTGGAAATGTGTTTCAAACGTGAACATGTTTAAACACAGTTAAAATTAAAAATAACACATCCAACTCATAGTAGACTTATGCCAAGGAGAAAAGGCGCGTAGTGGACAAAACGGACTCAGCCGGTAACTTCGACGACCCAGACAAAGAGGCTTTGCTTAGCAGATTCTTAAGCGGCGAGATAAAAGTTCTTGAGCCCACCTATAATCCAGAAGTCGGTTATCACTACCCCGAAGCTGAAGCTATAGTCGGAGATGCTGCCAAGCTGCAGTCTGTCCTTAACAAGCTGGTCAGCGAGAAAGTTCTTGAGGCAAAACTTTTCGACAAAGTAATTTACTGCCCTGGATGCGGGTCTGCAGGCATCAACTTCCGTTACTGTTGCCCTTTCTGCAAATCATTCAACATCAAAAAAAGCAGCCTTATCGAGCACGTGAAATGTGGCTATTTAGACTTAGAAGAGAACTTCCACAAGGACGGCAAACTTGTCTGCCCCAAATGCCACCAAGAACTCCGCAGATTGGACGCTGACTATCGGAAAGCGGGGGTTTGGTGCGCCTGCAAAGATTGCGGAAAAAGCTTCGATATACCTGTGCCTGAGCATTATTGTACTCGCTGTCATTCTGTCAGCAATTTTGAGCAAGCCATAATCAAAGAGGTTTACTCATACACTTTAAGCGAGAAAGCTAAGGAAGACCTTTCTTCTAACCTGTTTTTAGCTGCGCCTCTGCGGGAACTGCTTCTTCAGCAGGGACTGAGGGTTGAAAGCCCCGCTCAACTCGTTGGCAAGTCAGGAGCAACGCACAACTTCAATCTTGCAGCTTACGCGGATAACCAAAGCAAAGTGATGGTAATCGACTTGGCTATGTCTACTGACGGCTTGGTTTCAGAGCAGCCTGTTATAGCCTTGTTTGCTAAGATTTTTGATGTTTCACCCGACAAGGCTTTTCTTGTGGCTATCCCTCGACTTAACGAAAACGCTAGAAAAATGGCTGAACTCTACAACATAGAGGCAATTGACGCCAGAAACCAAGCTGAGGCAGTTGCGGCTTTGAAGCAGAAACTTGCTTAACTTTGCCAGTTGGTTGAGTTTACCGCTATGTTCCCTCTTTCCGTAACCGCTTTAACCATGTAATCGCCTGCTGGCACCGTTATATCTTCCCCGAAGACGTATGTGGTGGATTCTCCTGCATTCAAAAACACGTTCACGTCGTAGCGTACGTGATCATTTTGGTTTGTTATCCATAACGCCATAATGTGCACGCTTATTGGGCTTGCGTTTCTTAATCCGATGCTTGTTGCGCCGACCATAATCCTTACGCCCAGAAAGTCCACTCCGATGCTGGTTTGAGTGGCTCCTATGCTTCCATCATGCAACTGCAAAAGTACCGTTCCGTCTGCGTCAACGTAGTTTGCCCAATCACCCGATATGCTCAGAGCGTACGTGTACCAAGACCCCGCAGTTTGCGGCTGAGTTCCGATCGTGCTGTTGAAGCCTACATCGCTGAAGCGCTGAGAAACCCAGTTGTACGCTTTTATCAACCATCTCTCGCTTATGCTTGAAGCGTTGTATCTGAGAAGCAGCTCCAAGCCGTCGGCGTCATCTAATGGGTAACTTTCCAAATCAATTCGAAAGCTGTTTTGTAAGTTGAGATTGTATGAACTCGACGAGGAAATTCCTGTGATTCTTGTCTGGTCACTCTCCGCTAAAGCTTGGTCGTCTATTCTTAAATGAGCATTTACTGTGCTGGCAACCGAGACATCGACAAAATAGTCTACTTCAAGAAAGTCTGTTTGGTTGACAACTGCATATCCCTCAAAGGAATAAGTTGCAGAAAGTGTAGCTGGCGACGTTGTCAAGCTGCTTGAAGACGCCACGTTTGTCGCTAAGGTTGCCCTTGTGGATCCGTCGGACGTTATCACCTTCAAATCAGCGCTTATGTGCCCTGTTGCTGCCCCAATCGAGTAAGTGACTTCGACGGGTATCCAGTCAAGACTAACTGAATCGGCTCCCCCGCTTTTTTTGTGAACAACCTGAGTCTGGAGACTACCCCCGTTCAGATTTGCAGGAGTCCAGCTTGTCCAACTGGTGACATCAACCCAGTGCGTTCCTTCGGTCGTTGACAAGTACACAGATGTGGTACTGAGCCACCCAGAGCCACCGTCAGCAGAAACCCTCAGCTGAAGATAATCATTGTCCGCACAGAAAGCGTCTAACCGCACACGCACCTGCGTTATTTGAGCGCCTGCGGGAATACTGTAGCCGTAGCCTCCGTATGTTTCTGTCTGGTCTTTAGTGGGTGAGTTAGCGTAACTGGCGTCGTTAGAGTATGCGTTCTGAGGGTTTTCCCAGTTACCTGAGCATGTGCTGGGGCTTCTAGTTAACGTTGCGGTCGAAGCAGAATCCTGCCACGCTCGGTAGTACATGGTCCATGTGCTGGCTGGAAGCGCCAAAACTCCTTGAAGGCTGTACACGGACTTGGCAATAAGGTTTCTTCCCGTGGAACTCATGGAGACGTCAACCGTTTGACCTGAATTGTCAGCGGCGCTGTCCAACAGACGGTAATAGTTTGCTGCTCCAATTGTGACTGTTTCCCTGTGGGCAAAAAGCGTCTGTCCCGTTGACTCCGTGAAAGTTTCAAAATCAAAGTCTCCTGCAGCTTGTGTTCCGCTGTAGGTTCCCGTGTAGGTGCCCACGTTTACTGTGAATTCTTGTTGTGCAGTAAACCACGTAGAGGCGCCTGCTTGGGTGATGTGGGTTATGTTTAGGTTTTCCTGCATTTTTTCGGTGTCCACTTGGTTCATTTGGTAACTGCTTATGAAAACGTTGCCGACGATAACGACAAGCAGAACAAGGCTCAGCATCACCGTTATGACAGTGCTTATGCCCCGTTTGTCCCGTTTGAGCCGCCTAAGTTGCTTTGTAATTACCTGCAATATGTGTTCCTCTGCTGGTTAAAACGTCTATGTAATAGGTTTCGCCTACAATCCATGGCGGTGCGATTCTGACAACTCCGTCTTCACCTACCGCTAACTGCAGGTTTGAAGTGTAACCCACATGTTCCACGTAAACGTTGGAGATAGTTATTGCAACTTTACCTACGTTGTAAACGTAGATATCCACGGTTTGGCTTTCGCTGTTAAACCACACATCCTCAATCACAGCGCGTTCGTTCATGTTATCCCGAAGGTTTGTGGTTATAACGTACGTGGCTGTTGTGGCGATGGACATTGCCGCTACTGCAATCACCATGAGGAGTAGTTCACTGAGAATCGGGGTGATGGCGCGTTTGTTCCGCAAAAACTTTCTTAGGGTTTTTTTCATTTTGTTGCCTCACATGAACAGTTTTAGCGCCGCGTAGCCCACAAGCATCATCAATAAACTGTGCTTGAGCCCTGCCTCTATGGAGCCTTCGCCCATTTTTCCCGCTACCAAACCTCCGAAGAAGCCTTGTACGAGGGTCATGTGAAGGAAAATCCTCTGCATTTCCTCGGAAGAAGCGGTTGGCGTGGCCATTAACGGTACGCCCTCTGCGGCTGAAAAGAACGTTTTGAAAAGCAGTATTATAGTGAATAAGAAGACGAATAGTGCAACGTAAATTATGAGTACGTAGGGGCGGGTCTGAGTTTTCCGCTCTTTTTCCATCAGATTGTTTGTGTTTATGAACCTACCCATGGGCGCAAAAACTTTCTCCACGTTTCCTCCCGCATGGCTGGCCTCAATTATGAGAGGCAAAACCCGCTGCGTAAGGTTAGTGCCGACACGTTTCCCAAAAGCCGTCAACGCCTCTTCAAAGCTGTATCCCCACGACATCTGCACCGTCATCTTCTTCAACTCCGCAGTTAAAGGCCCAAAATCCCTTTTTGCGGCTTCATCCATCGCCTGAGGCAACGTCATACCCACTTCCTGAGCCTGAACTATGGTCCTGAAGAGGTCTGGCAGATTCTGGTTTATGCCCTTCTGCCAACGATAATCAACGTAGTTCAAGGCTGCCAAAGGAGCCAAAATCGCAACTATACCAAACGTGACGTAGTCGTCCAGCGCTGCTGTTGCGCCGACTTTGAAGAACCCGAAGAGGATTATGGCTAACGCTGCGCAAACCGCTGCGACGGTGACTATCTTTCGGGTTTTCTTGTCTATTTTCGGCATGTACGTTACCATTTCGGTGAGGTTGAATCAACAACAATCAGGAATACTGCAGCCGCGAATGGGATGGCTACATAGGTGATTAATCTAAGCAGCATATCCGAGCTGAGTCCGCCTACCCCGCCGCCCCCCATAACTGACATAACTGAGAGCATTATGACGAAAAGCAGCGGCGCCGTCAAAAGCAGTGCCACGTAAACCTCCGCCAGCATCGACAGGGTATCAGCGTATTTTTTGAGGGTTAGTTTTCTCAGTTTTATGTATGCTGTGAATTTTCCCCTTAGAAATACTGCTAGGTTGCCTCCGCTGTGCATTGTGGATATGATGCCTTCTAAGATTTCCTTGAATTTCTCCGAGGGCGTGCGGTTGGAGGCTTTTTCTAAAGCTGATATGATATCTGTTCCAAACAGGTTGATGTGGCTGACGATGTCCTTGGCCTCTGCGGATGCTGCCAACGGCTGTTTTAGCGTTGCAAGTGAGTCAAAGATTTTTTCTGGTGAAACCCCTGCGTTTGCTAGGATAGCCATATAACCCGTGGTGAACGGCAGTTCGTCTTCTACTTCGTGTTTATGCTTATCTGCGCGGTAAATGGGAAAAAAGTAGAAACAGACCACAGAGCATGAACCTGCAAGCAGGGCTCCACCTAAGCCGAAAAGTAGCAAAGACAAAAGCGGCATACCCATCGTAACCCAGAGCAAGGTGGGAAGGACAACCCCTACTGATACCGCGGCTATCAGTGTTGTGAAGACTGTTAAGCTGACGTAGGCTTTGAAGTTGATTTTTAACCTTGCCTTCTGCAGGTTAGAATCCAAGTCTCGGAAAATGGGTAAGGCACGTCCAATTTTTTCACCCACCAGAAAATACGCTGTTCCGTTAAGCCGCTCAAACCCCGTTTCCGAGACGCCTTCTTTTTTTTGTTTTTTAGGTTTAGCCGTTTGGAAGACGCCTCGAAGCTTGGTTTTAATTTTTTCTGAAGCTTTCATTTCAATCCCAGTTTTGCTTTCTGGAAAACACGGCTTGGATTCACGTAGTATTCTCTGATGACTTGGGCTACGTCACTATGGCGGCGGATGTTCTGTTTAACCATCCATTCAAGGACGGCTTTGCGGTACCTTATTTCACGGTTGATTTCATCCGCATCTAACCCCATTTTCTCCATATGTTTCTCCAAGAAGGTGCTGTGTCCCTGAAACGTAAATCTGTCAAACTTGGGGCTCCAACGGAAAACTTCCTCGGTTTTCAAATCTTGTGATTCCGAAGTTACGCCTTTGAGTTCTGTGGTGACGGATGCTCTGCGGGCGGGTTTCCCGTTGACTTCGGTTCGCGTCATAACCATGATTACGTTGGTCATGGCAATCAGAGCTTTAGGTATGTTCATAGGCTCGGATTCTAATCGGTTTATGACGCTTTCCACTGATTCAGCGTGGAATGTACACATGCCAAGGTGCCCAGTTGCCATGGCTTGAAAGAGAGTGTAGGCTTCTTCCCCACGGACTTCGCCAACTATAATGTAGTCGGGTCTCTGCCGCATGGCTGCCTTTAGCAGGTCAAACAGGGTGATGGTGCTGCTGTTTTTGTCTTCACCTTTAAAGCTGGATCTCACAACCGAGGGAATCCAGTTTTCATGCGCCAAGTTCAGCTCCTGCGTGTCCTCGACGCTGACAATTTTCATCTCAGGCTTGATGAACATGGATAGGCAGTTGAGCACTGTGGTTTTTCCACAGGCTACTCCACCAGCGACCAAGACTGAAGCGCGGTTTTCTATGATGTACCAGAGGTAAGCCGCCATCTCTGAGCTGATGGTGTTGAATGCAATCAGGTCGCTTATGGTTAACGGGTCCGCTTTGAAGCGGCGTATCGTGAAGGTGGAGCCTCTTCGGGTTATTTCTTTGCCGAAGGTAAGCTGTATACGGCTGCCCTCTGGCAGAGACGCGTCCAAAATCGGCGAAGCTACCGATATGTTTTTTCCCGCCATGTAGGCTAGGCGAACTATGAAGGAATCCAGTTCCTCCGCGTTTGCGAATTTTATGTTGGTAGGTGTAGACTCGTACTGCCTGTGCCAAACATATAAGGGAACGTTTATGCCGTCGGCGGATATGTCCTCAATCAGGTGGTCCTTCATGAGCGGGTCGATTTTTCCGTAGCCTATAAAGTCCCGTACGATATAGTAGGCGAGTTTATCCACAGCGGCAGGCTGAATTTTCATGCGGTACCTCTTCACGGTCTCCGCGATTTTGCGTTTTAGATAACTCTCTGCTTTTTCCCTGCTTTCGATTTCTTTAAAGTTAACGTCGAGTTCTTCCATAAGAAATGTCTTCAAATCCGAAAGCGACTTCTCCTCTTCCTTCTGCAGGGTGGGCTCTATAATTTCATAGTGAATTTTCTGCGTTTCAGGATCCTTCACTATCGCCCCATAAACGTAAGGTTCTTGAATAGGGTAAACCTCTTTGAAGGCAGCGGGTCTTCTAGGTTCACTTTCGTTGCCTGCCGAAATAGTTGGCACTGCCTGTTCTACAGAATCAACTGCCTTCGAGGATTGCCTAATCTTCGTTGCTTCTCCCTTCAATAACCTTGTGCTGATGGTTTTTGTTCAAGAATTGGGTGTGTCGTGAGTGTTAATAAACTATATGTACTTGAAATATTGACTGAACTTAAATTGTGCACTCACGGAAACTATCAACTACGCAAATGCGGCTTTTTCTTAAACATAAAAACCCCTGCGACAACCCCTATGACAACAACCGCCGCTAAACATCCATAGATAAACGTCTCGGACACCTCGTAATTCTTTACTGAACTAGGACTAGACGTCTGCGTGGACCCTGTTGACGTGCTTGGCGCAGGTGTAGTAGAATACTTAGGTGTGGGTATCGGCAGGTAACCAGGTGGCCACCTGTCCGCTACAGCGCTGGGGTCATTCCAGTAAATTATGTTTTTGTAGCCGTAGGTTTCGCCTGATTGCATGGCATCTTCGTAGATTACATCCAGTTTTGAGCCGTACTTTTCCATCATGATGTAGACGCTTATGCTGAGCACGAAAGAGGTCATATCTGCTTCCCATACGCCCCAGATTTTGTCGAGAGGACCCCGGAAACCGTAGGCGTAAGCCTCAGGTAGTACATACGCTGTTCTTTCGTTAACGGGGTAAGTTTCTCTTGGGTGGTCCTGAGTATACTGCCAGAACTGCTGCATCGCCATATAGTGTTCTTCGGTGAGGATACCCCCAGTCCAGTCTGGGTTTGAGTTGAAAACCACAATATACTTGGCTCCGCTGTCGTAAGCGTAAATCAGGTCATGATAAAGTTCAGTTGGTGACTCTATGTACGGCGGCTCCGTATACTCGTATGTGACGATGACGCCCCATTCTTTATTCAGTACGTTTGCGGCTCCCCTGCACATAACCATGTTCAGTTGTCTGCTGTAGTTCCAGCCGAACTCCGCGAAGAGACCGTCATATCCCGCTTTGTAGTCGAAATAGTAAAGTGCATAATCGGATGTGAAAACGGGGTAGCCTGTTACCATCTTTGTTCGGTTTAAATCCATAAACCAAACTGAATCAATGAACTGCTGCTCCGCATCCACATAGGTGGTGTTTTCGGTCTTTGTGATGTTTGCAGGGCGATAGCTGTTCCCGCCCGAAACCATGTCTAATTGGTGTCCACCCGGTTCATCTTCATATGGATATAACAAGCCAACATATCGGTTGCCCCAATTGGCTTTTGCGTAATCAAGCCATGCTTGTGTCGCGTTTGGAACGGCGAAGGGAGAAGAGAAATTGCGAGTGTACAAAGACGGCGGGTAGCTCATAAAATACATCCCTTTGTCGTAGGCGTACTGCAGGGTCTGGTTCAGTTGTGTAATGCTATCAGATAGAGCTGACGCGCCAAGTACAAAGAAATTCGTGAAGGAGCTAACTTGGTCGATTAGGCTTTTTGCACCTGCAACGTCGGTTCCGTAGCCCATGTCAACGCCGAAATATACGTCTGGTGTTGTCTGAGTTGTGCTGATGGCTGCGGCTGGGAAAATGTTCAACAGAACCGACATAATGAGCAAGAGAGAAACCAGAACAACTACAAGTTGCCTTAACTTCATTTAATGAATAGGTAACACGAGATACCCCTAATAAAATTTCTCCAGAATTGGCTTAGCAAACCTGAAATGACGCCCGCATCAGTTCTTAAATGTGCCTCTTTTAAACACAAGTAAGGCTCCAACAGAAACAATCACCGCAATTCCCACAATCAAACAAACCCAGTATACGGGCAAAGGCGGTTCAGCGGGGTCTGGTGTGGTTGTAGGCTGCTCCGTAGGAACGGGTGAGGGTGTTGGCGACGGTGTAGGGCTTTCCTCTGGTGTAGGTGAGGGCGATGGGCTTGGAGTCGGTGAAGGTGTGGGTTCCAGCGTAGGAGTTGGAGTTGGGGAAGGTGTAAGCGTAGGTGTCGGGGTCGGTGTGGGTGAGGGCCAAGGTGTGGGCATGGGGGAAGGCAAGAGGCTTGTGTCGTTCCAGTAAAGCAGAGCACGATAGTTGCTGGTGTCTTGTGGTTGCAGGTGGTCGTCGTAGATTATGTCAAGTTTGTCTCCGTATTCCTGTAGGAGGCTGTGGACGATTACACTTTGGTTGAAAGAGAAGTTGTCTGTCTCGTTGTTTGATTCCCAAAGCCCCCAGATTTTGTCTTCTGGTCCACGGAAACCGTAGGCGTAAGCGTATGGAAGAACATACGCAGTTCGTTCGCTAACTGCGTGGCTGTTTCTGGGGTGGCTTTTTGCGTAGTCCCAGAACTTCTGCATGGCTTGCAGATGCTCAGGCTGCAGAATGTTCTGAGTATAATTCTTGTTCGTGTTAAACACGACGATGTATTTTGCGCCGCTATTGTAGGCTAGTACCATGTCTTCGTAGAGTTTATCGCCTGACTCGATGTATGGTGGATTTGTGTACGTGTAGGTTATTACTATTCCCCAGTCTTTGTTTTGCATCTGAGCCGCGCCCCTGCAGAGAGCCACGTTTAGTTGTCTGCTGTAGTTCCAGCCGAACTCCGCAAAAACGGTGTCATATCCACCTTTATAATCAAACCAGTACAGCGCATAATCCGAAGTGAACAACGGATACTGCGTTGTCGAGTTAACGTCATTCAGTACCGATTTATTCAGTTCACTGTTAAGGAGCGCCTCAAATTTGGCTGCCGCCTCCTCATAGCTAGTGACGTAATAGTTGGTGTAGTTGCCGAAGGAAGGAAGACCTGAAAGGTCGTTTGTCAACCATATAGGGCCTGAGTGGCTACGGTCAAGCACCTGTCCGCCTGGCTCGTCTTCAACGGGTTCCAAGAAGCCAATCAGGTGGTCGCCCCAGTTAGCTTGGGCATCCTCCAGCCACTGGGTTGCTTGGGGAAAGAAGTTCGGGTCTGACTCACTGCTGGCGTTTCCGAACTTTTTGGGCAAGAAACTCACAAAGGACAAGCCGTGGTTATATGCATACTGTAGCACGTCGCTGAGTACTGTGGCGTTGTCGGTTATTCCTGTAGTGCCAACCACAAAGAAGTTCGTGAATCCGCTGACTTGGTCTATGAGTGCTTTAGCTGCATCTGGACCCAACGTGCTGTTGCCGTAAGCCATATCGACGCCCACGTAGACATCGAGAGGCGCCTCCGCTACGGCACTGTTCTGAATGTTGCTGGTTAGAAAAACTGTTGAAATCAGCAGCAAAGAAACTAGAACAATGCTTAGTCCTTTGCGCTTCATGGTTGTTCGAATGGACTTCGCCGAAGTTACTTAATAATGATTTCCCAAATTGTTTCCAACAGTAAAAGTTGCAGTCTCAAGCAATTTTTTTCCCTGATTCCGTAGTTGTTTTCAGGTTGTTGTTTAGGGGAAGCCTAAAAGTCCCCGTACGGTTGGGATGGGCACGTAGAAGAACGCGTAGACGGTCAGCACCAGTAAAGCTATGATTATCGCCAGCAACGCGTAGTCGCCTCGGTGTAGCTTTAGGGCGTACAGGTTTGTGCGTTTTTTGGTGGCGCCCCATGCTCGGCTTTCCATGGCTTCTGCCAATTCTAAGCTTCGTCTGATGGCGCTTACAATCAGTGGGATAAGTACGGGTATGTAGTTGCGGATGCGCTTCATGAAGTTGCCTTTTTCCAGTTCTAACCCGCGGGCTTTCTGGGCATCCATGATGGTCTGTGCCTCCTCGGCGAGGACAGGTACGAAGCGGACGGCGGTGGTGAAGGCGAAGCTGAATTCGTAGGGAACGTGGCTTTGTTCCAGCGCTAAGCCCAAGTGGTCGGGCGAAGTGGTGAGGAAGAAGACGGAGAAGGATTCTACGAGGACGACGAAGCGTAAGGTCATGGCGGCGGCGTCTTCCCAGTTTGCTGCTGTGAGGACGAAACCTTGGGTGAAGAAGTTGCTTGCTATGTTCACGATGAATATGAATGTCGCTAGGAAAAGTGCGCCTCGCAGGGAGCGGACCCACTGCTTCTGTACCCGTGCCATTAGCACGAAGGGTATCTGTATGGCGAACAGCGCCAGTAGTGGTATGATTGAGCCGAAGAGTATGGCTGCCACGAAAACGGCTATGACGTAGATGAATTTCATCCGTGGGTCCAAGTTGTGGATGGGCGAGTAGACCTTGCGGAATTTTAAGCCGTCAAAAATGCTCATGTCTGCCTCTCCTTTAGCACCTTAAGCAGTAGCCGCTTAGCTTCGTATATGTCGATAATGTTCTTTGGCAGCCCCTCCGAGGCAAGCTGCGTGAAAACCTGCGCTATCTGGGGGAGCACAATTGAGGATTCCTCCAGTAGTTGGGGGGTGGTTAGTATCTCTTTTCCTTCGCCGTCAGCGACGATTTTGCCTCCCCGCATCAAAATCACGCGGGGGTTACATTCCGCGACGAACTCCACGTCATGTGTAACTATCACGATGGTTTTGCCCTGTGTCTGCAACTGGATGATGAATTGGCGCAGGTTCTCTTTCTGCTGGTGATCCTGCCCGATGGTGGGTTCGTCCAAGATGAGAATTTGGGGGTCCCACGCCAATACGCTGGCTAAGGCGACGCGTTTGCGTTCTCCGCCGCTGAGCATGAACGGCGATGTCTTGCGGTACTGGCTTAGTCCCAGAAGGTTAACTGCCCAGTTTATACGTTCCTCTATCGCGTTTTGGTCATACCCGAAGTTTTTGAGGGCGAAAGAGATTTCTTCCTCCACCGTCTCACTGAAAAGTTGGTGGTCGGGGTTCTGGAAAACGAAGCCGACACTTCGCGCAAGAGATGCGACGCTGGTTTTAGTGGTTTCTACATCGTCTACGGTGACTCTGCCGCTGGTCGGTTTGAGAAGCCCGTTAAAATGTTTAACCAAAGTGGTTTTGCCTGCTCCGTTTTGTCCCATGATGGCGACGAATTCGCCGTTCTTGACTGTTAAGGAGACGCCTTTGAGAGCTTCGACTCCGCTGGGATAAGTGAAATGTAGGTCTTCAATTTCCAGCGTCAACGCATCGCCTCCAGCAGTATCTTAGCGAGTTCCTCCGAAGATAGAGGAGTGTCGCCGTTGAGGTCTGCGCCTTCCCTGTTTAGCATCTCGTATAGCAGGGTGGATTTGGGGATGCCTACGCCGATGAGGCGGGTTTCCTCGTTGCTGAGGACTTTGCGGGTTTCGCCGTCGAAGCGCACCTTGCCTTGGTCCATGATTATTATGTGATTCGCGTACTTTGCCGTCAAGTCTAATCTGTGTTCCACAAGGACGACGGTTAAGCCGAGTTTTTGGTTGAGGTCGTGGATTACCTCGAAGATTTTTTCGGCGCTAAGCGGGTCCAGAAAGCTTGTGGGCTCGTCAAGTACTATGATTTCGGGTTGCATGGCGAGCACCGCGGCTATGGCTACCCGTTGCTGTTGCCCGCCTGACATTTCGTGGGGGGACCGCTCCCGAAGGTCATATATGCCTGTTCGGTTAAGCGCCCAATCTACCCTTTTGCGCATTTCTTGCCTGTCAAAACCCAAATTTTCCAGCCCGAACGCCACATCTTTCTCGACGCTGAGGGCGAAAAGCTGGTTCTCAGGGTTCTGGAAAACTAGCCCCACCGATTTAGCCATCTCGTAGGTTGGGTGTGTGGCGGCGTCTAAGCCTGTTACTTCGATTTCGCCTGACAACTCGCCTTGGTAAAACTGGGGAATTAATCCGTTGAAGGTTCGGCACAAAGTGGTTTTTCCGCAGCCGCTGGGTCCGGTGATGAGGACAAATTCGCCTTTCTCCACTTTTATGGAGACGTCGCTGATTGAAGGCTTTGCGGCGCCTGGGTACGTGTAAGTCAAGTTTTTTGTTTCAATGACTGCCATGATGTTTGTGCCTGCCTAAGTTAGGCACACGGTTGCTTCATTTAAGAGTAACTACTCGTTTTTGGAGAAGCATTCCTTCAAAAGACGCAAACAATGCTTCAGACCCGTCTTCACGTCACCACTCGCGTTAACTCCTGCAGCCATGGCGTGCCCGCCTCCTTGACCCTGCATGGATTCACCAAGCGGTTTAGCGAGGTCTCTGCCCAGATGAATTCCTGTTTTCTCGGCGAATTCGCGGGTGCACCGCATGCTGATTTCGATACCTTGACCCTTCTGTCCCGCCACAGCCGCCATGTGCGCACCTAAATCAGTCAGTGCCCGCGCTGCGGAAGCTTGAAAAGCGCTGACGTGGCTCAAGGCGATTATCCAGTTGTCGATGCGTATGATTTTGGCTCTGTGGCATGCTTTGATGCGGGCGACGCGCTCCGAGAAGTCCATGGGCATCGCAAGCATAGCAAGGGCTTCTTGGGCGTTGACGCCGCTATCTTGGAGGTCTGCGACGGCTTTGAAGGTTGCCGAGTTAGCCAAAACGAAGTGCCGCGTGTCAAAAGCCATGCCCAAAAACAGCGCTTTTGCTTCTTCAGGGTCTGGTTTGATGTTTTGTTCTTTGTAGAAGCCGTATACGATGTCGCATGTTGAGGCGGCTTCCTCGTTGGTTATGCAGAGCCTACAGATAGCTTGCGTTTCTGGGTGCGCCGCGTGATGGTCTACGACGATGATAGGCACCTTGGTTTGGCTAATTTTCTCGGTTAAATCGTCTAACTGCTGAATTGTGTTTGTGTCCAAAAGAATAATGGCCTGCGCTTTATCCACGTCGGGCTGTAGATTCACGGTTATTGGCATCTGTCTGAGCAGGTTTTTGGTGAGTCGGCTCACGCCGTGCCCCGTTCCAATCTCCATCGCCAGTTTCGGTCGAACCTTCTTAAGCAAACCCATAAACGCGTAGGCGCTACACACCGCGTCGGGGTCGCTGTTGTGGTGGCATAGCAAAACCACGTTCTCAGCGCCTATTTCATCTAGGAGAGTCACGATTTCGTTAAAGGTCATGTCAGTTTTCTCAGATAATTCTCTATAACCTCAAAAGCGGCTTGCACGGCTTCCTCCGTCAGAGCCTTTTCATTGACGCCTTTAACTTGGGGCAGCAACACCAAATCTACTTCCACCGTGAAGCTCACTGGTTTTGTGCCCTCCGCCTCCACGCTGATGTTGAGCGTTTCAACTTGTTTCTGGCTAACTTTATCAAAGATGTGTTTTCTGGCGGCGTCCTCGGCTAACCCGCTGGCTTCCTCGATTTGTAGTTCGGTTAACTCGGGTATGCCAAGCTCCACCAGAATTTTCCCCCTGTGGGTTAAGCTGGCGGTGGCGAAGAGGACTGCAAGTCAGCTTGAAGTTGCGTCTGCAGGTCTTTGAGTTGGGTGCGGAGGCGTTCTTCTTGGCGTGCCAGCACGGTCTGCCTTGTCGAGAGAAGGTCTTTGCGTTCTGTTAGGTCTGCGGAAACTTTGGCTTTTTCAGATTTGATGAGAAGGCTGCCTGCAGCTTTGTAGATGACGGCGTCATCGGCGGTTTTTTCGAGTTCCTTGAGGGTTTGGTCGATTTCCGATGACTCCATGTCGACCTGCTGTTTCTGCTGCATGATAGTCTGCAGGGTCTGCTGGGCTTGCTGGAGCCTCATTAGGCGTTCTTGGACTTGAGGAGGTAACTTGGATAGTTCGTCACTCATAACATGTTCCTTCTGTTTAATCAGACAAAGGAGAAACACGCCCAATTAAATAAGCATTATCTAAAAGAAAAATCGTTTACACTTAAAATGTGCTGTTTATGAAAACCTGCCTTTACTCCCGTCTGTGAACCTGGTCTGGCCCCATATTTTAGTTATCTGTAAAATCAGTCTTTTGGGCAAATCGAAAAATGCTCTTTTGCTTGTGTACACCTTTTTTTAGACTTGTGACTGTATGACGCCTACTACAAATTTTTATTACTGTTTTTGATTAAATTACTAAATTCATTCCTGAATTTAGGCTTAAAGCTGAAGGATTGGCATGAAGAAAAAAATCAAATTGGAATTAAGTCAAGAAACCAAAAATGTGGGTGGAAAGAACGCCCACAAGTCTAGCATGCCAACTTTCAAATGTAGTTGTGGCGACCAAATTTTGGTGGTTCCTGATTTAGCTGCGATGAACAAAGCCATAAAAAACCACATACGTCAACATAAGGGCGTCAAAGAACAGTTTTTAACTGAAGAAACCGTCAAGGCAGTCAGCCTACACGAAACTCAATGAACCTTGGTAAACTCAACTATCTCCGACTTCAGAAAACCCATCACTTAGAATACGCTCCCTTCTTCACATGAAGGTCAAATCAAAAAACCTCTTTAAATAAGCGGGCTATAGCTCTCCGAGCAGACAGCTCCACTTGGATGACACAAGTGACTTAATCGCAAGCAACATTTTTCATTTTTTGAACAGAAAAATAGGTTTGTTAAAAGTGGATGGCGAACTTGCACTCTTTGGCTCCCGAAATCGCTGACTGCAACAAGTCCACTTTGACTGGTTTCTCCAAAACTGCTTCCCAGTATTTCTCAACAAACCCCTTTGAGCAGTTGCAGTACGTGAGCGAAACCGTTTTTTCAGGTGGCAGCCCCCGGAATAAACTACAGTAGCACCGCATGGGTCTGGTAAATTCCTGAGGCGTGTAAACCTGGTATAGGGTGTCTCCGTCGCGTGAAAGTTTGGTTCCCTTCATTGGTTTTTTCAGTTCAGCCGCCAAAAAGTCTTCGTCACTCGCGTATTTTTTTCGTCTCGCAACCGCTCTTTCTATCACTTTATGATTTTTCTTGGCACAGTTGTAGCCACAATTCTGCATGGCTTGAACTCGGGTTTTTTCGTCAACCGCCGCGTCAAGCCGTTCCACTGCGCCTTTAGCCCACTGAGCGATTTTCTTTTGGTCGGTTTTCTCAGTGATTTGTTCGCTGCCTTCCATAACTTTCACTGCCGCCGATTTGCCTGCAGCCTGCTCTATACATTTCTCCATTGCGATTAACATTCCATATTTAGCCATACCATCCGCTCCTGACCCGCGATTAATATTGGGAAATGTTTTGCATTTAAGGATTGTTTACACCAAGAAATGACTACAAGAAACCGCAAAAAATGTGACTTCACGTTAACGGTGCACAATTTATTCCGAAAGCGGCGAGGTAGTCAAAACATGACGTGTCCAACGATGCCTAGACGTAGCCGTTTTGTTTAGGCAACAAATTCATAACCCTACATAAATAGCCCTTCAGCACTGCTTTTCCATACATATTTAAAAGGAAAGGTTTTTAGTGTTGCTTACCCATCTGAATCTGCGAATAGCGAAAAGAGTTAAAAAGAGGTTAAAATTATGTCCGTATTTGCAGCCCCCGGCGCATATGACCGCGCAATAACAGTTTTCAGCCCAGACGGCAGACTATTCCAAGTCGAATACGCAATGGAACTCGTGAATCGAGGAGCAACCATACTGGGCCTTCAAAGCGCAGAAGGCATAATCCTAGGCGCAGAAGAATCAATCGAACCCCTCGAAGAAGCAGGATACAGCTGGAAACTCTTCCGCGTCGACGAGCACATCGGCGCAGCCATCGTCGGCTTAAGTAGTGATGCACGAATACTTATTGACCAAGCACGTATCTATGCTCAAAGCAACAAATTAACCTACGACGAACCCATAGACACCGAAGTCGTCACCAAACGCATCTGCGACATACAACAAATGTACACACAGCATGCAGGAGTCAGACCCTTCGGCGTAAGCCTCATTTTCGGCGGAGTCGACAAAACCGGTGCAAGAGTTTTCGGAACCCACCCAAGCGGAACATACCGAGGATACAAAGCCACCGCACTGGGCGCAGGACGTGAAACCGTCCTCAATATCCTCAAAGAAGAATACAAAGAAACCCTAAGCCTAGAAGAAATCAAAAAACTCGCCGTAAAATGCCTCGTAAAAGCACTTGAAGCCAGAACGCTGCCACCGAGAATCAAAATCTCCGTGATTCCAACAGAAACAAAGAAACTGGAAATGCTCTCAGACGAAGCTGTAGACGGATACGTCAAAGAGTTCAGCGCCGGCAAGTGACAGTCTGATGAGCGAAAAGTTCACCATCGCACGATACTCAAAAGACAACAATCATTTTGAAATACTTGTGAAGCCGCAGAAAGCCCTTGACTACCGCAACGGAAAAATCAGCGGCATAACCGACGTTCTCGCTGCAGAAACAATATACAGCGACGCAAACAAAGGCACCAGAATCGCAGACGAAGACCTAAAAAAAGCCTTCGACACAACCGACCCCCTCAAAATCGCTGATATCATCATCAAAAAAGGTCAACTGCAGCTCACTACGGAACAACGTCGAAAGATGGTGGAAGACAAACGCAGACAAGTAATTGACTACATCAGCCGACAAGCAGTCGACCCCAAAACCAATCTGCCCCACCCACCTATGCGTATCGAAAACGCCATGGAACAAATTCGCTACCCCATTGACCCATACAAAAGCATAGAAGAGCAAGCAAGAGAAATAGTCAAGCTTCTCAGACCAATCTTACCCCTAAAAGTGGAACAAATCTCCGTTGGCGCGCATGTTCCCGCGCAATACGCCCAACGCGCCTACGGCGCCTTAAAAACCTTCGGCACCATCAAACGTGAAGAATGGCGAAGCGACGGCTCATGGTTTGGCGTGCTAGAAATGCCTGCTGGCAGCTACGCCTCGTTTCTCAACAAGTTGGGCGAAGTAACCAAAGGCAACGGAGAAGCAAAAATAATCAAATAACAAACTTGAAATGGAGGAAGAAAAACAAACCATGCCAACATATTTTGAAGCAAAACAGCTGGTTACGCCCGGCGAACTTCTTGCAGAAGGCGAGTACCACGCTGGAGAAAACACATACGTCGAGACTGGCAAAATCTTTGCCTCAAGAATCGGACTTGTAGACTTAGACAACAAAAAAGTCAACGTCGTCGCGTTAAGAGCCTTCTACATGCCAAAAGTAGGCGACGTAATAATCGGCTCAGTTAAAGAAGTCGGATTCAACGGCTGGACCATCGACATAAAAGCACCCTACGACGCGCTGCTGCGCGCATCAGATGTGCTGAGCAGACCCTTCAAACCCCAAAACGACGAACTCTGCCAAGTCCTTGACCAAGGAGACCTCATCGTCGCCAAGATAGCCTCATACGACAGAGCCCATGACCCACAGCTTACCGTCGGTGAACCCGGTTTGGGAAAAATCACTCGTGGCCAACTCATGCAGGTCACTCCAACTAAGATTCCCCGGGTCATAGGCAGAAAGGGTTCAATGATATCGATGATAAAGCAGGAAACCAACTGCCAAATTATCTTGGGCGTAAATGGCTTAATTTTGGTCACTGGAAAAGACCAAGAAAACGAAGATCTTGCCATGAAGGCCATTAGGAAAATCGAAGAGGAATCCCACACAACCGGTCTGACAGACCGTATTACCCAACTGCTTAAAGAAGAGAAAGCTAAACGTGAGGAACAAAAACAATGAGTGAAAAACACGAAAAACTAATCAACAAAAAAGGTATACGCCTCGACGGGCGAAAAGCCGACGAGTTGCGTCCTTTAAAACTTGAAGTTGGCGTTATACCCAGCGCTGACGGATCAGCCTACATTGAGCACGGGAAAAACAAGATTCTGGTCGGAGTTTTTGGACCACGCGAAGTGCATCCAAAACATCTTTCGCGCCCAGACCGAATGGTCCTTAAATGTCGCTATCACATGGCTCCGTTCAGTGTGCAGGAACGCAAGTCCCCCGCGCCTTCACGCAGGGAAATAGAGCTCAGCAAAGTCATAAGGGAATCTCTTGAACCTGCTTTGTTCTTGGAGCTCTATCCACGTACAGGTGTTGATGTGTTCGTAGAGGTTTTGCAGGCTGACGGCGGAACCCGATGTGCAAGCATAACTGCTGCGGCTTTGGCTTTGGCTGATTCAGGTTTACCTATGCGTGACCTTGTGGTTGCGTGTGCGGCTGGAAAAGTTGAGGACTCAATTGTCTTGGACCTGTACGACGCCGAAGATAAACTGGGCGATGCAGATGTCCCCGTGGCGTATATGCCGAATCTGAATGCAGTTACCCTGCTACAGATGGACGGCATCTTGTCACCAGAGGAATTTGAGAAAGCCGTCAATATGGCTATGGATGGCTGCAAGCAGATATACCCCCTTCAAAAGGAAGCGTTAAAAACAAAGTACCTGAAAGTCAAGGAAGAAACAAAGGACGAGGAGATTGAAGAGTAATGTCAAGTCTAATAACTAAAGTTCGGCAGAAACAGATTGCCCAAACAATCGACGCTGGAAACCGCTTGGATGGCAGAGCACTGACGGATTACCGTGAATTCACACTTGAACAAGGCGTAATCGAGAAAGCTGAGGGTTCAGCGCGGGTTCGCTTAGGCAAAAGTGAAGTTCTCGTCGGTGTAAAAGTTGCAACTGGAGAGCCCTTCTCGGACACACCAAACGCTGGCGTAATGACAGTTAACGCTGAGCTTGTACCTTTAGCTTCGCCTTCTTACGAACCTGGTCCACCAGACGAAAACAGCATCGAGTTAGCCCGTATTGTTGACCGTGGAATCCGCGAGTCTAAAGCAATTGATACGGAGAAATTGTGCATTGAGAGTGGCAAGAAGGTTTTCGTAGTTTTCGTGGATATCTACGTGTTGAATTACGACGGGAACTTGATTGATGCTGCTGCTTTGGCTGCGATGGGTGCTTTGCTGAACACTAAGATGCCAAATTACGAAGTTGTAGATGGCGAAGTCAAACTTAAGCAGGGTTACACTCCATTGCCGATGAAGAGCCACCCGATAACCGTGACCACTGGAAAAATCAATGACAAACTCATCGTTGACCCCGGATTTGAAGAGGAGCAGGTGATGGATGCAAGGATTTCGATGGCGATTAACGATGAAGGCAACATTTGCGCTATTCAGAAGGGTTTAGCAGGCTACTTCACACCGCAACAGATAATAGAAGCGTCGAAGCTTGCTCAAGAAAAAGCTGTTGAGATGCGTAAAAAGCTTAAATGGTGAGTAACAGTTGCCACGAACAAAGAAAGTTGGTCCAACTCGCGGTTTAGGGACAAGGTACGGTTCCACAGTCCGCAAACGCTACATAAAAGTCATTTCTGGGCTCAAGAAAGCTCAGAGGTGCCCTCAATGTGGCTTTGTGCGGGTTAAACGTAAAAGCGTTGGCGTCTGGCAATGTGGAAAATGTAACTTCACCTTCACTGGTGGAGCGTACATGCCTTCAACAAAGCTTGGCGTTGTGGCGAAGCGTGCTGCTAAAAGCGAAGTTGCCGCTGCTGCAGCTGCAAAACCCGTCAAAGAAGGAAACGCATAGTTTCTTTTTCTTCCCTGCCCTTTTCTGTTTTTGATTAATCTATTTTAGTTTGTTTGTCTTCTTTTTGCTATGTGATTTGCTTGAACGCCAAGGCTTCGGTTCGTTTGCCTTTTCAATCACACAAACAGTTGAGGTCGCTACTGGACGCTTTAACTCCTGAGGTTAAACGGCAGGTTGGCGTGCGTTCAAGGGTCTCTTTGAATGCAGAGGCGCAAACTCTTGTTTTGGAGGTTGAAGCTGAAGATACGGTGGCTTTGCGTGCAGCACTGAATACGTACCTGCGGTGGATAAACTCAACAATAAACGTGCTTGAATCTGTGGTTTGATTTTTAGTCTTCTTCGAAGTTGTTCTTGTATTCTGTTTTTCTGGTGTACATAGTTATATATGGAGTCTGACGAATTGACTCAGGCGTTGAGGGCTACAACCGATGGTGGGTGACAACAAAGCTCTGGAGGCATGGGGGGCGACCGTATGAACATTTTTCCTTTTATTTCGATAGTTGCCAGTGTTATCTGTGTTTTATCAGGGTTGTTTGTGCTTTCCCTAAATCGGAAATCCCTTTTGAACAAGCTTTTCATGATGGTTATTTTCGCTAACGCTTACTGGGCCTTTAGTGAATTCATGATCCGCCAAGCAGCCAATGTTGAAACCGCGGTTTTGTGGAGCAAATTTCTCTTCTTGTGGCCTTTTTTGGTACCGTTGATGTTGCATTTTGCCTTTGTCTTTACTGAAAGTGACCTGCTGACGAGAAAAATTACCTGCGTGTTTTTGTATGTTCCAGCTCTGTTTTTCTCGCTAATCGATTTAACAACTAACTGGATATATGACGCTCCCGTTAAGCAGGTATGGGGTTACTATCCTGTTACCCCCGTTGGTTCTTGGGTTTGCCACCTAGAGGGTATTTGGGCGGCATCGCTCTCAATTTTGGCAGTTATTTTGTTTGTTTCATATTATACACGTGTTACAGACGAGACTCGGAAAAAACAAACCAAATATGTCGGGGTAGGCATAGCAATTCCCGTTTTTCTCTCAATACTTACAGATTCTGTTTTTCCCGTTATCGGTATTCAATTTCCCGGTTTAGGCAGTATTTCGGGGGCTGCTTTTAGCGGTTTTGCAGTTTTTGCTATCTGGAAGTACGACCTGTTCACTTTGAACCCTGTAGTCGCCGCGGAAAATATTGTCTCCACGATGCCTGACTCGCTGGTTTTGGCTAACCTCAACGGCAAAATTCTGAGCGTGAATCAGTCTCTTATGGATTTTTTTGGTTACAAAGAAAATGAGATAATCGGTAAACCCGCTTATGAACTCTGTTTGGAAAAAATGGTTTGCCTCAAAGTTTTTGTTGAACTTAAGGAAAAACGCGAAATTAGGAACCGAGAAATCATCTGCGTCACTAAAGCGGGTGACAGGAAGTTTGTGACTGTTTCAGCTTCAGTTGTCAGAAGCAAAAGGGGTCGTGATGTCGGAGTTAACTGTGTTATCCATGATATTACTCGGCAGAAGCAGATGGAGCAGAAGCTTCTTGAAGCAAAGAGGTATGCGTCCATCGGCGAGTTAGCTGGCATGATTGGTCATGACCTGCGTAATCCCCTCACAAGCATAAAGGGTGCTGTGTACTACTTGAAAGCTAAATACAGTTCAACGCTGGATGCTCAAGACGCCGTGATGTTTGAAACCATCGAGAAAAGCATCGACTACTCCAACAAAATCATAAACGACCTGATAGATTATTCTAGTGAAATCAAACTTGAAACAGAATCTGCTACTCCGAAACTGTTGGTGGAAACCGCTTTGTCTGCTATTCAAATTTCACCAAGCATCAAAGTAGTTGACGCCGTTGAAGCTGACTATACGGTTGTTGTTGACAGAGCCCAAATGACAAGGGTGTTTGTAAGCATTCTAAAAAACGCTGTAGACGCTATGCCAAAAGGGGGAACACTGACGATTAAAAGCCAAAAAGTAGGCGAACATGTTGTGCTCAGTTTTGAGGACACGGGAATCGGAATGACCCCTGAGATAATGGACAAACTTTGGAATCCGCTTTTTACAACAAAGGCTAAAGGAATGGGTTTTGGCTTGGCAATATGCAAACGTATTGTGGAAGCGCACGAAGGCAAAATCTGGGTAGAAAGTGTTGTGGGGCAGGGAACAAAAGTAATGGTGCAACTTCCCATCATAAACACTTCAGGGTAGCCTGCCTTTTATGAAATAAAGACGGGGAAAATTCTGAGTGCCCGTGTTTTTACTTTTCACGCAGAACTTTGGGTATGTATGCGCATTGGGGGTCGGGTCCAAGGATGTCGCCTGTGAGGAATAGCGCTGAGGTTCGGCAGCCTCCGCAGATGTCTTTGTATTCGCAGACGCCGCATTTGCCCTTGAGGTTGGTTTTGTCACGAACTTGGGCGAAGAATTCGCTGTCTTGCATTTCGTTCCAGATGCTCTGTACGCTTTGGGTTTTGATATTGCCGAAGCGGTATACGTCGTTGTAGCTGCATGGAATGGCGTCGCCGTTCTCTGCGATGCTCATGAATTTGCCAAAGAAGCATCTGCCAAGGAAGAAGTGGTTAAACCAGTTATCCCAATCCGCGATTCCACGTTGCTTGGCTACCCGCGCAAACGACGGATAATACACGTTGATGTCGGGTTTGCCCTTGTAGACGCCGCGTAAGTCGTAGAGTTTGTTCCATGCCCACTCGTTCTGTTCTGCTGAGGGGCACGCCTTAAGGGTGGCGGGGTCTTTGCTGTAGGGAATCATGCCGTGGTAGATGACCCATCTTGCCCCGTACTTTTCCGCGAGGTCCAGCACGGCTCTGAAGTCGGCTTCGTTGACGTTTGTGACTGATTCGTTCACGTTAGCGAGGGTGTAAACAAGGCAGTTTAGCAGTTTCTCCCGTGACAGCCGCTCAATTGCCTTAACAGAACCCGTGTATGCACCTTTTCCTCTGACAAGGTCGTTTGTGGCTTCGCCGCCGTCGACGCTTACGGAAACCTTTACCTCATTCTTGACGATTTGGTCGAAGGCTTTATCGTCCAGCAGGCGACCGTCGGTTATTATGCTTGCGTCCATACCGACTTTACGGGCATACGAAATCACATCAAAGAGGTCCTTGCGAAGCAGGGCTTCTCCACCTGTTACTCCAAAGAAGGTGGCGCCGAACTCGTAGGCTTGGTCAACAAGCTTCTTTGCGTCTTCAGTGCTGATTTCGTCAGCTACGGGTGGTTTCCCCGCGGATGTGCAGTGGGCGCAGTTAAAATTGCAGC
The DNA here is from genome assembly GCA_026014485.1 of Candidatus Bathyarchaeota archaeon. Taxonomy (GTDB): domain Archaea; phylum Thermoproteota; class Bathyarchaeia; order Bathyarchaeales; family Bathycorpusculaceae; genus JADGNF01. Next base: position 347,991 of record JAOZIE010000023.1, read on the forward strand.
CGAACGTGCATCGCCAAGGTAGAATGTACAAAGGTCCCTTTCGTTGCATGCTTACTCAAGCCCCAAAATGTTATTTAACTCTTCAGAGACTCCTCTCATCTTCTTTCATACCTCGTAGAGGTTCCCTACGCTGTTCCAGACGAAAGCGTCAGGCATCTCTTGGGATAGGGCACACATGGCTTTCCAACCCGTGCAGTGGCAAGGCACAACAAGTTTTGGGTTTATCCGCTTCAACTCGTTGATGGTTTGTTCAATTCTTTTTTCATTTTCTTTTCCAGCCAAATGAAAGCCGCCTATAACCGCGTAGACCTCGGGAATTCCTGTGATTTGTTTTGCGTAGTTTACGGTGTTGATTATGCCTGCGTGTGCGCAGCCCGACAAAACAACTAGCCCTTTCCCTTTTACATTAAGGACCACGCCGCGGTCATCTAAAACTGCAGGGTCTGGCTGCCATTCGCCGTTGGTTAAAGCGCGGTGGCGCATGAAGCCTTTTTCGAAGCTTGTTTCTCTTGGAATCTCGCCTGTTACACATACCTTGTTGTGGGCTACCAAAAACGGCTTTTTTGTGCTGACAAGGCGAGCTGGACTTAGCTGTGCCTCAGTTGGGAAGTCAGTGTATTTTCGAACTGCCCCATCTGGATAGGCGCTTCCTCTACTCTTGAACATGTCGTCATGGACAATTATGGGTATGCCGCTTCTGCCAATTTCTTTCACCACAGAAATTAACCCGCCAAAATGGTCGTAATGCCCATGAGACAAAACAATACACTCTACTTCTTTCAGGTCCAGCCCGACTCGTCTTGCGTTTTCCACAGCCGTTTCAGGGCTGCCTCCTGCGTCGAATAGTATGCTTTCAGGTTTATTGTCGCTGAGTGTGCGGATGAGCATTGAGAATCCGTGTTCCGCGAGAGGAAACTGTTTGTGGGTATGCATCCATTCTTGTCCATGCCTTTCTCTTGCCCATCTTCCGAAAGGCTTGACCTGTTTATGTGTGGTTGCTGATAGGAAATCAACGGTGTTATCTACTATGCTGATGATTTCTGCGCCGTCAACTTCTCTGAGTGTGCCCCCGTTTTTTGCTTCTGTTTCCATCATAGTGCTTTCCCTCAGAGGCTTCCTCTGTATTTGCTTGTGGTTGGGCAGCCTACGCATTTTCCTTTTTCGTAGCGGGCGCAGGGGTTGCAGTCGACATTGCAGGGGGAAATTTTCTTTTCTTTACGAGCCAGATTTTCTCTTATTTGGAGGAACGGAGAAAAGTAAGTGTCGCTTATCGGGTAGAATTCTGAGCGGCGGATTCCTTTGCTGCATCTCAGGGAGCATTTTTCCATGGATATGCTTTCGAGGGTTTCGGGTGTTTCTGCGACAACAAGTGCAATTAGGTTGTAGCCGCCTATTGTTTTGAATATCTGAATCACTCTGGGGCACTCTTCAAATCGGTTAAGGAGGTCTTGCATTGCCTCAGCGCTTTCCATTTCAAGCATTACAATTGCGGGGTGAAGTTTGAGGGCGCTTGGGTTAATCAAAGCTGACACCTTGATTGTGCCGTTTTTAAGCAGTTTTTCCACCCTTTTTTTGGTGCCCATGCTTGTAAAGCCGATTACCTTGGAGAGTTCTTCGAGGGTTGCTCTTCCGTTTTCTTGGAGTTGTGCAACTATTTTTTTGTCGTTTTCGTCCAACCTGCTCGCCTGTTTACTTTATAAACATAAACCGTTAATAAGGTTTATCTATTAAACTGTATTTGATGGCAACACATCAAAGTACACAAACCAGCAAACCAAACATACCCCTCTAATCCAATTGACCCGCTGGTGAAGCAAAAATTTCAAGACTCACCGTTACATCCTTCCAAGAACTCGCGCTCTGACTGCCACAAGCCACCAACCAAAAAACATTCACAGTCATTTTTCGGCGTTTAACCTACCTCGCTTTTCCATTTATTTGAAATGCCCTACGTATTGCTTGAACACACCGGGCAGAATCCAGCGGCGCTTTCTTTAACTGTTGACGTATTCTTATTTGACTATCAACACTGGGCATGTGGCATTGTCGGCGACCGCGGAGCTAACACTTCCAAGACCATACCCTCGGTGGCCCAACCCTCGGCTCCCCATGACGATGATTTCAAACTTTTCCCTTTTTGCTATTTCAACAATTACCTCATCAGGACTTCCATGTTCAAGTTTTGTCGAAACCTTTAGAGTGGTTTTCTTTGCTTTCTCCTCTGCCTTGGATAATACCCCCCTGAAACTCCTCTCTAATTGTGCGGTCATGTCTGCAATCGCCTCGGATTTCGCGACATCAAAGGAGTAGGCCGGTAAGAGAACTGGTGGAACAACAGTCAGCAGTTGAATCTCGGCAGAATACTGATGCGCCAATTCAAGGGCAAAATCCAATGCGTGCTCAGAAATTTCGGATCCGTCCAGTGCTACCAGAATTTTATTAATCAAAAAATAACCCATTAACAATACTGTTTACGCTTGAATTAAACTTTTTTAAGAGGACGCGGCGTTTGGAGAACTCGCATCTGTTTTTCTGTATCTTTCGACCTTTTAATCGTGATGTGCCGTAGGTGACGTGCTTCTCGGGAAAAGCAATTTTAGTTGGTGCGCCTAATTAACTAGTGCTGAGTACCTATCTGGTGGGATCTATTTTTGGGTACGCGCTGTAATGAAACCAAAGACCCGCTACGTGTTGTTCCCTACACCGAAGGCTTTCATTTTTACACGGCTGTTGGGCATTACTGTGGAGTAACCAGCACTAGCTTGGGGGAGTTTGTTAATGCCCTTCAGTATCTTTGTTCTGAATCCATAATTTTTCATTTTGACCGTGGGGATTTTCAGAATTGGATACGAAAAGTGATAGGTGACGCTGAACTTGCCCAAAGGTTAGATGAGATAAAGATGTGCTCGCGCCAGTTGGATGCAGATTGCTGCAGACGGGAACTGGTGGAGACAATACGAATTCGCATTCTTCAACTAGAAGTGGCTAAAGGTCCCCCATGTTTTGGTAACCCAGAAACGCAAAAGCATTGACAATTAATGCGCCAAACAGAGTGCACGCAGTATACGCTTCAGAGTGTGGTTGAGTAACTTGACGAAAACGGATGAGGTTTTACGTGACCTAAGGATAGCTTTTGCTGACTACCTGAACAGTTTTTTCCCTTTTGACTATGAGAACCAAACCTGCCGTTTAGTTGACAATTACGTTGCGTCGCCTTGGATTAGATGTGACTCATGCGGTAACTATCCGATACAGGCTGTCTCGGTAATACGGAGCAGTGACGGTCAAGAGATGCGTGTTGGAAACAAATGTATCGACCAAATAACGCGCCGTAAAGTGTCAGACTGGTTTAAAGAATTAAGAACCAAACAGGCGAATGTTACCCTAAACAGACGATACATAGATGGGATTGCTTCGATTTTGACCGCCTACAGAAACAACGAACTCCCATTTCAGATATCCAAAGATGATGTGGAGAGGCTGCAAAAAGCATTAGAGCGGATGTGTAACGGGTTCAACCCCACCAGAGCGCAAGCACAACTGTCTGAATGCTACATACGACAGAGTGCGGGTGCCACAACCAGATGACTTGCAGAACAGCTTGCTCTACGAAAACTGAGCAGCAGCGGCATGTTTAATTTTTTTGCGAATTATGCGTGTGTTTTTGTGTTTTTAGTTTGGTGTTGGCGAAACATCCATATTGGTGTGGGGCTCTTTTGAGTTACAACCCGAACTTGGTTCAGTTGAGATAAATGGTTTGCAAGCTGTTTATTTTCAGGCATGCTGAAACGTTTGATAACAGCCGCGATTTGTTCTCGGGCTGGCGTGATTCAGGACTTACTCCAAAGGGACTTTTTCAGGCGCAGAAAATTGCTCAACAACTGAAGCCGCATCAAATTGACTATGCGTTTACCTCGCACCTTAAACGAGCCCGAAGAACCCTTGAAATTGTTCTTCAGGGTCGCCCGGGTGTTCCCGTTTTCATTGATGACAGGCTCATTGAGCGTTGCTACGGCTTGCTCCAAGGCAAAGATAAAAGAAAACTGGAAAATGAAAACCCTGATTGGTACGCTCAGATTCACAGAGGCTACAGCTTAGCCCCCCCTGAGGGAGAAAGCTTGGCAATGGTTGATAGACGGGTTACTTCTTTTCTTGAGCAACTCAGAGAATGGCTTAAACAGAAACCCGGTAACGTGGCGATTTCTTGTCACAATAATTCTATTCGTCCTTTCAGGCGGGTTTTTGAAAACCTGAGCATAGCCCAAATGTGCAAGCTTGAGAGTCCGCAGGATTGTGCAACAATCTACGAGATTCATCAGAACGAGTCAAGTGTTGACCTATCAAAAGGAAATCCGGCTGAGCTGGGTTGGGAGGGGGTTGTTCTTTCGCGAAGGGTGAAGTTGGCAACTGACCCTTTGAATTTGCTGCGTGTGTATTACTTATAGCGTGAAGAGGTACGTCATTAGTTTATTTTGTAAACATAAAGTATTAATATGGTTTATCTATTAAACTGCCGATGTGAAGCGGTGAAAAAAATGAACAATACTGCTAAACAAGTTAACACTTCCGACGAATGCGACGGAACATGCAATTCCTGCTCAACCTCAAACGAATGCACCGACCAAAAAAAGGAGCAATACACGCAGGAACAAAAACTAAAACTCAAATTAAGTAAAATCAAATATAAAATCGCCGTAATGAGCGGCAAAGGCGGCGTCGGCAAAAGCACTGTCACTGCAAACCTCGCTGTGGCCTTAGCTCTTAATGGATACAACGGCAAAGTAGGCGTTCTCGACGCAGACATCCACGGACCCTGTATTCCGAAAATGCTGGGGCTAAAAGGGCAAACAATGAAGGGCACACCCGACGGAGCAATTTCTCCAGTTGGAAGCACTTCCGGCGTCAAAGTGGCGTCTGTGGATTTCTTGCTGCCAAACGATGAAGCTCCAGTCATCTGGCGTGGTCCCCTAAAGATGCAGCTTATTCGGCAGTTTCTTTCAGATATCGCGTGGGGCGACCTTGACTTCTTGTTTATAGATTTGCCTCCTGGAACAGGCGATGAGCCTTTGAGCGTTGTCCAGTTGATTCCTAATTTGGACGGCGTGATAATTGTGACAATGCCCTCTGAAGTTTCAGAAGCAGTTGTTAAGAAGTCAGTTTCCTTTGCCAAACAGGCTGATGTCCCCATAATCGGGGTAGTGGAGAACATGAGCGGCTTTGTCTGCCCAGATTGCGGTGCCAAAGTTGACATATTCAAGGCAGGTGCAGGGAAAAGAATATCCAGCGACCCCTCAGTGCCTTTCTTGGGAACTATCCCAATTGACCCTCAGATTTGCAGTGACTCTGACAGCGGCGTATCCTTCACCAAAAATCAGTCTTCTGCATCCGCAAAGGCATTCAAGGAGATAGTGCAGAAAATTGAACAGTTTGCACAAAACAATCAGCCACGGGGGGAACCCAAGCAATGAAAGCCTGTGTAACTGCTACCTCAACCAGCTTGGATGCACAACTTGACCCGCGCTTTGGTAGATGCGCCTACTTCATAATAATTGATCTTGACACCATGCAGTTTGAAGCCTTTTCTAACCTCGCTCAAGCTGCAACAGGCGGGGCAGGAATTAAATCGGCTCAGTCAATCGTGGACAAAGGCGCAAAGGTGCTGATAACGGGGAACGTTGGACCGAACGCTTTCAACGCTTTGAACGCGGCGGGCGTCGAGATCATAACAGGTGCTTCTGGGGTTGTCCGCGATGTTATTGAACAGTTCAAGCAGGGTAAACTGACGAAGACAAATGCTCCCACCGTCGGCGACCACTCTGGTATGGGAGGTAAATAGTTGTCCCCCCGAATAGTAATCCCCGTGGCAGAAGATAATGGCTTAGATGCTCCTTTGTCAGAGCATTTTGGACCCGCTCCTTACTTTGCAGTGGTTGATCTAAACGAAGCTGGGGAGGTCTTGGAAGTAAAAACCATCAGGAACACGAGTAAACACGAGGAAGGGACATGTCAAACCCCTAGCTACGTGGCAGAATTGAAACCTGATGTCGTCGTTGTCTATGATATGGGGCCGAAAGCTCTGCAAGCATTCCACGATGCAGGCATAACCGTGATGAAAACTGAAGCGGAAACAGTCAACCAACTACTCGTTGCCTACAAAGCGCAAAAGTTGGAAGAACTCATCGAAGGGTGCCCACACGCCCACCACGGATAATCGCCAACAGGGCAGTGCATAGACAAACCCTCAGTTTCAACTAACTTCCTTGACGGAGAAAACCAGATGATTGTAACTGTGGCAAGCGGCAAAGGTGGCACAGGAAAAACCTCTATAGCTGTAAACATGGCTCTTTCAGTGGGAAATCTTCAGTTTTTCGACTGTGACGTAGAGGAACCCAACGCCTACCTGCTTTTAAACCCTGAACTTCATGGAACCGAGCCTGTTTACGCTTCAATTCCAATGGTAAACAAGGAGCTATGTAATTTCTGTGGGGAATGCTCCCGATTCTGTCAATTCAACGCATTGTTTGTGGCTCCAGAGAAAATCCTTGTTTTCCCCGAGTTATGTCACAGCTGCGGTGGATGTGCTCTTGTTTGCCCCCAAAAAGCCATAACTTGGGAAAAACACCAAATTGGGACACTGAAGTTTTGCGGGGTTGACGACTTGACGCTTGTTTACGGCGAACTTGACGTGGGCAAACCGTTGGCTGTTCCCATAATAAAAGCTGTAAAGAACCATATTGCAGCAGACAAAGACGCGATTGTTGATTCGCCCCCTGGAACTTCCTGTCCCTTCGTGGAAACGGTGCGGGGCAGCGACTTTTGTGTTCTCGTCACGGAGCCAACGCCGTTTGGCTTACATGACCTAAAGATAGCCCTCCAAGTCCTTAAAACCATGCAGATTCCCTTCGGCGTTGTAGTGAACCGTGCAGGCTTAGGAGACAGAAAAATTTACGATTACTGCAACGACCAAAACGTCCGTATACTAATGGAAATTCCTTACCAGCGGCAAATAGCAGAGCTCTACTCAAAAGGTGTCCCCTTCAGTGTGGAAATGCCTGAATGGAAAGAGCAGTTTCAGAAGCTTTTTGACGAAATTAAGAGGTTGACCAAGAAATGAAGCAGCTAACAATTTTAAGCGGCAAAGGTGGCACAGGAAAAACCTCAATAACTGCTTCTTTTGCTGTTTTGGCGAAAAACGCTGTTGTCGCCGACTGCGACGTTGACGCACCTGACCTTCACATGCTTTTACACCCTGAAATTATGGAGACACGCAAGTTTTCCGTTTCAAAGGTCGCCGTCATCGACAACAAAAAATGCACCCATTGCGGATTGTGCAGAGAAAACTGCCATTTCGACGCGATAACAACCGATTTGACAGTTGAGGTTTCCGCTTGTGAAGGCTGCGGCTTATGTGAACGCGTTTGCCCCGCCAGTGCAGTAACTATGGTTTCGCGGGTGTCTGGGGAATCATACGTTTCCAAGACAGCATACGGGTTCATGTCACATGCCATGCTTTATCCGGGAGAATCCAACTCTGGTAAACTGGTCACTCTGGTTCGGCAAAACGCCCGACTGTTAGCTGAGAAAGAAAACTGCAACATAGTAATCATTGATGGTTCGCCGGGTATTGGCTGTCCAGTTATTGCCTCAATTACAGGTGCAGACGCAGCCTTGGTGGTTACGGAGCCCACTCTCTCAGGCATCCATGACCTTGAGCGGGTGCTGAAGTTGCTTGACCACTTCAACGTTGTTTCCTTCGTTTGCATAAACATGTACGACATAAACACGGAGAACACAAACCAGCTTCTGAGTTTCTGCAAAGAAAACGGTGTGGAAATTGTGGGGCTTCTTCCTTTTGACCCTGAAGTAACTCGTGCATTGGTTAACGGGAAAACTGTGGTTGAATATGCCCCCGAGGGCGGAGTGGCAAAAGAAATAGAGCGCATGTGGAAAAACCTGTCAGGCTCTCTTTGAACTGCCCCTTAACTGTTGATGCCAACCTTGTCTTTAGGCACGGAAAGTTATCCTTTGGGTGTAAATAATCCTTTAAAACAACGGTGCGTAATTTAACCTACAAGACAGGAGTGGATGTGTTTGTTGTCAAAAATTCCTATAGACCTTGAAAAAATAACTAAAGAAAACCTAGACAAAGAAATCCTCCGTGCTGGTATAATCGCCGAGTTGGACGCCATCAACCTTTATGAGCAAATGGCTGCCTTGGCTCAAAATCCAGACATAAAAGTGATTCTGCTGGACATAGCCAAAGAGGAAAAAACACACGTAGGCGAATTCCAAGCGTTATTGCTGGCGAATGATGCTGAGCAAGTCAAAGAACTGGCCGCTGGCAAAGAAGAAGTCGAAGAAGAACTTAGCAAATAATGAAAAGCCTCAAAGCAGGATTTTCTGAAACCACTTTTCTTTTTTCATTTGAGTATTTCTAGATTTGGATGCTGTTTTGCTTCTTCAATTATTGGCCCTTTCACTGAAAAACCTATGGCAAGTCGACTGCCTCTCACAGAAAGTATGTTGCTATATCCCGGGGTTATCCCATATTTTTTCAGTGTTTCTGCTGGAACCGTGATGCTTCCGTTTTTGCTAAGTTTAACCCAACAGTAGGTTTTTCCCTTAATTTCGATGGCTTCGCCTTCAGGAGTCTGAAATTCTGATAGTTTAGCGTTTTCATCTAAAATTACGTGAAGTGGCGAATTCTTTAGCAAATCTTTTGATGTTAACCCGAATCCCCCTGAACGTTTGCTGCCCGGCATTAGAATAACGTTTTTACACTTCAGCAAATCGTACTCAACCAGTGCTTCATGAGGCACCACAATCCTGCCTTTGCTGCCTACCGCTGACCACGCATAGACAAATTTTCCGCCCTTCACAAGCTGAGGCACCGTTTCCAACCCCAAAGTAAAACTGCACTTTTTCAACGCATAAATTTTGCGTCAGTAAAACGGTTAGGCAAATAAAAAAGGAGAGTAGGATAGTTGGTGTTCCTAGGATTACTGAATTGCGGCTGTTCCCGTTTTAGAGAGCATGTACTTGTTTTCTGTTTGTTCTACGAACCCTGCGTTTTTTAGTTCCCGAAGACCGCTTCTTACTCGGAACAGGGGTTGACCTGTTTTGCCTGCGACTTCTTCAGGGGACAATGCGCCGTCCTGTAGCGCTTTCAGCGTTGCCATTCCCGTCGGGGTGGGTTTTCCGTCAGCGGATATGCAGGGCATGCGCTCAGCTCTCGGGGAGTTTCTTCTTGCAGAGGTACCAGTCTTTGCATTCGTAGCCTTCTTTTAGTCTCTCCTCTGCTCCCTCGATGGTTGCAGGTGGAGGAACAACAACGGGTTCGCCTGGCTTCCAGTTTGCGGGGGTGGCTACTTTGTGTTTGTCGGTTGTCTGCAGGGCATCAATTATTCTGAGGATTTCCTGCATGTTTCTGCCTGTGGTTAACGGGTAGTAAAGCATGGCTCGTATCTTGCTTTCGGGGTCAATGATGAACACGCAGCGTACTGTTTCGGTTTTGCTTTGTTCTGGGTGTATCATGCCGTATTTTTTGGCAACTTCTTTGTTTAGGTCTGCGATTATGGGGAAGGGTATCTTTACGCCCATTTTTTCCTCGCAGTTTCTTATCCAAGCGATGTGGGAGGAGACGCTGTCAACGCTTAACCCTAAGAGCTCCACGTTTCGCTTCTTCAATTCATCGTAGATTTCAGAAAACGCTATGAACTCGGTTGTGCAGACGGGAGTGAAATCGGCTGGGTGAGAGAACAGGATAAGCCACATGCCTTCGTAGTCAGATAGCCTCAACGTTCCTTGGGTTGTTAAGGCCTCAAAATCAGGTGCTTTCTGTCCCAATACGGGGAATGTGTTTTCTTCTTTTTGACTTTCTGTCATCTGTTTTTCACCTTATTTCTCTAAAATGGACATTAAACATATCCTGTTTGATTGATAAAAATATTATCGTCATAAAGTTTAGAAACTATACTGTGCTTAGCACAAGCGTGCAGGGTACATCAAAAACGTCTGTACCTGATTTATACTAAATGAAAAAGAGAGGTTTGAGGACTTGACTCTATTTGTTGAGTTCTTTTAGTCGCTCTTGGATTTTGTTTAGCGTTTCTTGCATTGTTTTGAGTTGTTCTTCTACCAGAGCTTTTTGTTCAGCCAACAGCGCTGTCTCGTCTTCAGGTTTTATTGCTGGTGGTGTTATGGGCGCGTTCGGAGCGTATGTTCCGTACAGGCGCCAGCATGCTCCTCTACCGTAGAGCCATCCAGGTCTTTGCCACGGCGGTAGGTTGCTGTATGGTCCTGCTCCAGGCCAGTTTCCTCTGCCTCTATATCCGTATCCCCAAGGCATATGTTTTTTCACCTCTTCAGTTTATTTGTGCTTATGCACATATTCAATTATGGAATTAGTCACAAAAATATATAAAAGTTCCGCCGCAAACACATAATACGATTACAATGGGCTGGAGACACAGATGCAGACACGGACAAAGAGGGCGCCTACCAAAGCCAATCACAATGCAGACCCCTCCCACAATCAAAGCGTTCTCCCCGATACCCCAAACAAACTCGCTTCCAATCTTCATAGAATCAGCGGAAATCGAAGCCTTCAGACTCGTCGACTTGGAAGACCTCTCACAGGAGGAAGCTGGAGAAAAAATGGGCGTTTCCAGAGGAACAATCTGGAGACTTGTTCAGGGCGCAAGAAAAAAAACCGCGCAAGCTTTGACTGAAGGCAGACCCTTATTCGTTGATGCATACAATTCGGCAACTAAAGACCGCCAAAAATAGCTTTCTCCGCCTGAACCTGTTTACCTATTTTTTTGTTTTTACGGTTCCCAATTTTTAATTTGCCCTGTTGTTATGCTGATTAAAGTTCAAAATTGAAGTTCATGCTTATTAACAGGGCAAGAATAGGTTTTTTGTTCAAAATCTGGGGACTAACGATTATGACGCCCTACAGCATCATAACCGATGTTTTGATAGTGCTGGCAGCAGCGCTTTTAATCGGAGAATTGTTTGAACGATTTTCCCTTCCCTCCGTGGTGGGTGAAATCTTAAGCGGCATGATAATCGGGCCCTCCATGCTTGGCTTAGTCGCTGCCGATGATGCCATACGCGCAGTTTCATCCATTGCATTGTTCTTCATAATATTCCACATAGGTTTTGAAATGAGAACCCAGATGGTTCGCAGCAAGCTTTTTGTTGCTTCATTGCTGTCGGTTACGAGTTTTCTGGTGCCTCTTGCCCTGATGGTTTTAGCCGCTCTGTTTCTTTTCCCTTTTGGCACGGAAGAAAGTTTCATTGTCGCCTTGGCAATATCTGTGCCGTCAATTTCAATCATATCCGTTCTCGTCTGCCAATACAACCTGCTCCGCAGCACGACAGGACAAATCATACTCTCCTCCGTCACAATATCCGACCTATTGGCTTTTGTCATCCTCGTCGGCGTCGTACGCCCTCTAGAAAGCACCTTAACGATAGTTAGTGAAATCACAATTTTCGTGTTTGTCTTTCTTATTTTGGACTGGATTTTGAACCGAAAACCCGACGCCTTCCAGCAGCTTTTGGTAAGCTCTTCAAGATTTTTCAGGAGAGAAGACTTCTCCTTTGTATTCCTAATTATTGTTGCTCTTACGGTTTCAGTTATCTTCCAAAGCATGGGCTTAAGCTACATTTTGGGGGCTTTCTTTGCGGGGCTAATTGTTCACGACGGACTAATTGGAAGAAAAGCCTTCGGCAGGATTTCCCAGACCCTCTCAACCATGAACAAGGTTTTCTTTATACCGCTCTTTTTCGGTTTTGCAGGTCTAGAAGTAATGCTGGGTAGCATAGACAGCTTTTTCTACGTAGGTTTGACTGTGCTCATCGTTATAGCCTTAGGCGTTGGAGTTTCCTTGACGTATTATGCCTCAAAAAAGACGTTGCACACCAAGCTGGATATAGCACCTAAGCAGGTAGCAGGAATACTCGGGGGAAGAGGCGCCATCGGCATCGTTATAGCAACAGTTGCCTTCAGCGAAGGCTCAATAAAAGAGGCAGGTTTTTCCCTTGTCATTCTCGCGACGCTAATTATGTCGCTGGCAATTCCTTTTCTGGCAGGAAAAATAATTCAGAGCAAAAAAAGTGAATGCGACATCCAACAACTCAGCTAAAACGACTTGTAGCAACGTCATTTTTTCGGGAAAAGAAAACTGACCCGCCTTCAAGAAAGAGGAAAACTTGGAACCCCCTCCTGTGGATTCCCCGAAGTTTCCTTTGACTGGCTTTTTCAGTTGTGTTTGCTGTGGACGTTGTCTATGAGGGTGACTTTTTGGAGCGTTTATTCAATGCAACCGAAACTGCTATGATAACTCCTGCAATTCCGACTGCGATACCTGCGAAGGCAATGTACTCGGCGTTCTGTAGGTTGCTATTTAGGTCTGTGATTTGGTTGTGGAGCGTATCCAACGAAGTGTTCAGGTCGGTTCCTAAATTGTCCAATTGGTTCTGCAGGGCAGATTGCGTTGAGTTCAAGTTGTCGATGTTGCTGGTAAGGTTGCCTCCTAAGTCGTTTAGTTGATTTTGCAACGCTGACTGTGACGAATTTAGGCTGTTCAGTTTCTCGCTAAGGCTACCCAGTTGATTCTGCAGGGATGACTGCTCCAAATTCAAGATGTTGATGTCGTTGGTGAGGTTGTTTTCTAGGTCTTTTAGTTGGCTTTCTAGGTCGAAAAGTTGTTTTTGCAATGCCGATTGTGTCAAGCTCATGTTGTTTAGGTTGTTTTGTAGGCTGTTGATTTGATTCTGTAGCGCTATTTGGGTTGCATTCAAAGCCGCCAAATCGGAAAACAACGAACTTGCCTGATTAACGAACTGCATTGTCCTGTTTGCAGAGGCGCTTACGCTGTTTGTTTGAGTGGCTGTTACCTCCATGAAGTAGGTTCCGTCAGGGTAGCCTGCGCTTTGCAAAGTGAAGCTATGCGTTCCGTTGCCGCTGAAGGTTTGTATGAGTTGACCATTAAGGGTCACTACAACAGAGTCAACGTCGCTTCCCAAGACCGAAACGGTTAGGGCTAAGTTGCCTTCGTAGCTGCCTGCGTTTGCTGGAGACAAAATCTGAATGGTCGGAGGCGCAGGGTCAATTGCTCCATAGCTTGATGAAGTCAACGAGAGTTCTGAGTTTGTGGTGGTTATGGCGGCTACATCGGAGTTAATCAGGTTTAAGGAGCTGTTGACCGCGACTATGTTTCCTCCGTGGACGCCTCTGAGGGTTAGATTGGAGTCTGTAACATAGAGGGTCCCGTTTATCACTGAGTCCGAAATTGTCGCGGTTGATGCCTGCACATAATTCGATTCCACAAAAACATTGTTGGACAAGTCCGCTGACCCTGCTATAGTGACGCCGTTCAAAGCCAGCCCCCAACTCTGCTGCGTAGAAGAGAGCACCTGATTCTCAACGTAAACGTATGGTTGAATTAAGAAGCCTTTTTGTGCGGACAGTGCAGCCGTGGTTGGGACGCCATCGTAGGCGAGTCCTGTAACGTAGGCTGCGTAGGGTCCAGCGTAGTCGAGTGAACTGCCGTTCAAGAAGGAGATTACCCCCGCATCATAGGGGGATGGCAGAGTGATGTTGGCTGTCCATCTGTTCAGTGTCGGATTATACGTCAACGGCGTCAACTTAGCGTCAATGTATCCTGCGTATGTGATTTGGGCGTACTGGTCCTGCATCTGCTGCGGATAAACCACCAAGGTATACTGACCAAACGTTACCTCCTGACCGTCAGGGTAGCGGATGTCAACGGAGATTTGCGCGGTCTGACCCATATACAACGTGGACGGCGACACAGTAATCTGCGGGGTAGTCATGCCGTCTGAAACCCAGACCTGCCCAAAGAACCAACCGTACAAGGTGGCTTGAAGCGTTGCTGATTCATAACTTGCCCCCAGCAGAATAGTATACAGCCCCGACGAAGCATTTTCGGGCACTTGCAGGGTGCCTCTGATTTTTGCATTTTGATAAACGAGGCTTGAATTAGCAACTGTTTCCCCGGAAGAGTTTACCAGCAAAGCAACCACGCTGGAACCCGCGGCTATGTCTGAACCAATCGTTCCCCCGCTGTCATACGAGAAGATGTCAGCTACGTTAACTGGGGCTTTAGGTGAAGCAACAATTGTGAGGTATTGACCTGGCGCCAGTGAGCCCGGTTCTGCGGCTACTTCTGGATACATGACGGTGGACTGCAGGTAAATCCCGTTTGTGAAGGGCAAGATTCCGTATGTGCCCTCTTGAATCATCAACGTTAAAGGTCCCGCAGGGTATGGGTCAGTCAAGTTTACGGTGGAGACAAGACCCCGCTGCGAATCGTTTGTCGGCGACAAAGCCACTGTGTCAACGGTAGTGTATGCGTTGTCTAAAATTGAGTACGATTTTATCTGCATTGACAGCGTGGGGTCTGTTGGCGCTGGATTTCCCGCTAAATCCGTTGAAGCTACAATAACCTGTAGTCCGCCGTGTGCTGTAGTCCACGGGTCAGTCGGCGTCGGATTATAGAAGGTTGCGAAGTACCCCACATATGTTTCAGCTACGCCCTCGCCTGAAACGCCCTCTGAAGTGCCCGCGACGTCAAAATAGGCAACGCCTGCCTGCTGACCCATCGTCACAGAGCAAGCCCAAACCTGATTCGCGCTGTCAAAAACCATCGGCGTAACAAGTGAAGTGTCTGCCAAAGTAACAAGTTTCGCGGTAAACTCCCCGTTTGTCACTGTAGTGTTGCCGTTGGCAATTTGCGCCGTTACCTGTATTGTCTGGTCAGGGAAGACTTCAAGGGGATATTGACCGTTTGAATCCACAAGGCCAACTTCCACTGATAGGCTCGCCTGGGAGGGTTGAGTCTTGTAGAAGGCGGCGATTTCCCCGATGTTTGGCGCTCCCCAACCAGCGGCGAGGTTGTAGCCGTAAGACGCCGTCCATGGAATGATGTAGCCGAACGTAACGGGCGTAAACGCCTTCGTGTATAGGGTTTCGTTGTTGCCTAAACTGTACAGAAACGGATTAATCAAGCCCAGAGGTCTGCCGGAGGATTGCGCCATCAAAGCAACAAACCCAGCCAGAATCGGCGCGGAAGCTGAAGTGCCACCTGTGATTCTCACTGAGCCTGCGTCGATTATGTTTATGCCTGGGAAGATGCCTCCCTGCAGGCTGAGGTCAGGTTCCATTCTGCCGTTCGGATACGAGGGTGGTGTCTGCTGGCTTTGTTGGTACCATGGTTTGGGCTGCATGAAGCTGACGCCTCCTCCGCCTCCGCCTGCGTTGAAGCCGTCGGGTACATATGCGCGGTTAGACCACGCTGTTTGAACAGACGCTTGGGATCCGTTTGGCTGAGTGTAAATGTAGGTTTGGGTTCCGCCTACGCTGGTGACGTAGGCTGAATTAGATGGGAACGCCGAGTTTCCTGATGTTCCCGAACTGAATCCGCTTCCTCCTCCATCTCCCGATGAGCTCAGGAAGGTGATTCCCTGAAGCGAGCCCAGCATGAAGTAGAGGTCTGGGAGGAACATGTTGAAGTAGAACCATTCGGCGCTTATGGTATAGTAATTCCACTCATGGGCAAACGAGAGACTCATCGAGAGGGTGGTGATTCTGTTGAGAGACACGATTTGGGCTATGTCTGAGGCAACTGACCGTGCTCCAGTGGCGACGTAGAGGTCTAATGTTGCGGCTGGCGCCATTGCATGAGCCATCTGGACGTCAAGGGAGACCTCGGTGCTCCAGCCCTTGTAAGCGCCCAAGTTAGGGTTATAGGGTCCAATGGGAATAACGTTTAGTGTCGCAGAGGGAAAACCATAAAGGGCGTTAAAAATCTCTAAGTCTTCGTAGACTGTGGGTGACCCATAGAAGTCCAGTATCCCGATGGTTTGGTTTTCCCCTTGGAAGCCCTGCTCATATAGCACAGTGGCGTTGTAGACTTCTGGCAGGTCTTTTGCTGACAGCCCAGATTTTGTGTAAGTCACGTTTACTGTCTGCTCCGCTGGGGAGATGCCTGCAAGTTTAGGCTTAACCATGAGGGCAGTGGCGTTTGACGCTATGAAACGGGCTCCATGAAACTCCGAGTTCCCAGTTGTAATATAATAAGAGCATGTGCCGTTAGTGTACATGTTCACGTCTGCATCAAAATACTGTTTAACCTGCGCAGCCGTAGCCTGAACAACAATAACCGAATCTAACGCTTCAGCAACCACCTGCAGCCCTGCGCTTTCAAGATACGCAAGCATAGCCTTGTATTGTCCAACTGGCAAAAATTCCTGCTCAATCTGCGCTGGCGTAAGGAAACATCCAAACGAAGGCGAGGACGGGTCAGAAACTTCCTTCACCATGGAACTCAAAAGACCCACATTTCTCAGCGGGATGGCGATATCCACAGAAACCGTTAGGTCCGACGGTGCCGGACCAGCAGGAACATAGCCTGGAAGCGGCTGATCCAAAACAGGTTGAGCGGTGGACAAACCTGCTGCAAATATGCTGCTACATGAAGAAACCAGCAGTAAAGCCGCCAAAACGACAGCGACTATTGGTTTAACCGTTAAAATTTTAGCTTTAAGTGAGCCCATTCTTTTCCCTCAGATTCCTATTCTGATCTGTTTGGTGTTTATCTTGTGGATTCCCTTAAAGCTTTGTCAAAAACATCGTTAAGCTTGTGTGGCGAAACGTGAGATAGGTGTTCTGGAAAAATGTCTTATTACAAGACGATCCAAATCTGTTGTGGACTTGGCTGATTAGTCCCTTCCCCCGCGAGATAAGCCTTGCAGCGGATCAGAGCCAACAGGTAGATGAACCGTGATTATAGGTTGTTGCAGTATTCTTCGATCTTTTCTGATGCTTTTTTTGCGAAGGCGACTGCTTCGATGACCGTTTTGGGGCCAGTAACGACGTCTCCTGCGGCGAATACGCCTTTTTGTGATGTTCTGCCGAACTCGTCAACTTGCAGTAGCCCTCTTTGGGTGACTTTTGCGCTGCCGACGCTGACTACGTCTGCACCTGGACCCTGACCGATGGCGATGATGACGGAGTCAGTTGGCACTTCAAACGAGGACTGAAAGTCTTCCTTATAATTCACAGAGCCGTCTTCAGCGATGGTTTTATCGATTTTCACGCATTTTACGGAGTCTTCTGTAATGCGGACAGCTTGGCAGTCATGAAGCATTTTTACGCCGTCGATTGTTGCCATTTCCACTTCCGCTTTGTCTGCACTTATTTCTTCCACGCTTCTATTGTTAAGAATGGTGACTTCGGAATGTTGTTTCCTGATGGCAGTTCTTGCTGCATCCATGGCGACGTTCCCCGCACCGAGGATGACGACTTTTTTGCCCAGTTTGTAGGCATCAGGAGACCTCAAATAGTCTATGGCAAAGTGTACATGCCCAAGAGTTTCACCCAAAAGACCATACCGATTAGGTCGGCTTGTGCCCGTGCAAATAAAGATGGCATCA
Organism: Candidatus Bathyarchaeota archaeon; assembly: GCA_026014485.1. Lineage (GTDB taxonomy): Archaea > Thermoproteota > Bathyarchaeia > Bathyarchaeales > Bathycorpusculaceae > JADGNF01. The sequence goes on from JAOZIE010000023.1 coordinate 365,457, forward strand.
TAGCCGTCTAGGAACATGTCTTCAGTGGTGATGTTTGTGCCTATTCGAGTGTTCGGGCGGAATTTAACGTCCAAAGAATCAAGAATTTTTTTGTATAACTCGAGTATGTTTTTAGGTAATCTGAACTCTGGGATACCATACCGCAGAGTACCGCCGATGCTGTCCATCGCCTCAAATAATGTGATGGAATAACCCTTCAGGGCTAGAATGATGCTCATGGTCATTCCGGCTGGACCTGCGCCCACAACACCGACTGTTTTGCCGTTTTTTTCGACAAGCGGCGGTTGGAAGGTTTCTAGGTAAAAACGAGAAATATACTGTTCTACTTTGTAGAATTCAACAGGCTGACCCTTTTTACCCAATATACAATGACCTTTACAGTTTCTTTCGTGAGGACAGATGATGGAGGTAACGGCGGATAGGGGATTGTTGTTGAAGAGCATTTCTCCCGCTTCTTTCAATTTGCCTTCTAGAAATAAATTGAAAACTTGCGGGATTGGGGTCGAAGCGGGGCAGCCCTTGGCGCATCCGGGCACTTTACATTTCAGACATCGTTCGGCTTCGGCTTTCATTGTTGACATATAAAGTCTCCTTTGTTTATTGTGTTATTTGATTAAGGTTGGTTCAGGCTTTGTAAAGCTTCTTTTTGGGAAGGGAATATTTTAAAAATCTGTGTGAAACCCGATATTTCAAATACCTCATACACATAAGGTTTCATGGAAACTAATAGAATTTGGCCGTCTGTTTTTTGTAAATTTTTAGCTGAAGACAGAAGAACCCTCAAACCCGCACTGGCTACATACTCAGTTTGAGAAAAATCGCAAACAATTTTTTTTGTTCCTTTTGCAATTAGCTCTCGTAGTACCATATCAACATCGTTAGCAGTATAGGCGTCGAACCTGGGTACCATGACTGCTATAGTTACGTCGTCTTCTGTCCTTATCTCCATGTTCCTCACTTCATTTTGAAGATTCATTTTTTTTTATATACTTCCCTATTATTAATAGATTCATATCATTACTCCGAACGTACTCTACCTCATCCATAAATTTTCTCATAAAAAAAATTCCCAACCCGCCTACTTTTCGTTCATTCAAATCGCTTTCGGTATCCGGATTTGGTATAGTGGTCGGGTCAAACGGTTTCCCCCAATCCATAATATTAACTATAAATTTTTCACCGGAGATAGGTAGCATGCAACGGATTACAATGGTGCCCTCACTTTTGTTAGAGTATGCATGTTTGATGATGTTTGTGCAGGCTTCATCAACCGACAATTGAACTGCATATATGTCTTTGATGCTTTGTATCTTGCATTGTTTCATTGTTTCCTCTATGAATTCGCTTATTACCGGTAGCTTTTCGAGCTTACTTTCCACTGTAAGTTCAAACTTTTCTTCCGTAGTCTCATTCTCAGTTTCTGTCCTTTGCTTGCCTTTCAACGCACATCAGGTCCCCTTGATAACAAGCAGTGTGATGTCATCAAACTGTGGCATATCCACGGTGAACGCCTTTACCTCGGATAAAATCTGCTCGAGAATCGCCTGTGCCGGAAGATGGGCATTTTTCTGAATGATTTCGATGAGGCGTTTTTCCCCGAACAGTTCTTCCTTAGAATTGATTGCCTCTGTAACACCATCAGTATACATGACGATGGCATCACCTTTCTCGATTGTCACTCTTCGGGATTTATATTCCCCGTTCTCGACAGCCCCAAGCACAATGCCCGTAGGCATAAGCTTCTCAACTGTCTCGTTATGACTCCGGAAAACCACTGGGGGGTTGTGGCCGGCATTAACGTAGGTAAGGGACCTGTCTTTCTCGTTTAGCATACCAAAAAAGAGGGTTACAAACATCCCTGACTTTGAATCTTGGGTTATCGTATTGTTGGAATTGTAGATTACTTTCGCTGGGTCGTGATGCCAGAGTGCGTTTACCCTGACCACAATCCTTGATAACGCCATAAAAAGAGCTGCTGGAACGCCTTTTCCGGAGACATCTGCAACAAGTAGTCCATGCGTGCCCTTGTCAAGAGTCATAACCTCGTAGGGGATCACGTCAAAGAAGTCTCCTCCGACCTCCTTTGCCATGACGGTCTGGGCGGCGATATCAAATTCTGGAATCTGAGGGATTGTCTCTGGTAGAAAGCTTTTCTGTATTTCTGCCGCAATCTGAAGCTCCGCATTTGAACGGGCAAGTCGCCCTTCCATCTCACGGCGTTCGGTGATGTCGCGGATTGTTTCGATGGCGCCAATAACCTCCCCGTTAGTTGGGTCGTAGAGTGGGCTTGCCTTTGCCCAGAAATAGGCGCCGCCTGGTCGAAAGTCTGGAATAAAGACATCAACAACAAGAGTGTCTACATTCCGCTCCACCGTGTTGTATCTTTTTCTTATCTCATCTTCTGGCATGAAAACTAAGTCTGCCAGCATTGGTCTGCGTTCCTTGTAGAATGGAAGGGCATATTCATAATTTCCTTTGCCGAGCATGGCACCTTCGGGGATGCTGGTTAGCATTTCCATGGCGCTGTTCCACGCGATGACTTTGCCTTTTGTGTCTATGACAAGTGTGGCGTCGGGGAGGAAACTGAGGATATCTGCAAGGCTGCGGCGTGACCGCGCTATCTCTTGTTCTGCCAGTTTTCGTTCGGTGATGTCGCGGATTGTTTCGATGGCGCCGATAACGTTTCCAGTATTGGGGTCGTAGAGTGGGCTTGCCTTTGCCCAAAGATAGGCACCGCCTGGTCGAAAGTCTGGAATAAAAATCTCGACAACAAGTGTATCGTCTATTCGTTCGACTGTGTCATATTTCTTTTCTACCTCGACTTCAGGCATGAAAACTAGATCCGCCAATATTGGTCTGCGTTCTTTATAGAACGGAAGCGCGTACTCGTAGTTGCCTTTTCCGAGTATGGAGTTTCGGGGGATGCTGGTTAGCATTTCCATTGCGCTGTTCCACATGATGACTTTGCCTTTTGTGTCTATGACAAACGTGGGGTCGGGTAAAAATTCGATTATTGCATCGCGGACTTTCTTGCCATCGGCGTTCATGTTTTGCACTCTACGGGGATAGGTATTATTCGGTATAGCTAATTAGCTTTTAGAGCAAGCGAAACCGGGCTTTTTGTATTGAGATTTTTCTTCAAGAAACATTTGATGCAAACTATAAATACGCCCGCAACGTCAAGAAAAATGAATTAACAATAACAAGTTTCTATACTGAGGGTTTGCAGATGAATGTTGAAGTAAAAACTGTTGACGATTCAAAAATAATTGTTGTCCCCAAGAGATTTGATGCCTATACTGCCAATTCGGTAGAGGAAGAACTAACCCGACTAATTGGTGAGGGTACTCGCAAGATAGTTTGTGATTTCTCCCAAACTGACTATCTTGCCAGTGCAGGACTAAGAGTTCTCATTGCCGCATCGAAAAACCTGCAGAGAGCAAACGGCAAGATGGTTCTCTGCTCAATAAAAGCATACGTGCTTGAAGTATTCGAGATATCGGGCTTAAACAAAATCTTCAAAATTTTTGGGTCAGTTGACGCTGCCCTACAAGACCTAAAGCAGGTTGTATAACTATGAAACTGACAAACGCAGACCTTTTACTAAAATACCTTGAGAACGAAGGCGTCGAGTACATGTTCGGCGTCCCCGGACTCAGCCTAGTTTCCCTATTCGCCGCATGTAACCGCAACACTAAGATCAAGCCGATCCTCGCCAAACATGAGGAAGGCGCCGCATTCATGGCTGATGGCTATGCTCGCGTCAAAGGAACCTTAGGCGTATGCTTTGCCACATCAGGTCCCGGCGCAACCAACCTCGTAACGGGTGTGGCAACCTCTTATTTGGATAACATTCCGGTACTGGTTCTCACTGGTCAAGTGGCAACATCGACTTCTGGCGGTGGCGCTTTTCAGGATTCCACCAAATACGGCGTCGACTCCGTGGCCATGTTTGACCCCATCACTAAGTACAGTTCCATGGCGATTTCTAAATACCGCGTCGGCGAGGAAATACGTGAAGCCTTAAGGATAGCCTTAACCGGCAAAAAAGGGCCTGTTCACCTGAGTTTACCTAAAGATATAATGTCTGAAGAAGTAGAAGCAGACCTCCCCACCTCAACCTCCTACAGGCCGCCAACCGAATATTTTGATAGACGTCTAGTAATTGAGGCTGCAGAGCAACTTGTCAATGCCCAGAACCCCGTTATATTGATTGGTAGCGGCGCTTTAGCTTCAAAAGCTTGCGATGAAATCCGCGATTTAGCCGAGACCCTCGATATTCCTGTTGCTACTTCCCCCAAGGCAAAAGGCGCCTTTCCCGAAGACCATCCGCTCTCTTTGGGTGTGCTTGGTTTCTGTGGGTCTCCTGTTGCCGAACGATGCCTAACTGAGGGACAAACTGATGTGCTTTTAGTTGTTGGGTCTAGCCTTAACCAGATGACAACTAGCTCTTGGGACCCCAGATTGGCGCCAACAAAATGTCTAATTCACATAAACATTGATGCAACTGAAATGGGCAAAAACTACCAAACCGACATCCCGCTGGTTGGCGATGCCCGTACTATAATCAACGAGATATCCTTCCGTATTATGCGCTACATTGTTGAGAACCAGAAGCCTAAAAGTAACGGTGCAGAAAGGGTCGCAAAAATCCGACAAGAAGTCGGCATATGTGTTGGAGCCGAGAAGATGGAGTCTGATGCGGTTCCAGTTTTGCCGCAACGTTTAATCAAGGAACTTGAACGTGCTCTACCCAAAGACGCCATCCTGTTCGTGGATACAGGGAACCCCATGTGCTGGGTAATTCATCACATGCAAGCCCGTACCCCGTACTCATTCATCTGCCCCTTCGGTCTTTTAACTATGGGGTACTCCACCGCTGCGGCTATAGGCGGCAAATTAGCTGCCCCCAACCGCCCAGTCGTTTCCATAATTGGCGACGGATGCTTCCTCATGAACGGCATGGAAATCCAAACCGCCGTCAGCTACGACATACCCGTCGTCTGGATTGTGGAGAACAACGCAAAACTTGGGTTAGTGCATGAATTCCAAAGGTTAAACTTCGGCGAAAAGACGGTTGTTACCCGATTCAAAAAGATCGACGCCGCCAAAGTAGCTGAAGGACTAGGCGCCAAAGGCTACACTATCGAGCGCCCAGGCGAACTAGAAGAATTACTGCCAAAAGTTATCGAAGAGAACAAACCCGCTGTCATCGACTGCACCATCGCCGACGAAGTACCCCCGCTGGCACCATTTGTACAGGGACTGAAAAACTTCTCAGAACGCCTAGCAAACATCTAATCAGTCCCTCCATTCTTTTCTTACCCTTATTGTAAAAACTAATAGAGAACCGAGAATTAGTGCATTGATGTTGTGGTGGGTTGGGGGATTTGAAACCCTGACAAGCTCGAGATCCCACTTGCAAGCACCTTTTTTTGTGTAGATGGCAAAGGCGAAACAAATGGAGCAAAAAAGCAGCCGCCAAATACTATTATTATTACCGCATTGTCCCTATCGCCATAATGTTGATATATGAAGTAATGGTTAGACGACTAAACGTAATGTATTATGGTTACCCTTTCCTGACGGAGGCTTGAATCATGGACTTTTTTGACCTTATGAATATATCACACCGCTATATGGAGATACTCAACCCTTCTACGTCTGAAAAAATCATCCAACTCGGCAAACTGCTCAAGTTGAAAAAAGGTAGTCGAGTTATAGACTTCGGTTGTGGTTGTGCCGAATCTCTCGCTCTTTGGGCTGAGGAATTCGGTATTACCGGTATTGGCATAGATATTTCTGGGGATTTCTGCGACCGTGCCAGGGATAAGTTGGTTAAGAGAGGGTTGTCGGGTCAAATCGAACTCGTATGCTCCCCCGCGGCTGACTACGTGTTCGAGGAGGGGGCTTTCGATGCCGCAACATGTATTGGGGCAACTTTTGTTTTTGGCGGTTTCCAGCAGACAATTCAGGCGATGAAGCGGGCTGTGCATCAGAATGGGCGCCTCGGCATCGGTGAAACTCACTGGCTTAGCAGTCAGGTACCTCCGGAATATGCCCAAAAACAGACAACTACCCACACGGAACCCGAACTGGCCCAATTTATCCGAAACGAAGGCTTTGAACTTGAATATATCATCCGTTCCAGCCGCGATGACTGGGACAGGTACATTTCGGATAATTGGTATGGACTGTTACGTTGGCTTGAAGAAAATCCCAACCACCCTGACCGTGAACAGGTATTCAAACACTTCCGTACTGACCAGGATGATTATTTGCAGTTTCAAAGTCAATATATGGGCTGGGCTATGTACTGCCTTTCTTCGTAAATTTTATATATTTAATGCAAATAGACAACCAGCTTGGTGATAACCTGTCAAAACCTCAAAAAGGAGATGTGACAGAGATAGGCAACATTTACGCTTCCCCCGATCATTCATATTCACATGTGGACATATACACTTACGATGGGCAAGGGGAGAAAACAAACTGAGGAACCTGGCTTTTCTGTTAAGTAGTTATATGCTCACCAGTTAGGTTAATGCGAACGGTGGATACAATGTACAAAATTGAGCAGAACGAGTCAATTAAAATAGCCGAACATATGCATGAAGAACTTGCATCAATAAATTTCTTCAAACCTGTTTTTAAAACGCACGAAGTATTAGCAGCAACTGCACAGGGCACCATATGTGAAGACTTGTGCGAAACCCCCTGTTCTTCCGGTTGTGAAAAAGATTGCATGAGTGGCTGTTATAATAGCTGTATTATAACAAGTAAGTAGGGCAATCGCGTTAACGACTAGATTACGTATGTGTCTATAATTAACATCAAATCCTCAATTGTCTGTTTATCGTTTGGTGGGAAGTTGAACGATTAAAAAAGTGGCAGAAACTACTCCAATTAAGCAAGAATTACATTCATTTAATAGTAAAGATGTCTTGGTTTTAGATTCAAAATGGGTTTTGAGGAACGACAAAACCTACGTTGTGCTCTACTTAGTTAGCTCTTCGGAAACAAAAGTGTGGATTCTGCCAGCGCCTCTATCATATGCGATTGCTTTTATTAATGGTAGAAACACGTTCGATCAAATTTGCTTTTATATTGGTAAAGTTTTTGGCATTGAAAAGGAGTTTGAGGCGAAACAAAAAACTACAAAAATCATCAACGTTTTGAAACATAATGGTGTTGGGGTATCCATTCTTGCAGAGAACCAAGGTTATCATCCAAATATTTATGAAACAAAAGACTTCTTTGTTCCAGTAAGAAATTATAAAGGTCCTTTCAGAAATAGGCTCAAGGTGCCCACAAGTATCAATTTGTTTACTACAAAAAAATGCAATACGAACTGTCTTTACTGCTATGCTGATCGAAGACCTGATGATCAAGGGAACCTTTTGTCTATGAATGAATGGAAAGCGATTATTGATGAATGTATTGCTTTAAATATTTGGAACATAGGGCTTGTGGGCGGTGACCAACTTGCGTCAAGTGATAGCTTTGCTGTTGTCAAGTACCTTTTAGGCAAACAGGTTCCAGTATTTATATCTACTAAGTGCGAAGTGACTGATAAAATTGCAAAGGACTTAGTGGTTGCAGGTTTTCTCTCGGCGTCTCTCAGGAACTTGAACGAACTTCAATTAAGTGTTGATAGCGCGAATTCAAGAAATGCAGATTTGTTAACCGGTACCTCGGGGTTCCTTGAAAGAGTTTGCCGAAGTATTGACTGTTGCACGGCGCATGGAATCGTGCCAAAGATTAAGGCAGTTTTGACTCCGTTTAATTATATGGAAATCGAAGAAATAATTAGTTATTTTTCGGAGAAAGGTATTGTAGATTTTCAATTTGTCCATTGCGGTCGTAGTTATTTTAAAGAGAACAAAAACCTCTTGCTGACAGAGGACATGAAAAAGTGGATTCATGACTCAAAAGAACAAGTCCTCGCCAAATATCCAAACTTCAAAATAACCATACAAGATGAACCGCCTAGGAACATAAGCAGAACCGAAAAAATCGAAACGTGGAAGAGGCGGGCTAAATGCAGCGGCGGATATAGTTCACTTACCATTTTGCCAACAGGATTTGTTATTGCTTGCGAGCAAATTCCACAGATACCCCAATATTTCATGGGGAATATACGAGATGGGGGCATAATGGGAGTTTGGAATAATGAGAAAATAGAGCGCTTTCTTTTTCCTGAACAAAGCCTGTTCAAAGGTTCACCTTGCGGAAAATGTGACGAATTCGTGAATTGCTTTGATAATGCTGGATTTTGTTTCCGAGATGCTATATTTGCTTACGATGATATCTTTCAGGCACCGCCAAGTTGCCCCAACCAGAATCGAAAACCAAGAAGATTATCTTAGAGTAGGAATGCAAACGGTACCTGTTTCTATGTGTTCAGGCATGAGCCGAAACCTTAAGATCTACACATCCGAGGCGCTGCAAGCTTTCACAAGCAAGTTGGTTAACGCACCGTTTACATCGAGCACGTTGTTGTTCCCAACTCAATCGGAAACGAACAAAAACTGATTGCTCATCGGGCTTCAAAGACAACGAATTCGCCGCAGGTGTCGCTCACTTAGAAGAAGCCTGCCAACTGATTGAGGCTGGATCTGATTTCGTCGGTGATTACAACGGCAATAAAATCTTTAGAAAGCGAAAATAGCACACCATCTCCAAGTGACTGGGGTTTAGTAAAAGTGATGTTGAAGTGGACTGGGGGGGATTTGAACCCTCCAAGCAGTGGAGAAATCACCCGCATATTCCCATTTTTATTCCTCGATTTTTTGTCTTAGTATTGGCGAAATATCCAAAAGGTCCTTCTCCAGTCTTTTTCGTGTAGTCCATACTTTCTAACCGTCTTTTCTCTTTCTGTGCTTTTCTTAATAATTTTAATGAACAAATCCCTTGTTTTAATGAACTCATGTGTGTCAATTTCGGGAAAGCAACTGTCAAACATTAGATTTTTCAATTTTATCAGCTTCGAGTTTCCCCTCATGAAAGAAGCTCTTTTCTGAAGTTCTCTCTACTAAATTCCATTTGGCTCTTACAATAGTCGATAGGTACAAGCTATGTTGGCTATAACTTCGAAACATCCAATCTTAAGGTTCCACGCTTTTTCAGTGTTCCTTATTATAGCAGCAAAAAGGACCCAATGATTCTTAAGTTTTTTTACCATAGAGACAAAAACGTTATCTTTTGCCGATTGACGCAAAAATTGTTTGAAGATGAGTTGGCAGTTTTTTGCTTCCAGTCTCGAAGTGTAAAATTAACGGCAAATGGCTTTTGGCGTACAAACGTAATAAAAATGCGGATTCACGTTTTCAGCCACAAATAAAAATGCTCCTTGGGTTTACTCAAGAATTCTTGAAAAGACATAAGCTTAAGAATAATGAAGATTGAATGGTATTTAATGTTGAAGAACACCAAACTCGTTAGTTTCAGAGAAATGTGTCCGGGCATTGTTGGAACGAGGTATTCAACTCACGGATTGTATACTTACCCAGCTCAACTGATTCCACAAATTCCATACTATTTTTTTAAACAAGTAAAAAAACCTAAGCATGATTCGATAGTTTTAGATCCTTTCTGTGGAACTGGGACGGTAATGGTTGAAGCTATGCATAATGGTTGGAATTCTGTTGGCATAGAAATCAATCCTGTTACAGCGCTTGTTGCCAAGGTTAAAGCTACTCCGTATGAAGCATCTAAGCTGAAAAATTCATTCGAAAAGGTTAAAGAACTCTATAAGGGAAGTAAAACTGATTACACTCCACCTTCCTTTGATAACCTTAACTTTTGGTTTACGGAAAAGACAACATTCGAATTAGCAAAAATCAAGGCATCAATAGAAGGTATTGAAAATGAATTAATAAGAGACTTTTTCGATGTTGCTTTTGCTTCAATCATTAAAGATTCATCCAGAGCAGATCCAAGAATTTATGTTCCTGTTCTCCCCAAAAAAGGCCTCCGGAAACGAAGATGTAGTCCTTGGACGCTATTTAAGGTGAAAGTCGAGACCAATATAAAGAAAATGAAGGAATTCAAAGGCTACGTTGGAAACAACAGTTGTGACTGCCAAATTGTCTGTGGTGATTGTAGAGAAGTTGAAAAAAATTTTGGTCAAATAGACATGATAATTACCTCTCCACCGTACATAAGTGCTCAAAAATATGTTCGCTCAACTCGCCTAGAAGCATATTGGCTTGGCTTTAGCAAGGATTTTCAGATTGATATTGATCATAAGACAATCGGTTCTGAGTCCATTACTAAATCTGATTACGTTACGTTTCAGCCTACTGGAATTAACGATCTTGATGAACTCCTTTGTGACGTTCGCTCTTCTGATCCAGTAAGAGCGGGGATTGCCAACAAATATTTTATGGATATTAAAGAGGTTATGGAAAAGATGTATTTTTTGTTGAGTTCTAACGGAATTTGTGTAGTGGTAATTGGAAATAGCACATTAAGGGGAAGAGAAGTAAATACAAATGAATTTTTGGTGAAAATAGCGGAAGGCGCGGGATTTGAATTGGAAAATATAATGCTTGATAAGATAGTTTCGAAGGGGTTAATGACAAAAAGAAACAAGACTGCCGGCTCAATTGATGCAGAATGGGTTTGTGTTTTCAAAAAATAGAGTAAACTTTATTATAAAATTGTTTTTCAAAAAACGCGGTAAGTTTCCAAGATCTCTTTTCCATTTTCTGCGTTTATTTCTTTTAATCCTCTTTCCAATGCTATACTAATAACTAAGTCGCAGAGTTGCAAAATGTCTTTGGGTATGCCTTTAGTCTTTTTATAAAGCAGATCTATAAATGGCGGTGTAACAAATGGGAATGTATCATACGGTATATTCTTTTCTTTTCGGTTCTTTCTCAGTCGTGCTGTAACCAGTTCTCGAGTTTCTTCTTCATCAAACGGTTTTAATTCAAAAAGATTGCGCCCACGAACAGGATTAACCCTATTTAGCCATGGTCTAACTCCTGCTCCACCCGTTTTTATTAAAATGCTCGACGTTTTTTCAAGGTTTGTAAGATCATCCCACCCAGTGGGAGTAATTGCGATTACAAAGATAAGATTTGCAGGTTTAAGCTCTTTAGTCTTCGATTCAGCAAATTCGTCATATATATTCCGAAACATATGCATCATTTGATTAACTTTGCTTGGTGAGTAGACAGTTACCACATATTCGAATTCATCAACCAAAACAACAAGGCTTTCATAGCCTATTGCTTTGAGAAGTGTCAAGAATTGATTTAAGTATCTCAGTGCTTTTTCGCTCGAGTTTAGACCAGTCCTCATGTTTAGTTTGGTATTTTCTTTGGAAACAGATTCGCCGGTAATCCAATGAAAGGCGGCAATTTTACTCTCTTCATATTTCTCTCGTAATTTTTGGAAAATCGCTTTCATCTCAAAATCTAAAATGCTAAAATCTTTCAATTCCATTTTCTGGCTTATTTCTTCAAGTTTTTTTAATCCTATTGCTTTAAAAATGCTTGTAACAAAGTTGAGCCCAATTTTTGTGGGAAGTTCACTAGGGCTCAGGTTTATTCTGCTACATACAATCTTGTTAGAGTCGAACTTGCCTTCTTCGATTTTTCCAGACAAAACCTTTTCCAGACTGTGAAGAAGAAAGGTTTTGCCACATCCATAATGTCCGAGCAGAATTATTGTGTCAATAGTCTCTTTGTCCATAGAATTTTTAAGGCGCTTAATCATTTGGTCCCAAATTTCATCCTGATTTATCCTGTCCACGTCAAAATCAAAATACTCAAATGCGCCTGCGACGTCAGAGTAGTTACTTCGCATAATCTTTTTCCTTCTTCACATTATAGATTGAAATAAAGTAATAATAGGTATCGTCAACATAGATTCCTTCTTCCTCTCTCTTTCCCGGTTGAGAGAGCAAAATTTTCTTTTCAACCATTGAACTATGTTTTTTGAGCAAATTGGAAAGATATCTTGAAAAATCAAAGGTCAAAAATGGGAAACCTTTCTCGATCAAGCGAACACAAGCAGCCTCCATAAGTTCGTGTATTGGAACGTAAATTCCTTCCTTTGCTTCAAGTATTTCATATTCTTCAAATATTACTTTTTCGAAGACATTAAACGGCACTAAATCACGTTCCGCAACAAATCTGTTAATTAGGGAAGAGTTTACCTGAAAAACAGTATTTTCTTCTTTTACAAGTTCAAAGTACGTCAAAAAAGGGAGCCATTTCCTTAGTCTCTCGTCTTTGTCGCTAGTTGAGATTCCTTTTTGAGCTAGGATTTCCACGAGAGCAGGGTATCCGACGGTAACTAATCCTCTAGATGAAAGTTCAATTAGGGAAGATACAACTCTGCAATTAGCTTTATCTACCTCTAATATTAGTCGACCGAAATGGTGCTTAAATTCTTCAAATCCCCCATCATAGAATTTCCTCAAGATTAGTTTTCCATTTGAATTTAATCTAAGAAATCGCCCATGTCCGCTAATTAATTTTAACTTTCGAAATAACGGCAAAGTAATGCCGTAAAAATCACTTCTTAAATTTCTTTTTTTGGTCTTTCCGCTACACTTTTGAAGATGCAAGTTAACACACATCTTCATATTATCCGTGTTGCCTTCATTCTGATCAATACATTTTAGAAGCCCTAAAACAGTGGCTGGTTGAGCTTTAACCACAAAAAGTTTCAATTTCAGTTTTTCCCCCAGCAAAACGAGAAGTAGCCACAGCAGATACATGATGACTTGTCAGATGGGAGTGCCGGCATTTCATTTAGTTTGAGGATTTGAAGTTTTTTATTTCTTAGTATTAAGAAGGCCTTCCGATGAATATCATTAACTACAAAAATATCCGAGTTAAGATATAGTGGAGTTGATCTTGTGGTAAAAAAGTTTGGATTCAAAACCATCCCGCAATTCATATCAGTATTTTCTGAAGCTTCGTATGTCATTGCATATGCAGCTATCATTACTCTATAGAACTCTTCCCATTTCCCGGTTTTTATGTCCCCAATTATTCTTCTGACATAGATGAAATCAGGTGTGATGCTATTCTCTAAACCCAATTTTGTTCCGTCTATTGAATGTTCAAATACAAAATCAAAGACCGTTTGGAAAATGGTCTCTAAATTCATGCTTTTTCGTTTACAAGATATGAATTGAAGATGCGAAGAGAACATCTGTAGCTCAAATCTGCTCAAAACTTCAATTTGCCTATAAAATTCTTTCACTTTTCCTGTTTTTGGTTTGTTACACAAGGAATCTCTACGCTCTCGGACCTTTTCCTTTTTTCCGGCGGTTATTTCTTCGACGGTGTTTTTGATCCAATCGTCAAAATGCAGCTCAGTGATTTGCTTGCCGGATATGAAATCTTTTGCTCTTTTGTATACCTCAAAATACACCTCTTCAAAGATTTTGCCTTTTAAACTTTCCCACGTTTTTTCTATTGTTATCTCTGTCCTCTTCTTTGATATGTACAAATACCTGTCCGTAGGACAATAATTTGCTAAGAAGTGAACACCGATCTTATTCCCGGATAAATCCGCTTCAGGTCGACATTTTTCATCATATCCTCTAATGGTTATTTCTTTAGTTTCGGGAATCTGCTTTTCTAGCCGAGTTTGATCCAAATAAAGTAAAGGGATAAAAAACAGGCTCCTTCACTTCCTCATGGAATAATTGTTGAGGCTACAACTTTCATTTTTGAACACTCTTTTTGAATTGTATATTTTTGTAGTGTTTGTATTGAACCACTATTTACTTTTTTTGGATCTTTCTCCAGATCTATTTAGAGGTTATTGTTGTGCTTAATTATTAGCTGATTGTCCTCCTCTTTGAAATCACTTAAAAAGATAAACGGCAAAGAAGAAAAGGGAAATTGACTTATGAGAAAGGTTTCTTATCAGAAACCAGCAATATCAATTATGCTCTCTGCCCTTTCTTATTGTTATAATCCGACTATACAGAACCCGATAAATGTTGGGCTTCTGGGCTTTGATTAACACTCTAAAAAGATATTTTGATGGGGTGGGCAGTAACATCAATTCTTTCATTACTTCGAGCTAGTGTTTAACTTGAATGAGCTTATCTCTGATAGCCTCAGCCACAAACTCCGCTCTGCTACGATAACCTAAAACTTTCTTTTCTAAAATCTTGTCAACCTCGTCTGCAAGTTCAACAGGTATTTTGACGTTAACGTACCGTTTAGGCAAGTGCATCCTCCTGATGGTAGCTGAACCGCAAATCTTATCTGATTAATGGATAACCTATAATGCACAGGTGCTTCTTTGGAACCCGAAGTCCACATCGTCGAGCGTTACATGCAACTGGTTCAGAGGTGCTGCACGATGACAAACATCATGCTGGCCGGAGGCAAAGAAATTGATTTGCTGGCTTTTAACCCAAAAACGGCTGAACGCTTCCACATTGAAGTACGTGTTTGCATCGGTCGCGGTTTTAGGCTTCGAATGGTGGACACGCAAACCAGGAGTGGCCAAAAACACCGAAGGGGCATGGATACGCTTAGCGCGATAAAGTTTTCTCCGCCGACGGTTATAGCAGCGGTTTCTGAGGTTTTCGGTAACCGCGAATACCATAAGGTTTTGGTTGTTTGGGACTTGGAAAACACAGATGTAATTGAGCAGACGAAGGCACTCTACGGCATTGAGATTTGGCGAATGCCCGATATTTTAGAGGAACTACTCGGGTTAATCGGTACGAAGGCGTATCGGGATGACGTTTTGAGAACCGTTCAACTTATCTCCATGCGAAACCCCGCCATTTGATACCGCTACAAAAATCTGAGCCCCCTACCCCATAGTTTCAGTTTCTACTGCCGGATGAAGGTCTATCAAAAATCAGGGGAAATAAAGAGGAGGAATGTACTAGTTGGATAACGCTATCAAAAAAGAGCTTACTTGGAGTACTCTTCTTTGTCTCTATGGTACCTGTTTTGGGATAGACCTCTGGATAGATATTTCTACTTGCCTTCTGAAACGCGAACTGAGCAATACTTTTGCCTAATGGTATGTAAATAGGCTGTTTGGTTTACTCGAAAGTTGCTATTTGATTGGTTGGGCTGCTAATTCTCAACACCCTTTATGGCGTACGATCCGAAAGAGCGTCGTTCAGAGTTTTTTATGATTTTTATTACGATCTTCAATAATAACTACACTTAAATTCTCTGGATTTGCTTCTTCTATATTCAATAGAGCATGGTTTTCTGACCTGATTATGTCTGACAAAGTCAAATAATTATTGTTAAAAGGCTTAATCCCTTTTTCCGTTGCTAATAGCGAAAAAATTAGGTCAATTTTTTCTTCATCTTTTACTAGTCGGGTAACCTGCATCGGAGTAAAATGGAGGCTGGAAATAGATTTCTCAATTGCTTGGAGCAGTTTGAAAGCAAGCCAAACTTTGTTATGAATCTCAGGTTTCCTTAATGGTGATCCATCTTCGTTGTGTAGTACTCCTGCTACTTTTATCCATGGCTTGTATTTTTTGCTACGCATTGACTTCGGTTTTCTTTGTCGTTCTTTCAGTGTGATTGTGCCGTGGGCAAGTTTTGCGGACACAAGTTTTAACAAATCATCAGCATATACATACTCAGGATAGTTTTCTGCAAGAAAAATTAGGTCGTTTAAAGCTTTTTTTGTTTTATCTTTTGTCCTTTTGTGAATTTGCCGCAGATAGTTGCTTTCGATCTTAAAATCTCCACACATTATTTCTCTCTGTTGACTGGCTTTTGCTTTTGACTCCCTTAACAGTAATTCTTTTTGTCTTTGGGTTAACATGAAATAAACCAACACACGTTACTGATTTTGGTAACGATTAGTGAATTCCCTGACATACATATATTCTTTTTTGGGAATAAAATGAAAAAATTTAGAGCAGTATCTGAGAAAGAAACAGAACGCCTTGTCAACCGTTTCATGAGGCAAGCACAAAAATACAAGTTAGCATTTACTGACACGGGAATTCCATGTTTGATTTTGGAGAATTCTGAAGCTTTAGCAGTAGATAAAGACGGAAGCTTGACGTGGAAGACAAAATTGTGGTTTTGTAATGGGCACGTATTCATACAACTAATTACAGGTACAAACAGAAAAAAGACTGCTTATTTGCCGATTTGCCTTTTGAATCCAAAAACGAGACGAATTGCTGAGGCATTATTATCAACAACAATTGGCTCTGTCGACGGGCGTTTTTGTAGCAAGAAAGCAGATATATGTGTCGGAAATTGTGATGGAAAACTCTTCAGAATAAGTCTTGACCTAACGGGTTTATCGTTTGAGTATTTGACAATTGAGATGTCCTGTGGAAGCTTTTTACCTAATCTAAAGTCTGCTTGTTGCCCTTTTTGCAGGGAAATATTTGGTTAATCTTGTGGAGGATATCTTGACAATGAAAACTGATTTGTTTGTAGAAGTCTGTGTCGGTTTGAGAAGAAAGACACCACCTGAAATGGTCAAAGAGACATGCCTTCTCAAATGGCGAGAGCAACATCAATCAAGCAATCACGGACTTTTCACTTCTATTTACCGTTATCCAGTAGACGACCCATATTTGGGTGGAGTAATCAGTGATTTCTACATGGATTTTGACAACGAGAAAACCCCAGACAAAGCCCGAAAAGAAGCAATCGCAGTAATCAAGAAGTTAATCAGCGACTACAACATACCGGAAGCTGGTATTGCAGTAGCATTCTCTGGTATGAAGGGCATCAGCCTAACCGTCAACTACAATATCTTTAACGCTGAATCTCTTGATTACCTGCCCTTGATATGGAAAAGTATAGTTCAAGAATTGGTCGCGAAACTGAAGCTGAAAACCGTTGACACCAGCATTTACGAGCGAAGACGCCTTTGGCGGTTGCTGAACAGTAGACACCAGAAAACTGGCTTATACAAAGTGCCTTTGACTCTCACTGAACTCGAAAAATTGTCAATTGAGGAAATAAAGGAATTAGCTACTAAACCGCGTGAACTCTTAATTAAAGCCGACGCTTCTGTGGTTCCTAAAGCTGAAAAGCTGTTTTTGGAACATAAAACCAAAGTTGAAGCATGGATAAGTGACCGCAAGAAAGCATTTGAGCCCTCAGAACTTACGTCGGTTACGAATGATCCGCCATGTGTTAAGCGATTGTTGGAAGCTGGTGCTAAAAAAGGTGAACGGAATAACTTCACTTTTCACCTGGCTCTATATTACGCAAGCAAAGGATTAAACCAGGAGACCATAGAAAAGCTGTGTATCCAGTTTTCAGAAAAATGTGACGAGCCGCTTAAGGAAAGAGAAGTTGCAATAATAGTCAAATCCGCAATGAAGGGTATAATCAACAAGCGTTATCGGGTAGGGTGCTCATCAGAAGCTTTTGCGAACCTTTGCGATAAAACCTCCTGTCCCTTCTTTAATCTTGAAGCTCAAGTCTGGGCTAAAATTGGAGAACCAATAACTTTCGTTGAATGGAAAGAAACCGTAACCAGCAACTTTCTGCATCTGTGGCCATACGCTGAAGCATGCGCGTCAACCATTGCAGTACTACTGATCCAAGACACACAACCGTTTGCCTTAGTGTTACAGGGAGCGCCGTCAGGTGGTAAAACGACTACGTTGGATTTTTTCAGAGGCTTCCTTTACTCGCATGCAACCGATAAGTTTACGCCCAGAGCGTTCGTTTCCCATGTTGCCCAGAAGTCAGAGGCTGAGCTAAAGAAAATCGACCTGTTGCCGCGAATAAAAGGGCGCGTTCTGATAACGCCTGATTTGACGACGCTGTTTGGTGCTAAAGCTGAGGAACTTAAAGAGACGTTTTCGCTACTGACGCGGGTGCTTGACGGTCGAGGACTAACAATTGATTCAGGTGTTTATGGCGCTCGGGGCTACGAGGGTGATTACATGTTTACGTGGATTGGTGCGACTACGCCGATTCCGCATAGCGTCTGGGACCTGTTTGGCAACTTGGGTGCACGCATGTACTTCATGCAGATAATCAAGAAGAACAAATCAAACAGCAGCTATGTAGCCGACTTGAAACAGAAGAATTATCGGAAAAAAGTGGAGGAATGCAATCAGGCGACGTTGCGGTTTCTGAAGGGCATCTGGCGGGAAGAACGTATAGAGTGGTGTAGTGCAGATGACCCAGACAATATTATCGAGAGAGTGGTTCAGCTTGCAAAGGTGGTGACGCGTTTGCGCGGCAAGATAAATGTGGTGGTTAAAGAGGAGTTTGGCGGCGAAAAAACGTTTTACTCCGAGCCAATAATCGAGGAGCCAGAGCGATGCATTCAGGCGCTCTATGCGTTGATGCGTGGGCACGCTTTGATTCAGGGGCGAACCCGGGTGGATAAGCAGGATTTGCCTGTGGTGATTGATGTTGCGTTGAGTTCGGCGCCGTGGGATAGGGTTAACTCGTTTACGTATCTGCTGGGGCGGGAAAAGGTTGCCACAAAGGACCTTATGACGGATTTGAAGTGCTCCCGTACCAAAGCCATCAGGGCGATGAAGACGCTGGAGCTTTTGGAGCTTGTGACGATAGAGGAGGAAGCCTATCCAACTTCTGGTGGCGAACAATGCGGTTATGTGATGAGGTTAAATGAAGAGTTTGCGTGGTTCCAGAGCGCAGAGTTTAGAGCGATGTGGCGACTAAAAACAGAGCAAGCGCCAAAGGCAAATCGAACATCACCGGAGACTCGGATTGAAACTTTGGATTCTTTCAAAGCAAAATCGCATATGAAGGTCTAATGCGGAAAGGGCGGTATAGAGACAGTGACGAATAAACAAACTATTGCTTTTCTAAATGATCTAAAAACTAGCTTACTGTTAAGTTCTCTTTGTCTCTATCTGGCCCGATTCGTGATAGACCTTCGTTCGCTGAGTCCTTTTTGTCCAGTTTGATGTGGCGTGATAAACTGTGAGTCACTTCTGTTGCCCCCAATGCAGTTCAAGCCGCCTGTACAAAGACGGTTTCAGGTATTTGGGCAACGGATGTTCAGTTCAGCGATGGTTGTGCAGAGATTGTGGACATAGGTTTAGCAGGTCAAGTGTTGGTATTTTAAGCAGTAGTGTGGGCGATTTAATACCTAATACCAAGAAATCAAATAGTCGAATAAACTCTATTGATAGTAGCCAAGTATGCGTAACCTTGGCAAAAGGTGCGAAAAACTTGACCACTGCAGCAGAAATCAAAACTGTTGCGGGTGAATCTCCAGAGACCAAAGGCAACATAGTATCATTCAGCTTTTGGCTGCTAAAACAAGGGTATTCTGAAGCTACAATCAAGGGACGCGTAAAATTGCTGAATAGGCTCATGCGACTTGGAGCTAACTTTGCCGACGAAGAATCGATAAAGAAAATAATTGCAGAGCAAAAGTGGAGTGTAAGCAGGAAAGTAAACGCAGTAGACGCGTACGACAGTTATCTAAAGATGCATGGCAAAACGTGGAATCCACCTATCTACAGAAGAGTAAGAAAGCTACCTTTTATCCCAACGGAAATGGAGTTAGACCAGCTTATCGCCGGGTGCAGCAAAACAATGGCAACATTTCTACAACTGCTAAAAGAAACCGGTATGCGAAGCGGAGAAGCATGCCAACTACTTAAGTGGATTGACATAGACTTAGAGCAACGCACGATACGAGTCACGCCTGAAAAAGGGAGTAATCCTCGAATTCTTCCATTCTCATTAAAACTTGCCGATATGCTCAACATGCTGCCTAAAAACACTGAAACGGTTTTCTCTAATGCTGACTTAATGAGAAGAAACTTCAACAAGCAACGCAAGCGCATAGCTTTCAAACTTAAAAACTCAAGAATACTGCAAATAACCTTCCACACCTTCCGTCATTGGAAAGCCACAATGGAATACCACAAAACCAGAGACATACTTCACGTAAAAGAAATCTTGGGACACAAATCTCTAAACAACACAATGCTCTACACCCAACTCATTAGCTTCAAAGACGACGACTTCACGGCAGCAGTTGCGCACTCCGAGGAAGAAGCTTGCAAACTTATTGAAGGCGGATTTGAGTTTGTTTGCGACTTTAGCGGAAACAAGCTGTTCAGGAAACGCAAATAGCAGCCATTACAAAAAATTCAATAGAGGACCGGGGATCAGTACAATCGATGTTGAAGTGGACTGGGGGGGATTTGAACCCCCGACCTCTTGAGTGCAAGTCAAGCGTTCATACCAGCTGAACTACCAGCCCTTATGCTTAGCAATTTTTTTTCTTGCCAACCCTTTCGGGCGGTTTTTCTTAGATTCTTAAGCGGTTCCTTGATATTTAGGTTTTGCAGGCGGCGGCTTCATCGGCTGATGATTCGGGGCAGATTGGTTTGCGGACGGGACCTATTTGGATGCTAATAGCGATTCGATGCAGAAACTTAGAGGGGGTCTCTGAGGGGCGTTTCAGCCAAGCCTACCAGAGAGGGGTGTTGACCGCAAAAGCCATAAACCGATGCTCCAAATACACAGGTGAGGATTCGTATGCTTAACTTTGCAGTTGTCAAAATCAGTCCGCCTCCAGATGTTAATCTCATTTTTGGGCAGGCACACTTCATCAAAGCCGCCGAGGACCTCTTTGAGGCGTTGGTTAATGCGGTTCCGGGCGTGAAGTTCGGGTTGGCTTTCTGTGAAGGCAGTGGCCCCTGTTTGGTTCGAAGTGAAGGCAACGACCTCGAACTCAAAAAGGCGGCTTCGGAGAAGGCTTTGGAGCTTGCCTGTGGACATTGCTTCCTCATTTATCTGCGGGGCGCTTACCCCATAAACGTCCTTGACAAAGTTAAAGCGGTGCCTGAGGTGTGCGGTGTTTATGCGGCGACGGCGAATCCGCTGGAGGTGGTTGTGGCGGAGACCGAGCAGGGCAGAGGTGTCATTGGCGTCGTCGACGGCTACAAAAGCAAAGGCATCGAAACCGACGCGGACGTGGCGGCGCGCCGTGGGTTTTTGCGCAAAATCGGCTATAAACTCTAGCCCTCAGTCCATCCCGAAAGCCTTTTTAGTTCACAAAGACATCAAAAGCAAGTTGACAGGTTGATTTTTAATGAGTGCCCCAAACCAGAACCCCGACCTTGCGGAAGCCCGCAGACAAAGATCACTTCAGCAGCAAGAGCAAATAGCGCGTCTTCGAATCCGCATGGGAAAAATCAAGCATAAAATCGCCGTCATCAGCGGCAAAGGGGGCGTTGGCAAAAGCACCGTCACCGTAAACTTGGCGGCGGCGCTGGCTAAAACGGGAATGTCTGTTGGCATCTTAGATGCGGACATCCATGGACCCAGCGTTCCACGACTTCTGGGCTTAACAGGGGCGCAGGTGAAGATGGGGCCGCCTGGAGTTTTTCCTGTGCCTGGTCCGCTTGGCATGAAAATCATCTCCATAGACTTCTTTTTGGCAGAGGAAGTTCCCACCATCTGGCGTGGTCCCCTCAAAATGGGTGCTATACGCCAGTTCCTCCAAGACATCGTGTGGGGCGACCTCGACGTTTTGTTGATTGATTTGCCTCCTGGAACAGGCGATGAACCGTTAACCATCGCGCAGTTTCTTCCTGAAATGGACGGCGTGATAGTTGTCACCATGCCCAGTGAGTTGTCCAGCACCATAGTCAAGAAAGCCATAACCTTCGCAGTCAGGCTAAACATGCCCATCATCGGGGTAGTTGAAAACATGAGTGGCTTTATCTGCCCTCACTGCGGAATCAAAACCGACATATTCCCCGCGGACGGCGGCAGAAAAATGGCGAAGCAGGAAGGCGTGGAGTTTTTAGGCAGCATCCCCATCGACCCCAAAGTCGGCGTAGGCGCTGACCAAGGCAAACCCTTCATGATTGAACAAGAAAACTCCGCAGCTGCAAACGCCTTCAACGAAGTCGTAGAAAAAGTTGAAGCATACCTCAAACAGAGGGAGCAGCGCGGAAAACCTGATGCCTAAACAGTTGGCTAATTGAAGTTGCAGACTTTTCTCTGAAAAATTTTTAGATAAAATAGAAAAGAATGGAGAGCTAAAAACGTCTTTGCCGTTGTTGCTCTGCCACGTTTATGGTTTTGATAGGGCTATCTCTATCGTGGAAACCATTCTGGATTTTGTTTCGCCTTCACGCGGCGGCATCTCTGCAGTTCCGATGGCTATGCTTTTCACTTTGAGTTCTTTTATGAATCTGCTTCGGGTAATCTCAGCGACGTCGACTGCGGTGGTTATTGCTTGACCTCTTGCCTTCAGTGTTATCTCTTTATTTGTGCCTGAAGAGAACGCTGTGATTATGGCAAGAACATAGCTCATTGGTGGTTTGTTTCCGACGAAGATGACATCTTGTTGTTTTTCCGTATTTTCATCCTCCTTAATTTTTTTCAATGTTGTAGGTTACGCTCTGGCTTCTCTCCATTTGCACAGAACGTTTACTGCACCTATAGTTGCATCTTGCTTATAAATTCAATCAGTCAACATGGACTATGGCGGAACCGAAAATTCTGTAGCACAAACAAGAGTTTGTCGGCAACTTGGGAAAACCATTTTTAAAAGGTCATACACGACTAAGTGGCAGGAGCCAAGAACCTAGGTGGGAAAGAAGCCAAAAGACGATGCGAAAGAGCAAAAAAGCAAATTTGACTATCATTCTTCACGGTTTTTTGCTCTTCTCTTTCCAGCGGTTTACGCCGTAGCTTTGGCGGCTTTCTGTTTGGTTTATGAAATAATTCCTGGACCTGAATTCTTGGTTTTGATTTTCCTGATTTACGCGGCGTACAATAAGCGGACTTGGCGTTTCCTTAAAGACTGGCTTCCCTTCATCACCGTGTTTTTGTCTTACGAGGCGATGTATGGGGTTGCAGATGTCTTAGCAAAATATAATCTTCATTCAGGACCACGCATTCTGGAAGATTTCGTGTTTGGCGGTACCCTGCCTTCTTTAGCTCTTCAGCAGTCTATTCAGTTGCCCGTGCTGGACTACATGGGAGCCTTCTTTTATTCGCTGCATTTTTTTGCTCCAACCGTTTTTGCCTTCATTTTGTGGCGGGAAAGCCCCCGAGATTACTGGAAGTACACAGTCGCCTTCGGCGTGTTAAGCTACAGTGCGCTGCTTACTTTTCTGCTCTACCCTGTGGCTCCTCCATGGTGGGAGTTTAATTCAGTTTACAATCCCTCATACACGGGACCCGTAGTGCAAAGAATCTTGACAACTTCCGTGGACGTAAATCTTGGTCTTCCCGTTTACAAAACCATGTTTGATTTTCTAAGTCCCAACCAATTTGCGGCTTTCCCAAGCATGCACTCAGCTTTACCCTGGCTTATTTCGCTGTTTGCCCTCAAAATCTGGAAAGCCAAAGCTTCTCCCATTCTGATTTTTCCAATCGGTGTCTGGTTCAGCGCAACTTACCTTGGCGAGCACTATTTTGTAGATGTCTTGGGCGGAATCATGTATGCAACTGTGGCGTTTGTGGCGGTGGAAAAGCTTCTTCCTTATTTGTCGTGTCGCATTAGCTTTTTGAAGAAACATGTGCCCAAACCTGAAGGCAAACCGCTGGGCTAACCCATCTGCATCGTTTACTACCTTTGAAACCCTGCTTTCACCGTTTGGTTCCGTAGCTTTCTGTGTTATCCGCGTAATCAACATGTTTTTGCTTTCAACAGAAGGCTGTTGATGAACGGCTACGTATTTAAGCTGCAGAAGTGCATATGTATAATTAAGGGTGGGGGTACGCATGCAGACCAAAAATGACGCACTCATAGCCTATAACGTTCTTTACAAAAAAATAGTGAGCGGTGGATTTTGTACTTTATGTGGCGCCTGCGAGGCTGCATGTCCAACTGGCGCTATCTCGGTAGAGGATGAAAAGAACCGCCGTTTACATGATTGCTCTGAGGACCTTGACCTTTGTCCGATATGCTACGAGGTCTGTCCTCATTCTGAGGCTCTTCAGCTTAGAACTCAGAAATTCGTTTCAGATGCTCCCGTTAAGAATGAAGCTTTAGGGTACTACCGTAAAATTGTACTTGCCCAAGCCACTGACCCTGAATTAAGAAAACTCAGCCGCGGAGGCGGAGTCGTTACGTCTCTGTTAACATACGGCGTCGAGAAGAAATTCTTCGACAGCGCCATCGTTTCCAAGGCTGAACCTGAAAACCCTGCCAAGCCCAAAGCCTCGGTTGCCACTGTACCTGATGACATTCTCTCCGCGGTCGGCAGCAAGTTCTTTCCTTCGCCAGTAGCTAAGGCGTATGGACGCGCGGTTTACGGGTACGGCAAAACCAAGATTGCCTTCGTCGGCGTGCCCTGTCACGTGCTTGCCCTACGTAAGATGGAGGCTTGGCGCCACAAAATAGCCGATAATTTAGCCATCATCATTGGGCTTTTCTGCTTTGGCACTTTCTCAATGGAGCCGCTGCTCAAGTATTTGGAGGATAACTATCATGTTAAGCCCTCCGAGATTAAGCATATACGGCTAAGCTCCAAGTTCATTGTGCAAACCGAAAAAGACGTTATCCGAATACCCATATCAGAGATTGAAGACATCATCATGCCCAGCTGCAGAACCTGCACTGACTTCACATCCGAGTTGGCGGACATATCCATAGGCAGCGCATACCCGCTTGAAGAGTGGTCTACAGTTATTATCCGCACCAAAGCTGGGGCAGATTTCTTCTATAACGCAGTGGAAAACGGCGTGATTAACACGTGGGTTATCGAGCAGGAACCCGAAGTTTACCAGCGTGTAGCCCGAGCGTCTATACAGAAGCGAACCGCTGCAATTAAAGAAGCTAAGAAGATGGAGGAGAAATTCGGCTACCTGCCCATTCTTATGCTTCGGGAAACCGATGCGCTTGACCACGTGAAAGTGGAAGATATCATGACCACAAACGTGAAAACCGTCTCTGGAAGCGTTACGATTAGTCAACTGTTAGATTTGATGGCAAAGCAGCATCACATAGGGTACCCCGTGATTAATGACAACGGAACACCTATCGGTTTCATCACGCTAGAAGAAGCCTGCCAAGTTGGACAAGAGAAACGAGACTCAACTCCGGTAAGCCAGATTCTGCGCCGAAAACCCGTCGCTGTTCACCCCGGGGACACTGCCCTTGTCGCATTCAGAAAAATGAGTGCGTTCGAAACAGGACGAGTCCTCGTCGTTGACCCTGCTGAACCAGACAAGATTTTGGGTATGATTACCAAGAGCGACCTTATGCACACATTAATTGAGCAGGACTAACCCCCGTCCCCTTTCTGTTTTTCAAATCCGCTATGTATAAACTAACTCACAGTTTAAATATCGCTTAACAGGATGGTTCAGTATGGCATTTCCTAGGTCAAGTTCACGTGGAACGTCGGCGAAGGTCCGAAAAGCTTCAAGCCGCAAAACCAAATCCAAAGCCGCCAAAAAACCATCTGAAATCAAGTATGCACCCGAAGTGTCCGCGCCTTCCCCAGAGGAAACTGCGGAAAAAGCCGTCGGCATCTTAGAGCGGCTTGGCAGCCAAATTTTTGCGCTTTCGCCTTTCAGCCAATACTTTGACGATTGGCTTGTGCGTTTGCGACAGGCCCTTTTAGATTTTGAAACCGTCGCCGCCATAAAAGCAGACGAAGCATTCGTGAAAGAGCGAACGCAGATATTAGCCGATGTTGAAGGCAAACTAGCCGAGATAAGACTCAAGGAAGCCGAAATGGACGCCGCCGCACAGGAACTCGCAGAAACCAATCATCACATCGTAGACCTCGACGCAGGTTACGCCACCCAAAACAGGGAACTATCTGAGAACAGAAACAGCACCATCGAACGCCTAACCAAAAACGTCCACGACATAGAGGAGGAACTTGTGCAAGTTGGGCAGATGAAAACCAGCTTCTTTGGCTTCACCAAGAAGGCTAAACGACAAAGGGAAGAGGCGACAACTCAAAGGTTGAATGCCGCCAAAGCCGAACTGGAAGTTACCGTACAGAACTTTGGGGTAGAACAGGAGACGCTTCACGATGACTACGCGGAAAAAAAGCAAGCTGCCATCGAAAAAGCGCAGGGTTTAGAAAAAGAAATCGTGGACATAGAGACTGACCGCTCCGCAGAAATCAGGGAAGCTGCCGCCGAAGGGTTGGCTAACGCCGTAAAATCTCTTCTGCAACGACAAACCGCCCCGCCTGAGTAACTGGCCAGTGGCGTCCGTCTGTGGACGCTTCTGAGAGTGCGTTATGTTTTTGCAGTTTAAGCTCTGCCGTACCCGCATAGTTTAACGGCGAGGGCATGCGGAAACCAAGCCGAGAATTCCTGCTGCGACAAAGCAAAGAGTGCTCACCAAACTATGAGCGTCTTTGTCGGTACGCATTCTGTAAAGGCCCATGGAAATTCCTCATGTATGTTTAGTGTGCAGGGGCTTTACGCTGTTCGCATTGGGCACAACCCTTATTTTTCTTCATCCCGCAGATACTGCTTACGCGGAGGGACTTGGGCATTTTGCGGTTAGTAAAAAGGGGGCTTTCAAAGTTGTTCTTTTTTGTTTTAATGCTTGTGGTTTACTCGAACTCCAAGTTTCTAACAATGACCTTCCTGTCCCTTTACGGTGCCGTTTACGGAATGGCGCGTGCGTCTAACAGGATAAACGCAATGACAAGCCTGCTTCACTACGGCTCCGAAGTACTCCAACATGGATTATAACTGAAGCTTGACCTCGGTAGAACAACACTGTCCCCTTCTCATTGTGGTGTGAGCGGTTCTTTAGTGTTTTTTGTAGGCTATGGCAACAAAAGTTGTTACCGTCAATAACAGAAGCATGATTTGCAGTGAGAATTCTGGGATAACTGTAGCGTCAATTATTTCTATTTGAAATATTTTTGCGTCTTGCCAGTTCTCATTTGTTCTTTGAGTCGCCCATAAATAGCGCCCGTCCCAAGCAAGATCCCATGTTCCTTCACTTGTTGCATAAATTTTCCCGACAATTGTGCCCTCCCTGTCAATTTTACATATAACTCCGCCATTGGGAACCCAGAAGCAGGTGCCATCCCAAGTTAATCCGCCCCCGCCTTCTTCTATCTCGATTGTGGCAATTAAATTCCCTGATTTATCAAGTTTGTAGATGGTGGGGGTGGTCCAGCCCATCAAATAGAGGTATTCTCCATCCCATGTGATGCCCTTTGCTCCGCCTTTTGTGTCTGGAATTTCAAATGATGAAAGTATCTTGCCATTGCTGTCCATCTCGTAAACTTTTTTCTCTGCAAAATCGTTTATCCACAGATTTTCTCCATCATATGTCATGCCCCACGCTTGGGTTCTTGGAAAAATCCAATGCACTTTAATCTCGCCAGTCTTGGGGTCGAGTTTGAAAACATCTCCCCATAGTGTCGCGGCCCAAATATCTTTTCCATCCCAAGTGATACTCCAAGTCAACCCTGAACCTTCGCCTATTTTATTGATCACTCTCCTTGACTCATCTTCTTCTGGATAAACATACATGTATTTGTCCTTCTCTTGGTCTCCCGGAATGTAGCCTAGCTCATACGGTCTATTGTCGCAGTAATCATAAATTATCTCGCCAGCACCATTTCCCTCGTTGTTCTCAACTGAGTCAGTTGACGAGGACTCAATTTTGACTAAATTGTTATAAAAATCGTTTCCGTCTGCTACTACGATATTTGCCCCTTCCCCGCATTGAATGCCGACTTGATTATTTTGAAGAGTGTTGTTTAACGCTATGAGCGTTCCATGGTCGTCTACTGATAGTCCGCCTGCATGATTTTCCTTGATTATGTTGTATTCTGCTCTTGCGGTGGATGCATCTACGTGAACACCATGTGTTCCACATCTCCAAATTGTGTTGTACTGTAGGGTTGCATTGTTGAATTGCTCCATTGCAATTCCGTTATATCCATTTTCGTAGATTAAGCAGTATTCAATTAAGGGTTCACAATAGGATTCCAGATAGATACCCTCCCAATTGTTCCATCTTACAATAGAATGAGATATTGTGGGGCTGGAATTCCAAAGGTTTATTCCCTGTTGAGCAAATTCAATTATGGCATATTCTATTATGCTATCCTTCGCATTCTCAAACCTAATCATACGCCAATCACCATTTACGGCGTCATCTGCGTCAGAAGTAAACCAAATTTGGTTTTCCGGTGCCCCAACAGCTTTCAACGTTCCAAAAATTGTCATTCCTATTTTTTCAGAGCCTATTTTGTACCCTCTGGCATGCTCAAACTTGATGACTGTACCAGCGTCTATGGTTAACGTGACGCCTTCTGGAACAGTTACATCTTCGGTTACTAGAATTTCTCCGCTCCACGTTTCATCATGAGTGAGGATACCCTTTTTGTCAATTACAACTCCGTGATTAGGGACCGCATTTGCATTTACAGAGGAAAAGGCTGAAGCAAAAACTCCTAAAAACAAAAACAGAATAATTATGGAGCTTATTATTTTCCACATGATCTACCAATACTGAGGTTGGCTTAATAAAAGTGTGAACGTTTTTGAAGCAGTTGAATGCATTTTAGCTTGCTCGATGGTTTGTTTGTGTATGGTGTAGGGGATTCGAACCCCTAACACGCTGGCGGCATTGCTACGAAGACGCCTCACTTACCGACTTCTCAGAACACATGGGGCTCAAGTTGCCAACTATGTCCACGCTGGTTAACGCCCTCTTCAACAAGGGTTTCCTGCAACGCACGGAGCAATCTACGATAGACGTCGCGTAAATTTGGTCGCCACTCCACGGGGAGTAAAAATTATGAGGGCTTGTAGGCAGGCACTTTAGAGCATTTTTCTGTGCAACTAAATGTTGTGAATCCCGTGGATAGAGCCGTCATTGTAGAAGCGATGACATTTTTGCGCCTATTCTTTAAAGAAGCAAGCCGCCATGGAAAAAGCGCAGGGTTTAGAAAAAGAAATTGAGAATAGAGACTGACCGCTCCGCAGAAGTCAGGAAAGCCGCTGCAGAAACGTTGGCGAACGCCGTGAAATCTTTCCTACAAAGACAACCCCCATAGTATTCCATCAAGCAGCATCTGTCTGTGGCTGGGCTTTCAGACGTGGGTGCGCTGAGTGTTGTAGTTTATGTTTTGCTTTGGCGGTACAGGTTAATGGCGATTTGGCATGCGGAAACCAAGCCTAGGATTCCTGCTGTGACAAAGCAAAGAGTGCTCCCCCAAACGTTGGGCACCAAAAGGCCCGCCAAGATGAAGACTAAGCGTTCAAAGCGCCCAAACAGCACATAGTCTGTTTTGTAGCCTCGGCGGTAGGCGGCTGCGCGGCAGGCAAGCAGTAACATAGAACCAGCGATGGCGATGACTCCAAACGGGTTAATTATTCTTCCTGCGAGGGCGCCTAGCACCACGGCCGCTTCGGATGAGCGGTCAGCGGCAGAATCAAAAATCAAGCCGAATTTCGATTCCATATGAAACTTACGCGCTAAGGTTCCGTCCACCACGTCGCAGAAGACGCTAAGAACCCCCAAGGCAAAAGCGGCAGGCAAAAACCGCACCGCAAACAGGGCGCCGCTGGCTAAGCCGAAAGCTAAACCCATAGCCGTCATCATATTCGGCGTTAATCCGTAGCTGTGCGCGGCGTTGGCTATGCGAAACATAACGGCGTCTTTACCTGCGCGCATGCTGTACATACCCAACGGATTATTCTCCAATTGTTTTTTCTTGCAGCTGCAGTTAAATCTGTTGGCAGATTTTGTGGATTTCACGCTTGCCTGGTGGCGACCTGTGTTTGCCGTATGTACTTGTAGGAAAAAAAGACTATCAGACTGCTCCAAACGAACTCGACTGCCATGCCCAAATTCACGTCAAACAAGTAGAAGCCGACGACCCGCTGCCCCACCGTGCCCGCTACCGCCAAATATGCACCCCACCTGCACCCCTTCATTAAGCCGAAAAGCGCAACAGCAAACACAATGACGGCGACAAACGCGTCGGCAAGCGCCGCTGAAGTGTTAACTGAAATTATCGTTGTCGCCAGCGGGTTCTCCATAAAAGAGAAGGCAAACCAGATAGGCACAGACAAAAGATCCAAGGCAACGTTAAGCCCCACTAACCACATCAAGGTTTTATGGGAGTCAGCGAGCGTTTGCATGCACAAACATGTCTCCAGTCAATATTAATCATTTATGGTGGGGGTTTCTTCTCGTGCCCCTTGTGGGCAGTGGCTGCGCTTTGGTTGATGGTTCACGTTGAAATCAGCAAATGTTATTTAGGCGTGAGTTGGTAACCGCCTTTGGAGAGGAAACGTCGCTTGCCCAGACCGAGTACGCTGAGGTTTTTCTTCGTTCTTTTCTCTATTTTTCTGGTTCTCACCTTAACTGCGGTATCATACGTTGATGCTCATGAGAGCGGCTTGGTGATGGAGGCGGAGCAGCATTGGGAAACCTACGGCGTAGGCGGCACCTGCATCAGTGGGCAGCATAAC
Source organism: Candidatus Bathyarchaeota archaeon (assembly GCA_026014485.1). Taxonomy (GTDB): domain Archaea; phylum Thermoproteota; class Bathyarchaeia; order Bathyarchaeales; family Bathycorpusculaceae; genus JADGNF01. Next base: position 395,840 of record JAOZIE010000023.1, read on the forward strand.
CTTTTTGTCGCTGACGTGGACGGCGACGGAACAGAGGAAATGGTTACTGGCGGCTGGGCATATGATGTATCCGCGAACGGCACCCGCATCTCTGGGTACGCTCCCCTGAAGGTTTGGAGCTGGAACGGACAAAACATAACCCTTGAGCACACCGAGAAATGGAGCGGCAACCTTGGGGTAGTTTACGCCGCAGACATTGACGGAGACGGCACAACCGAGATAATAACCGCAGGCAACGTGGTGGATGAAAACGGCAGCTACTCAGCCGCGCTCCGATTCTGGAGCTGGGATGGTCAAACGATGCTTCTCAAAGGCAGCTATAACGGGGTATCCGCAAGCTCTGTTTGCGTTGCTGACGTGGATGGGGATGGTGAACAGGAGGTGGTTACCGTCGGAAAACCCTACAACGCCACGGCCCAGCTTAGTACCTGGCGGTGGAACGGCGGCAATCTGATTCTTGAGGCAAACGTTGACTGCTGCGACTCCAAAAACGGAAGCGCAAATTCCGTTGCTGTGTGCGACTTGAACAGTGACGGAGCGGCAGAAATCGTCACGGCTGGATACGCCAACAGCCTCTCAAACAGCACTGGGCAGGTTCGCGTCTGGAAAATAGCCGAGGGAAACCTGCGTTTGGAGGTAGCGGCGGAGTGGCGGCTCGTGGACGGGTATGCTTTGAATAGCGCGGGAAACGTGCAGGGCAACACGGTTGTCAACAACGTGAAAACGGCAGATGTTGACGGCGACGGCGTGGTCGAAATCGTAACTGGCGGCTTCACCTATGACGGCACCGACGTCCTTGCCCAACTCAGGGTTTGGAACTGGAGTGGAAACGCCTTGAATCTGGAGACAAGCCATGAGTGGTCAACTTCAGACATAACTGAGCTCAAAACGGTCTCCATCAACGACGTGGATGACGACGGCAAAACTGAAATTGTAACCAGCGGTGGAGCAGTTGCGTATGGGTCTTTTGCGGTAAACTCCACGGAGAAAGAAACGGCCCAACTCAGAGTCTGGGGCTGGAACGGCGAGGAATTAACACAAAAAGAAAGCCGCAACTGGGTGATTGGCGAGGGCGTTATGGCTTGGAACGTCGCGACAGGCGACCTGAACGGCGACGGTGCAAACGAGATTGTCACCGTTGGCTGTATGTTCGTCGGCACATTATGCGACCCCGACCTGAGAATCTGGTCTATTCTTCAGTCTGAGGCTTTTCCATACTTGCCCCTCATAGCAGTCTGTGTCGCTGTGGCAACGGTGGTTGTGGCTTTAGCAACTCTTATACTCGCTAGAAAACGGCGCCAAAGAACCTCTGTTAAAGACAAAGTCGAGTGATTCGGCTTTTGCGGCGAAACAAACACATGTTGCCAAATGACTCCGCTTATACGAGCGGCAATTTCTTCCATTTTCTTAGCAATATTATTCTTTATTTGAGTGACTTTTGTCGTAGGAATTCTTTTATTGGACTTTTTCGTTCTTTTTGCTCGGAGATAAGATGTGTGTCAGACCTTGTTTCCAAATGTGGGCTTAACTGTGGTGCTTGTCCTTGGGGACCCAATCCGCGGAAGGGCATGAGTGCCGAAGATTTTGAACGTTACAGGAAAAATGCTAAGCAGATTCTTGGGTACATGCCGATTAAGACGCCGTGTGTTACCTGTCAAACTCCAGACGCCGAAATTCCCAAAGAATCAAAATTGCCTAGCCGAACCTGTCTGATACGTCAATGCGTAGACAAAGCTGGCGTGGCTAACTGTGCTTATTGCCAAAGTTTTCCATGTGACACCTTAAAAGAAACGGCGGCTGCTTGGACCCGCGAGAAGATTGAGGCGAAGTTAGGTGCGCAAATTTCTGAAGAGAAGTATCATTTATTTGTAGAACCTTTTGAGGGAATCAAACGCTTAGCGGTTATCCGCGCTTCGCTTAAGGCAGACGAATTTGTCGAACCCGCAAAATCTCCATCATCTGAGACAAGAACCGTCGATTTCCCAAAGAATCTGCCCCTCTCCAAAAAAGAGGCTGCCTCTTTCAAAGCAGTCCACAATCTGCTCAGTAAAATAGAGCTTTCCTCATTGGGATTGAGTTCCACCGACACCTTTGCTCAACAGCACAAACTCGAAAACTTGAGAACACAGCTTTTGCGGTTTCTATGGATATTTGGGAATTACGGCAAATTCGAGAACACCAAAAGCCTACACCTTGTGGTTGACGCCGAAACTTATCTCGCTAACCGCGGCACCGCGAAGAAGCTGGCGATTTGGTCCTTTGTTGAAGACACTGTTTTTAAGGTTTTAAACGAGTTTGGCGTCTGTTGCGAACGGGTCGCAATAACCGGAGCCAAGATTGAAGACCTAACGACTGGAACAGGTTATCTTAGAAAAAAAGGTTGGGTTATTAGCCTCTCATTTAAGGAAAAGATTGGCGAAACAGAAGTTCTCAAGGCCTTTCAGCTGTACTCACAAAAATTAGACGAAAAATTCGGCAAGAACGCATTCAAGCAATTCTCAAATGCAGACATGCAGTTTCTTACCGAAACGTGATTTCTGAGACGATGAAAACGCGATTCGAGGGGCGCTCAAAAGAAAGATTTGGTGAAAGCTTAAAGGGAGAAGACATAACATTAGTCCGTTAAGCCAAGGATTGGAGTTGTTGGTTCAGTGACTGCAAAATCCATTATTATTATCGGCGCTGGCTTGGCTGGTCTGGCAACTGGTTGCTATGGGCAGATGAACGGGTTCAAAACCAAGATTTTCGAGATGCAAACTAAACCAGGCGGCGTCTGTGTTTCTTGGAAGAGACACGGCTACACCTTCGACTATGCAATTCACAACCTCTTTGGCATAATCTCGAGCTCTGCAGACAACAAAGTGTGGAGGGAACTGGGCGCTCTTCACGGTCTCAAAACGTACAGTTTCCGGGAATTCGTTCAAATTGAAGACACCGACGGCAAAGCCTTCACCGTTTACACGAATTTGGATGAACTTGAAAGGCACCTGATGGCGCTTTCGCCCAGTGACAAGGAAAAAATCAGCGAGTTCGTTAAAGTCTGCCGACGGTTCAGTGGCTACGACATATTCGCGGCGATGGGCGGCGGCTTCGGAACCATGATCAGGTTGCTGCCAGTGCTGCGTTCACTGATGAAATACAGCAAAATAACGGTGGAGGATTACGCAAAGGGCTTCAGCGACCCCTTCCTCCAGAAAGCGTTCCCAACAATAGAATACGATGTTCCCGGTGTGCCCGTTCTGATTCCGATGATTTTTCTGTCCGCACTCAACAAAGGCGACGGCGGTTGGCCAATCGGCGGTTCCTTGGCGCTCTCGAAGAACATTGAAAGACGCTATTTGGAATTGGGCGGCGAAATTGCTTACAGGTCCAAGGTTGTTAAAATTCTGGTTGAGAACGATAATGCGGTTGGTGTTCAATTGGAAGATGGCTCGCAGCATCTGGCAGACATAATTGTTTCCGCGGCAGACGGGCATTCCACAATATTTGGCATGTTAGATGGAAAATACGTAAACGATTCCATCCGCGCTTATTACAAGTCATATCCAAAAACTATCTCTTTCGGGTTTGAAGTTTGGTACGGAGTCAACCGAGAGTTCCGCGGTGAACCACACTCTCTGGTGCTCTTTCAAACTGAACCAGTGACTTTCGAAGGCAGGGAGTACAACAGGCTTGATGTTGAAATCTTCAATTTTGACTCCTCCCTTGCGCCACCGGGCAAAACCGTTGTCAAAGTAGTTTTGGATTCCAATTATGACTACTGGCACAAACTGTCAAAGGACACTAAAGCGTACACGGAAGCGAAAAGAAGAATTGCGGACATTATCGCAGAAAGGTTAGATACGCGGTTTTCCGGCTTCAAGGATCAAATCGAGGCGGTCGATGTGGCTACGCCCGTCTCTGTGGAGCATTGGCTGGCTGCTTACCGCGGTTACTGCGTGCCATATCCTGCACCCAAAGAGTTTGCTAAGGCAGTCTCCAAGAACGGCGTTAGCAAGACGCTTCCGGGGCTCCAAGGATTCCATATGGTCGGGCAATGGGCAGGCGCTTTCTATTCTACAAATCAAGTCACCTCAATGGGGCGCGACCTTGTTAAACAACTCTGCAAAAAGGACAACAAAAAATTCGTAACAACAACTGCAGACTAACGTGAACCGTTAGAGCCCGTTGTACTCTCAATAACCCCTTATTTTGGTGCAGGGGCTGGATTTGCACCCCTAACACGCTGGCGACACCGCCAATTCTTCTTGTTCTACGCAGCCACGTTCCCTTTTTCCTGTATCCCTTAGCAGGGGGTTCTATTTGAGAGACGGAAATTGAGGCATGGCTGTTCGTATACGCATATTTCTTGATGTTTTGGTCTTCATTTTTTAATGCAGACTTCCATGAGCTCTTACAAACGTGCTTTTGCTTGAGGTCAAGGAGGCTCACTAATGCAGAAGGCTCTAACTGTGTGGACTGCGCGGATTGGTATGGTTGGTGTCTCAGGGCGAGCGGGCGCGTTATATGCAAGTTACTTGAGTTGCTTCCAGCCAAGGTGTGCAGCCACTTCAAGGCTCAAAAGTGAGCTGCGGGGCGCGAGGTGGACCGTGAAATCTACAGTTGCTGTTTGAAGTGGGTTCAATCAAGCTATTTCCTCTGGGGTATCAGTCAAGATATCTTGATCACCCGTTACCACATGAGTAGGCGGCTTTTTGAATGAATTGTTTGCTGCAAAGAAGTTTGGCAAGTGTGCGGTGGCGTTGCGGGGATGGTGTTGGGCACCGACCAACTTTACTCATCAACGTTGGGTAAAGCGAAACAGAGGCTGAGATCTAAGGTGCGCGTCTATCGTAAGAGGGCGGATTGCTGTATGCGTTGATTACGATTGGAAGAAACAATTGAGCTTTTTTAGTCAAGAAAGTTTGACCACTCATCTGAGCGATTAGTTAAGATTTCTTGATCAAAATCTTTAAAACACGGAAAAAAGGTATCACAAATGGTGTACTCGTGCACACGAAAAGGTTAATTGTAGTGTTTGCTGTTTCACTCCTCTTACTTCTATCAGCAGGATTGCTGTTCGAAGTGACGGCCAACTGGGTTCCTTTTCCGTGGGAACCCATCACTGATCGACCGACTATACTGATTTACTCGCCTACTCAGGATTCTGTCTACCCCGATGAAGTTATCCTGAATTTCTCAGTTGTCACGCCCGATTCTTATGTGTCTTCAACGCCTGAAGACGGAAGAATAAACGCTGGCTGGATAGACAAAGTCACTTACACCTTGGATGGAAACCAGACCGTCATGTATACTGACCAGTTGGAAAACATTGGAGACGAGTTGCCTAAGAACTTGACGTTTTCTTTGCGTCTTGTCAACCTAGAGTTAGGTACCCATGTTCTTACCGTGGCAGTTGACTCCACGGTTAATTACTATGTTGGAGGCTATTTAGGATATTTAGTTACAAACCGAACGTCCACATCACGGTCAATAATATTAACTGTTGAGCAGATACAAACACCAACACCGCACTCGTCGCCTCTTCCTTCCCCAACTCCTTCAGCTTCATCGTCTGCAACGATAACTCCTAACTCAAACACTTCTCCATCGTCCATAGCAGAATCTGCATTGCCTTCTCCCCAGAACAAATCTTTTCTTAACAGCACTACTACTATAATCATTGTCGTTGACTTGCTTGTTATTTGCGCTTCTGTGTTTTTGGTTTCGGCTCTGGCTGAGAAAAGGCGCTGAACTGCTGTCGTAATCTGCTTGTTTGCGAGAGCCCCATTTTGTTTGTCTGTTGTAGTTCCAGCCGAATTCGGCAAAAGGCCTGTTTATTTATATATGGTGCAGGGGGTGGGATTCGAACCCCTAACGCGCTGGCGACATCGCCAATTCTACATTTCTACGTGGCTACCTTTCCTCTTTTTTCACAACTCAAATGGCTTCTACAAAGTTAAAGTGGCAAAAAATTTCCCGGCGCTCTCTTTTTTTAGCCAATGCGAAAATAGTTAAGGTATAAAATTCAAATCTAAAGAATAAGCTAGAAAGAGGGGAGATATTAGGTGTTAATCCAGTAACACATGCCCCTTTTCGAGAGTCTTGCTTTCTCTGTCGCGTTGCTCTTCGATGTATTTCTCAGAACCTTCTTGATCTTGCGCTAGTAAGTCTTTACCAAAACAAACCCATAGCATTCATAGCCCTTGTTAGCATCCGTATGAAGACAACGTACTATCGTGTTTCAAGACTTGTTGTCTTGCCCGATTACCAAGGGATATGTGTAGGCAGGCAAACGATTGCTAAACTTAATTGCTGAACTATATACCTCTCAAACGAGATTGCCCTTCTACATCCTAACAAGTAACCCTCAAATAATAAGAGGGGAATGAAGAGTTGGAAAATATCTCGTTTTGGTCATGCAAGTAGAGGAAGAGGCAACACCCGAATAAATGATGGATTGCACAATAGTCTTAGCAGAAAACGCATAACCGTTTCCATGCACTACCGTCGCAAGACTCGGATTCATGCTGCAGAGAAATAAAACACTGAAAAATAGCGTGTTTGCAAAGATTACTTATCTACACCTGTCTTGACTTTTGTCTTTCAACTCTGTCGAGTTTCTTCTTCTTGCGGGCATCTTCCCTTTCCTTCTTTTTTCGAGGCTGAGGCTTTCCCCGGTCTTGTTCTCCTGTTTCTCCTTTTTTACCCATCTCACATTCGCCTTCTCTGGTAAAAGAAATCTAAAAGTGAGCTCTTTGAGCAGGTACTTCGATGCATAGCTGCTTCTTTAGCGCCTTGTATCTGTTTCGAACGGTGACTTCGGTTACGCCAGCTGCCTCAGCGATGTCTTTCTGTGTTATCTTTTCGTTATGCTGGAGACAAGCTATGTAGAGTGCAGCTGCAGCCATGCCCATTGGGTCTTTTCCTGCTGAAAACCGTTTTTGTCTAGCATCCCTGAGTATTGCTATTGCTGCGCCCTGTGTTTTGCCTGATACGCCATTTTTTTCTGCAATTTTTGAAACGTATGTCAACGGATCAGAAACAGGCATGTGAAAATTGAGCTCGTGTAGCAGCAGCCTATAGCATCGTGCAACGTCTTTCTTATCCACTAGACTTGCTTCAGCGATTTCTCGAAGAGTTCGGGGGGATCCGCTTTTGCGGCAAGCAGCATATAACGAGGCAGCAGCAATGGCCGATATGGATCTTCCACGGACTAAACCTTTGTCGAGGGCTTTGCGGTAAATTAATGCTGCTTTTTCTTTTATTGGAGATGATATAGATACTTTGCCTGATAAACGGTCAAGTTCCGACATCGCTTGTGCAAGGTTTCGGTCTCTGGATGAATGCACTCGGCTGCGTATTTGCCACTTGCGCAGACGCCACATCTGTAGCCTTGTCGCGAGAGGCAGTTTTCTTCCAGACGCGTCTCGGTCAACTTGGCTGATTGCTGTGGATAACCCTTTGTCGTGAATTGAATATGATGTTGGCGAACCAACTCTGCTTCTGGAAGCTTTTTCTTCTTGGGTAAAAGCACGCCATTCTGGACCTTTATCTAACATCTGCTGATATAAGACTAGACCGCAGTCCCCGCAGATGGTTTCACCCGTGTCGTAATCATGAACGAGATTTTGGCTTGCACATTCAGGGCATTTATCCGCTAATCGCTGATGCGTTTTAGGGATTTCCTTAGTAATTTCGATTTGGGTTATGCTCATTTTTCCAACTCAATTTACTTGCCCAGAATCGTCACGTAGTCATAAAATCCCCTTTCAGGGCATAAACATGATAATGCGATCCGCGCAATCTATCTAAAAGAAGGGGTGTAGTTATTATACATGATTTATTTTTTTTGACAATTGGGTGGAGAAGTGTAAAGAATTATCAAGTATAGCGAGGATTTTGCCTTCTTTTACAAAGTAACGTCCCTTCAATTGGTCCCTTGTTAAATAACTGCCTTCTCGTTTGAATCCCCAAAATTAAGTAAAGAGCATTCCAAGACTTATTTTGGAAGAACCTTCAAGAAATCTTGGTGGGCCATATTCCAGTTGAGTTCTCTTTTTTCGAGTACTTACATGGTCTTCGACGACGCGCTAAAACATTACCCGAGTGCCTGTTGTTTAATCGCTTTATAAGGGAAGCTTACGTAACATAAGTATAGCTTTTTGTTGTTGAGTGATGAAAAATGTCGGACAAATCACGAATTGTTTTCGTTGGAAATAAAATGCCCATGGACTATGTATTGGCGATCATAACCGGTCTATCGGCGAACGACGCTAAAGAAATAACTTTGAAGGCCAGAGGAAAAGCAATAACCACAGCTGTTGATGC